>NZ_KZ454939.1:653827-2029515 GCF_002797355.1 Bacillus xiapuensis | reverse complement strand
TATTACGTCATGGATTTCATCTGGCCGCTGCGGAAACGGTTAATCGTACGGAAATCTGGTTTTTGCATGGCAGAGAGCCAAATCATCGGCAGGTTTTCGTCTAGCATCTTCGCGATTCCTCGGCAGGAATAGACCTTTTGCGAGTACGCATAAAGAAGAATTTTGACCATCATTTTGGGGTGATAGGCACTTCGGCCGCCGCCTTTATAAGGCTTGATGAACAGCTCATCGGGCATGTTTTCAATCATCTCATGGATAAAACGGGAGACATGGTGTGCAGGAATCCAGTCACTGAGATCCATCGGAAGCATCAGCTGGTCTGTTTGATAGGAAACAAAGACAGGTTTGGAACGGAAGTTCTTTTTTTGCGTGGACACCTCTTCCGTTTCTAGTGGTAAAGACAACTGGTCCGTGTTATAATTTGTGGGAGTAGTCTTTTGGCTGCTCATAAAAAAATCGCTCCTTTTGTATGTGTTGGTTTGGTTACTTACATTTTACAAGAAAGAGCGATTTTTTTGTGCTTAAAAATAGAAAAAAAACAGGGGCCGTCCTCAAAAGTCGGTTTCACCGACTTTTGGGACAGCCCCTTTGTATGTAATGGAAAGGCCGCTGTTGCCGTATGGTTAATAGAGTTTTAAAACCACCACTCCATAAAGTGGGTGTTTGCAAAAGCGCTCCTATCGTCCTCTTTGCCGAGGCATGATATTCCTGCTTTAATATAAAACTCCCTATTTCAGTTTAAAGGTTAAAACTTTATTAAGATTACGTACAACGCAGCTGATGAGTCAATACTACAGCAAATCTCGTGTTCATGCAACCCTTTTTTGATCGGAGAGTTTAATGAGTGAGAGGCAGGGAAAGAAAGAAATAACGACTCATCCACAGAAAGGAAGATGACATTGAAAATAATAAAGGCAGAACTCCAGTATGATGAAGTGAAGATCCAGGGCGATATTGAAAAAGAATTGGAGCAACTGCTGCATGAAAAGGACATACGCGTGCTTTCTGTTGAGAAAAACAAAAATACGGAGGCGGAATCGCCTTATCAAAGAACAAGCAACAAGGGCGGAAAGCCGGATGTCAGCTCGGCGGGAGCGGGCGGCATGGTATCGCCAAACTAAAGTTTCAGGCAGCAGTGCGGACACACGGGACCAGCTTCTTTTACCAGAGATGGAAGAAAGAAGCTGGTCTTTTTAGTTCGGAAAGGAACAGATGTTTCTTATAGATTTTCGTTTCAGAATCATCATGATATGATACAATGAAGGGTAGTGTGCAGGAGGAGAGAACGTGTACGAGTATATAAAAGGCAGTGTAGAATTTATTGGACCGGAATATATCGTGATTGAAAATGGCGGTATTGGTTATCAAGTGCTGACGCCAAATCCATTTGCATTTTCTCAATTTGAAAAGCAGCTGATGACGATATATGTATATCAGCATGTGCGCGAAGATGTCTTAGCGCTGTATGGATTTGCCACAATAGAGGAGAAGCGGCTTTTTGAAAAATTAATCTGCGTCTCGGGGATCGGACCGAAAGGAGCGCTGGCCGTTTTGGCAAGCGGAGAGCCGGGACAGGTTATTTCAGCGATTGAACAGGAAAATGAGTCGTTTTTAATCAAGTTTCCGGGGATCGGCAAGAAAACAGCCCGGCAAATGATATTAGATTTGAAGGGAAAGCTTGCGGATGTCGTGCCCGAGTATTTCCCGAATTTATTTCAAACAAAGGAATCGGAACAGGAATCTTCCTTTGCCGCAGAGCTTGAGGAAGCAATTTTGGCGCTTGAAGCGCTCGGCTATTCTCAGCGGGAAATCAAAAAAATCACCGCAAAGCTGAAGCAAGAGAAAATGACAACAGATCAATACATCCGCAAAGGGTTGCAGTTGTTATTGAATGGATAGACTGGAAAGGGAGGGATCAAGATGGAAGATCGAATGGTTTCTGGAACGGCTGACAGGACAGAATTGCATGAAGAACAGTCGCTCCGCCCTCAGACTCTAAAGCAATACATAGGCCAGAATCAAGTTAAGGAGAATCTGGAAGTATTCATCAAAGCAGCCCTCCAGCGTGAAGAGACGCTGGATCATGTGCTGCTGTATGGCCCTCCCGGACTTGGAAAAACGACGTTAGCTGCGGTGATTGCCAATGAAATGGGGGTTCAGTTGCGGACGACGGCAGGACCGGCTATTGAACGGCCGGGAGATCTGGCGGCTGTCTTGACGGCGCTTGAACCGGGAGATGTGCTGTTTATTGATGAAATTCATCGCCTCCCGCGTGCAATTGAAGAAGTGCTGTATCCGGCCATGGAGGATTTTTGCTTAGATATTGTGATCGGCAAAGGGCCGAGTGCCCGTTCTGTCCGTCTTGATTTGCCGCCGTTTACATTGATTGGAGCGACGACTCGAGCCGGATCGCTCTCGGCGCCGCTGCGCGACCGTTTCGGTGTGCTGAGCCTGCTTGAATATTATAATGAAGAACAGCTTTGTCAAGTTGTGCTGCGGACAGCGGATATTTTCGGCACGGCCATAGATGAGCAGGGCGCGGCAGAGATTGCCCGGCGCTCCCGGGGAACCCCGAGGATAGCCAATCGGCTGTTAAAGCGCGTGCGCGATTATGCTCAGGTGCGCGGCGATGGCATAATTACCTTTGAAATAGCGCAGGAAGCACTGGAGCGCTTACAAGTCGATCGCCGGGGGCTTGACCATATTGATCACAAGCTGTTAAAAGCGATCATTGAGCGATTTCGCGGCGGCCCTGTCGGGATTGAAACGATTGCCGCAAGCATAGGGGAGGAAGCAGTGACCATTGAAGATGTATATGAACCGTACCTGCTGCAGATCGGATTTCTGCAGCGGACACCTCGCGGGCGAATTGTCAGTGAGTTGGTTTATCAGCATTTTCAGATGGAGGTGCCGACGAAATGAGCGGAATCGGAAAAATGCTCATGCTGGCCGGTGCCGGCTTGTTTATAGTTGGTCTTTTGCTGCAATTCATTAAAGTCGGCAAGCTTCCCGGAGACATTCTTATTAAAAAAGGAAATACGACTTTTTATTTTCCAATTATGACGTCCATCATTGCCAGCGTTGTGTTATCATTAATTTTTTACCTGATTGGAAAATGGAAATGAATAGATAGGGATGAATAAAGTGAAAGTAGAAGATTTTGATTTTTATTTACCTGAAGAGTTAATTGCACAGACACCTTTAAAAGAGCGGGCGGAAAGCCGCTTGATGGTGCTCGATAAAGAAACAGGCGAGATTCAGCACCGGATTTTTAAACAAATCACAGAGTTTTTAAACCCCGGAGATTGTCTTGTGCTAAATGATACGCGCGTATTGCCGGCGCGCTTGTATGGCGTGAAAGCTGACACAGGCGCTAAAATGGAAGTGCTGCTCTTGAAACAAGAAGAAGGGGATTGCTGGGAAACACTCGTGAAGCCGGCCAAGCGAATCAAAGAAGGAAGCGTTATTTCTTTTGGAGACGGAAGGCTGACGGCTACCTGCACGGGCATCAAGGATCACGGCGGCCGCATGCTTGAATTTTCTTATGACGGCATCTTTTATGAAGTGCTGGAGGAACTGGGCGAAATGCCGCTGCCTCCTTATATCAAGGAACAGCTGGAGGAACAGGACCGTTACCAAACTGTGTATGCGAAAGAGCGCGGCTCTGCTGCCGCACCTACTGCCGGGCTTCACTTTACTGAAGAGCTGCTCCAGGAAATTAAAGAAATGGGCGTTCATCTTGCTTTTATTACTCTTCATGTCGGACTCGGCACTTTCCGGCCGGTATCAGCCGATAAGATTGAAGATCATGAAATGCACAGTGAGTTCTATCAGGTGTCTGAAGAGACCGCCCGGCTGATTGAAGAAGTGAAGCAAAAAGGCGGCCGTATTATTAGCGTGGGGACGACCTCGACTCGGACGCTGGAAACGGTGGCGCGCGATCATGGCGGTCAAATTACGGCGGCAAGTGGCTGGACGGATATTTTTATTTATCCGGGGTTCCCATTCAGAGCGATTGACGGCATGATCACCAATTTTCATTTGCCAAAGTCTACGCTAATCATGCTGGTGAGTGCCCTGGCTGGCAAACAGCATGTGCTGAATGCTTATGAAGAAGCGGTGAACAAGAAGTATCGTTTCTTCAGCTTCGGCGATGCGATGCTGATTCAATAATAGAAAGGAGCTGCAAGCATTTGACAGCGATTCGATATGAATTGATCAAAACATGCAAACAGACAGGCGCCCGTCTCGGCCGTGTGCACACACCCCATGGCAGCTTTGAGACGCCTGTTTTTATGCCGGTTGGCACACTGGCGACAGTGAAGACAATGTCACCGGAAGATTTAAAAGCGATGGGTGCGAACATCATACTGAGCAACACCTATCATTTATGGCTTCGTCCGGGACATGATATTGTGAAAGAGGCAGGCGGCCTTCATAAATTTATGAATTGGGATCGCTCAATATTAACGGATTCCGGCGGTTTTCAGGTCTTTTCTTTAAGTGAGTTCCGTAAGATAGAAGAAGAGGGGGTTCATTTTCGCAATCATTTAAATGGGGACAAGCTGTTCCTCTCTCCGGAAAAGGCGATGGAAATCCAAAATGCTTTGGGCTCGGATATTATGATGGCATTCGATGAATGTCCTCCCTATCCGGCTGAGCGGGACTATATGAAGCGGTCTGTGGAGCGGACATCGCGCTGGGCGGAAAGATGTCTAAAAGCGCATGCCCGCCCGCAAGATCAGGGCTTGTTTGGCATCGTTCAAGGAGGGGAATATGAGGATTTGCGCCGCCAGAGTGCCAGCGACTTAGTTTCGCTTGGCTTCCCTGGCTACGCCATCGGCGGTTTGTCTGTCGGTGAGCCGAAAGAAGTCATGAATCGGGTGCTGGAATTTACTACTCCGCTGCTTCCGGCCGATAAACCTCGCTATTTAATGGGGGTCGGTTCTCCAGACTCTTTAATTGACGGTTCGATTAGAGGCGTTGATATGTTTGATTGTGTCCTGCCGACACGAATTGCCAGAAACGGCACATTGATGACGAGCGAAGGCCGGCTGGTCGTGAAAAATGCGAAATATGCCCGTGATTTCGGCCCGCTCGATGAAAATTGCGACTGCTATACGTGCCGCCATTATTCACGCGCCTATATTCGTCACTTAATTCGCACAAACGAAACCTTTGGTATAAGACTAACAACTTATCATAACTTATATTTTCTGATAAAATTAATGGCACAAGTAAGAGAAGCGATTAGAGAAGACCGCTTAGGCGATTTCCGCGACGAATTTTTTGAAGCGTATGGCTTTAATCGTCCGAATGCGAAAAACTTCTAATTTCAATCGTTCTCAGAAAGGGGGGATATCATGCAAACCATTATTATGCTCATATTGATGTTTGTAATATTCTACTTTTTGCTTATTCGTCCGCAGCAAAAGCGCCAGAAGGCGATAATGGAAATGCAAAACAATTTGCAAAAAGGAGATAAGATTGTCACGATCGGGGGCCTTCATGGTTTCATCGACGCGATAGAAGAAGGAACCATTGTGATCAAATGCGGAGATGGCAGCCGCCTGACGTATGACCGCAATGCAATTCGCGAAGTGACAGAGAAAGCAATTGGAGAATAAAGAAGGAAAGCTTCTGTTTTTGATGTGATCCCCTTCTAGCAGACAGAAAAAAGCGTGCTTATCTGTCTGCTATAGAGGGGATTTTTTTGGGAGAAATATTAGAAAAACATACGATCTTACATTTAAGAAAAAAGCAGACAAGCTGAATGAAAAATTGTTGTTTGCCATCTCAGCCTAAGAAGTGGCCACAAACTAGTCCTGAATCCTCTCAAAAAAACGGAATGTAAAAGAAGTCCTGCTTCATAATGATCAGGCTTTCGGTATACATCCCTCCAATAGAACATCCTAATTTAAAAAATATTAGATAAAGCTTGCATGCCCGGAAAGGGAAGCTGCTGGGGCAATGCTTGCAAAGGAATTTCTTTCATCACTTTAAAACAGCTGGAAAAACTAAAGATGTTCGATGCTCTAACCATGAGTGTGTATACAGCCTGAGTTCAGATGAATACAGGACTCAGGCTGCATAATTATGCTTAATTTATTGCTGGGGCCATTTTATTTTCTCCTGCTTTCTAGGATCTTTTGTCCGAGGACAGGTTAACGCCGAGGATGCCGCCCATCATAGCGGTGATTAAGAAACAGCTGTGATAAACGATTTGTTCCCAATGAAAGGAGCTGTGGTAGCCGAGATATTGATAGAGAATCATCGTAACACTGTAAATGAGACCGGTTAATCCGCCGGTTAACCAGCCTTTTTGCTTTGCGAGCTTTCCTGAGATAAAGCCACCGGAAAACAGCGCCGCAAAAGAAATAATCGTAATTGGCAGCTGTATGGAGGTTTCCTCTATAGAACTGAACCGCAAAATAAAAGAAAAAATCAGACTGCAAACAAGGGCAAAGCCGAAAATGACAAGCGTTCCATACATCACACTGTAGCTGAAAGACTTCACTATTCTTCCTCCTTTATTACCATTGTTTGTTCTTCATGTTTTTTAGCATCGCCGTCCATACTAATAGGTAACACGGTCAAAACATGAAGGAGGTTCCTATGGTTTATTGGACGATTGGCTTGCGTGCGGTCTTATTGTACATTGTCATTTTATTTATCTTTCGCCTGATGGGCCGGAGAGAAATCGGCGAACTCAGCATTTTGGACTTGGTCGTATTTTTAATGATCGGCGAAATGGCTGTATTTGCAATTGAAGAGCCGAATGAACCGCTTATGCACACCATTGTACCCATTGCCGTTCTGGCGGTCATCCAAATCACTTTCGCTTTCATCTCCTTAAAGAGCAAAAAGTTCAGAGAATTTATTGATGGGAAGCCAGAAATCATTATCAATAAAGGAAAAATCAATGAGCATGCGATGAGAAGGCAACGCTATAATTTTCAAGATCTTCTCCTGCAAATGCGCGAGAAGGATATTCGTCATATTGATGACATTGAATACGCTATTTTAGAGCCTTCCGGAAGCCTGTCAATTTTGCAGAAAGAAAACAAACGAAAAAGCGGAACCTTCACTTTACCTTTAATACTGGATGGAGAAATTCAGCATGAGCATTTATCCATCATCGAGCAAACAGAAGAATGGCTTCTCCGGGAATTGAAAAAAAGAGGATACCAAGAGATCGACGCTATCTCTTTTTGCAGTTTTCATGACGGCCGGTTTTTTATTGATGAGAGAGACCCATCTTAAAAAACGGCCTTATTTTTTTAGAAAAGGCAGACGATGGATATCCCGCTTTGTAATCAATCCAGCAGCTGCCGAGATGATGAAGTAGCAAAATGATGTGCAGGCAATCCCTGAAATAAGAAAAGTCAGTCCCGCCAGCTGATCCAGCCAATAACGGTTGATCCATTGACTGCAGAAGAAGACGGCTGTTAAAACGAACAGAAACTTCACATACTGCCGAATATTTAGTGATAGGGAGATCTTCTTGAACACGGAAGCCAAGTGCAGAAGTGTCACTAACAAGATGCCCACAGCCATTCCAAGGGCGGCTCCGTAAATTCCGAATTGCGGCTGCGATGCAAAGATAAAGATTACAGCCAGCTTGACAGCGGCGCCGATAAGACTGTTGATCATTGCTGCGTTCGCTAAGTTCAAGGCTTGCAAAACAGCCTGCAGCGGACCTTGATAATAATAAAATAAGAAAAATGGTGCCAACAGCTCGATGAACTTGGCGCCATTAGCAGAATGATACATAAAGCGCATCAGCGGTTCGGCATATAAGTATAAAACGAGCACGGCAAGTCCGCCGGTGATTAAGCAAAAGCGCAGCGCTTCCTGCACACGATATTCCAGCAGCTGATGCTCACGCTTGGTGTAAGCCTCGCTGACCGCTGGGACAAGAGAAGTGGAGAGCGCTAATGTGACAAAGGATGGAAGGAACATCACCGGCAAGGCGTAGCCGGTTAATATTCCATATTCTCTTGTGGCGATAACAGCTCCAACACCAGCGATCGCAAGGCTTTGCGTTACGACAATCGGTTCAAAAAACCAGGAAAGGGAACCGATCATCCTCCCCCCTGTTGTCGGGATGGCGACTTCCAGCAATTCCTTTGCGGTTTCTTTTCCAGAATGAACAGCTTGAAAGAAGCGCTTTCTCAGACGAAACGTTTTGGTGATTTTAAACATGCTGAGCAAGTAAAGAAGAGAAATCAGCTCCCCTGCTGCTGCTGCGGCCATAGCGGCGGCTGCCGCGTATTCGATTCCCATCGGCAGAAACTTCTTTGTTAAGAAAGCAATTAATAAAATGCGGACGACCTGCTCGATGATTTGGGCATAAGCGGCCGGCTTCATATTTTGTTTTCCTTGAAAGTATCCTCTGAGAACAGATGATACCGCGATGATCGGAATAGCTGGGGAAATCGCCGCTAATGGATAATATGTTCGCGGGTCGGTGAATAATACTTCAGATAAATAAGGCGCAAGCAACAAGAGGCTCGGTGTGAAAATAAGGGATAAAAAAATGGTAATTGCGAGTGACACAGCGAGTATTTTTTTGACCTTTGCGTGATCTTTCTGCGCTTCCGCAGCTGCGACACTTCTGGAGATCGCCACAGGGAGACCGATCTGCGTTAACGTCACAATCAGGATAAAGGTGGGAAACACCATCATATAAAGCCCGACCCCCTCCTCCCCGATCAGACGGGCAATGACGATCCGGTTGACAAATCCGAGAATCTTTGTAATTAAGAGGGCTGCCATTAAAATGAGAGTTCCTTTAATAAACTTGGTCATCTGTCTCCCTGCCTTCTCAAAATGGATAAATTGCTATACAATGATATATATGCTTGACAGGTGGGCAAGCATGACAAGTTCATCATTTCTTCTAAATAAAGGGGATGAGTAGATTGGCGGATAAGCACCCTTACGAAAAGTATTTCCAGCTGCTGCTGCCGGCGCTGAAGAGCAAAGTGGAGGAGTTTCGTTTGCTGGAGTATGGCGCTATTGATATCCCGTCGCTTTGGGGGTATCTGTTAAGAAAAAAGTGGAAGAAGCCAAAGGATGAGGCGCGTGTACATAAGCTGGTAGCGGATATTGTCTCTACGACACCTGGCGACTATATGAATTATGCTCAGCTGGAAGCCTATCGTTCGTCCAATTGGCTAGAAGAAATCAACGAAGAAGAATTGCAGGAATTGCTTGGTCCGAAAAAGCAATAGGCTTAAATTGACAGCGGTTATTTTCTGCTTCATAATAGTTTTGTTGAGGAATTCTGGTGTCCTTTGGCCAGAATTTTTTTTATCTCGCATGTAAGGTGCCTTTATCTCCTGCTTCAGGAATGGAGCGGAGAGCAAAAAAGTCTAAGTGGGAGGCCGCGGCATCGGGATGTTATGATGTTCGCCCTTGTTCTTCTCTTCAACAGCGGGCGATAAAGCCTCACTGTTTGAAGGTTCACTTTATCATGCAGCATTTATTGCTATTTTACAAGATTAGCTTAACTAAGGAGGAAGTGACACAATGGTAAAGCGCAGCCGGATCGTAGCCTTTTTTCTTATCGTGCTTTTATTGGCGAGCACTATAGGGCTTACGACGAAGGACATCGTGAAAGATATTAAACTGGGGCTTGATCTCCAGGGCGGGTTTGAAGTTTTGTATGAAGTCAAGCCTGCTAAAGAAGGACAGAAAATCACCGAGAAAGTTGTGGCCGATACGGCGGAAGCTCTCGATAAACGGATTAACGTTCTGGGCGTGAGTGAACCGAGCATCCAGGTGGAGGAAGGAAACCGGATTCGCGTTCAGCTCGCTGGCGTTGAAGATCAATCAGAAGCTCGCAAGCTGCTGTCGACTCAAGCCAATCTCACATTCCGTGATGTTAATGATAAATTAATGCTGGACGGCCAGGACATCGTTCAAAGCGGAACGAAGCAATCCTTTGATGAAAACGGGAATCCGAGTGTGGCCGTTCAGCTGAAAGATAGAAAGAAGTTTAAAAAGGTGACTGAGCATATTCTGAGCTTAGCTCCGAATAACCAGATGGTTATATGGCTTGATTTTGAAGAGGGGAAAGATTCTTATGCCAAGGAAGCGCAAAAGAAAAACCCTAAGTTTATTTCATCCGCCACGGTCGGCGAAGTTTTCAATACCAATGAAGTAAGCATTACCGGTCAATTCACTGTGGAAGAAGCAAAAAATCTTGCCTCCTTATTAAAGGCCGGAGCGCTGCCGGTGAAGCTGAATGAAATTTATTCCACTTCCGTAGGCGCTCAATTTGGAGAGAAAGCCCTTGATCAGACGGTATTTGCCGGCATTGTAGGCATTGCTGTAATATTCTTATTTATGCTGTTCTACTACCGCTTGCCAGGTGTAATTGCCGCGGTTACGCTTTCAGTTTACATCTATTTGATTTTATTAATTTTTGAGCTGATGAACGGCGTCTTAACGCTGCCGGGTATTGCTGCTCTGATCCTAGGTGTAGGGATGGCGGTAGATGCTAACATCATCACCTACGAACGGATTAAAGAAGAAATTAAAGTCGGCAGAACGATCCAGTCGGCCTTCAAGACAGGAAACAAAAACTCCTTCCTGACTATACTTGATGCCAATCTGACGACGATTTTAGCCGGCGCTGTGCTTTTCTATTTTGGTACAAGCTCAGTTAAAGGGTTTGCCACTATGCTGATTATCAGCATTATCGTCAGCTTTATCACAGCAATTTGGGGATCGCGTCTGCTGCTTGGATTGTTTGTGAAAAGCGGTTTGCTAAAGAATAAGCCGGGCTGGTTCGGCGTTCATCAAAAAGACATTAAAGATATTCGCGAAAACTACGATACGCTTGATTTGCCGACGAAATTTGACCGCTTTGATTTTGTGAAGCATCACCGCAAATTCTTTGCCTGCTCCATTGTCGCCATTATTGCCGGCATGATCGTACTTGGGATATTCCGCTTGAATCTCGGCATTGACTTCTCCAGCGGGACACGGATGGAAGTCATGGCAGAGCAGTCTATTTCGGAATCAGGGCTGAAAAAAGAATTAGAAAAGGCCGATTTATCTTCAGACGACATCGTGATTTCCGGAGAGAAGAAAGAAATCGGGGTTGTCCGTTTTAAAGATTCTTTTACGCAAAAAGAAGTGGCTGATGTGAAAGCTCATTTTAAAGAAGTATATGGCCACGAGCCGAATATTAGCACCGTGTCGCCGGTTGTCGGGAAAGAGCTGGCGAAGAATGCGATGTTTGCCTTAGCCATTGCCTCTTTAGGCATCGTGCTCTACGTTACCTTGCGCTTTGAGATTTACATGGCTTTAGCGGCGATTGTTGCTTTGCTGCATGACGCGTTTTTCATCATTGCTCTGTTCAGCTTAACGCGCTTGGAGGTCGATATTACCTTTATTGCGGCCGTCTTAACGATTGTTGGTTACTCGATCAACGATACAATCGTTACCTTCGACCGCATGCGTGAGAATATGGCGAAAAAGCGCAAAATTAAAACCGAAGAAGAATTGGAGGATGTTGTCAACAGCAGCTTGCGCCAAACATTAACACGCTCAATCAATACGGTACTGACCGTTGTCTTTGCCGTTGTCGCCTTGCTGCTATTAGGAAGCAGCTCGATCCTGAACTTCTCAATCGCCCTGTTGGTCGGTTTGGTTTCAGGAACCTACTCTTCCCTCTTCATCGCCGCCCAACTCTGGCTTGTATGGAAGAAAAAAGAGCTTAAAAAGAAAGGGGCCATCATCACTTACAAAGAGAAGAAAAAATGGAGCGACGAACCGCAAGTGTAACAGAAAAGCGGAAGGCGCTTGTTCAGTGGCGACCAGCACAAGACAGAACGCATAGAAAGGTGCACTTTACCTTTCTGGGCGGTTTGGCTTGTGACCTCGAGCCGCTAGCGCCTGCAGCTGGACAAAGAAAAGCGGAAGGGCCTCGAAAAGCCCCGACCAGCACAAGATCAGCTGACTGCAAGGTTGTTCTTGAACCTTGAAGACAGATGGGCTTGTGACCTCGAGGGGCTAGGCCCTACAGCTGGACAAAGAAAAGCGGAAGCGGCCGCAAAGGGGATGTCCAGAAAGTGATGGCTCACCCTAAAAAATGAAGACATTCAAGCCCAAGAATGCTGTTAAATCAACATTCTTGGGCTTTAAATTTGGATATATGTTAGCGGGAATGGAGCTTTTTAGACAGCCGCTTTGTGCGTCCGCATGGAATCTTCCGTTTGATGTATGATAAGGATAGAAGGTTTCGATACCGGTAGAAGGTGGAACAGAAAGAGAAAAAATACGGGTCTTTGCAGCATGGAAGACAGACAGCTGCCTCATCCCGATCATCCGGCTAAGGAGGAGAAAGTATGAAAACCCAATCCGCTTTGCTGCTCGGCGTTGCATTTGCTTTAATTGTAGCTGTGTTCGCTGTGATTAATGTTGAGCCAGTCACGGTGAATTACTTGTTTGGAAAATCCGAGTGGCCGCTCGTTCTGGTGATTATCTTCTCAGTATTTATGGGCGGCTTCATATCTTTTTCGTTAAGTGTATTCCGCACGATCAGCCTGCGCAGACAAAATAAAGTACTGATTCATCAGATTGAACAGCTCAAGCAGGAATTGCATGAAGCGAAGGGGGCTGAACAGCCGGAGCAAAAAAACTTTCGCACCGTTCCAGATGGCGAGTAAACCGTTCAAGGGCGCGTCTCTTCTGCCAATTAGTTGGCTTGGAGACCGCCCTTTTTCTAAACATAAGAGTTTTTTGGACAAGCCGAAAGCCCGGCGCTTGAACAGGTCCAAAAGCTTCGAAGACCGCAGCAAGAAAAGAGCTCTGGCATCCAGCGCTAAAATTAAGGGAAAAAGACCTTGCATTGAAACCCGATTTTTCCTTTTGTATAATGGTAAGGTTGAGGGGTGAGTGTATGTTAAAATCAAAAACCCGTTGGCTTGTTCGTCAAACCGATGAAAAAAAGCGAAATCAATTAGCTGAGCAGCTGGAGGTAAGTCCGCTGCTGGCTTCATTGCTTATAAATCGAGGCGTGACCGATGCAGTGTCGGCGCGGCAATTTTTATTTGATCAAGACAATGGTTTTCACGATCCGTTTCTATTCAATGGAATGGATCAGGCAGTACAAAGAATACAGCAAGCGATCGATAAGCAGGAACCGATTCTGGTATTTGGTGATTATGACGCAGGTGCGACACGTTTCTAAGTGAAAAGCTTAGGCACTGGGGAGCTGCTTGATCTCCTTGGGAGAACTGATTTCTTGATAGGCGGAATGATGGGGTAACGCCTGGAAACGCCTACTCTGATACTCCGGCATGCCTTCTCGAGGGTTAAATCGGGAGGTGTGAAGCCCGGTGAAGTCGGCAGAGAGATACCGTAAGTCAGCGGAAAGCTAGCAAACAGCTGACACGAAAGCTGTCCAGAGGTGGATGGTGTATCCTATATGCCGGGAGTCCATAAAATATCTATGGTTAGAATGTGCTAGGCAGCACTGGCGAATCTCTGAATATACGGGTCTAGACATAATAGCTGCAGAAATGCAGCGGGTGGCCGTGCCATCGGTATGTGTGGGTGAGTAAAACTCTGCGTTATGAAAGCCCATAGCTTGTTACAGGCAAGCTCAAGCATACAGGCCCATAGGAGAAACCTAAGGATATATGTAAGGATAGAGAAATCGGAACGTGGAAAGCATGAGATGTGGAGGTATTAGCCTGCCTATGAAGCAGTTCGGTAGATAAAGGGCTGTTTTGGCCTATTAAAATCGATTTACTCATGTGAAAGCGGAGCCACAGTACCGGTGAAGCCATGATAATAAATGGCGGAGGGATAGGCTCTAGTCGAACGTTTCAAAAACGGATCTGTGCCGGATAAGCGAACAGCATGAAAAGGCGGCAAGCACCGCGGTTGCAAGGCGGTGCTTTAAATTCCTTCTCACTGTCCAGTAAGCGATAGCAGGGAAGCGGATGCTTTAGCAAGCTCATGCTTGCAGGTGAAGCGAGCCTAGTGCTGGCAAATAGTAAGCGGAAAATGAGGAGTATGTTCTGTTTGGCAGAAGATCAGCGAGTTGAAACCGTTCGATGGAACGCCGTATGACGGGAAACCGTCCCGTACGGTGTGGAGTGGGGGAAAAGCCGGAGATCAAATCAAAGGCTTACCTATCACTATACGGGGTTAGTAGTACGTCCGTCATGATGACCGTGTTAAAGGATTTAGGAGCGATTGCGGAATTTTATATCCCGAATCGTTTTACAGAGGGCTACGGCCCAAATGAAGGAGCATTCCGCTGGGCGAGTGACAGCGGCTTTCGATTAATTATTACAGTTGATACAGGAATAGCGGCTGTTCAAGAAGCAGCACTAGCAAAGGAGCTGGGCATCGACCTAATTATTACCGACCATCATGAGCCGGGTCCAGAACTTCCGGAGGCGCTGGCTATTATTCATCCGAAGCTGCCGGAAGGAAAGTATCCGTTTGGGCATTTAGCCGGCGTAGGGGTGGCTTTTAAAGTGGCTCATGCCCTATACGGGGCTATGCCGGAGCATTTGCTAGACTTAGCAGCCATTGGAACAATTGCCGATCTTGTTCCTCTCACAGGTGAAAACCGGGCCATTGCCCGAGCCGGGTTAAGAAAGCTGCAGCAGACGAATCGACCGGGCATTGAAGCGTTATGCCAATTGACCGCAACAAAAAAAGAAGCCATTACGGAAGAAACGGTTGGCTTTATGATCGCTCCTCGCCTGAATGCTGCCGGCCGGCTATCGGATGCGGATCCCGCTGTTGAGTTGCTGCTGACGCAGGATAAGAGTACGGCGAAGCGGCTGGCGCAAGAAATCGATGAGATGAATCGGGAACGCCAAGCGCTTGTTAACGAAATAACAGCTGAAGCAATCGACATCGTGGCCTCCTTTTATCCGCCTGAACAATATCCAGTGCTCGTGATTGGAAAGGAGGGCTGGAATCCGGGCGTCATCGGCATTGTTGCTTCACGGCTTGTCGAGAAGTTTTACCGGCCAGCCATCGTGCTCAGCTTTGATAAGGAGACAAAGCTGGCTAAAGGGTCAGCAAGAAGCATTCCCGGCTTTAATTTATTTAAAAACCTGTCCGCTTGCCGTGAATTGCTGCCCCACTTCGGCGGCCATCCGATGGCAGCTGGCATGACGCTATCGATCGCAGACGTGGACGAGTTAAGAACACGCCTGTGCGCTTTGGCACAAGAGCAGCTTGCCCCCGAAGATTTCATCCCGGTTACCGAACTTGATGCGACGGTGCCGCTGGAAGATATTAATTTACAAGTAGTGGAGCAGCTGGAGGCGCTGGCCCCGTATGGGATGGCAAATCCTAAACCTAAGGTGCTCATTGAGTGCGTGGGAGTATCTGCTATGCGCAAAATCGGATCGGACAAAACCCATTTGAAGCTGCAGCTTGAAAAGGGAGCCGCTGCGCTTGATGCGATCGGATTTGGCATGGGGAGCTTTGCAGATCACATCGCCCCTTTTTCCAAGGTATCGGCTATTGGGGAACTGGCGGTCAATGAATGGAATCATATCCGCAAACCGCAAATGTTCTTGAAAGATCTATGCGTGGATCACTGGCAGCTGTTTGACGTCCGCGGTCACCGCCAGTTGGACAAGTGGATAGAGAAAGTGCCGGAAAAGCGCCTGATTATTGTGTTTAGAAAAGAATCGGTCCATGAGCTGAAGCTCGCCCGCTTGAACGGGGAATTGATCGAAGTGGACGGTTTGGAAATGGCTGCTCAGCTGGACATTGCGGGGAAGAATGTCGTGCTTGTTGATCTCCCCCCGGCTGAGGAATACATCGGACGCTTGCTTGAAAATGGGCGTCCAAGCCGTATCTATGTCCATTTTTATCAGAAAGATGATCATTTTTTCAGCACGCTCCCTACCCGCGATCATTTTAAATGGTTTTATGGATTTTTAATGAAACGGAAAATCTTCGATCTGCATCGGTATGGAGACGAGTTGGCCAAACATCGGGGTTGGTCGCGGGAAACGATAAATTTCATGTCGAAAGTGTTTTTTGAACTGGATTTTGTTACAATGAAAGATGGTGTGATTCATTTAAATCCCCGTGCTTCAAAGCGCGATTTAAGTGAATCTCCATCCTATCAAAATAAAAAAGCACAATTTGAATTGGAGAATAAGCTGCTGTATTCTTCCTATCAGGAATTAAAGGATTGGTTGGATCAGCATGTAAACGCCCCTGTTGAAATTGAGGAGGAAGCAGAATCATGGATTTAAAAGAGTTTATTAAGATTGTTCCAGACTGGCCAAAGCCGGGAATAAAATTTAAAGATATTACACCATTAATGGCAGACGGCCAAGCCTTTCGCTATGCGACGGATCAAATTGTCGACTATGCAAAGGAAAAGGAAATCGACATAGTCGTCGGGCCGGAAGCCCGTGGATTCATTGTCGGCTGTCCAGTCGCTTATGCTCTCGGGATCGGCTTTGCTCCGGTTCGTAAAGATGGCAAGCTTCCGCGGGAAACGGTGAAAGTGGATTATGGATTAGAGTATGGCAAGGACATACTGACCATTCATAAAGATGCCGTGAAACCGGGACAGCGCGTTCTCATTACCGATGATTTACTGGCGACGGGAGGAACGATCGAAGCCACTATTAAATTGGTGGAACAGCTCGGAGGCGTAGTAGCCGGCATCGCGTTTTTAATTGAGCTTGAGTATTTGAACGGCCGCAGTAAATTGGAAGGCTATGATGTGTTGACCTTAATTCCATATGAGTGAGAAAACAATGGGCACTTCTGTGCTCATTTTTTATATATTTCCAGGCGAAACCTATAAATACTAGTAGAATGAGACAATTATCGACAATTTTCTTGAAAATTCTTTAGAAAATAGGCAAGATGGCTTTACATATCGTCTTTTTTTTTCGATAATAGGGACAATTACATTCTTTTTAAAAGATTAAATATTTTATGATGGCAAAGGTGAGTAAACATATGGCGAATGATCGGGTGCTAACCGCCGAACAAGTGATCGAACGGACAAGTGAATATGTAAATTCAGAGCATGTAGAGTTTGTGAAGAAAGCTTACCTGTATGCAAAGGAAGCGCATAAAGAGCAATACCGCAAATCAGGAGAGCCGTATATTATTCATCCGATTCAAGTAGCGGGAATATTGGCTGATTTAGAAATGGATCCGGCAACCGTAGCAGCCGGTTTTTTACATGATGTAGTGGAAGATACCGAGATTACGCTTGAAGATTTGGAAGAGGCATTTAATGAAGAAGTTGCCATGCTTGTAGACGGTGTGACCAAGCTGGGGAAAATTAAGTACAAGTCTAAAGAAGAACAGCAGGCCGAGAACCATCGGAAAATGTTCGTAGCCATGGCGCAGGATATTCGTGTGATCTTAATCAAACTGTCTGACCGCCTGCATAATATGCGGACGTTAAAGCATTTGCCGCACGAAAAGCAGCGGCGGATTTCAAATGAAACATTAGAAATTTTCGCGCCGCTTGCCCACCGGCTCGGCATTTCCAAAATTAAGTGGGAGCTTGAGGATACCGCTCTCCGCTATTTAAATCCGCAGCAATATTATCGGATTGTGAATCTGATGAAGCGCAAGCGGGCGGAACGCGAACTGTATCTTGAGGAAGTCATGAAAGATGTGAAGAGCCGCTTGGAGGAGCTGGATATCCATGCCGATTTATCCGGCAGGCCGAAGCATATCTACAGCATTTATCGAAAAATGGCTTTGCAGCACAAGCAATTTAATGAAATTTATGATTTACTGGCCGTTCGAATTATCGTCGATAGCATTAAAGATTGTTATGCGGTGCTTGGCATTATTCATACATGCTGGAAGCCAATGCCCGGACGGTTTAAAGATTATATCGCCATGCCGAAAACGAATATGTATCAGTCGCTCCATACGACCGTTATCGGCCCTAAAGGCGATCCGCTGGAGGTTCAGATCCGCACGGCCGAAATGCATCAAATCGCTGAATATGGGGTAGCAGCTCACTGGGCGTATAAGGAAGGCCGAACGATTGACGAAAAGGCCTCCTTTGATAAAAAGATGTCTTGGTTCCGGGAAATTTTGGAATACCAGAATGATTCTGCGGATGCGGAAGAGTTCATGGAATCCTTAAAGATTGACTTGTTTTCCGATATGGTGTTTGTGTTTACACCAAAAGGCGATGTAATCGAACTTCCATCCGGTTCTGTGCCGCTTGACTTCGCTTATCGGATTCATTCAGAGATCGGCAATAAAACGATCGGCGCCAAAGTGAACGGAAAGATGGTGACGCTGGATTACAAGCTGAAGACCGGCGACATTGTGGAAATCCTGACCTCCAAGCATTCCTATGGCCCAAGCAAAGATTGGCTTAAGATGGCGCAAACCTCACAGGCGAAGAATAAAATCAAACAATTCTTTAAAAAGCAAAATAGAGACGAAAATGTGGAAAAGGGCCGTGAGCAAATCGAGCGGGAAATTAAAAATATGGATTTCGACGTGAAGGAGGTTCTCACGCCGGATAATCTGAAGCGAGTAGCGGAAAAGTTTAACTTTTCCAATGAAGAAGATATGTATGCCGCTGTTGGATATAACGGCATAACGGCTGTGCAGGTCGTCAACCGCCTAACGGAAAAACTTCGGAAAATACGGGATCAAGAAGCAACCGTGCAAGAGCCTGTCAAGGAATTGAAACCGGCAAAGCCGTCTAATAAAAAAAATTCAGGTGTAAGAGTAAAGGGAATCGATAATTTATTGATTCGTCTTTCCCGCTGCTGCAACCCGGTGCCGGGAGATGAAATTGTCGGCTATATTACGAAAGGACGCGGCGTCTCTGTTCATAGAGCGGACTGTTTAAATGTCTCAGACGAAGAGTCTGCCAACCGTCTGATTCCGGTAGAGTGGGAGAGCGGGGCAGCCAATCAAAAAGAATATATGGTGGAAATTGAAATTTCAGGCTATGACCGGCAAGGGCTTTTGAACGAAGTACTGCAGGCTGTCAGCGAAAGCAAAACGAATATCTCCGCTGTATCTGGCAGATCCGACCGCAATAAAGTGGCGAAAATTGATATGGCGCTCTATATTCATAATGTTAATCACCTTCATAAAGTAGTCGAAAAAATTAAGCAAATTCCGGACATCTACTCCGTGAGAAGAATTTTAAATTAAGGGTGTTGAGACATGAAAGTAGTTCTGCAGCGAAGCAAGGAAGCTTCTGTAACCGTTGATGAGAAAGTGGTTGGCCAAATTGACAAAGGGATCGTTCTCCTTGTTGGGGTGACCCATGAAGATGGAGAAGAGGAGGCGGCTTATTTAGCGGATAAGGTCGTTCATTTACGGATATTTGAAGATGAAGAGGGCAAGATGAACCGTTCTCTGATTGAGGCGGGCGGCTCGGTCTTATCTGTTTCCCAATTTACGCTCTATGGAGATTGTCGAAAGGGCCGACGTCCCAACTTCATGGCGGCGGCGAAGGGTGATCAAGCGAAATCGGTATATGACCACTTCAATGACTGTTTAAAAGCTAAGGGCATACAAGTGGAAACCGGAATTTTCGGCGCGATGATGGATGTATCGCTTATCAATGACGGACCGGTTACACTCATACTTGAAAGCAAGTAAATGATCCGGCTTGTATAGGCAGCGCCTTGACAAGCCGGGTTTTCTTTCGGAATTTTAGTGCTTCGCAAAGAACGGAATGCTGCGATCGCGGAGTGAAAAGCAGCAAGAAGAGATGGATGGCTGTTTCTCACGGCTTGTTCAAAAAGAAGCTTGAATGAACTAGGAAAGTTTTTTATAATAGGTGCATTAGTTAAAAAAGTCAATCAACCGTTGAAGGAGAAAAGTAGTTAAGAATCGCTGGCGACAGAGAGAAAATGCCTTGGCTGGAAGCATTTTTGCAGCGGCTTAATGAAGGAACACTCCAGAGGTTTTTCCTTGAACCTGTAAGTAGGGGAAAACGTAGGCAGGCGTTAACTGGAAAAGTGAAAGCTGAGCAATCAGCTTTAACTAGGGTGGCACCACGGGAAACTGACTCTCGTCCCTTGCTCGCAGGGACGGGAGTTTTTTATTTTGGAAAAAACCCGTCCGCCGATGGGATGTTAGCTTATTTAAGAAGGAGGAAAAACGATGAATGTAAAAATTCCGCGCGGCACGCAAGATATTTTGCCGGGAACGGTCGAAAAGTGGCAGTACATCGAACAGATTGCAAAAGAGCTATGCCGTAACTATCAATATAAAGAAATTCGCACGCCAATTTTTGAGCATACGGAATTGTTTCAGCGGGGGGTGGGCGATACGACCGATATTGTTCAAAAGGAAATGTATACGTTTCAAGACCGGGGCGGCCGCAGTCTGACACTCCGCCCGGAAGGAACAGCAGCGGTTGTCCGTTCTTTTGTCGAAAATAAAATGTACGGGGATCCCAATCAGCCAGTAAAGCTGTATTACAGCGGGCCGATGTTTCGCTATGAACGTCCGCAGCATGGCCGCTTCCGCCAATTTGTCCAATTCGGCGTGGAAGCGATCGGCAGTGAGGATCCGGCCATTGATGCGGAAGTGCTGGCTCTTGTAATGGATATTTACAAGGCGGCAGGACTTAAGAAAATCAAGCTGGTGATCAACTCATTAGGAGATATTCAAAGTCGCACGGCTCACAGGGAAGCGCTTATCAAGCATTTTCAGCCGCGGATCGGCGAGTTCTGTTCCGATTGCCAAAGCCGCCTCGAAAAAAACCCGCTTCGCATTCTTGATTGCAAGAAAGACAGAGAACATGAGCTAATGGCCACTGCTCCTTCCATTTTGGATTATCTAACAGACTATTCACGTACATACTTTGAAAAGGTGCAGCAATATTTGCAGGATTTACACATTGAATACGTGGTGGATCCGACTCTTGTACGCGGGTTGGATTATTATAATCACACCGCATTTGAAGTCATGAGCGATGCTGAAGGGTTTGGAGCCATTACAACATTATGCGGCGGGGGCCGTTACAGCGGTTTGGTCAGTCAGTTAGGCGGGCCTGATTCACCGGGGATCGGCTTTGCATTCAGCATTGAGCGCTTCATAGCTGCCGTGGAGGCAGAAGGCTTAAATTGGCCGAATGAAAACGCTCTGGATTGTTATCTTGTTACGCTTGGAGACGAAGCGAAAGATTATAGCGTGAAACTGCTGCATGACTTGCGGTCCGCCGGGCTGAAAGCGGAGCGCGATTACCAAGACCGCAAAATGAAAGCCCAGTTCAAGGCAGCCGACCGTTTGAATGCCCGATTTGTAGCGATTCTTGGCGAGGATGAACTGCGGGCCAACCAAATTACTTTGAAAAACATGGAAACAGGCGAACAGCAGCAAATTCAGCTGGATCAGCTGGCGAAGATCTTAAAAAACAAGATGGAGGAAAAATAAATGTTTGGCAGATCATATTATTGTGGAGAAATCAAAGAACAGCAAATCGGCGAGAAAGTATCATTAAAGGGCTGGGTTCAGCGCCGCCGTGATTTAGGAGGAGTAATTTTCATTGATCTCCGCGACCGGACAGGCATCGTGCAGATCGTATTCAATCAAGAAACCTCCGCGGAAGCCCTTGCGGTAGCGGAGAAAGTCCGCAACGAATATGTGCTGGATATTCAAGGAACGGTGATTGCCCGTGATGAAAGCACAGTAAATGAAAATATTCCTACAGGAAAAATTGAAATTGAAGTGGAAAACGTAGTGATTTTAAGCGAATCTAAAACACCGCCGTTTATGATTGAAGATCAAGTGGAGGTATCCGAGGATATTCGTTTAAAATACCGTTATTTGGACCTGCGCCGTCCGGTTATGTATGAAACGTTTAAGATGCGCAGTGACATTACGAAAGCCGTTCGCGACTATTTAGATGAAGAGGGCTTTCTCGATGTAGAAACACCGATTCTTACAAGAAGCACGCCTGAAGGAGCCCGCGATTATTTGGTACCAAGCCGTGTGCATGAAGGGGAATTCTACGCGCTGCCGCAGTCGCCGCAAATTTTCAAACAGCTGCTGATGGTATCCGGGTTTGACCGTTATTATCAAATTGCCCGCTGCTTCCGTGATGAGGACTTGCGTGCTGACCGTCAGCCGGAATTCACACAAATTGATATTGAGGCAAGCTTTATGAGCCAGGAAGATATCATGGCGATGACCGAAGAAATGCTGAAGCGCATTATGAAGCAGGTGAAGGGAATCGAGATGACAGAGGCGTTTCCTCGAATGACATACAGTGAAGCGATGAGTCGTTTTGGTTCAGACAAGCCGGATACACGCTTTGGTATGGAACTGATCGATGCGTCGGATGTTGTAAAGAATTCCGGATTTAAAGTATTCACGAGTGCTGTGGCAAACGGCGGGCAAGTAAAGTTCATCAATGTTAAAGGCGGCGGAGCGGATTATTCCCGCAAGGATATTGATCATTTAACCGAATTTGCGGCTATTTATGGCGCGAAAGGGCTTGCTTGGATGAAAGTGGAAGAGGATGGCTTGAAGGGACCGATCATTAAATTCTTTACGGAAGAAGAACAGGCGCAGCTTATCGAAGCAGCCGATGCAGCGGCAGGAGATTTATTGCTGTTTGTCGCTGACAAAAAATCAGTGGTTGCCGATGCTTTAGGCGCGCTTCGTCTGAAGCTCGGCAAAGAGCGGGGATTAATTGATGAGAATCAATTTAACTTCCTGTGGGTTACTGATTGGCCGCTTCTTGAATACAATGATGAAGATGGCCGCTATTATGCCGCTCACCATCCATTTACGATGCCGGTTCGTGAGGACTTGCCGAAGATTGATGAAAAGCCGGGAGAGGTGCGGGCTCAAGCATATGATATTGTCTTAAATGGCTATGAGCTTGGCGGTGGTTCCATCCGAATCTTTGAGCGGGATATTCAAGAGAAAATGTTTGAGCTTCTCGGCTTCACAGAAGAGCAAGCGAAAGAGCAATTCGGCTTCTTGCTTGATGCATTTGAATATGGCACACCTCCACACGGCGGGATTGCACTCGGGCTTGACCGGATTGTCATGCTGCTTTCTGGGCGCACAAACCTTCGCGATACGATCGCTTTTCCGAAAACAGCCAGCGCGAGTGATCTGCTGATGGATGCGCCGAGCCCGGTAAGCGATAGTCAATTAGAAGAATTGCAATTAGCTATTCGTCAAACAGCAAAAAGACAATAATTAAATATTCTGATAATTAACTGCTTGAAAACAAAAAATGCATATGATAAGATGTAGTCATCAAAGGTAAGTCCTGATGTGTTCGTCTCCATTACTATCTGTTTTGACCGAACAATATATGTTTAGGGAGTCCGGGGTTATTAAGCGGCATACACGCTTCCTTGGTAGAGGACGTATAAAGCTTAATGCAGGACACCCACCTGCCAAGAGCGGGCTCAAAACATATAGATCCATCGGACGGCACGATTGGGACTTACTCTTCTTCCTTCATCATCAACAGCCTCCTGTTCTCAGAGGCTGTTTTTTTAGGCTAAAATACTTGAGTGCCCGCTCTTTTTTAAGTAAGATAGGTCTTATCTGAATGAACAGACTATAAATAGACATGGAGTGATCCTTGCATGCTGCATCAATTTTCTCGAAATGAACTTGCCATTGGCAAAGAAGGGCTGGATATTTTAAAAAATACAACGGTGGCTATTCTGGGAATTGGCGGGGTCGGTTCCTTTTCTGCGGAAGCGCTTGCCCGCTCCGGTGTTGGCCGCCTTGTTTTAGTTGATAAAGACACGATTGATATCACCAATGTCAATCGCCAGCTGCCCGCTTTATTATCCACAGTCGGCAAGCCGAAAGTGGATGTCATGAAAGAGAGAATCGCTGATATTAATCCGGAGTGCGAAGTCATCGCATTGAAAATGTTTTATACCGAAGAAACCTTCGAACAGTTCTTCAGTTATGATTTAGACTTTGTTGTGGATGCGTCCGACACGATTTCCTATAAGATTCACTTAATGAAGCAATGCTTAAATCGAAACATTCCGATTATCTCGAGCATGGGAGCGGCGAATAAGCTCGATCCGACACGCTTTCAAATTACAGATATTTCGAAAACGCATACGGATCCGATTGCTAAAGTGATCCGCACGCGCTTGCGCAAGGAAGGCATTAGAAAAGGAATACCGGTTGTATTCTCTGACGAAAGCCCGATTGTGATTCGTGAAGAGGTGCGCAAAGTTGTTGGAAAGGATGACGCGGAAGTCCGCAAAGCGCAAATGCCGCCTTCCTCCAACGCTTTTGTACCATCCACTTGCGGTTTAATTATGGCCAGCTATGTCGTCCGTGAGCGGTTGAAAGGCATTCCTATTGCGCGCGTGAACGATTAAAAGAAGGGGCTGTCTCATAATCCCCTAAAATAAGAACGCGGAGGGAAAAACAGCTCGTTTTTCTCTCCGCGTTCTTTTGCTGTGAGCGGGCTTCCTGAAAATGTTCGGGCAAGACCTGTCATTTTCAGGGAGTGGCGGGCTATCGCCACAATGACGTATTCTGTATGAACCGCCGCAAGGCTACGCAGCGAAACACGGCAGAACGACCGATTGCCCTTGAGAGGACCGAACGCACTTTCGACCTTGTTTTTTCTCCGGGCATAAATCGGTATGTTCTCGTCAGACCAAAGGCAGTTCTTGGCTTTTGCTTTCATTTCTTCGCAAACGGGGGTGCGATGAATCTGCCGGTTTCCCTTTCGCTCTTGTACATTGGGCTTTCAGCGGGCCTCCGTCCAATCCTCTCATTCATAAAGAATCCGTATAGGCGGAGCAACGTTTGAAGCGAATACGGCGGTCTTTATATATACGTTGTTTTCTTCTTTACAGGCCTTGTCTTTGGCTGACAACCATTTTTTAAAACTGCGCTTTTGTTCTTTCAGGTAGGGGGTGTAAGGAATCAAATCGTCTATTCTTTCTTCCGTCGCACACATGTAGTTGTTTTCACTTTCCCGGCATCGGCGGTCACCTTTTTTGGATACGGCAGGCGGGAGCCTTTCAGTTTCCCAGGTGCGGAATGAAACAGCGGGTATCCATTGGACGATGGTGAATGGTATAGAACAAGAGGACTTAATTTTCCATTGCCATCTGCACATTGCATCCGGGCTTTAGCCGCCCGTTTTTCATGTGATCTTCTTTCATTCTCATAAATATGGCATCTGTATTGATTTTGGGAGAGCTGCTTCGGTCGCCGAATGTCTTCATTTGCCGTTTATATTTCACTAGGAGCGGGAAAAAAATACCGTTCACGGATTTGGCCAGCTTTTTAACGGAGGATCATTTTTGGTGCTTGTCCTTCTATTATTTTCCGTATTCATCCTGGTTCGCGCCTTTTTCCATCTGTGCCATTTTGTTTTCAACGACCATTTCCACTTGCAACAATTGTTCAGGACTGACTTTTTTCGCCGCAAGGCATTCATGGATCATAGAAGCTTCATCTTTCTTGAAGCGGGAGTCTTGTGGTATCTTCCGCACGGGATAAACGAGGAGGATCTTGATCCTCTATTTTAGGATTTTCTGCTGGTTAAATTTTTTTGAGGCTCCTTTGCATTTCGATGTTCAGTCTTAAGTCTTAGTAAAAGTTCCATCTGTTGATTGTTATGGAAATGTGGGATGGGAGGTATAGTAACGAAAGGAGAGTAACAGGAAACGAAAAAAGGTAATGCTGTTTTGGGTAGGTGGACTAGCTGCTGCAAGTTTAGAACAGATTATTAGGCTGCGATTGTGAATGGAGAAAAGACAAGCATTGAAGCCGGGACAATAATGTTTTGAATTCCGGCGCTAAGCAAATGATGATCCGCTTCGAGCTCGTTTTGGTCTCATTTGGTGGTCAACGGCCTTGTGGCATTGTCGAAAATCTAAGACGCAGTTTCAGGGAAATAGATGGCGATAGAGTTGACATATCTTCCGTCTTAGTGTACTATTTGGCTAGTACAGTAGTACACGAAAGGAGGGAGGGCAATGTTTCGTGGGTTAATAAAGAAAGACTTTCTGTTAATTAAAGACCTTTTTCTTGTATGGTTACTGGCAGAGACTGTACTTTTTATTGTAGGAGCGGCATTTTTTTCTTATTTTGATACCTTTGATATGGTAATAGTCTTTCTTTATTTAGCCGCTCTTTTTCATATAGCCGCCCTGCCGATTGCCATGATGGTTTTGCTGAATAAAGAAGAGAAAGCAGGCCATTATTGGCTGCACGGAACAGCCGCCGTTTGGCAATTGCTGCTTTCTAAGCTGCTCATTTCTTTTGCTGTCACGGCTGCTTCGCTCATTCTTATTGATGGATTTACGCTGGCTTCGTTTTCCGTTGAGTTTCCGAAAGAGATTATCACGAATTTTGATTCGCGCATTCCTTATTTGGAAGGCTTCTTGATTAACGGAGGCATTTTAACATCGGCCATCTACTTCACTTTGTTGGGGCTGTTTTTCTGGGCTGTCTATCACTCGCTCAACGCTTTTCCGGCATTGAAGAAGTTTCGCTGGCTGATTATTGTCCTGATTTATTTGACTATGCAGGTGCTTATGGCTGGGGTGCTTGCTTTGCGGACCACCCGCAAATTATTGTCCAGCTGGGCAATTCCAATCAGCGAAAGCTTCCATGCTAATTTGAAAGGCTACCGCTTATTGGGATTAACCCTGCAGTCGGCTTCTGAGCCCGTTATTTTCATTTGGCCGCTCATACTCCCGGCTTTGTTTGTTGTCGTACTGTTTTTAGCGACTTGTTGGCTGCTCAGCCGAAAAGTAGAGGTGTGACCAATGACAGCAGAATTTAAAACATCTAAACCTATTTATAGACAAATCGCCGAGCGGATTATTCAGCAATTTGTGCGCGGAGAAATTCAGACTGGGGAGAAGCTTCCTTCCGTCAGGGAGATGGCCATCCAGTCGGGAGTGAACCCCAATACGATCCAACGAACTTACGGGGAGCTGGAGCGCATGGGTGTGATAGAGACCAAAAGAGGACAGGGGACTTTTATGACAGAAAAGGCTGAGGTTAAGAGGCGGCTGCGTGTAAGCATTCAGCAGGAAATGATTCATCAATTCATTCAGAATATGCGCGGCATCGGCGTTAAGGATGATGAGATTATCAAGGTTGTTGAGCAATTCTTGAACGAGGGGAGTGAGGACGTTGATTAAGCTTCAGCAGGTATCCAAGCGTTATGGCGGCAGAAAGGCGCTCGACGAACTGACCTTCACTTTTGAAAAAGGAAAAGTGTATGGCGTTCTCGGTCCCAACGGAAGCGGAAAGTCGACGATAATGAAGATGGCTGCCGGTCTTGTGTTTCCAACTAAGGGGGAAGTTACTGTGAACGGCCGGCGCGTTGACCGCAGCATTTCCTCGGAAGTAGCCTTTCTGGCCAGCTCAGGAATGCTTTATCCCAATTTAACTATCAGTCAAATGGTTGATTATTACTCCTCTCAATTTCCGGATTACTCCCTGGATCAATCGAAGGAATTAATGGATTTTCTGCAATTGGATCCATCCAGGAAAATATCGAAGCTGTCGGAAGGGCAAAAGGGGCGGCTAAAGCTCTTGCTCGTCCTGTCCCGGCAAGCGCCGGTTTTGTTGCTGGATGAGCCATTTAGCGGTCTCGATCCAATGGTGCGGGATACAATCGTCAAAGGTCTCGTTTCTTATATCAATTTCGGAGAGCAGACAGTGATTATTGCCACTCATGAAATAACGGAAATTGAGCCGGTTTTAGATGAAGCAATTGTCATGGAAGCAGGCAGAATAAAGGCGCATTGTCATGTGGAAAGTCTGCGGGAGGAGAATGGAACCTCTATCCTGCAATGGCTTAAGAATAATTTTACGGAGGAGGGACAGTCATGACCGCACTTGTGGAATTGAA
This sequence comes from Bacillus xiapuensis, assembly GCF_002797355.1. Lineage (GTDB taxonomy): Bacteria > Bacillota > Bacilli > Bacillales > Domibacillaceae > Bacillus_CE > Bacillus_CE xiapuensis. The sequence goes on along the minus strand of NZ_KZ454939.1, from coordinate 2,001,659 downwards.
AAATGTCTCAAAAACAATTAAAAAGAAAAAAATTATTGATTCGCTAAGCTTTTCGATTCAAGAAGGAGAGGTATTCGGCTTTCTCGGCCCGAACGGAGCGGGAAAAACAACAACGATTCGCATGATCGTGGGATTAATGAAAATAACCGAAGGCGACATCGTTATTTGCGGACACAGTATCCAAAAGGACTTCGAGAAAGCAGTCGAAAATATTGGGGCTATTGTAGAAAACCCGGAAATGTATAAGTTTCTATCAGGCTACGAAAACTTGCAGCAATATGCGCGCATGCATCAAGGCATCACGAAGGAGAAAATCGATGAAGTGGTGAAGTTCGTCGGTTTAAGCGAGCGCATTCATGACAAAGTGAAAACTTATTCATTAGGTATGCGTCAGCGCCTGGGAATCGCTCAATCGCTTCTGCACGATCCGAAAGTGTTAATTCTTGATGAGCCGACGAACGGACTGGATCCGGCAGGAATCAGAGAAATTCGGCAGCATGTGCGCGAGCTGGCTGAAAAAAGAGGCATGGCAGTCATTGTTTCCAGCCACTTATTATCCGAAATGGAAATGATGTGTGACAGGATCGCGATCATTCAAAAAGGAAAATTAATTGATGTGCAGTCCGTGCGTAACTGGATGGAAGATGAATACGAGATGTATTCCTTTGAAATTAATCATGCGGAAGACGCCGTTAAATACATTAAGCAAGCCTTTCCAGGCGGTCAGGCGAAGATTTCCGAAGGGCGACTCATTATCGAAAGCAAAAAGGAGCAAATTCCGGATATTGTGACGATGCTTGCTCAAAGCGGCATCCGCATTTACGAGGTCAAACAAGTATCGAAAACACTGGAAGAACGCTTCCTAGAAATCACTGAAAAACAGGGGGTATCCATCTAATGTTTCGATTGATAAAAAACGAATGGATCAAAATATTTAAGCGGCCGGGCACATATGTCATGATTGGGCTGCTGGTACTGATGGTTGCCGGTATTGCTGGCTTAACAAAGTATAGTGACAGCAAGCAGCAAGAGCAGGCAAACTGGGAGCAAGTAGTGAAAGCGGAGATTGCTGGCTATCAGAAGCAATTGAAAGAAGATTCATATATGACGAAGGATCAAAAAGAATATATTAAAGGTCAAATTAAGGTGAATGAATATCGTTTACAAAATGATGTGCCAGCCGATGTGAAGACGACGATGTGGACATTCATAGAAGATAATGCTCAGCTTCTTAACTTTGTCGGTTTGTTTATGATTATTATCGCGGCTGGAAGTGTGGCCAGCGAATACACGTGGGGAACGATTAAACTGCTGCTCATTCGTCCGATCAGCCGTCCGAAAATTCTTCTTTCCAAATATTTAGGAGTCGTCTTATTCGGATTGTTTATGATGGCTGTTCTGTTCTTGCTTTCATCTTTAATCGGAGCGATCTTGTTTGGTACTTCCGGACAATCCGTTCATCTTGCTTATGAAGGCGGTAAGGTGGTTGAACAAAGTCTCGTTCTTCACTTGGCCAAATTGTATTTATTGCAATCCATTAGTGTCTTTATGATGGCTACGATGGCCTTTATGATTTCAGCAGCCTTCCGCAGCAGCTCATTAGCCATTGGGATTGCCATGTTCCTGTTATTCATGGGTCCTAGTGTAACAGGGTTGATTGCCATGAAGTATGATTGGGCAAAATACTCATTATTTGCCAACACCGACTTATTGCAGTTTGAAACCGGCAGGGTCCTAGTTGATGGCATGACGCTTGGATTTTCACTTACAGTATTAGCTGTTTACTTTATTATTTTTCATGTGCTGGCGTTCACTATCTTCTCCAAGAGAGATGTCGCTGCTTAATCTTTAAGAGCTGCCCCGAAAGTCGTGACAACCTGACTTTCGGGGCAGCTCTGTCATTATCTGCATAGCTTTTTGGAAATGATGACTTCTCCCTTTTCGGCTTCGATAAACACCGCATTTCCGCTAAGAGATGGAAAATCCAAGCAATACACGAGCTGATAGAATTCCCGAGCATCTTCAGGATATTCTTTTTGCCACATCAGCTTGACATCTGCTAAGCGGATGAAACGTTCCTTTGCTGTCTGTGCTGAAATTCCAGGCTCGGTTGGAATAGTGCGGATCTGTTGCGGATCAATATCCGGTCCAAGATAGTGATCAATCAGTCCGGTTGAGCGGTTTACACAAATATGTGTATGACCGGCGTCTACATATATGCCTTCGTGCTGCAGAACAAAATGAAAACCAACTCTCTTATCATTTTCAACCTTCTCCGCTTGCATCCGGAAACATTGATCCGCCTCCGGATAAAGATGATATAAAAACTGCAGAGCGATCTCTTCACATTCTGGAATGCTTAATTGCAGGTTCCCTTCGCGCTCAAGAAAAGAGAACATTCCTTTTAGCTGACCGCTGTTTTTATCGGTCTTTAGCTTGAGGGTATGGTCGTTTCTCTGCCGTAAAAAGCAGTCCAAACTGCGGTCTCCCATCTCTGCTTCCGCCCCCTCCGCCTGATAGACAGTACCGATGGTCTCTCCCAAATCCCGCTTTCGAACCGGCTTGAACATGGAGCGGTCCAGGCCGATAAATTCCTCGGTCTTTTTCATGGAAGGGGCTGGCTTCAGAAGCGGAAGCAGCTCACCAGCGGTCTCTTCGCATTCTGGCTCAGGCTTAGCGGTGATCCCATCCGCGCGCAGCTGATAAAGATGATAGCCTGGTTCATACACAAGATGGGGCAAATCATCACCGTTTTCATATAATTCGCGGCTGAGCACCGCTATTTTTAAATTCATCTGCAAATGCCGCAATAATATGGCTCTTGCTTCATGGGCTGCGATCACTCTTTCAGGATAAACGATCTTGTCTGCCAATCCGTCATAAAGAAAGCGGATGATTTCTCCGCTTTTCGTGATGGCAATGGAAAAGCCGGTGTGAGGAAGGTATTTTCCCAGCTCCAGTTGCTTGTAAGTGATCTGCAGAAGGTCATCCTCCTGATTGTGGATGTCCTCGAAAGTAAATTGTTCGAGTGCATTTGGATAATGGCTGGTGACATATTCAAGAGCGAGCGTTTTCAGCCTCTCAATTGGCAGCGGATCTTCAGCCGAATGAAGAGCTGTATATTTAGTCAAATCGATCAATTGCCCTTTCTCATTTAATTCGACCCAGATTCCCTCTTCTTCGCTCAGAGGGCTTTTCCAAAAAAACAGCGCCCGTTCTTCCTGATAATCTTCTATCTCAAGTTCATAGCTGGAAGGAACATGACCGATTCGCTCTGCTTTCTGTTTTAATTGATCTTTCAAAATAGAAATCTTCCTTTCTTTTTTGAGTTGTCTTGTTCCTGTTCAGAAGAACATATCGCAAATACACCGTCTATAGATGGATGAGAAGGCGGTTTAGCTGATTCTTGTATTCTATTGATTAGCTTCTTGCCGGATGCTAAATGAAGAAAGAATAGACCGTGGCGTTACAGCCCCGCCATCCTCGCTCGCTTCAGGAGGAGGCTGATGCACAGGCGCCCATTTTATCCAAATTGTAACATAAGTTGGCTGGGGATGCAGGTTTTTGCACGGGCTGCAGACAAGAAAAGATCAGCCCCTCTTCTTTAAGTCTAAAATGGCGGCTAGAAACTTCTTAGGAAGGGGAGGAGAAGGGGGAAGATGACGGAGAAGGTTCTGCTTTTATTGACCGAACTTTGTATCCTTCCAGCCCGGTAGGCCCTCCGCCGCACCTTCCGTCTCTTATTTGCTTTTCTCGATTTTTTCATAGATGGTTGAAAGGCTTTGTTCAAACTTGCCTGTATTCTTCGGCTCATAATAGCGTTTGTACTTTAAAGCGTTAGGAAGGTACTGCTGCTTAACCCAGCCGTTATCAAAATCATGCGGATACTGATAAGATACTCCTCGTCCCAGCTCTTTTGCCCCTTTGTAGTGGGCATCCTTTAAATGGTCCGGCACATCGCCGCTCTTGCCGGCACGGATATCAGCGAGCGCGGCATCGATGGCCTGGATGGCGGAATTGGATTTGGGGGATAAACATAGTTCAATCACAGCTGCCGCCAGCGGAATCCGGGCTTCCGGAAAGCCGATTTTTTCCGCTGTTTGAATGGCGGCAAGTGTCCGCTGTCCGGCTTGCGGGCTGGCAAGTCCAACATCCTCGTAGGCAATAACAAGCAGTCTTCTTGAAATGCTGGGCAAGTCGCCGGCTTCGATTAGTCTTGCTAAATAATGAAGCGCCGCGTTGGCATCGCTTCCCCGGATGGATTTTTGAAAAGCGCTTAATACATCATAATGGGCATCGCCGTCTTTATCGTGGGAAAAGCTCTTCTTTTGCAGACATTCTTCTGCTATTTCACGGCTGATTAGAATATCCCCCTCTTCATTTGGCGGAGTGGATAAGACGGCCAGTTCAAGCGCATTTAATGAGCTGCGGACATCGCCGCCGCTCGCCTGCGCCAAATGATTGAGCGCTTTTTCATCCATGATCACTCTGTATTTGCCAAGCCCTCGCTCTTGATCATGTAATGCCCGCTGCAGCGTTTCTTTAATCTGTTCTGCTGTAAGCGGATGCAATTCGAAAATTTGGCAGCGACTGCGAATCGCCGGATTAATGGCGTGATAAGGGTTGCTTGTCGTTGCGCCGATCAATGTAATCATCCCGTTTTCTAAAAATGGCAGCAAAAAATCTTGCTTTGCTTTATCAAGTCTATGGACCTCATCAAGCAATAAAATCACCTTTCCAGACATTTTGGCTTCTGCCGCCACAATTTCCATGTCCTTTTTATTGCTAGTGACAGCGTTTAATGTACGAAAAGCGTATTGTGTGCTGCCGGCGATAGCACTGGCAATGGAGGTTTTTCCAATGCCGGGGGGACCATACAAGATCATAGAAGACAGTTGCTTAGCTGCCACCATTCGGCGGATGATTTTCCCTTCACCGACCAGGTGACTCTGTCCAATAATTTCTTCAATGGTGCGCGGGCGCATACGAAAGGCCAGTGGTTTCATCTTTGTCATTCCTCATTTCTTTCAATCGGGTGTTTCCTTCACTTTATCATATCTAAAAGGAAGCGATCATGTTTTTTGATCAGGGTTCTATGCTATAATAGCGAAGGCTGACGACTGTTAAAGTCGAAGTAATAAAGAATGGGATCATGTAGAGGAAAAAGCAGGGGATTCCGATGGTGAGGCTGATAATTTTTTAGGATTGGCTTGTTCGCTATGTCTCTTAGTGTTATCATGCTCATCTTTAAGAGCAATGGGGGTTGACGCTTGGGATTCGGTCTGTTTAAGCAGATGTGTTGAACCTTGCCGCCGGTTTGTTCGCGCGTATCTTAGGGCGGATCTGCGCGGCAGGCCGCCTATGTAAGGAGCGGAATGGGTCTGGCTGCTCCGGATATCGCCTGGGCGGTCGGCAAGATTGCCAGTATTTCATTGCCACAATATGAACGGATTTCATATATACTAATCAATAGAGGAAACCATAGGAAAGAAGAACATAACAGAGGTGTAAATAAATGAGGATTTCAACTAAAGGAAGATATGGATTAACAATCATGATTGAACTGGCAAAGAGGCATGGGGAAGGGCCCACCTCATTGCGGGTGATCGCTGGGGTGCATAACTTATCTGAGCATTATTTGGAACAGCTGATTGCTCCTTTGCGCAATTCAGGGCTGGTACGCAGCATCCGCGGGGCTTACGGCGGTTATGTGCTGGGAAGAGATCCGAAAGACATTACGGCGGGAGATATTATGCGCGTATTGGAAGGGCCGATTAGCCTTGTCGAGGGAATTGAAGATGAAGAGCCGGCTAAACGCGAACTGTGGATACGCATTAGCGATGCTATTAAAGATGTTTTAGAAAATACAACACTGGATGATTTAGCTAAACATACCGACCATGGCGAATCAGATGGTTATATGTTTTACATATAAGGAGTGACAAAATTGGAACGAATTTATTTAGACCATGCGGCAACGTCGCCTGTTCATCCCGAAGTGATGGATGTGATGGCTGCTCAGATGGCAGAAGTGTTTGGCAACCCGTCAAGCATTCACTCATTCGGCAGAGCTGCCCGGCATGTCGTCGATACGGCAAGAACAGCAATTGCCGCCAGTGTAGGAGCGGACTTTAACGAAATCATTTTCACAAGCGGCGGAACGGAAGCGGATAACCTTGCGATCATCGGTACTGTCCGGGCCATGAAGGACAAGGGCCGCCATATTATTACAACAGCGATCGAGCATCATGCTGTACTTCATACATGTGAGCAGCTGGAAAAAGAAGGATTTGACGTGACGTACTTGCCGGTGGATGAAATGGGATTGGTACAGCCGGATGCTGTACAGGCCGCGTTAAGAGAGGATACCATTCTCGTTTCCGTGATGTATGGGAACAACGAGGTGGGGACGATTCAGCCGATTTCCGAGATTGGTGAAGTGCTTAAGGATCACCAGGCTTCCTTCCACACGGATGCCGTACAGGCTTACGGATTGTTGGACATCGATGTGAAGAGGGAGCATATTGATTTATTGTCCGCCTCTGGTCATAAAATAAACGGCCCAAAAGGGATTGGCTTTTTATATGCCAGAGAAGGCCTCCCGCTGTCCCCAGGGATTTTCGGCGGGGAACAGGAAAGAAAGCGGCGCGCTGGAACAGAAAATGTTCCTGCGATCGCTGGTTTTGCCAAAGCTGTCGAGTTAGCAGGTCAAGCACGCAGAGAAAAAGCAAAGAAGTACATCGGTTTTAAAAAGCAGCTCATCGATAGATTAACGGCGCACGAAGTGGACTTTCAGCTGAACGGATCGCTTGAACAAGCGCTTCCCCACGTGATAAACTTAAGCTTCACTGGAACGGATGTAGAGGCTATGCTCGTAAACTTAGACCTGGAAGGGATTGCTGCTTCAAGCGGATCGGCCTGCACTGCGGGATCTATTGAGCCCTCCCATGTGCTTGTCGCCATGTTCGGCAAGGATTCCGATCGTCTGCGCAATTCGATCCGTTTCAGCTTTGGCTTTACGACAACGGAGGCACAAATTGATCAAGCAGGAAGAGCCCTCGCGCAAATTACTGCCCGTTTAACGCGGAGCTAGGCGGATTTCCTGATTTTTGGAAAGAGAGTGGAATGAATGGAAAAAGCACCGAAAGATACTCGAGTCGTTGTTGGAATGTCCGGCGGAGTGGATTCTTCGGTTGCCGCGCTCTTATTAAAAGAGCAGGGGTATGACGTCATCGGCATTTTCATGAAAAATTGGGACGATACGGATGAGAATGGCGTCTGCACAGCAACGGAAGATTATGAAGATGTGATACGGGTATGCAACCAAATCGGCATTCCTTATTATGCAGTGAATTTTGAGAAGCAGTACTGGGATAAGGTATTTACTTATTTCCTGGATGAATATAAAGCGGGACGCACGCCAAATCCCGATGTGATGTGCAATAAAGAAATTAAATTCAAAGCGTTTTTAGAGCATGCCCTTAAGCTAGGGGCGGATTACTTGGCAACCGGCCATTATGCGCGAATTGACCGCAGCGAAAAAGAAGTGAAAATGCTGCGGGGGCTGGATGAAAATAAAGATCAGACCTACTTCTTGAATCAATTGCAGCAAGAGCAATTACAGAAGGTTCTGTTTCCCATTGGCGGCATAAATAAGAAGCAAGTCCGTGAAATTGCCAAACATGCGAATCTTGCGACGGCAACGAAAAAAGACAGCACGGGTATTTGCTTCATCGGTGAACGCAATTTCAAGGAATTTTTAAGCGGTTATTTTCCGGCCCAGCCTGGTCCTATGTCTACTATGGATGGCGAGGTGAAGGGCCAGCATGATGGGTTGATGTACTATACCATCGGTCAGCGGCATGGCCTTGGCATCGGCGGTTCGGGGGACCCTTGGTTTGTTGTCGGAAAGGATTTGGAGAAGAATATCCTTTACGTGGAGCAAGGCTTTCATAACGGGCTGCTTTATTCGGACTCATTGATTGCAGATCAGATCAACTGGGTGTCGAATGAGCCCAAGCCGAGTTCGTTTGAATGCACAGCGAAATTCCGCTATCGCCAGAAAGACAGCAAGGTGACGGTGCATCTGCTCGAAAACAACAAGGTCAAAGTGGACTTTCATGAGCCGGCTCGCGCGGTTACGCCGGGTCAGGCGGCTGTATTTTACGACGGGGATGTTTGTCTTGGCGGAGGAACCATTGATCAAGTGTTTAAAAATGGCGAGCGCCTGACATACGTTGGGTAGCCGCAAGAAAAAGCCTTAAAAAGCACTTCGTTGCTTTTAAGGCTTTTTCTGTATGATATAATTTTTTTATTAAAGCGTGTAGAGGTGGAGTATGGATAAGAATTTACAAGGAATTGAGTATCTTCAGCAAGGGAAAGTGGAAGAGGCTCTTAAGTTATTTACAGAGAGAATTGAAGAAGCGCCTGAAGATCCGACGGCGTATATCAACTTCGGCCATGTGCTTTCAGCCGTTGGTGAACTGCAACGCGCGGAGGCATTTTACCGCAAAGCAATTGAGGTGGATCCAGATGCCGGCGCGGCTTATTACGCCTTTGGCACCTTTTTATATGAGCAGAATCATTTGGAAGAAGCCTGCAAGCAATTTGAGCAAGCCGTGCAGAAGGGGCTGCAGGAAAGCGACGCCTTTTTTATGCTGGGCTTAACTTTCATGCAGCTTGATCAAGCGACATTTGCTTTGCCCTATTTGCAGCGGGCGGTTGAATTGAACGAAGAAGATGTGGAGGCACGCTTTCAGTTTGGACTTGCCTTAGCGAAAGCAAAGGTATATGACGAAGCGATTAAACAGCTGGAACAGGTGGTTAAGGCAGAACCGGAGCACGCTGATGCGTATTATAATTTAGGTGTGGCTTATGCCGGACACGTAAACGATGCAAAGAAGGCGATCGAGATGTTCAACCGTGCATTAGACGTGCAGCCGGACCATGCGCTAGCTGGCTATGGCAAGAAAATGATTGAAAAAGCAACAGAAGAAAGCTGAAAAGTGAAGGGGTGGCACGTGTGGAACAAAACTCCATGGACCTGTTCGAAGATGGGGAAAAATATATCAAAGGGCGCCATCTTGTCACAATCTTCCATAACAAAGACAATCTCTATTCAGTTATACGCATTCGCGTGATGGAAACGAATGATGCGTATGAGGAGAAGGAAGCGGTTGTTACCGGCTATTTCCCGCAAATTCATGAACAGGAAACGTACGTGTTCTACGGAGCATTTATCGATCATCCGAAATTTGGCCGCCAGTTTCATGCCAAATACGCGCAAAAGGAAATTCCGCAGACGAAGCAGGGGATTATCAATTATTTATCCAGTGAGCTGTTTAAAGGCATTGGAAAAAAGACGGCTGAGCAAATTGTAGAAACGCTTGGCGAGCAGGCGATCCCCAAGATTTTAGAGAATCCTGCTGTGCTTGAGGAGGTTCCGCGTTTATCTGCGGATAAAGCGCAAAAGCTATATGAGACGCTGTTCGAGTATCAAGGTCTTGAGCAGATCATGGTCGCTTTAAATCAATACGGCTTCGGCCCGCAGCTTTCCATGAAAATCTTTCAAGTATACCAGCAGCAAGCCATTGAAATAATACAACAAAATCCATATAAGCTGGTGGAGGATATTGAAGGAATCGGTTTTGGGCGCGCAGATGAACTAGGTGCTCAGGTCGGTATTCAAGGAGAACATCCTGACCGAATCAAAGCGGGCATTCTTTTCACTATTGAGCAGCAATGCTTGCAAGAAGGCCACTGCTATCTGGAGGCTGAGCCGTTATTAAAATCGGTAAAAGCTCTTCTTGAGAAAAATGGAAAAGAGCCCGTTTCCTTCGAAACGATCGCCAATCAGCTGATCGCTTTGGAGGAGGAAGGAAAAGTGATCGGGGAGGATCAGCGCGTATATTTGCCGTCTTTATTTTTCTCTGAAAAAGGGCTGGTGACGAAGATTGAGCGGCTCTTAAAGCAGACTCAATACGCAGGCCAATTTCCTGAGTCGGAATTTTTGCTGGCGCTTGGAGAGTTGGAGGAGCGAACAGGCGTGCAATATGCCCCTTCGCAAAAGGAAGCCATTCAAACGGCGCTCATGTCTCCGCTCATGCTGCTGACGGGAGGGCCCGGAACTGGGAAAACAACCGTCATTAAGGGGATTGTTGAATTATATGCTGAGCTTCACGGCTGTTCGCTCGACCCGAGAAGCTATGATAAGGAGGAGCCTTTTCCGATTAAGCTGGCTGCGCCGACTGGACGGGCTGCTAAGCGCATGGCCGAATCAACCGGTCTTCCTGCTGTGACGATTCACCGGCTGCTCGGCTTTAACGGGCAGGAGTCATTTGATGAAGAGGAAGCTCGAGAAATCAAAGGACGGCTGGTGATTATTGACGAAATGTCCATGGTGGATATTTGGCTTGCTCACCAATTATTTAAAGCGCTGCCTGACGATATTCAAGTCGTTTTGGTTGGAGATGAAGATCAGCTGCCGTCGGTTGGTCCGGGCCAAGTACTGAAGGATCTTTTAGCTTCAGAAGTGATTCCGGCCGTTAAGCTGAAGGATATTTATCGTCAAGAGGAAGGCTCCTCCATTATTGAATTGGCCCATGAAATAAAAAATGGCCGTTTGTCAGCCAATATCGCTAAACAACAGAAGGATCGGTCATTTTTGACGTGCCGCGCTCAGCAAATTCCGGATGTTGTGAAGCAGGTCGTGAAAAACGCAATCAAAAAGGGTTTTACCGCAAAGGATATTCAAGTGTTGGCGCCGATGTACAAAGGGCCAGCGGGAATTGACCGTCTCAATGAGCTGCTGCAGGAGATTTTCAATCCCAACCCGGATGGAACGAGAAAGCAGCTGGCCTTTGGAGATGTGCAGTACCGAATAGGGGATAAAGTCCTCCAGCTTATCAATCAGCCCGATCAGAATATTTTTAATGGGGACATTGGAGAAGTGGTTTCCGTTTTTTATGCCAAAGAAAACACGGAAAAGCAAGATATGCTGATCGTTTCTTACGACGGCAATGAAGTGACCTATACGAGGTCGGAGTTAAATCAGATCACTCATGCCTTTTGCTGCTCCATTCATAAATCGCAAGGAAGCGAATTCCCCATTGTGATTTTGCCGGTCGTGAAGAGCTATTATCGCATGCTACGCCGCAACTTGCTGTATACGGCCATTACTCGGAGCAAGCAGTTTTTGATTCTATGCGGGGAAGAAGAAGCGTTTCGCATGGGGATTGAGCGCACGGATGACCTCATAAGAAAAACTACCCTGAAAGAAAAACTGCTTGCGGTGCTTTCTGCCAAAACGACAGAAGGAACGAATCACAAGCAGCCTCTGCAATTAACAGAGGAGACGATGCTGGCGATCGATCCGATGATCGGCATGGAAAACATTTCGCCTTATGATTTTTTAGAATGAGAAAATAATAAACCTGTCCGCTAAAGCTGAATTAGCCTTGGGGACAGGTATAAAATTCCTCGATGACGGACACCCTGTTAGCAAAAAGCTAATAAGTGTGCGAGGTGGCACCATATGCAATGCCCAAACTGTTGCAGTAAAGAAATCGGAAAAATCGGCACTAGTCAATACTATTGCTGGAATTGCTTTATCGAACTTTCTGTCAGCAATAACATGATCTTTACTCACCAGGTCGAAGAGGACGGATCCTTAAGCTCTCTCGATGACCTGTTTGAAGAAGAACAAAGAAAAATGAGCTGACGACAGAAAGCAATACGCGCTCATCCACTATAGCAGCCAAATTGCTGCCCTTTGACCCCTATCAAAAGAGCCGGATAAAAGGGTGTTCTTTTTTGCCTGTTAGGGGGTTGAGCGTTCGATGGCAAGCTGCAGCTCACGCAGTCAAACAATCCTATAAACGGAGGCGGATATCCATGACAAGAACAATGACTTCCTTAGTCGGATTAGGCGCTGGAATGGCGATGATGGCGATGATCAACCGCAATAACTCCACATTCGGCCGCAGAATGGCCAGAAGAATGAGAAGGTTGTTTTAGACAGGAAAAGCGGAAGGGGCTGGAAATGCCCCGCCTTCAGCACAAGACGATCCACACAGAAAGGCGTTTTGCCTGGATGGGGAGGAGCTTGCGCAAAGACCTGCAGCTGGACAAAGAAAAGCGCAAGGGGCTGGCAGTCAGATCATCATAGCCGAGAGCCCCAGCGCATCATAAAAAGGGATGTCGCAAGAAGACATCCCTTTTTTTCATCCTTCCCTTTTGCCTGAAAAAAGCGAAAGTATCCGCTTGAATAATGAGGCCGGCAAATGCGGCGTTGGGTTTTGCTCATAATAAGCTTTGATATAGTCTAGAATCTCTTCCGGGATTTTGCGGGATTTCAAAAAGGGATAGTACTTTTGGTAAGCTTCCTTTAAATGTTCCCAGCGCTTATCATTTCCAGGCAACACATATTCGGATAGATCAATCAGCTTAATGGAATGGGGCTGCATAATGATATTTTTTAAATGAATATCTCGAGGGTTCAGTCCCTGTTCCTTTGCGTAAGCAATTGCCTCATCCACTTGCTCAATGACCCGGGGCGGAATGAAAACGCCTGATGTCAGGCACTCATACAGATTGGGTCCCGGTTCATAGCTGATGACGATACACCCATCCCCAGACCCGTAAAAGGCAGAAAAGTAAGGATGATTATTCAGTTTTCGATAGGCTTCCTCTTCGTTTTTTTGCGTTTGTTCTTTTCCGTCGGCATAGACCTTAAACACGAAACCAGGATGCTGCTCATGGATGAATACAGCCGCATCTGTGCCTCTGCCGATACATCGCAAGCGGCTTGGAAGCGAACCGACCTCTACAAGTCGGTTATCGGAATAAGCCTTTACGTCAATTGTTTTTATAATCGGTACAATCGTTTCCCATTGATGATCAAACATGTACTGGTATTCGGCTCCCTTTTTTTGAATAATAGTAAAAATGCGCGTACGAAATCAGCTTGGTTGATAAGCTATACCAAAAAGATGCTCTTTTGATGAGACCGTTTTTTTAAAATAGATGGACAAACAGCTGTCCCACGGCGAGAAAATCGCTCGTTTATGAGCTGACTCGTAGTCGTATGTAAAGAGAATACCATTATTTTATGAATAAATACATGATAGTTAACCGCAAACTAGGAGCAAGTACAGTTTGCGAAAAGGGTGTTTGGCTGCGATGGAAAATAAAATAAAGTTAAAGTGGCTGTATATGGCAGGAACTGCCTTGCTCACGCTCTTGATTTTGTATGTGCTGTTCTTGCTGCGGTCCGTTATACTGCCGGTTTTGTACGGAATATGGATCAGCTTGCTGCCGTTTTTATTAGGAGGATTTATCGCCTATTTGCTCCATCCGCTCGTTCAAAAAATGGTCAAGCGGGGAATTTCTCGAGTAGGCGCTATTTTCATGATCTACCTGATATTTTTCGGAATCAGCGGCTTAGCCTTGTTTAAAGGAGCTCCGCTGTTTATTGCCCAACTAAAGGAATTATCGGCCAGCGCCCCGCAAATCTCCCGGATGTATGAAGAACAGGTGGCCGCTTTGCAACTGGAATCACTAAGCTGGCCGGAAGAGGTACAGGAGCAAATTCGCAAGCGGATCACCGGCTTTGAAAACTGGTTAGCGAATCTTGTGGAAGCTTTCATGAATCTGCTGATGAAAGCCGTGAACTTTTTGCTGCTGCTGGCCATCGTTCCTTTTATTTCTTTTTATTTGCTGAAGGATATCGAGAGGGTTAAAAGGATGGCGTGGAAAATGACCCCAAGAAAATGGCGCACGAGGGGGCTCCGCTTTGTCAGCGAGTTGGATCTTTCGCTTGGCGGCTATATTCGCGGCCAGCTGTTCGTCTGTTTATTGGCGGGGGCTGGCGCTGCTTTATTGTTTACGGTCATCGGTTTGAAATACCCGATCCTGCTTGGATTAATTATTGGAATTACGAATGTCATCCCTTATTTCGGACCGCTGATTGGCGCGGTTCCTGCCGTAATCGTTGCGTTGACCATGTCGTTTCAAATGGCGGTTTATACGGCCATTATTATCTTCGTTCTGCAATTTCTCGAAGGCAACCTATTGTCCCCTTGGATTGTCGGTAAAAGCCTGCATCTTCATCCGTTAATTATTATTGGCGCCTTGTTTGCGGGGGGAGAGCTTGGCGGTGTCATCGGAATGGTGGCGGCTGTTCCAGTGCTGATTATTTTAAAAGCGGCTTTCACTGCGGATCGGCGGGTGAAAGATCAGATGCAGACAGCCCCGCATTGACAACAGGCACGAAAGTTTTTTATAATTCGATTGTAATCATGATCTAAATCGAAGAAAGACCAAGTATGTTATAGTCCGCCTTAGTGCTACGGCACGTCAGAGAGGAATTTCCGCGGCTGCAAGAAATTCCAGGTGAAGGATAGCAGAAAGCTAGTCTGGAGAGCAGTTAATCCCTGCCGTTTGCCCGCGTTAAGGTGCAAGAGAGAGATGAACGATGAAACGGTTCATAATCAGGGTGGTACCGCGAATAAGCTTCGTCCCTGTCCGGGGAGCGGGGCTTTTTTTGCTGTCTTCTGTCTATGCAATAAATGTGAATGAAGGAGGAATTTGTTATGAAAAGATTAACAGGTGCCCAAATCCGTCAAATGTTTTTAGACTTTTTCCAGGAGAAGAACCACAAAGTGGAACCGAGCGCTTCGCTTGTCCCGCATGATGATCCGAGTTTATTATGGATTAACAGCGGCGTCGCCACTTTGAAGAAGTATTTTGATGGCAGGGTCATTCCTGAGAATCCGCGCATTGCCAACGCTCAAAAATCCATCCGTACAAACGATATTGAAAATGTCGGAAAAACAGCTAGACATCATACATTTTTTGAAATGCTCGGGAACTTTTCCATCGGCGAATATTTCAAAAAAGAAGCGATTCACTGGGCGTGGGAGTTTTTAACGGATGAAAAATGGATAGCGTTTGATAAAGAGAAGCTGTCCGTAACCATTCACCCGGAGGATGAGGAAGCGTTTCGCATTTGGCATGACGAAATCGGCTTGCCCGAAGAACGGATTATTCGTTTAGAAGGGAACTTCTGGGATATTGGCGAGGGCCCGAGCGGACCAAATACAGAAATCTTCTATGACCGCGGAGAATTATATGGAAAGGATGAAAATGATCCTGAACTGTATCCGGGCGGCGAAAATGAACGCTACCTAGAAATTTGGAATCTTGTATTTTCTGAATTCAATCATAATCCGGACGGCACCTATACGCCGCTTCCAAAGAAGAACATTGATACCGGCATGGGGCTGGAGCGCATGGCATCCGTTGTTCAAGAAGTGCCGACGAACTTTGACACTGATTTATTTCTGCCGATCATTGAAGCAACAGAAGCCATTTCAGGCGCCAAATATCGGGAGAAGGCGGAAACAGACGTGGCGTTTAAAGTGATTGCAGACCATATTCGGACAGTCGCTTTTGCTATTGGGGACGGGGCGCTTCCATCAAACGAGGGACGCGGCTATGTCTTGCGCCGCTTGCTGCGCCGGGCGGTACGCTATGCGAAGCAAATTAACATCAACCGGCCGTTTATGTATGAATTAGTGCCGGTTGTCGGTGAAATCATGAAGGAATTCTATCCTGAGGTTGCTGCCAAAACGGAATTCATTCAAAAAGTGATTAAGAACGAAGAAGAGCGCTTCCATGAAACTCTTCATGAAGGCTTAACGATATTATCATCTGTCATTAAGGACGCAAAAAATAACGGTTCGGATAAGATTGCCGGAGAGGATGTCTTCCGTCTATATGATACATACGGCTTTCCGGTGGAATTAACGGAAGAGTATGCGGAAGAAGAAGGCTTGAAAGTGGATCATGAAGGCTTTGATAAAGAAATGGCCAACCAGCGGGCGCGCGCACGCGCTGCTCGTCAAGAGGTGGATTCCATGCAAGTCCAAGGCGGCGTTCTCGGCGAGATTAAAACAGAAAGCCGCTTCAGTGGATATGAGCAGCTGTCAGTAAAAACCAAGGTTGCCGTTATGATCGTCAACGGTGAAGTGGTCGAGTCTGCAGCTGCAGGGGATGAGGTTCAATTCATTCTAGAAGAAACGCCGTTTTATGCTGAAAGCGGGGGCCAAATTGCTGATAAAGGAACGATCGAAGCTGGCAGCACCCGCGCGGTCGTTCAGGATGTCAAAAAAGCTCCAAACGGGCAGCATGTGCATCATGCCATTGTGGAAGCCGGCACGCTGCAAACGGGACAAGAGGTAACAGCTCAAGTCGACGCGGCTTCCCGCAGTAAAATCATTAAAAACCATACAGCGACGCATTTGCTGCATCAGGCTTTGAAGGATGTACTTGGCGCGCATGTCAATCAAGCGGGCTCACTAGTGACTCCGGATCGTCTCCGTTTCGACTTTTCACATTTTGGTCAAGTCCTTCCAGAAGAGCTAGAACAAGTCGAAAGGATTGTCAACGAAAAAATATGGGGCAATCTGGCGGTGGACATTTCTCATAAATCGTTAGAAGAGGCCAAAGCGCTGGGAGCAATGGCGTTGTTCGGCGAAAAATACGGGGATGTCGTTCGCGTTGTTTCCGTCGGAGATTACAGCTTGGAGCTTTGCGGCGGCTGTCATGTGCCGAACACGGCAGTGATCGGTTTGTTTAAGATTGTTTCTGAAAGCGGCATTGGCGCCGGAACCCGCCGCATTGAAGCGGTCACTGGAGAAGCGGCATTTAAATTTTTAAATAGCCAAGTAGCACGATTGAACGAAGCGGCGCATAAGCTGAAGGCTAATCCGAAAGATATTGTGGCAAAGGTAGAGAGCCTTCAGGCAGAGATGAAAGAATTACAGCGCGAAAATGAATCGCTTTCACAAAAATTGTCCAACATAGAAGCAGGAAGCTTGTTAAACCAGGCCAAAGAAGTGAAAGGAGTGAAGGTGCTTGCTGCCCGCGTTCAAGCGCCGGACATGAACGCTTTGCGGACGATGGCCGATGAATTAAAACAAAAGCTCGCTTCAGGCATTATTGTTCTCGCGGCGGTAAGCGGAGAAAAGGTAAATATTATCGCCGGTGTGACAAAAGATTTAGTGGATCAAGGCTATCATGCCGGCAAGCTGGTGAAGGAAGTAGCTTCCCGATGCGGAGGCGGAGGCGGCGGACGCCCGGATATGGCTCAAGCTGGCGCCAAAGACCCATCAAAAACAGAGGAAGCTTTGCAATATGTAGAAGAATGGGTGAAATCCGTTTAATTCCGCGAACATTTATTGTACAATGGAAATAACTTGTACAAATGCGGGCTTCACTTTCGAGCCTAAAGCGAGGTGCTAATAATGAGCTCTTTTGATCAAACGATGAGATTTAATTTTCCAGAGGAACCTTTCGAGCAGGATGTGGAAGAAGTGCTGTTCCAAGTATATGATGCACTTCAAGAAAAAGGGTATAATCCCATTAATCAAATCGTCGGGTATTTGCTTTCCGGAGATCCTGCTTATATTCCGCGCCATAAGGATGCACGTAACTTGATCCGCAAGCTAGAGCGGGATGAGATTATCGAAGAGCTTGTGAAAACGTACTTGAAACAGCAGCGAGAGGAATAAATATTGTATGAGAGTAATGGGTTTGGACGTCGGCTCTAAAACAGTCGGCGTCGCCATCAGCGATGAATTGGGCTGGACGGCTCAAGGGATTGAAACGATTCCTATTGATGAAGAGAAGAAGAAATTTGGTTTGGATCGGATTGCTGCTCTTTGCAGTGAATATGATGTGAACAAGTTCGTTGTCGGGCTGCCTAAGAATATGAATAATACAATCGGCCCGCGCGGAGAGGCGTCTCAAGCTTTTGCAGCGCGATTGGAAGAACGTTTTTCCCTGCCCGTTGTCCTCTGGGATGAACGAATGACAACGATCGCAGCAGAAAGAGTGCTGCTGGAAGCGGACGTCAGCCGCAAGAAACGCAAGAAAGTAATTGATAAGATGGCGGCCATGATGATCCTTCAAGGATATCTGGACAGCCAAAAATAACGAGGTGAAAAAATGGAGCACGGAGAAAAGCAAATTACCATTATTGATGAAAACGGAAACGAGCAATTATGTGAAGTGTTATTCACATTTGACTCAGACAAATTTGAAAAGTCCTACGTCCTGTATTTCCCGGTAGGGGCGGAAGAAGATGAAAACGAAGAAATAGAAATTCACGCTTCCGCGTTCATCCCGGCTGAGGATGGGCAAGACGGTGAATTAATGCCAATTGAAAGCGATGAAGAGTGGGACATGATCGAAGAAATGCTGAATACCTTCCTGGAAGAGGAAGAAGAAGAGTAATGAAAAAGGATCGGGTTTCCCGGTCCTTTTTTTGTTAAAGTTATAGTATAATGAAAAATGTGAGAAAAGACTCGTTTTATGTTGAAAGGGGAAAGTCTATGTCGAATCAGTCCTATCTGCAGCCTCCAAAGAAGCAGAGGAGACTAAAAAAAGCGATTCTCTTTGCTTTTTTAACTTTTCTTCTCATTGTTGGAGGAGCGACCGCAGCTGTTTACTTCTTTATCAGCTCTGCACTTCAGCCGGTCGACAAAAATGACCGCACTCCAGTTTCGGTTTCGATTCCAGTCGGCTCCAGCCTGTCTGTCATTGCTGAAACATTAGAGAAAAAAGGAGTTATTAAAAATGCCGAAGTGTTTAAATACTATGTGAAATATAAAGGCGAGGATAGCTTTCAAGCAGGAGAGTACGCTTTTACTCCGGCAATGACGATCGATGAACTGATTCGCAGTCTGCAAACCCGAAAGCAAAAGAATCCGGGCGAGGTACGGCTGGCGATCCCTGAAGGCTATCAAGTCACACAAATAGCCAGCATGATTAGCGAGCAAACAAATCATAAGCAGTCAGATATTCTTAAAGTGATCAATGATCCGGCATTCATTAAGAAAATGATGAAGAAATACCCGGAATTACTGAAGAAAGATATACTGGCAAAGAACATTAAATATCCGCTAGAAGGCTATTTGTACCCGGCCACTTATCATTATGCAGATAAGAAAAAGCCCGTCGAAGCGATCATTGAAGATATGATCAAGAAAACGGATAGCGTCCTGGCTCAATACCGGCCATCCATGGCAGCGAAGAAAATGTCCGTTCATCAAGTATTGACCATGGCCTCATTAATTGAGGAAGAAGCTACAGAGAAAGCGGACCGGCGCAAGATAGCCAGCGTATTTTATAACCGGCTCCAAAAGAAAATGCCGCTGCAAACGGATCCAACCGTGCTGTATGCATTAGGAAAGCATAAAAGCCGCGTGCTGTATAAAGATTTGAAAGTCAATTCTCCATATAACACTTACAGAGTAAAAGGGCTGACTCCGGGTCCGATCGGCAACAGCGGAGTCTCATCCATTGAAGCGGCGCTTGATCCTGAGTCCACCGATTACTTGTATTTCCTCGCTTCGCCTGAAGGAGAGGTCTACTATTCCAAGACGCTGAAGGAGCACGGTGAGTTAAAAGAAAAATACATTACAAAGGGACAAAATAAATGAGAAAAGTGAGAAGTATCGCTTTTCTCTTCTCTTTATGGTAGAATAGTTCAAGTGTTTTTTTGAAGTCAACTGGATTAATCATAATGTAAAAGGCGGAAAGCTAACGGGCTTTCTTCTTTTTCTTGTTTAAGCCTTTTTAGAAAAGGGGATCAAAATGGACGATAAAATCCATCATTATATAGAATCGTTAATTCATAAAAGGACAGAACTGCTTCATGAGATGGAGGCATATGCCAGGGAGCATCGGGTGCCCATTATGGAGGCAGTCGGGATCGAAGCTTTGCTGCAATTGCTTCGCATTCAAAAGCCTAAGAAAATTCTTGAAATTGGCACTGCCATAGGCTATTCTGCACTGCGGATGTCCGAGGCTTTGCCGGAGGCCGAAATAATTACCATCGAGCGCGATGCAGAGCGGTACAAAAAAGCGCTTGATTTTATCCAGCGCTCCAATGCAGGCAGCCGCATCCGTGTTTTCTATGGCGACGCTCTTGAGCAGGTCGATAAGGTGGGAAAAGCAGGTCCTTATGATGCGATCTTTATTGATGCAGCGAAGGGGCAATACACCAAGTTTTTTGAAAGCTATTCCGCTTTTTTGACTGCAAACGGCACTGTGTATACCGATAATGTCTTATTCAAAGGCTACGTGGCGGATGAATTAATCCAAACGAAACGCACGAGAAATCTAGTGAAAAAAATAAAGAAATATAATGAATGGCTGATGAGCCATCCCAGCTACCACACGGCAATTCTTCCGGTTGGTGACGGGCTGGCGGTCAGCCTGAAAAAAGGTGGCGAATAAGATGAACAAACCAGAATTACTCGTAACGCCGACAGCTGTCGATGATATTTTGCCATTGGCAAAAGCGGGGGCCGATGCGTTTGTGATTGGTGAGCAGCGCTACGGTTTGCGCCTTGCAGGAGAGTTTGATCGGCAGGAGGTAAAAAAGGCAATCGAGCTTGCTCACTCAGAAGGTAAAAAGGTTTATGTGGCGATGAACGCTCTTTTTCATAATGATTTGGCCAATGAACTGGATGATTATGTGGCATTTCTGAAAGAGGCTGACTGTGATGCGATTATCTTTGGCGATCCAGCTGTGCTAATGGCGGTCCGTCAATCCGCTCTCGGCATGCCTCTGCATTGGAATACGGAGACGACGGCAACCAATTACTTTACATGCAATTATTGGGGAAAAAGAGGAGCAG
Organism: Bacillus xiapuensis; assembly: GCF_002797355.1. Taxonomy (GTDB): domain Bacteria; phylum Bacillota; class Bacilli; order Bacillales; family Domibacillaceae; genus Bacillus_CE; species Bacillus_CE xiapuensis. The sequence goes on along the minus strand of NZ_KZ454939.1, from coordinate 1,980,951 downwards.
TGCGTGCCGTGCTAGCCCGTGAACTGAACATGGACGCTGTAATTGAAACGAAAGAGAACGCGGAAGTTGCAATCGAAGTGCAGGTGCATGGCATGACGTGCATGTTCCAGTCGAAGCGGCCGCTTCTCGGCCATTACTTTGAGTACCTTGGGCAAACGATGAAAATCGAAAATCACGAAGAAGCTAGAAATATGTTTCTCCATGATCAAGAGCGCGGAAATAAGTATCCTATTTTTGAGGATCAGAATGGAACGCATATTATGAGCCCAAATGATATTTGCATCATTGATGAGCTTCAAGAATTAGTGGAAGCGGGGATTGACAGCTTCAAAATCGATGGTGTACTGAAATCACCGGACTATATTCTTGAGGTAACCAAAATTTACCGTCAGGCAATTGACTTATGCGCGGACGATCCCGATAAATACGAAGAAATGAAAGAGGAGCTGTTGGAGAAAATTCAAGCTATTCAACCGGAAAACCGTCCGTTGGATACAGGCTTTTTCTTTAAAGAGACAGTTTATTAAAAAGGAGGAACCCCATCATGGAAGCGATCATAAATGATAAGATATCAAAAATCGTTGATGGCAAGCGGATCATTGTGAAGAAGCCTGAGCTGCTTGCTCCAGCCGGAACGCTTGAAAAGCTGAAGATTGCCGTCCATTATGGAGCGGACGCTGTCTATATTGGCGGTCAGGAATATGGCCTGCGCTCAAATGCCGGAAATTTTACGTTTGAAGAAATGAAGGAAGGCGTTGAGTTTGCCAAGAAATACGGTGCCAAAATTTATGTCACAACGAACATCTATGCGCATAACGAAAATATTGACGGTTTGGAAGAGTATTTGCGGGGTCTGCAGGAAGCAGGAATTACAGGAATTATCGTTGCGGATCCTTTAATAATTGAAACGTGCCGGCGCGTAGCTCCGAAAGTGGAAATTCATTTAAGCACACAGCAATCTTTAACGAACTGGCGGGCCGTTCAATATTGGAAGGAAGAGGGGCTCAATCGGGTCGTGCTTGCCCGTGAAACTACGGGGGAAGAAATCCGTGAAATGAAAGAAAAAGTGGACATAGAAATCGAAACGTTCATTCATGGCGCGATGTGTATTGCTTATTCCGGACGCTGTGTATTGAGCAACCATATGACCGCACGGGATTCCAACCGCGGAGGCTGCTGCCAGTCATGCCGCTGGGATTATGATCTTTACTCTCTGGAAGATAAAGAAGAACGCCCGCTGTTTTCTGAAAAGGATTCCCCTTTCGCCATGAGCCCGAAAGATTTAAAGCTGGTGGAGTCCATTCCGAAAATGATCGAACTGGGCATTGACAGCTTGAAAATCGAAGGCCGGATGAAATCTATTCACTATGTTGCGACTGTTGTGAGTGTGTACCGTAAAGTGATTGATGCTTATTGCGCGGATCCAAAAAATTTCCAAGTGAAAAAGGAATGGCTAGAGGAGCTTGATAAATGCGCCAACCGTCCCGCTGCCCCTGCCTTTTTTGAAGGAATTCCGGGTGCGAATGAACAGCTGTTCGGCGTGCACGGGAAAAAGGCAACCCATGATTTTGTCGGCCTTGTCCTAGACTATGAGGAAGATACACAAATGATTACGCTGCAGCAGCGCAACTTCTTCCGTCCCGGTGATGAAGTGGAGTTTTTCGGACCTGAAATTGAGAATTTTACTCAAGTCATTGATAAAATATGGGATGAAGAAGGAAATGAGCTGGACGCTGCGCGCCATCCTTTGCAAATTGTCCGCTTTAAGGCCGCTCAGCCCGTTTATCCAAACAACATGATGCGAAAGGGGCTTGAGTAAGTCAGATGAAACAAAAGCCAGTTGTCATTGGAGTAACCGGCGGCTCCGGTTCCGGAAAAACAAGTGTAACCAGAGCGATCGACGAATTTTTTAAAGGGCACTCGATCATGATTATTGAACAGGATTATTACTACAAAGATCAAAGTCATTTGTCTTTTGAAGAACGTTTGAAAACAAACTATGATCATCCTTTTGCTTTCGATAACGATTTATTAATCGAGCATCTAAACAAGCTGCTGCGCTACGAAGCAATAGACAAGCCTGTTTATGATTATAAGGAGCATACGCGCTCGAAAAAAACGATCCGCATGGAGCCGAAAGATGTCATCATTCTTGAAGGAATTTTAGTACTTGAAGATGAGCGCCTGCGCGACTTGATGGATATTAAACTGTTTGTCGACACGGATGCCGACCTGCGGATTATCCGGCGCATGTACCGCGATATGAAAGAGCGGGGTCGCACTTTTGAATCGGTTATTGATCAGTACATTCATGTCGTGCGGCCGATGCATAACCAGTTTATTGAGCCAACTAAGCGCTACGCCGACATTATCATCCCTGAAGGGGGACAAAATCATGTGGCCATTGACTTGGTGATTACGAAAATCCAAACAATTCTTGAACAAAAAGCCATTTTATAGTATCTTTTTATGAAACAGACATAATCTTAAAGAAACAAAGGCTGTCTCTATAATAAAGGGTTAACATTATACACGAATGTTGCTTTCACAATATAATGAGGTCGAGAGCAGGCCCTTTTGTGGGGCAGCCTGCTCATGTTTAAATGGACTCTTGCCATCAATTCATGGGCAGCGAGATGTGAAAAGGAGTGGAAGGGACTTGTCAATAGAAAAAGTATACCCGATGACAGAAGAAGGGAAAGCAAAATTACAAGAAGAGCTGGAATATTTAAAAACAGTCAAACGAAAAGAAGTTGTAGAAAGAATTAAGATCGCCCGCAGCTTCGGCGACTTATCCGAGAATTCCGAGTACGATTCAGCGAAAGAAGAACAAGCGTTTGTAGAAGGGCGCATCGGTACAATTGAAACCATGATCCGAAACGCAAAAATAATTGATGAAGAAGCCATGGATCCCGATGTGGTTTCTTTGGGGAAAACGGTTTCATTCATTGAACTGCCTGACGGCGAAGAAGAAAGCTATACGATCGTCGGAAGCGCTGAGGCCGATCCATTTGAAGGGAAAATTTCCAATGACTCACCGATTGCCAAAAGTCTGATCGGTAAAAAAGTCGGTGATGAAGTCAGTGTAAATACACCTGGCGGAGAAATGTCTGTGAAAATTGTTTCCATTAACTAACTCGTTTGGCAAAAGCGCTAAAGGAATAGGCCTTTAGCGCTTTTTTCATGTCAAATGGCTTCATGTTCATGTGAAGACATGATAAAATATTGAATGATGTAACAGAGAGGAGAGAAGAACCATGGCTCAGCCGACTCGGACAGAAAGAAAATCGAAACGGCGAAAAACGAATCGTGTATTAAATACGGCTATTGCAGTCGTTGTTCTTTTAATTGTTGTTGTGGCGTTTACTATTTTTTCTGGCGGAAATAACGAAGAGGCAAAGAAACCGGAAGAAAAAAGCCCAGCAAAAGAAGAAACGGCCGCCTATAACACCGAAGAGAATAAAAACAATGAAGCTGCTGACTCATCTGAAGAAGAAATGAAGAATGCAGATGAGGAAGCGGATGAGAAAGAGAAGGATAAAGAAAAAGATAAAGAAAAAGAGGACAAGCAAGAGAAGGTCGTGAAAGAAAGCTCTGAGCCGAATGTGGAAAAGGAGATCATCGATCCTAATTGGAAAGGAATCGGCACAAGCCAGACAGGTGAACACGTTTCTTCCTTCGACAGCAACTCCGTTGACTGGCAGGAGAAGCTCGACGCCTTATCTTATGCTACGGGCATTCCAAACAGTGAAATGACGGTTTGGTTTGTGAAAGGGCAAGGACCGAACGCTGCTATTGGTACGGTATCCCCGAAAAGCAATTCATCAGAGGCTTATCGCGTACATTTAACATGGGTGGACGGTGAAGGCTGGAAACCGGAAAAAGTGCAAAAGCTTGAACAAAATGATAAGGGTCAGTGGTAAGGCTGTTTCCAATAGGGCAAGCTGGAAACTGCGCATATCTGGCTTCTATATACGTGAAAAGGGCCGTCCAATCGCCGAATCATCGGCTGATTGGACGGCCTTTTATTTTTTGGCTTTAAAGTGGACGACGGCCGAGTAATGCTTTCGCCCCTCTCCATCGATCTGCATTTGATGCGAAACGGAATGGACGTTCAGCATAATGGCTTGGTTCTGTTCAATTTTATCAGAAATTTTCTTTTCCAGAGAAGCCAGGTCTTTCGCTTCGAAAAATTCAATCTTATCCTCGATATAATCCAGATGAATTTGCATGCCACCACTTCTTTCGTTAAATTTTTCTTTTTATCCTGCCCGCAAGATGCCCTAGGACGCCCTCTTTAAGCGGGGCATCTTGTGTGATGCAGGTGACAAAGGTGCGGCAACCGAACGTTGCGATGTTAGCCTTTGTTCCTCTTGTCAGCATTGGGGATGAAAGCCCCCCCGCTGTTTGAAGGTTCCCTTTATGTATACAGGAAAAAAGGAAGGGCTGGCAAGCAATTCTGCAGAAAAAATGCTAAAATGGGGTGGAACTTTTTCAATAGAACATTTCGCGATTGATAGCAGAGAAAGAAGCGGTTTAAACTGATTGCCGCTTGGAGAGGAAACGGAGGATATAAATGACGATGAAAGTAGCTATTATAGGAGCAATGGAAGAAGAAGTAACGATTTTGCGTGATCATCTTGACAGCCCCCGCGCCGAGATGATTGCCAACAGTGAATACACGCAAGGGACGATGAAAGGGACGGAAGTGATTTTACTTCGTTCCGGTATCGGAAAGGTGAATGCGGCTATGGCCACTTCCATTTTGCTACATCATTTTCAACCCGATGTGGTTATTAATACGGGTTCTGCCGGCGGACTGAATCCCGAGCTGAATGTTGGAGATGTGGTCATTTCCACGGAGGTGCGTCATCATGATGTAGATGCTACGGCTTTCGGATATGAGTACGGACAAGTTCCTCAAATGCCGCCATCCTTTAAAGCTGATCAAAGGCTGCTGCAATTAGCCGAGGATAGTGCAAAAGAGGAGGAAGGTATCCAAGTTATGAAAGGTTTAATTGCGACAGGAGACTCCTTTATGAGCGATCCAGAGAGGGTCCAGTACGTCGCGGCGAAATTTGCGGATCTGCAGGCGGTGGAGATGGAAGCAGCTGCTATCGCGCAAGTGGCTTATCAATTTGGCACGCCGTTTGTGGTGATTCGTTCGCTATCTGATATTGCCGGAAAGGAATCTGATCTTTCATTTGAGCAGTTTTTACCGAAAGCTGCGCTTCACTCCGCCAATTTGGTTATGAGCATGGTGGAAAAGCTTGCAAATGCATAAAGTGAAGCTTTCACCTCATCGGCCTTCGCTGAGGAAAAGAGGCACAAAGGGCTAACTCCGCCATATGCTGTCCTTTTGCAGCGCCTTGGCAGCCTGCATGTGTGGGCGATAAATTATGAAAGATTTGAGAGATGGATGCTACAAATGGAGCGGATTGTGGTACATTAATAGTAACCAACGTTTTTGGGAGTGATAAAGATGGTCATGATGATTATGGGTTTATTGCTTGCAACGCTTACTGGTGTAGTGATCTCAGTGTCCATTGACTAAAGGCACGAATGAAAATCCGGCGGATCAAGATTCCGCCGGATTTTTTATGTCTGGGAATCCCAGGAAACTTTGCGTCTCTTTAGCTTCCTTTTTCTTCCCGATAAAATTCATGGAACATTTTCATGAGTGCGCGCTTTTCAATCCGGGAGACATAGCTTCTGGAGATTCCCAATTCTTTCGCGATTTCGCGCTGTGTTTTTTCCTTGTCTTGATTTAACCCAAAGCGGGCGACAATCACTTCCTGCTCACGTTTTTCCAGCACGCGCAGGAATTTCAGCACTTTCTTTAGCTCCATCGATAATAAAATGTGATCGAGCACATCTTCATCTTCGGATTTTAAAATGTCAAGCAGATTGATTTCATTGCCTTCCTTATCGTGGCCGATTGGATCTTGCAGGGAGATGTCCTTTTTTGTTTTTTTCAACGCCCGTAAATGCATGAGGATTTCATTTTCAATACATCTGGCCGCATACGTAGCCAGTTTTGTTCCTTTCCCCCCAGAATAGCTTTCAATGGCTTTGATTAAGCCGATGGTGCCTATCGAAATAAGGTCTTCCGCGTCTTCTCCTGTATTTTCAAATTTTTTTACGATATGGGCAACCAGCCGGAGATTATGCTCGATTAATTTATTTCGGGCCTCCTGATCTCCTTGAGCCATCTGTTCCAAATATTTCTTTTCCTCGGCCGCTGATAATGGCTGGGGAAATGCGTTGTTTTTGACATAAGAAACAAAAAAGAGCAGTTCCTTAGCCAGGTAAGACAATGCAGCAAGTATGCCAAACATATCAGCTCCTCCTTTAAAAATCCGCCATTGTCTCAATTGTATGAAGGAGACGCTTCTTTTTTGCCTGTCCGCTGCCGACTGTTTTTAAAAGTTAAGGGAACGCCCCTCAAAAGCTAAAGATCCCCCTGCTGTTCATTTCGCAGTGAACAACAGGGGGACGCCTGCAGATCCGAGAATTTCATTCAGATCTTTTTTAATTTAAATGGACTGATCATCAATAATGACATGCACATCATCATTACCATAAATAACTGATCCGGCAGGTAAGGGATGGCTAAATAGCTCAGTGTCAACAAGCAGCCGGCTGCTGTAATCGGCAGCCCTTGAAAGTAGCCGTTGTTTTCCATTATATTAAATCGAGCGAGCCTCAAAGCGCCGCAGCCGATATAAAATACGGTGAAAAATGCTCCAGGTGAGCCGAACTGAGAAAGAATGCCGCTGTATAAGAGCAGAGCGGGCGCTACTCCGAAAGAAATGATATCACACATGGAGTCCAACTGCTTGCCGAGCTCAGACTCAATATTCAATTTGCGGGCGACCATACCATCAAAGCGATCGGCTAAAGCCGCGATAAAGATTAATAATAGTCCTAGGTTATATTCTCCCTTTAGCGTCATTAATATTGAAAAGCCACCTAAAGATAAATTGCTCAATGTCAGCATGTTTGCTGATTGTGCTTTCATCTTTTTCATGGTTAAATCCAACACGTGAGAAATAAACAAATTTACACTCTCCTTGAAGTTAGTTTATTATATAATAATATTTTATTAATAACCTATTATAACACAAAATCATTTGGAATTTTATTTTGTTGGAGGGATATTGTGCAAAAACAACTCTATCGTTTATTTATTGAGTTAACCAATAAAAGATGGTCTTCGCGACTGCTTGAAACGTTCACATGCTCTTCATTGAGTAAGCCTATGATTCGTTCTTTCATAAGGGCTTATAAGATTAATGAAAAGGAAATGGAATATCCCGCGGAAGATTATCAAACGCTTCATGATTTTTTTATGAGAAGACTTGCTCCGGAAGCAAGAAAGATACAGTATGGTGCTGACCATGTCGTAAGTCCGGTAGATGCAAGGCTAGAGGAAGCAGGAACGATCACTCCCTCCCGAGACATTGTCGTAAAGGGAAAGCCGTATGCTGTTGCAGAAATGCTGGGCAGTGAAGACAAGGCGCGGGCTTACGACGGAGGAGTCTTTCTTGTGTTGTATTTAAGCCCGGCCCATTATCACCGGATTCACAGCCCGGTAGATGCGGCCGTGATCGATCGCTGGATCCTTGGACGCTATTCCTATCCTGTTCATTCATACGGCTTAAAATACGGCCGCGCGCCATTATCAAAAAATTATCGGGATATTACAGAGCTTCAGCATTTCTGTGGAAGAATGGCTGTCGTGAAAGTGGGGGCGATGTTTGTCAACGCGGTGGAGCGCACCCATGAAAATCAAGTCTGGAAACAGGGAGAGGAAGTCGCTTACTTTAACTTCGGCTCAACGGTGGTGCTGTTATTTGAAAAAGGCACGTTTGCACTTGATCAGCGATTGACGCTTCCATGTGAAGTAAAGGTGGGAGAAAAAATAGGGCTTTTATTGAAGCAATAGCCCTAAGAAATCTCCACGTTCTGAATGAGTGACCGCTTGATCAGCTCTTTCTCCATCAGGCGGATAAATTCTTTGTTAAGCTTTAGCTTGCGGGCTTTTATATAAGATTCTAATAGCAGGTCATCTGAAATTTGATCCATAGCTAGTTCGCCTCCAATAAATTGGTGTTCTAGAATTTGAGGAGCACACATACATTAGTAGGTCGCTTGTTTGAACAATCTAACTTTAACAAAAATTAATTAGAAGAACAAGCGTTCCGTTATCCACAAAGCAACGTGGATAAAGTGTGAGTAAAATGTGGTTAAGTGTGCAAAAGCAATCTGAGACAAAGGGGAGGATGTGAATAAGCTTATCCACAAAGCATGGATAAGAATTTTGTCGATAAATTTTTATAATTTGACAGTAATTGAGGAATGCTCATTTCTTATGTTTTACTTTGTAACAACATCGGAAATTAGATATGATAAGGACGAAGAAGGTCTAAAGATCGAGGTGCTCAGATGTTAAAATTATTTTTGCCGAATAAACAAGTAAAAAGCGTCTTTGATATACAGCCGATGGAGCTGAAGGAAAAAGGAATCAAAGCCATTATTACCGATTTGGATAATACGCTCGTTGCCTGGGATTGTCCGGATGCTACCCCTGAGCTGTTAGAGTGGTTTCAGCAAATGAGGGATCATGGCATCAAGGTGCTGATTGTTTCGAACAATAATCAAAAGCGGGTCAGTACGTTTTCAACACCGCTTGACATCCCCTATATTTTTGAAGCGAGAAAGCCCATGGGAAAAGCCTTTCGTCGGGCAATCCAATTGCTCGATGTCAAGCGGGAGGAGACCGTGGTGATCGGAGATCAGCTTTTGACTGATATTTTCGGAGGCAACCGCAGCGGGTTTTACACTATTTTAGTGCTGCCCGTCGCTCAGACTGACGGGTTTTGGACGAGATTCAACCGCAGAATTGAGCGGAGAATTATGAAAGTGTTTAAACGAAAAGGTTTAATTACATGGGAGGAAAATAAGTGAGTAAAGAAAAGATTCTATGTACAGGATGCGGAGTGGAAGTGCAAACAGACAATCCGAATGGGCTTGGTTATGCTCCGCCTTCAGCTCTGTCAAAAGAAGTCATCGTTTGCCAGCGCTGCTTCCGTCTGAAGAATTATAATGAAGTGCAGGATGTGCCATTGACGGATGATGATTTTCTAAAGATATTAAATACATTGGGACAAACGGATAGCCTGATCGTGAAGATTGTAGATATATTCGACTTTAACGGGAGCTGGCTTCCCGGTCTTCACCGATTTGCCGGCAACAACCCGGTTCTGCTGATTGGCAATAAAGCAGACCTTCTTCCCAAGTCGGTAAAGGCGAACCGTTTGATTCACTGGATGAAGCATGAGGCGAAAAAGCTCGGGCTGAAGCCGGTTGATGTTCTGCTTGTCAGTGCGGCTAAAGGCCATTCGATTCAAGAAGCTATTCAAGCGATCGAACATTATCGCCAAGGGAAAGATGTCTATGTGGTTGGCTGCACAAACGTTGGCAAATCAACATTTATTAACCGGATTATTAAAGAGGTTACGGGAGAGAAAGACATTATCACCACCTCCCATTTTCCCGGTACGACACTTGATATGATTGAAATTCCTTTAGATGATGGGCAGGCTCTTATCGATACGCCGGGGATTATTAATCATCATCAAATGGCCCATTTTGTAGATAAGCGCGATTTGAAATATATTACGCCAAAGAAAGAAATCAAACCAAAGGTATTCCAGCTGAATGAAGAGCAAACGCTATTTTTCGGAGGGCTTGCCCGGTTGGATTATATCGCCGGCGGCCGCCGTTCACTGACCTGTTATTTGTCCAATGAACTGAAGATTCACCGGACGAAGCTGGAGAATGCTGACGAGCTGTATCAAAAGCATGCAGGAGAGCTGCTGACACCGCCGCGCTCCGGGCAAATGGAACAGTTCCCAGCGTTTATCCGCCATGAATTTCGCATAAAAGAAGGGAAAACGGATGTGGTTTTCTCCGGTCTTGGCTGGGTAACGGTCAACGAGCCAGGAGCGCTCGTGGCCGCGTATGCTCCAAAAGGCGTAAGTGTATTTATTCGGCCATCTCTTATTTAATTGAAGGTGAAGAAGATGAAGAATTTATTTGGAGTTATTGGGGATCCCATCGCTCATTCAATGTCGCCGGCTATGCAAAACGCGGCTTTTAATATGCTTGGAATAGACGGCTGCTACCATCCGTTTCATATCAAGCCTCAAGATCTTGAGGCGGGAGTGCGAGGCATGAAAGCGATCGGGGTGCAAGGGTTTAATGTAACCATTCCGCATAAAACAGCGATCATCCCGATGCTTGATGGCGTGGATCCGCTGGCACAGGCGATCGGCGCTGTGAATACGGTCGTTCGTGAGAAAGATCAGTGGATCGGCTACAATACAGACGGGAAAGGATATGTACGCGCGCTTCGCGAAGGTTATCAGGAGGCGCTTGAGAACAAGCAAGTGCTGATCATTGGAGCAGGCGGAGCCGCCCGCGCCATCTATTACACATTAACATCTGAGCAAGTAACGCGGATCGATCTGGCTAATCGCACGTTAGAAAAGGCGAAGGAGCTCGTCAAGCGCTGCCCTTTTCCATCCGATGGAGCTGTGCTAACGGTCGAGGAAGCGGCCGGCCAGCTTGAAAAATACGATATCATTATTCAAACCACTTCCGTAGGAATGGCACCTAATACAGAGGCGGTTCCCATCGACTTAAGCCGGCTGAATCCGAAAGCGTTCGTCTCAGATATCATCTATAATCCCTTTGAAACGAAGCTGCTGAAGCAAGCGAAGCAGCGGCGCGCTCGTACGCAGAATGGACTGAAAATGTTTGTGTACCAAGGAGCTCTTGCTTTTGAAAAGTGGACAGGAGCTTTCCCGGATACGAGTAAAATGGAAGAAATTGTTCGCAATCAACTAGGAGGTAAATAATGCTAACAGGAAAACAAAAAAGATTTTTGCGGGCGGAAGCCCATCATTTGGACCCCATTTTCCAAGTGGGAAAAGGCGGTGTCAATGAGAACATGGTGAAACAGATTGACGATGCTCTGGAGGCGCGGGAATTGCTGAAGGTCAGCATTTTACAAAACTGTGAAGAGGATAAGCGCGAGGTGGCTGAAGCATTGGCGAAAGGGGCTAAAGCCGAAATTGTTCAAATCATTGGCAATATCATCATTTTATATAAAGAGTCGAAAGAACATAAGCGGCTTATGCTGCCAAGATGAAAAAGGTCGGTCTTCTCGGAGGAACGTTTAATCCGCCTCATATCGGCCACTTAATTATCGCTAATGAGGTGCTTTCTGCGCTGGGGCTGGATGAGATGCGGTTTTTACCTAGTCGTAATCCGCCTCATAAGAGAATGGGAGCGGGCATTAAGGACAGCGATCGCATCAATATGCTGTCAGCGGCAATTGATGGGCACCCGCAGTTTTCGTTGGAGCTGACTGAAATGGAGAGAAGCGGTAAATCCTATACGTATGATACGATCAAAATCCTGAAAAAACGAGAACCTGAAACGAATTTTTATTTTCTGATCGGCGGGGATATGATTGAATATTTACCGAAGTGGTATAAGGTGGATGAACTGTGTGAAATGGTGACGTTAATCGGAGTGCGGCGTCCGGGTTATTCTGTTGATACTCCCTATCCGGTTACGTTGGTCGATGCACCGGAAATCCATCTATCCTCCACGCTGCTCCGGCAAAAAGCAGCAGCCGGCCAGACACTTCGCTATTTACTGCCGGAGAAAGTAATCGCTTATATAAAGGAGAACCAGTTATATGAACCGTAATCAGGCGCTAGAGCTCGTCAAGGAGCAACTTACTGAACACCGTTACCAACATACGCTTGGCGTAGCGGAAACAGCTGTGAAACTGGCTCATCAGTTTGGAGCCGATCCGCAAAAAGCCGAAATAGCAGCGATCTTTCACGATTATGCCAAGTTTCGTCCGAAAGAGGAGATGGCGGCCATTATTCGAGCGGAAAAAATGGATCCGCGGCTACTGTCCTTTCATCCGGAACTGTGGCATGCTCCAGTCGGGGCCTGCTTGGTGCAAAAAGAGGCTGGAATTGAGGATGAGGAGATTCTTGATGCTATTCGCTATCATACATCGGGCAGAACAGGGATGACGTTGCTTGAAAAGATCATTTATTTAGCGGATTATATCGAACCGGGACGCCATTTTCCGGGCGTGGAAGAAGTGCGCGCGCTGGCGGAAGAGCATTTAGATGCAGCGCTGATTCAGGCAGTGAAGAACACGATTCAATTTCTGATGAAGAAGAATCAGCCGATTTTTCCTGATACAGTTGATATGTATAATGATTTAACGAAACAGAAGGGGGCAAAGAATTAATGGATCAGCCTGAACTTTTACAACGAATGGCAACAGCAGCTGATAATAAACGAGCGGAGCAAATCGTCGTATTAAATATGCAGGGTCTCTCGCTCATTACCGACTACTTTATGATTTGCCACGGCAATTCCGACAAGCAGGTGCAAGCGATTGCTCGGGAAATTAAGGAGAGCGCGGAGGAGCTGGGCTATACAATTAAGCGGATGGAAGGTTACAATGAAGCGCGCTGGGTGTTAATTGATCTTGGGGATGTAGTCGTTCACGTGTTTCATCGTGACGAGCGTCTTTATTATAATTTGGAGCGGCTATGGGGTGACGCTCCTGAGATTGACGTACAGAGTGAGCTTCTTCTATGACGTACGAGCGATTTGCTTATGTATACGATTTTTTAATGCAGGATGTACCGTATGAACGATGGCTTGCTTTCTTTGAACGTCATGCGAAGTCATTGCCAGGCAAGAAGGTGCTCGATGTAGCATGCGGAACCGGGGAGTTCACTTGGCGTTTAAAAGAGACTGGCTGGGATGTGACAGGTGTGGATCTGTCGGAAGATATGCTGATGGTCGCACAGCAAAAGGCGGCAGAAAGAGGGAAAAAGATTCCGTGGTTTCAGCAGGACATGCGCATGCTTGAAGGTCTTGGCACATTTGATGCTGTGACGATATTTTGTGATTCTCTTAATTATTTGCTGAAAGAAGAAGAGGTTAAGGATACCTTTCGCCATGTGTATGATCATTTGCAAGCTGGCGGGCTTTTCTTATTTGATGTCCATTCCCTTTATAAAATGGAGCATATTTTTAAAGACGGCACATTTACTTCGGTCGACGAGGAAGTGTCTTATATTTGGAATTGCTTTGACGGAGACGCTGAGGGCATGGTGGAGCATGAGCTTACATTTTTTGCTTTCGATCAAGCCAGCGGTCAATATGAACGGTTTGATGAGCTGCATTATCAGCGAACGTATGCGCCGGAACAATATGCAGACTGGCTTGAGCAAGCCGGCTTTGAGATTGTTCGTCTGGCGGCTGACTTTACGGATAATCCGCCGCAGCAGGATAGCCAAAGAATCTTTTTTGTAGCGAGAAAAGGATAATTCCGGGTTGATCAAAAGCAATGCAGGCAGCAAGAAGCCTGAGCAGCGGCATAAAAAAGCCGCTGCTCGGGCTATTCGCATTGTGTCAGTCCGCAAATAGAGAAAAATGCAAAAAGAAAAAGGATTTTCTGCTTTGTTAGCGAATAGATTTTAATGAATTCCAAATTGTGCAGCTGTTTCTTGTTTATCCTCGGCGAATTTTTGGTGAGTGGCTTTGAATAGCTTACTAAACATGTCTCCGGTTTCTTCCTCCAGCACCGCGATGCCTTTTCCGGTTACCCCGCCTTTGACACATACTTTTTCTTCCAATTGTGCTAATGTATATTCTTTTTGTTTAAACAGTTCTCCGAGTCCGGTCAGCATGCATTCAGCTAATTTTTCAGCTGTTTCGGCGTCCATCCCGGTCGTTTCTGCCCCTTCAATCAATCTTCGCGTTAAATAGCTGATAAAGGCCGGACCGCAGCTGACAAGATCAGATGCTGCCCGGGTGACCGATTCGTCAATTTCTATCGCTTCTCGGCTCAGCAGCTCCATTTTTTCCTTCATCTCCATTTTCCATCCATCTTGGCATCTCTCTCCAAAAGTATACAAAACGGCTCCTGACAGTACTTTATTCGTAATGCTTGGAATCATGCGCATGCACGAGCAGGAGAGAACCGATTCTAACTGCGCCGTGCTAACCGGGCTTGTAATCGAAACCACACATTGTTCCGGGCGGAAAAGATCCTTCACTTCAGCAAGAATCGGATAGATATCGTGAGGTTTTACACAAATAAAAACAAGGTCACAGGTCTGCACTAATTTCGGAATACTTTCAGCAAGCGTCACACCAGGGAGCTTTTCTGCCAGCCGCTTAGCTTTAACTTCGGTTCGGTTAATGATGGAAAGCTCAGAAGGCATGACCGCTTTGGAATCAATAAGTGCGTGGATCAGAATTTCTCCCATATTTCCGGTGCCGATTACTCCAGTTCTCATTCGTAACCCCCCTTTAAAAAAGATCCTTTTACAATGTATGTAAGAAAAAAACGATTATGCAAGAAGGAGTGCAAGTATGGACGTAAAAGCTTTAATTGAAAAGTACAAATTATTTGTGATTCTCTTGGCGGCTGCAGGAATCTTTGGATTGTATCAATTATCGGCAAAAGAAGCGCCGCCCGCCCAGCCGCTGACTGCCGAGATTCATACTCCCTCTTCGAAAGAGACTTCGCCCGCTTCTTCTGAAGAGAAGAAGGAGACGAAGGAGGAACAGGTGGTGATGGTGGATATGAAAGGAGCTGTCCCAAAACCGGGTATTTACACATTAAAGCAGGGGGCACGGATACATGATGCGATTGCAAAAGCGGGAGGCCTGCAAAAAGATGCTGACCGCACGGCGGTCAACCTTGCTCAAAAGCTTCAAGATGAAATGATTGTCTATATTCCGAAGATTGGAGAGAAGCCGCCGGCCCAGTCACCTTCTGTTTCTTCTGCCATCCCCGGCGCTTCTTCACCGGCTGATGGGAGCAAGCCGGAAACGAAGATCAATATCAATGCCGCTTCTGCTGAAGAGCTGCAAACGATGCCGGGTATAGGAGAAGCGAAAGCACAAGCAATCATTGACTATAGAGAAACGGAGGGAGCTTTTGCCAAGCCGGAAGATTTGAAAAATGTAACCGGGATCGGTGAGAAGACTTTTGAAAAGCTGGAGCCGCTTATTTCCGTGAATTAAAAACGTTTGACGGCATCCTTTTGTTCTCGCTAAACTAAAGAAAAGAAACACCAAAGAGAGAGTGAAAAGAATGAGACGAAAAAGCTGGGATGAATATTTTTTGGATATTGCCGATGTTGTATCTTCCCGATCAACTTGCAATCGACTTCATGTGGGCTGTGTGATCGTGAAGGACAAGCATATCATAGCAACCGGGTACAATGGGTCGATTCACGGGCATGAGCATTGTGAAGATGAAGGCTGTCTGCTGTCTGATGAAAACAGATGCATCCGCTGTTTGCATGCGGAATTAAATGCGGTGCTTCACGCAGATAGAGACCGTCTGATTGGAGCGGCGGCCTATGTGACGCATGAACCATGCGAAAATTGCGCCAAAACCCTTGCCCAAGCCGGCATTAAACGGATTATTTACCGAAATGCTTACCCAAATAAATGGAACAAGCACTTTTTAAAGGATATTGAAGTGGTGCACTTGCCTAATGAATAAAGGGGATCTTTAAACAGCGGGGAGGGCCTTTCATTCCTCGCTGATGACAAGAAGAACAAAGACTTCCACCGCAACATTCTGTTGCAACGTCTTTGCCGCCTGCATCGTGCAGGCCTGATCGAATCGGGCATTGAGATGCCGTGGTCTCCCGCTCCATTTTTGTAAAGGCGGAGTTTCACGGCATCTTACATGCGGAATAAAAGGAGGCTGTATGCGCGGTAAAATCATTTATTTGGCTGTTTTTTCTTTGGCAGGATTGCTTTGGGCGCTTCCGTCCTTGGCAAGCGTCCGGTTGCTTCTCAGCGCGGCCGTTCTTTTTTTATGCATCCGGATGAAAGGAAGCTTGAGACTGGCCGCCTGCGGCAGTGCCGTTTTCTTTTTTGGCGTCGGTCAGATTCATGAAAGCAATCAGTTCTCCTCGTTTACAGGGGAGGAAAAAGAGTGGATCGTCTCTTTTGAAGAAACTGCCGTGATCGATGGAGATCGTTTCAACGCAACGGTGACGGCGAATAACGGAGAAAGGCTGCAGCTGATGCACCGGATTGCTGTGAAAGAGGAAATAAAGCAGCTGCAGGAGAAGCTGAGCCCGGGCGTCATTTGCCGCATGACCGGCACGCTTGAACGGCCCGCCGAGTCGCGTAACCGAAACGGATTTGATTACCGCAAATTTTTAGCATCCAAGCATATCTTTTGGCAGTTAAAGCCGGAGAAATGGTCCTTGTCTGCTTGTTCTCAGCCGGACCGTTCGATCGCACAAACAATTGGTCAATGGCGCTTGGCGGGCATGGGTCATATTAAGAATACCTTTCCGGTGAGCTTGCAGCCCGCCGCAGCGGCTTTGCTGTTCGGAGACCGGTCACTCGCTGAAGAAGAGCAGACGAAGGCCTATCAGCGTCTGGGCATTATTCATTTACTAGCGATTTCCGGTCTTCACGTTGCTTTGATGACCGCATTTTTATATTATGTATTGCTTCGGCTCGGCATGATCAAGGAGCAGGCGCAGCTTGTCTTGTTGTTTTTTCTTCCGCTTTATGCTCTGATTGCCGGAGGCTCTCCCCCTGTCGTACGAGCGGTGCTAATGGCAGCTTTTATCTTACTGGCGGTGAAACTCCAGCGCCGACTGACTCCCCTCGATGCTCTCAGCCTCAGCTTTTTGCTCGTGCTATGCTATGACCCTTGTTTGCTTTATCAAGCTGGATTTCAATTGTCTTATATGGTCAGCTTTTCATTGATTCTTTCTTCCGCGGCCATTCTCACCTTTTCCTCCACTGCTCTCGGTAAAATGTTTACCATCACGGCCGTTGCGCAGCTTGCCGGCTTGCCTATCCTTATGTATCATTTCTTTGAAGTATCCCTCTATTCGTTCATCGCTAATTTATTTTTTGTTCCTTTTTATTCGTTTATTGTGCTGCCGTTTCTTCTCGTGACTTTTCTCCTCAGCTTTCCATTTCCCCCCATTCTATTTTTGCTTAAGCCATTTAGCCTGCTGTTCGCTCAAGTGGATGCCGCTGCTCTGGAAGTAAGCACTTGGCCGTTTGCCGTGTTGCGGACGGGCCGGCCGGAACCATTCTTTCTTATTCTTTGCACGGCCGCTGCAGCTGGAGCATTTCTTATATGGGAAAAGACTAAAAGTATTAAGCCTGCAGCTTGGCTGACAATGGCTGCCATTGCTGTGCTTCTCGGAGCAAGACTCTATGCGCCGGAAGGAGAGGTGTCCTTTATTGATATCGGACAAGGGGATGCGATTTTCATTAGGCTTCCAAACAACCAGGGGAATTACTTGATTGATACGGGCGGCTTGCTGCCTTTTCATAAAGAAGAATGGCAAAAGCGGCGAAAGAGCTTTCAGATTGGAGAGGATGTGCTGCTGCCTTATTTTAAAAGCCGGGGGATTTCCAGAGTTGATAAACTGATCTTAACGCACAGTGATTACGATCATATAGGAGCGGCCGCGGAGTTATTTGATGAGATGTCCATTAAAGAAATCATAATCAGTCCGGGATCTGAAAGCAAAGCGGTCATGCGCCGGACAATCAGGCAGGCGGCTCTTCATCACATTCCTGTTCGGTACGCAGCATACATGGAAAGCTGGCAGGAAGGTTCCTCCTTCTTTCAATTCCTGTCACCGGATGACAAGCATTATGAAGGAAACGATGACTCGCTTGTCCTGTATGCCTATATAGGCGGAAAAAAGTGGCTATTTACAGGAGATGCGGAAGAAAACAGTGAAAGGAGGATGATAAAGCAATTCGACGCCGACGCGGATTTTATCAAAATCGGCCATCATGGCAGCCGTTCATCCACGACAGAGGAATGGTTAGCTGAGACGACTCCGCAATATGCCATTATCTCCGCCGGAAGAAAAAACCGCTACGGCCACCCTCATCGTGATGTGATCCAAAGGCTGCAGCAGCATCAAATAAAAATTTACCGAACGGATATTCACGGAGAGATCACGTACCGATTTCGCGGCGGGAAAGGAACGTTTTCTGCCCATATCCCGTAAGATGGAAGTAGCTGCTGCCAAAAAAAGAAAAAAACCCGCCAGCAGGCGAGCTCAAGACTTTACTTTCCAATCATGTCGATAGCTGTTGCGATGATAAACATTGTAGCAAAGAACCCAAAAGAAACAATAAATCCGACTGCAGAATCGACTGCATCGTTACGCTTGGACTGCACACTTTTTTCAAATTCGTTCACAACTATCCCTCCTATTTCCATTCTAGTATAGATGATCGCTTTTAAAAAATCTAGAGCCGGCTTGACAATTTCCTTTGCTGACAGGAGTTAACTCCAATAAAATGACCAGAATCGGTGAAAATAGAAGTAAGATGATCACCGCTGGCAAAGTTGTTTCCCGGGGCAATGTTGTCGGCGTTTATATAGATCACAGGGGAAGCTTTTTCCAAAGTTTCCCCTTGTCAAATGGGTCTGGCTTTTTTAACATTATTATATTACATGAAAATGGAGAGAAAAGCCCTTGATACCAATTTGGAAGAAGATTAAAAATAAACAGTTTTCCCCTGTTTATTTATTGTATGGAAATGAAATGTTTTTAATCAATGAAACAAAGCATCAGCTTGTTCACCATGCGCTGACGCAAGAAGAAATGGACTTTAACCTTGCGTCATTTGACTTGGAAGAAACGCCGGTAGAAACGGCACTTGAAGAAGCAGAAACGCTTCCTTTCATGGGCGAAAGAAAGCTTGTGTTTTTACATAACCCGCTTTTTTTAACGGCTGAACGCGCCAAGGAAAAAGTCGATCATAATTTAAAAAAGCTTGAGCAGTATTTGCAAAATCCGGCACCTTATACACTGCTAGTATTTATAGCTCCTTATGAAAAGCTGGATGAGCGGAAGAAGCTGACGAAACAGATGAAAAAGCAAGCGGAAGTGTTGGAAGCGAAGAAGCTTGGCGAGAAGGAATTGAAAAAGTGGCTGAAGGACCGGGCGGCTTCCAATCACGTTCAGATCGAGGAGGAGGCGCTGGATCATTTAATAGCCCTTGCCGGCACTAATCTAATGGTGCTTACCTCTGAGTTGGATAAGCTCTCTTTATATGCGCTAGAAGAGAAATGCATTACGAAGGAGATGGTGATCAAGCTGACAGCACGGTCGCTTGAACAGGACATTTTTTCACTTGTCGATCGCGTGGTTACGGGGAAGGTGGAGGAGGCCTTTCGGATATATTATGACTTGCTTAAATTAAACGAGGAACCGATCAAAATTCTTGCGTTAATTGCCTCGCAGTTCCGATTGATATATCAGACGAAAGAACTTTCGAGAAAAGGCTATGGACAGCAGCAGATCGCCGGTTATTTGAAAGTGCATCCTTTTCGGGTTAAGCTGGCTGCTGGTCAATCACGCCGTTTTACGGATGAGCAGCTCTCCGCCATCATGATGATGTTGGCCGACAGTGATTTGCAGATGAAATCAAACGGCATGGCTAAGCCGATGATTATAGAAATGTTCTTGTTTAAGCTGCAAAGCATCATAAGAAAACACGGATAAGCCAGTAAAAAAATCCTTCAAGCCATCTTGAAGGATTTTTTTATCATTAAGCATTTAATTTTTTCATTAAACGGCCTTTTGTACGGCTCGCTGCGTTCTTGTGGATGAGTCCTTTAGCAGCGGCTTTATCAAGGCGGCTTACTGCATCAGATAAAAGTGCTTTCGCGTTATCTTCATTGTTGGCAACAGCTGTTTCAAATTTCTTAACAGCTGTGCGCATAGCTGACTTTACGCGGATGTTTTGCTCTGTACGATCCTGTGTAGTTTTTACACGTTTGATGGCAGATTTAATATTTGGCATTCCTGTCACCTCCTCAAACGATCGAGATTCTATTGGGTGCTCGATTTCACTTTTCCTTAACAATTAAGAACAAAAGCTATTCTATCAAACAGGGCGTGAGAATGCAATACTTACATTTGTATTTTGTGTCAAGGAATGAACTTTTACACAGTCGGGCAAACTGAGAATAAAATTTATGCTAAAGGATGAGGGAAAAAAGATGAAGGAGCAATCAATCAATTTAGATGTATATGCCGTCCGAACGGACTTAGCCGTCGAAGCGAAGACGCTGGCGGAGGAGCGCTTACAAGAATCGCAAACGCTGACGGGGGTTTTCACACAAGAGCGCCGAGTAGGTGAAGTTACGGTGACAGCTGTCACGATTGATGAGAAGGGGGAGAGGGAGACGGGTAAGAAAGCGGGGAATTATTTAACGCTGGAATCCCAAGGCATTCGCAGCCATGATACGACCCGCCAGCATGAAATGGAGAAGGTGCTCGCCCGTGAGCTGGCCGCTTATTTAAAGAACCGAGGCATTCAAAAAGAAGCCAGTTGTTTAATTATCGGGCTTGGCAATAGTGATGTTACGCCGGATGCGCTCGGGCCGCTCGTGTGCGATTCGGTCATGGTAACGAGACATTTGTTTGAACTTCAGCCTGATGAGGTGGAGGAAGGTTATCGCTCAGTCAGTGCTTTAATCCCTGGCGTCATGGGAACAACGGGAATTGAAACGGGCGATATTGTCCATGGTGTGGTAGAAAAATCAAAGCCTGACTTTATCATCGTGATTGATGCGCTGGCTTCCAGATCGATTGAAAGGGTAAACGCCACTGTACAAATTTCTGACACGGGTATCCACCCGGGGGCGGGGGTGGGCAATAAGAGAAAAGAAATCAGCGAGAAAATACTGGGCATCCCGGTGATCGCGATCGGTGTGCCGACAGTGGTGGATGCGGTGTCCATTACAAGTGATACGATCGATTTTATTTTGAAGCATCTCGGGAAGGAAATCATGGAGGGAAAGCGGCCTTCAAGTGCGCTTTCTCCTGCCGGGTTTGTTTTTGGCAAACGGGAAAAGCTGAAGGAGGAGCATTTGCCGGATGAGGAGAAGCGGCGCTCGTTTTTAGGGATGGTCGGCATGCTGGAAGACACAGAAAAACGCCAGCTTATTCATGAGGTCCTGTCTCCGCTGGGGCATAATTTAATGGTCACGCCGAAAGAAGTCGATTTATTTATCAAGGATACGGCGAATTTGTTGGCCAATGGCATCAATGCGGCTCTCCACCCAGCGATTGATCAGGACAACGCCGGCTTCTTTACGAAATAAAATGACAGTTCTGCTTTTCTTGCTTAAGTCATAAGTATAGTACAAGACTTTAGCAGAAAGGGTGGAGCAATGAAGGAGAATCAGGCGAACTATATTTTCTCAATCAACTTGTCAACGATTATCAAGGGAACAGTGGTTTTTATAATCTCTCTCCTTTCGCTGTTTTCAATAGCCGGATTGCTGACGTCGTTTACTTACAACTACCGTATTTCTTCTAACTCTGTAAACGAAGCGGCTGAGCATG
Organism: Bacillus xiapuensis; assembly: GCF_002797355.1. Lineage (GTDB taxonomy): Bacteria > Bacillota > Bacilli > Bacillales > Domibacillaceae > Bacillus_CE > Bacillus_CE xiapuensis. Next base: position 1,959,454 of record NZ_KZ454939.1, on the reverse strand, counting down.
TAACCGGTGAAGCGCTTTATTACTTATTCATGATGGAAAATAGAATATTTTCCGCTCACGCGCCGCCGAATGTGCGGCCGCCTTCATTAAGCGAATTTGCTTTTCGCTATGCAACCAATGTTCGCTATCAGGACCCGCGCAGTTTTTTAGGCCGGGAGATACCCGGTTTTTCTATTTATGACGGACAAATTCTCGTAGCGGGTGAAGGAACAGATTACACCAACATGCCGATCGAATCAGAGCCTCCTGCTGAAATGCTGCAGAAGAGCAACGATGCGCCGGCTGCTGATAAGACGCCTGATCTAAAAAGGGACAAGCCTTCCCAGCCCCCGGCTTTAAATACCGACGGGAAGAAGCGGGTATTCATGTATTTTACTCATACGAGAGAGAGCTATTTGCCATTTCTTAAAGGAGTAACTTCTCCGGATGCCGCTCATCATTCCAAGCTGAATGTCACGAAGGTCGGTGAAATGGTCCAAGACCTTCTCGAAGAAAAAGGGATCGGAACAGCGCTGGACAAAACGGATATCGTCAACCGGCTGCATCAATCGGGAAGAAGCTATGGGCAATCGTATCAAGCGTCAAGGGAGGTATTTAGTGCTGCCAAGAACAACAACCGCGATTTGCAGTATTTTATTGATATTCACCGGGACTCTCAGAGAAAGCCGGTTACGACCGTGGCGATTCGCGGTCAGAAGTATGCGAAGCTGGCGTTTGTGATTGGCGGAGAGCATGCGAATTACGAGAAAAATGTCAAACTCGCTACAGAGCTTCATAATCGTCTTGAGAAGAAATATAAAGGGCTTTCACGCGGAGTCATTCTGAAAAAGGGAAAAAACACGAACGGGAAGTTTAACCAGGATTTATCCAGCAAGGCGATCCTTGTGGAGTTCGGCGGGGTGGATAATACGTATGAAGAACTGAATCGGACGGCATCTGCTTTTGCGGAGGTGTTTGCAGATCATTACTGGCAAGCGGAATCCGTTCAAACCAGGCCTGCATCCGATTAGAAAGGAAGAACGATGAAACGCTTTTTATTCCAAACCTATGCAGTCGCTTCTGTTCTGTTTTTGGGGATGCTGATCGGTATGTTCCAACACCATTGGATGGATGAGTCTCCCGGCTATCGGACGGATTCTGCCATTCTTTCTGAACAAAGGAAGCCCCCATCCTTTACATGGCTTGAAAACGGGGAAGCAGAAAAGGATTTAACAGAGAAAAGAGAAAGAATGGAGAAAGAACAATCCCCCAACATCTATTCAGCAGGCGGCCAATCTTTAGCTGAAGCCGTAACGGAGATGACCGCTGCTTTATTCAACAGATAGCTGTTTACAGCTGGCCAGACTTCCGCTTTGATCTCAGGAAGTCTGGCTGCTTTTTGCTCCGGCGGTCATTGCCTTCCTTCCTTGTTCATTGTCAATTGCATTTCTGGCTGATATAATCAAGACTAGTACACATGTGCCGACTAACAGGAGTGAAGAAAAGTATGGACCATAAAGAGAGATTAACTAGACAAAAGCGTATCCGGAATTTCTCGATTATTGCTCATATTGACCATGGGAAATCGACTTTAGCAGACCGGATTTTAGAATATACGCATGCCTTAACAGCCCGTGAAATGAAAAGCCAGCTCTTGGATTCCATGGATCTGGAGCGGGAACGCGGCATTACCATTAAATTGAATGCGGTACAATTAAAGTATAAAGCGCAGGATGGACAGGAGTACATCTTTCATTTAATTGACACGCCGGGACATGTAGATTTCACCTACGAAGTCTCCCGAAGCTTGGCTGCCTGCGAAGGAGCAATATTGGTGGTGGATGCTGCCCAAGGTATTGAAGCGCAGACGCTGGCGAATGTGTATCTGGCTTTGGATAATGACTTGGAAATATTGCCTGTTATCAACAAGATTGATTTGCCGGCAGCAGAACCGGAGCGCGTTCGCCAAGAGGTGGAGGATGTCATCGGCTTGGACGCATCGGAGGCTGTGCTCGCATCGGCCAAGGCAGGGATTGGGATCGGAGAAATACTGGAGCAAATCGTAGAGAAGGTGCCGGCTCCTGCCGGTGATCCGGAAGCGCCGCTGAAAGCGCTGATTTTTGATTCCCTGTACGATGCTTACCGCGGAGTAGTGGCGTATATACGAATTGTAGACGGCACTGTCAAAGTGGGAGACAAAGTGAGGATGATGGCGACGGGAAAAGAGTTTGAAGTGACGGAAATAGGCGTATTCACGCCAAAAACAACGCCTTGTGCTGAGCTGACTGTCGGCGATGTTGGGTATTTGACAGCGGCCATAAAAAATGTTGGCGATACCCGAGTGGGGGATACGATCACTTCTGCTGAAAATCCGGCTGAAGAAGCGCTGCCGGGATACCGCAAATTAAATCCGATGGTATATTGCGGACTCTATCCAATTGATTCCTCTAAATTTAATGATCTGAGAGAAGCGCTTGAAAAGCTGGAATTAAATGATTCCGCGCTTCAATTTGAACCGGAGACCTCACAGGCTCTCGGCTTTGGCTTCCGCTGCGGATTTCTTGGATTGCTCCATATGGAAATCATTCAAGAGCGGATTGAGCGCGAATTCAAGATCGATTTAATTACAACCGCTCCGAGTGTAATTTATAATGTGCGGATGACAAACGGGGAGGAAGTTCACGTTGATAACCCATCAAACATGCCGGATCCTCAGAAGATAGACAGCGTGGAAGAGCCTTACGTTAAGGCTTCTATCATGGTGCCAAATGATTTCGTTGGAGCGGTCATGGAGCTTGCTCAAGGGAAACGCGGCAACTTTATTGACATGCAATATATGGATGAGAATCGCGTGAATGTCATTTATGAGATTCCGCTGTCGGAAATCGTGTACGACTTTTTTGATCAGCTGAAGTCGAATACGAAGGGCTATGCTTCTTTTGATTATGAGCTAATTGGCTACCAGCCTTCCAAGCTTGTGAAGATGGATATTTTGCTGAACGGTGAAAAAGTCGATGCTTTGAGCTTTATCGTTCATCGTGATTTTGCTTATGAACGCGGCAAGGTCATCGTAGAAAAGTTAAAGGAACTGATTCCCAGACAGCAGTTTGAGGTGCCGGTTCAAGCGGCTATCGGCCAAAAGATCGTGGCTCGCTCCACGATTAAATCCATGGGCAAAAATGTATTGGCCAAATGTTACGGCGGAGATATTTCCCGGAAACGAAAGCTTCTCGAGAAACAAAAGGAAGGAAAGAAACGGATGAAGCAGGTCGGTTCCGTTGAAGTTCCGCAGGAAGCATTCATGGCTGTTTTAAAGATGGATGATCAAAATAAATAATTTAACAAGGGAAAGGGAAGGCGTTGAAGCTGACCCTTTTCTTGTTATTTCACCAGGATAGAGGAGTTTTCATATGATACGATCCGCTTATATTCATATCCCTTTTTGCCGGCAGATTTGTCATTATTGTGACTTTAACAAAGTTTTTTTAAAGAATCAGCCGGTGGAGACGTATTTAGAAATGCTGGCAGCTGAGATGCAATACACAATGGAAAAGCACCCGACGGATCGAATAGATACCTTATTCGTTGGAGGAGGAACCCCCACTGCTCTAAGCGCGGCTCAATTGGAGAAGCTTTGCCGCTCTATTCGCCGCTCGCTTCCGTTTCAGGCAGGAGAATTTACTTTTGAAGCAAACCCCGGGGATTTAACTGCGGAACAATTAAAGGTGCTCAAGGAATATGGGGTGAATCGCTTAAGCATCGGTGTGCAGTCATTCGATGATGAGATGCTGCGGGCGATCGGTCGCACGCACAAAAGCCGGGATGTTTTCACGACGATTGAACGGGCGCAAGCGAACGGCTTTGACAACATCAGCATTGATCTGATGTATGCTCTTCCGAATCAAACGCTGGAAAATTTTCGGGACGACCTAAAGCGAGCGCTTCATCTGGATTTGCCGCATTATTCCGGCTATTCATTAATTATTGAGCCGAAAACCGTTTTTTACAATTTAATGAGAAAAGACGCCCTGCCGCTTCCGAAAGTCGAAACCGAAGCAGCCATGTATGAAGAATTGATGGAGCAAATGGCTGCCTATGGCTTAGAGCAATATGAAATCAGTAATTTCGCCAAACCGGGTTTTGAGAGCGCTCATAATTTAACATATTGGCACAATGAAGAATATTATGGATTCGGAGCAGGCGCACACGGGTATGTTAATGGAGTGAGAACAGCCAACCATGGCCCCTTGAAGAAATACATGGAGCCTTTAATGAACGGAGCATTGCCGATCTTATCGGAAACACGTGTGTCGCGGGCAGAAATGATGGAGGAAGAAATGTTTCTCGGCTTGCGCAAAACGCGGGGCGTATCGAAAAGCGTCTTTCAGCGAAAGTTCGGCTGCTCTCCTCTGGAGGTGTTCCAAGAGCCAATTGCAGAAATGAAAGAGCGAGGCTTGTTGGACTTTGACAGCGAGGAAAGAATCTTTCTGACCCATGAAGGGAAGCTGCTCGGCAACGAAGTGTTTCAATCATTTTTATTAACGCTGAAATAATCGATGGAAACGTAAGCGCGTCCGTTGACATTGCCAGCCGATTTTGTTAATTTTATTTATAGATTTAGCACTCAAGATTAGAGAGTGCTAAAAGAGGTGATAAACGTTGTTAACAGATCGTCAGCTGCTCATCTTGCAAGTCATCATTGATGATTTTATTCGATCTGCGCAACCGGTAGGCTCACGAAGCTTAGCCGAAAAAGAGGAAGTAACTTTCAGTTCAGCCACGATTCGCAACGAGATGGCAGAGCTTGAGAGCCTCGGTTTCTTGGAGAAAACACATACTTCTTCGGGAAGAGTGCCATCAGAGAAAGGGTACCGTTATTATGTCGATCATCTGCTGCACCCCGAGAAGCTAAACAGAATAGAAATGCAGACGATTCATTCTATATTTTCTGACCGCATGTATGAACTGGAGAAGATCGTACAAAAGTCAGCCAAAATTTTATCCGATCTGACCAATTACACCGCTATTGTCTTAGGGCCAGAAATAATGGACAATAAAGTAAAAAGGCTGCAAATCGTTCCTTTAAGAAAAGATACCGCTATTGCCATTATTGTCACAGACACCGGACATGTCGAAAACCGCACATTTTCGCTGCCGGAAAATGTGGATGCTTCTGATATAGAGAAGATGGTGAACATCTTAAATGAGCGGCTGATTGGTGTTCCCCTTTCGGAATTACATGATAGGCTTTACAAAGAAATCGTCGTGCTGATGCGGCGGCATATTTATAATTATGAGTCCATGCTTTCCATGTTTGCGAGCGCTGTGGATATACCGGTGAACGAAAAATTATTCTTCGGCGGCAAAACGAATATGCTGAATCAGCCGGAATTTCGCGATATCGAAAAAGTGCGCTTAGTGATGGATATGATTGAGCAGGAGGAAGGCATTTATCAGCTGATCAGCGATATTCCAACGGGCATTCAGGTGAAGATTGGCAAGGAAAATCAGAATGCGGCCATGGAGCATTGCAGCTTAATCACGGCGTCCTATTCCGTTGGAGAAGAGCAAGTAGGCACCATCGCCATATTGGGTCCGACGCGCATGGAATACTCGCGAGTAATCAGTCTCATTGATTTTCTTAGTCATGACATGACAAAAGCATTAACGAAGTTGTATCATAATTAGGTGGAATTGGCTGGGAGCGGAGATTGGCATGCTTGCTGATTTCCTTCTCTTTTTGTCTATACTATAAGAGCTGGAAGCTTTAAAGGAGGTGAAACGAATGGCGGAAGAAAAACATTTGAACGAGGAAGAGCTCGAACAAACAAATGATGAGCCATTAACAGAAGAAGCGGCGGAGGAAACAGCTGAAGAAGCAGCGGATGCTGAAAAAGAAGCTTCTTTTGAGAAAATAGATGAACTCGAGAAAAAGCTTGAAGAGGCAGAGAACTCCTATTTACGACTGCGCGCTGACTTTGATAATTTCCGCAGGAGAACGAATTTAGAGCGTGAAGCGGCAGAAAAATATCGGGCGCAAAGCTTGATTTCCGATTTGCTGCCATTGATTGATAACTTTGAACGCGCGCTGAAGGTTGAAGCGACCAATGAACAGACCAAGTCCGTTTTACAAGGAATGGAAATGGTTTATAATGGGCTGATCGCCGCTTTAGAAAAGGAAGGCGTAGAAGTGATCGAAGCCGTAGGCAAAGAATTTGACCCTCACATTCATCAGGCCGTGATGACCGATCATGATGAAAACCACGGAGAAAACATCGTGGTAGAAGAGTTCCAAAAAGGGTATAAATTAAAAGATCGAGTGATTCGCCCATCGATGGTGAAAGTGAATCAATAAATCATTACATAATAATCTGGGAGGTTTTCGCAAATGAGCAAAATTATCGGCATCGACTTAGGTACAACGAACTCATGTGTGGCGGTTCTTGAAGGCGGAGAAGCCAAAGTCATTCCGAACCCGGAAGGCAATCGCACGACTCCATCTGTTGTTGCCTTTAAGAACGGAGAACGTCAAGTAGGGGAAGTGGCTAAGCGCCAAGCAATCACAAACCCGAATACCGTGATCTCCATCAAGCGTCACATGGGAACGGATTATAAAGTGAACATTGAAGGGAAAGACTATTCTCCGCAAGAGATTTCTGCTATGATTCTGCAGCATTTAAAATCCTATGCGGAAGATTACTTAGGCGAAAAGGTCGAAAAAGCGGTTATTACCGTACCTGCTTACTTTAACGATGCGGAGCGTCAAGCAACAAAGGATGCCGGGAAAATTGCCGGTCTAGAAGTGGAACGGATTATCAACGAACCGACTGCGGCCGCTCTTGCCTACGGTATGGATAAAATGGAAGAAGACCAAACGATCTTAGTCTATGACCTTGGCGGCGGTACATTTGACGTTTCCATCCTGGAATTGGGAGACGGCGTGTTTGAAGTTCGTTCTACAGCCGGGGACAATCGTCTGGGAGGAGACGACTTCGACCAAGTCATTATCGACTATTTAGTTCAAGAATTCAAAAAAGAAAATGGCATTGATTTATCGCAGGATAAGATGGCCATGCAGCGCCTGAAAGATGCGGCAGAGAAAGCGAAAAAAGATCTTTCAGGCGTGACCTCCACACAAATTTCTCTTCCGTTTATCACAGCGGGAGAAGCGGGACCGCTTCACTTGGAAGTGAATTTAACCCGCGCGAAATTTGAAGAGCTTTCAGCTGACCTTGTGGAGCGTACAATGGGTCCTGTCCGCCAGGCGCTTCAAGATGCGGACTTGTCCACTTCCGATATTGATAAAGTCATCCTAGTCGGAGGATCCACACGCATCCCAGCTGTTCAAGAAGCAATCCGCAAAGCGACAGGCAAGGAGCCGCATAAAGGTGTGAATCCCGATGAAGTAGTCGCAATGGGAGCTGCGGTACAAGGCGGCGTATTAACTGGCGATGTTAAAGACGTAGTGCTTTTAGACGTCACTCCGCTTTCTTTAGGAATTGAAACAATGGGCGGCGTTTTTACAAAGTTAATTGACCGCAATACAACCATTCCGACTTCTAAATCGCAAGTGTTCTCTACTGCTGCTGACAATCAGACAGCTGTTGATATTCATGTGCTTCAAGGAGAGCGCCCAATGGCAGCCGACAACAAAACACTTGGCCGCTTCCAATTAACAGATATTCCGCCGGCACCTCGCGGCATTCCGCAAATTGAAGTGACATTCGATATCGATAAAAACGGCATCGTGAATGTAAGCGCCAAAGACATGGGCACAGGCAAACAGCAAAACATTACAATTAAATCTTCTTCCGGTCTTTCTGACGAAGAAATTGAACGCATGGTCAAAGAGGCGGAAGAAAACGCTGAAGCTGATAAAAAGCTTAAAGAAGAAGCGGAATTGCGGAACGAAGCAGATCAGCTCATTTTCACAACTGAAAAAACTTTAAAAGAGCTTGAAGGTAAAGTAGATGAGGAAGAAGTGAAAAAAGCGGAAGATGCGAAGGAAGCTTTAAAAGCCGCAATGGAGAAAAACGAGCTTGAAGAAATTCGTTCGAAGAAAGAAGCTCTGTCAGAAATTGTGCAAAATCTGTCCGTGAAGCTGTATGAAGAAGCCGCTAAGCAGGCGCAGGCACAGCAAGGACAATCAGGTGATCAAAAAGGCGATGACGTTGTTGACGCTGAATTTGAAGAAGTAAAGGACGATAAGTAATCGCTGAGTCTTAAGCCTTTTCGTCATGCAGCTATAGTCAAAGTCAAGGAACTCTTGACTTTGACTTTTTTCATGAAAAGCCGAAATGAAGCGACCATCATTAACTATTCACTATTTAGGAAAAACTATGTTAAAATAGCCTTTATGTGAAAGGAATCGGGGAGTGAACAGTGATGAGTAAACGAGATTATTATGAAGTGCTCGGCGTTGAGAAAAACGCTTCAAAGGAAGAAATAAAAAAAGCGTATCGTAAGCTCTCAAAAAAGTATCATCCGGATATCAATAAAGAGCCGGGAGCAGATGAGAAGTTCAAAGAAGTGAAGGAAGCTTATGAAGTGTTAAGCGACGAGCAAAAGCGGGCACAATACGATCAATTTGGCCACGCCGATCCCAATCAAGGCTTTGGAGGCGCCGACTTTGGCGGCTTCGGCGGATTTGAAGATATTTTCAGCACCTTTTTCGGCGGCGGCGGCCGCAGAAGAGACCCTAATGCACCGCGCCAAGGGGCCGATTTACAGTACACGATGACCATTTCATTTGAGGAGGCCGTATTTGGAAAGGAAACGGAAATTGAAATTCCCAAAGAAGAGACATGCGGCACTTGTCACGGCTCAGGAGCGAAGCCGGGCACCTCTCCTGAAACATGTTCACATTGTCACGGTTCGGGCCAGTTAAGTGTTGAACAGAACACGCCATTTGGGCGGATTGTCAATCGCCGCACATGCCCGTACTGCAGCGGAACTGGAAAGATGATTAAAGAGAAATGCTCGACTTGCGGCGGCGACGGAACCGTTACAAAGAATAAAACTATCAATGTGAAAATTCCAGCAGGAATCGATGATGGCCAGCAGCTTCGAGTCACAGGACAAGGCGAAGCCGGAGTCAACGGCGGCCCTGCCGGAGATTTATATATCGTCTTTCGCGTCCTTCCTCATGAGTTATTTGAACGCGATGGCGATGACATTTTCTGCGAAATTCCGATTACATTCGTTCAGGCTGCTCTTGGAGATGAAATTGAAGTGCCGACCCTTCACGGCAAGATTAAGCTGAAGGTGCCTGCCGGTACGCAAACAGGCACAAAGTTTCGCTTGCGCGGCAAAGGCGTTCCGAATGTTCGCGGGTATGGCACGGGAGATCAGCATATCCGTGTAAAGGTCATTACGCCAACGAAATTAAACGAGAAACAAAAACACTTGCTGCGAGAGTTTGCTGAAGTAAGCGGAGAAATGCTGGATGAACAAGAACAAGGCTTTTTTGATAAAGTCAAACGCGCACTGAAGCGTGATTAATCAAGAATGGAGTGGCAGTACATGAAGTGGTCTGAAATTAGCATTCAAACAACCAACGAAGCAGTAGAGGCTATTTCAAATATTTTACACGAGGCAGGCGCGAGCGGAGTAGTCATCGAAGATCCTTTTGAACTCGAAAGGGAACGAAAAGATCAATTTGGCGAGATCTACCAATTGGATCCCGGTGATTATCCGGAAGAGGGGGTCATTGTGAAAGCCTACTTGCCTGTCAGCAGCTTTCTTAACGAAACAGTAGAAGGAATTGCCGACTCCATTAAGAATCTCACTGCTTATCATATCGATATCGGCCAAAATGTCATGAAGGTCACAGAAGTGAATGAAGAAGATTGGGCCACTGCATGGAAGCAATACTATAATCCGGTGAAAATTTCTGAAAAATTCACTGTCGTTCCTACCTGGGAAGATTACCGGCCGGTTAGCACAGATGAACTGATTATTGAGCTGGATCCCGGGATGGCTTTTGGCACGGGCACTCATCCGACTACGGTAATGTGCTTGCAAGCGCTGGAACGCTTCGTGAAATCTGGTGATTATGTCGTGGATGTCGGCACAGGCTCAGGCGTGCTGAGCATAGGAGCAGCTCTCCTTGGAGCGCAGAAAGTGACCGCTTTGGATCTGGATGCGGTTGCGGTTGCAGCGGCTAAGGAGAACATCAGGCTGAACGGCGTAGAGGACAAAGTGACCGTGGCTCAGAACAACCTGCTGGATGGCATTCATGACCCAGCGGATATAGTAGTAGCGAATATTTTGGCTAAGGTAATCATGTCGTTTACACATGAAGTAGCTCAAATCGTAAAGCCGGGCGGCTACTTTATTTCTTCTGGAATCATCGGGCAAAAGCGCGAAGAAGTAAAAGATGCGATTGCAGCGAATGGATTTGAAATCGAAGAGACGATGTGGATGGAAGACTGGGTGGCCATTATTGCCAAAAAGAATTCCTGACTGTATGCATCAGTTATTAAAATGATAGAAGACGAGGTGACAGTCTTGCAGCGTTATTTTGTAAATGAACGGCCAGCTGACGGTCAGCCCGTCAAAATCACAGGAGAAGATTTCCATCATTTATCGCGGGTCATGCGCATGGAAATAGGCAGCCATGTATACGTCGTTTTTCCCGACGGAGAAGCCGCAACAGCAGAGATTGAGGAATTTTCCGATGATTATGCGCTGGCTTGTATAGTAGAGTGGATTCATGATAAGAAGGAGCTGCCGATTGATGTCGCCATTGGGAGCGGCTTGCCGAAAGGGGATAAGCTGGAGCTTGTCATTCAAAAGGGAACGGAACTGGGAGCCAGCCTGTTTATCCCTTTTCATGCGGATCGTTCCATCGTCAAGTGGGATGAAAAGAAGGCGGAGAAAAAGAAAGAGCGCTGGGCTAAGATTGCAAAGGAAGCCGCTGAGCAATCCCATCGAAACCGCATACCGGATGTGTCTAAGCCGGTGAACCTCGAGGGAATGATCGAAATAGGAAAAGGCTATTCCCATAAATTATTCGCCTACGAGGAAGAGGCGAAGCAAGGCGAGAAGAAGGCCTTCTGCCAAGCCCTAGCCGAGGTGCAGCCCGGAGAGAAATTGCTGATTATTTTTGGACCGGAAGGCGGATTTTCTACAAAAGAAGCGGAGCAGCTTAAAAGCAGCGGATTCATTCCGTGCGGGCTCGGGCCGAGAATACTGCGGACTGAAACAGCACCGCTTTACGCTCTATCGGCTATATCCTACCATTTTGAACTAATGAGGGGGCAATAGGCCAACTAAGGCATCCTAAACAATCGGTTATGCCACAGTAACCATAGCTAGATTCCGTCAACATTCAGTATTCATAAGAATAGATGAACTTATTGTTTCTATAAGTATTTATGGAGAAGAGCAGTTTAATTAGTTTTGCTAATTAAAGCTCTTTTTTTGAGTGTACTAAAATATAGAGATCAATAAGTAATAAATAATGAAATGCTATTTATAGAGATTGCAAGGACAATAGATAAAAAAAACAGTGTCGTCTAATGGATCACCATCAGGACGTATAATAGCATGGTGCGAACCCCAAGCTCACATAAAAAACCAGGGGGATTCGCACTCTTTTTTCTCCTTTTTAGAGGAAAATCCACGAAAGGCCAGTTAAATCATTTTCAGTTAACACAAAATATAGTATGCTTAGTAGGCGAGGCTACCATATCTCGCTGTCACTCTCTACATGAGAGTGTGGATTGAAATAATAAAGGTGCTGGAAGTTGAAATTTTGGAATATGTCACTCTCTACATGAGAGTGTGGATTGAAATCATCGTTGTACGCAATATTATATCAACTGACTCAGTCACTCTCTACATGAGAGTGTGGATTGAAATCACGAGAGGATTACGAAGCACCGGAAGATAAGAAGTCACTCTCTACATGAGAGTGTGGATTGAAATGAAAGCATTTTGAGTGGGTTGCGCATAAAGCTAAAGTCACTCTCTACATGAGAGTGTGGATTGAAATTTTTTCGCCGGAATCTCTTCTATATAAGGAGACAGTCACTCTCTACATGAGAGTGTGGATTGAAATAGTGATCAGACAAAGTGTGTCATGATTAATTACCGTCACTCTCTACATGAGAGTGTGGATTGAAATTCGATAAAGAATTTATTAAGATCGTAAAAAATAGTCACTCTCTACATGAGAGTGTGGATTGAAATTGGTTTACCTATTATACAAAGTCGCTAACCACCGAGTCACTCTCTACATGAGAGTGTGGATTGAAATGTACCTTCGGAGTATCAGCTGAGGATGCCCGCGCTGGTCACTCTCTACATGAGAGTGTGGATTGAAATGAAACTAAAGTGAGTTTAAGCGATCTTCCGAAGCTGTCACTCTCTACATGAGAGTGTGGATTGAAATTCTGTTAAATTGGCTGGTTTTTTAGCTATTTATGCGTCACTCTCTACATGAGAGTGTGGATTGAAATGGGGATACGAAGACGGAAAAGTGCTAGGCAAAGGCGTCACTCTCTACATGAGAGTGTGGATTGAAATCTTGCTGGCGATTGCGCGTCTTATTTCAGCTAGGGTCACTCTCTACATGAGAGTGTGGATTGAAATACCTCCCCAGCTAATAGCCAGAGAGGTGAGGATTGGTCACTCTCTACACGAAAGTTCGGGTTGAAACCTGCATAAAAAAAAGTAAAACCATCACTTAATTAGCAAGCATTATTTGCTAAAAGTAATGGTTTTTATTTTTTACAACATTGATTTCTAATTCGTTTTTCTCTTTTTGAAAAAATTATATATAAGAAAAATTAATGCCACTATAAAAATTAACCAACCAACCTGAAATGCTATATCAAACCAATTAACTTCTGAGATTTTCATAAAAAACGCCTCCTTTTTTAAAAGTATCAAAATTTGACTGTATACGTTACTGAATGGATTCTGCTAACACATTCAATTAGTTCGGCTTCTGCGAACAAGATAAATGAGAAAATAGATAAAGAATATCACTCTTCATTCCACTTGATGAGTGTTTCACCACAACCACATTCATTGAGTCTTTGCCCTTAGTGAGCCTCCTCATTTTATAAATGCTCCATTTCTAACAGATCTTTACTCCATTGCAGGCTCTAAACTTAAAGTTGGTCGCTTTCAGCACGCGATCCCGTATTCTTGGATTTGTTCAAAACTAAGAATTGTGAAGGGAGAAAATGTTAAATATGGATAATAGTAATCTTAGCATAAAATTACCCATAAAAGAAGGAAGGGGGATGCTAGACTAAAAAGTAGAAGCAGATTGATATATGGAATATATATTAACTACAACGAGGTGCTTTTCTCATGTCTCAATAACCATTAACTTTGGGGGAAAAACAATATGCGCAAAGGAATTGACGGCATGGCTGCGCTGATCCAGCACTCTTTCAGACTGACTGGTTCGTACAGCGATTCCAAATTTCTGTTTGCCGGATGGAAAAAAGATCGGTATAAATCACGGTTATGCTCGGCTCGTCTAAAGACTGGGCAAATATACAAAAAATTTTTGAAGGTGACTTTTACTCTGTGTCTTCGCTGTTAAAGTCTGATAGCATTAAATAGAAAGAGATTTCATCAAGAAAAAGCCCTTTGTTGAGAACATCACTCCTTGGGAGAGGCTCAAATATGCATCGTATAAGGCTTTCATTGTCCTGCATTCGATGTGAAATTCGGCTTGTATTTGGAGTGGAAAAAAAGCATTTTGCGGGCTGAACAGTAGATTTAGTATTTATTTACCAAATACCAAGGTCCAGCATGAGTACCGGCTCCCTCATAAATAAACAGAAGCACTTAGAAGGAATGAACTCTTTTAATGGAAAATGTAAATATTTGATAGATTGCTGAAATCTTGCTATATTACCCTGGGAACAAATAGCAGGAGAACATTACGAATGTGAGCTTACGTTAAAACAACAGCTTTCCAATGGGATAAACGCTATATTGAATCCTCACTTGTTGATTAGTTAATGAAAAACTGAAAAGGAAGAAGAGCTATGACAAACAACACAAAACAGAGAAAAGTAATATTAGATTTAGCAGTCACTTTAGATGGTTTTATTGAAGGAAAAAATGGGGAAGTTGATTGGTGCGTTATGGACCCTGATATGGGGTTTACTGATTTCCTGAATCAAATTGATACTATTTTATACGGCAGAAAAAGCTATGACTTGTGGGGACAATATATTCCAAAAAATGAAGACGCTGATATCGAAAAGGAAATTTGGGAGCTGGTTCATAGTAAAGAGAAATATGTGTTTTCCAGAACGCAGAAAGGGACGGATAATCAAGCAAGATTTATAAATGATAATATTCTTGAAGAAGTAAATAAATTGAAGGAAAGGCCTGGTAAAGACATCTGGCTGTATGGCGGAGCCAGTCTTATGACAGCGTTTATAAATTTAGGGCTTGTTGATGAATTTAGATTATCCATTCACCCTGTTGTTCTGGGAGAAGGAAAACCGTTATTTAGCGATATAAAACAGAGGATAAATTTAAAAATGGTGAAGACAAGAACGTTCTCTTCCGGCGTTGTGCAAATAATCTATCATTGGAATGGTAAGCAATAATAAAGATTATAAAGGACGAATCCCAAACAGTTTTTTTCTCCAGCGTTTATTTATAAAAGATAAAGAAATGTTTAATCTTCCTTCCAACGTGGAAATCTTTTCATGAAGAAATGTTATTGGACAAAATCTTTGCAGTTTTACATAAATGATATAGATTCTTTGTCCAATTATATAGTTAGTAATTGTAAGAAAGGCAGCCCGATGCCTTGTATAAGCGATGTGATGGTGGAAAGAATGATTAAAAAAGGAAAAGGTCTGGGAAGAGCACGGGCGAAATTAGGGAACATGTTTACCTGAGGCAGATGGCTTGTTTATTTGGCATGGAATTGAAATTTGATATTGAGGTGATGAATTTGAAAAAGCTCGGTTATGGGATTGTTTTGGTTCTGATGTTAGTGCTTGCAGCATGCGGGCAAAATAATGATGGGGCAAATGACAAAGAAGAGGAAAAGCAGCAGACTGCTGAAGATCAGAAGAAAACAGAAGAAAGTTCGGAGATGGCCGATTCAAATATGGAAGAAGGCCATAGCGGGATGGAACATTCCGAGTCAGGAGAAATCCCTAAAGGACTTGAGAAAGCTCAAAACCCCAAATACCCTGTTGGCAGCAAGGCAATGATCGAAACAGATCATATGAAAGGCATGAAGGGTGCAGAAGCAACAATTGTTGGAGCGTTTGATACCACGGCATATGTTGTTTCCTATGACCCCACTACTGGCGGTAAAAGGGTTGAAAATCATAAATGGGTCATTCAGCAGGAAATAAAAGATGCCGGAGATAAGGAACTGAAGCCTGGAGATCAAGTAGTGATTGAAGCGGATCATATGAAAGGCATGAAAGGAGCAAAAGCAGTGATTGACTCCGCTGAAAAGACTGTTGTATATATGATTGATTATGTTCCTACAACAGGAGGAAAAACAGTAAAGAATCATAAATGGGTGACGGAGGATGAATTGTCGCCTGTGAAGTAAATGAATAAAAAGAGCCTGTTTATATTGAGAAATGTAAAACAGGAATGGTTTTTTGAATTTCTGGCATTCATGAGGAAGAAGTGCGCATAGTGGTGGAGAAAAATCTTTTCAAAATAAAAAAGAAATGAAAAGATATAATTAGAGGCTGGGACTAAACATAGTGAAAATCAAAATGGGGCTGTCCCATAAGCCCCTAAAATAAGAACGCGGAGAGAAAAACAACTCGTTTTTCTCTCCGCGTTCTTTCATTGTAAGCGGGTTTCCTGAAAATGTTTGGGCTAGGCCCGCCATTTTCAGGAAGTTGTGGGCTAACGCCACAATCCCAAATTCCGTGTGCACCTTGTCGATCCCCCGCAAGGAAAATCTGCGGAACGACCGATTGCCCTTGATATGACCGAACGCACTTTCGACCTCGACTTTCCGCCGGGCATAAATCGGTGTGTTCTCGTCAGACCAAAGGCTGTTCTTGGCTTTTGCTTTCATTTCTTCGTACACGGGGTTGTAATGAATCTGCCGGTTCCCTTTCGATTTTGTGCATAGGGCTTTCAGCGGGCAGTCTGTACAATCCTCACATTCATAAATTTTAAAATCTCTCTTCATCCCGTAAGAATCCGTACGGGTGGAATAACGTTTGAAGCGAATGCGGCGGTCATTCGGACAGATATATACGTCATCTTCTTCTATATAGGTCCAGTTCCTTGGCTGGAAACGATCTTTTTTATACCTGCGTTTTTGTTCTTTCAGATAGGTATTATAAGGAATCAAATAGTCCATTTTTTCTTCCGTCGCATATACATAGTTGCTTTCGCTTCCATAGCCGGCATCGGCGATCACTTTTTTCGGAAACGGCAGGCGAGAGCCTTTCAGTTTCTCCATGTGCGGAATGAAACAGCGAGTATCCGTTGGGCGCTGGTGAATGGTATAGAACAAAACAAATTGGTTTTCCGTTGCCATCTGCACATTGTAGCCAGGCTTTAGCTGTCCGTTTTTCATGTGATCTTCTTTCATTCTCATAAACGTGGCATCTGTATCGGTTTTGGAAAAGCTGTTTCGGTCGCCGTATGTCTCCATTTGTTGTTTATATTTCACCAGGCGCGGAATAAAATCCCTGCTTACGGATTTTGCCAGCTTTTGAACAAAGGATCGCTTTTGGCGCTTAGCCTTGCGTTCTTTCCTATCTTCTTGCGCCACGTCTTTCTCTATCTGTTCCATTTTCTTTTCCAGAACCGTTTCCACTTGCGCCAATTGTTCAGGGCTGACTTTTTTCGCCTCCAGGCATTCCGCGATCATAGAAGCTTCATCTGCCTCCACGATCTCTTGAATGTGGTGCAGGGTCTCCTTGATCTTCTCTCTTAATTTCGCTTCAAATCTCATCGTCGCTTTTTTCCAGGAAAAGGAGTATTTATTGGCATTTGCCTCGATCTTTGTGCCGTCCAGAAAATAGTTCTCCATGGAAATATATTGGTTTTCAATCAAGAGGAGAATCATTTCCTCGAACAGCGTGTCGATCATGGATTTCATCTGCCCGCTGCGGAAACGGTTAATCGTACGGAAATCTGGTTTTTGCATGGCAGAGAGCCAAATCATCGGCAGGTTTTCGTCTAGCATCTTCGCGATTCCTCGGCAGGAATAGACCTTTTGCGAGTACGCATAAAGAAGAATTTTGACCATCATTTTGGGGTGATAGGCACTTCGGCCGCCGCCTTTATAAGGCTTGATGAACAGCTCATCGGGCATGTTTTCAATCATCTCATGGATAAAACGGGAGACATGGTGTGCAGGAATCCAGTCACTGAGATCCATCGGAAGCATCAGCTGGTCTGTTTGATAGGAAACAAAGACAGGTTTGGAACGGAAGTTCTTTTTTTGCGTGGACACCTCTTCCGTTTCTAGTGGTAAAGACAACTGGTCCGTGTTATAATTTGTGGGAGTAGTCTTTTGGCTGCTCATAAAAAAATCGCTCCTTTTGTATGTGTTGGTTTGGTTACTTACATTTTACAAGAAAGAGCGATTTTTTTGTGCTTAAAAATAGAAAAAAAACAGGGGCCGTCCTCAAAAGTCGGTTTCACCGACTTTTGGGACAGCCCCATTACTTTTAGGCTTATCCCAATTCCAATGATTTTCCACTCAGGTCTCAGCCTGCTTTTATTTTTCAAAACCAGGCGGAAGAAGAGGTTCAACACCTTTATGGGGATGAGCAGACATGCTTTTCACAAGAACGTTTGATCGACCATTGTCCGAGCGCTTTAACTAAAGAAGAAAAAGGATTCGTTGCTTCGTGGTGCGAGGAAGGGGGGCAAGCGGAACATCTTGATCAATCCTTATAGCATATGCGACACGTCCTCAAGTACAACAAAACGACAAGCTGATAAGTGTTTCAAACGGTATCAGGGAACGATTTCAAAGGTAGCTGAAGCCTTGATTGTATGTGAAGAAGAGTTGTTGGATGCGATCATTTCACCGCTTTCCAACGAGAGAATGGAGGGAACCATCAATAAAATCAAACTCCTCAAATGAGGTGGTTTTGGACACCGTAGCCGACGCTTATTTTTTCCTGCTTCTTTGCTTGGAAACCGGACATTGAGATTTTCATCCCCGGTTTTTTGGTGATAAACCATTCATAAATGGCGATAGAAAAAATTCCAGTAAAA
The DNA here is from genome assembly GCF_002797355.1 of Bacillus xiapuensis. GTDB lineage: Bacteria > Bacillota > Bacilli > Bacillales > Domibacillaceae > Bacillus_CE > Bacillus_CE xiapuensis. The sequence continues at coordinate 1,941,265 of NZ_KZ454939.1, read as the reverse complement.
ACATGATTGAAACGATGAGCTAATTAGGTTAGAAAGAAAGTATAATGATATGATATTATTAATTTCGTTGACATTGTTTGAGTGGATATAATGAAAGGATGAAATATATGAGTAAAGAGCTTCGTAAAACCGTAGCTATGTATACTTTAGGTTGTAAAGTAAATCATTATGAAACAGAAGCGATTTGGCAGCTGTTTAAACAGCAAAATTATGAACGGGTAGACTTTGAATCGGCAGCGGATGTATATGTGATCAACACTTGTACCGTAACCAATACAGGTGACAAGAAAAGCCGCCAAGTGATTCGCCGCGCTGTTCGTAAAAATCCCGATGCCGTCATTTGCGTCACTGGCTGCTATGCCCAAACCTCTCCTGCTGAGATCATGGCTATTCCTGGAGTGGATGTCGTTGTCGGAACGCAGGATCGCGTGAAGATGCTTGATTACATTGAACAATTTAAAAAAGAGCGGCAGCCGATTAACGGTGTGGGTAATATTATGAAGAATCGCGTGTATGAGGAATTAGACGTTCCCGCCTTTACGGACCGCACCCGCGCTTCTTTGAAAATACAAGAAGGCTGCAATAATTTCTGCACGTTTTGTATTATTCCATGGGCGCGCGGTTTAATGCGCTCCCGTGATCCGCAAGAAGTTCTCCGGCAAGCTCAGCAGCTGGTGGATGCCGGCTATAAAGAGATTGTATTAACGGGGATCCATACGGGCGGCTACGGTTCAGATATGAAGGATTACAACTTGGCTATGCTTCTTCGGGACTTGGAGCAAGTCAAAGGGTTAAAGCGCGTTCGCATTTCTTCCATTGAAGCGAGCCAGTTAACCGATGAAGTGATTGAGGTGATTGACCGTTCCAACATTGTAGTGAGACATTTGCACATTCCGCTGCAATCAGGATCAGACACCGTATTGAAAAGAATGCGGCGCAAATATACAATGGAGCAATTCGCAGACCGCTTAAACCGATTGAAAGAGGCGCTTCCCGGTCTTGCTGTTACGTCTGATGTCATTGTCGGATTTCCAGGCGAAACGGAAGAGGAGTTTATGGAAACGTATCGCTTTGTTAAAGAGCATAAATTCTCAGAGCTTCATGTGTTCCCTTATTCTAAACGGACAGGCACACCGGCTGCCCGCATGGAGAATCAGGTCGATGAAGAGGTGAAACATGACCGCGTTCACCGCTTGATTGCGCTGTCTGATCAGCTGGCTAAAGAATATGCCTCCCGTTTTGAAGGAGAGGTTTTGGAAGTGATTCCCGAGGAGCGTTTTAAAGAAACAGATCGGGATGACCTGTATGTAGGCTATACAGATAACTATTTGAAAGTCGTCTTCCCGGCAACAGAAGCGATGGTCGGGCAGATCGTAAAGGTGAAAATTACCCAAGCCGGCTATCCCCATAATGAGGGACAATTTGTCCGCGTGATGGAAGATGAGCTTAAGACGGCGAAATAAGAAAGAGCCTTTTGTGCAAAATCTGCATAAAAGGCTTTTATTTTTATCAAAATAGGGTAATTTTAAAATCGAATGCCCGCTTTCTCGCATTTTCCAGCTGTCGATGATAAGATAAAGAGGTACGGACAACTCTTCTGGAGGGAGATTATTCATGATAACGAAACAATTTGGAGATATGGCCAAAACAATTGATCATACGCTGTTAAAAGCGGACGCAACAAAAGAGGAAATAAAAAAGCTGTGCGAAGAAGCTAAAGCATATGGGTTTGCTTCGGTATGTGTGAATCCTTCATGGGTCGCTTTTGCTAGCGAGCAGTTAGCAGGGACGGAAGTGAAAGTGTGCACAGTCATCGGTTTTCCTTTAGGGGCTACCACAACCGAAGTAAAAGCCTTTGAAACAAAAGACGTCATTCAAAAAGGCGCTCAGGAAGTGGATATGGTTCTCAATATTGGCGCATTAAAAGACGGCGACGAGGAAACGGTTCTGAAAGATATTCAAGCCGTGACGGCTGCTGCCAAAGGAAAGGCGCTATCTAAAGTAATTATTGAAACGAGTTTATTGACAGATGAAGAAAAGCAAAAAGCTTGTCAGCTGGCCGTTGCGGCTGGAGCGGATTATGTGAAAACATCCACCGGTTTCTCAACAGGCGGAGCGACGGTTGAAGATGTGGCCTTAATGAGACGGACAGTAGGGCCTCATGTGGGAGTGAAAGCATCCGGCGGCGTGCGCAGCAAAGAGGATGCGGAGAACATGATTAAAGCCGGGGCGACTAGGATCGGCGCCAGCTCAGGGGTGAAGATCATCCAAGGGCTGAAGTCAGATTCTTCCTACTAAACGAAAAGCTTGTAAAGAAAATTTCTTGACCGCTTCAGCAGCATGTATTATAATTATTTAGTACATGGAATTTCCATAACGGAACATGTAATCGTAAGTGTTCGGAGGGAGGGAAAGAGAAATGTCAAAAACAGTTGTTCGCAAAAACGAATCGCTTGAAGATGCTCTACGTCGTTTCAAACGTTCTGTTTCCAAAACTGGAACTTTACAAGAATATAGAAAACGTGAATTTTATGAAAAACCAAGCGTAAAGCGTAAAAAGAAATCTGAAGCGGCTAGAAAACGTAAGTGGTAAAGAGAGAGAGGGTATAAGAATGAGTCTTCTCGAGCGTTTAAACAATGATATGAAGCAAGCGATGAAAAATAAAGAAAAAGATAAATTGACTGTCATTCGCATGTTGAAAGCGGCTTTGCAAAACGAGGCTATTAAAGCTGGACATAAAGAATTGACAGAAGATGAAGAATTGACGGTTCTTTCTCGCGAAGTGAAACAACGCAAAGACTCCCTCCATGAATTTGAGAAAGCGGGACGCGCAGATCTTGTTTCAAAAATTCAGACTGAACTAACTTACGTGAACGAATATATGCCGCAGCAGCTTTCAGACGAAGAATTGGAAGCAATGGTCAAAGAAACGATTGCGGAAGTTCAGGCTTCTTCGAAAGCGGATATCGGTAAAGTGATGAGCGCGCTTATGCCGAAAGTGAAAGGAAAAGCGGACGGCGGCGCTGTTAATAAGCTGGTTCAGAAGCATTTGTCATAAAAAAAGAGACAGCAATTGATTGCTGTCTCTTTTTTTATGATCTCAATTTGCAGTGCTTCTTTTAATAGTGAAACTTTTTCCTTACAATGAACGTATAGAGAGTAATGAACTTAGAAAAGGCGGTGGGTTTTATACGTCGTTTTCAATTATTAGCTGCTGGTTTCATTCTCCTGATCATCGGATTCATCCTGTCTCCCTCCCCCTCCAATGCAGAGAATCATGCTGTGTATGTCATTCCTGTTCATAATGAAGTGGAAAAGGGTCTGCATGCCTTTTTAAAGAGGGGATTTGAAGAGGCGGAGGCAAACGGCGCTCAGTTAATTGTGCTGGATATTCACACGCCGGGAGGACAAGTAAATGCCGCCGGTGAAATTGGCAAGCTGCTAGATGAAACAAAGATTCGCACAGTCGCCTTCATCAATGATCGCGCCTTATCAGCAGGGGCCTTTATTTCTCTTCATGCAGACGCCATTTATATGGTTCCCAATGCTCAAATAGGGGCAGCTGCGATTATCGATCAGCAGGGGAATGCGGCTGATAAAAAGGCGCAAAGCTATTGGCGCTCAGCGATGAAGAGCGCAGCTGAAAATAATGGGTTAGATCCTTTGTATGCAATGGCGATGGCCGATCCCGCGATCCATCTGCCGCAGTACCATGCCCCAAAAGGCGAACTGTTAACATTTTCTTCAAAGGAAGCGCTTGAGACAGGCTATTCTAAAGCAACCGTTCGGCATTTGGATGATGTGCTGAAGGCGGAACAGGCGGCCCAAGCGCCGCTGAAAAAGGTGGAAGAAAGCTGGGCAGACAAGGTCGCCCGCTTTGTTACCAGTCCGGTGGTCGTTCCAATCTTATTATCACTAGCAAGCCTTGGCTTGATTTTAGAGCTGTATTCTCCGGGGTTCGGTCTTCCTGGTTCTATTGGCCTCTCCTCGCTTTTGCTGTTCTTCTATGGGCATCTTGTGGCGGGGCTGGCAGGGTATGAGTCGATTGTGCTTTTTGCCATTGGCGTCCTGCTCGTTTTGGCGGAGCTGTTTTTGCCAGGCGGGATTGCTGGTTTTCTTGGAATATCGGCCGTCGCCGGCAGTATTATCCTTGCCGGAGAGGATGTTAAGTGGATGGGCATGTCGATACTGATTGCTGTAGCTGTTGCTCTTCTGGGAATGATTTTAATGGTAAAGGTGCTTGGTAAAAAAATGAAATTTTTTAAAAGGATGATATTGTCGGACTCGACCAATACGGAAAGCGGTTATGTCTCTAACATAAGCCGTTTAGAACTGATTGGCAAAACCGGTCTTGCGAAAACGCCATTTCGGCCCGCAGGCACTGTCATTGTGGATGGCGAGCGGATTGATGCGGTTACGGAAGGCGGTTTTATCGAAGCGCAAAAGAAAGTCATTATTGTCAAGGTGGAGGGCTCACGCATCGTCGTGAGAGAAATAGAAGAATAAAGGAGGCGTTAACATGGACGCTGGATTAGTGATGATTATAGCAGCTGTTGTAATTGGCGTGATTTTATTAGCGGTCTTATTTACCTTTGTGCCCGTTATGCTATGGATTTCTGCATTAGCGGCCGGGGTGAAAGTCAGCATATTCACATTGATTGGAATGAGGCTTCGCCGCGTGATTCCAAGCCGGGTCATTAACCCGTTAATTAAAGCTTCTAAAGCAGGAATCAACGTAAGTACGAATCAGCTGGAAAGCCATTATTTAGCTGGAGGAAATGTAGATCGCGTCGTGAATGCTTTGATCGCTGCCCATCGCGCCAATATTGAATTAACATTTGAACGATGTGCAGCCATTGACCTCGCCGGCCGCGACGTGTTAGAAGCGGTTCAAATGAGCGTGAATCCGAAAGTGATTGAAACTCCCTTTATTGCCGGGGTGGCGATGGATGGCATTGAAGTAAAAGCAAAAGCCCGCATCACTGTACGAGCCAATATTGATCGCTTAGTCGGAGGGGCCGGCGAAGACACGGTTGTTGCCCGGGTAGGGGAAGGCATTGTATCGACGATCGGTTCGAGTGATAATCATAAAAAAGTGCTGGAAAATCCCGATATGATCTCGCAAACGGTACTGGGCAAAGGTCTGGATGCTGGAACGGCTTTTGAAATTCTATCGATTGATATTGCCGATGTGGATATCGGCAAGAATATCGGTGCGGAATTGCAGACAGAGCAGGCGGAAGCCGACAAGAATATTGCTCAGGCCAAAGCGGAAGAACGCCGGGCAATGGCCGTTGCCAGCGAGCAGGAAATGAAAGCCCGCGTGCAAGAAATGCGTGCGAAAGTAGTAGAGGCAGAAGCGGATGTGCCTTTAGCAATGGCTGAAGCATTGCGAAGCGGCAATATCGGTGTCATGGACTATATGAATTATAAAAATATTGATGCCGATACAGATATGCGCGGTTCAATTGGCAAAATGGCCGGCGGAAAAAAGGGTGATAAAGGTGATGAAAGCTAAATCAATCCGTCTTGCCTTGAAGGGAGGTCTTTGCGATTGAATCGATTATTGCAGCGATTATAATTGGTTTAATTGTCAATATATTTAACAGGCTGTCAGGAGAAGAGAAAACAAAGCGAAAGCCCAAAAGCCGCCCCCGTTCGCCGGAAAGGCCGGAAGCGCCCATGATTGAAGGCGATATACAAATGGGGGATCAGCAGCGTGAGCCGGCCGTTCAGAAAGCGAAGGCTGAGGAGGACAATCAGCCGGCACCCAATGAAAAAAGAAGGCAGGGGCGAATGGGCAAGAATGAAGCTGAAGACGAACAGGCCCCTCCTTCAAAGCTGGAGGACGATCTTCTAAAAGGCATTATTTTCGCTGAAGTTCTATCTCCCCCAAAGGCCCGCAGAAGGAAATAAACAGACATGAACCTTCCTTTCCTTTCATATCTTTGAAAGGAGAGGGGGGTTCTTTTTTATGAGAAAAAAGTGGGGACAGCAAATGAAGAGCTGGCTGACAAAATCAATGAACCTTCCTGAAGATGTCATGATGGACCTGCCGCGAATCACGATGATTGGTCAGCTTCATATTTACATTGAAAATCATCGGGGGCTACTTGCTTTTTCAGATAAAGAAGTCAGACTGCTTTTGGCAAAAGGGCAGCTGTTAATTAAAGGCCAATCCTTTACCATCAAGACCATCTTGCCAGAGGAGATTCTGCTCGAAGGGAAAATTGAAACGCTTATTTTTTTGGAAGGGTAAGGGGGAGAAAGCTTGAACAATCAGTGGCTTGCTTTTGTTTATGGAATCGTTCATGTGAAAGCAACAGGTGCTGGCACAGCGCGATTTATCAATCAACTGAACCGCTCGGGCATCCCGATTTGGCAAATAAAGCATGATGGAGAAGGCACGATCCGCTTTTCCATATCTCTTCGTCATTTGTCCAGCATGAGAAAATGTGCCCGCCAATTTGACGGAGAAATAATAATTCTCAAAGGGGAGGGCTTGCCCTTTCTGACGAAGCGTCTCTTGAGGAGCGCGGGGTTTCTAGTTGGAGCTATCGCTTTTCTTTTTCTAGTTCTGCTGCTTTCCAACATCATTTGGCGGATTGATATTGAAGGTGCAAGCCCGGAAATGGAGCATAAGCTTCGCAAGCAGTTGGATAGGATCGGCGTTCAAAAGGGAAAGCTGATACTGGCCGTTGATGATCCGGAAACCGTTCAAAGGAAGCTGTTTAATGAAGTGGAAGGATTAACGTGGGTAGGGGTGGAATTAAGAGGAAGCACCTATCATTTTCGGGTAGTAGAAAAGCATGCACCCAAAGAGAGAAAGGGGACAGGCCCCCGTCATCTTGTTTCAGCGAAAGATGCGGTGGTGATAAAAATGTATGTGGAGAAAGGTCAATCGGTAGTTAAAAGAAATCAATTTGTCCGCAAGGGACAGCTGCTTGTTTCGGGATATATTGGCAATGAGGAAAAGCCAAGAAGAGTTGCGGCTTCCGGAAAGGTCTATGGCGAGACTTGGTACAAAACGACGGTCGAACTTCCCTTAGCGACTGATTTCTATTCGCTTAGCGGTCACCATGTTAGAAAGCATTGGCTGAAAGTGAAGGGCGCCAAGCTTCCGGTCTGGGGATTTCAGGACCCGGAATTTACTCAATATAAAACGGACGAGCAAGAACAGGCGATTTCTTTTCTTGGAATTAAGCTCCCGGTAACGTATGTGAAAAACAGCTATTACGAAAGCCGCCGAGTTAAACGCATCTATTCAGAAGAAGAGGCGGAACGGCAAGCATTGAAGGCGGCTGAGAAAGATCTGCTGATCAAGCTGCCTGAAAAATCGAAAATAATAGGAAAAAAAATTTTACACAAGCAGCTTAAGAATGGTAAAGTGAGTTTGAGCATCCACTTCCAAGTCCTAGAAGACATCGCGATTGAACAACGAATTATTCAAGGAGATATAAAGAATGCCAAAAGAGAAAAACATAATGAACATTCAACTTGAAAACCCAAATGAAGCAGCCGCTCTGTTTGGTGTATCAGATAAAAACTTAACCATTCTTGAAGAGCAGTTTCACGTTTCGATTATCACTCGAGGAGAAACGATACACATCGCCGGCGAGGAAGAAGCTGCGGCGCTTGTCCGGGAGATTATTTACCGTTTGCTGCTCATCATCCGCAAAGGGATACAAATCAGTGAAAGGGACATCACCAATGCGGTTCAGATGGCCCGAAATGGAACGATAGAGTATTTAGAAGAATTATACAACCAAGAAATCACTAAAAACGCCAAAGGAAAGTCCATTCGAATTAAAACGCTTGGACAGCAGGAGTATGTGATGGCGATCCGCCGGAAAGATCTTGTCTTTGGCATCGGTCCGGCAGGCACAGGAAAAACCTATTTAGCGGTGGTGATGGCCGTTCACGCATTGAAAAAAGGAGAGGTTAAAAGAATAATCTTAACTCGTCCGGCTGTTGAGGCTGGGGAAAGTCTCGGTTTCCTGCCGGGTGATCTTAAAGAAAAGGTGGACCCTTATTTGCGTCCGCTTTATGATGCGCTGCATGATGTGCTCGGTGCAGAGCATACTCAACGGCTGATTGAACGCGGGGTCATTGAAATTGCGCCTCTTGCCTATATGCGCGGCCGGACGCTTGATGATGCTTTTGTGATTTTAGACGAAGCGCAAAACACTACGAAAGCGCAGATGAAAATGTTCTTAACTCGTCTCGGGTTTGGATCAAAAATGGTTGTTACAGGAGATCGCACGCAAATAGACTTGCCGAAAGGGGTACAGTCCGGCTTGGTGTCTGCGGAGAAGATTATCAAGAAGGTTCCGTCTGTTTCGTTTGTTTATCTCGACCAGAGCGATGTCGTGCGCCATCCGCTTGTTGCGCAGATTATCCAGGCTTATGATGAAGCAGAAGAATAAAGGAACTGTCAAACAGCAGGAGTTTGTTCCTCCCTCACTGATGAAAAGAAGAACAAAGGCTAACCTCGCAGCGTCTTTGTCCCCTGTATTGTACACAGTCAATTAAATGCCGTAAGCCCCCGCTCCATTTTAGCAGCGGGGGCTTACGGCATCTTGCATGCGGGATAAAAGGCTAGAGTGCAGACAAAGTGTGGAGCGGCTTTGTCTGCACTCTTTTTTTGAGAGGGAACTTTCTTCAGCCGTGCTTGTCAGACTGGAGACAAGCACGGCTGAAGACTTGAATCGAACAGACCGCCTTTGAGAGGAAGAGCACGGCGGGCTGCGGCGCATGCGGACGCTTGTCGGGCAGCTTCCTTTTTTCCTTCTGTTTTTAAGCAGACAGGACATGATTTTTTCGAGAAAAGCTGTTATCATTTTACATATAACCATCTTCAAGAAAGAGCGCAGGCAGCTAATAGGAGGATTTATGGACATACAATCAATCATTTCCCGCATCCGTTCATACATTAGCTTTCAAGTATTTATTTTATTCATCTTCTTGCTGCTGGCTATTGTGATGTTCGGACTGTTATTTTCCCATGTGAAACCCGAAACTTATAAAATCGAGCTTTTCTCCGTCTCAGACAGGACGATCCGCGCGCCTGCCACTATGGTGGATGAAAGAAAGACAAAAGAAGAGCAAAAAAGAGCAGCGGTAGAAGTCGACGATGTGTATACTTACAAAAGTGAAGAAACAAGCAACCGAATGTCGCTGGTGGATTCATTATTTGATTACGTGTTTGAAGCTCAGAGCAAGTATTCCGGAGAAGAAGACAAGCAATTATCCTTTTTGAAGAAACAGCTGGAGGACAGCGCCCAGGGGGATTTGCATAAAGCGCTGGATGAGCCTGTGCTGGACACGCTTTTGGAAATCAAACCGAAAGAATTATCCGAATTAAAGCGAAAGACTATAAAGATTGTTGAAGCAGCCTTGCAAAAAAGAATTCGCGAGGAAGAGCTGGGAAAAGCAAAAAAAGATGTGGTCAGCAAGGTTAACAATTCCTCTATCCGGGAGGAGTATCAAGAAGCGGCCGCGGCAATCGCCAGCTATGCAGTGGTGCCGACTGAAGTATATGATAAGGAATTAACCCAGCAAAGAAAGAAGGAAGCGGCCAAACAGGTGGAGCCTGTTAGAATCCTGCAGGGACAAGTAATTGTGCAGGAAGGGCATTTAATTGACAGAGAAGTCTACCGCCAGCTGGAAATGCTGGGGCTCCTGGAGAATGACGTCTCCTACAAGCCGGTCGTCGGTCTCATTCTCTTTATTACCGTTGTACTCGGTTTGCTGTATTATTATATTCTTTCTATACCGCAGCCAGCTGTTAAAAAAGAGTCAGACCTCGTACTAGTAAGCTTGGTGTTTATTTTCGCGCTTTTGTTTATGAAATTAGCTGACCTGTTGATTTATACGGACTTCTACGAGGTCACCTATGCTTATCCAGCGGCACTGGCCGCTATGCTCCTGACAGTATTATTAAATGAGCGCCTGGCAATGATTATAACCATTGTGCTTTCAGCATGCGGCAGCATGGTCTTCAATGAGCATTTCAATGGCGCATTAAATGTGGAAATGGGGCTGTATATATTGTTCAGCGGCCTCGCAGGGATTTTGTTTTTAATGGGCAACAGACAGGTGAATATCCTGCGCGCAGGCATGGGCGTGTCCATTGTGAATGTGTTTGTGCTGCTGTTTTTAAAGCTGCTTGTCAACGGTCAATATACTGAAGCTGAATTTTTATATTTCATACTTTTTGCGTTTATCTCCGGTTTATTGTCCGCTGTATTGGCGATGGGCATGCTGCCTTATATCGAAGCGGGCTTTGGTATATTGTCCAAGGTGAAGCTGATTGAGCTGTCGAGCCCGACACAGCCGCTTTTAAAGAAACTATTGATTGAAACGCCGGGAACGTATCATCATAGTGTGATGGTGGCCAATCTGTCGGAAGCGGCTTGTGAAGCGATCGGTGCAGATGGGCTTCTCGCGAGAGTCGGCTGCTATTATCACGATATCGGCAAAACGAAGCATCCGCAATTTTTCATTGAGAATCAAGGCAACCGCGGAAATCCGCATGATCAGTTGCCCTACGAAGTAAGCAAGGACATTATCATCTCCCATGTAACAGATGGAGTAGCTATGCTGAAAGAGCATAAGCTCCCGAAAGAGATCATCGATGTCGCCGAGCAGCATCACGGAACCACGCTCGTAAAGTACTTTTACTTGAAGGCAAAAGAAGAAAATTCCGAAGTCAAAGAAGAGGAATTCCGCTATGCAGGGCCTAAACCCCAAAGCAAAGAGCTGGCAGTGATTAATATTGCGGACAGCGTGGAAGCCGCCGTTCGTTCTATGGGTCATCCAACGGCGGAGCAAATCGAGTCACTCGTTGAAAACATCGTTAAGGACAGGCTTCACGACGGGCAATTCAATGAGTGCGACATTACAATGAAAGAGCTTGAAATTGTTAAAAAAACATTATGTGAAACGTTAAACGGCATATTTCATTCAAGAATTCAATACCCGGGAGCAACGGAAGCAGCTTCTGCTAAGCAAGAGGAATAACAGAATTGGAGGAATAAAGATGGGGCTAGAGATTGATTTCATCGATGAGACAGAACAGCAGCAAGAGAAAACCTTCCAGCTTGTGGAGGAATTACTAAACCTCGCTGCCCAAAAAGAGGGGGTAGCTGCAGGCTGTGAAATTTCGGTTACATTCACGGATAACGAGAGGATACAAGAAATCAATCGGGAGTATCGCGGGAAGGATCAGCCGACAGATGTTATCTCATTCGCTTTAGAAGAAGTGGGAGAGGATGAGGTTCAGATTATAGGAGCGGAAGATCAACCGAGAATGCTGGGGGATATTGTGATTTCAGTTTCCCGGGCCAAGGAGCAGGCTGCTGAATACGGCCATAGCTTTGAACGGGAGTTAGGTTTTCTCGCTGTGCATGGCTTGCTGCATTTGCTCGGCTATGATCATATGACGGAAGCGGAGGAGAAAGTCATGTTTGCTAAGCAAAAGGAGATTCTAAATGAATATGGGCTTCAACGGTAAGCACACTTTTCGCTTGAAAAGGTTGATCACTTCTCACCGCCATGCGCTGAACGGGATTCGATTCGCCTTTCAGGAGCCCAATTTCCGTTTTCATACGGCGGCGGCCATCGCCGTTATAACAGCTGGCGCTTTGCTGTCGCTCACTGCCACAGAATGGCTGATTATCTTTATTTTAGTGTTTGGCATGCTCGTGCTTGAAATGGTCAATACAGCTATTGAAAAGACGGTGGATCTTGTAACGGAAGACTTTCATCCGCTGGCCAAGCAAGCGAAAGATCTGGCTGCGGGAGCTGTGCTCGTGTTTGCCATTTTATCTGCGGTCACCGGCAGCATTATTTTTCTGCCTAAACTGGCCGCATTGCTGAGTGTTTTTTGATTTTTCAGATTTTTAACAGGAATGGATTGAAATTGAATCATTTTATATTAAAATAGAAGAAAGGAGCAAGAAATATGGAAGCAGAACCATTAATTCAAGAAGCTATTGCAGCGAGAGAATACGCCTATGTTCCTTATTCAAAATTTAAAGTTGGAGCGGCGCTTCTGACCGCAGACGGAAAGGTCTTTCGTGGCTGCAACATTGAAAATGCTGCCTACAGCATGTGCAACTGCGCTGAACGGACCGCGTTATTTAAAGCGTGGTCTGAAGGGGAAAGCAAGTACAAAGCACTGGCTGTTGTAGCAGACACGGAGCGGCCCGTCCCGCCATGCGGCGCTTGCCGCCAAGTGATCTCCGAGCTTTGTCCGCCTGATATGCTAGTGATCATGACAAATTTGCGCGGAGATGTGGAAGAATTAACAGTTGAACAATTATTGCCAGGAGCATTTTCATCGGAGGATTTACATGAATAACCAACCGAATAAAGAATATAAGTCAGGCTTTATATCCATCATTGGCCGTCCAAATGTCGGAAAATCCACTTTTTTAAATCGGGTGATCGGACAAAAGATCGCCATTATGAGCGATAAGCCGCAAACGACAAGAAACAAAGTGCAGGGTGTTTACACAAAGGACCATGCTCAAATGATTTTCATCGATACACCGGGCATTCATAAACCGAAGCATAAGCTTGGTGACTTTATGATGAAAGTGGCCATAAATACGCTAAAAGAGGTTGATCTCGTATTGTTTATGGTGAATGCCGAGGAAGGCTACGGGCGCGGTGATGAATTTATCATAGAAAAATTAAAAAGCGTCCGAACGCCTGTATTTCTCGTGCTGAATAAGATCGACCGGATTCATCCGGATCAGCTGCTGGAAGTAATCGATCATTATAAGGATTTATATTCCTTTCAAGAAATCATCCCAATTTCCGCTCTCGAAGGAAATAATGTGGATCATTTACTTGCACAAATTGAAGAAGCGCTGCCTGAAGGACCGCAATATTATCCGGCTGATCAAGTGACGGATCACCCAGAACGGTTCATTGTCTCAGAGCTGATCAGAGAGAAGGTACTTCATGTAACGAGAGAGGAAGTGCCGCACTCGATTGCGGTCGTAATAGACAAGATGGAACGCCGCAAGGACAAAGAGATCATTCATGTGATGGCGACGATTGTGGTGGAGCGCGATTCACAGAAAGGAATTGTGATCGGCAAACGCGGCTCTTTATTAAAAGAGATCGGGCAGCGCGCGCGCCAGGACATTGAGAATTTGCTGGGATCACAAGTGTTTTTGGAACTGTGGGTAAAGGTTCAGAAAGATTGGCGCAACAGGCAATCGAATTTGCGTGATTTCGGATTTCGCGAAGATGAGTATTAAAGGAAAAGGAAAAAGAACTAGAAATTTTTGCTCCTCATAATCAAAAAGGAATCGGTGAAGCTATAAAGGAAGCCGCATATGCATGCCCGTTTCAAATTAAGAAAGGTGGGAAAAGCATGTTGGATTTTACTTGGAAAGTCTTTTCCGAGACAGGAAGTATAGAAGCGTACCTTTTATATAAAGAAATTGAAAATGACAACGGAATCTCCCCATTTGAACAAGAGCATCAGCTGGCTGAAGCGGATTTCCCGGTTACCGGAATTACCAATTGAGGAGGATGGAAGGACGGCCTTCTCATGCTGCAAAAGTTTGAAGGAATTATTATTCGAACAACCAATTACGGTGAAACCAATAAAATCATCACAATATACACGCGGGAGAGAGGCAAAACGGCTTGTATGGCAAGAGGGGCTAAAAAGCCCAATAGCCGCCTTTCTGCTGTTACTCAGCCGTTTGTTCAAGGCAGCTTTCTTATGCAGACAGGCAGGGGGCTCGGAACGCTGCAGCAGGGGGAAATCCTATCGCCGATGCGCCATATTCGCGAAGATATAATGGCCACCGCCTATGCTGCTTATATGGCGGAGCTGGTGGACAAAAGCATGGACGATCAGCAATCCAATCCTTTTTTGTATGAATGTCTCGAGCAATCTCTTCATTATCTGGATGAAGGGTTTGATGCCGAAATTCTCACTAATATTTTCGAGATGAAAATGCTGCAAGTGATCGGTCTGCGTCCGGAATTGTCCTGCTGCGCAAACTGCGGAAGTCGCGATGGGCGCTTCGCTTTTTCCATCCGCGAAAACGGGCTTCTCTGTCACCGCTGCTTTGACATTGATCCTTATTTATTGCCGCTGTCCCAGGCGGCGATTCGCCTGTTGCGGCTGTTTTATTTTATTGACTTGCAGCGACTTGGTGCGATCAATGTCAAACCGAAGACGAAAAAGGAATTAAGAATGGCCATTTCTCTGTATTATGATGAATATTCCGGACTGTTCTTGAAGTCGAGAAGGTTCATTGACCAAATGGAGAAAATGGAGAAGATGTTTGGACAACCGAAAGATGAGGATTGACAAAAAAGCGATTATCGATTAAGTTTTTTACATACTCAATCGAAAATAGGAGCTGCCGTGAAGGAAGAGAGTACTTGATTTCCTCTTTAAGAAGCGAACCCGGGACGGTGAGAGCCGGGGAAAGAGCATCAAGGAAAGGCGGTCTGGAGCAGCTGTTTTTTTAAAAGAGGCCAAATGATAATGGCAAGTAGGGTGGAACCGCGGGTTACTCTCGTCCCTATGTACAAACTGTGCATAGGGGCGGGAGTTTTTGTTTTTTTACATTCACAAAATCAGAAAGAGAGGCATAACCATGAATATTCAAAACATGATTTTAACGCTGCAAAAGCATTGGTCTGATCATGGGTGCATTTTAATGCAGGCGTATGATGTGGAAAAAGGAGCAGGAACGATGAGTCCGTATACATTTTTGCGGGCAATCGGACCAGAACCTTGGAACGTGGCCTACGTTGAGCCTAGCCGGCGGCCAGCAGACGGCAGATACGGGGAAAACCCAAACCGCCTGTATCAGCATCATCAATTTCAAGTCATTATGAAGCCGTCGCCGGATAACATCCAAGAGATCTACTTAGATTCCTTAAAAGCGCTCGGCATTAATCCGCTTGAGCACGACATTCGCTTCGTGGAGGATAATTGGGAAAATCCGTCTCTTGGCTGTGCCGGTCTTGGCTGGGAGGTTTGGCTGGATGGAATGGAAATCACGCAGTTCACTTATTTCCAGCAAGTTGGAGGTCTGGAATGCAAGCCCGTTTCAGTGGAAATTACCTATGGCATTGAGCGTCTGGCATCGTATATCCAAGATAAGGAGAATGTTTTCGATTTAGAATGGACAGGCGGCTTTACTGTCAGAGACATCTTTTATCAGCCGGAATATGAACATTCTAAGTATACATTTGAGACGAGTGATGCTGACATGCTGTTTCATTTGTTTACTGTCTACGAGAAAGAAGCTAAGCGGCAAATGGATGAAGGCTTAGTTCACCCTGCTTATGACTACGTGCTGAAATGCTCTCATGTATTCAATGTGCTTGATGCCAAGGGAGCCATTTCTGTGACAGAAAGAACCGCTTACTTAGGTCGGATGCGCAGCTTAGCGAGACAAATTGCAAAAACCTTTTATGAAGAACGGGAAAAACTGGGGTTCCCAATTTTAAAAGGGAAAGGAGAACCGGAACATGAATAAGAAAGACTTGTTATTAGAGATTGGCCTGGAGGAAATGCCGGCCCGCTTTGTAACAGATTCCATGAAGCAGCTCGGCAAGCGTGTGGAAGAGTTTCTGACAGAGCAGAAGATAAAGTTCGGAGAAGTGCAGCTGTATTCCACACCGCGCCGCTTGGCTGTCATTGTGCGAGAGGTAGCAGAAGCGCAGCCGGATATTGAAGAAGAAGCGAAAGGGCCTGCTAAAAAAATAGCTCTGACAGAAGATGGGCAGTGGTCGAAAGCAGCTGTCGGGTTTACCCGCAGTCAGGGCTTAACAGTAGAGGATATTTACTTTAAAGAAATAAAAGGCGTCGAATATGCGCATGTCAACAAGTTTATTAAAGGGCAGCCGGCAAAAGAGTTGCTGCCGGAACTGAAAAATATTGTCACCAGCCTGCATTTTGGCAAAAATATGCGCTGGGCCGATAATGATCTGCGCTACGTTCGTCCGATCAAATGGATTGTGGCTTTATTCGGGCAAGACATTATCCCATTCCAGATCACGCATGTAGAGACTGGCAACAAAACAAAGGGACATCGCTTTTTAGGTAAAGAAGTGGAAATTACGGAGGCTTCTATGTATGAAGAGGCTTTGAAGCAGCAATTTGTTATCGCTGACCCGCAAGAAAGAAAAGAAATGATTCGCCGCCAGTTAGCAGCGATCGAACAGGAGCAGAACTGGATGATTCCTGTGGATGAAGAATTGCTTGAAGAAGTCAATAATCTTGTGGAATATCCAACCGCATTATTCGGCTCGTTTAATCAAGACTTCCTCGAATTGCCTGCGGAAGTGCTGATTACGTCTATGAAGGAACATCAGCGTTACTTCCCTGTGAAAAGCAAAGAAGGCGACCTTCTCCCTTGCTTTGTCACAGTCCGCAACGGCAACAGCGATTCACTGGATAAAGTGGCGCGCGGAAATGAAAAAGTGCTTCGCGCTCGCCTGGCAGATGCTGACTTCTTCTACAAAGAAGATCAAAAAACAGAGATTTCGGCGTTCTTACATAAGCTCCCGGCTATTGTTTATCATGAAAAAATCGGAACGCTGGCGGAAAAAGTCAACCGCATTCGCCGGATTGCCAAAAAGCTGGCGGACCTAATAAACGCAGACGAGCAAACTAAGCAAAAAGCCGATCGGGCAGCTGAAATTTGCAAATTTGACCTTGTGACTCAAATGGTTTATGAATTTCCGGAGCTGCAGGGGGTAATGGGTGAGAAATACGCACTGCAAAAAGGAGAAGATCCGGAGGTGGCCAGAGCGATTAATGAGCATTATCAGCCGCGCCATGCAGACGATGCTTCACCAGAAACGATCACCGGAGCCCTCGTCAGTCTTGCGGATAAGCTCGATACGATTGTTTCCTGTTTTGCTGTCG
The DNA here is from genome assembly GCF_002797355.1 of Bacillus xiapuensis. GTDB lineage: Bacteria > Bacillota > Bacilli > Bacillales > Domibacillaceae > Bacillus_CE > Bacillus_CE xiapuensis. The sequence continues at coordinate 1,924,343 of NZ_KZ454939.1, read as the reverse complement.
ACATCATTCCGAGCGGCTCCCAGGATCCTTATGCTTTAAGAAGACAAGCGGCCGGTATTGTGCAAATTCTAGCCGGCAAACAATGGTCTGTATCCTTAGAACAAGTGTTGCGCTCAGCGATTGCGGTTGTTAAGGAAGATCAAATTGGAGACAAATCAGCGGATGTTCTATTGGACGAACTCATCGACTTCTTTAAACTGCGCATTAAGCACAGTCTGCAAGAGCAGCATGTAAGATATGATATGATTGATGCTGTAACCGCCGGACGTGTAGGCAGTCTGCCTGCTCTGTTTGCTAAAGCGGCCGTTCTGATGGATCATAGAGAAGACTCTGACTTTAAGGAAACAATGGAATCACTCAGCCGTGTGCTCAATATTGCTAAAAAAGCCAATGAGTCCGGAAGCGTTGATGAGTCCTTGTTTGCAAATAAAGAAGAAGAAGTATTACATCAGCAATTCAGCCGGATTCGGAAAGAATATGCGGCCGCTGAAACGGCGGAAGCGCAATATCAGCTGCTGGCGGATCTTAAACCGGTGATTATTCAATATTTTGAACATACGATGGTCATGGCGAAGGAAGAGAAATTAAAAGTCAACCGCTTAAATCAAATGCGGGAGCTGGCTGATTTCATCCGTGACTTTGCCGATTTTAATGCTGTCCTTGTGAAATAATCACTGCAATCCATCCGTGATTTCCAGCAGAAGAGCTGAGCTGTGCTGAGGAGCAAGCTCTTCCTCACTCATGATTGATCAAAGTGTAGCTAAAGATTCAGACAGCAGGAAACAATACTGTTCATTTTAGTCAAATAGTATATAATATTTTTTATATGGTATAACACTTTTAGATCAATGAAGCATCCGGTGTTTCATCTTCCGAACAAGCAGGAGACCTTTTGGCAAGGTGAGTGCAGGAAAGGGATCAGGCTATTATGAAGAATGAAACAGGCAAGCTTTTAATGTGTGTTAGGTGGTGAGGAAAATAGAACTGAATAAGCGTCAACAGCAAATATTAGAGATAGTGAAAGAAAATGGACCGATTACAGGGGAACATATAGCCGAGCGTTTACATTTAACGAGGGCGACATTAAGACCTGATTTGGCAATTCTGACAATGGCCGGATTTTTGGATGCGAGACCTCGTGTCGGCTATTTTTATACAGGAAAGACTGGAAACCAGCTGCTGACCGAGCATTTGATGAAAATTCATGTAAGAGATTTCCAAGCCATTCCGGTGGTTGTTCGGGAAGATGTATCTGTTTATGACGCCATCGTCACGATGTTTCTGGAAGATGTGGGTACGCTATTTGTAGTGGATGAAAACATATGCCTAGCGGGTGTATTATCGAGAAAAGATTTATTGCGGGCGAGTATCGGCAAGCAGGAATTAAGTGCAATCCCTGTTAATATTATTATGACAAGAATGCCGAATATCACCGTATGTGAGAAGGATGATTTACTGATCGATGTGGCTAAGAATCTCATCGATAAGCAAATTGATTCCGTACCGGTTGTTAAGAAAACGAAAGCCGGATATGAAGTGATTGGGCGGATTACAAAAACAAATATAGCCAAAGCCTTTGTCTCGCTCGCGGATGATGATTGATTGCTTTAAGAAAAGGAGGTGCTGATTGTTGGTAAAAGACCCGATCATATATATTGTTTCAGATTCTGTAGGTGAAACTGCCGAGCTGGTGACGAAAGCCGCAGTCAGCCAATTCAATGGATTGCATGCTGTGATCAAACGCTTTCCTTATGTAGAGGATATCTCTAATATAGATGAAGTCATTGATCTGGCAAAAAGCGAGAAAGGCATTATCGTCTATACGCTGGTGAAGCCGGAAGTTCGCAATTATATGAAGAAAAGGGCTGAAAAAGAAGCGATCGCGGTGTTCGATTTAATTGGCCCTCTCATGGAACAGCTGGAATCAATGCTGGGTCGCTCGCCTCTGCAGGAGCCTGGGCTGGTAAGGAAGCTGGATGAAGAATATTTTAAAAAGGTAGACGCGATCGAATTTGCTGTCAAGTACGATGATGGCCGGGATCCCCGAGGGTTGTTGAAAGCGGACATTGTTTTAATCGGAGTTTCCCGAACCTCCAAAACGCCGCTATCGCAATACCTCGCTCATAAACGCCTGAAAGTGGCCAATGTGCCGCTTGTGCCAGAGGTTGATCCTCCGGAGGAATTGTTTTCGCTTCCTCCTGAAAAGTGCTTCGGTCTCAAGATCAGTCCGGAGAAGCTGAATTACATTCGCAAAGAGCGGCTGATTTCTCTCGGCTTAAGTGACGATGCCAGCTACGCGGACGTAGAGCGGATCAAAGAGGAAATTGAGTATTTTGAAAAGATCACCGGCCGGATTGGCTGTGAGATCATTGATGTGACGAATAAGGCTGTAGAAGAAACAGCCAACATCATTATGAGCAAATGCCGAAATAGAACAAGCACATGATCTTTGGATTATGTGCTTTTCTTTTTAAGAGAAGAATGATAAAAAACAATAGTTTTTTATGCTGAAATATACTATAATAAAAAATTGTGATAAAAATGTATGCAAAACAGGTTTAGAGGCTTGATGATAAGAATAAACTATTTGTGTAGTTCGCCAAGCGCCAGACGGCAAGTGGCGGACAATGGTTCGGACTTTTTTAGGATATTTCGCATTTGAGAAGGATTCTAAAAAGGCTTGTAGAATAATTAAGCATAGGAAAGAAAGACAAATGACTGATTATAAAAGTTTTTGTCGAAAATGCAACGATTGATGCAGGAAAATAAGCTTTTCTATCGAACTTAGTATAGCTGGTGATGTATGCGTGACAAGAAAAATCCCTGAAGAAACCATTCAACAGATTAAGCAGTCGCTCGATATTGCAGAAGTGATCGGGGATTACGTCCAATTGAAAAAGCAGGGGCGGAATTATTTTGGCCTCTGTCCGTTTCACGGAGAAAAATCCCCGTCCTTTTCCGTGTCGCCCGAAAAACAGATTTACCACTGCTTCGGCTGCGGCGCCGGAGGAAATATTTTCTCTTTTATCACGGAAATAGAGAATATTTCTTTCCAGGAAGCAGTCGGGCGATTGGCAGAACGGGCGGGCATTCAACTGGATGTACCCATTCCGGGCGAATCTGCAAACCGCACCGCTTCCAGAGAAGAAGACCGCATGCTCGAGGCTCATGAACTTCTGACTAAATTTTATCATCATTTACTGGTAAATACAAAAGAAGGCCAAGAGGCATTAGATTATTTGCTGGGGCGGGGCTTTTCCAAGGAAGATCTGGAAACTTTTCAAATTGGATGGTCACTTCCCAATTGGGACTTTACCGCCAAGTTCTTGCAAAAGCGGGGCTTCGATCCTGAGGAGATGGAAAAGGCAGGATTAATTATTCAAAGGGAGGACCAAAGTTATTTTGACCGGTTCCGAGGAAGAGTTCTTTTCCCGCTTCATGACGAGAAAGGCAAGGTTGTCGCTTTTTCAGGCCGGGCTTTAGGAGAAGAAAAACCAAAGTATTTAAACAGTCCGGAAACTCCTATATTTAATAAAAGCCGTCTTCTCTACAACTTTCACCGGGCAAGGCAGGCTATCCGCAAGCATCGCCGCGCCGTTCTTTTTGAAGGGTTTGCCGATGTGATCGCCGCAGCCAGCGCCGGGGTGGAAGAAGGTATCGCTACGATGGGCACATCTCTGACAGATGCCCATATTCATCAAATCAAGCGGATAGCTGAACAGGTGACCGTTTGTTATGATGGAGACTCTGCCGGCATTCAAGCAGCTTTTCGCGCCTCCGAAATGCTCAGTGAAAGCGGCTGCGATGTAAAAGTTGCCCTAATTCCGGACAGAATGGATCCTGATGACTATATTAAAAAGCACGGAGCCGAGAAGTTTCGTGATCATATAATCGGGTCTGCAATGACGCTTATGGCGTTTAAAATGGTTTATTACAAACAAGGAAAGAATCTTCAAGATGAAGGTCAAAAGCTTGCCTACATCGAAGAAGTACTAACGGAAATTGCCCGCTTAAAAAAGGCGGTTGAGCGTGACTTTTATCTGAGACAAGTTGCCGAGCAGTTTTCGCTTTCGCTGGATGCGCTGAAACAGCAAGAAAAGCAGCTGTTTATGAAGCAAAGAAAGCGGCGCCCATCCGGTGAGCAGACATTTCAGCCAGCGGCGGCTCCCCGAACATATCAAAGACTTTATCCGGCTTATCAGACAGCGGAGCGCCGCTTGTTAGCCTATATGTTAAAAAATGCTGATACAGCCTATAAAGTGAAGGAGCTTATGGGCGGAGAAGCATTTAACTTAGATGAGCATCAAGCCATCTTCACATATTTACTTGGCTACTATGAAGAAGGCAATGCGCCGGATGCGAGCGCCTTTATCAGCTTTCTTCCGGACGCCAACTTGCGCCGGCTCGTTTCGGATATAGAAATGATGACGGTTGGCGAGTATGTAAATGACGAAGAGGTGCATGATTATATAAAAGAAGTGTTTAAACACCGTAAAGTCTTGGAGATTAAGTCGATGAAACAGCAGCAAATAGCAGCGGAAAAAGCGAATGATTACAAAGAAGCCGCTCAAATTGCGCTGAAGATAGTGAAGCTTACAAAAGAACTGTAATGTGATCCGTATTAGGCAAGGATGTTGGAAGGAGGGGGACAGATGGCTGAAAAGTCAACACGTTCCAAAGAAACTGAAGTAACATTAGAAAGAGCAAAGGAAAAAATTGTAGAATTAGGGAAAAAGCGGGGGAAGCTATCCTATGACTACGTCGCTGATAAATTATCACCTTTTGATGTCGAATCCGACCAAATGGATGAATTTTACGAGTATTTAGGTGAACAAGGAATCGATATCAACAACGATGAAGACGACGAAAATCCAAATCCGCATGAGCTTGAAAAAGAAAACGAAGAAGAGTTCGACCTGAATGATCTTAGTGTCCCTCCTGGCGTAAAGATCAATGATCCCGTGAGAATGTACTTAAAGGAAATCGGGCGCGTCGATCTGCTGTCTGCCGATGAGGAAATCGAGCTGGCTACCCGCATTGAACAAGGCGATGAAGAAGCTAAACGCCGTCTGGCCGAGGCCAATTTACGCTTGGTTGTCAGCATTGCCAAGCGCTATGTAGGACGGGGAATGCTCTTTTTAGATTTAATCCAAGAAGGCAATATGGGCTTAATCAAAGCCGTTGAGAAATTCGATTACCGCAAAGGTTTTAAATTCAGCACGTATGCTACATGGTGGATTCGCCAGGCAATTACGCGGGCGATTGCTGACCAGGCAAGAACCATCCGGATTCCTGTTCACATGGTGGAGACGATCAACAAGCTTATTCGAGTTCAAAGACAGCTGCTTCAAGATCTCGGACGTGAACCTACTCCTGAAGAAATAGCTGAAGAGATGGATCTGACACCGGAAAAGGTTCGCGAAATCCTGAAGATTGCGCAAGAACCGGTTTCTTTAGAAACGCCCATCGGCGAAGAGGACGATTCACATTTAGGTGATTTTATCGAAGATCAAGAAGCCACATCACCATCTGAGCATGCTGCATACGAACTTTTAAAGGAACAGCTTGAAGATGTGCTTGATACCTTAACGGACCGTGAAGAAAATGTCCTTCGCTTACGATTCGGGCTGGACGATGGACGTACGCGCACACTTGAAGAAGTTGGCAAAGTGTTCGGTGTCACTAGAGAACGCATCCGCCAAATTGAAGCTAAAGCGCTGCGCAAGCTCCGCCATCCGAGCCGCAGTAAACGGCTGAAAGATTTCCTGGAATAAAATGGGTTTCAAATAGTTTACTTCTTACGGAAGTAAACTATTTTTTTACAAAAAAACGGCATTAAATGAGTCAGGATGTGATGCGCGATGGATGATAAAACTAAGATTATTATTAAAGAAATATTGTTTTGGAAGGAAAACCATATGCTTCCCGAACAATATTGTGATTATTTGCTTGCACTTTATCGCCAAGGGGAAGAACGGCCGGAAATGCACGCTAAAGAGAAGCCTTCCAGAAGAATGGCGCTTGCCAGCTTCTTCGTTTCCCTAGCGGTTTTGCTGATTTCTGTATTTGTCCTATATTGTACTGAATTGTCTATTCCTTTGCAAACAGCGATTTTGGCAATTTTTGTCGCATTGCTTTTAGGCGGCGGAATTTATTTTTTAAAAAAAGGAATTCTGATTCCAATTTTTTATGTAGCAGCTGCCATATTATTACTTGTATGCTCGGTAGAATTACATGACAGAATAAATGGCAGCGGCGGCTTTTCTCTTTACGCGCTTCTTTTTGCCAACTGTGTGCTGTGGTGGGGGGCAGGAAAGAAGCTTGATTTGATCTATTTCACCAACTCCTCCTGGGTGGGAGCCTTTTTATTACTTATTTTTATTTTTATATAATAAAAAAAAGAATTTTGAATAAGGATATAGATAAACACGCTGCTTCTTTTTATGTTTAATCAGCAAATGCAGAGTTGTTTATATGAGAAAAGGGAAAAAAGTTCTATGTAAGGGCTTTTCGTCTCTCTGCTTTTACAGTAAAATAGTAAGTGTTTGTATGTTTTATTTGTTATTTATATACATATAAGGGAGGTTAGGAAATGAATCGCAATCCAGTTATTCCATTTTTGCTAATTATGGTATTTGGTATCGGCCTGATTTTCTTCCTTTCTTTAGACGGTCTGGATAACTCTAAAGAAATGGCCAAAGACAAAGAAGACAAAGGGAAAACAGAACAAGCTGAAGGCGGAGAGTTTGACCCGGAAGGCTTCTACAAACAGACTTGTATGGGGTGTCACGGCGGGAACTATGAAGGCGGCTCCGGTCCGGCGTTGAAAGGGGTCGGCGAGAAACTTTCTAAAGATGAAATTAAAGATGTGCTGATCAACGGACGCGGTGCGATGCCTGGGGGGCTTGTGCCGGCTGAGAACGCCGACGCGATGGCTGATTGGGTCAGCAAGCTTAAATAATAGTGAATAAAGTTCTTTGCCTGGGGCAAAGAGCTTTTTTTATTGGCGGGTTTTGTTTAAAATGTTTATGAGATAACAGAAGAAAGATAAAAGTGGTGACCGAATGAATATTAATCAATTGTCAAAGAGGTTAACAGCCGTGGCTAAACGAATTCCGGAGCAGGCGGTCGTGGCAGATATCGGCTCAGATCATGCCTATTTGCCTTGCTATGCAGTGAAAAAAGGGCTGGCGAAAAAAGCGATAGCAGGAGAAGTCGCCGATGGCCCGTTTCGTGCAGCTGAGCAGCAGGTAAGAGAAGCCGGCTTAGAAGCGTTCATTGAGGTCCGAAAAGGAAACGGACTGGAAGTGATCGATCCTCAAGAAGCGGATTGCATAACGATTGCCGGCATGGGGGGCGCGCTGATTGTCTCCATTCTGCAGGCAGGACATTTGAAGCTTGAAGGAGTAAAACGCCTGATTTTACAGCCTAATATCGGAGCCGAGCACATCCGCCAGTGGCTGATCGACCATCACTGGGAGCTGATGGAGGAAGAAATAATTGAAGAAGACGGAAAAATTTATGAGATATTAATGGCGGAAAAAGGTGAGCCGCTGCGTCCGTATCAAAAAAACCGGGAACAAGCCATCCTTTTGGGTCCATTTTTGCTGAAGAATAAAAATGAAGCGTTCAAGAAGAAATGGACAAGGGAAGCGGCTCAGCTGGAAGCCGTTTTAAAAAATTTAGAAAAAGCGGGAGACCGAGGAGCTGCTGCGAAGAAAAAACAGCAGGTTTTGTATACCCTGCAGCTGATTAAGGAGGCGATTTCCAATGAAAAAAGCAAATGGTCATGAGGTCATTCAACTGTTTGAACAGTTTTCTCCTAAAAAATATGCCATGGAAGGAGATAAGATCGGCTTGCAGATCGGCCGCTTAAACCAGCCGGTTGAACGTGTGCTGATCGCGCTGGATGTGCTGGAGGAAGTGGTGGATGAAGCCATCGCCAAGCGCGTTCAATTAATTATTGCCCATCATCCGATCATTTTTCGGCCGCTGAAATCACTGATTACTAGTGAACCGGCAGGAAGAGTGATTGAGAAGTTGATCAAACACGATATTGCGGTGTATGCGGCTCATACCAATCTCGATGTCGCTAAAGGAGGCGTGAACGATCTGTTGGCAGAAGCGCTGGAATTGCAGAGTCCTGAAGTGCTTGTGCCGACATTTGCTGAGCGTTTAAAGAAGCTGGCTGTGTTTGTACCTGAAACCCACGAAGATGCCGTGAGAGAGGCGATGGGGACTGCGGGTGCGGGCTTTATAGGCGAGTACAGCCACTGCTCGTTCACTTCTCAGGGCACAGGGCGTTTTTTGCCGCGGGCCGGTGCGAATCCGTATATTGGACAGCCTGGTAAGAGCGAAGAGGTCGCGGAGGTGAAGATTGAAACGGTTTATCCGGAAAGCTTGGAGAAGAAAGTGCTTGCGGCAATGCTGAAGGCGCACCCTTATGAAGAGGTGGCATATGATCTTTACCCGCTGGCCAATCAAGCAGAAACGCTGGGGATTGGCCGAATCGGAAAGCTGGAAAAGGAGATGACCCTGCGCGAATTTGCGGACTTTGTGAAAGAAAAGCTTGATGTCAAAGGTGTGCGAGTGGTTGGGGAATTAACTGATAAAGTGAAAAAAGTAGCGGTGCTGGGCGGCGATGGAAATAAGTATTTTCAAACGGCCAAATTTAAAGGAGCCGATGTGTATGTCACAGGCGACTTTTACTATCATACCGCTCATGATGCTCTGGCGGCCGGTTTAAATATCATTGATCCCGGTCATAATGTGGAAAAAGTGATGAAAGCAGGCACGGCCAAGAAAATGAAGGAACTGGCGGCCGGGAAAGGACTTGATGTAGAATTTATCGCTTCCAGTGTTCATACCGACCCGTTTACTTTTCTGTAAGAAAAGGCTGAAAAGCCGCATCGATTCTGTTCTTTTGCTTAAAAATAGTACAGACAAAGTCATTGCAGACTTCATCTGTACTCCGAGGCTGATTCTTCCAGGATCAGCCCTTTTGCAGTCGTTGTTGGATAACAGGATGCGGCCTCAGCGGGTTTTTAAAGCAGATTTTTTTACTTTTGGCAGTATTTTATTGATCGGTACTTTTTTCTCCCGGACCCACGTGTTTTGATCCTGCGGGTCAAACCTCTCAAGAAACTGGATCACTTCTTTCACGATTGGAGTGGGGGTAGAAGCACCTGCTGTTACAGCCGCTATTTTAGCGTTCTGCAGCCACTCAATTTGAATTTCTGAAACATCGGATACACGGTAGGCTTTTGTTCCGGCAATTTCTTCAGATACTTGAGCCAGCCGGTTAGAGTTATTGCTTTTGGGATCGCCGACGACAATGAGAACATCCGCTTCTCCCGCTTGCTCGGCTACTGCTTCCTGACGCACTTGGGTGGCCAGACAAATCTCCTTGTGCATCTCAGCGTGAGGATATCTTTCTTTAATTCTGTCCATAATATCCGCGACATCCCATTGGCTCATTGTTGTTTGATTCGTTACGATAATTTTAGAGCTTTTTATGGTCAGTCTGTCAACATCGTCCGCTTTTTCAACTAAGTGAACGATATCCGGTGCAACACCGACAGCCCCTTCTGGCTCGGGATGCCCTTTTTTTCCTATATAAATAACTTCGTAGCCTTCTGCTTTTTTTTCCCGGATTAAATCATGCGTTTTCGTCACATCAGGGCAAGTGGCATCAATGGTCACAAGGTTTTTTTGTTTGGCCAGCTCCCGCACCTCAGGAGATACGCCGTGAGCTGTGAAGATGACAGTGCCTTCCTTCACTTGCTCCAGGATTTCTTTGCGGTTGCTTCCGTCCAGTGTAATGATTCCTTCTTCCTTAAAAGCATCTGTCACATGCTGGTTATGAACGATCATTCCAAGAATATAAATCGGGCGCGGCAAGCTTTTATCCAAGGCGGCGTTCCGGGCAATCACCATCGCGTCTACAACGCCGTAGCAGTACCCTCTCGGGGCAATCTTAATTATATCCATTCAAAGAATCCTCCTATACTCTTCATCGGAAGCTGTATTCCATATTTATTATATAGGAGGAAGACTGGCATGAAAAGCAAGCCGCTGTCAACTATACATAAAGCTTCGGTGTAGACCGGCCGTTATGATTGGAGCGCTCCGGCATTTCTTCCGAATCCTCTTCTTTTTTCTTTTTTGCCCCGTCTGAGGTTGATTCAGGAAGAGTAGGGGGATCGTTTTTTGTACTCTTGGGTTTGGCTGCCTGATCCTTTTCTTCTTTGCTGCTTTCTTCTTCCTGATCAGGAAGGGATTTCAGCCCGCGGTACAGCTTCCACATTGAAGGCAGATTTTTTACTAGCGGACCGTATTGTTCAACAAGCGGTCCCACTTGCTGGACGGTATTTAAAAATTGCTGGGTATTGGAAAGGATTTGCTGAAAGTTCGCTGGGTTTGATAGTTTTTGGGCGGCGGATCCTGCCGCAGATGCACCTTGGCGTTCGAATCCGGTCATGGGCATATTGCCGCCGCGCGATCCTTGAAGCAAGCGGCCGAGCAATCCTTGCCCGCTTCTCCTTGGCGCCATGGGCGTCATTCTGCTCGGGTACGGCCGCGCCGCAGACGGAGCAGAATAGTACGATGGATAAGAGCGCTGCGAGGGCGGAAATGGAGGCATGGCATTCAGTCCTTTCAAAGTATTCTATCTCTTAGTTATAGTATGCGGGCATGAAAAAAACGTTTAATTAATGAGAAAGGAAAAATAACGAAAAATATGGATAAGCTTTGCTTTCTTCAATCGTTTAGTATATGATACAAAATGGAGAAAAAGGTTTGTTTTAAGCCAAAAGGAGTGTCAAGATTGACCAATCAGAAGTTTGAGCAATATGGCTTTCAGCCATTTATTTATAAAGGTCTTAAAGAGCTCGGTTTTTGTGAGCCGACGGAAATTCAAGAAAGAATCATTCCCCTGGTTATAAAAGGAAAGAGTGCGATCGGCCAGTCGCAAACGGGCACGGGGAAAACGCATGCCTATATTCTTCCGATTCTGGAAAGGGTTGACCCCTCAAAGAAAGAGGTTCAGGCGGTCATCACAGCACCGACAAGAGAGCTTGCCGATCAAATTTACAAAGAGATTTTGAAACTGGTCCGATTTTCCGATGAGGAAGTGATGGTGCGCTGTTACATGGGGGGAACGGACAAACAGCGGGACATCGATAAGCTGAAAAAGCAGCCCCATATCGTTGTCGGCACACCAGGAAGGATTAATGATCTCGTTAAGGAGCAGGCCCTATTTGTCCACCGAACGGCTGTTTTGGTCATTGATGAAGCGGATCTCATGCTGGATATGGGGTTTATTGTCGATGTGGATCAGATTGCTGGCAAAATGCCTCAGCAGCTGCAAATGCTTGTCTTCTCGGCAACGATTCCTGAAAAGCTGAAGCCGTTTTTAAGAAAATATATGGAAAATCCGGAGTATGTCCGAATTCAGCCGAAGCATATTTCAGCGGAAAACATTGAGCATATGCTGGTGCCGCAAAAAAGCCGCGAAAAAATTGACTTGCTTTATGACATGCTGCGAGCCTACAATCCGTATTTAGCGGTTGTCTTTACCAACACGAAACAAAAAGCGGACGAGGTAGCCGACGAATTATTGGAAAAAGGGCTTAAAGTCGGGCGGATTCATGGGGATATGACGCCTAGAGAACGGAAAAAAATGATGAAGCAAATTCGCGAGCTGGACTTTCAGTATATCGTCGCTACCGATTTAGCGGCGCGAGGCATTGATATTGAAGGTGTCAGTCATGTCATTAACTATGAACTGCCGCGGGATCTTGATTTCTACATTCACAGAGCTGGACGAACAGCCCGGGCTGGATACTCAGGCGTGTGTGCGACCATTTACACTCCTAGTGACGAGGATGCTCTCGTCCGTTTAGAAAAGATGGGGATTACTTTTGGCCACAGCGACCTTCGCCGCGGAGAGTGGATTGAATTGAACGACCGCAATCAGCGTAAAAAGCGGGAGAAAACAGCTGATGAGATCGACTTAAAAGCAAAATCAATTGTCAGAAAGCCAAAGAAAGTCAAGCCGGGCTATAAGAAGAAAATGCAGCGGGAAATGACCCAATTTAAAAAGCGTGAGCGCCGGCTAAAAGGGAAGAATAACAGCCAAAAGAAATAAGTCCAGAAAGCAAGGCCTGCCGTCGCGGGCCTTCTTTGCTGGATAAATCATAAGAAATTTAGTAAAATAGTGAAAGAGGTAAAGGAGAGGTACATATGTTGAAAATAGGCTCACATGTGTCAATGAGCGGAAAAAAAATGCTTCTGGGCGCCAGTGAAGAAGCGGCATCTTATGGAGCTAACACGTTTATGATCTATACCGGTGCTCCCCAGAATACCCGGAGAAAGAAGATTGAAGACCTGAATATTGAACTAGGTCAGCGCCATATGGAGGAACATGGGATGTCGGATATCATCGTGCATGCTCCTTATATTATTAATATTGCCAACACTAAAAATCCTGCCACATTTGAATTAGGGGTCTCCTTTCTTCGTTCGGAAATCGAGCGGACAGAAGCTCTGGGCGCTAAGCAGATCGTTCTTCATCCCGGCGCTCATGTCGGCGCGGGAACAGAAGCGGGGATTCAGAAAATTATTGAAGGCTTAAACGAAGTGCTGACCAAAGATCTCGGTGTGCAGATCGCTTTAGAAACGATGGCAGGAAAAGGATCAGAATGCGGTTCCTCTTTTGAAGAACTGGCAATGATCCTAGATGGTGTCCATCTGAATGATAAGCTGTCTGTCTGCTTTGATACGTGTCATACGCATGATGCCGGCTACAATATCATAGAGGATTTTGATGGAGTGCTTGATCATTTCGATCGGATTATCGGGCTGGACCGAATAAAGGTTCTTCACATTAATGACAGCAAGAATGAACGGGGAGCCCGAAAAGACCGCCATGAAAATATTGGATTTGGCTATATCGGTTTTGACGCCCTCAACTATATTGTCCACCATCCTCAGCTCGAGGATCTTCCCAAAATTTTAGAAACGCCTTATGTAGGAGAAGATAAAACGACGCGCAAACCACCGTATCGATTGGAAATCGAGATGCTTCGATCCAGAACATTCGATCCCGATTTGCTTCATAAAGTGGTTTCGCCATTATAGCCATGAAGACGCCCCGCCAGTCAAAACTGCAGTTCTGCGGGGCTGTTTCTTCATGAATGGAACATCGCAAACAGCTGATTGAGCTTTTTGGCGGTCTGATCATTCGTAATGTCCGCTATCTCTCTTAATAGTTTCGCTCTTTCATCATCATTGAATAAATCAATTTTTTTGCTGCGCAGGCGGCTCGCAATTTTTTCCGCTTCTTCTCTTCTTAATGGAATGCTCAAGCCTTTGGCATACTTTAAGAGCTCATCCGCTGTAATAAATTGCGCTCTTTGGTTGATCAAATGCTGAACAAATTTCACTCGTCGTCACTCCTTTTCTTCTCTATTTAAATCTATGAGAACAAAGTGAGAAGGGTGAATCAAAAGTAAGAATAAATCATAAAAAGGAATGATGATATGCCAAAACAACATAAAAAAGAAGGCTTAACCCGCACGATTTACAGGCTGTTGATGATCTTGCTGGGAGCAACGCTGGCCGCGTTAGCTATTGAACTGTTCTTAGTGCCTAATAATATTATCGACGGCGGGGTCATTGGGGTATCCCTGATTCTCAGCTATCTATTTGAGAACCCGCTGCTGAACTTCGCAACCTTTGTTGTAGTGCTTAATATTCCTTTTCTGTATTTTGGCTATAAACAAATTGGAAAAACGTTTATGTTCTCCTCTCTGTTTGGTGTCATTTGCCTGGCTGCTGTGCAAAGCCAGCTTCATCGCATCGAAGCCTTTACAAATGAGCCCATCCTGGCTACTGTATTTGGCGGACTGATCCTCGGCGTTGGCGTCGGGCTGGTGATTCGTCATGGAGGGACTTTGGACGGCACTGAAATTCTGGGCATTTTAATGACGAAAAAGCTGCCTTTCTCTGTTGGAGAATTTGTGATGTTTATTAATATTTTTGTCTTTGGGTGGGCAGCCTTTGTATTTGGCCCTGAAAAAGCGATGTATTCGGTCATGGCTTACTATATTGCCTTCAAAGCGATTGATACTGTACTGCAGGGACTTGAAGAAACGAAGGCTTGCATTATTGTATCGGATCATTATGATGAAGTATCCGATGCGATCCTGCACCGTTTAGGACGCGGTACGACGAAGCTGCAAGGAAAAGGCGGTTACACGGATGCGGAGAAAGATGTCATTTATGTGGTGGTCACAAGGCTTGAAGTCATGAAGCTGAAAGGGATTGTCGGTGAGATTGACCCCAACGCCTTTTTAACCATTATGAATACCCAGGAAACGAAGGGGGCCCGATTTAAGTCGGCGATCCATTAATCAACATACCGGAACCTTTTCAAAGGGGTTCCGGTTTACTTTTTTAATTATTTCCTGTATACTACATTTTGTTTTTTAAATCGTAATCATTCTGAAAAAGGAGCCATTTCAATGAATCCAACATCTATCATTGAAATTAAAAACCTATCTTACCGCTATGATCGTGAACATGTGCTGGAAGATATACAATTAGCGGTCCCTAAGGGCGCTTTTTTAGGCATAGTCGGGCCTAACGGCTCGGGAAAATCTACGTTACTCAAATTAATTTTAGGATTGTTAAAGGTGCAAAAGGGGGATATCCTTCTATTCGGAGTACCGCAGCCTGCTTTTAAAGAATGGGACAAAATTGGCTTCGTTTCACAAAAAGCCAACTCTTTTAACACTGGGTTTCCTGCCACTGTCTTTGAGGTGATCGCGAGCGGCTTAACGAAACGTCTCGGATTATTTCGCCGGCTGGGCAAGAAAGAGCAGAAGGAGATTGCCGCGGCTGCTAAGGCGGTGGAAATGGAGGCTTATCTCCATCGCAATATCGGGGAACTTTCAGGAGGCCAGCAGCAGCGGGTATTTATTGCGCGGGCGATTGTGTCCAAGCCGGAAGTTTTGATTCTTGATGAACCGACCGTCGGCGTGGATAGCCAAAATGTGCAATCTTTCTATGATATGCTATCGCGCTTAAACAAACAGATGGGGATGACGCTGCTGCTCGTGACTCATGATATCGGAATGGTCAGCGATAAAGTCACCCATGTAGCCTGTTTAAATAAATATCTTTATTTTCACGGCAGCATGTCGCAGTTTGAGCACCTTGATGAATCGGATCTGTCCGAGTTATATGGGCATGGCATTCACCTTCTAGATCATCAACATGAACATGACCATTCGAAGGAGGGCCGCTTATGATTGAAGCCATCTTACGGTATGAATTCTTGCAAAACGCCATGATAACGGGGCTTATTATTGGCGTGATCGCCCCGCTGCTCGGAGCATTTATCGTGGTCAGAAGGCTATCTTTAATTGCAGACGCTCTGAGTCACGTGACGCTTGCTGGCGTGGCGGCGGGTTTATATGCCGCTCAAACATTTGTCTCGCTGGCGTGGCTGAACCCGCTGTATGTAGGGATGGCGTTTTCCTTGCTGGGTTCTATCTTTATTGAAAGACTGCGAAATGTATATCGCCATTATCAAGAATTGGCGATCCCCATTATATTGTCCGGCGGCGTGGGGGTCGGGGTGATCTTTATTTCGCTGGCCGACGGGTTTAATACGGATTTATTCAGCTATTTATTTGGGAGCGTAAGTGCGGTTAGCCGCAATGATTTATTCGTTATTATCGTGATTGCTGTGCTGGTGATGGCTTCTGTCTTTTTATTATACAAGGAATTATTCTTACTCTCCTTTGATGAAGAGCATGCCAAAGCTTCCGGTATACCGGTCAGAACGATTCACTTTGTATTTATGCTGCTTGTAGCCCTTGTGATAGCCGCTTCTATGCGTATTGTCGGTGTGCTGCTAGTGTCGGCTCTCATGACATTGCCGGTTGCCGCAAGTATCCGGATTGCAAGGGGCTTTAAGCAAACGATCGCCTATTCAGTTCTGTTTGGAGAAATAGCTGTTATAATTGGCTTAGTCAGCGCCTTTTATTTAGATTTAGCCCCGGGCGGCACGATCGTTGTTTCTTCTATCATGATTTTATTAATTGTCATTTCATTTAAAAAGTTGAGCAAACCATTTTAAAATGGGGTGGAACCATGAATTTAAGCCAAGCGATGGAGCTTTTAAAAGCAAAGGGCTATAAACAGACAGGCAAGCGGGAAGACATTCTTGCTTTATTTGCTGAACATGATAAGTATTTAACGGCTAAAGATGTCTTAGAAGCGATGAAAGCTGATTACCCTGGACTCAGCTTCGATACCATTTACCGCAATCTGGCTCTGTTTGTAGACATGGGCGTACTGGAAGAAACCGAGTTGTCCGGGGAGCGCCGTTTTCGTTTTACTTGCTCACATGATGAGCACCATCATCACTTTATTTGTCTGGCTTGCGGAAAAACAAAGGAAATTCATCTGTGCCCGATGGATCATATAGAAGAGCTTTCCGGCTGTGAAGTATCCGGCCATAAGTTTGAAATTTACGGAAAATGCCCCGAGTGTCAGGAGGAACCGGTGCAGGTGAAACGCCGCAATCCCAAATAGCGGATGCTTCTTCAATAATAAGGAAGAAACTTGGTTTATTTTGTTCAATGCTAATAGGGTTATCAGGTCCTTTTGCTGATGTGCGCTTGGATATGTTGGCAAGGGAATGGATGCAAAAACCAACGGCGGATGAGCTGCCGTTGGTTTTGTTTGCTATTGAGTGCTGAAGAATTGAAAATATAGAGATCTGCCGAGTTATTTGTTCAGCGCAGATGGACTCCAATGACGGACCCACTTTTCCGCCTGTGCCCAATTGTTGACCCGAATCACGCCATCTGGGACGGGGTCCTGATTATACGGTGTGTTAAACAGCAGAACGGGTATGTGCAGCTCCTCATGAATACTCACAGCATTATCATGCTTGTCTTCAAGAAATAAATCGACATTTAATGCTTTGGCTGCTTCCACTTTATTATGTGAACCGATTAATTCAATTCGGTCATACTGAATATCCTGATCACTGAACCATTGTTCAGTGACGCTTAGCAAGTGGTTTCTCCGAGCGCTGATAAAAAACAAGTGAAATTGTTCTTGCCAGCTTTTTAGCACTTCCTTCGCTCCTTTAGCGAGGGGAGAATGGGCATAAATGACAGGCTCGCGTTTGTCAAACCAATCCCGAAATCGATCGGCAGGAATATTTAAGGATTCTGCCAGGTCATATTGTTTAATATCATCAAGTGTGATGTCCAATGAAAAATCTTCATTGATAAAAGGGATAAGACTTGTTGGACAAGTCACCGTTCCGTCAATATCTATTCCAAAACGTTTATCTTTCATCTCGTTGGCTCCTTACTATGTTGAATCCTTTTCAAAGTGTAACATATTTTGCCGCGCTTTGTTATGAGAGAAAGAAGTGCTTTGAATAATTTCTTTTCGGCTGTAAACAATAACAATGCTCCTCAAATTTTGAAAGCGAGGGATTGTCATTGAGTAAAGAAAATAACGATCAATCTTTAGTGAATGATAAAGACAGAAGGCCCTATAGGGAAGAGACAGCGGCTGAGATCGCGGAGCCTATTCCTTTCCGCAGAGATCGTCAGGAAGATGACATCCGCCGTACAGACGTGAAGGAAGAGGATGTGCGCGATGAAGGAGGCCAAGGGTTTGGCTATGCTGGATTAATCGCTTCAATCATCGCTTTATTTGTCATGCCAGTACTATTCGGTGCGGCAGGCATAATATTAGGGTTTATGGCGAGAAGAAGAGGAGCTGCAGGAGTAGGGGGCTGGGCGATCGGCATTGGGGCAGCCGCTATTGTCTTTGGCTTATTCATCCGTCCATTCTTTTAAACGGTTCAAAAAGCCTGGCAATCGCCAGGCTTTTTATGCTTCTTGCTTCCGATAATATTCTTCGGCAATCTTATCAATTTCTTTCTTCAATTCTTCGACCATGGTCTCTTCGGGAACTTTCCGAACGGTTTTTCCTTTTCGGAACAGCAGGCCTTCTCCGCGGGCGCCGGCGATGCCAATATCCGCTTCGCGGGCTTCTCCTGGTCCGTTAACGGCGCAGCCAAGGACGGCCACTTTGATCGGCGCTTTAATTTTTTGGATATACTCCTCTACTTCATTGGCGATGCTAATTAAATCGATTTCAATACGCCCGCAAGTCGGACAGGAAATGAGTGTGGCGGCATTGGAAGATAATCCAAAAGATTTTAAGAGCTCTCTGGCCACTTTGATCTCTTCCACTGGATCAGCGCTTAAAGAAACACGCAAAGTATTGCCGATTCCTTTGCTTAGAATGGCTCCAAGGCCTGCTGCGCTTTTTACAGTGCCGGCAAATAAAGTGCCTGATTCGGTAATGCCGAGATGCAGCGGATAATCAAAAGCTCTGGCTGCTTTTTCGTATGCTTCAATGGCTAAATTTACATCCGATGCTTTCAAGGACACGATGATGTCATGAAAGTCCAAATCTTCAAGAATCTTAATATGATGGAGCGCACTTTCCACCATGCCATCGGCTGTTGGGTAGCCGTACTTTTCTAAAATGCGGCGTTCAAGACTTCCGGCATTAACTCCGATGCGAATAGGGATGCCTTTGGCTTTAGCCGCGTTGACGACCGCTTCCACTTTTTCGCGGCGTCCGATATTGCCTGGATTGATGCGGATTTTATCAGCGCCGCCTTCAATCGCTTTTAAGGCCAATTTATAGTCAAAATGGATATCAACGACCAGCGGGATATGAATTTGTCTCTTGATATCAGCAATGGCATTGGCTGCCCGTTCATCAGGACAAGCGACGCGAACGATTTGACATCCCGCTTCTTCCAGGCGATGAATTTCTGCAACTGTAGCTTCCACATCATGTGTTTTCGTTGTAGTCATACTTTGTATAAACAATTCGTTGCTGCCGCCTATGGTTAAGTTTCCAACCTTCACCGGGCGTGTTTTTGAACGATGGGTAATTTCACTCAAGGGTGGTTCGCTCCTTTATAAGATCTAATAAAAAGCTTCTTCAATGAATTATTGTATCAGTTATTGAGCAAAAATGACAAGGAAAGGAACGGCTTGTCTGTGCTAATAGACAGGGAACTTATAAGTCTGGCCAGGCTGCACGTCTTCAGGAGCCACCCCTCCATTTAATTGCTGAAAGTCCTTGACTGCTCGCTGAATAGTAACGGGCAATCCTTGAGTGTGCAATTCTTCTAAAATGGACAAAACGGTGTCGCCTCTTTTCATCTGAAGCGTTTCATACGGCTGAGCGAATGCGCGGTCAGGCGTGCTGTTTGCTTGTTCGGGCCGCTGAGCAAGGGTTTCTTTATGCGGGAGAGACCCTTTCGTTAAATCGTTCCAAATGCCGGCTGCTATGACAATCACGAGCAGAAAGAAAAGAAAGTTTTTCATGTTCTTCCCCTTTTTTCTATCAATATATGCCTGTCCAATAAAAATATGACGGGATCCTTATGTGGAAAGATGAGAAAAATGATGATCTACATAGCCTCATCCCGCCTGTAAGATGCCGTAAGACTTCCCCTTCAAAAGTAAGATGGGGAACGGAATGTCTAACTTGGAGACCGCGGCACCTAAAAGGGCGATTTGATCGGGCTTCCACGATGTGGCGTTAGCCTTTGTTCTCCTTTTCAACAGCGGGGGATGGAAAACTCCCCGCTGTTTGAGGGTTCGCGCTATTTGGCAAGCGGCGCTCTCTTAGCAGCTGGCGGCGGAATGGCTTGAACTGCGGCCAGCAGCACAGCAGATGTGATTAGCCAGTCGGCTAAAAAGCTGTACGGAAAAGAAATTCCGGCCAAGTTAAGCAGAACGAGCAGCGCAGCTGACGGTGTAAGTGCATAGGCTGCCAGACGAAAACCTTGCCGATAGGATAGCCTCCTTTTCAGAAACTGTGTAAACAGAAGGGCAATGCCGGCGAAAATGGAAACTTTAATAAATTCAACGGCCGCGATAAATAAATAATAAAGTGCCCATACTGCCGGTAAGAAAATGACTAAGTAGGATGGAAGGCTGTCAGCGGCATCGGTTATTTCTTTTTTTGTCAGAGAGTCGGAATGAAGAAGTGCGTAAGAGAAAGTCTGGACTTGTCCATTAACTGCTAACGCAAATTCCTTTCTCAGAAAACCGAAAGCCTGCTTCTCATTTTGCAAATCTTGCGGATGAACCGAGCCGGAGGGATCGAAAATAATGGCTGTTTCTCTAGCCTGCACTGCGATTGTTTCATTTGCTGCTGAAATCAGCTCACCGTCTTTGATTGCGAACTCTGGAAGGTCGGCCGCGACGGATTCCTTAAGAGCCTCCATGCCGCTTGTTGTCATAAGGCTGAAGCGGACTATAAAAGGCAAAGAAACGACAAGTGTAATGAAAAAGATATAGCCGATTGTTCGCCCGATTCCTTGAAAGCGGAACATAGCGATGGTCTTAGGGGAATATAGGCTTTTCGCAAATTGTTTCAAAATAGTCATGAGGAATCCTCCTTATACCTCTATTGTATTCAATGCATAGAAAGAACGCCATGGTTGACTTTTGTAATGTTTTTGTAATATTACTACCTTAATGTTAACGAATTGTAAATTTTTCGTTTAGATTATTTACTTATGGCTAATGTTTTATTAATAATTGTAGAGGGTTTGCAAGTTTTGTCGAATTCAATGGATTAGGAGTTGAAAACATGGAGATTAATGTCCAGGAAATGCTGTTTCAGTTTTTAGGTGGACTTGGAATATTTTTATACGGAATTAAACTGATGGGGGATGGCCTGCAGCAGGCTGCTGGAGATCGTTTGCGTGATATTTTAGACCGTTTCACGACCAATCCGATCATGGGAGTTTTAGCGGGAGTTCTTGTCACGGTTTTAATCCAAAGCAGTTCAGCGACGACCGTTATCACAGTCGGGCTTGTCAGTGCCGGGTTTATGACACTGAAGCAAGCTATCGGCGTAATTATGGGAGCGAATATCGGAACAACTATTACCGCCTTCATTATTGGAATTGATGTGGGGGAATATGCTCTGCCTATTTTAGCTCTTGGCGCAGTTCTTATTTTCTTCTTTAAAACGAAGAGAGTGCACAATATCGGAATGATCTTCTTTGGGTTTGGCGCTTTATTTTACGGCTTAGAATTAATGAGTGGCGGAATGAAGCCGTTAAGAACGCTTGAAACATTCCATGATTTAACGGTGAATATGAGTTCGAATCCGTTTTTAGGAGTAGTGGTTGGAACCATCTTTACGGTGATTGTCCAAAGCTCAAGTGCCACGATCGGTATTCTTCAAGGGCTTTTTGCTGAAAACCTGCTAGATTTAAATGCGGCAATGCCGGTTCTATTCGGAGATAATATCGGAACGACAATTACAGCTGTGCTGGCTTCTATTGGAGCATCCGTAGCGGCACGCCGGGCAGCTGCAACCCACGTGCTTTTCAATTTAATTGGAACGATGATATTCTTGCTTATTCTTCCTTTCTTCACACAGTTTATTGCCTACTTAGGCGCTGAATTGGATTTAGATCGGAAGATGATGATCGCTGTTGCGCACGGATCGTTTAATGTAACGAACACATTAATTCAACTTCCTTTTGTTGGGTTGCTTGCGGCGGTTGTTACGAAGTTAATTCCTGGAGAAGATTCGGTTGTGGAATACAAAGCGAAGCATCTTGATCCGATATTCATTGAACAATCACCTTCTATCGCGCTTGGGCAAGCGAAAGAAGAAGTCATTCGCATGGGACAATTCGCTGTCCGCGGTATGGAAGAAACCCATTTGTATTTAAAGACCAAGCAACAGAAGCATTCAGATACGGCTTACCAAATTGAAGATGCTTTAAATAATTTAGATAAGAAAATTACTAATTACTTGATTAATTTGTCCAGTGCTTCCCTTTCAGAGATGGAATCGGAAAGACATTCTTTACTGATGGACACCGTGCGCGACATTGAGAGAATCGGTGATCATTTTGAAAATATTTTAGAACTTGTGGATTATCAGCAAGCGAATAAAGTGAAAGTGACGGACAAAGCAATGGCGGATTTGGAAGAAATGTTCAAGCTGACAATCAGCACCGTTAGCAAATCCATTAAAGCACTTGATGATAATGATTCGAATTTAGCCAGAGAAGTGGCGGAGAATGAAGATTTAATTGATAAGATGGAGAGAAAGCTGCGAAAACAGCATATTTTACGATTAAACGCAGGTGATTGCACCGCCCAAGCAGGTATTGTCTTTGTTGATATCATCAGCAATCTTGAAAGAATGGGCGATCATGCGGTGAATATTGCAGAAGCGGTTCTCGAAATAAGAGGGCTGTGATGGCATAGCACATAGAAGATGTTCCTGTATTATGGAGCATCTTCTTTGCTTTTTCTAAGAGGCCACACGATATTTCATTGAGTAATTAGGCATAAAAATTGAAAGAGGGAACCGATTTTGGTACCCTAAGAAACGAAGGCAAAGAAAAATACGAAATGGGAGGAATTTATTATGGCATTTCAATTACCGGAATTACCTTACGCTTACGATGCATTAGAGCCTCATATTGACAAGGAAACCATGAATATTCACCATACGAAGCATCACAACACGTATGTAACGAAACTAAATGAGGCGCTTCAAGGCCATGATGATTTAGCCAGCAAATCTGTGGAAGAAGTAATCGCTAATCTTGATGCGGTTCCTGAAAACATTCGCACAGCTGTTCGCAACAACGGAGGCGGACATGCCAACCACTCTTTATTCTGGCAAATCCTTTCTCCAAATGGCGGCGGCGAGCCAACTGGCGAGCTAGCAGATGCGATCAATAATAAATTCGGCAGCCTGGACAAATTCAAGGATGCATTTGCCCAAGCAGCAGCTGGACGCTTCGGTTCAGGCTGGGCATGGTTAGTGGTCCATAACGGCGATCTTGAAATTACAAGCACACCAAACCAAGATTCGCCATTGATGGATGGGAAAACTCCTGTGTTAGGGCTTGATGTTTGGGAGCACGCTTACTACTTGAACTATCAAAATCGCCGTCCTGAGTACATCAAAGCTTTCTGGAATGTTGTTAACTGGGATGAAGTAGCTAAACGCTTCAGCGCAGCTAAATAATAATGGAAGTGCCGCGGACAAGCCAATTCAATTGGCTTGTCTTTTTTTCATTGTATAACTACCTCCTTTTCTCCAAAACATAAGCGAGAGAGGGGGAATACACAGGGATGTGGTTTAAAAAGTGGTTCCATCATATAGACTTGACGAAGGATTTAATGTTATTGCTTCTGATCGGAGGTCTGTATTCCCTGAGCGTGGCGTTATCCAACACTTTCGTAAACATTTATTTATGGAGGCAATCAGGCCAGTTCATCGATTTGGCCCTTTATAACCTAACGGTGGCCGCCGTACAGCCATTCGCTTTTTTTGTGGCTGGAAAATGCGCAAAAAAAGTGGATCGGGTGGTTGTTTTAAGGCTGGGAGTGACCATTCTTGGAACCTTTTATATCGCGGTGCTATCCTTCGGCGACCAAGCCTCTGAATGGATTTTTTTATTGGGCGCTTTACTTGGCTGGGGATACGGTTTTTATTGGCTGGCTTATAATGTGCTGACATTTGAAATTACTGAACCGGAAACAAGAGATTTTTTTAATGGCTTTTTCGGTACGTTATTTTCAGCGGGCGGAATGATAGGGCCTATGCTGGCCGGATTTATCATTAGCCGCTTTACCTCCCAAATCGGCTATATGATCGTGTTTGCTTTGTCACTTGCTTGCTTTTCAGCGGCTGTGGTGATCAGTCTGCTTTTAAAAAGAAGGCCTGCAAAAGGCAAGTATGAATTTCTTTTGGTGTGGCGGGAGAGAAAATGCAACAAGGATTGGAAAAGAATCACAAACGCTCATTTTTTTCAAGGCTTGAGGGAAGGGGTGTTTGTCTTTGTTATTTCGGTGTTTGTCTTTGTTACAACGGGCAGCGAGCTGGCGCTTGGAACGTACGGGCTTGTATACTCGAGCGTATCTTTTATCAGCTATTCGCTTGCTACAAGAGTGATTAGCAAACGCTTCCGTAAGCAGGTTATTTTTGCGGCTGGGCTCGTCCTTTTTTTGTCCTTGTTTATAATCGTTCCGCAGCTGACATTCGCCCGTTTGCTCATATATGCGGCTCTGATTGCTGTCGCTTATCCGTTTTTGCTAGTTCCCTACTTATCGATGACCTATGACGTAATCGGTCAAGGCAGAAAGGCGGCACAAAGGCGAATTGAGTATATGGTCGTCAGGGAAGTGTTCATTAATGCGGGGAGAATTCTATCCATTTTGATATTTATAGCAGCTGTCTCTTTTTTCGGCGAGAAACAAAGCATTCCCCTGCTGCTTCTTATTCTTGGATCCGGGCACAGCTTTATTTATTTTTGCATCAGAAAAGTGAATCTCCATCCGGCAAGAGACTTGGTGAATTGATCCAAGTCTTTTTTTCTTGTAGCTAATTGTAGAAAAAAGCTTTAAATTTGTATAGAATGAGGAGTGGATAAAAATAAATTAAGAAATCATTTGCAGAGAGGATAGTGAGCGGTGAAAAAGACAAAAAAAAGAAGAAAGACGCATGTCCCTTTTCGGATGAACATGATGTTCTTCGTTGTCTTTTTGCTTTTTTCGATATTGATTTTCAGACTGGGGATTGTACAGATTGTCCAGGGGGAAGATTATCAAAGAAAAATTGAGCGGACAGAAGATGTAACGGTAAATGCCAGCGTGCCAAGGGGAAAGATTTTTGATCGTGATGCACGAGTGATCGTGGATAATGCGCCGAAAAATGCGATTACATACACGCGCTCTAAGGGAGCGGATCCTAAGGAAATGCTGAAAACAGCCACTAAGCTTGCAGCGCTGATTGAGAAGGAAACCGATCAAGTAACCGAGCGTGACAAGAAAGATTTCTGGCTAATGAAGTATCCGGAGAAAGGCAAAAAGAAAATTACAAAAGAAGAATGGAAAAAATTTAAAGAAAATGAAATTGAAGAAAAGAAAATTTACCAAATGCAAATTGACCGCATTACAGAAGAGGATTTAAAGGATCTGACACCGAAAGAACTTGAGATATTGGCGATTTATCGTGAATTTACGAGCGGTTACGCAATGACACCGCAAATTGTCAAAAGTAAAAACGTGACCGAAAAAGAATATGCCGTCGTCAGTGAAAATCTCGCTTCTCTTCCGGGAGTGAATACGACAACGGATTGGGATCGTTTATATATGTACGAGAATACATTAAAGACGGTACTTGGCAATATTTCTTCTTCAAGAGAAGGACTGCCGAAGGAGATGGTTGATTATTACACCTCCCGGGGATATAGCCGTAATGATCGCGTTGGGAAAAGCTATATTGAATATCAATATGAAGAAATGCTTCGCGGCAAGAAAACAAAAGTGAAAAACATTACGGACAAATCGGGAAACATCTTGGATTCTGAAGTGATCCGTGAAGGCCAGCGCGGCAATGACCTTATATTAACGATCGATATGGATCTTCAGCAAGCAGTCGATCAGATTGTCGAAGAAGAACTTAGGAAAGAAAAGTCCGGATATGGACGCTATCTTCTTGACCGCGCGTTCGTAACAATGATGGACCCGAGAACAGGAGAAATTCTAGCCCTGTCAGGGAAAAAATACGAGGTGAATAACGGAAAACCCGAGATACTGGATTTTGCTTTAGGGAATTTGACGACCTCTTATGCGATGGGATCTGCCGTGAAGGGCGCAACCGTTCTGACCGGCTATATGACAGGGGCCAATGACCCGGGTGATTATATTGTGGACGAACCGTTGAGATTTAAAGACACCAATCCGAAAAGCTCGTGGTTCAACCGCGGCGGTGCCATGGGAATCAACGAAAAATATGCGCTCATGCGCTCGTCAAACGTATATATGTTTAAAACAGCGATTGAAATCGGCAAAGGAAAATACATTCCGAACGGAAGCTTAAATTTAGATTTGATGCACGGGTTCTCGACGATGCGCCGCCATTTTGGCCAATTCGGTCTTGGTGTGCCGACCGGCATTGATCTGCCTAATGAACAAATCGGCTTCCAGGGGAAAATCAATCTAGGGGAGCCGGGGAAATTGCTGGATTTCTCCATTGGCCAGTTTGATACGTATACCCCGCTGCAGCTGGCGCAATATGTCTCTACGATTGCCAATGACGGCTATCGGATGAAGCCGCATATCGTCAAGGAGATTCGCCAGCCAGCTACAGAAGCGGATAAAATCGGATCGCTCGTTAAGGAAATTCAGCCGGAAGTGATCAATCGCATCGATGTTACACCAAACGAGCTGAAGCGTGTGCAGGAAGGATTTCGAATGGTGATGAGCGGCTCACAGGGAACAGCGCGAGCTCATTTTGCCAATGCACCCTACAAGCCTGCTGGAAAAACCGGAACGGCTGAAGGGGTCTATGACGGGCCGAAGGGCGAGCAATATATAAAAAATGGCCAAACATTGCCGATGACCTGGAACGTGACGCTCGCTGCTTATGCTCCGGCGGATAATCCGGAAGTAGCGATGTCGGTGGTCGTTCCTTGGGTTTATGAAGGAAACGGCAGTTCCAGTATATCCAACATTATAGGGAGAAGAGTGCTCGATAAGTATTTCGAGCTGAAGGAAAAACGAATGAAAGAACAAACCTCTGATGTAACGGTCGATCAAAAAATTAGGACGAAAGACGATCAGCAGAGCGAAGATAAAACAGAAGAATGAAGCGGCTGACAGCACCCAGTTTCCCAACTGGGTGTTTTTTCATGCGTAAAAAATAACGATTTACAAAACATTTACATTGTATTAAAACGTATTTAATACTCCTCCGTTAATCTGTTTACAGTAGTAAAAACAACCATAAACAATCTTAGGGGGAAAAGAGAATGAAACCAGTTAAAGTTTTAGCTGTATCAGCCATGCTCGGTTCTGCGCTTGTATTAGGCGCTTGTAATGGCAATACAGACGGTGAAGGGAAGAAGGAAAGTACAGAGCAGACGGGTGAATCCGATAAGCAAATGCAAGGAAACATTCAAGTGGATGGATCTTCAACTGTTTATCCGATCATGGAAGCTGTTTCTGAAGAGTATATGATGGAACAACCTGATGTGAAAGTGACCGTCGGATTTTCTGGTACAGGCGGCGGATTTGAGAAGTTCATCGCAGGCGAAACGCAGATGAGCAATGCCTCCCGTCCAATTAAAGATGAAGAAAAAGCTTCTCTTGAAGAGAAAAAGATTGATTTCACTGAATTCAAACTTGCTTTTGACGGACTTTCCATCGTAGTGAATAAAGATAATGATTGGGTAGACCACCTAACTATTGAAGAGCTGCAAAAAATGTGGGTGGATACTGGCAAGCCAAAAAAATGGTCTGACATCCGCAAAGGCTGGCCGGACGAAGAAATTAAACTGTATTCTCCTGGAACTGATTCGGGAACTTATGATTACTTCAATGAAGTAATTCTTGAAGAAAAACAAATTGACAAAGCGGCTACATTATCAGAGGATGACAACGTGTTGGTTCAAGGTGTAACGGGCGATAAAAACGCGATTGGCTACTTCGGCTATGCTTATTACGCAGAGAACAAGGACAAGCTGAAGGTAGTTCCGGTCGATGGCGGAGAAGGTCCGGTTGAACCGACAAATGAAACAATCGAGTCTGGAAAATACTCTCCACTGTCACGTCCGCTTTTCACATACGTTGCTAACAAAGCGGTAGCAGATGAAGAATCTGTGTATGACTATATGAAATTCACTCTTGAAAACGCCGGAGCAATGGCGGAAGAAGTTGGCTACGTCAAGCTTCCTGATGAAGAATACGATAAACAATTAGAAACTTTAGAAGGATTAAAGAAATAATATAGAAATTAAAGAAATAATAAAGAATTAAAGGCTGGCGGATAAAGATTATTATTCCACAGGATGGAAAGCGTATCTGCTTTCCATCTTGTGATGGGGTTGAAAGGAGTTTTCATTTTGAAAACAGCTGAGAAACAATTGAGTCCTGTTCAGGAATTACTACAAAAAAAATATCAGAAAGGATTCCTGAACAGAAGCGAAAAAATTATACCTATCGTATTATTTTTAATGGCAGCTGTCTCAGTTTTAACAACGGTTGGCATCGTGCTGACGCTTATTTTTGAAACATTGACGTTTTTTAAAGAAGTCCCGCTGACGGAATTTTTTACAGCTAAAGAGTGGTATCCATTCTCTGCAACAGAATCAACTTATGGAATTCTCCCATTGATTGTGGGTACGTTAAAAATTACATTTATTGCGACCATTACAGCAGTGCCTATCGGATTAGCGGTCGCGGTTTATTTAAGTGAATATGCTTCCGATAGAGTAAGAAAAGTTATGAAGCCGATCCTAGAAGTATTGGCTGGTGTTCCGACGATTGTTTACGGTTTCTTTGCTCTAACGTTTGTCACACCGTTATTGCGATCTATTTTCCCTTCAGTGGAATTGTTTAACGCAATCAGCCCAGGAATTGTGGTGGGGATCATGATCATTCCAATGATCGTTTCGCTTTCAGAAGATGCATTGTCATCTGTTCCTCAAGCTGTGCGTCAAGGTGCTTTAGCGCTGGGAGCTACAAAATGGGAAATGACTTGGAGAGTGGCTTTTCCGGCGGCTTTATCAGGAATACTAGCTTCCATCGTCTTAGCTATTTCCCGGGCGATTGGCGAGACGATGATCGTTACCATTGCGGGAGGTTCAACTCCAACTGCGGAGCTGGATTTAACATCTTCTCTGCAGACGATGACATCCTATATTGTTCAAGTAAGTACGGGTGATGCCGGTTTTGGTACAACGATCTATTATAGTATTTATGCTGTCGGATTTACATTATTCCTATTTACATTGGCCATGAATATTTTAGCTCAGCGCATCTCTAAGCGTTTTAGGGAGGAGTACTAATGGAAAACGTACAGAATCATAACGCACAAAGCAAGATTAACACCGATGAAATGGTAGGAAAGATTCCTTCCAGATTGTTGAGAAATAACCTTTATAAAGGATTATTTTTAGCCGCCACGATTCTGACGTCGGTCATTTTGATCGTGCTGCTTGTCCGCATCTTTTCGCAAGGCGCTGGGCATTTGTCCTGGGATTTCTTACAGAATTTCGCTTCCAGACGCCCAGAGCAAGCGGGCATTAAAGCAGCGATTGTCGGCACGCTATGGATGATGGCAGTTGTTGTGCCGGTTTCTTTTCTTCTTGGTGTCGGCGCGGCCATTTATCTTGAGGAATATGCGAAGAAAAACTGGATTACCCGCTGGATTCAAATGAACATTTCCAACCTTGCAGGTGTTCCTTCCGTTGTTTTCGGTTTGCTTGGTTTAACGATTTTCGTTCGGTTGTTCTATCTTGGAAACAGTGTTTTGGCGGCTGGTTTAACGATGAGTTTGCTGATTTTGCCCGTCATCATTGTTGCTTCTCAGGAATCAATTCGTGCGGTGCCTAAAGAATTAAGAGAAGCCTCCTACGGTCTCGGTGCAACGAAATGGCAAACGATTTTACGGGTGGTGCTTCCAGCAGCTATCCCGGGTATCTTAACAGGAAGCATTCTTGCTTTTTCAAGGGCTATTGGGGAAACTGCGCCATTAGTCGTTGTGGGAATCCCAACCTTTGTCGCCTTTTTGCCAATGTCGTTTTTGGATCAGTTTTCTGCTTTGCCGATGCAAATCTACAACTGGACCAGCAGACCGCAAGAGGAATTCCATTTGCTTGCAGCTGCAGGCATCATCGTGCTGTTAATCATCTTGATCTTGATGAATTCTGTGGCCGTATGGATTCGAAATCGTTATCAGCAAAGATATTAAGTTCGTAAAGCATCTTCATTTGGAGGGAAAATATATGGCACTAGAGGTAGTGAATAATAAGAAACAAAACAACGGGGCAAACGAAAGACGTGCTGTTTACAGCACCAAAAACTGCAACCTTTGGTACGGGAATCATCATGCATTGAAGAATATTAATTTAGAGATTATGGAAAACGAGGTAACGGCCATTATCGGTCCTTCTGGATGCGGGAAGTCCACTTATGTCAAAACGCTGAACCGCATGGTGGACTTAGTGCCAGACGTGAAAACATCCGGAGTCATTGAATATCGCGGCCGCAATATTTTTGGCAAAGACTTTCTAGTGGAAGAGCTTCGTACGCGTGTGGGAATGGTCTTCCAAAAGCCGAACCCATTTCCAAAATCCATTTTTGAAAACATCGCTTTTGGACTGAGAATTCACGGCATTAAAAATAAAAAAATCATCAGCGAGACGGTGGAGAAGAGCTTGCGCGGTGCCGCTCTTTGGGATGAAGTAAAAGATCGGATTCATGAGCCGGCTTACGGTTTATCCGGTGGACAGCAGCAGCGGCTGTGTATTGCGCGCTGCTTGGCATTGGAACCGGATGTCATTTTAATGGATGAACCGACTTCTGCATTAGACCCGGTATCTACGTTGAAAGTGGAAGAGCTGATCCAAGAATTAAAAGAGCGCTACTCCATTATTATCGTGACGCATAACATGCAGCAGGCGGCGCGTATTTCTGATAAAACTGCGTTCTTCCTCAATGGAGAGGTTATTGAATTTAACGATACAGACGTGATCTTTAATAATCCAGAAGACGCTCGTACAGAAGATTATATTTCAGGCAGATTTGGTTAAGAAGCAAGAAAAGGTTAGCAGCGAGAGAACAGCTGCTAACCTTTTCTATATGATGGTCTGATTTGTTTTGCATCCCGCATTTTTAATTTAAATTCCTTAGGATATTGACTTTCATCCATAAAAAAGCTCCCCTTGATAAACAGGTTTTTATTTTATATCTATCTGCTTAATGGGGAGCATTTCTGTTTATTCTATTTTGTAGTGATTACGATGGCTATTTGTTTTGCGGACATGGAGGGATAAAGTGTATACTTGCCAACTTGCAGCTTTCCTGCATATCCGTTTTTCGTTAAATAATCATTAAATGTATGTTCATCTTTAACGATTCCCGCTTTTTCAAGCAAGGAGCCGATTTCAGAAGAAGTCATGCCTGGCTGAATGTCCAAGGTAAAGGCTTCATTTGTTTGAAGCGTTTTCTCTTGTTTGTTGCTTTTTTTCTCTGGTTTTGGTTCCGCTGCTGCTTGCTGTTTCATATTCATTTGTTGATTTGCTTCTTCCTTCGTATAGACGACGTAGCCATTTTGCTTTAGTTCGGTGATCATTTCTTTATCAGATGGCGCTGACTGTTCATCGTCACGGATCATCGTATACGAGAGCAAAGCAAGGGAAGCGCTCAGCAGACCAGCAGCAAAAGCTCTCGTTGTTTGTTTACTCATGCCATCCTCCCCTTGCTTGATTCATATAAGGCTTTAGAATTTTTTTGACTTGCTCTAGGGAAAGCGAAGACTGCTGCGCGATGCTGTTTAGGTTCGCTCCTTGGTTGTATAAAGAGATGACTTGATTTTTGAGGATGGCGTTTACACTCGGCTGGCTCAAGGGAGTGCTCGTTTTTGCTTCGCTGTTTTCAAACGAATCATCCATCAGAAGCTCTTCTTCCAGGATTTTTATTTTTTTCTTTAATTGATAGGTTTCCTGCAAAAATTGCATAGACAGCTCCTCTACTTCTTTCTCTAATTTAGAATAAGAATCCTTTTGAAAGAAAGAAAAAAGAAAAAGGAGAAGAGCTGCAGAGGCAAGTCCTATAATCAGTTCGTACATATTACATGTTCACCTCACGACATCGATTACTGATCCTATGTTATTTATATCATATTCAGGGCAAATCTACTAGATTTAGGCGTAGAAGCAGTCATTTTCCGACAAAATGCGTTTATTGTAGAACCGGGCGGTCAATGTTACGATTAATAGAAGGAGAATTAAAATGATGCTGAAGCAGGGTGAGAAGGTTGTTAGCAGAGATTATTAAACTAAAAAATGAAGGCAAGTCCTTGCAGAATATTTCGGATTTATTAGGAATATCAATTGGGAAAATCCGATATCAATGGAACAAGTTCCAAAAACACAAAAACGACGTAACAGCAAACAGCGTGTATCCAAGGTTCTCCTATCAGGATGAAGATCTTGAAGGGTTTTCTGCCGGGAAACTGTCACTTGTCCTTGTTTCTAAAGACCGGGTATTTTGTCAGTGGGAGCTGCAAGAATGGTTTGTTCGGGCGATGGGAGAGCTGTTTGATCCAATTGCTGATTTTCAAATATATGACTTGCGTCTGTATGATGTCACAGACATTCTCTTCAATGGCAATAACGCTCACCATACTTACTGTTTCAAGGTTCCTGCAAGCAGCCGGCATTGGTTTATCAAGGGACTAAAAAGAAATCGATCATATGTATGTGAGTTGGGATTCTTCACCTGTCATCATGAGTTTTTTCCTCTACTGCGTTCCCACCCTATTCACACACCATATGAACGTCCAGACCAATACCAGACGATGTTTCCAGCTATGGAAAAGTTTAAAAATCAAGAGACAGAAAGGCCGCTTTGGGTAGAGCACGCGAGTACGTACACTTACTATGAACATTCATTGGAGGAAAAGTATGAGTGACGTTCAAGTTCCTGTTATTATTCAGCCATCTGTTCCCTATCGTCCTTTCCATTTATTTCATAAGGAAGAAGCGCCTTCCTACTTGCAATCCGTTTTAGAGGAATATTTGGGTGTTATACATGTGCTTAGCCAGCTGAAAGCCGGCCAGAAGATTGGAATCGTATTGAATCCGTTAATTGTTAAGTGGCTGGAGTCCGATTCATTTCAAATGTTGGCGGCGGATCTTTTGGCAAAAAGCCAGCCGGAAGCGAATGATCCAGCAAAACAGGCGCTGTTTGAACAATGGAATCATTGGGACGGACAATTGATTCACGCTTTCCGATTCTACATAAGACAAGGAAAGCTGAAGGCTTATCCTTCCGCTATCAGTGACTATCCTCTCACTGTCCTGCAGTCAGCCGCCGCTATGGAGATTCAACTAGAAAAAACCCTCCAAATATGGCAAGCGGCTTTTCAGTCCGCGCCTGAAAGCATATGGCTGCCCCGAGGCGCATATGCTGCTGGAATTGAGCGCATTCTTCAACCGTTCGGAGTGAAATACCTATTTTTATCTCATGAAGTATTTTCAGATGAAGTGCTCAAGAAAGGAGGCATTTGCCAAACTGTCTATGGAATGGGTGTTTGTCCGGTCGCGCAAATTGAAGAAATAGAACAAATGTCCGAATTCCATTTCCCTGTGTTCGCTCAAATAGCTGCGGACCGGCAGGCGTTTTTCAGTCAATTGCTGAACCGCTTGCCTGAGCAGCGGCTAACCAAAAGGACACACATAGAAAGCTGTGTCCACATTCCTTTCAGTTACTTTCATCTGAATAAAGGCGGATGCTTATTGAATGATGAAGCCGCTGAACATTCAGCGGCTGCCTTTCAAATGGAAGAAAAGCTTGCTTTGCTGGAAGAACGGCTCCCCGATGAAGAAAGGTTCTTGAAGGAAGCGCTTATCCAAGAATGGATCCATTATCTGTATGCTATCGCTCATCGCTTGCCGCGTGAGGAGCAGATGAATTGTTGTGATGCCTTCAGCTATATATATGAAGGAATAATTCGTGATGAATGCGATTATGATTATATTGGCCAGCGAAGCAAACGGCTGCTGATAGCTGACGGGCTTTCGCTGCGGGAAAAGCAACGGAACAGCCACTGGTTAAGGCAAGAGAAGAAGGGAGTTCTTATGCTTACTTGGGAGTATCCGCCAAGGATCGTAGGAGGTCTATCGCGGCATGTTCATGATTTGAGCAAAGCCCTTTGCTATCAAGAGGTAGAGGTATATGTAGTAACAGCTGCCTGTCCGGGCCAACCCGCTTACGAGACAGATGAAGGAGTCCATGTTTTTCGAACAGGGCCGCTGCATGCTTGTGAGCCTGATTTTTTAACTTGGATAGCCGATTTAAATGGCTGTTTGCTTCGGAAGGCTGTAGAGATTATCGGAGAGAACAGCATACAGATTATCCATGCGCATGACTGGCTTGTTGGTCATGCAGCGCTCGTTAGCCGCCAGCTGTTCCAAATTCCATTGATCACAACGGTTCATGCGACGGAGTATGGCAGAAACAACGGAATTTTTACAGAGATGCAAACCGCTATTTATCAAAAAGAAAAGAGTCTGTTTGATCAATCCGATAGGCTAATTGTTTGCAGTCAGCCGATGAAGGAGGAAGTGCTCTCCTGGTATTTGGAGGAAGAGAAAGAGATTGATATTATTCCGAACGGGATTAACACGGATGAAATGAAGCTGGAAGAAAAATTAGATCACAAGAAAAAACAGCCTTACATCTTTTCAATCGGCCGCATTGTAAGAGAGAAAGGCTTTCATCTATTAATAGAAGCGGCGGCTTATCTTTCGGGCAAATACGATCTTCAATTTATAATTGCTGGAACAGGCCCGCTGCTTGATCATTTCCGAAAGAAAGTGAAACAAAGAAAGCTAGAAGACGCCGTGCATTTTATCGGTTTTGTTTCTGATGAAGAGAGACGGCGGCTATTTCTGGAATGCGAAGCGGCGGTATTTCCGAGCTTGTATGAACCATTCGGCATTGTGGCACTAGAAGCGATGGCCGCGCAAAAACCGGTCGTCGCTTCCTGCACAGGAGGACTGAAGTCATTTGTGATCCATGAAGAGACTGGCCTGCTGTTTACACCGGGGGATGTTCAAAGTTTACAGAAGCAACTGGAGCGCCTGATGCGCGATCATGAGCTGAAAGAACGAATGGAGCGAAAGGGGTATCGATTGGCCCGCGATGTATATAGCTGGCCGCGAATCAGCAGCCAGACCAAGCGCGTCTACGACCGATCCGTTGTGAAACAAAAGATGGAAGGGGTGTTTATATGAAAGGAGTCATTTTAGCGGGAGGGAAGGGAGAAAGGCTTAAGCCATTTACAAATTCGCTGCCGAAGCCGATGATTCCGCTATTGAACAAACCGCTGCTGGAATATAACCTGGAGCTGCTAAAGAAACAGGGGATTTATGAGGTTATTCTGACCGTTTGCTATAAAAAAGAAACCATCATCGAGTATTTTGGTGACGGCTCCCGCTTTGGCATGCATCTTTCTTATATAGAGGAAAAGGATCCGCTTGGAACGGCAGGAAGCCTGTTCCGTCATAGGGAACTCTTCCAGGAGCCCGCCGTTGTGATCAGCGGCGATTCGCTGACAAATCTTTCACTTGAGCAGGCGATTCGTTTTCATAACGCCAATCAAGCGCTGTTCACTTTGGCGGCCGTTGAGAAGAAGTCGGTGGAGGGACTGGGCATTTGTTTAACGGACGATTCCGGCCGCCTAATCGATTTTTGCGAGAAGCCGTCAAAAGAACATATTTTCAGTTATTTGGTGAATACGGGCATATATATTATTGAGCCTGAATTATTTCAGCGTTATCCATTTTTCGGGAAAGTGGATTTTGCTAAAGAGCTGTTCCCGCTTCTTATGAAAGACCATCAAAGGATTTTCGTTTACCAGACGGATGCTTATTGGCAGGATGTCGGGACTCCATTTCAGTACTGGATGGCCGAAAGACATCTTAGAAAGGGAATACCAGGAGTCAGAACACCAGTCCAGCCGGCTCTCCTTCCAGCCGGCGGCTTTTACTCTCATTTTTTTCAGCGGTTTCATTTGGCGTATACTCTTTCATCTAACTGCCCCTCCGCCCAAAGCCGGCAGCGGCTTTTGAAAACTCATGAACAGTAAAAAAACAGACTGGATTTTACAAAAAAAAAGTGATATTATAGAAAAGTCGTAAAGAAGATACAATTGTATTGGAAAGTTTGGAGGGATAAAAGGATGCGCGTAAATATCACATTAGCATGCACGGAATGCGGTGATCGTAACTATATTTCGAAAAAAAATAAACGTAACAACCCTGATCGTCTTGAACTGAAAAAGTATTGTCCAAGAGAAAAGCGTATGACTACACACCGTGAAACGAAGTAAACAGCAGGATTTTTTTCCTGCTGTTTTTTTGTTCAGTATTGTACGGAAATGGGAAAGGACGGAACGTGATGGATAAAAAAAGAGTGCGCCAGCAAATGAAGAACAAGCTTGGGAAGATCAACAAGCTCGTTTATGAGCAGCTCTCCTTTCAAATAGCCCGGAGATTATTTGCGCTGGAAGAATGGAAAAAAGCCCGCGTAATAGGCATCACAGTGTCCCGTATGCCGGAAGTCGATACTTGGCAGATCATTAAACGGGGATGGGAGGAAGGAAAGCAAATAACGGTGCCGAAATGCAACTCAGCTAATCGAAGCATGACCTTTTATGAACTCATCTCCTTTTGTGAATTGGAAACGGTTTATTTTGGCTTATTTGAACCGGATCCTGCCAAAACCTGCCCAGTCGATGATGCTGACATCGATCTTCTCATCGTACCGGGCTTGGCATTTGATAAGAAAGGATACCGGCTCGGCTTTGGCGGCGGATATTATGACCGCTTTCTGGCCGCGTATACAGGCGCTAGTATATCTCTTGCCTTTTCTCAGCAAATGATTCAGGATCTTCCAGTGGAGAAGCATGATCTGCCGGTTCAAAAGCTGGTAACAGAAGCGGGGCTGGTTCAATGTGAGCCGGCGCGGTGCGAATGAAACAGCTTTTGATCAGGATTAAAGAAAGAATGCAGCGTCCGGGCTTTACAGCTGCTTTTCTCTTTCGTTATAGTAGGAGGGAGAATGTTTGGACAAAGGCAGTGATGAGATGAGTTCTGCAGAAAGCAACCTGTTTTGGAAGCTGACCTATTTTTTAGTCGTGGAACAGGATTATCAAATGATTCGCCTGTTTGAAGATAGACAAGAAATCTTTCTTGAAAACCTTTCAAATAAATCCGCTCAGCTGATTCGCATCATACAGGAGGATCTGACATGGGGGAACCGCCTGCGCCGCGATATTCAGCGGGTTTCAGCACAGGGAGAGAGCGTGCGCAAACAGCTGGGAAAAAGAAATTTAACCGTTTTGAATATTTACCTATCTCCTCATCCCCCAGTAGATGATTACGAACGGCATATGAAAGCTCCTTTTTATTTTCCAAAAGGGAAGCGCACGAAAGTAACCTCCATTTTATATAGTCAGGATCAAACGGTTCAAGCTCGCCATCAGTTGGATCGCTTCTTTCCCGGCAAGCTGGCGCCTGATTTTTTTGAAGCATGCTCAGACGGGGAAGCGGCTGCTTATCAGCGGGCAGTGGTTGCTTACTCCATCAAGAAAAATAAAGAGGATAAGCAGCTGTTTAATTATGCAGCGCCCTTTTTTTCGTATTTGTTTATTGGAATTCAAGTAGCTGTATTCTTATTGATGGAATTGAGCGGGGGAAGCACCAACTATGCGACATTAATTCAATTTGGCGCCAAGTATAATCCGCTCATTTTGGAGGGAGAATGGTGGCGCTTTT
This sequence comes from Bacillus xiapuensis, assembly GCF_002797355.1. Classification (GTDB taxonomy): domain Bacteria; phylum Bacillota; class Bacilli; order Bacillales; family Domibacillaceae; genus Bacillus_CE; species Bacillus_CE xiapuensis. Next base: position 1,886,878 of record NZ_KZ454939.1, on the reverse strand, counting down.
TCACTCCGATGTTCTTGCATATTGGTTTATTGCACTTATTAATGAATACGGTTACTCTCTATGTGCTGGGCACGGTTGTTGAGAGAATTTACGGGCGGCTGCGATTTTTGTTTCTTTATATTTTCGCAGGATTTGCAGGAACGCTCGCGAGCTTTTTAACAAATATGAATTTGTCAGCTGGAGCTAGCGGTGCTATATTTGGCTGTTTTGGAGCATTGCTTTATTTCGGTATGATGCACCGCCGGCAGTTTTTTCGAACGATGGGGATGAACGTTATTTTTATCATTATCATTAACCTTGTGTTCGGCTTTACCGTGCCGGGAATTGATAATGCCGGGCATATTGGCGGTTTAATTGGCGGCTTTTTAGCGGCGGGAACCGTTCATCTGCCGAAGCAAGGACGGCGCGGTCAGCAGCTGGCCTTCTTGGCAGCAGCGGTCGGTATAACCGCGGGGGTTCTTTATCTCGGCTTTCATCAATAAGCCGTTTGAAGGAAAGAGCAGAAGGCAGGTGGATAAGTTGAGAACGATTTGGGATGTCCAGCAATTATTGAAACGATTTGGTGTGTTTGTTTATATAGGAGACCGCTTGGCGGATCTGCAGCTGATGGAAGCGGAGCTAAGAGAGCTGCATCATTCCCAATTAGTAGATCCAAAGGAATTTCAAATGGCTCTTTTATTATTGCGTCATGAAATTCAAAAAGAAAAAGACAAAAAAAATAGGTGATAAGCATGGCAGAACAATGGATTGCTGCTGTTGACCTTGGCGGCACAACAACAAAACTCGCTTTTATTACAGAAAGCGGTGATCTAGCGGCTTGCTGGGAAATTCCAACGGACACATCGGACAAAGGAAAGAGAATAATCGCAAATATTGTGAAGTCGATTCACCGCCAGCTTGAACGAATGAATGTGTCCAAGGAGCGCATTATCGGGATCGGAATGGGGGCTCCGGGGCCTATAAGTGATGAGGGCGTGATGCTGACAGCTGTGAACTTAGGATGGGATCCCAATTACCCTATAAAGGAACGGCTGGAAAAAGAAAGTAAGCTTCCGGTTGCCGTAGAAAACGACGCAAAATGTGCCGCTCTCGGCGAGATGTGGAAAGGGGCCGGGGCAGGTGCGCGCGACCTTGTATGCGTCACTCTGGGAACGGGCGTTGGCGGCGGAATCATAGCTAATGGAGAAATTGTAAGAGGAAAAGGCGGTGTGGCCGGTGAAATAGGCCATGTGACCGTCGTTTTAGAAGATGGAGAAAGGTGTAACTGCGGAAAAAGCGGCTGTTTGGAAACGGTGGCCTCTGCTACTGGTCTCGTCAGGCTGGCCAACAAGCAGCTGCAAGCGACAACGGAGGCCTCGGTGCTGCGGGAAAAAAGATCTTTTAATTCACGAGATGTTTTTCAAGCAGCAAATGAAGGAGACAAAGTGGCCAAACAAGTGATCGACCACTGCTGCCGCTATCTCGGCTTAGCTTTATCTTATCTTGGAAATTCCTTGAATCCGGAGAAAATCGTGATTGGCGGGGGAGTTTCGAAGGCCGGGGCGCCTTTGCTTCAATCTATAAGAAGCTATTTTGAAGAATTTGCATTTGAACCTGTGAAAGCTACAACGGCGATCGATCTGGCAGTTCTCGGAAACCAGGCCGGAGTGATTGGAGCCGCCTGGCTGATTAAAAAGAAAATGCTCACTAAACAGTCAAAGGCATAATGTCCGCGGTATTGAAACGGTCTTCCTAAAAAGACAAATCTTTTTAGGAAGACCGTTTCATTTTTAATGCCAAACAGCGGATGTATTCTCTCATTCCCCGCTGCTGAAAAGAAGCACAAAGGCGATTATCACAAAGTCAACGTGCAGGCTTGAATGAGTTGGGCATTTAGATGGCATGATCCCCCTTTTAGTCTTTTGATTCCCGGCTTCAGACGTAAAGAAGAAGTCCTAAGGCATCTTGCATACGGAAGAAAGTCCTATTGCACGTATTGTTTCCTATAAAAAGGTGGAAACCCTCCCCAAACTCCCATTTTATAAAATCTATTTATTGTCTAGTTTGCTTTTTTGTAAAAAAAGTATTAAGATTATCTATGATGTTTTTTACAATTATAAGCGAAAAAGGCAATTTTGATGGAAGGGATGTATAAGGAGGGTATTGAATGAAAGGAACCTTACGCAACAACGTAACATTGATTGCTGTTGCTGTTCTGTTCTTGTGGTTAAAAACCTACATTACTTATAAAACAAGCTTTCAAATGGATATTGAAAATACATTGCAAGAGTTTATACTATTCATCAATCCATTGAGCTTTATCATGCTTGCTTTAGGAGTAAGCTTGCTGTTTAAAAGCGATAAAGCTAGAAATCGTTATGTGCTCATTACAAGCTTTATACTGACAATCTTGCTTTATGCAAATGTAGTATTCTATCGATTTTTCAATGACTTTATTACGATGCCATTGCTTTTCCAAACGAGCAACTTTGCAGATTTAGGCAATAGTGTCACCGAAGAATTTAAGTGGTATGATATCTTTTACTTTGCAGATATCATTTTATTGGCGATCATCTTAAAAGTAAAGCCGAAGTTCATTGCTTTTCGCCCTATGACAAAGATGAATCGCCGCGCTTTCTTTTTAACGGCGATTGCTACGCTGTTTTTGAATCTAGGACTATCTGAAATTGAGCGTCCGCAGCTGCTGACCAGAACATTTGACCGTGAAATGCTAGTAAAGAATATTGGTACATTTAACTATCATGTCTATGATGTGCTGCTGCAATCTAAATCATCTGCACAGCGCGCGCTAGCAGATGGAAGTGAGCTGGCGGATATTAAAAACTACTCAGCTGCTAATTATGCTAAGCCGAAAGATGACTTGTTCGGGGTAGCGAAAGGGAAAAACTTAATTTTAGTGTCTGTGGAATCCACGCAGCAGTTTGTGCTGAACAATAAAGTAAACGGTCAGGAGATCACTCCGTTTATGAATCAATTTGCCAAACAAAGTCTGCAGTTTACTAACTTTTACCATCAAACCGGACAAGGAAAAACGTCTGATGCGGAGTTTCTTGTAGAAAACTCTCTATATCCATTGAGCCGCGGGGCCGTTTTCTTTACGCATTCAGGCAACGAATATAATTCGATGGCTGAGAAGCTGGATCAAAACGGTTACTATTCAAATGCAATGCATGCGAATAACAAAAGCTTTTGGAACCGCGACATTATGTACAAGTCTCTTGGGTATGAGCGCTTTTATGAAGCGGGAGATTACGAAATTAACGATGAGAACAGTGTAAACTGGGGAATGAAGGATCAGCCGTTCTTTGAACAGTCTGTGGAGCATATGAAAAAAATGCCAAAGCCTTTCTATTCCAAAATGATTACTTTAACGAATCATCACCCGTTTTATTATGATGAAGAGGATAAATTCATTGATGAATTCACTTCTAACTCCGGAACATTGAATCGTTATTTCGTCACAGTCCGGTATACGGATGAAGCGTTAAAACGTTTTGTGGAAAAATTAAAAGAAGCCGGTCTGTATGAGAATTCTGTAATTGTCTTATACGGTGACCATTATGGAATATCAGAGAATCATAATGAAGCGATGAGTCAATATTTAGGAAAAGAAGTGACGCCGTTTGTGTCTGCTCAATTGCAGAAGGTGCCGTTTATCGTACATGTGCCGGGCTTAAAAGGCAGAGTGATTGATAGTGTTGGCGGCCAATTAGACATGCGTCCAACTCTTCTTCACTTGCTCGGTATTCAAACGAAGGATGATTTGCAGCTCGGACAAGACTTGTTATCCGAAGATCATAAGAACTTAGCGGTTTTCCGCGATGGACGCTTCGTAACGAAGGATTATGTATACGCTGGCGATAAATGCTGGGATAAAGCGACTGAGCAGCCGACAGATAAGAAATATTGTGCGCCGTACATGAAAAAGGCTGCGACTGAACTGAATTATTCCGACCGAATTATTTACGGTGACTTGCTGCGATTCTATGATCCAGATGCAGCTAAAAAGATAGAGCAAAAATAAAAAGCTGCTATTTTGGGCTAATCAAGTGATTTGAGACAAGAATAAAACACCCTCTTAGGCTGCCATTTGACCAAACTCTATTGGTGTATGGCAGCCTACTTTCTTTTGTATACGCTCTTCATTGTAATGCTTCATCTATTGATCCACCTGCTCAAAAGAGATTGAATGGCACTCTACATATTCAAATTTTCTGATGTAGATAATATATGGTCAATTATATGGTCAATTAAAAAGAGGCAAAGTGCCTCTTTTTAATTGAGTACATGCTCTTCTCCGTTTAGAGTATAGGACTCTAATAATACTTTATTTTTTTTGTATCTTTAAAATAATAATATTTTTTCTCATCATTCTTTATTTGAACAAGCACTAAATAGTTTTTATCCCCGCTTAAATTTGCTATAAACGGTTCCAATGTTAATATATCTTCTTTTTTTACCTGTTCTTCATTGATCAAATAATCTTCCACCGCATTTTTTACCTCATTTTTCTTATAAGCAATGTATCCAAAAATACCAATTAATAAAACCAACAAAATTAAAAGAGTAATTCCTATTTTTTTAACCATCTTATGAGCCACCTTCTTTTATTGAATGTATTTTTTCATAGATTCATGCCTTATCTATATTTTTTAGCTGTTAAACTATGTGCTCATCTCAATCCATTGTTACTCAATGTCCATTATAATGTAATTTTGACATTCCCAGTTCCAATAAGCTAGTATGCTATAGGTATTTTCACTAATTTCTTCGTCATCAACGGTATGAATTAAATTACCGTTTTCAATGTCATTAAGGTTTAATTCCTTATGTGTTTTTTCAAAATTCCACCGTAGGAAATCAAGTGTTTACGATACATACCTTGTTCCCAATCAGCTTCTTTCTTCAAACTTCAGTTATAAATAACTTGCCTGGTGTTTTTTCTTTTCGTCACCACTCAAAGACTTAGCTCAATATCTATGCTTGTATTGCTTTCCAATCGGCTGATTAAATCTGTGGACTTCATTCTCACGGAACCATTCATCCATGTTCTGATTTGAGATACATTGATAATTGGAAAGTTTTTTAGTATGGAATCCTTGAAGAGCAGCCGGAGTCATATCATGGAGCGGCAAATGCATAGATTGAAAGGATGATGTGCAGCAAGGAGGGAAGATATGTCTATTTTAAGTTATAGGCCTTATGATTTCAGAGAGTTATCGGATGATATTGAGGAGTTAAGCCGGTTATATTCTTTTATTCAAACAGAGGAGATTGGAAGGAGTGTAGAAGGGCGGCCGATTTGGGAGATTCGAATTGGGGAAGGTACGAAAAAACTTCATTTTAACGGTTCATTTCATGCGAATGAATGGATCACTTCTTCTGTGCTTGTCTCATTTATTAAAGAATATGCTCAAGCATTGGCAAGCGGCTCAAGCATTGGCTGGGTCCTCGCCAAGAAATTATGGAGCGAGGCATCCTTATCTGTCGTTCCCATGGTTAATCCCGATGGTGTGGAGCTCGTGATCAATGGGCCATCGGCGGCAAACGAACAGCAAGTGAAAGCGATAAATGGTGAGGTTGAGCAATTTGATGGGTGGAAAGCCAATATCCGAGGGGTGGATTTAAACAATCAGTTTCCGGCTAATTGGGACATTGAAAAGGAGAGGAAAGAGCCTAAATCACCGGCTCCCCGCGATTATCCGGGAGAGCGGCCATTAAGTGAGCCAGAAGCGATCGCGATGGCTAAACTGCAGCAGAGAGAGCAATTTGACCTCATGGCAGCTTTTCATACACAAGGAGCGGAATTTTATTGGGGATACGAAGGAAATGAGCCGGAGGAGTCAAGGCTTCTCGCAGAAATATTTGAACGGGTGAGCGGCTATCAAGCGGTTCGCTTTATCGACAGTCATGCCGGCTATAAGGATTGGTTTATTCAGGAGTTTCAGCGTCCGGGATTTACAATTGAGCTGGGGAAAGGGTGCAATCCCCTCCCATTAACCCAGCTGGAGGAGATTTATATCGCCACAAGAAACATATGTATTGCCGCTTTGCTCAATGCCGGCACCTAATGCAAAAGCCCGCTGCTTCCTGAAATTGGCGGGCAAGACCGAACATCTTCAGGAGACCCGCTCACAACGAAAGAACGCGGAGAGAAAACCGAGTTGTTTATCTCTCCGCGTTCTTACTTTAGAGGCTTATAAGCCCAAGCCCCTTTTGTGTTAGCGGCAGCAGCAGGCTATTTAACTGGCGCCAGGATAACCGCTATGAATAAATGTCATGACTGTAAACCAGCCGAATACACCAACCGTTCCCAGACCGAAAAGAATTCCCAAAATGTTCTTGTTCTTTAAAGCGCTTAACGTGCTGAACACGGCAAGGATAGCTACTAGTCCGAAGATAATCACTAAGCCGTTCATTGTCAAACCCCTTTCTTTATCCATTCATCAATAGCAGGATTGATAATGTCTATGTAGAAACAATGCTATTCCTTTCCATTTTATAATTTTTTGAAGTCTTTGTCGAGCTGAAAAATGATCGCTCTTTAAAAACGGGCAAATGATTGGTACGATAAGAGTATCCCAGAGAAAAGGTAGGCTGAAAAGATGAATTGGACTCAATTGCCATTAGGTATATTGCAAACGAATTGTTATGTGCTTGCAAATGATCAGCAGGAGTGCGTTATTTTTGATCCTGGCTCAGATGGAAGAAGGGTGATCGAGTGGTTAAAAGCGAATAGTTTAACTCCTTTAGCTATTTTACTGACGCATGCTCATTTTGATCACATCGGAGCGGTGGATGATGTGCGCAATGCTTTTCGCATTCCGGTTTATTTACACAAGGAAGAAGAAGGATGGATGGAAAATCCGCAATTAAATGGCTCAGCTTTTTTTCGGATGGGAAAGGTTACGCAAAAGCCGGCTGACTATTATCTAACAGATGAAAAAAGCTTGTCAATCGGCGGCTTTCATTTTCGTTTGCTCCATACTCCGGGACATTCTCCAGGGAGCATTTCTTATTATTTTGCAGAAGGAAACGTCGTATTTGCCGGAGATACATTATTTATGGGGAGTATTGGACGAACCGATCTGCATAGAGGAAACCATGATCAGCTGATCGAAAGCATCCATCAGCATCTGCTGACTCTTCCAGAAGAAACCGTCGTTCTTCCTGGACACGGGCCGGCTACTGCTATTGGAGCGGAAATGGAGAGCAACCCATTCTTAAATGGATTCTAATGCAAAGCTAAATGGATTTCTTTTTTGCACACAAAAAAACCGTCCCTAAAATAGTAAGGGGCGGTTGAATAGCGTGCCGTTTATTGGGCCGCTCCCGGAGTCATCATGAATGTTGTCCAGTAGGTGAATCCGGCAAAGAATACAGTTAAATACGCTGCGAACACATAAATGTACATCCGTTCAGTTAATTTTAAATAGCCTAAAAGCAAAAAGAACCCCGTTTGACCTAAGAAAATAAGCGCAGTAATATTCATGTGGCCAAGATAGAACATCACTGAAAAAATCCCAGTCCAAAATGCTAGTACACGGAACATGCGATCCACTATGTATCCCCTCCTTTGTGTAACACTCCATCAATATCCTATTATAATGGAAAGATCATGAAATTGTAAACGTTTGTTTAATCATATTCAATGACGGCATGGTACTTGCATTCTTTACAGCCTTGAGCTAAGTTTTCCTCCATTTCAAATGAAACGCTGTTAAACAGTCCGGTCAAGGCTCCTTCCAGAAATGCCATATGAATCCGGCAAATCAGCTCTCCGTGGTCCTCCAAAGATTCTTTGAAGGGACAATTATGAAGCGAAAAATGAACTTGGATATGATCGCCAGTCTCTTCAACGACGGGGACGGAACCGGTCATAAAGGATAATTCTTGCAAATGCTGGAGTTTCTCATCTCTCGTTAACATTCGCTGGGCGTCCGTTCTTTGCTGAATATTTTTCAATCCAAAAGCACGCCCGGCTTTTTCAGCCGCTTTCACGCCCTCCTGGCCTAAAGAGGAAAGAGCTGCTAAAGAAATGTTGGCAAGAAGCTGGTAATCCCGGTGCGGAAAAGATAATTGAATCGCCTTGTCAGCTGTTCTATAAAGCTTTCCGGGCCGCCCGCCTTTCCCGGATTTGTTTAAGTGTGACTTGATGACCTGGATATCCTCCAGTTTGGAGAGGTGAAGGCGTGCCACATTAGGATGAATGTGGAATTGGGTCGCGATATCTTGGACAGAAAATTCTTTTTGGTGCTGAACCATATACTGATAGATCGAAAAGCGTGTAGAATCAGCCAATGTTGCAGTCAATTTTAATGTTTGTTCCATTTCAATCACCTTTATGTTGGATAGTACCCCTATTATAAACAACTATGAAGATGTTCGAAATGATAAAAGTCATACCTTCTGTGACAATCAAACAATTTATTCGCTTGCAAGATGCCGCAAGACTCCCTCTCAAGTATGGAGTGGGGACCTAAAAGTTTAAGCGGCTGATTCGTCCGGGCTATACGATGCAGGTAATAAAAGCGTGGCAAGAGAATATTGCGATATAGCCTTGGTTCTTTTTACAGCAGCAAAGAGGAAAGATTGAAGGTTCGCTTATCGGCATGTTCAGTAAACTGGACCAGCTGGATTCGAACCAGCGCATGACGGAGTCAAAGTCCGTTGCCTTACCGCTTGGCTATGGTCCATTTAAGATTCCTGTCACTAGTTTCTGCCTATCTCTATAATTTATTCATATAATAGCGGTTCCTTGCTGATATTACGTTTTAGGCTGAAGAAATACTAGGAATTTGCCATTCTGAACATCATCAGAATAACGTTCAGCTTCCTCATCTGGAACACCCATTTCCATAAGGGCATGCTTTAATCCGCCTGCTCCAGAGCTGGCCCCCACGACCGCTCCTCCAATGGTTGTAATAATAGGGCCAGCTGCCAGTAAAGCGCCGAGTCCGGGCACTAATACAGTGGATAGCCCTGCTACCACGCTCGCTATGCCGATGGCCCCTCCAGTTGTAGCTCCGGCAATGGCTCCGTCTTTAGCAGAGGGTTTTGCTTCCTCTGTGATATCAGATGATTCTTTTGCATTTTTGGCGATAACTGAAATTTCTTCAACGGTATAGCCTTTCTTTTTTAAATCTTTTACCGCTTCAGCCGCTTGTTGTTCATTTTCGTATACGCCTATAATATGATCCTTCATTAAATGACCTCCTGTTCGTTTTGGCTATTTATTCTTTACCCGTTCTTTCGTTTTTCTAGACATATTTCATGTCCAGTCATCATTTTAAACACGCTTTGTCCTTTCTGCTCCACTCAGAGATTCATAATGACTCAACCTTATGAATCGAAGTTTGAACAGCTGCCGGATGCACCGATTGAATCGCCTTCGCCATGGCACAGGCGAAATCACTGGCCACTGTTTGAATCTTTCCGGTCATTTCACTAAAGCGGGGAAAATCGCCGTTTGATCACGGCGCGGTACAATCTCTGATACACGGCCGGTCTCCGCATTTCACACTTGGCGCATAAATGTCTTTTGCATAGTGCCAATTCATCAACACAAAGGCATCAAGCCTCTTTTTCCGCGAACTGTTCAGGCGCATGCGTATAAAACCAGCGCTCTAACGTGATATGAGAAATAGTATATTCCCGCGCCGCATCCGGCAAGCGGCGAAAATAATAAAAAACATGCAATCAAAAAAAGGAGTTTTATTACATCTGTCGAATAAGTGAATGAGCCGATGGAAAGGTGGTGAAATGACGAATAATGGAAATGGAAAAGGTGGTGGAAGAACTGGTTCATGCAGCGGTAACGCATGACTCGACGGATATTCACCTTGTGCCTCACCCCCATGCCTATGCAGTGCAGTTTCGCTCCTTGGGTCAATTAATCCCTCATGCTGAGTTTTCTGTCAGAGAAGGGGAACGGTTAATTTCCCATATTAAATTTATGGCATCAATGGATATCGGTGAAAAGCGCAGGCCGCAAAGCGGTTCCTTCCTGCTGGAACTTTCCGGTTTCATGATGTCCTTACGCATTTCCACTTTGCCAACCGCACTCTCCAAAGAAAGTCTTGTTCTTCGTCTGCTTCCGCAAAAAGGCTTCCTCGATATGCTAAAACTTTCTCTTTTCCCCGGTTCTGCTCATAAACTCCTCGCTCTGCTTTCCCATTCACATGGATTAATGATCCTTACCGGGCCGACGGGCAGCGGCAAAACGACAACACTGTATTCTCTTATTCAGCATAGTGCCAGCATCCATGGGCGCCATGTCATCACTTTGGAAGACCCTGTTGAAAAGCAAAATGATCAATGGCTTCAAGTGCAGGTGAACGAAAAAGCCGGCTTGACTTACGCCGCAGGATTAAAAGCGATCTTAAGACATGATCCTGATGTGATTATGGTGGGAGAAATCCGCGATGAAGAAACGGCAAGAATCGCGGTCAGGGCTGCACTGACGGGTCATCTTGTTTTGACCACGCTGCATACAAGAGATGCCAAAGGCGCTGTGTTTCGCTTGCTGGAGCTCGGGATGAAGTGGCATGAAATTCAGCAATCACTAGTAGCGGTCACTGCGCAGCGCCTGGTAAATATCGTCTGCCCTTTTTGCGCAGGAGAGTGCACCGGCATTTGCCGGGATAAGCGAAATCGCACGCAGGCGACGGTTTACGAAATATTAAGCGGATCGAATCTGCAGGCGGTTTTAAATGAAGCAAGAGGTGAAAGCAGCACCTGCTATTACCCATTGCTGAAAGATTTATTAAGAAAGGGGGTTGCCCTTGGATATCTCTCGCAAAAAGAATATGATCGCTGGATATTTGAAGAAGAAGAGAATGAAGAAGCATCAAGGTGAATTTATTTTTCGGCTGGGCGAGATGCTTCAGCAAGGATTTACAATGGGTGCTGCGCTGGAGTTTCTATTAATGAACTTTGACCGCAATCATCATGATTCCATCCGTTTAACGCGCATGGAATTGAATGCGGGCACGCCTTTGAACGAAATTCTTCGCAAGCTCCGTTTCCCTTCCATGATCTGTCTTCAAGTATACTTTGCCGAAAAGCATGGACATCTTTCGGAAACGCTCAGCAATGCCGGTGATCAATGGAAAAAGAGCGAACAGTCCAAAGAAAAGCTGTTGAAGCTGCTGCAATATCCTTTGTTTTTGCTATTTCTTCTGTTAATGCTTTTGATTCTGCTGAACCGGTTTTTGATGCCGAGATTTGAAAGTTTATATGACACGCTAGGATATTCTCCTGAAGGGAGCACCTATTTCTTAATTGCTTTCCTGCAGGTTTCTCCCCCTCTGATGGTGACGGTTATCACGGTTGCTTTCATTATAAGTCTCCTGTTTTTCCGCTATTACCAGCGCCAAAACCCCCGTCGGAAAGTCGCCATTTTAATGAAAACCCCATTGATTTCATCCTATTTTTCATTGTTTATTACACGCCTGTTCGCAAAAGAAACCTCCTATTTGCTTAAAAGTGGTTTCGCGGTCAATGAAGTGCTCTATATTTTGCAGAAACAGATGATGCATCCAGTTTTGACCTATATTGCATCAGAAATGAAGACTCATCTGCTGCATGGGGATTCTTTCGCCGCTGCCGCTGAACGGATCCCGTGCTTTGAGCGCCAGCTTAGCAAGCTTCTTCGCCATGGTGAGGCTAATGGCCGCTTAGCGGATGAGCTCATGATTTATAGCCATTTTTGCGAAAACCTGATTGAACAAAAAATAAAAAAAGCTCTGGCCTTATTGCAGCCGGCTATTTTTCTGTTTGTCGGATGCATTGTAGTGGCCATCTATTTATCGGTGATGCTGCCGATGTTTCAAATGATTGGATCGATCTAAGAGGAGGAGTCATATGCGCAAGCTTATTGGCAACAACCGAGGCTTCACGCTGATCGAGATGATGATTGTCTTATTAGTGATTTCTGTGCTGTTATTCATTGCGATTCCCAATATCGCCAAGCAAAGCAAAAATATTAATAATAAGGGATGCAGTGCGTTTAAGCATATGGTTCAGGGCCAGGTGCAGGCTTTTAGAATTGATCAAAAGAAGTTTCCGGCTTCCATCGAAGAGATGACGGAAAGCGGTTATTTACGAAAGGATGAAACGGCCTGCCCAAATGGCGATAAATTAAAGATTGATGGAGATGGAGAGGTGTCTATTGTTCCGGCGGGCAGGTAATTATCTGGGCAGCCAAAAAGGATTCTCGATGCTGGAGATCATGCTGATGCTCGTGATTATGCTGGTGTTGCTGGCGGCGGCCATTATTCCTTTGCCAAAGCAAATGGACCGCCTGGATAAGAAGCTTTTTCTCTATCAATTGCAAGCGGACCTCTATTGGGCTAAATCCTATGCCATAACTAAACAGGAAACGGTCAATCTGCAGTTTTTGCCTATTGAAAAATCCTACCGGATACGGACGCTATCCGCATCCCGGAAAATGCTTGTGAAGAGAAAGCTGCCGGCGTCTATTCGGCATGTCAACGGTTCCTTAGACAACATCTCCTTCTTGCCGAACGGGAATGCGAATCGCTTTGGAACCATTCTTTTTTTTCATAAGGAAGAGTATTTTTCAATCGTATGTCAGATTGGCAAAGGGAGGTTCTATGTTAAAGAAGGCTGAGCAAGGCTTCACGCTGGCGGAAAGTTTGCTGTCGCTGTTTATCATCATGCTGCTGACGGCGCTTATGGTTCCGCTCCTTATGCAGATGACAACGCAGCCGCATCGGCAATGGGAGCAAGAACAGATGATTAGAATCTTGCTGGAGGAAGGAGAGAAGCGGCTTTTGGAACAGAAGAACTTTACTTCGATATATGAGGGAGAAGAAGGTGAGACTTATCGAATTATTTGGGAAACGTCCGCCGGCAAGGCGGAAGCCTGTGTTCAAAATCATTCCAGCGCAATCTGTATTCAGGAGCAGTAACGGTTTCACTATGGTCGAAGCTTTGCTGGTTTTAATGGTGTTTATTAGTGTGGCTGCGCTGTTTCCGATGCTGTATGGTGCGGTTGGCCGTGTGGATGAACAGTTGCAGCCAGGCAGAAAGGCGGAATGGGAGTTATTTGTCTTGGAATTGCGTAAAGAACTATCGCGTTCCCATTCTTGGCTGCCGGATGAGGATAAGCTTTCTTTTATGGATAATGGACGACTTATTTCCATAGAGAAATACGGTGAAGGAGTGAGGAGAAGAGTGAATGGCAAAGGTCATGAGATGGTTCTTCTAGAGATTCAGGCGATTCGCTTTTACTGGGATGATTCGACCATGTGTGTAGCAGCTTTATTCCACAACGGAGAACGAGAAGAAGCGCAAATACATCTGTTCTCTGCACAGCCGCAATGAAGGGATTAAGATTAAACGAAAAGGGGGTTTTATTTCCGTACGTGCTGCTCCTGTTCGCCATCATTTGTGCGCTAACGGTGGCCGGGACAGGTATTTTGATCAGCAAACAGCGCACAGCGGCTAATTTTACTGGCTATTACGAAGCAAAAGTGATGGAGTTATTAACGCTAGCACATATTCATTCTCAGCTGGATCAAGGAGCGCCGCTTTCTGGGAGCTATCATACGAACCGGGGCACCGTAATATATACAGCGGTGCCGAAGAAGGGAAGTGAGCAAATCGTTGTTCAGTTCAAAACAGATCGAGAAACATCGGTCTTTCGTTCTTCCATCATTTATGACAAAAGCAAGAAACAAATAGTGAAACGTATAGAATAAGCCGAGAACAGCCGCTATAATAAAAAATAGTTAAGCGAGTTGGCAACAACGACTGGAGGTGTGACAACAGATGAAAACTATTTTTTTAACCGGCTTTATGGGGGCGGGAAAGACGACCATTGGCCAATTGTTAGCGAAAAAACTGAATTGTTCGGTCATCGACACAGATGAATATATTGAGCAGCAGGAACAATTGACGATTTCAGATATTTTTAATGCAAAAGGAGAAGAGTACTTCCGCGGGGTGGAGACAGCTGTTTTGGCGGCCTTAGGTCCCGAGGATGGCATCATTACGACGGGCGGCGGGATGATTATGAGAGAGGACAACCGCCGCTTAATGAAACAAATCGGCCAAGTTGTTTTTTTAGAAGCCGATTTGTCGGTTATTTTTGCAAGGCTCGCAGAAGATGCGAGCCGTCCGCTGATCCAAAATAAAGAGAAAGAAGAGGTTCAGCAGCTGTACGACCATCGCTTGCCCCTGTATCGGGAGACTGCGGACATCACTGTTCAAACAGCAAACCAAACACCGGAGCAAGCTGCGGAAGAAATTATTCGGCGTTTAAAGCTTATGGAGATTGGAAACACTAACACCGTCCAGTAGGAGGCGGTGTCAGATGTCAAGCAATGAGCTGATCCGGTACTTTACTCAAAAAACACTCACCTATTTCAATGAACCGAAACAAGACAGGAAAGCCAAGCGGCGCCAAAAAAAATTAAAGCGCACTTCCTTATCGTCAAGGTGGTTTGGTGTCCTGCCTTGGGCAATTCACCAATGGTTTCACAGAAAACGATAAGCAGAAGAGAGTTACCGGATGGGCGGGATCAAGTGAATGATCCCGCCATTTATAATGTCGATACGGATTTTCGGTTCATATTGCTTTTGCAGGGCCGCTTTTTCAATAAAGTAGGCTTCCGGTTTTTCTTCCTGCTCTTCATAGAAGGAGTTAAGCAAAGATAGGTCTTCTGCCCATCTCTTTTTTGCTTGCTCTGCCCATTGGTGATCCTCCTGCTGCAGTTGGCCGGTTAGAAAGCGCTGGATTCGGCGAACGCCGCTGAAGGGCTTAATTAACGGGGGAATGGTAAATGAAAAGTCGGGAATCTTGACAGCCAGCGATTTTTGGCTGAGCTGCTGCATAAACTCTTTCTGAATTTGTCCGTTAATTAAGTTTAAGCCATAGGAATGAAACACTTCTTTTTTTCGATCCGCTTCATAAGAGACTTTCAAATTGACTAACAGCCATGGATGCAAAGCTTGCTGCTGGTTTGATCGCCGGTTTTGTTCATGCAGGCGGATAAAGCGGGCGTGCTGCTTCGCAGAACGGAAAATTTGCTGCAGCCGGGGGGAGCCGAAATGAATCAATTCCCCCTTGAACGATTCCGGCGCTGCTGATTGATCCGTAATGAGTGACAGCGTGAGAGGCTTTCCCTTCAGGCCTGTTTTTTCTGCATAGTGCCAGTAGAACGGCCGGTTCATCAGTTCTTTATCGGCCTCAGGGGTGAGCTGAACAGAGAGAGCTCCGTCTGCTTGCTCCAGAAAGGTGCATTCTGTTGCCTGAAAGTAATCAATCAAAAATTGGTGAATATCGCGCTTATCCAAGAGCTTCCCCTCCTTCCTTCCATGTTTGTGCCAATTCGATGGCTGCTTCTAAGTTTCGGATCTTAACCTGCAATTCCCCCTCTGTCCGCGAATGCTTAAATATATCAGTGAAATGATCCTGCATATTGGGGATTTCCATTTGGGTTAAAATGTCATCCAGTTCGCCGATGGCCAGTTTGAATAAATTGATTTTCTCATAAAGCAATTTCAGCATGCGGTCTTCAATGGTATGCTCAATACAGAAATTATAAATATGCACATCCTTCGTTTGCCCAAAGCGGTGAATTCTTCCGATTCGCTGCTCCAGTCTCATTGGATTCCACGGAAGGTCAAAGTTGATTAAATGATGGCAAAATTGCAGATTTAATCCTTCTCCTCCGGCTTCGGTTGCGATTAATACTTGCGCATGATTTTTGAACAGTTCTTTCATCCAATCTTTTTTCCCCCTTTTAAATCCGCCGCGAAAAGGGACAGAGCTGATCCCATGCTGTTTAAAAAACCATTGCAGATAAAGCTGTGTCGCTCGGTATTCAGTGAAAATAATGACTTTATCTCCGATCGATTGAACGAGTTCCAAGGCTTTGTTCGCTTTGGAATTTTGCTGTACAGCCTCAAGCTGTGAGAGAATGCCGGCAAATTCCTTTGGCCAATCATCCGTTTCCTTGCGCCATTTTTGGGCCATATTCTTTAAAGTCAAAAAAACAGCCTCTTTGCTGCTGCAAGCCTCCCGCTGTAAGGTCAAGAGAGAAAATGAATTCATTAGCCCATCCGGAAGCTGGCGGCTGAAGTGCCCAATGGCGTCATAAAGCTTTCGCTCGCTGTCGCTGAAAGAAACTTGGATCGTTTCCACTTTTCTAGCGGTCCATTCAACCCCTGTATCTTGGCGGCGGTGGCGAATCATGACTTTATTCATGAGCGCTGTTAAATGCTGATGATTTTGCACTTGGCGATCGCCTTTTTTAAATCGCTCAGCAAATTGAACTTCGTTTCCTAAGTGGCCGGGCTTCAACAAGGATACCAGATGGAACATTTCATCCAATTTGTTTTGGATTGGAGTGGCTGTTAAAAGCAAGCAGAATTTTTTTTGCAAATGACGGACGAATTGATAGTTTTTCGTTTTGTGATTTTTTAATTTATGGGCTTCATCAATAATGACTAAATCATATTCTTGCTCGTAAATCTTTTCTTTATGCGGGCTTCTTTTCGCCATATCAATGGAGGAGATGACAATATCATATTGATCCCAGGCATACGCCTTTTTTTGCGCAACGGCCGGAATTAGAAATTTATTGTTCAGCTCGCTTGCCCATTGCGAAACGAGTGAGGCGGGAGCTAAAATAAGCACCTTTTTCACTAAGCCGCGAATTAAATATTCTTTTAGCACAAGTCCAGCTTCAATTGTTTTTCCAAGCCCCACTTCATCAGCTAGAATCGCTTTGCCGTTCATTTCTTCTATTACTTTCCTCGCGGCTTCCAATTGATGGGGGAGGGGAGTCAGTCCCGGCAAGAAGGAGGGGGCTAACAATCCTTCAAAATTAGTGACCATCATTCGTGTTTCCATCTTTAAAGCGGATTGAAAAAGCGGCCAGCTTCCCCACGGCCCATCCTGATAAAACCTTTTTTCAATTTCTTCTCCCCACGCCTCGTTAAACATGATATCAACGCTCATTTGAAAAACTCCTTTATAAAAGTTATTGCCGAAACCTCATCATTAATGGTAGGATGAGAGAGAACAAAATATTGTGTCATTTCTTAAAAAGACGAACATTACTGAGTTGTTTTTCTGAAGATGTTCATAGTATGCCCATTTGATAATTTTATATTGCGAATGAAGGCAAGGGGAGAGACTGTTTTTTTGACAGCGCCGAAGGAGCAAACGAACTCAATGTGAATCTCTCAGGCAAAAGAACTCTTGCTGGACGCACCTCTGGAGAGCGTTTCGGAAACGAAGCCACCAAAGAAGACAGCCTGATTCATCAGGTTAAACTTTCAGGTATAAGGACAGAGAATAGCTTTTTGTAAGCTGTTCCCTGTCCTTTTTTTTTGTGAAATGGCTCTTGCGAATGATGAGGTGGCAAGAAAAATGAGTAGTCGAGGGGGAAGAAAAATGGGAGAGTTAAAGCAAACGCCATTATTTGAAGTCTATAAGGAATACGGTGCAAAGACAATCGACTTTGGCGGATGGGAATTGCCTGTTCAATTTTCAAGTATTAAAGAGGAGCACGAAGCCGTCCGGACAAAGGCTGGATTATTCGATGTTTCTCATATGGGAGAAATTGCGGTAAAGGGAAAAGGAGCCCTAGCCTATCTGCAAAACATGATGACCAACGATCTTTCCAAGCTCGTTCCTGAAAGTGCGATGTATACAGCGATGTGCTATGAAAACGGCGGCACGGTCGATGACCTGATCGTGTATATGCTTGAGCCGGATGATTATTTACTAGTCGTCAATGCGGCGAATACAGAAAAAGATTTCCAGTGGCTGATGCAGCATAAAGAAGCGGACGTCCAGCTTGAAAATGTGTCCAATCAGTGGGCACAGCTTGCTCTTCAAGGACCGCTAGCTGAAGCCGTGCTGCAAAAGCTGGTGACACAGATAGATTTAAGCGCTATCAAGTTCTTTAAATTTCGCCGAGATGCGGAGGTTGCCGGAGTCTCCGTCCTTCTTTCACGCACAGGCTATACAGGGGAAGACGGATTTGAGATATATTGCCGAAGCGAAGAAGCCGCTAAACTCTGGCATGAGATTCTGGCAGCAGGAAAAGAGGAAGGAGTGGTGCCTTGCGGATTAGGGGCACGCGATACGCTGCGCTTCGAGGCAACGCTTGCTCTTTATGGACAGGAGCTGTCGAAAGATATTACGCCGATTGAAGCTAATCTTGGATTTGCAGTTAAAACCAATAAAGGCCGCTTTATCGGCTGTGAAGCATTGAAGCAGCAAAAGGAAAAAGGTCCAAAGCGCAAGCTTGCCGGTCTTGAAATGCTTGATCGGGGGATTCCGCGCCACGGATATTCTGTCTATTCCGAAAGCGGAGAGAAAATCGGCTCGATTACAACAGGTACGCAATCCCCTACTTTAAAGAAAAACATCGGTCTGGCCCTAATCCAAGCGGAATATACTGCGCCGGGTACGGATGTATTGGTAGAAATTCGCGGCAAAAAGCTGACCGCCAAAATCGTGAACACCCCGTTTTATAAGCGTTCAAACTGATGGAGAGGAGAGGGATAATACATGCAGCATCGTTATTTGCCAATGACAAAGTCCGATGAGAAAGACATGCTTTCAGCGATCGGCATCAGTTCAGCGGATGAACTGTTTAAAGATATTCCGGAAGAGGTTCGCTTTCATGGGCTGTACAATATTAAGAAGGCGAAAGCCGAGCCGGCTTTAAAGAAGGAATTAAGCGCGCTGGCCGCCAAAAATGCCAACGCCAAACAGTATATTTCTTTTCTTGGGGCGGGTGTGTATGATCATTACGCGCCGTCCATTGTTGACCACGTTATTTCGCGTTCCGAATTTTATACAGCCTACACTCCGTATCAGCCGGAAATTTCTCAAGGGGAGCTTCAGGCGATCTTTGAGTTTCAAACCATGATGTGCGAGCTGACGGGGATGGATGTAGCCAACTCGTCCATGTATGACGGCGGGACAGCTCTTGCTGAAGCGGCGATGCTAAGCGCCGGGCATACGAAGAGGAAGAAGGTGCTTGTCTCTGAAACGGTTCACCCGGAATCACGCGACGTGCTGAAAACCTACGCTAAAGGCCAAAACATTGAAGTGGTAGAGGTTCCTCACAGTAATGGAACGACAGATATTGAGCAATTACAGACGCTGATCGATGAGGACACGGCGGCGGTCATAGTTCAATACCCAAACTTTTTCGGTTTGATTGAACCTCTGCCAAAAGTAGAAGAAGCCGCCCACCGCCATAAAGCGATGTTTGTCGTTTCAGCCAATCCTCTGTCTCTCGGAGTGCTGGAGCCTCCCGGCGCATTCGGTGCGGATATTGTCGTCGGTGACGCCCAGCCATTCGGTATTCCAGCTGGGTTCGGCGGTCCGCATTGCGGCTACTTTGCCGTCACGAAAAAGCTTATGCGCAAAGTTCCCGGAAGGCTGGTTGGGCAAACGGTTGATGAGGAGGGCCGGCGGGGTTTTGTTTTAACATTGCAAGCCCGTGAGCAGCATATTCGCCGTGACAAAGCGACATCTAATATTTGTTCTAATCAGGCGCTGAATGCTTTGGCCGCAAGCGTGGCGCTGACGGCTTTAGGAAAAAAGGGCGTGAGAGAGATTGCTGTTCAAAACGTGCAAAAAGCTCATTACGCCAAAGAAGCGCTGAAACAACGCGGGCTGGAGATTGTATTTGAGGGTCCTATGTTCAATGAATTTGTGATTCGTCTGCAAAAGCCGGTGAAGCAAGTTAATAGTAAATTATTAGAAAAAGGCATCATCGGCGGCTACGATCTCGGATTATCTTACAAAGGCATGGAGAATTGTATGCTTTTAGCTGTTACGGAATTGCGGACTAGAGAGGAAATCGAACAGCTGGCGAAAGAATTGGGGGATAGCCATGAATAATAAGGATCAATTGCTGATTTTTGAAATGTCTCAGTCTGGCCGAGTCGGCTACAGTTTACCTGAGCTGGATGTGCCAGAACAAGATCTGTCACAGCTTTTGCCTCCAGGATTTGTACGAGGGAGAGAGCCGGAGCTGCCGGAAGTGTCTGAGCTTGATATTATGCGCCATTATACCGCTTTATCGAGAAGAAATCATGGCGTTGACTCCGGATTTTATCCGCTTGGCTCTTGCACGATGAAATATAACCCGAAAATCAATGAAGATGTGGCGCGCTTAGATGGATTTGCCCATATCCACCCGCTCCAGCAGGAAGAAACTGTGCAAGGGGCTCTTGAATTAATGTATGATCTTCAAGAGCATTTAAAGGAAATCACAGGCATGGATGAGGTAACGCTGCAGCCGGCTGCAGGTGCGCAAGGAGAATGGACGGGGCTGATGCTGATTCGCGCCTATCACGAAGGCAATGGGGATTTTCAGCGGACGAAAGTGATTGTGCCGGATTCTGCCCACGGCACGAATCCGGCATCGGCAAGCGTCGCTGGTTTTGAAACCGTCACGGTAAAATCGGGCGAGGACGGATTGGTGGATTTAGAGGATTTAAAGAGAGTGGCAGATGAGCATACGGCTGCTTTGATGCTGACCAATCCGAATACGCTGGGCTTGTTTGAAGGAAATATTTTACAGATCGCTGAGATTATTCATGGAGTCGGCGGAAAGGTATATTATGACGGTGCTAATTTAAATGCGGTGCTGTCAAAGGCGCGTCCTGGAGATATGGGGTTTGACGTCGTTCATTTAAATCTGCACAAAACCTTTACCGGCCCTCATGGCGGAGGCGGTCCAGGATCCGGTCCCGTTGGGGTCAAGGCTGATTTAATTCCTTATTTGCCAAAACCAGTGCTCGTGAAAGGGGAAAACGGATATCATTTTGATTATGACCGTCCGCAAGCCATCGGGCGAGTGAAGCCGTACTATGGGAATTTCGGAATCAATGTGCGCGCTTATACCTATATTCGTTCCATGGGGCCAGACGGTTTGAAAAAGGTCACTGAATATGCGGTATTAAACGCGAATTACATGATGCGGCGCTTAGCTCCTTATTTTGACCTGCCATTTGACCGCCATTGCAAGCATGAGTTTGTCTTGAGCGGAAAACGGCAGAAAAAGCTGGGCGTCCGGACGTTGGACATTGCCAAGCGCCTGCTGGATTTCGGTTACCATCCTCCAACTATTTACTTTCCGTTAAATGTTGAGGAGTGCATCATGATTGAACCGACGGAGACGGAATCGAAGGAGACGCTGGATGCCTTTATCGATGCGATGATCCAAATCGCTAAAGAGGCGGAAGAAAATCCTGAAATCGTCCAAGAGGCTCCGCACACGACAGTCGTTAGCCGTCTTGACGAAACAACCGCTGCGCGCAAACCGGTTCTTCGTTACAGATTTTCCGAACGAGAAAGCTCATGCAGCGCCAGATAGTGATTGCACAGAGCTAAATAAACAACGGAATGCTGAAAAGGGCTCGCGGACGAAAATCAGCATTCACCTTATGAAAACAGGCAGCAGCTTTTGAGGGGATCGCCGATAAACAATGAAAGGACATGAGCCCCGGCAGCGCCGGACCCATGTCCAACTGGCGGTCCAGAGAAGAGCATTAGCCCCGCTGAGCGTAACTTCTTCACTGGAGGCCGCTTATGATTTGCTTTTAATTTTACCGGTCCATTTCTTAAAGCCGCCTTCCAGCTGGCTTAGATCACGGTAGCCTTTTTTGTATAAGGTCATGGCAGCACGGGCGCTGCGCATACCGCTTTGGCAATAGAGATAAACAGGCTTGTCCGGGCGGATTTCCTTCATCCGCGACTTCAGCTGGCTGAGCGGAATGTTGCGGGCGCCCAGTATATGTCCGGCCGCAAACTCATTCGGCTCGCGCACATCAATTAATTGAGCCTTGCGGTAGCCTTTAATAAACTGCTCCTGAGAAAGAGTCTTGACCGCTTTCTTCTGGGAAAAATACATATATATGGTGTACAAAATAATGGCGCCTAAAATCGCAGCTATTGTATACAGCAACGAATACACCCCTTCCTAGTAAAAATTGCGCTACCCTCTATTATAAACACGCTTTGTGCAAGAATCAAAAGAAAATAAATAGCTGAAAACAAAAAGAAATTATCTTTGTTTTTTCTGAAGCATTTGATAGACTGAATGAAGGAATTTAGAAAAAGAAGGCGTGTATGAATCATGAAAAAAGAAGTGTGGAAGTTTGTTGATTCCGGCCAGCGTTCAGCCAGCTACAATATGGCGATGGATGAGGCGCTGCTTGATTGGCACAGCGAAGGCGTGATTCCGCCGGTGATCCGCTTTTACGGCTGGAAACCGGCGGCGCTGTCGATCGGCTATTTCCAAAAAGCGAAGAAAGAAATCAATTTCGAAGCGGTTGAGAAGCACGGGTTAGGATTCGTCCGCCGTCCTACGGGCGGCAGGGGCGTTTTGCACGAGCATGAATTAACTTATAGCGTCATTGTATCAGAGAATCATCCAAACATGCCAGCAGGCGTGACAGACGCATATCGCGTGATTTCTGAGGGGATACTTAAAGGGTTTCATCATCTTGGCTTGGAAGCGTATTTCGCTGTTCCTAAAACAGAATCGGAGAAAGAACACTTAAAAAAACCTCGTTCCTCCGTTTGTTTTGATGCTCCCAGCTGGTATGAGCTGGTAGTGGAAGGAAGAAAGATCGCCGGAAGCGCCCAGACGAGACAGAAGGGAGTCATTTTGCAGCATGGTTCGATTTTGCTGGATCTTGACGAAGACAAGCTGTTCAGCCTGTTCAATTATCCGAATGAGCGCGTGAAAAACAGAATGCGACAAGCCTTTAGAAAGAAAGCGGTTGCTATCAACGAAATCAGCTCTAAGAAAATAACGCTCGATATGGCGCGGCAGGCGTTTAAGCAGGGGTTTGAGGAAGGCTTGTCCGTAGAGCTTGAACCGCTTGAATTGTCGGATCAGCAAAGAGATTATATTGAAAAGCTAGCGAAAGAGCGCTATGAATCAGAGGGCTGGAATTTTAAGCGCTGAGCTTTCATGAAAAAGAATACAACCCAGCCTGTGAACTGCAGCCCAATTGTTAGATGTGTCTGAAACAATCGGGCTGCAGTACAGTTTGGAGGTTTGCTTTAAGGGGATAGCTTGATTGAAATGCAACCTTTAAAATATTTCTTTTTGCGGGGAAATCATCTGTTTTCCTGACAAAATCTCTTGTTTTCCGGCAAATCCAGCGGTTTTGCTGCTTGACAAAAAAATGTTTTTAACTCAATATGTAGTAATGTAAACGAAAAAGCAAACACAATATATTGTGTTTGCTTTGGTTTTTAATCAAAATATACGGGTAATATACCAAAGAAATAATGAAAAGCTTGTACGAAGAAAAGGAGTTGTCATTATGTCTGTTACTTCCGAAAAGAATATGTCCATTAACATTGACAGGCTAAATAAAGACATTAGCGTCTTTCCTCAGGTTCATCCTATCACCCCCGACATGAACATTACGCATAAAGGGGTTTCCCGGCTTGTGATGATTGATCGCTATTCGTTTAAAGACACGGAAAAAGTCACCCTCTCTGAAGGTGATTTTGTTGTGTTAACGATCAAAGAAGATCCGAAATTTCCTGCACGCGGCTTGGGGTTCATTACAAGCATCGACTGGCAAGAAAAGAAAGCGGAAGTGAGGGTGGAAGAGGAATTCCGCAGTGCTCTTGATCATCCTCAAGAACGGGAAAGCGGCATCGTCCGCCGCTCTCTTGATGTCATTGAAAAGCCGCTGGAGATCTTTTATGAGCAAATTGCTTTGCGAAATGCAACCGGTCTTGCGGCTGCAGAAAAAACAGAAGAGAAACGAAAAGAGTGGTTTCAAAAGTTTTATCAGGAGCTTGTTAGCTTACACTTTATTCCGGCTGGACGTGTTCTATACGGAGCTGGTGCAAAAACAGACGTGACATACTTCAACTGCTATGTTATGCCATTTGTGCAGGATTCGCGGGAAGGCATATCGGAGCACCGCAAGCAAGTGATGGAAATCATGAGCCGGGGCGGAGGCGTCGGCACGAACGGTTCTACGCTGCGCCCGCGCAATACGCTGGCTAAAGGAGTCAACGGCAAGTCTTCCGGTTCTGTCTCTTGGCTGGATGATATCGCCAAGCTCACGCATCTAGTGGAGCAAGGAGGATCCCGCCGGGGCGCTCAGATGATCATGCTGGCGGACTGGCACCCGGATATCGTAGAATTTATTATTTCCAAAATGCAGAATCCCCGAATTCTGCGGTTCTTAATCGAAAACACGGAAGATGAACAAATCAAAAAAGCAGCGCAGGATAAGCTGAAATTTAAACCGCTGTCGGAACGGGAAAAAGCGATGTATCAAGGGGTTATCAATTATAAAAACATCCCCGGCTACGGCGGTTTCACCCCGGAAATCATCGCGGAAGCAGAGGAGAAATTGCGCACAGGCGGAACCTACACGGTACATCACCCTGAGTTTTTAACGGGGGCTAACATTTCCATTTGTTTAACGAATGATTTCATGGAAGCCGTGGAGAAAGATGAAGAATATGAACTGCGTTTCCCTGCGGTTGAAACGTACAGCAAAGAAGAAATGGATAATTATAATGAGAACTGGCATAAAATCGGGGATGTTCGTGAATGGGCAAAGCAGGGACATGCTGTTCGCACATACCGGAAAATCCGCGCCCGCGAATTATGGAATCTGATTAATATTTGTGCAACGTATTCTGCCGAGCCCGGCATTTTCTTCATTGACAATGCCAATGAAATGACGAATGCCAAAGCGTACGGCCAGCAAGTAGTAGCTACAAATCCTTGCGGTGAACAGCCGCTTGCCCCGTTTTCTGTCTGCAACCTCGCAGCTGTGAATTTAGCGGAAATGGCGGATAAAGAAAAGAAGACTGTAGACTTTGAAAAATTGAAAAAAACGGTTGCTGTCGGTGTTCGGATGCAAGATAACGTCATTGATGCGACTCCATATTTTCTTGATGAGAACAAAAAGCAGGCTTTAGGAGAGCGCCGTGTCGGTCTCGGTGTAATGGGGCTGGCGGATTTGCTAATTTACTGTGAGAAGGAATACGGCTCTCCAGAGGGCAATGAACTAGTGGATCAAGTTTTTGAAACGATTGCGGTAACGGCTTATAAAGAATCGGTGAAGCTGGCGCAGGAAAAAGGCAGCTTTCCATTTCTTGAGGGCGAAACGGAAGAAGAGACACACCGCTTAAGACAAGCTTTCATCAACACTGGTTATATGAAAAAAATGCCGGAAGAGGTGCGCCAATCGGTCCTTAAGCATGGAATTCGCAATTCACATTTATTGACAGTGGCACCGACCGGCTCCACAGGAACGATGGTTGGCGTGTCAACCGGTTTGGAGCCATACTTCTCCTTTACGTACTACCGCAGCGGCCGTTTAGGCAAGTTTATCGAAGTGAAGGCCGACATCGTCAAAGAATATTTGGATCGTCATCCGGAAGCGGATCCTGACCAATTGCCTGAATGGTTTGTAACAGCGATGAGCTTATCGCCTGAGGCGCACGCGGACGTTCAGTGCGTGATTCAGCGCTGGATTGACAGCTCCATTTCCAAAACGGTGAATGCGCCGCGCGGATATACAGTTGAACAAGTACAGCAAGTGTATGAGCGTTTGTATAAGGGAGGAGCAAAAGGCGGAACCGTTTATGTGGACGGCAGCCGCGACTCTCAAGTACTTACACTCAAAGCAGAAGAAAATGATTTCTCTGACACAGAAGCAGTCCCGAAAGAAAACGAGAATCATGTTGTGCTTGTTGATACCATTCAAGATGTCCGTTCAACGAATGTCACGATCGGCAGTGAAGTCGGCAATACATGCCCTGTCTGCCGCAAAGGAACCGTTGAAGAAATGGGCGGCTGCAATACATGCACCAATTGCGGCGCACAATTAAAATGCGGATTATAAAATGACACGAACGAGCTGCCGCTTTGAGCCGGCGCTCGTTTTTTTAGCAAGAACTGTACAGGTGCAGACCTATGTCATATAGGCATGGCGGGGATGCCGACAGCTTTTGAGAAAATTCCGCTTCTAGGACAGCTCTTGCCTGCTTACATATATAACAAGCAGGGCGAAGAGAGGAGAGCGAACTAATGCGGATTGATGGTGTGTTTTCAGGAGGCGGAATTAAAGGGTTTGCGTTAGTTGGCGCCTATGAGGAGATAGAAAGGCGAAAGCTGTCGTTCGTCAGGCTGGCGGGAACGAGTGCCGGTGCAATTATGGCCGCTTTTATTGCGGCAGGATATACAAGCGCAGAGCTTAAAAAGCTGATGTTTGAGGTTGACGGAAAACAGCTGCTTGACGATGTCTACTTGGACATTCCGCTTGTGAGATGGCTGAAAATCTATTATAAGCTAGGGATGTACAAAGGAAAGAAGCTTGAGCAGTGGCTCGAGGACAGGCTGGCGGCAAAAGGGATCCGGACCTTCGGCGATCTCGCCCCCGAATCTCTGCGTGTCATTACATCGGATATTACGAACGGCCGCTTGCTGACGCTTCCGGATGACTTGCCCAGTTATAATAAAGACCCGCTTAGTTTTTCGGTTGCGCGCGCTGTGCGAATGAGCTGTACACTGCCTTATTTTTTTCAGCCGGTAAAAATAAACGCAAAATCCTTGGTCGTGGATGGCGGTGTTTTAAGCAACTTTCCCATCTGGTTGTTCGATGAAGAGGACAAAAAGAAAAAGCGCCCGGTCTTGGGCGTGAAATTAATTACCAAAACAAAGGGGCTACCGAGGCAGGTTAAAACGGGAACGGACTTATTCGGTGCGTTATTTCATACGATGAAGGATGCTCATGATGCCCGCTACATTTCCAGACGGCATGAGAAGAACATTATCTTTATTCCCGTCAGCGGTACTTCCGTTACGGATTTTAATTTAACAGATGAAAAAAAACACGCCCTTATTCAAACAGGGCGCGACTACGCGAAGGCTTTTTTTAAAAGCTGGTGTTATTGACTGTCGGGCTAAGAGGACGCCCGGCTGTTTTTTTTGCCTTTTTTTCCGTCAATTACTTTCAAATGAGCGGCCGATCTTCTGCGGACTGCTTTCTTTTTTTGAGAAGAAGCCGGAACGGAAGAGGAGTGATGACGGTTCTTCAAGCGTTTCTTCGACTGTCTGGCTGCTTTGGTAAATGCCTTATCTTCGCTGTTGCCGCTAACCTGCTTTCTCATGACAAAGCGGTAGAGCAGGTAGATGGCAGCGGCGGTAACTGCTAAAATGATGAGCTGCCGGGTTAAAGCGCCGGGAGAGGACAGCACCATAGAAACGAGGCCAATAGCGGCAAGTCCAATAAATGCATAGGCAATGACTGTGCGGGTTGTCAAATTAGCCACCTCCTAACGAGCTTTTAAAGAAGCTGTTATTACATTTTAGACAATTCTCTCTGAGTTTAACCCTTTTTGGCTGCTTTCTTCTAAATCTAACAGCTTTTTAAAGGAAGCAATCGCCACCTCAACTTGGTTATCTGCTGGTTCTTTCGTAGTCAGGAGCTGCAGCCAGAGACCTGGGTAACCGAGAAAACGCAATACTGGAACGTCGCGAAGCTTGTTGGTAAACTGCAGAACTTCAAAAGAGATGCCAAGGACAACGGGAATTAAAGCAAGTCGGTTCAATATTCTTGCATAAAGGGGTTCTGTCGGCACTAGCGTATAAACAAAGAGGCCGACGATCACTGTAAATAAGATAAAGCTGGAGCCGCAGCGGTAGTGTAGCCGGGAAGCAGCTTGCACATTTTCAACAGTCAATTCTTTTCCGCTTTCATAGGCATTAATGACTTTATGCTCAGCGCCATGATACTGAAAAACCCGCTTAATCATCGGAGTTAAAGCGATGAAGTAAATATAGGCGAGCAGAAGCAGCAGCTTAAAAAAGCTTTCAATTAAGATTTGCGCAAAGTCGCCAGGGAAAACGGGGCGGGTGAGATCGGCCAGAAGAACAGGGATGACTGTGAAAATAAACTTTCCAAACAAAAAAGAAAGCACGCCCACAGCGGCTACCCCGAATACCATCGTCAGCTTAGACGGTTCAGCCCCTTCTTTCATTTGCTCTTCTTCACCAGGGTCTAGCTCATAGCGTTCCTGCGAAAAGTTTAAATGCTTGGATCCGGTCGCCGCTGCATCCAAGATGGCGATGATTCCCCGCAAAAACGGGATTTTCTTTAGTTTTTGCAAAGCTGGTTTCGGAGTTCTCGGCAAATGGAAGTAATCAATGGATTGATCTTTGCGGCGCACAGCGGTGACCGTATGATGCTTGCCGCCAAACATTACCCCTTCGACAACAGCTTGCCCTCCATAAACGGGCTTTTGTTCACTCATGAAATACCCTCTTTCGTCGATTAAAGATCAAGGTCTTATATACATATTCTAGCCGCTATTAAGCAAAAATAAAAGCTGAATGACTCAATAAATACAGCTTTCTCTGAAATTTTAATTAGGAAAGATGGAGGGTTTATATGAAAACTGAAAGCAGCCGAGAAAACAAATCCCATTTCCCGCTGAAAAATGCCGTGTTCATTGGTTTATACGGCGGTCTGCTTTGGGGAGCGATCACAGAGCTTGTCTGGTACTTAAACTTTATAGATATTGATCCGAACGCCGCACTTAAATATGTTCAGTTGGGTGAACTGAAAAAAGGCTATTTAAAAATGGCGGCAGGAATTCTATTTTATGTTGTTTGTTCCGTGATCGCAGCCGTGATATATTATGCTCTCTTTAGAAAAAAGAAAACCCCATGGACGGGGGTGTGGTTTGGTGTTGGATTATGGGTAATTCTATTTATGGTGGCTCACCCGCTGTTTCAATCGGTCCCTTCCTGGAGAACGATGAATAACGACACACTCTCTACGACCCTTTGTTTGTTTCTGCTATTCGGCTTATTTATCGGATACTCT
The DNA here is from genome assembly GCF_002797355.1 of Bacillus xiapuensis. Classification (GTDB taxonomy): domain Bacteria; phylum Bacillota; class Bacilli; order Bacillales; family Domibacillaceae; genus Bacillus_CE; species Bacillus_CE xiapuensis. The sequence continues at coordinate 1,857,988 of NZ_KZ454939.1, read as the reverse complement.
ATATCCTACGGGTATGAGCATCACAAGAGAATACCGCAGCAGTTCAGCAAGGATGAGTAAGTGGTTGCAAGCAAAGGAAATATGTTAGAATGTTCGTGTAACTATTTTTAGGGACGGGGAGCAAAATGAAAAAAATTTTAGTGCTGAATGGTCCAAATTTAAATCGGTTGGGAAAAAGAGAGCCAGAAATTTACGGGACTGAAACAATAAAGGACCTTGAAAACCGGCTAGTTGCCAAAGGGCGCCAAGCGGGTGCAGCCGTTACTGCCTTTCAATCCAACCATGAAGGTGCGTTAATTGACCGCCTCCATCAGGCGGAGGATGAAGGGATTGATGGGATCATCTTTAATCCCGGAGCTTTCACTCATTACAGCTACGCATTAAGGGATGCGGTCGCTTCCATTGCTGTGCCGGTAATCGAAGTGCACATCAGCAATATTCATAAGCGGGAGCCATTCCGCCATCAGTCGGTGATCGCTCCCGCAGCGAGAGGGCAAATTACCGGTTTAGGATTCAGCGGTTATGAATATGCCTTGCTGGCACTCATACATACAGGGGAGAGTGAATGAAATGAGAAAATTAGAGAAGCTTCGTGAACAATTGAAGGAAGACCGGCTCGATGGCATACTCGTCATGAGCCCTTATAACCGCCGGTACTTAACCGGCTTTACAGGGACGGCAGGCGCGGCGGTCGTCACTGCAGAAGCTGCCGTATTTATTACAGATTTTCGTTACACTGAACAGGCCCAAAACCAGGCGCGGGATTTTAATATTGTGCAGCAGAAAGGTACGCTCCTTGAAGAGATTGCCCGGCAAACAGCGGATTTATCTATCCGGCGGCTTGGATTTGAGAAAGCATATGTCACGTTTCAATCGTATGAAGTGCTGCAAAACTTAATTCAAGCGGAAATGGTGCCAGTGAGCGGTCTGATTGAAAACTTGCGCTTGATAAAGAACAGTTCAGAGATTAAGATATTAAAGGAAGCTGCCGAAATTGCTGACGCGGCGTTCAAGCATATTCTTGAATTTATTCAACCGGGAATGACGGAGCTTGAGGTTTCCAATGAACTTGAATTCTTTATGAGAAAGTGTGGCGCGACCTCTTCCTCTTTCGACACCATTGTAGCCTCCGGTAAACGCTCGGCCTTGCCTCATGGCGTTGCCAGCGACAAGGTTATTGAAAAAGGGGACATGGTAACGCTTGATTACGGTGCCTATTATAAAGGCTACGTTTCAGATATCACGCGGACGATTGCTGTAGGAAATCCCCCTGATCAGCTTAAGGAAGTATATCAGGTCGTTTTAGATGCCCAGTTAAAAGGCATGTCTGAAATTAAGGCAGGAATGACAGGGAAAGAAGCCGATGCGATCACCCGCAACTATATTACTGAACATGGATATGGGGACTGCTTTGGTCATTCGACAGGCCATGGGATTGGTCTTGAAATTCATGAAGAGCCGAGCCTTTCCGTCCGTTCAAGCAAGGTGCTGCAACCGGGAATGGCGATAACAGTGGAGCCGGGAATTTATTTGCCTGGAGTGGGCGGTGTGCGCATTGAAGACGATACATTGATCACCGAAACGGGAAATGAACCGCTCACACATTCTGCTAAAGACTTAATCATTCTTTGATGATATAGGAGGACGACAAGATGATTTCAGTAAATGACTTTCGAACAGGATTAACCATTGAAGTGGACGGCGGCATTTGGCGCGTCGTTGAATTTCAGCATGTAAAGCCAGGAAAAGGCGCGGCATTTGTCCGTTCTAAACTTCGCAATCTGCGCACAGGAGCTATTCAAGAGAAAACATTCCGCGCGGGTGAGAAAGTAGCAAAGGCTCAGATCGACAACCGTAAAATGCAATATTTATATGCTAGCGGCGATCAGCATGTTTTCATGGATAATCAATCTTATGAACAAATTGAGCTATCCTCCTCGCAAATTGAGCACGAGTTAAAATTTTTAAAGGAAAATATGGAAGTTTCGATCATGATGTATCAATCTGAAACCATCGGAATCGAATTGCCTAATACGGTTGAACTGAAAGTGGTGGAAACAGAGCCCGGCATTAAAGGGGATACCGCTTCAGGAGGCACGAAACCCGCAACGGTAGAGACGGGACTAATTGTTCAGGTTCCATTTTTCGTGAATGAAGGAGATGTGCTCGTTGTCAATACGGATGACGGCAGCTACGTTTCCCGCGCATAAATAAAGGGAGAAGGCTATTCCTGTAAGGGAATAGCTTTTTTTATGGCTCTTTTAAGGTAAATGTTGCTATTTAGTATGCGCCGAATTCTTGATATAATTCAAGTCGGAAACAAATGTTCGTAAGCATCAAGATGAGCAAATCGTTTAGAAATGCGTTAAAGTATACGGGCAAATCCCCAAGCCTGACCTTAATTGGAAAACAATAGGAAGCCTTGATAAATGGAATTTCCCTTGTTTTTGAAGTGATTATCAATGTTAAAATTCACCAAATCCTAATAAATTAAAGCTGGCTGTAGAGCATAAAGGTTTTATTACAATCCTTTGTAAGCGTATGACGCTCTGTTTGTTCGGATTTTCAGAAATGGATCAGAGGAAAAATTAGATAAGCGGTAAGGAGATGGAAATGGGTCCTCAAGGGTTTTCTTTGGGGCTCATTTCTTTTTTAGTGACCGGCATATCTCGAAATCAAAAACATACATTGAATAAAAAGAGAAGGAAAAGGAGGTGGTTTCAATCGATGTGCTGCTGTCATATTTGCCGCCGGCGTTAAAGGAAACCATTGCAAGCCTGCCTGCACCGGTCAAATTAAACATGGAAGAAATCCGAATAAGAATCGGGCGGCCGATGGAAGTCGTTGGGGATCAGGTTCACTTTCTTCCCCATGTCGTGACGTCAGAGGAAGGACAAGCGCTGATCAATAAATTGAGCAAACACTCCTTCTATGCACTCGATGAGGAGTTAAGATGCGGGTATGTAACGATAGAAGGCGGGCATCGAGTCGGACTAGCTGGAAAGGTCGTATTAGAACAAGGAAAGGTGAAGGCATTGCGCCATTTGTCTTCGTTTAATCTGCGGATTGCCCGGGAGAGGATGGGGGTTTGCCGGCCGCTGATCCCCCATCTGTATGATGACAAGTGGAAGAGCACATTAGTGATCGGCCCGCCGCAATCCGGCAAAACTACGCTGCTTCGAGATTTAGCAAGAGCAGCAGGGAGCGGGGAAGAAACGATGGGGATACTGCCGGTTAAAGTGGGGATTGTTGATGAGCGTTCCGAGATTGCCGGTTGTGTCAAAGGCATCCCTCAGCTCGATGTCGGTTTGCGGACAGATATACTGGATGCCTGCCCAAAAGCGGAGGGGATGATGATGATGATCCGATCAATGAGCCCGGATGTTTTAATTGCAGATGAAATCGGCAGAGAGGAAGACGGACAAGCCGTCTCTGAAGCGATCCATGCGGGGATTGCTTTAATGGCTACTGCCCACGGCGCTAATTTAAAGGAAGCGGCTCAGCGCCCAATGATTAAATCGATGGTAACCAGCGGGGCTTTTGAAAGAATTATTGAGTTAGAAGTGAGAAACGGCAAGCGGGCAATGGCCGTTCGCGACCCTAACGGAAAGCGATTAAATCTGAATGAGGAAGCTGTCACATGAAGTGGATGGGCGCTTCATTGATCTTGCTCGCTGCTTTTTGGATCGGGGCAGAGCAAGGAAGAAAGCTGAGTGATCGCCCGAAGCAGATTAGGATGCTGAAGTCTGCCCTGCAATCGTTAGAAGCTGAGATTGTATATGGTTTTACACCGCTGCATGAATCCTCGCGAAAGTTATCCGAGCGATTAGCTCCGCCGATTTCCTTGCTTTTTTCTTCTTTTAGTGAGCTTCTGACGACAACGGATATGGATGCGGCCGCTGCTTGGGAGAAAAGCTTGGCAGCAATTTGGCCGCAAACGGCGTTAAAAGAGGAAGAGCGCTCCATTTTGCTGGCGTTCGGGCAAACGGTAGGAAAACATGACCGGCAGACCGAGCAAAAACAAATCATTTTAACGATAAACCATTTGGAGCGCCAAGAACGAGAAGCGGATGATGCTCAAAAGCGTTACGGCAAGCTGGCCAGAAGCTTGAGCATTATGGGGGGGCTGTTAATCGTTCTGCTGCTGTTATAGCAGAAAAGGAGGACAGGAATGGGTATTGAAGTGGAAGTGATATTCAAAATAGCGGGCGTCGGTCTGGTCGTCGCATTCCTCCATACGATATTAGAGCAAGTGGGCAAAAAAGAATATGCGCAGTGGGTTACTTTATTTGGGTTCATTTATGTTCTTTTTATGGTGGCATCGGTGGTAGAAGAGCTATTCGACAAAATCAAAGATGTGTTTTTATTTCAATGACGGGAGAGGAAAGCCATTGAAATCTTACAAATAGCTTCCATTGTTCTAGTAACGGTATTATTAACGCTTTTGCTTCAAGAGCAGCAGCCAGTTTATGCCTTTTTGCTTGTTTTGTTCGTGGGCTGCGGGCTGTTCCTGTTTCTGGCAGGAAGGATGGCGGAGATTATTTTCATGATCAAAAAGCTGGCTGCTCGTGCAGAAATAGAGTTTGTCTATGTAGAAACAATTCTCAAAATCATAGGGGTGGCGTACATTGCTGAATTTGCTTCGCAAATGACAAGAGATGCCGGACAGGAAGCGCTGGCAACGAAGATGGAGCTGGCAGGAAAAGTCATTATTTTATCTATGGCGGTGCCCATTATGACGCTGCTGATCGAAACGATACTAGCTATGTTGCCTGGAACATAAAAAAAGCTTAAGCAATGGGTGGTGAATCGTATGGGGCGGAACAGGCATATCGTTTTCCTGCTCGTACTTTTATTGATGAGCGCATCTTATTCCGCACACGCACAAGAAGAAGTGAAACGCCCCGATTTAGAAGAATTGGCAGAAGAGCAAATGGATCAATTAGGCATCCGTGAGTTAACCGCGCATTGGGATCGTATAGTGAAAACGTATGGCCAGTATTTACCGGAAACAGAGAAAGGATCGCTGACAGACGTCATGAAAGAGGGGCAGCCTTTTTCTCCGGGAGCATGGGCGAAAGGGTTGATGAAATTTATTTTTCATGAGCTTACAGCTAATGGAAAATTGCTTGGCATGCTAATTTTATTAACGGTTTTCTCCGTTTTTCTGCAGCTTATTCAAAACGCATTTGAACAAGGAGCAGTAAGTAAGACGGCCCAGGGAATTGTGCTTATGGTCCTGTTGATTCTCGCATTCAACAGCTTTCGCTTAACCATGAATTATGCCGTTGAAGCTGTGGATTTCATGGTGCAATTTTTGATCGCGCTCGTTCCGGTTTTATTAGCGCTGCTTGCTTCAACAGGAGGCGCTATTTCGGCAACACTCTTTCATCCCTTTCTGTTGTTTTTGATGAATATTAGCGGTGTGTTAGTCCAGAAAGTAATTTTGCCTTTGCTGCTGTTTTCCACGCTGCTTAGCATGGTTAGTTTATTATCAGAAAATTACAAGGCGACAAAGCTGTCCGACATGCTTCGCCGCTGGAGTGTCGGATTGTTAAGTGTCTTTATGGCGGTTTATTTAGCGGTAGTTTCGGTTCAAGGAACGGCTGCGGCGGTTACGGACGGGCTGGCTATTCGCACAGCGAAGTTTATGGCGGGGAACTTTATTCCCGTAGTCGGGCGGATGTTTACAGAAGCGGCAGACACAGTAATGAGCGCTTCTTTATTATTGAAAAATACAATCGGCCTTGCTGGAGCAGGCATCCTCTTATTGATTGCCGCTTTTCCGGCGCTGAAAATTTTTGTGCTGATTATGATATATAAAGTGGCGGCGGCACTTCTTCAGCCGCTGGGTGATCAAACGATCGTAAACTGCTTGGACATCATCAGCAAAAACATGACCTATGTATTTGCAGCGCTTGCGATCGTTTCCTTCATGTTTTTTCTATCCATTGTCATTCTGGTGACTGCTAGTAATGTAACAATGATGATCCGCTGAAGAAAGGATAGACAGATATGGCTTTTTTATCTGAATGGCTCGGTAAAGTACTGGCTTTTATTTTATTGGCGGTCGTGGTCGATATGCTTCTGCCGTCATCGTCCTTTCAAAAGTATGCAAAATTTGTCATCGGGCTTCTCCTGCTATTTGTAATGCTGACGCCGCTGTGGAAACTGTTTTCTGTCGATATGGAAAAAGAGCTAAACGGGTGGGCGGCCAAGTATGTGAATGACCGTCAAATGGAGCAAGAAATGAATAGAAAAAAAGAGCGGCTGGATGATTCAAGAAAGCTGGCTATTGTAAAAAACAGCGAGCAGCAGCTGAGGGTGATGGCGGAAAGTGAACTGAACCTTACATTTCAAAAGAGCATTGTTGATTTAGAAATTGAAGTCCGGGAATGGCAGGGTGATTTTCCTACAAAGATTGAAAAAGTCGATGTCTATTTAACTTCATCTGCTTCCGGGGATCATCACGCTGTAGATGAAGTGGTAATTCATTCATCCGCTCGTTCAGGCGGCGGGGAGAATAAAGATCAGTCACTGCTTTTATTTCTTTCAAAAACATGGAATATTCCGGCGGAACAATTGAATATTCATATGATAGAGGAGGGGGGACAGCCTTGAGTGACCGCAAAAACCGTATGGAATGGCTGCAATCCTTATTCCCGTCCAAAAAAAACGGTGGAGAGAAAGGGGTTCAAAGAGCCAAATGGCTGGTGATTGTGGCGATCTTAGGCATCGGCTTTATGTTCATTAGCGACTTGAAGGATCAAGGGGGGATTCCTGCTGTTAATCTTCAGCAGGATTCAAGCGGGACAAAAGAAAACAAACCGCTTCAGCCCTCCTCAAAGGACTTCGAAACAGCTTATGAAAAAGAACTTCAATCTGCGCTTGAGCAAATGGCGGGAGTCAGCAATGTGACGGTTGTAGTCAATATAGAAGCTAGCGAAAAGAAAGTCTTGGAAAAAAATACGGCTGTCAAATCCCAAGAAACAAAAGAGAAGGATCAGAAGGGCGGGGAAAGAGTCGTTACGGACCAAACAAGAGAAGAAGATTTAGTCATGGTGAAAGAAGCAGATGGAGATGTGCCGGTCATTCTGGAAATGAAAAGGCCAGAGATTCGCGGCGTGCTGGTTGTAGCTGAAGGAGTGGAAAACATCCAAGTGAAGAAATGGGTCATTGAGTCGGTTACAAGGGTGTTGAATGTTCCAAGCCACCGCGTGGCGGTTATGCCAAAAAAACCAAGGGAGGATGCTTAAATGCTATTGAAAAAACAAACAGTCTGGTTACTGACAATGGTCAGTTTAGTAGTGGTGCTTTCTGTTTATTACATTACTTCACCTGAACAGCTCTCGCCGCAGGTCGCAACAAAAAATCAAGAAGAAGCTGTACCGACGGAAACAAATGGTGATAAGCCTGAGACGGCTATGCCAGATAAGGGGACAGAAACAGGGGGACAGCAAGCCGAGGTGGTGACCGAAGCAGCTGGAGATGAGGCGTTTGATATGCTCCGTTTAGAAATGCAGGATGAACGCAATAAATTGAAAGAAGAGCTGACCGCAAAAGTCGCTTCAGCAGAATTATCGGTAGAGGATAAAAATACCGCTTATGAAGAAATGGAGCAGTTAACGCAGCTTTCTACAAAGGAAAGTGTTTTAGAAACATTAATCAAGTCCAAGGGATATAAAGACGCCCTTGTTCGCGCAGACGGTGACAATATTAGGATTACAGTCAAATCAGCTGAGCAGCATTCAGCGGCAGCGGCCAACGAAATCATTCGTCTCGCAAAGGACGAGCTTGGCAAGCAGCAGCCTGTCGCTGTAGAATTCCAGCCGGTGAAATAATGCGGTGACACTCAAGCCTTCTTTTCGCAAGAGGGCTTTTTTTATTCCGCATGGAAGTGGAAGTGCCGCAAGACTTCCGCTTTAAGGATGGAGGGGGAAACTGAAGGTCCTGAGTGGGAAGCCGCTATACGCAGATGCCCGATTGATCCGGGGCTGCACGATGCAGCAGTTCATTGCAGTGCTATCTTTTGTTCCTCTTTCCGACAGCCTGTATTTCAGCAAACATTCCGCACAATATATGGAAAAACATTAATTGAAGGAATATTTTAAATTTATTTTTATTTTATATTTCATCTTTGATAGAAAAGGGATAGAATAAAGGAATAGAGTGCTTGACAATAATTAAAGTTGAATTTTCACTGGGTGTTATCGTAAGATATTAGTATCTAGTCATAACCATTCAAGGGGTGTCAGTAATGAAAATACAGGAAATCAGAGAATTAATTAAGCTTGTTGATCAATCTGAGATCGATGAGTTTGTTTTTGAATCAGACGGCAGCAAAGTAAAAATGAAAAAGAACAAAGGGGCAGTCTATTCGGTAGCGCCAGTCACTCAAGAGGCACCGAAGGCAGAAGCGCCGCAGGTGAAAACGGCGGACAAGCTGGAAGGAAAGCCAACTGTGCAAGAAGCTCCGGTACCGGAAGCACCTAAATCGAATGAAAGCGATGACCATTTACATATGATCACTTCCCCTATGGTGGGAACGTTCTATCAGTCACCGACTCCGGATGCTGAGGCTTATGTCAAACCGGGCTCTAAAGTATCCAGCGGTACAGTCGTTTGCATTGTAGAAGCGATGAAGCTCTTTAATGAAATCGAAGCGGAAGTTGAAGGGGAAATTGTAGAGGTTCTTGTGAAGGACGGCCAATTAGTTGAATACGGTCAGCCTTTATTCTCAGTAAAGCCTCAATAAGGAGAGATCGGAATGATTAACAAATTATTGATTGCCAACCGCGGGGAAATTGCTGTGCGGATCATCCGCGCCTGCAAAGAGCTCGGCATAGAAACGGTGGCTGTCTATTCCGAAGCAGATAAAGAAGCTCTCCATGTTCAACTGGCAGATGAAGCCTACTGCATTGGACCGACTGCTTCAAAAGACAGTTACTTGAATTTCACGAATATTGTAAGTGTTGCTAAATTAACTAATTGTCAAGCCATCCATCCAGGATATGGCTTTTTAGCAGAAAACGCTGATTTTGCCGAGCTTTGCCGGGAGTGCAACATTGTATTCGTAGGTCCTTCCCCGGAAGCGATTACTCAAATGGGAACGAAGGATGTGGCGCGCGATACAATGGAGAAAGCCGGAGTGCCGATTGTTCCAGGATCAGACGGCATTATTCCATCGGTTGAAGAAGGAATATCTGTTGCAGAACGCCTCGGCTATCCAGTTATTATTAAAGCGACCGCCGGCGGCGGCGGAAAAGGCATCCGCGTAGCCCGCAACCGTCAAGAATTGGAGAAGGGCATCAATATGACCCAGCAAGAAGCCGCAACGGCCTTCGGAAACCCGGGCGTTTATTTGGAAAAATTCATCGAAGACTTTCGCCACGTGGAAATTCAAGTGCTTGCAGATACTCACGGAAATGTGATTCACTTAGGAGAGCGGGACTGCACCATTCAGCGGCGGATGCAAAAATTGCTGGAAGAAACACCGTCTCCTGCCCTCGATGCGAAGGTTCGAGAAGAGATGGGGCTGGCAGCTGTAAAAGCCGCACAAGCAGTTGATTACACAGGTGCAGGAACAGTAGAATTTATTTATGATTATCAGAACCGGCAGTTTTATTTCATGGAAATGAATACGCGCATTCAAGTGGAGCACCCTGTCACGGAATTAGTCACAGGCGTCGATCTTGTCAAAGAACAAATTCGTGTAGCTTCCGGTGAGAAACTGTCTTATCAGCAAAAGGATATTGAATTTAACGGCTGGGCGATAGAGTGCCGGATTAATGCTGAGAATCCGGAGAAAAACTTCATGCCTTCTCCGGGGAGAATTACAGCGTATATGCCTCCGGGCGGCTTTGGGGTTCGCGTAGATTCAGCGGCTTATCCGGGATATATGATACCGCCTTTTTACGATTCCATGATTGCTAAATTGATCGCTTATGGTTCAACGCGGGAAGAAGCCATCGCGCGGATGAAGCGTGCGCTAAGCGAGTTTGTCATTGAAGGTGTGCACACGACCATTCCTTTCCATTTAAGATTGCTGGAGCATGAAAAGTTTGTGGAAGGCGAATTTAACACAAAGTTTCTTGAAATGTACGAAGTGATGAAGTCATAATAAATATTACAAGGAGGTGCTGATGTATGGGTGAGAGCAGCCAAACAGCAAATCAAGTTTTAGAAATGAGCAATGGCGTGAATGGTCTGGGGAAAATTGAAATTGCTCCGGAAGTCATTGAAGTCATTGCGGGCATTGCCGCGTCAGAAGTAGAGGGCGTAGAAAAAATGCGCGGAAGCTTTGCGGCAGGCGTAGTTGAACGGCTAGGAAAGAAAAATCACGGCAAGGGAGTGCGTGTAGAGCTGACCGAAGAGGGGATCAAGGTCGATGTCTATTGCATCGTTGCTTTTGGTATTTCCATTCCTGTTGTCGCTCAGAAGGTTCAGGATAATATCCGTCAAGCGCTGTTAAATATGACCGCACTTGAAGCAGATGAAGTGAACATTCATGTTGTGGGCATTCAATTTGACACTAAGCATACGGAAAGCGATCAGACGACGGAAGAGTAAGGCGGGTCAGGATACAGGCGATGGCTGTTATCCGCGTCTTCTCCCCCGGCTGGTAATGCGAACGCAGATTCGCAAGGCTTGAATGGAAAAGGCTGACCCAAGGCAAGGGATATCGCGCTTGCTATAGCGGGGTCAGTCTTTTTTGCATGTATACACGGTGCGGCAAGCCCTCCCCTTCAAAATGAAACGGGGAACGAAGAGGATAAAAGAAACTCTTTATTGTGTAAAGTCCTGATTTCAAAGTGGAATAAAAGCGGTTCTTTTTTAGAAGAACATGTGTATTCTTTTCATTTTGTGCTATTATCTTTTTATAATGCAGAAAAAGCAAAAGGAGTTTTAATAAATGAAAAGACGTACAGCACGCGAGAAAAGCTTGCAAGCCCTCTATCAAATGGATATGAGCGGAGCCGATCCGCGGGAAGCCATCAGCAATGTTTTGGAGGAAGCCCCGCATGATGAATATCTACAAAGCGCAGTAATGGGCACCGCTTCCCATTTGAATGATATTGATGAGCTAATCAAGGCCAACTTAGAAAAGTGGTCCTTTGACCGCTTGGCGAAAGTGGACCGCAATATTTTGAGATTGGCTGTTTTTGAAATGAAATATTTGGATGATGTGCCGGCAAAAGTAGCGATCAATGAAGCGGTGGAATTGGCGAAGCATTTTAGCGATGAGCGTTCCGGCAAGTTCATTAACGGAGTATTATCGCGGATTCATGATTCTTTATTACATGGATGAGAAGTGAGGAGGAGACAACATGGCGGCAACCATCATTGACGGGAAAGCAATTGCGCAAAGCATTCGGCAGGAATTGAAGAAAGATGTTGCAGAGCTAAAAAGAAATGGTGTAACACCGGGCTTAGCGGTCATTTTAGTTGGGGAGGATCCAGCCTCTCAAACATATGTGAGAAACAAAGATAAAGCATGTGCCGAAGTGGGCATCCACTCCGAGATCTACCGCTATCCGGCTCATTTATCAGAAGCAGAGCTGCTGGCTAAAGTGGAAGAATTAAACCAGGACAACAATATCCATGGCATTCTCGTGCAGCTTCCGTTACCAGCCCATATTTCAGAGGATAAGGTCATTGACGCGATTTCTCCAGAAAAAGATGTGGATGGTTTTCATCCGGTTAACGTTGGAAAAATGGCCATTGGAAAAGAGGCGTTTTATTCCTGCACACCATTCGGTATTATCAAGATGCTTGAGCGGGAAAACATCTCTTTAGAAGGAAAACATGCGGTGGTCATCGGCCGCAGCAATATCGTTGGTAAACCGGCAGCGTTATTGGCGCTAAAAGAAAGCGCAACCGTGACCGTTTGCCATTCCAGAACGAAAGATTTGTCAGCCTTTACGAGACAAGCTGATATCGTGATCGCTGCTGTCGGAAAAGCAAAGTTCTTAAAAGCAGAGGACCTGAAGCCGGGCGCGGTAGTCATTGACGTGGGAATGAACCGCGACGAAAACGGCAAGCTTTGCGGAGATGTCGATTTTGAAAGTGCAAAGCAGGTAGCGGGAGCCATTACACCCGTTCCAGGCGGTGTTGGCCCGATGACGATCACGATGCTGCTATTTAACACGGTGCAGTCTGTCAAACAAAAAGCAGCCATGGCAAACTCTAAATAAGCGTGCTCAATATTAAAGCTGTCTTCCAAACATGTTATAATGGGAGGGCAGCTTTTTTAGCTTGACCAAAAAGGTGGAATTTCATATGGAAGTACAACCATACTTATCAGTAAAAGCCTTAACAAAATATATTAAACGGAAATTTGACGCCGACCCGCATTTAACCAATGTGCTCGTCAAGGGAGAAATTTCCAACTTTAAACGTCATTCAAGCGGACATATGTATTTCACTTTAAAGGATGACAAAGCGAGAATATTAGCGGTGATGTTTTCATCCGCAAACCGCATGCTGAAGTTTCGCCCTGAAAACGGAATGCAAGTATTAATTAAAGCGGATGTGACCGTGTATGAATCAGGCGGACAGTATCAAATGTATGTCAAATCCATGCAGCCGGACGGCATCGGTGAATTATACTTAGCTTTTGATCAGCTGAAGAAAAAGCTGGAAAAGAAAGGGCTGTTTGATGAGAGCCAAAAACGCCCGCTTCCGGTCTATCCGAAAACGATCGGGGTCGTGACCTCCCCAACGGGTGCCGCAGTTCGTGATATCCTTACGACCATTAAAAGGCGCTACCCAATCGCCGAAATTCTTGTTTATCCAGCTTTGGTGCAGGGGGAGAATGCGGCTCCGTCCATCGTGTCCGCAATCAACACAGCCAATCGCGACCAGCGAGCTGAAGTCCTGATTGTCGGCCGCGGAGGAGGCTCGATTGAAGAGCTTTGGGCGTTCAATGAAGAACAGGTGGCTATGGCCATCCGTCAATCTCATATTCCGGTGATTTCTGCTGTCGGCCATGAAACGGATTTTACCATCGCTGATTTTGCAGCGGATCGCCGGGCTCCTACACCAACAGGCGGAGCAGAGATTGCCGTGCCGCATCTTGAAGAAGTGCTTGAAAAGCTAGCTGTTCGAAAAAACAGGCTGAACCGGGCGATGTCAGAGAAGATTCGCCGCGAGCGCAAGCGGTATCAAAATTTGAAAGGCTCCTATATCATGCGTAATCCGCAAGCGCTGTATCGTCAGCAGGCTGAGCGGCTGGATCGCTTGAACGAAAAGCTTGCCTGCGAGCAGCTCATCCATTTGAAGCAGGCGCGTTCAAGCATAGAGGAACTGTCAGGACGATTAAACCGGAGTCATCCCAGAAGAAGAATCAGCGAGGCTTATGAGGGGCTGAATCGCTTAAATGACGCGCTGGCGAAACAAATGAAGCAAGTGCTGACAGCAAAGGAGGAAATCTTCAAGCAGAAGGTTTCCGTGCTGCATGCTCTCAGCCCGCTTAAAGTGATGGAGCGCGGATATAGCCTTTCTTATAATGAAAGAAATCAATTAATTAAATCAAGCCGCGATGCAGCCGCTGGAGAAAAACTGACCGTTCAGCTGACGGATGGAAGCCTGCACTGTCAAATTCAATCAATTGAGGTGAAAAGCAATGGAGAATAAAGAGCTCAGCTTTGAGGAAGCGATGGATAAGTTAGAATCCATCGTCACGAAATTGGAAGAGGGAGATGTAGCCTTGGAAGAGGCTTTAAGCTATTACCAAGAAGGCATCAAGCTTTCGGCGTTTTGCCATGAAAAACTGACCCATGCGGAAAATCAGCTAGCCAAGCTGATGACAGAAAACGGAGAGCAGGATTTCACTGTCGGTGAGGAGGAATAAGGATGGGAGCGACTTTAGCGGCTTTCATGGATAACTATAAGCAGCAACTGGAGAAAGAATTAGCTCGGCGAATTGCATCTATTCAAGCGCCGCCGCGGCTGCAAGAAGCGATGGATTACTCTCTTCAGGCCGGGGGGAAAAGACTGCGGCCGCTGCTGCTGCTGGCTACTTTAGAATCTTTCGGAAAAAAACCGCAACTCGGTTTAGAGGCTGCGGCTGCGTTAGAAATGATACATACCTATTCTTTAATACATGATGATTTGCCGAGCATGGATAATGATGATTTAAGGCGGGGAAAGCCGACTAATCATAAAGTGTATGGAGAAGCCGCTGCCGTTTTAGCTGGCGATGCTCTCTTAACCTATGCTTTTCAATTAATCGCTCAGTCTGAAGTCTACACCGACAGGCAAAAGGTTCAATTGATCGCTTCTCTTGCTGAAGCTGCAGGTCCGGAAGGCATGGTAGCAGGACAAATGGCCGATATGGAAGGAGAGAACCAGCAATTAACGCTGGAAGAGCTTGAATATATCCATACCAATAAAACGGGACGCCTGCTGGCATTTAGCATTGCAGCTGGAGCGCTCTTAGCCGGGGCATCCAAAGAGCAGCAGAAGCATTTCCAGACTTATGCCTACCATATTGGCCTGGCCTTTCAAATTCAAGACGATATTTTAGACATCGAAGGCTCCGAAGAAAAAATGGGAAAACCGGCCGGCAGCGATTCTGCTAAGCTTAAAAGCACCTATCCCCATCTGCTCGGCATGCCTCGGACAAAGGCCATGCTTCAAGAGCATATCGACAAGGCTCTTAGCGCGCTTAAACAGACGAATACAAACACTCAGCTTTTGGCGGAGCTTGCCGAGTTAATTGCGAACCGAGATCAATAAAAATCATCTCTAAAATTGTTGTCAATTCAGACATGTGATATAATGACCATATTATTCTGACCAGACTGCCGTTACCACGCCCTAGTGTTAGCGGCTATTTTTTCAAACGGCGTCCCTTGAAAGTCTGTCCGTGGTGAAAGGCAATGGTTGAGTTATAATGATGAAAAGACACAGTAATGAAAGCGAGTGATCCTATTGGATCTGTTATCCATTAAAGACCCTTCTTTTTTGAAAGATATGACAATAGATGAACTGAATGAGCTAAGCGCGGATATCCGCCGCTTTTTAATCGAGAATTTATCAAAAACCGGGGGACATATTGGACCAAATCTTGGAGTGGTCGAGTTAACGATTGCTTTGCATCGCTGTTTTAACAGCCCGAAAGACAAGTTGCTGTGGGATGTTGGTCATCAGTCCTATGTGCACAAGATATTGACAGGACGGGCTGGTCAATTTAGCACACTTCGTCAATACAAAGGCTTATGCGGGTTTCCAAAAACAGCGGAAAGCGAGCATGACGTCTGGGAAACCGGTCATAGCTCCACCTCTCTTTCTGCCGCCATGGGCATGGCGATCGCTAGGGATCTGAAGAAAGAGCAATCGTATATCGTGCCGGTCATTGGCGATGGAGCTCTCACTGGAGGAATGGCGCTGGAAGCATTGAATCATATCGGGCATGAAAAAAAGAATATGATTGTGATTTTAAATGATAATGAAATGTCGATTGCTCCGAATGTCGGTGCGCTGCATAATGTGCTCGGCCGCCTGCGCACCGCCGGAAAGTATAATTGGGTGAAAGATGAACTGGAAGCCCTGCTGAAGAAAATCCCTGCTGTGGGAGGCAAAATGGCTCAGACTGCCGAGCGCTTGAAAGACAGCCTGAAGTATTTATTTGTGTCCGGCATGTTTTTTGAAGAGATGGGCTTTACGTATTTGGGGCCAATTGATGGACATAATTTTGAAGATTTGTTTGAACAGCTGCAGTATGCGAAAAAGACAGAAGGACCGGTGATCCTTCATGTGATTACGAAAAAAGGCAAAGGGTACCGCCCAGCAGAGCTTGATACAAAAGGAACCTGGCATGGTACAGGCCCCTACAAAATGGAAACGGGTACGCTGATTAAAACGCTTAATCAGCCGCCGGCTTGGAGCGCTCTCGTCAGTGAAACAGCCAGAAGAATCGCCCGCACGGATGAGCGGGTTGTGGCCATTACTCCAGCAATGCCCGTCGGATCGAAATTGCTGGGCTTTGCCGAAGAATTCCCTGACCGCATGTTTGATGTAGGAATTGCTGAGCAGCATGCGGCGACTGTGGCAGCAGGACTAGCTACGCAAGGGATGAAGCCGTTTTTGGCGATCTATTCAACATTTTTGCAGAGAGCATATGATCAAGTCGTCCACGACATTTGCCGGCCAAATTTAAATGTATTTATAGGGATTGACCGAGCCGGGCTAGTGGGGGCGGATGGTGAGACGCATCAAGGCGTGTTTGACATTGCTTTTATGCGCCATTTGCCGAACATGGTGCTGATGATGCCAAAAGATGAAAACGAAGGACAGCATATGGTATACACGGCTTTTCAATATGATGAAGGGCCGATTGCGATGCGTTTTCCACGCGGAAACGGTCTTGGCGTACCGCTGGATAAAGAGCTGCAGCAGATTCCCATCGGTTCATGGGAAGTGCTGAAGGAAGGGCGCGACGCAGCGATTCTCACGTTTGGCACGATGATTCCGCTCGCTCTAAAAGCCGCAAAAACGGCCGAAAAGCAAGGGGTTTCTGTTAAAGTTGTCAACGCCCGTTTTATCAAGCCAATGGACTATGATATGCTGCTTTCAATTTTACAGTCGGGCATGCCGATTTTAACGATAGAAGAAGCGGTTCTTAAAGGCGGATTTGGCAGTGCTGTTCTGGAATTTGCTCAAGAGCACGGCTGCTTCGACCATGTCATTGAACGCATGGGCATCCCCGACCGATTCATTGAACATGGCAGCGTGGATCTTCTTTTAGAAGAAATCGGGTTGACGGAAGAAGACGCCGTTAGGAAGATTATGGCAATGAAACCAATAAAACAGAAAAGAGCGTAAGCATGAAAGTAAAGAAAGAACGAATTGATGTCTTGCTAGTGGAAAGAGGATTAGCTGAGACAAGAGAAAAAGCCAAGCGTGCTGTCATGGCCGGTCTTGTCTATTCAAAGGAAGAACGTCTTGATAAACCGGGAGAGAAGATACCGGTGGATTCGCCGCTGCAAATCAAAGGCAGCACGATGCCTTATGTAAGCCGGGGCGGATTGAAGCTTGAAAAGGCGCTGCAGGAATTTGATGTGAATGTAAAAGGAAAAGTGATGATAGATATTGGTTCATCGACAGGAGGCTTTACGGATTGTGCTCTCCAAAATGGAGCCAAGCTTTCCTACGCTTTGGACGTCGGATATAACCAGCTTGCTTGGAAGCTTCGCCAAGATGAGCGGGTTGTTGTTATGGAGCGCACAAATTTCCGTTATGTCACGCCCGATGATTTGGAAAACGGACTCCCTGACTTTGCCACGATTGACGTGTCTTTTATCTCTCTGTCCTTAATATTGCCGGTATTGAAAACATTGTTATTGCCGGGAAGCGATGTCATCGCCCTGATTAAACCGCAATTTGAAGCGGGAAGGGAGCAAGTGGGCAAAAAGGGGATTGTAAGAGAAGCCAGCGTTCACAGACAGGTCATAAAGAAAATCATTGATTTAGCGGACTCTCTTGGCTACAGCATTCGAAACTTATCTTATTCTCCCATCACGGGAGGCGACGGCAATATTGAGTTTTTGATCCATCTTCATTGGCCTAAGCAGCCTGAGGAGCCGGAAAGTCATTCATTGCTGCTGCCGGTTGATGCTGTGGTGAAGGAAGCGCACGAACAATTGAAACAAAAAAAGAAGCAATAATCAAAAGGAGACGGCCCGGCAGAATATCATCTTTTGGGCGGTCTCCTTTCTTTGGTGCGCTATACAATCAGCAAAAAATAAGATACTATATGTACATTCGAGTATATTTATACATTTTAAGAGGTGAAGACAATGAACAAAGGCCAGCGACATATTAAAATAAGAGAACTGATTGCGAATCATGAAATCGACACACAAGATGAATTAGTCGATCGCTTGAAAGCACTTGGCTACAATGTAACCCAGGCGACCGTATCACGCGACATCAAAGAGCTTCATTTAGTGAAGGTGCCGCTGATGGATGGACGCTACAAGTACAGCTTGCCGGCCGATCAGCGCTTCAACCCGCTTCAAAAGCTCAAGCGTTCACTTATTGATGCTTTTGTCAGCATCGATGCGGCTGGTCACTTTGTCGTCATGAAAACACTTCCGGGAAATGCACAGGCGGTAGGAGCATTAATCGATAATCTGGATTGGGAAGAAATTATGGGAACGATATGCGGAGATGACACATGCTTAATCATTTGCCGGGCTCCAGAGCAAACATCTGTTGTATCTGAGCGCTTTTTAGAAATGCTATAACATGGGGTGAGTACACATTGCTACAGGAATTATCCATACGCAATTTTGCCATCATTGAAGAATTAAATGTGTCTTTGGAAAAGGGGCTGACCGTGTTAACAGGTGAAACCGGGGCCGGCAAGTCCATCATTATCGATGCCGTTCATTTGCTGGCGGGCGGGCGCGGATCCGCTGAGTTTGTACGGCATGGGGAAAAAAAGTCCGAGATCGAGGGGCTGTTTATTCTGGAAAGCGACAGCCACCCTTGTGTTCAGAAAGCAAAAAATTTCGGCATTGAGATTGAAGAAGAGATGGTTGTAATCCGCCGCGAAATTTCCGCGAATGGCAAGAGTGTTTGCCGCGTGAACGGCAAGCTGGTAACGATTGCTATTCTCCGGGAAATTGGGGCGACTTTAGTAGATATTCACGGCCAGCATGAGCATCAGGAGCTGATGGATTCCCATCGGCACTTGCGTTTGCTTGATCAATTTGGCGGACAAGAAGTTATGCAGGCAAAGAAGAATTATGAAGAAGTTTATAAGCGTTATGAAAACGCAGCAAAAATGATTCGCCAGCTCACTGAAAATGAGCAGCAGATGGCTCAGCGTCTTGATTTGCTGCAGTTTCAGCTCGGTGAAATCCAAAAAGCTGAACTGAAGCTGAATGAAGATGAAGAGCTTTCGGAGGAAAAGCGGAAGCTCAGCAATTTTGGAAAGCTTTATGAGTCCATGCAAACAAGCTATTCTGCCTTGCAAGAAGAAGGGAAGGGGCTCGACTGGGTCGGACTTGCCATGAATCAGTTAGAAACCGCAGCAGAAATTGACCCCCAATACCGCCCGGTTTATGAGGCAGTATCGGAAAGCTTCTATGCGCTTGAGGATGCTGCCCGTCAAACGAGCTCTGCTTTGGACGAATTAGAATTCGATCCGGATCGTTTAAATGTAATTGAAACACGGCTAAATGAAATCAATCAATTAAAGAGAAAATACGGGCAAACCATTGAGGAGATCATTGAATACGGCGCCGAGATTGAAGAAGAGATTGATACGCTGATGAATAAGGAAACGCATTTAGAGAAAATGCAAACAGAATTGAACGCGTATAAAAAGGATTTATTGCTTGAAGGCCAGCAGCTCAGCTATTTGCGTAAACAAGCGGCAAAGAAACTGATGAAGGCCGTTCATCAGGAGCTCAAGCAGCTGTATATGGACAAGACGGTGTTTTCCGTTGAGTTCCATGCAGATGGAGAAAAGAGTGCACACGAAAGACCGGTCATCAGAAGAGATGGTCTTGATGACATAGAGTTTTACATCTCCACCAATCCGGGAGAACCGCTGAAGCCGTTATCTAAAGTGGCTTCCGGTGGAGAACTGTCTAGAATGATGCTGGCGATGAAGACCATCTTCTCCAAGCATCAGGGAGTTACCTCGATTATTTTTGATGAGGTGGACACAGGCGTCAGCGGCCGGGTGGCGCAAGCTATAGGTGAAAAGATTTATCAGATAGCCGTCCATTCACAAGTGCTTTGCATCAGCCATTTGCCGCAAGTGGCAGCCATGGCTGATACCCATTTATACATTTCCAAAGAGATGACTGGCGGCCGCACCAAAACGTTTGTAAAACCGTTGGAAAATGAAGAAAAAATTAAAGAAATCGGCCGGATGATCTCCGGAGTAGAAATGACAGATTTAACAAAGCAGCACGCAAAAGAACTGCTGGAGCTTGCTGCTTCTTTAAAATAGCTTCATTACTTTAAACCGCTGACAGCCGTTGGCGGTTTTGCCGTTGATTCCATTGGCATTTCGCCTTTTACTCTCCAAGGATGGGAGCAAATTTCGTAATAAATGAGGTTCTTCAAGGAAAAAGTAAATGTACGGCCCAATTAATGCGGCTGATTCGAAGCGAGGAGAGTGAACGGTTTGAAAAAGAATAAACTTAGCAAAACCACTGGTGGAATTCTCCTTGTTTCCATTTTATTATGCTTCATGCTTGCCTCGTTCATTCCGTCTATCTCTGCTCTGGCCACTGATAAAGACAGCGTGCTGACCGTTACGGGATCCAACGTTGCCAAAGAAGAAAAACTGCTGGAGCTAGCCGGTTTTCCGCTAAAAAAGGAAAAAGCGTCGGCTATTCGAGACATAAGAGTGATTCCGGGCGGGCAGTCTATAGGAATTAAAATGAGCTCAGTCGGTGTTCTCGTCGTCGGGCACCATCTTGTCGATTCGAAAGAGGGCAAACAATCCCCAGGGGAAAAGGCAGGCATTCAAGTGGGAGATATCATTACGAAAATCAATGGACAAACCGTTGAAAAGATGGCGGATATCGGAACATTTGTGAAAGCAGCTCATAAAGAAAAACCACTGCGCGTGGCCGTTCGCCGCGACAAGAAAGTATTTGAAACGAATCTGTTGCCGCTTAAGGATAAAAAAGAACAAACATATAAGCTGGGACTGTACATCCGCGATTCAGCAGCAGGAATTGGAACCTTGACATTTTATGAACCCCAATCAAAAAAGTATGGAGCCTTGGGGCATGTGATTGCTGATGTCGATACAAAAAAGCCAATCATTGTTGAGGACGGTGAAATTGTTAAATCAACCGTCACTTCCATTGAAAAAGGACGCCATGGAAATCCGGGGGAAAAGCTGGCGCAGTTTTCCACGGGTAACCAGGAGATTGGCGATATTCGCACCAACAGCTCCTACGGCATCTTCGGGCGATTAAAAAAACCTCTCTCCAATGGTCTTGTCAGCCGATCCTATCCAGTGGCCTTGTCCCATGAAGTGAAAGAAGGGCCGGCTAAGATTATGACAGTCGTTGAGGGAGAAAAAGTGGAATGGTTTGATATTGAAATCGTCAGCACAATTCCGCAGAAATATCCAGCTACAAAAGGAATGGTCATCAAAATAACCGACCCTAGGCTGCTTGACCGAACGGGTGGCATTGTTCAAGGAATGAGCGGCAGCCCGATCATTCAAAACAACAAAGTCATCGGTGCTGTCACCCATGTATTTGTCAACGACCCCACTTCAGGCTACGGCGTTCACATTGAGTGGATGTTAAATGAAGCGGGAATTCCATTGAAACATGCGAATGAAAAAGCAGCAAGTTGAACAAGCGAGTTTTTCGCTTGTTTTTTTTGTCCTGTATAAAGCTGCCTTTATCTTTCGCTTCAAGAATTGAAAGGAAAGCAAAGGTTTAAGCGGGGGATCCCGGCAGCTAAATGCCCGCTTCGTTCAGACATTTAGCTGCCGGTTACAAAGGAGTTACAGCTGCTTTGTTCTCCTTATCATTAGCGCGGCAGGAAAGAACATTTGCTGCCGGAAGGCTCATATTTTAGAAACTCGTCGAAAAAAACAGAAAAATAAGGAAAAAAATATGTACAAGAAAAAGAGGGGAAATTAAAGGAATTCATATCGCTTTGTCGAAAGAATCTCTAGTATGGACTTATAAAGGAAGAATTGATTGAGGAGGAGTTTCTTTTGAAAAAGATAAAAGTGGCTATTGTGGATGATAATCGTGAGCTGGTTAAACTGCTCGAAGAATATATATCATCGCAGGAAGACATGGAAGTCGTCGCTAAAGCAAATAACGGCCAAGAATGCTTAGAATTGCTTTCCGAGGCGCGTCCTGAAGTGCTGATCCTTGATATCATCATGCCTCATGTGGATGGGCTGGCTGTGCTGGAAAAGATGAGAAGCATCGATTTGTCTCCAATGCCGAATGTCATTATGCTGACAGCATTCGGGCAAGAAGATGTCACGAAAAAAGCAGTGGAGCTGGGAGCTTCTTATTTCATGCTTAAGCCATTTGATATGGAGAGCTTAGTATCCCATATACGTCAAGTCGGCGGATCCGAACACCAGACTGCGCAGCGCTCTGCCAATTCAATTGTGAATTCCCCTGAAAAAAAATCAGTGAATCTCGATGCAAGCATTACAAGCATCATTCATGAAATTGGCGTGCCCGCGCATATCAAGGGATATCTGTATTTACGGGAAGCCATTTCCATGGTGTATAACGATATTGAACTGCTCGGTTCGATCACGAAGGTGCTTTACCCTGATATTGCCAAAAAATATAATACAACTGCCAGCAGAGTCGAGCGGGCGATCCGCCACGCTATTGAAGTTGCTTGGAGCCGCGGAAACATCGACTCGATTTCTACTTTATTCGGTTATACGGTTTCCATGACGAAAGCCAAGCCGACCAATTCCGAGTTTATTGCGATGGTCGCGGATAAGCTGCGATTAGAACATAAAGCATCTTGAAAGGGATAGGAGTCGCGAAATTAAGCGGCTATGAGCGGCAGGACAGCGCCGTGATGCGGAATTTCTGTACAGATTTAATGGATGGGGTTGCGGTTACATGACACTGATCTTCGCGCACCGCGGCTACTCGGCTGCCGCACCGGAAAACACGATGCTCTCCTTTCAATTGGCTGAAGAAGCATCCGCGGATGGAATTGAGCTGGATGTGCAGTTAACGAGAGACGGCTGTTTAGCTGTGATTCATGATGAAAAGCTTGACCGTACAACCAATGGAAAAGGATATGTGAAAGACTGGCTCTGGGAAGAGATCCGGCAGCTGCATGCTTCGTATAAGTTTCCATCACTGGTTCATCCGCCAGGCATCCCTTCTTTGCAGCAAGTGTTTGAATGGATGAGAGGCAACGGCCTGCTATGCAATATTGAATTGAAAAATAATCGATTCCCTTATCAAGGGATGGAGGAGAAAGTAATTCGGCTGATTCGCCGCTACCGCTACGAGGAACGGGTGATCATCTCCTCGTTCAACCATTATTCCCTGACCAAGGTTCACCGGCTGGCACCCGATCTTGAAACGGCTGCTTTGTATTCTTCCCGCCTGTATATGCCTTGGAAGTATGCTGCAGCGATTCAAGCGAAAGCCATTCATCCTAATGTGCGAACGGTGACGAAGAAAATGATTGCTTCGTCGCTTGCCTCGGGCATTCATGTCCGCCCCTATACCATCAATAAGGAAAAGCAAATGAAGTGGCTGATCGCTCATCAATGCTCTGGCTTTTTCACTGATGATCCGCAAAAGGCAGTACGCATTCGCCAGCAGGCGCCAAGCCACTTCCCAACTTCATAAAAAAGCTCGCCTCCTGTCTTAGATAGATCTAGAGACTATATGGCGAGCCTTTTTGGCAATTCCATTTCAATGAATAAGGAGAAGAATCAGTTTTTAAAGCGATCCTGAACCCGGTTGTTTTTTCTGTCTCTTCGGAAAATAAAGCCGCCTATAAAGCCGAGACCTCCAATAAATAAGAACATTCCGGTCATAAATTGCAGCCAAAGAAACGGAAACGGCGGCTGTAAAATGCCAAACAGCATATCCCTCATCAATTTAATTCCCAGCCCTGCAAGAATACCCGGAATGACTAATACTAATAATGCAAGAATTCGGACCATTCGCATACCCCTTTAATGCTTACTCACAAAAATCATACTCTACATGTTAAATTTGTCAAGTAGCGGGCAACAAGTTTACAATAGATGTGTGCAAGATTCTGCACAGAGCGGAGGTGGGGAAATGCAAACGGTATTGATTATCGGTGGCGGGCAAGGCGGGTTTACGGTGTTAGAGATTTTGCAGGATATACGGCTGACGAAAGTGCTGGCTGTAGCTGACCCTAATCAGAAAGCTGCTGGGATCCTTTTGGCGGAGAGCTTGGGAATTCCTACAGGCAGCGATTGGCGGATATTTATGAAGCAGAAGCCTGATTTAATTATTGAGGTGACGAATGATGACACCGTGTTTGCTGAAGTCAGCCGGGTTGCTTATTGGGCAACCGTCATACCGGGAAACGTCGCTTTTTTATTAGCCCAGCTTCTTAAACAAAAGGAGGAGCTAATCACTCGCTTAAGCCGGCAATCGCATCAGTATGATGTAATTTTTGAATCGACGGACGAAGGCATGGTGGTTGTGGATCATACAGAAAATATTATTTTATATAATAAAAGCGCTGAGCAAATCATTGGAATGAAAAAGCATGAAGCCCTCGGCCGGCACATCCAGGATATTATTCCGGCGAGCAGGCTGGCCATTGTAATGAGAACAAAGCGGGCAGAAGTCAATCAGGAGCATCAGCTGGCCGCCGGCAGAAAAATCATCACCTCCCGCATTCCGATGATCACACAGGAAGGTGAAGTGATCGGCGCGTTTGCTGTGTTTAAGGATATTACAGAAGTATTGAATTTGGCGGCTGAAGTGACGAATTTAAAGGAAATCCAAACGATGTTGGAAGCTATTATTTTCTCTAGTGATGATGCGATTTCGGTCGTGGATGAAACGGGAAGGGGATTGCTAATTAATCCGGCATACACCCGCTTGACGGGGCTTTGCAAAGAAGAAGTCATCGGAAAGCCAGCCACAATTGATATATCTGAAGGGGAGAGCGTTCATCTGCAAGTATTGAAATCGAAACGTCCGGTGCGCGGAGTAAAGATGTATGTAGGCCCGAAAAAAAGAGAGGTCGTAGTCAATGTGGCGCCTATCATTGTTGATGGCCAACTGAAAGGCAGCGTCGGCGTGATTCATGATTTAACAGAGATTCAGGCTTTAACAAAGGAGCTGAATAGAGCTAGGCAAATCATCCGGACGCTGGAGGCGAAATATTCATTTGAGGACATCATCGGCAATTCCGAAGAGATGAAAATCGCTATTGAGCAAGCAAAGGTTGGGGCAAACACACCGGCGACTGTGCTGCTTCGGGGAGAGTCCGGGACTGGAAAAGAATTATTTGCCCATGCGATTCATACTGCCAGCGACCGCCGCTACAATAAATTTATTCGCGTCAATTGCGGAGCGCTTTCCGAATCATTATTGGAAAGCGAGCTGTTTGGTTATGAAGAAGGCGCGTTTTCTGGAGCGCGCCGCGGAGGGAAACGAGGGCTCTTTGAGGAAGCAAACAACGGCAGTATTTTCCTTGATGAGATCGGTGAATTAAGCGCCAACACTCAAGTTAAATTATTGCGGGTACTGCAGGAAAAAGAGATCGTTCGGGTTGGAGGCACGAAACCGATTGCCATTAACGTTCGTGTGATTGCGGCCACCAATGTCAATTTGGAAAAAAGCATGGCAGAAGGCCGTTTTCGCGAGGATTTATATTATCGTCTGAACCGCGTGCCAATTCATATTCCTCCTCTTAGAAAAAGAAAAGGAGATCTTCCGCTGTTAAGCGAGCACTTGCTCATTAAACTCAACCAAGATTACGGCAGGAATATAGAAGGGCTAACACCGGATGCCTTGAAGAGGCTGACGGCTTATCATTGGCCGGGAAATGTTCGTGAGTTGGAGAACGTATTAGGAAGAGCTATGATCTTTACTACATATAACGAGAAGCTGATTGATGCGGATGCCTTGCAGCTGCTGGAACATCAGCCGGAAATTTGCACGGCTCCAGCTTTTGAAAGGAAAGAAGCTGAAGAGTCAGGACTCAGTCTGCAGGAAAGAATGGCAAGCTACGAAAAAGCGGTCATACAGTCTGCGCTTAAAAGACACCATGGCAACAAAACGGCTGCTGCTAAACAGCTGGGTATTTCTATTCGCAGTTTATACTATAAATTGGAAAAATATAACTTGCAATAATATGCGTGCAATTTATGGATGATTTGCAAAAAAATGCAGGGAAGACAATGATAAATAAAGCGTTTTCATGTTGGTGGCATTGGCATGCTTGTTGCATGAACGTTTATGAATGCAATCTATTACACTATGCTAAAACAAGGGGGATTTATCGTGGAGATTTTCAAGTATATGCAAACATATGATTATGAGCAGCTGATCTTTTGCCAAGATCAAACGTCGGGGTTAAAAGCGATCATTGCCATCCATGATACAACGCTCGGACCTGCACTGGGCGGAACAAGAATGTGGACCTACGGAACAGAAGAAGCCGCCATTGAAGATGCTCTTCGTCTGGCGAAAGGAATGACCTATAAAAATGCCGCGGCAGGTCTTAATCTGGGTGGAGGAAAGGCGGTAATCATGGGGGATCCGCGCCAAGATAAAAATGAAGAAATGTTCCGGGCGTTTGGCCGCTTTATTCAAGGATTGAATGGACGCTACATCACAGCGGAAGATGTGGGCACTACTGTGGAGGATATGGATATCATTCATGAAGAAACAGATTATGTGACCGGGATCTCACCCGCTTTTGGCTCCTCCGGAAATCCGTCACCCGTCACAGCCTACGGCTGTTTTGTCGGCATGAAAGCAGCCGTCAAAGAAGCGTTCGGCACAGATTCTGTGGAAGGATTAACTGTATCCGTTCAAGGAGTCGGAAGTGTTGCCTATCATCTTTGCCGCCACCTGCATGAAGCTGGGGCAAAATTGATCGTAACAGATATCAATAAAGAAGCGGTCCATCGCGCCGTTGCAGATTTCGATGCGCGCGCCGTTGACCCGAACGAAATCTACAGCGTCGAGGCGGATGTATTTGCTCCATGTGCATTAGGCGCTATTATAAATGATGCCACGATTAATCAGCTGAAAGTGAAGGTAGTGGCCGGTTCAGCCAACAACCAGCTAGAGGAAGACCGGCATGGGGACATGCTGCATGAGCGGGGAATTATTTATGCGCCTGATTATGTGATCAACGCAGGAGGCGTCATTAATGTGGCGGATGAGCTTCATGGGTATAATCGGGAACGCGCCATGCGCAAAGTCGATCAAATTTATGCGAATATCGAAAAAACACTCGTAATTTCCAAACGGGACGGCATTCCCACATACAAAGCAGCTGATCGTATGGCTGAGGAACGAATCGCCAAAATGCAAAAAGCGCGCCGCTCATTTTTATTAGATGGACATCATATTTTATCCCGCCGTAAGCATTAAGCAAAGAAACGGTGAATCCTTAGCACTTCATTTGATTCATCCCATTTTTTATGATCCATCATTGTGATTGAATGAAAACCGCTCCGCTTCTCAAAGACATGGCCAATGCTCTTAAAGCGGCAAGCAGGAAGAGCATTCCCGTATCCGTCTATACGAAAACATGGAACGTGCAGCCAATGGAACGCTCGAACGGTTTCATTGGCGCTTCGTCTGTTCGGCAGAGGAATGCGGAACGGTGGAAGAGGAGCAAAAGAAAGATAGAGGAGGAGAACAAATGGCTGAAGAATATGATTTAGTGATTCTTGGCGGAGGAACTGGCGGCTATGTTGCCGCAATCCGCGCATCTCAATTAGGACTGAAAACGGCGGTTGTCGAGAAAAGCAAATTGGGCGGAACATGTCTGCATCGAGGCTGCATCCCGAGCAAAGCTTTGCTCCGAAGCGCAGAAGTGTTGAACACCGCTCGCCGAAGCGCTGATTTCGGCGTAGAGATCGAGAACATATCTTTGAATTTTCAAAAAGCGCAAGCGCGCAAGCAATCCATCGTTGATACGCTTTATTCAGGTGTGCAAGGGCTGATGAGAAAAGGAAAGATTGATGTATATGAAGGCATCGGCCGCATACTGGGTCCTTCCATTTTTTCGCCGTTGCCTGGAACCATTTCTGTAGAAATGAATGACGGGACGGAAAACGCCATGCTCATACCGAAAAACGTCATCATCGCTACAGGATCACGTCCGCGTCCGCTGCCAAGTCTTGAATTTGATGGCGAGCGAATTCTTTCATCCGATGATGCCCTTGAATTAGCGAAGGTGCCAGAGTCCATTTTGATTGTAGGGGGAGGTGTGATCGGCATCGAGTGGGCTTCTATGCTCGCAGATTTTGGCGCGAAAGTGACCGTTCTTGAGTATGCTCCCCGGATTATTCCGGCCGAAGACGAGGAGATTTCCAGAGAAATGTCTCGGCTGTTGAATAAGCGCGGCATTGAAATCATTACGGGAGCCAAAGTGCTGCCAGACACGATAGAGAAGAAGGAGCAGTCAGTAATGGTTCAAGCAGAGGTCGATGGAGACATCCGGTCCTATGCAGCTGAAAAGATGCTCGTATCCATCGGCCGCCAGGCTAATGTAGAAGGCATCGGCCTGGAAAATACAGATATTTCTGTGGAAAACGGCTATATTCAAACCAACGCTTTCTATCAAACGAAAGAATCCCATATTTACGCAATTGGCGACGTGATTGGCGGGCTGCAGCTGGCCCATGTGGCCTCTCACGAAGGCTTAACAGCGGTCGAGCACCTTGCCGGTCAAGAGGTGGATGCGCTCGATTACACAACGATTGCCAAGTGTATTTATTCGAGTCCGGAAGCAGCCAGTGTCGGGCTCACGGAGAGAGAAGCACAGGGAAAGGGCTATGAAGTGAAAGTCGGCAAGTTCTCTTTTCGAGCCATCGGCAAGGCGCTCGTATATGGAGAAAGCGACGGATTTGTCAAAATCATTGCGGATAAGAAAACGGATGATCTATTAGGCGTCCATATGATTGGTCCGCACGTAACCGATATGATTTCTGAAGCGGGGCTGGCTCGGGTGCTGGATGCGGCGGCTTGGGAGGTAGGCTGCACCATCCATCCGCATCCAAGCTTAAGTGAAGCGATAGGTGAAGCAGCACTCGCCGTGGATGGCAGAGCGATTCATTCATAATGGGCCATGACAGATAAAGTAGGAAAGAAAGTGCAATTAAAAGGAGGAGTACGAATGGCTGAAAACCGACATAGACCGCTCGGTTTAAGTGATGAAACCGTATTAAATATGTATGAAAAAATGGTGCTAGCCCGCCGCTTGGATGAGCGGATGTGGCTGTTAAACCGCTCCGGGAAAATCCCGTTTGTCATTTCTTGCCAAGGACAGGAAGCGGCGCAAGTAGGGGCCGCTTTTGCTCTTGATCAAGAGAAAGATTATGTGCTGCCTTATTACCGTGACTTAGGTGTTGTATTAACATTTGGCATGACAGCAAAGGATATTATGCTGTCCGGTTTTGCCAAAGCAGAAGACCCCAATTCAGGAGGCCGGCAAATGCCCGGTCATTTTGGCCAGAAGAAAAACCGGATCGTGACAGGCTCTTCACCGGTCACAACGCAAGTTCCTCATGCGGTTGGCATTGCTTTGGCAGGA
This sequence comes from Bacillus xiapuensis, assembly GCF_002797355.1. Taxonomy (GTDB): domain Bacteria; phylum Bacillota; class Bacilli; order Bacillales; family Domibacillaceae; genus Bacillus_CE; species Bacillus_CE xiapuensis. The sequence goes on along the minus strand of NZ_KZ454939.1, from coordinate 1,828,723 downwards.
AAAATGGAGAAAAAAGATTTAGTCACTTTGGTCACATTTGGAGAAGGCTCCTCTAACCAGGGAGACTTTCACGAAGCCGCTAACTTTGCTGGTGTTCACAAGCTTCCGGTCATCTTTATGTGTGAAAATAATAAGTATGCCATCTCTGTTCCAGTTGAGAAGCAGCTGGCTTGCGCACGCGTCTCCGACCGCGCTCAAGGCTACGGTATGCCGGGAGTCACGATCGATGGAAATGATCCGATTGCAGTATATAGACATGTCAAAGAAGCTGTTGAACGCGGACGCCGGGGAGAAGGGCCCACTTTGATCGAAACGGTTTCTTACCGATTAACACCCCATTCTTCTGATGATGATGATCGCAGCTATCGTTCACCCGATGAGGTTCAAAAAGCAAAAACCAATGATCCGCTTATAACATTTGGAGCGTATCTAAAAGAAACAGGCGTGATGAATGATCAGCTGGAGAAGGAAATCAATGACCGCATTATGAGTCAAGTGAATGAAGCGACTGATTATGCGGAAAGCGCACCTTATCCAAAACCGGAGGATGCGCTGAAGTTTGTTTACGGTGACAAGTAAGAAGGGGGAAACGATGATGCCAGTAATTTCATATATTGATGCAGTGACGATGGCAATCCGCGAAGAGATGGAGCGGGATTCAAAAGTATTCGTTTTAGGAGAGGATGTCGGAAAAAAAGGCGGGGTTTTCAAAGCAACACATGGACTGTATGATCAGTTTGGTGAAGAGCGCGTTATGGATACACCGCTAGCCGAATCAGCGATTGCCGGAGTGGGGATCGGGGCAGCGATGTACGGCATGCGCCCGATTGCGGAAATACAGTTTGCCGACTTCATCATGCCAGCAGTCAATCAAATTATTTCGGAAGCAGCCCGCATTCGCTACCGGTCTAATAATGATTGGAATTGTCCGCTAGTCATCCGCGCTCCGTATGGAGGAGGCGTGCACGGTGCACTTTACCATTCCCAGTCGGTAGAAGCCATTTTCGCTAATCAGCCGGGCCTGAAGATTGTCATGCCTTCCACACCTTATGATGTCAAAGGATTATTAAAGGCTGCTATCCGCGATGAAGATCCTGTTCTGTTTTTTGAGCATAAACGGGCGTATCGCTTAATTAAAGGAGAAGTCCCTGCCGATGATTACGTGCTGCCAATTGGCAAGGCTGATACTAAGCGCAAGGGAGACGACCTGACAGTCATTACTTACGGATTATGCGTTCATTTTGCTTTGCAGGCGGCAGAAAAATTATCCAAAGACGGCATTGAAGCGGAGGTTTTAGATTTGCGCACCGTTTACCCGCTGGATCAAGAAGCGATCATTCAAGCGGCCAGCAAAACGGGAAAAGTCTTATTAATCACAGAAGACAATAAAGAAGGCAGCATAATGAGTGAGGTGGCTGCGATCATTGCCGAGCATTGCTTATTTGAACTGGATGCTCCAATTCAAAGGCTTGCAGGTCTGGACGTACCGGCGATGCCTTATGCGCCAACGATGGAAAAACATTTCATGGTCAATCCGGATAAAGTAGAAAAGGCCATGCGCGAACTTGCTGAATTTTAATGAGGAGAATAGAGAGGAGGAGTCTTTCATGGCTGTGAAAAAAGTAACGATGCCCCAATTAGGAGAAAGCGTCACGGAGGGAACAATCAGCAAGTGGCTAGTTCAAGAAGGAGATCAAGTCAATAAGTACGATCCGATTGCTGAGGTGATGACGGATAAAGTGAATGCGGAGATACCGTCTTCTTACAGCGGCATTATTCATGAGCTGACAGCGGCTGAAGGAGATACATTAGCCGTTGGAGAAGTTATTTGTTTCATGGATGTGGCAGGTGAAGCCGATGATCAGAAAGCGGAAGCACTGGAACAAGAAAAGGCCGGGCAGCAGCCATCCAATGAAGCGGATAAGTCGGAGAGAAGCGAGCGCAGAGCCCGATATTCTCCGGCAGTGCTTAAATTATCGCAAGAACACGGCATCGATTTAACAAAGGTGACCGGATCGGGAAAAGGCGGACGAATTACCCGTAAAGACCTTTTAACGATAATCCGATCAAATGAAATTCCAAAAGCTGGTGGACAGGCTGAACAGCAAAGCTTTGAGCGGCGGCCAGCTTCTATGGCTGAAACTTCTGCCAGCGCTTCAAAAACACCGGCGGCTTCCGTGCTTCCGGGCGATGTGAGCGTTCCTGTAAGCGGAGTGAGAAAGACGATCGCGGCCAATATGGTCCGAAGCAAGCAGGAGATCCCTCATGCTTGGACTATGATGGAAGTGGATGTGACCAATCTCGTTAGTTACCGCGATTCTATCAAAGAGGAGTTCAAGAAAAGAGAAGGGTTTAATTTAACGTATTTCGCTTTCTTCATAAAGGCAGTTGCTCAGGCGCTGAAGGAATTTCCGCAAATGAACTCGATGTGGGCAGGAGAGGAAATTATTCAAAAGAAAGATATCAACTTGTCCATCGCTGTCGCTACGGATGAGGCGCTATATGTTCCAGTCATTAAACGGGCTGATGAAAAAACCATTAAAGGCATTGGCCGGGAAGTTTTCGAACTTGCGAATAAAGTTCGCGCAGGCACGCTGAAAGCAGAGGACATGCAAGGAGGCACTTTTACGGTCAACAACACCGGTTCATTCGGTTCCGTGCAGTCAATGGGCATTATCAATTATCCGCAGGCAGCCATTCTGCAAATTGAATCAATCGTTAAGCGTCCCGTTGTCATGCCGGGGGGGATGATTGCCGTCCGTGACATGGTGAATATTTGTTTATCGCTTGACCATCGCGTGCTTGATGGCCTAGTATGCGGCCGTTTCTTAAAACGTGTGAAAGAAATACTTGAAAATATATCGGAGCATACATCTATTTATTAATTAAATCCTATGTTTGGAAAAGGGCTGTTCAGAAGGTCAAGAAAAATGAACCCTTCTGAACAGCCCTTTTCATTTATTACTGCCTATCATTTTCCCGAGAGGGGCAGGCAGCGGAAGTTTTTTTCTTTCATTCCCGCTGTTGAAAAAGAAGAACAATGGCTGCCGCTGCATATTCTTGCTGAAGCGCCTTTGTCCGCCTGAACGGATCGGCCATATAGGTGGCGTGATATCTCCCGCGCCGACTTTTAAGCCCATACTTTTATCTGCTCTGCAATAGGAACAAATGTTTTTCGTTTTAAATAGCCGGAATATCAGCCATGATGACCGTTTTGTCGTCACGCTCCTTTGATAATGGCAAGGATGACGGCCGTTTAAAAAACAGCCTTTCAAAAAAAACTGCCGGAAAGAGACCGGCAGTTTAAGATGATAGAACATTTATAAGGCAAGGCATGAGGAAGCTTTACTTGAAGAGGCCAGCAATCCAGTCGATGATCGATTTAAAGAAATCAATGATGGATTGAAGAAAGCCTTGACCCTCTTCGGATTGTTTAAAGTTATCCCATTTTTCTTTCGCCTTGTCAATTTGACTGTTGACTTGATCCCAGTTAATGTCTAAATTTTTCATTTTATCAAAAAGAGCAGATAACTGATCCAGTTGCTCCTGTGTTAAGTTGATGTTGAATTCATTAGACACGTTGGTAATAATCGTTTTAATTTCTTGCACTGTCTGCGGATTAGCCTGGGCTACTTCTTCTTTTACCCGCTGGATAAATTCAGTCGCTTCTTTTTCGCCAATCTGGTCAGCGAGCTTGGCGGTTGTCACCATTTCTTCATTAGCGACCTTTTTTTGGCCTTCTGAAATTTTTTCACCTGTTGAGGTTTCGTAAGCCTTGATTAACCCTGTCAATGCCGCCGTTCCTGATACTTCAAACGGAGCGGTAATATAAATGTCGGCATCCTTCACGCCCGCCGTTGACAAAGCGTTCGTATACATTTCTTTAGATACCCAGGATATGTTATTCGTCTGGACATTAATGCCGTAGCCTTTTTCTTTCATCGTAATTTTGCTGGATGAAATCGCTCGCGAACCGATTTGGGCTTTCGGAATATAGTCTCCTAAATATTTATGCTCTTCCTCATTTGATACCGTAACAGTGGTAACATCAGCAGGAACGTCCATTTCCTGCAGCAATTGCTCTTTCTGTGCGGGTGATAAGTTCTCGCCGAGAGTAACGATCACATCTCCAACAGCGCTGTCTGCGTGGGCGATCGTTCCGAAACTGAAGAATAATACTCCCAACCATGCGAAAATTCTTTTCATGCAAGCTCTCCCCTAATTTGATTTTCCTCTGAGAACAGAGGGTAAGAACAATATAGCATGTTATGGCCAGATTTTCACGAAAAGTCTTTCCGCTTATCAAAGAAGTAATTTCCAAATTAAGGTTTTTTAGCGAACTTCATTGATTGACGCCCCCGATTCCGATAAAATAAACAATAGGTATAATATTTTGAATTTTTGCACCTGGAAATGTAATCGATTTCAAAAAACAAAGGGGAGAAAAGAATGAATATTCAGGAGATGAAAATTCAAAGTTTCCCGGATGTTTCTTTACAGGAATGGAAAAAGGCGGCGGCATCCTCTCTTAAAGGAAAATCATTGGCTCAGCTGCATACGGAAACATATGAGGGGATAACACTGAAGCCGCTATATTTGCCTGAACATCTATTGGAAATTGCCGTGGAGCAATTTCCCGGTGAGCCGTCATACACTCGCGGATTTTACAAAGGGGGATATTGGCAGAAACCGTGGAAAAACGCTAACAAACTACACGCTCAATCCGCCGGTGAGCTGCGGAAAAAATTGACAGCCGCTTTGCAAGCTGGGCAGGATGCGGTCTCGTTTACTATTGAAGAAATGGCGGGAATGAGCTTTGATGAATACCTTCAGATGGCATCCGAGCTGAAGCTGGCTGAATATCCGATGTACATAAATACGAAAGATCACTTCTTAGCCTTTGCTGCGTTTCTTATCAAGGCAAAACAATCCGGGCTTCAAGGGGTTGCGGGAAGTGATATTCTCTCGCATTATGCCCAAAGAGGGCTGCTGCCGGATGAGTCGGCTCTTTCTTTGCATTTTGAAGCACTATCAGCAGTCAGGCAGGCGTCTCCGCAATTGAAAACGGTCATTATTGATACGGTTCCTTTTCATTTAGCTGGCGCTCATGCAGTGCAGGAAATCGCTATTGCATTAGCTGAAGCGGTTTTTTATATCGAGTGGCTAAAGGAAGAAGGCTGGTCTCCAGAAGAAACGGTCCGTTTATTCAGCTTTCATTTTGCCGTTGGTTCGCAGTTCTTTATCGAGACGAGCAAACTGCGGGCCTTCCGCAAATTGTGGAGCGCGCTCTGCGCTTCTTATGGCGTAGAGGGGGAAGCTGTAAAGGTTTCAGTTGGGGCGGAAACGTCCGTCTTCACGTTTTCGAAGCACGATCACCATGTCAATTTGCTGCGAACAGGCAGTGAATCTTTTGCTGCGCTGCTCGGAGGAGCAGAATATTTGCAAGTGGCTCCTTTCGATGAAGTGAATGGTGCAATGACCGCCCTCGGCGAACGAACGGCAAGAAATATACCGCTGATATTAAAACATGAAGCCCATTTATCCAAAGTGATTGATCCGGCTGGCGGTTCGTATTTTATTGAATCGCTGACGCATGAGCTTGGCCAAATGGCTTGGAAGCAGTTTTTGCGCATAGAGGAAGGCGGCGGCATCCTCTCAGCTTTGAAAAGCGGCATGCTTCAGAAAGAGCTGGCGAAAGTGATGGAGCAGCGAACGGCTGATTTAGCCGTTCGAAAGACCTCCATGATTGGCACGAATATCTATGCCGATCTTGATGAAGAGCTGCCGGAACGGGAAAGTTGCATGGAAAGATTACACGCGGAACGAAAGATTGCTGCCTTCCGGGAATTAATAGAGTTGACAAGCGGCGAGGAGTCGCTGGCTCATCTGCATGTCCAAAGCAGCGGAGAAGCCATTATACCGGTGAAAGCCCAGCGGCTGGCGGCGCCTTTTGAGCAACTAAGAGCACGTGCTGCCAGCATTAAGGCGCAGGCCGGCATGATCTGTTTAGGTGCATTAAAGACGTTTAAACCCCGCGCAGATTTCGTTACCGGCGTTCTGGCCGCTGGGGGAATCTCTGCTAAGCTAAGCGGCGAATGTCAGTCCGCTCAAGAAGCAGCGGCTTTTATAGCTGAAACGGGATTTCCTTACTACTGCATTTGCGGAGGGGATGAAGCTTATACTGCTTTTGGCCCCTCCCTCATCAAAGAGCTGAAGCGCACCGGCGGCCAGGTTCATATCGACCTGGCGGGAAAGCTAATTGGGGAAGAGCAAAAAAAATGGCAAGAAGCGGGGCTGGATGGTCATATCTTTGCCGGTCAGAATTTGCTTGATAAGCTCTCCCATCTGCTGTCTCTTTGGGAAGGAGGGCCTGTACATGTGTAAGCCGGATTTTCATAAAATGCATCCATTTTCTATAGCAGAAGGTCCTTCTTCTCCTGCCGCATGGAAAGAGTTATTAAAGAAGGAAGTGAAGGCCTCCTTCGAGGATCTTTCCTTTGAAACAAATGAGAAAATTTCTTTGCAGCCCCTTTATACGATGGAGGATACGAAACAGCTTTCGCATATTAACGATATGCCGGGGATCGCCCCTTATACGAGAGGGCCGTATCCGACGATGTATGTAAGCCGCCCTTGGACGGTGCGTCAGTACGCTGGTTTTTCTACGGCGGAAGAAAGCAATGCTTTTTACCGGCGCAATCTGGCAATGGGGCAAAAAGGCCTGTCCGTTGCCTTTGATTTGCCGACGCACCGGGGGTACGATTCCGATCATCCGCGAGTGGTCGGAGACGTGGGAAAAGCAGGTGTGGCTATTGATTCCGTTGAGGATACGAATATATTATTCTCGGGCATTCCGCTGGATCAAATGTCTGTCTCTATGACGATGAACGGGGCTGTTTTGCCGATAATGGCTTTTTATATCGTAACCGCTGAAGAGCAGGGGGTGCCTCGAGAAAAGCTATCTGGAACCATCCAAAATGATATATTGAAAGAATATATGGTTCGAAACACGTATATATACCCCCCGGATACTTCGATGCGGGTGATTGCGGACATTTTTGAATATACATCTAATTATATGCCGAAATTTAACAGCATCAGCATTTCGGGATATCATATGCAGGAGGCTGGAGCTCCAGCAGATCTCGAGCTCGCTTATACGCTGGCTGACGGTCTTGAATATGTCCGCACAGGGCTGAAGGCGGGCATTGAGATTGATTCGTTTGCTCCGCGGCTGTCATTCTTTTGGGCGGTCGGCATGAATTATTTTATGGAAGTGGCTAAAATGCGGGCGGCTCGCCGAATTTGGGCGCAGCTGATGCAGCCTTATCATCCGAAAAATCCTAAGTCGATGGCGCTGCGGACCCATTCCCAAACCTCAGGATGGAGTTTGACGGAGCAGGACCCGTTTAATAATGTGACAAGAACATTAATTGAAGCGCATGCAGCGGTGATGGGCCATACGCAATCATTGCATACGAACGCTTTAGATGAAGCGATCGCGCTTCCAACCGATTTTTCGGCTCGCATCGCCCGCAACACTCAGCTGTTCCTTCGGGAGGAAACCGGCATAACAAGAGTCATTGATCCTTGGGCCGGATCTTATTATGTAGAAGCGTTAACGAATGAACTAATGGAGCGCGCTTGGGTTCACATAGAGGAAATAGAAGAGCTGGGCGGTATGGCGAAAGCGATTGAGACCGGTCTTCCAAAAATGAGAATTGAGGAAGCTTCCGCGCGCCGCCAAGCGCGGATCGATTCCGGTTCGGAAACGATTATCGGAGTTAACCGCTACCGCTTAGAGCAAGAGGATCCAATCGATATTCTAGCCATCGATAACACCGCTGTGCGCTTAAAACAAATCAAACGCATTCAGGAAATGAAGGCGTCCCGTGACGAGGAGAAAGTATCGGCTGCGCTGCAGGCGATAACAAAGGCAACGGCAACAGGAGAAGGAAATCTGCTGGAGCTGGCTGTGGAAGCGGCGAGAGCGCGGGCGACTTTAGGAGAAATCTCCGATGCCATTGAACGGATCAGCGGCAGACATCAGGCAATGATCCGCTCCGTGAGCGGCGTATACAGCTCGAACTTCTCAGATGAGGAGCAGATCCGTGCTGTTAAACGAATGACGGCGGAGTTTAATGAACAAGAAGGGCGCCGGCCGCGGATTCTTGTGGCAAAAATGGGGCAGGATGGCCATGACCGCGGAGCGAAAGTAGTAGCCACCGCCTACGCGGATTTAGGGTTTGATGTCGATATTGGCCCGCTGTTTCAAACGCCGGAAGAAACGGCTTTGCAGGCCGTGGAAAATGATGTTCACGCCATCGGGGTCAGCTCATTGGCTGCCGGCCATAAAACTTTGCTGCCGGCCTTGATTGCAGAATTGAAAAAGCTGGGGCGGGAAGATATTGTCGTGTTCATTGGCGGTGTGATTCCGGTTCAAGATTATGATTTTCTTCACGCTCATGGAGCGGCGGCGATATTTGGGCCGGGCACGGTCATTCCTGCATCCGCTCAAAAGATTTTAGAAGAAATATATATTAGCCTCGGCTACGAGGAAGTGACGGATGAATGAAGGAGAAAGAATGCGCAAACAAGAGAGAGAGCGGGCCGTCCGCTCTTCATGTGATGAAAGGAATCTCAACTTCCAGCGGCGGTTTCGCCTTTTCAAATCAAAAACGCTTTCGTAAAAGGGCTCCCAGCCTTCCGGATTCAGACGAATTAGTAAACGGTGTGCTAGCCGGCAAGAGAAAAGATTTAGCGAAAGCCATTACTTTCATTGAAAGCAACTCGCCCAGCCATTATTCATACGGTCAAGAACTGCTGCAAAAGTTGCTGCCAAAGACGGGAAATTCCATTAGGATTGGCATTACGGGCGTGCCGGGGGTCGGAAAAAGCACGTTTATTGAAGCATTCGGCAACATGCTGTGCGATCTTGGGCTCAAAACAGCGGTGGTGGCCATCGATCCCAGTTCAGCTGTTAGTGGTGGAAGCATTCTCGGTGATAAAACACGGATGGAGCGGCTGGCTAAACATCCGAATGCCTATATTCGGCCGTCCCCTTCAAGCGGCACGCTCGGCGGCGTTCACAGGAAAACGCGGGAAGTGATGCTCCTCTGTGAAGCGGCCGGCTTTGAAGTCATTTTGGTGGAGACTGTTGGGGTAGGGCAAAGTGAATTCACTGTTCGCGGGATGGTAGATCTTTTTATGCTGCTGGTGCTGACAGGAGCTGGGGATGAATTACAGGGATTGAAGAAGGGAATTATGGAGCTTGCGGATATCATCGTCGTTCATAAAGCGGATGGGGACAATCTTGCATTAGCCCATCAGACTAAGCTGGAATACAACCAAATCCTAAAGATGCTGAAGCCGGCAACCAAGGGGTGGAAAACCCGGGCTTGCACCTGCTCCTCGCTTAAACAGCAAGGCATCAAGGAACTGTGGGAAATCATCCGAGACTTTGAAAAGACGGTCAGGACGAATGGTGTATTGGAAGAAAGGCGCAAAGAGCAAACAAGGGAATGGCTGCATAATTTAATTACGGAACAGCTCAAAGCGGCGTTTTATCAGCATCCGCATGTTCAGGCAAACTTGCCGTCGATTGAAAGGAAAACGATGGAAGGGAACATGACGCCATCGCAGGCAGCAGCGGAGCTGTTTGCTTATGTTTACCCAGATAAGAGATAAGCAATCAGCTCTGCTCCTATAAAAAATGGCTGGTACCATTGAGTACCAGCCGCCAACTAGGGAGTTTAGGGGTATGGATCTAGTTGCTTTACTATAGTTCCCATGTGTTCAGCATTTAAAACCTGCAAATAAAAAAACTCTCTGTAATTTTTAACTAGGTTTCCGAAAAGAATACTTCCGCCAGCCCGCAAGAGCGATAAGTGGTGAGCAGTTCACGCAGTTATATTTGAAAACAAACGTCAATTATTTTATTATAGTGATACACTATAGTGAGTAAAGGAGCAGAATGCATGAACATGGATTTTAATTTTTTAATGAATAATGTCGTTCGTCAAGCTCGTGATGAGATCACGGCTGCGGGATATACAGAACTGCGGACACCGGAAGAAGTAGACGCGTCATTGTCTAAGAAAGGAACGACGCTCGTAATGGTGAATTCTGTTTGCGGCTGCGCCGGCGGGATCGCTCGTCCAGCTGCCGCTCATGCGATTCATTATGATAAGCGCCCTGATCAGCTTGTCACTGTTTTTGCAGGGCAAGATAAGGAAGCTACGGCAAAAGCACGGAGCTATTTTGAAGGCTACCCGCCATCTTCTCCATCGTTTGCGCTGCTGAAAGACGGAAAGATTTGCACGATGGTAGAGCGCCATGAAATTGAAGGCCATGATCCAATGGCGGTTGTTCAGAAGCTGCAGGCGGCTTTTGATCAATATTGTGACGAAGTGTAATAACTATGTGAAACCTTGTCATTGGGATGGCAGGGTTTTCTTAAGTCATAATACCCTTATTCAGGAGTTTATCCATGTTTAAAATCGGATACCGAACAATCAAGACGGCTATTGGAACGGCGCTGGCAATCATCATTTCTCAGTCGATGAGCTTGGAAAATTTTGTTTCAGCGGGGATTATTACGATCCTGTGCATTCAAAATACGAAGAAAAAGTCTTTGCAGGCGGCTTGGAGCCGTTTTCGAGCTTGTACAATTGCTATTATTTTTTGTGCGATCTTTTTTGAAGGAATAGGCTTTCACCCGCTGATGATTGGACTGCTGCTACTGTTTTTTATTCCGACGGTTGTTGCTTTGAAGGTAAAGGAAGGCATCGTCACAAGCAGTGTAATCATTCTGCATATGTATTCGGCTGGTGAGATCACAAAAAGCGTTATTCTCAATGAATATGGCATCATCATAGTCGGCATGGGAATCGCTCTGCTTATGAATTTATATATGCCGAGTCTTGAAAAAAGGCTATACCGCTTGCAGGATGAGATTGAGGAAAATTTTCGCCGCATTTTTCAAGAAATTGCGATGTATTTGCGCGACAACCAACATGTTTGGGACGGAAAAGAAATTACAGAGACGGTGAAGCTAATAAAGGAAGGCAAGGAGTTCGCTTTCCAAGATATTGAAAACCATTTCTTGCGGGAAGAGAAATTGTTTTACAGCTACTTCAGTATGCGGCAAAAGCAGTTTGAAAGAATAGAGCGCGTATTGTCGATCATCACATCGATCTCTCACCAAGTTGAACAGGCCCATGTCATCGCCGACTTTATGGAGGAATTAGGAGAGCGCATTCATCCTGGGAATACAGCGCATCTATCTTTGCAAAAGCTTGAACGCATGAGAGCTGAATTTGAAAAGATGGATTTGCCTGCAACAAGGGAAGAATTTGAATCGAGGGCGGCGCTGCTGCAATTTATTAAAGAGATGGAGGAATACTTGTTAATCAAAAGCTCTTTTAAAGGAATGAAAAGAGAAAGCAGACCAAGCTATATAAGGGAAGCCCGAGAGGCAGGCTCATAACAGAGCCTGCCTTTAAGTTTGTTTCCAAGCGATTCCAGTCTGTTCGCCTCTCATAAACGGACGTGCTTTGCCGAGTTTTCCCCCCCTGGTCTGGCTACTCTTAACAGGGGAGAGAACTCTCACATAAACATGGATAAGCCGAAGAACACGGTAGACACTAGCATGGTAAATAACATGATATAGATGACTGTTTTCTGTATGCTTTTATTTCTCATAGAAGATTGTTCGCTCCTTTAGCCGTGTAAACATAGTTTCTAGTCTATCTATTATAATAACGGCTTTTTTCAACGATCACAAGCGGTATTCTAAGGAGAGCTTTACGGGAAAGAAGGGATTTGGCGAATTATATCGAATATTTTAAATGTTATAGAGATTTTGACAGGGGGGATAGGTGTGATAGAGAAAGTCGATCACTTGGGGATTGCTGTCGCTTCACTCGATGAAACTCTGCCTTTTTACACGGAGAAATTAGGGCTAAGGCTTATCGCAATAGAGGAAGTTCCCTCGGAGCAAGTAAGGGTAGCTTTTCTTGATGCGAGCAATATTAAGCTGGAATTGCTGGAACCGATGAGTCAAGAGAGCGCAGTCGCCAAGTTTGTCGAAAAACGCGGACAAGGATTACACCATATAGCCTTTGGTGTACAGAATATCAATGAACGCCTTCTTGAAATGAAAGAGCAGGGCATTCGCATGATACATGAGACGCCAAAATCTGGAGCCGGGGGCGCGCAAGTAGCGTTTATGCATCCGAAATCCACTTGCGGCGTGCTGTTTGAGCTTTGTGATAAAAGTAAAGGAAAAGGAGAATGACCAACCATGGCTACTCAGGATATTTTCACAAGCATTCATGATCTATACGACCGCCGCCGTGAGGTAGAGCTGGGGGGCGGAGATGAACGGATTGATAAACAGCATGACAAGGGGAAGCTGACCGCTCGAGAGCGAATTGAATTACTTGTTGATCCGGGAACATTTGTAGAGATGAATCCGTTTATTGAACACCGGTGTACGGATTTTGGCTTAGATGAAGTGAAAGGACCGGGAGATGGGGTTGTCACAGGCTACGGCAAAGTGCACGGGCGCCCCATCTATCTATTTTCACAGGATTTCACTGTATTTGGCGGAGCGCTTGGAGAAATGCATGCTAAAAAAATCGCGAATGTCATGGATATGGCAGTCAAGAATGGCTCCCCATTCGTAGGGCTAAATGATTCGGGCGGCGCGCGGATTCAAGAGGGGGTTGTTTCTCTGGACGGCTACGGCCATATCTTCTATCGCAACGCCGTCTATTCCGGGGTGATTCCGCAAATATCAGTGATTATGGGACCTTGCGCTGGGGGAGCGGTTTATTCGCCAGCCATTACGGATTTCGTTTTTATGGTAGACAAAACGAGCCAGATGTTCATCACTGGGCCTAAGGTGATTGAAACGGTTACGGGAGAAAAAATTTCATCCGAAGATCTAGGAGGTTCGAAAGTGCATAACTCCATTAGCGGAAATGCGCATTTCCGCGGGAGCTCTGAGGAGGAAGTGCTCGGGATGGTACGAAGCTTATTAAGCTATCTCCCGCAAAATAATGAAGAGAAGCCGCCAATCGCCGCTTATTCTAAAGAAGATGATTACTGTGAAGATATTACAGATGTGGTTCCGTTCGATGGCTTGCGCCCGTATGATGTCAGAAAAGTTCTCGAACACGTGGTGGATGAAGACTCTTTCATGGAGGTGCAAAAAGATTTCGCCAAAAACATTGTGATTGGTTTTGCCCGCATAAAAGGGGAAGCAGTCGGACTGATCTGCAATCAGCCGAAGTTTATGGCCGGCGGTCTTGATATCAATTCCTCCGACAAAGCAGCTCGCTTTATTCGTTTCTGCGATTCATTTAATATTCCAATTATTACATTTGAAGATGTATCCGGTTTCTTTCCGGGAGTGAAGCAGGAACATGGCGGCATCATTCGCCATGGCGCCAAAATTTTATACGCGTATTCCGAAGCCACTGTTCCAAAAATCACGGTGATTTTGCGTAAAGCTTACGGAGGCGCCTATGTCGCTCTCAACAGCAAAGCGATAGGAGCGGACCTTGTTTATTCTTGGCCGAACGCCGAAATTGCTGTGATGGGGCCGCAAGGTGCAGCCAATATTATTTTTGCGAGAGAAATTGCCTCCAGCGAAAATCCGGAAGAAACCCGCGCAAAAAAAATTGAAGAGTATCGCGAAAAGTTTGCTAACCCCTATGTAGCAGCTGCTCGAGGGATGGTTGATGATGTCATTGATCCGCGCGAAACGAGAATCAAGCTTATGGAGGCACTGAACATGATGCGATCGAAAAAAGAACAGCGGCCGAAGAAAAAACATGGAAACATCCCTTTATAAATCCTTCACATCCGGCGAACAATCTGCCGGATGCTTCTATCATTATGTAAGATTTGGCATTGTCTCTTTTAAAAGAGTATACTTAAAAAAGAATCATCTCACTGGAGGAATGAAGGTATGATCAATAAAACACGTTTATTAAATGAATTTCTTGAGTTGGTGCAGATCAATTCAGAAACAAAGAATGAAGCGGAAATTTCCAAAGTATTAACGGAGAAGTTTAAAGAACTCGGGGTGCATGTTTATGAAGATGAGACAGCGAAACAAACCGGCCACGGCGCGGGAAACTTAATTTGCACGCTTGAAGCAACGAAGGAGGGTGTGGACCCGATTTATTTCACCTCTCATATGGACACAGTTGTTCCGGGAGCTAATGTGAAGCCGAGCATCAAAGATGGCTATATCGTGTCGGATGGCACGACGATCCTTGGAGCGGATGATAAAGTTGGCTTAGCAACGATGCTTGAATTAGTGCGCGTCTTGAAGGAGCAAAATTATGATCACGGCATGATTCAGTTTGTGATTACGGCTGGGGAAGAATCTGGGCTTGTCGGTGCGAAGGCTTTGGATCCTGCTCTTCTTAAAGCAAAGTTTGGCTACGCTTTAGACAGTGATGGAACGGTCGGAAATATTATCGTGGCTGCGCCTACGCAAGCAAAGGTCAAGGCGGAAATCTACGGAAAAACCGCCCACGCTGGAGTTGCCCCTGAAAAAGGCGTATCCGCTATTACGATTGCAGCCAAGGCCATCGCTAAAATGCCGCTTGGCCGCATTGATAAGGAAACAACCGCCAATATCGGACGTTTTGAAGGCGGACGTGCAACCAATATCGTCTGCGACTATGTCAGTATTTTAGCGGAGGCCCGTTCACTTGCACCTGAAAAAATGGAGGCGCAAGTTGCGAAAATGAAAGAGGCATTTGAACAAACAGCTGCTGAAATGAATGGCCGCGCTCAAGTCGAGGTGCATGTCATGTATCCTGGATTTAAATTTGGAGAAGGGGATCATGTAGTAGAAATAGCGAAGAAAGCCGCTGCCCGTATCGGCCGGTCCAGCAAGCTATTGACCAGCGGGGGAGGAAGCGATGCCAATGTGATTGCTGGATTTGGCATTCCGACGGTTAATCTTGCAGTAGGATATGAAGAAATTCATACAACCAACGAAAAAATGCCGGTGGATGAGTTTGTTAAGCTGGCTGAAATGGCTGTCGCTATTGTCGCGGAAGTCGCGGAAGCGTAAATCCGAAAATCCCCGGCTATGCTGCTTGGCATATTGACGGATGAGACCAATCCTGCCTTTAATGTTTTGCTTGAATTCCATGAAATATGATACATTATAAGAATCATATGGATCGGAGGTTTTTTTATGCAAACTTTACATAAAGCAGTGGTGTTTGTGACTGGCGGTGAAGAATATGCCTTTCCTGTTGAAGCGGTTATTTCGATCGAAAAAATGGAGAATATTAATCCTATTCCGCATTTTCCGCGATATTTTAAAGGGATCACGAAAAGTAGGGGAGAGCTGCTTCCGGTTGTGGATTTAGAATATCTTTTCTATCATCGTCAGCTGAGTAATATCGAAGAAGCTAGGCTGATCATTGTTCAATCGGATTCATTTCCTATCGGCTTTCTTGTTAAAGAGGCGAAGGAGATTATGGATGTGCCGGAAGAATCCATCCGCCAGATGGGCTTGTTAGCTTCCGGACAAGCGAAGTACTTCTGCGGAGTGGCGGATCTTGAAAACCGCTTAGTGACGATGATCGACACGAATGCACTCGTATCATCATTGGAGGGAGTGCAGGATATAAAAGAGTACTTGGCGCAAGCGGAGGCACGCTGATGGCTGGATGCTGCTACAAGCCCCGTATGATAGAAAAAATGAGAAAAGAGGAAACTCCATGGCAAGAACCGCCATGGAGTTTTTTTTCTTGAGTTTACAGTGTGCTTTGGACAGCTAGAATCGATTCTTTTAAAATGGCGACCATCCTATGGACTTCTTCTTCATTGATCACGAGAGGAGGAGAGAAGACAATCGTGTCAGCGTCGCCAAATGTCACCGTCCGCAAGATGAGTCCTCGTCTCCTTGCCTCCGCAATGATGACTGGCGATATTTTTTGCGGAAATCCTTCGCTCGTTTCTTTATTTTTTACAATGTCGACAGCACCGATCAGGCCGAGGACTCGAATGTCACCGAGGATATTCGTTTCCGTTTGCAAAGCGGTTAATTCTTGCAAAAGCAGGTCGCCCATCCTTTTGGAATTGTCGGCCAATTGTTCGTTTTCGATGATTTCGATGTTCTTTAAAGCAACCGTACAAGCCGTTGGGTGTCCGCTGTAAGTGAAGCCATGCAATAGCGTGCCTTCTGAATACCGAATCAAGTCACGATGGAGGTGCTCCCGAAGAACCACGGCTCCTAAAGGGATATAACCGCTGGATATCCCTTTGGCAAGCAGCATCATATCCGGTGTGATTCCCCAGTGTTCGCAAGCAAAAAGCTTTCCGGTGCGCCCAAAGCCAGTAATGACTTCATCTGCAATCAATAATATATTGTGTTCGTTGCAAATCTCGCGGACTTCTTGAAAGTAGCCGTCTGGAGGAATATTAACGCCGCCAGCGCCTTGAACCGGCTCAGCAATAAAGGCCGCGATGGTATCGGCTCCTTCTTGTTCAATTGTTTTTCTTAACGCCTCCGCAGAGAACGGTTCTGTATGCAAAAATCCGGGCGCCAAAGAAGTAGCCATTTGCTGAAAGTCTTGAATGCCTGTAGCGCTTGTAGAACCAATCGCTACACCGTGATAGGCCTTTTCCTGGGAAATGATTTTCGTTTTATGAGGCTGCCCCTTTAACTTCCAATAATGGCGTACGAGCTTATAAGCCGTATCATTTGATTCTGAACCGCCGGAAGTAAAAAAGACAGCATGTAAATCTCCCGGCGTGATGCTGGCTATTTTTGCTGCGAGCCGAATCGCCGGCTCATTGCTGAACGTGGCAAAGCTGGAGGAGAAGGCCAGCGTTTCCAACTGTTTTTTAGCTGCTTCAGCCAATTCTTTTCTCCCGTACCCGACATTCACATTCCACAGAGAAGCCATTCCTTCAATATAGGTTTCACCATTTATATCCGTGACATGTACTCCCTTGCCTTCTTTAAATATGATCGCAGGTCCGTTGGCTTGCTGCTCTTGAATGGAAGAAGTCGGATGAATGAAATGCCTTTTATCCATTTCTGCCAATTCCTTAGTTAACGCGTCTTGTTTGATCATGCTCTGATCCCCCTTTATTTAGTGATGAAGCCTTCTTATTGGATGCTCCTCTTGCTAAAAAGAATGCGCCGATCCCCCACCATGCCAGCGTAATAATCCACTCATACGGCCAAATGAGGGCGGAAGGCATGCCAGGCATATATAAAAGAATGAAGCCGAACGTCAGTATGAGAGAAATCCAGCCAATGGATGAGCTTTTTCCAGCTTGAAAGGGTCTTTCCAATTGCGGGCGTTTTCTTCGCAGAACGAGAAAGGACCACGAAACCATAAAATAAGCCAGTACGATGGCCAAACCGCCAGCATCAACAAACCATACAAGCGCAGGGCGGCCAAGAAGCGGACTTAAAGTAGACAGCAGCCCGATCGCGAGAATAGCGTTGGAGGGAGTTTTGTGTTTCGGGTGTATTTTGCCGAACCATGCCGGCAAGGCTCCGTCTTGCGCCATGGCATACATGATGCGGCTGCCGCCGATAATAAAAGCATTCCAGCTCGTTAATATTCCGGCGATGCCGCCTAAAATTAAGATCTTGGAAAATAGCGGTGAGCCAAAAGCTGCTCCCATAGCGTCTGCTGTCGCCAAGCTGGCACCCGCCAACTCCTGCGAGTCAAGACTTAAAGAAACGCCGAAGATAATCAGGACATACCACAGTACCGCAAAGCTTACGGATAATACAATAATTTTTCCAATGGCTTTCATGGGAATCTTCATTTCTTCCGCCACCTGAGGGATGACATCAAAACCGACGAATAAGAAGGGAGTCATTATCATCACGCCCATTAGTCCCGCAGCTCCGCCGGCAAACAGCGGCTCCATATTCTTGATTTCTCCGCCGCCCAGTGCCGAGCCAAATACAAGCATGAGCCCGATGACCGTTAATACCAATGTCAAAACAATTTGCAAAAACGCGGCTTGCTTTACGCCGACCCAGTTAATGATCGTAACTATAATGGAACCCATCATGCCAACGGCTGCCCATGAGAGATATACATCCCAGCCAGCCAGCGTCCATAGATAGCCGGATTGATAGTCTGGAAAGATATACTCGACAACTGTGGGCAAAGCGACCGCCTCAAAAGCAACAACAGAAATGTATCCTAGAAGCAAAGCCCAAGCGACGATAAACGCCGCTTTCCTGCCTAACGTTTCCTTGACAAAATGATAAGCACCTCCTGTTTTCGGAAAGACAGTGGTTAATTCTGCGTAAGTTAAGCCGACAAACACAACGAGAATGCCTCCGAGCAAAAATGCGATAATCGCCCCGATAGAACCGGCTTTTAAAATCCATTCTCCGGAGAGCACAACCCAGCCCCATCCAATCATAGCGCCAAACGCTAATACCAAAACATCTGCACGTGATAACACTTTGTTAAACTCTTGCGTTTTTTTCATCTCATCCTCCTATCCACGATTGTAAACGCTGTCATTTTATTTTATGGTGAGAGCAAGAAAAGCTGTACGATCCAAGCGGTCATTTTCTTGCTGTCCTCTCTCTTACTTGGGAGAAAATGCAATGACCAGCCAGAGTTTGGCTTCTAAAAAAATAAAGCCAGCCGTTTTCAGCCCATGCTCAAAAGCATGGAGGAGAAAACATACTGGCTTTTTGTTTACTGAAACTTTTCCGGCGGGAAAAGCGAGCAAACTAAACAGTATTTCTATAGAAACTGCCGTCTGGATAAAACAGCGTTTACGGCTAGCTATAAAGTTATAAACAGTTTATAACATTTCAAATAATCTGTAAATATTTTTATTTTTGGCTAAGCTGTCAAAGAGATTCCGTTTCAAATGGCTTCTTCCTTGCTATAATAGAAGAAAAGCTCAATAGGAAGTGGGGAACTGTGAAAAATTATTACCCTAAGAACGGCCGGGTCATTTTGCATGTGGATATGAACAGTTTCTATGCTTCGGTAGAAATTGCTCATGATTCTTCCCTAAAAGGGAAACCGCTTGCGATTGCCGGAAACCCGAAAGAGCGCAAAGGAATTGTAGTTACTTGCAGCTACGAAGCGAGAAAGTTCGGTGTACGCACCACGATGACAGTGCGGGAAGCCAAAAAACGATGTCCGCAGCTGCTCATCCTGCCTCCTGATTTTCCTAAATATCGCTCTGCTTCTGCGGCGATGTTTGACATACTGCGGCAGTATTCTGAGCTGGTTGAACCGGTTTCTATTGATGAAGGATATGTGGATATTACCAACAGCTTCTCTTTAGGCACACCGCTTGCGATTGCAAAGTCCATCCAGCAGCAACTAATGGAGGAGCTGTCACTCCCTTCCAGCATAGGGGTTGCGCCCAATAAATTCCTGGCGAAAATGGCTTCAAATATGAAAAAGCCGATGGGGATTACCGTCTTAAGAAAGCGGGAGATCCCGGCGCGTTTATGGCCGCTTCCAGTGATAGAAATGTATGGGGCGGGCAGGAAAACAGCTGAGAAGCTAGCTGCTGTTCAGATTCATACGATTGGAGATTTGGCTGCGGCAGACGATCTGGTCTTAAAAAAACGTCTTGGCATCAATGGGCTTCGTTTGAAAGAGCGCGCCAATGGGTGCGATAACAGAAAAGTCAATCCCGATGCGATGAATACATGGAAAAGTGTCGGACATTCATGGACGCTTCCCAGAGATGTTACAAACCAGCAAGAGCTGATTAGCATTATTCAGCAGCTGACGGAAAAAGTCACAGCCCGCCTCCGCAGCAAGATGGCGTTTGGAGCGACTGTTTCCGTGACCATTCGTTACAAAGACCGCAAAACGATTACCCGCAGCAAAAAGCTTCCGTGCCCGACCGGCGAGCAAGACGTGATTTTTTCAGAAGCGAAAGGGCTGCTGTTAAAGAATTGGAATGGCAACGGAGTCAGGCTGCTGGGCGTGGCAGTGCAAGATCTTGGGGATAAAGAAGAAACAGGGGTGCAGCTCGACCTGTTTTCCTACGAGCAGGCGGCAAAAGAAGAGCCGCTTAGTGATGCGATTGAAAAAATACGGGAAAAATTTGGGGTCCAAGCGATCAAAAAAGGAGTCCGCATCCGCAAGTGATTGCCAGGCATGATGACTTATGGGGCTTGGTTTCCAGGCATCTCGTTATCCGCTGCACCTGGCTAGTATAAGCGGTTTTCAAACAAGAACAATTAGGATATACTGACCGTAGGATCCCCATTTTGCCGTAAAAAGCAGCGGGTCTCCGAAGAAAAGGGGCGTGATGCAAAGCGACTTCTTTCAACTGTCTAAAGGCGGCATTTTAAGGACTTTTAGCTTTCATTTTCACTGGCTAAGCATCCTTTCTTAATAGAGAGGTGATGTCCGCCTTTTTAGAAATCGGGTTCCTGTGCTTTTGCCTGTATAACGAAACTAGTCCTCCCGCTCCCACGGGCTGTAGGGAACTCCATATTTTAGGGGAAGCGGACCGGTTACGAATCTTTCGCGGATTTGCTCCATCATAAATTTTTAAGATAAACGCTGAAAATCGCGGGATCGCCTGCTTTTTTGTTGCGCGACTTGCAATATATTGATACATTTGTTAAGCATATACCATAGCTTAAAGATGCAAAGTTTTGGATTGAAGAGAGGAAGTGGAATCGTGCCACAACAGCAAATTGGTGTCATTGGATTAGCAGTAATGGGCAAGAATCTTGCCTGGAATATTGAAAGCCGCGGTTACACGGTATCGGTATTTAACCGCTCCCGTGAAAAAACAGATGAGATGCTAGCGGAAAGCCAAGGAAAGCAAATTGTTGGTACATACAGTATTGAGGAATTTATTGAATCATTGGAAAAACCTCGGAAAATTTTGCTGATGGTGAAAGCAGGTGCAGCTACAGATGCTACTATTGACCAGCTAAAGCCATTTTTAGAGCCTGGGGATATTTTAATCGATGGAGGAAATACCTTCTTTAAAGATACTCAGCGCCGCAATAAAGAGCTGAGCAGCAGCGGTATTCATTTTATTGGCACAGGTGTATCCGGCGGTGAAGAGGGAGCGCTAACAGGACCTTCCATCATGCCAGGCGGACAAAAAGAGGCTTATGATCTGGTGGAGCCGATCTTAAAGGATATTTCAGCGAAAGTGGATGGAGAAGCATGCTGCACATATATCGGTCCTGATGGCGCCGGCCATTACGTAAAGATGGTGCATAACGGCATTGAGTATGGCGATATGCAGCTGATTTCCGAAGCGTACTTTCTATTGAAGCAAGTGCTCGGCTTAGAGGCTTCAGAACTCCATGAAGTATTTGCGGACTGGAACAAAGGAGAATTGGACAGTTATTTAATTGAAATCACAGCGGATATTTTCACCAAAATGGATGAAAAAACGGGCAAGCCGCTTGTGGATGTGATTTTGGATAAAGCGGGCCAAAAGGGAACAGGGAAATGGACGAGCCAAAGCGCGCTTGACCTTGGTGTGTCCCTTCCATTAATCACGGAATCTGTCTTTGCACGCTTTATTTCTGCTATAAAGGAAGAGCGGGTACAAGCCAGCAAGCTGCTGAAAGGACCGAAACGAAATGCCTTTGACGGCGACCGCTCAGAATTTATCGAAGCGGTGCGCAAAGCGTTATACATGAGCAAAATCTGTTCCTATGCTCAAGGATTTGCCCAAATGAAAGCCGCATCTGAGGAATTCGGCTGGAACCTGCGCTACGGTGACATCGCCATGATTTTCCGCGGCGGCTGCATAATCCGAGCACAATTTTTGCAGAAGATTAAAGAAGCCTATGACCGGAATCCGGAATTAACGAATCTGCTTCTGGATCCTTATTTTAAAGAAATCGTAGAAAATTATCAGCAAGCTCTTCGTGAAGTGATCGCGATTGCGGTCAAGGCTGGGATCCCTGTACCGGCTCTATCGGCGGCACTGTCTTATTATGACAGCTATCGCACCGCTTCTTTACCGGCTAATTTGATCCAGGCGCAGCGTGACTATTTTGGCGCACATACGTATGAACGCATTGATCAAGAAGGTATTTTTCATACGGAATGGATGAAGTAAAACAAAAAACAACAGCGAGATTTCAGTCTCGCTGTTGTTTTTTTGATGAACAATTGCATCAGTCAATTAGCTGTTCCAGTTCTCAATAAGCAAAATGCGCGCCGGCGAAGCATCTGTGCCGAAAATCTTAAGCGGCGCGGCAACCATGAAGTAGCTTCCCGCTCTGACATCTTTTAATTTCAGGCCTTCCATAATAATTACGCCATTATCCATTAACAAACGATGGGTGGGGTGTCCCTCTTGCGCCCGTTCGATCCCTAACGCGTCAATGCCGACACCGGCTACGCCGATTTCTGTTAAATAAGCGGCCGCATCCTCAGCCATGTAAACAAAGTCAAAATTAAACTGTTCATCAAAGGAGTTTTTGGTTTTGAACAGCAGAAAGTCATCTTTTTCAATTGCGGCATCCGCTAATTCGGATTTGGTGATTTTTTCTGTTGCTCCGGTCACATCAATCACTTTGCAAGGACGGACGAGCTTTTCAATCGCAATCGTTTCAATGGTAGCACCGTCATTGATCATATGAAGCGGAGCATCGACGTGTGTGCCCGTATGAACATCCATCGAAATGCGGGATTCGGTGACATGGCCGTTCGTATTCGTTTCGATGGACGGCTGCTTTTCGGGCTTGTTTTTGTACACGGGCATTCCCGGGTAAATTGGAGCGGTTACATCATAAATCTTCATTTTCCATTCATCCTTTCTTAATTGCATACATCCACTTCGAGTGTGGAAAGCGGCCACCAAAAGAACCCATCTTTCTCCAGCAGCTCATCGGCTGCCTTCGGGCCGGTAGAGCCGGCTTCATAATTAGGAAACGCAGCTTGCTTCATTTCCCAATAATCCGAGATGACGTCAACAAAGCGCCAGGATAGAGCGACTTCATCCCAGTGAGTGAAGTTGGTCGCATCCCCCCTCAGGGCATCGTTCAGCAGCTTTTCGTAGGCTTCAGGAGTGTTCATTCCGTCCACGCTATTATTAGCGTAGCTCAACTTCACCGGATTGGTCAGAAGATGCTGTCCCGCTCGTTTAGCATTCAAATGAAGTGTGATTCCCTCTTCGGGCTGAATATGGATAACGAGCAAGTTAGGGGCAAGCGGCTGATCCGGCTGATAGTATAAGTTCATTGGAATATCTTTAAACTGGATCACAATTTTAGTCGATTTAGAAGGCATTCTCTTGCCGGTGCGGATGTAAAACGGAACACCTGCCCAGCGGAAATTATCGATCATCAATTTCCCGGCAACAAATGTTTCTGTGTTGGATTGGGGGTCAACGTTGACTTCCTGACGGTATCCTTTCACGGGCTCTCCTTCTATTTCTCCAGAGCCATACTGGCCGCGGACAAAGTACTGATCTACATTTTCTTTCGTGATCGGCCGAAGCGCACGGAACACCTTCACTTTTTCGCTGCGGATTTCATCGGTGGACAGCTTGATTGGCGGTTCCATGGCAAGAAGGGCCACCATCTGCATTAAATGGTTCTGCACCATATCTTTTAAGGCGCCGCTCTTTTCATAGTAGCGTCCGCGTTCTTCCACACCGAGCGTCTCGCTGGATGTTACTTGAATATTGGAGATATAACGATTGTTCCAAAGCGGCTCAAAAAGGGCGTTGGCGAAACGGATGGCCTCGATATTTTGCACCATTTCTTTCCCGAGATAGTGATCAATGCGGTAGATGTCTCTTTCCTCAAAGGATTGACGAATCTGCTGATTAAGCTTTTCAGCGGAAGGCAGGTCGTGCCCGAAAGGTTTTTCAATGACAAGACGGTTATACCCATTCGTGTCTGTCAATCCGTCGGCTTTCACATGATCAGCAATTGTGCCGAAGAACTCCGGTGCCATAGCCAAGTAAAACAGCCGGTTTCCTTGGAGGCTGTATGTATCATCTAAGCGGTCAGCCAATGCTTTTAGTGAGCGGTAAGAGCTTGAATCCGACACATCATGAGCTTGATAATAAAAATGCGAAATAAAAGCATCCAATTGCTCAAGCTGCTTTGTTGAATCGGCAATCGCTTCCTTTACGTGCTGTCTAAATGTATCGTTTGTCCAATCTCTGCGGGCGGTGCCGATGACAGCAAACTGATCGCTGAGGCTTCCTTTGCGATAGAGCCGGTAAAGAGAAGGGAATAGCTTTCTTTTGGCTAAATCGCCGGTTGCTCCAAAAATTAATATAAGTGCTGCTGGAGTTTCTTGTTGGTTCACAGTATATTACCTCACTTTATAGTGTATGAAACTATTCTCTATTGCATTTTTCCACAAAAGCTGTTTTCATACAAGTAATTCTTATCAATGGGAAATTTGTACGGAAAAGACTGGCATATCAAGTAGGGTTATGACAAAATATAGTGTAGCATAAAGAGTAAAAGTGGACGCACAAGGAAGTGGAATTATGGAAGTATTATTTTTGGGAACGGGGGCCGGCGTACCTGCAAAAGTGAGAAATGTAAGTTCGTTGGCACTCAAGATGCTGAATGAGCGGGGAGCCGTATGGCTGTTTGATTGCGGAGAAGCGACCCAGCATCAGATTTTGCATACAGCGCTGAAGCCGCGGCGAGTGGAAAAGATTTTTATTACACACTTGCACGGAGATCATATATTTGGGTTGCCCGGTTTTCTCGGAAGCCGTTCGTTTCAAGGAGGCGAGCTTCCGCTAACGGTCTTCGGGCCGGCAGGCATTCAGAAATTTATTGAAGTAAGCCTTGATGTCAGCAAAACGAGGCTGCAGTATGACTTGGACGTGATAGAAATTGAAGAAGGGATCGTGTTTGAAGACGATCGCATGCTTGTGGAAGCCCGCAAGCTGGATCACGGCATCCTGTCTTACGGTTACCGTGTTTGTGAAAAGGATAAGCCGGGAGCGCTTTTGGTTGAGAAGCTGCAAGCTGATGGTGTGCCTCAAGGTCCGCTTTATAAAGAAATTAAGGAGGGGAGGCCTGTTCTTTTGGAAGATGGACGAAGAATTCTTCCTGAAAGATACATGGGGCCGCCTCAAAAGGGAAAGGTGATCGCGATCTTAGGGGATACACGTTCCTGTGCCGCGGCAGTAGAGCTTGCCCGCAACGCAGATCTGCTTGTTCATGAAGCAACATTTTCAGCAAGCAGTTCGCAAATGGCGCATGATTATTTTCATTCCACCACTCAGCAAGCGGCAGAAATCGCTAGAAAGGCAGGAGCCAAAGCTCTTTGTTTAACGCATATTAGCTCGCGTTATACGAGAGAAGAGACGGTTCTTTTGAAAGAGGAAGCTGAAGAAATCTTTACCCCGGTAACGGTAGCGCACGATTTTTTAGAGCTGTCTTTATGAAAAAAGTCTGACCTCACTTTATTGATCTGGAATCATCAAAGGACCCCAGATCAATGGCTGTGAGAGCCAGACTTTTTTAGTTCCACGCTCTTTGATATTGTTCAGGAGCACTCAGCTCCGCTTTTAATTCTCGGGCGGCTTCACGCGGCCAGTACGGGTTGCGAAGCAATTCTCGGCCCAGAAAGATCAAATCGGCACGGTCATTCTGCAAAATTTCCTCAGCTTGTAAAGCGGAGGTGATCATTCCGACAGTGCCAACCGGAATATTGGCGCCGTGCTTTACCGTTTCTGCCAGCTTCACTTGGTATCCAGGATAGGAGTGAATGCTGGCTGGCACAACGCCGCCGGAGCTGACATCGATTAAATCAACGCCCAGCGATTTCAGCTGTTTAGCTATTTGACTGTAATCATCAGCAGTTAAACCGTCTTTATGATATTCATGCGCAGAGATGCGGACGAGGAGCGGGCCGTCCCATTCTTTCTGAACGGCTCGAATGATATCGCTTAAAAAGCGCAGGCGCTTTTCGGGACTGCCTCCATACTCATCATTGCGCTTATTAGTCAGCGGAGAAAGAAACTCATTAATTAAATAGCCGTGGGCTCCATGGATTTCAATAATGTCAAAGCCGGCTGCTTTGGCGCGTTTGGCTCCAGTGGCAAACGCGCCAATGGTTTGTTCGATCTCTTCCTTTGTCATTTCTTTCGGTATTTTTGATTTTTCATCAAAAGGAAGAGCGGAAGGGGCAAGAATATCCCCGCTTACCGTTGACTTGCGTCCCGCGTGAGCCAGCTGAATGGCTGTTTTGGCGCCGTGTTTTTTCACCAAGGAAACCATTTTGGCTAGACCGTCAATATGCTCATCGCTCCAGATGCCAAGGTCCTTTTCGGAAATTCTGCCTTCAGGAGTGACAGCGGTCGCTTCTATCATAATGAGTCCCGCTTGTCCGACGGCTCTTGTCGGGTAATGGATGAAATGCCAGTCTGTTGCTTTTCCGTCGGTGCCTGCTGAATACATGCACATCGGGGACATAACGATCCGATTTTTCATCGTAACGTTTCTGATCGTATAAGATTCAAATAGTTTAGCGTTCATATCCATCCTCCTGTTTTCGGTGGTTCGTTTTTTATCCTGCATGTGTCAGCTGCTTTATCTCCGCTTCAAGAATGAAGCGGGAAACGAAAAGAAAAGTCTGAGCGGAGGATCACGGCATCTCTATATCCGATTCATTCGGGTCTGCATGACGCAGGCTGCAAAGCCGCTGCGATGTGAGCCTCTGTTCTTCTTTTCAACAGCGGAGGGAAAGTCTCCTTATTAAAGGTTCACTTTATTATAGCAAGGGAAGGAAAGAAGCTGAAATGATTGAACTTGATCAGTGCTTGGCGCGGGACTGAAAAGCGAGCCCTAGCCGCTGTGACTGAGCTGCTGCTTCTTTGATACAATCAATAAAGGCTTCTTTTACTTGCCGATTTTCTAATACGCGCAGACCGGCTTCTGTTGTGCCTCCTGGACTGGTGACAGCTTTCTTAAGCTGTTTCGCTTCCGCATCCGGCGCCGACAGCATTTCAGCTGCTCCTAAGATTGTTTGAATAATCAGCGGCTTAGCGACATCTTGTTCAAGTCCTAGCTCTTCCGCTGCCTGCTCCATCGCTTCTGCAATATAGTAAAGGTAGGCGGGCCCGCTGCCTGAAAGCCCCGTTACGGCATCTAACTGCTCTTCTTTCACGATTTTTGTCAGGCCGATGGACGAAAATAAAGAAAGCGCTGTTTGTTTTTGCTCCTCGCGCACTTGGCTGTTTAACGCGATCACTGTCGCGGATTTGCCGACTGCAGCCGATGTATTAGGCATCGCCCGGATGATGGCGCAGGGCTTATTTATCTTTTTCTCAATGAAATTGATCGTGACGCCAGCCATCAGTGTAATAACCAAAGTGGATGGCGTGATAAAAGGGGTGATCGTCTCGAGTGCCTCTTGGGCGTCTTTAGGCTTCATGGCCAGCACCACGACCTTGCTTTCTTGCAGCATTTCCGCGGTCTCGTAACTTGTCTGAATACCGTACTTTTCTCGTAATTCTTGCAGTCTGCTTCTGTTGGATTTATTCGTTGCGTACACATCCGTCTGACGCAATGCGCCGTTTGAAATGGCTCCGGAAATGATGGCTTCGGCCATCGCTCCGGCTCCGATAAACACTGTTTTCATCTTCGGTAATGCCTCCCTCTGTGATTTCAATTAAAAAACCCTTTCATCCTCTGAAAAAAGGACGAAAGGGCGTGTAAGCTTCCGTGGTACCACCTTTATTTGCAGGCCGCTCAAAACCCGCACACTCATATCCCGCTAACGCCGGGGGACGTTTAGGTTTCCCTAACAGCTCGCAAGATAGGTTCAATAAAAAAGAGGGTGATGGAATCTTTCAGCCGCCGGATTCCATTCTCTGGCACCTTTTTTTATTTACTGGTTCTTGTCATTGCCGGTTTCACTTATTTGGTTGATATTTATAAGTGATTATGCAAAACGACCGGCCTGTCTGTCAAGCATCAAAATGTAAAATGTTCCGATCGTATAGGGAATAGTAAGAAAATAATGAAATTTTTTGGCGATCCCTTTAAAATGAAATGTAATAGCTGATCTATTGCTACACAAAATTGCTTATAGAGGCAGGTGCTGAATGTATGAATGTGGAACGCTTCGGAGATATTGCCCAAATCACATTGCCTACCCCCTTTCCAATTGGCGATGTCAACGTATATATTATAATGGGCGATCCGCTGACGCTGGTTGATGCCGGCGTCAAAACGGCGGCTGCTTGGGAGGCGTTTGTCAGCGGATTATCGCAGCTCGGCTATGCGCCGGAGGACATCGGCCAAGTTGTATTAACTCATCATCATCCGGATCATATCGGTTTGCTTGATTTTTTGCCGGATGATACGATTATCATTGGCCATCGTTATGGAGCGAATTGGCTTTCAAGAGATGAAGAGCTTAGAAGAGATCATTATTGTTTCTTTCGCGGTTTATTTTACCAGTTTGGTTTACCGAAAGAAATGGAGCCGCAGCTTAATCAAATTCAAGAGCCTTTGTCATTCGGCTGTGATCACAGCGAATTGACCCTTGCAGTGAAAGAGGGCGACCGTCTGCCCGGACTGGTGGATTGGATCGTTTTTGAAACCCCGGGACATTCGCAAAGCCATTTAGTCTTTTTTCGCGAGCGGGATGGCACATTGCTTGCCGGGGATCATGTATTGGCTTCTGTCTCATCGAATCCTTTGCTTGAGCCTTCTTTGCTGCCGGGAGAGGAGCGGCCAAAGCCTCAGGTTCAGTACAATCATTCGCTGAAAAAAATGCTGGAGCTTCCGATCAGCGTAGCTTACACCGGCCATGGCAAGGAGATTAAACGCATCCATCCACTGATCATCCGCCGCCTTGAGCTTCAGCACAAACGGGCTATGCAAGTGAAAGAAATGCTTGCAGAACAGCCGCTGACGGCTTTTGAGGTATGCAAGCAGCTGTTTCCCAATGTATATAAGAAGCAGATGGGGCTGACGCTTTCAGAGTCTGTCGGTCAGCTTGATTACTTATTGAGTATAGATGAAATCGGTGTTCATCCCGATGACCGAGGGATTCTTTATTATTTTCCATTATAGAAAGGAGGGGAGGAAATGAATCGTCTGCGCAGAAAAACGGTCATCATTACGGGCGCATCGAGCGGCTTGGGGAGAGAAATGGCAAAGCAGGCGGTGGCTGAAGGCGCAAGGGTTGTGCTGCTGGCGCGCCGCATCAAGCGCTTAGATAAGCTGAAGGAAGCGCTTGAGAAGGACTATCCGGGAAGCGATGTGCGTACATATAGGGTCGATATCAGCAGGAGAGCGGATGTGGAAAACCGGTTTGCTGAGATCCTTGCTGATATCAATGAGGTGGATGTTCTTATTAATAATGCCGGATTTGGGGTATTTGATGAGGCTCATGAAGCGAAATGGGAAGATATAGAGACCATGTTTCAGGTCAATGTGCTTGGGCTGATCTCTTGCACGCAGATGGTTCTTCCGTATATGAAAGCTCGCAAAAGCGGGCATATTATCAATATCGCTTCCCAAGCAGGCAAAATGGCTACCCCGAAATCAAGTGTATATGCGGCGACTAAACATGCGGTGCTTGGTTATACGAACAGCTTGCGCATGGAGGCGGCGCGTGATGGCATCTATGTGACGGCAGTGAACCCGGGGCCCATTGCCACGGATTTTTTAACTATAGCGGATCGTTCAGGCTCTTACGCTAAGCGCGTGGCCCGCTG
Source organism: Bacillus xiapuensis (assembly GCF_002797355.1). Taxonomy (GTDB): domain Bacteria; phylum Bacillota; class Bacilli; order Bacillales; family Domibacillaceae; genus Bacillus_CE; species Bacillus_CE xiapuensis. Next base: position 1,799,026 of record NZ_KZ454939.1, on the reverse strand, counting down.
GCTGCTGCAGCCTGAAAAAGTAGCGGCTGCTGTAATTCATGCAATCGGCACGGACAAGCGGGAAATTAATCTGCCGAAACTAATGAATGCGGGCAGTCTGATTTATGCGCTCTTTCCGCGAACAGTAGAACGTATTGGCCGCAAGGCTTTTTTTAAAAAATAGGCTCTGTTAAAGGTAAATGTTGAAAATTGATACCTCACCGAAATCTTGATATAATTAACATAAGAACAAACATTCGGGGATAGGTTGGAATGGATAAAGCGTTTAGTAACTTGTTAAAGTATATCGACAAATTACCTCATACTAAAAAAGAACAAGTCTATCAATGGGTAAAACGCTATGTTGACCCAATCTCTTCCGTTGGTGGTCGGCTAATTAATGAAATGTGGGAAACCCGTTTTAAAGATGGTTTCGAATGTCCGCATTGTTCTTCTGAACACGTTGTTCGGTTCGGCAAGGTCAAAGGTCGTCAACGATACCGTTGCAAAAGTTGCTGTGAAATTTTTCCGATACAACTAATACTGTCCTTTATCGCATCCGAAAAGGTGATGAATGGATTGCTTTTGTAGACTGTATGTTCAAAGGCTATTCCCTGCGAAAATCGGCTGAAATCGTAGGCGTTACTTGGGTTACGCTTTTTTACTGGAGACATAAACTGCTGTCCGCTTTAAAACAAATGGATTTTGAAGGTATCGTTGAAGTTGACGAGACCTATTTCTTGTACTCCCAAAAAGGGCAACGTGGCATTACAGAACGGAAGCCTCGAAAACGGGGAGGAAAATCTAAACACAGAGGAATTAGCCACGAACAAGTATGTGTTCTTGTCGCAAGGGACCGTACAAAAGCAACTGTCTCCAAAGTTTCTTGTATGGGTCGTATTGTGAAGCCCAAAGTTGAAAAAATCATCGGTTCTAAACTGTCCTCCGACAATGTGCTTGTAACATATGCTTGGAGAGCCTACAAAACCTATGCGAAAGATAGAGGTTTAGAGCATTACCGAATCAAATCAAATGAAGGAAGGCACGTTATTAAAGGTTTATATCACATTCAAAACGTCAACATCTTCCATTCTCGGATGAAGAAATGGCTGGACCATTTTAAAGGTGTCGCTACAAAATACCTTGATAATTACCTTGCCTGGTTCTTGTTTATTGATAGTCGCAGTAACGAAAGCACAAAACAACATATTAAAGACTTCTACTAACATCATTTGTATTTGAAGTGACAGAAACTTATGATAGTTTACGTCTGTCTAAATTTAGTGCGTAAGCCTTGTTCAGTCCGCAGATTAGTTAAGAGGGATAAAAAATGACTCAAATTACATTCTTAGCGTCATCCAAGCCTTTTCAAATACCAGATGAAATAGAAGAATACAATAATCGAACCGTTTTTGAACGTGAAGAAGATGCTATCTATTTCTCTGTTCAAGAGGTTGGCGATTATTGGAAGGATGAAATTAAAGGATTATTCACTATGCCCTACATTTACGAGGCAGAAGGCGTAGGAAACAAGTTATTTCTAAGGTACATTGAAAAGTATATGGAATTAGGAGATGTGTTGGAAATTTACCAAGTGCCAAATCAACACGCATTCAAGGAATATAAACAAAGAATGGAAGAACATCCTGAACCAATTGAAATAAATGTTGGAAATCATACTTACAGAACCATTTATGGTTTGTATCAATTAAATCCCAAGAAATGGTTAGAAGAACTTAACCATCGAAATTATATTACACATTACGGAGTGACAACTTTTGTGAATTATTGAGGTAAAGAAATACACTGCATATAGTTTTCAAAAGAAAAAGTGAGGAAACCCTTACAGATTTGGGCTTCCTTCAATTTTACTCAAAAATCAACAATGAAATTTAACAGAGCCTTTTTTGATCGGCTAAAATTCCTATCGGCCATAACAATAAATATCAACTTATCACTTTACATTCTTTTGGCAAAAGACCTTCATGTTTCCATGCTTCTACCATGTGATTAAAGAAATCAGGCATTGCTAAAGATACTCCATGCCCAATTTTAGGTAAAATCACGCCTGTACAATTTGAATTAGCTTCTACAATATCTTTTGCAGACTTCTTCATAATAGCTTTTTCCTTTTCACCTACAGTAACCAATATCTTACCAGTTGCTTTTCTAAAGTCTTTAGGTATTTCAAAGGACATGCTTTCTTCTAATACTCTAACAAGCGTGTCGGGTTTCATTTGACAGCTTTCTTCATAATATCTTTCAAAGTAGTCTTCGCCTATATACAAGGCTTTTGCTTGCAGTTTAGAAAACCACCTATTTTTAATTAACGGAAAGGTTAACGCAATAGCAGGTTTTATTAATTTTCTGGCGTATGAAATAGGTCTGGCCGAAGCGCTATTGATGATGGCAAAATCTATTAAATCCGGTTTCATACTTAACACTTGAATAATCACTTGAGAACCTAAAGAAAATCCAATCAGGATTACTTGCTTTCCTTTGGCTTTTTCTTCGATTAATTGAATTAATTCTTCTGCACTTCCTTTTATAGTAAAATTTATACCGTCATGGTTTAATCCATGTTCAGGCAAGGTTGGAACAATGCAATGATAATGAGTGAAGTATTGAATTTGTTTATCCCACATCCAATCACTTACTCCGCCACCATGTAAAAATAGCATCAGAGAAGCATTTTTATCACCGTATTCTTGATAATATAAAGCCAATTGTTTCACCTCTCTCCTTATATTTTTTGAAAATTTGGTTTGATTGTTAGTTATTTATCCTTCGGTTGAATGACTAAAATTGATCCGCTCTTAATGAGTGATGGATGTCTTAAACTGGAAATAAACAACCTCCAACTATCATATTACTTCTTGGTGGATTGTCACTTCAATGTTTCACAATAACTAAGAATTGAAATCAATTCACATAATTGCTGAGATGTTTTGTAGCCACATCATTACATCCTTGTCTTCAACCTTTTAGTCGGCTGTGATTCAACCCTTGGCTTTTAGCAATAGAGCATTGGCTTGTTTTGATCAACTATCAAAACGGCTTATTCACATCGCCAAAATAAAACGCCCAAGTCCCGGCATTTCCTGCTTTTTTACGGATTGGTTAGAAAGGCATATACTTCATCTTCAATGACCTCATATAAATCCTCGCCGGACGCGCAGCGTTTTTGGACGTGTTGGCAGAGAAGCTCCAGCTTTTTTTCTGCCCCGTGCCAATCCAGTTCATACCCGTATCTTTTCATGCTTTGTTCGACCATTTTTCTTATGAATGCTTGATTCACACCGGTTCACCTCCTCCAAAGATTATAAAGCAATTTTCGTTTTGCTTGTTTGTTTTGGCAGCATTTTAATCGTTTTCCATTTAAAACAGATTGTTAACGAACATATATTCGGGTAAGGTAGAAACGTAAGTTCTTTGAAGGGAGCCAAAGTCATGGTCGATTACAGTCAACTTGATCGAAACGACATCTTATGTGTGGATATGAAAAGCTTCTATGCCAGCTGTTCAGCTGTGATGCACGGGTTAGATCCGCTCAGCTGTTATCTTGCTGTTGTCAGCGACCGCAGCAGGCAAGGAAGCGTTGTGTTAGCGGCCTCTCCCAAACTGAAGAAAGAGTTTGGCGTTCGAACAGGCGCCCGATTATTTGAAATCCCGGATGACCCCCGCATTCAAATTGTAGAACCGCAGATGAATCTGTACTTGAGGATTTCTGTGGAAATTACTAAGCTGCTTTCCCGATATGCTCCTCCGAGCGCGATTCACGTGTACAGTGTGGATGAAAGCTTTATTAAAATCGATGGCACCGCTTCCCTTTGGGGGGATGCCGCAACAGTGGCGAAGAAAATCCGCTTTGAAATGGATAAGGAGTTTCAGCTGCCATGCGCGGTCGGCATTGGCCCCAATCGGCTGATGGCAAAGCTCAGTCTTGATTTGGAAGCGAAAAAGAAGGGGATCGCCGTCTGGTCCTATGAGGATGTGCCGAGCAAATTATGGCCCCTTGCTCCGCTGAGTAAAATGTGGGGCATCGGCAAGCCGCTCGAACGCCGGTTAAACCGCATGGGAATTTTCACTGTCGGCCAGCTCGCTCAATATGACTTGAAAAAGCTTGAGGCGGCATTCGGCGTTATAGGCAATCAATTGTACTATCACGCCTGGGGCGTCGATTTATCGGAAATGGGGGAGCCGCTTCCACAAAGGCAGCTCAGCTTTAGCAAAAGCCAGATTTTGCTGCGTGATTACAGCAAGCGGTCGGAGGTTCAGCACGTCATTCTTGAAATGTGTGAAGAAGTGGCCAGAAGAGCTAGAGAGCATAAGCAGGCGGGAAGGACGATCAGTCTGGGCATCGGTTACAGCAAGGAAGAATCCGGCGGAGGATTTTATCGCTCCCGGACGATGGAGCGGCCAACAAACACAACAATGGATCTGTATGAAGCTTGCCTAGCGCTGCTGCGCGAATTTGACAGCGGTAAAGCCGTGAGGAAAATTACGGTGGCGCTCAGCCGTTTAACAGCGGCTGAAAGTGTGCAGCTTGATCTCTTTCAGCCGAATCTGTGGAAAAGTCAAATGATAGGATATACAATTGACCGAATTCGCCGCAAGCACGGTCCGACAGCCTTGTTGCGGGCGGTTTCTTATACAGAGGCGGGGACTGCCCGCCGCCGGGCTTCCTTAACGGGCGGCCATAAAGCATATTAACTAAGCTTGCCTGCTCCGGAAGCAGCAGAAAACGGGCAGCTGGATAAGCTGCCCGTTTTCTGCTTTTGACTAGTCCTTTTCTGCGCGGACGCAAGATTGGAATTTTCCTTTATGAGAGGCATCACAAAACGGCATATTTTGTGATAAGCCGCATCGGCATAAGGAAAATACGGGTTTTGTCTTAAAGGCATTTCCTTCCATGTCAACCAGCTCTACCTCTCCAGAAACTTTAAAGGAACCATTGTCCATTACTTTAATTTGTGCTTTGGTCATACTTCAACCCCTCTTCCTGCTAACATAATTTGATATTATCTAGAAAGGAAAGAAAAAGCAATCCAAGAAAGCAATTTAATTTTGGCGCGGCAGCAGCTGAAAGCGCTGCAAGAAATGATCAATGGCTTGTTCATAGGCTTCGGGATTGACATTAAAGGCTTGAGCATGGCCGCCTTTGGCAGCGAGATACAGCTCTTTCGGCCCTGTCTTTCGTTCAAATAAGGCTTCAGTCATATCGGGAAGAATGTATTCATCTTCTTCACTATGAATAAACAGAACAGGCTTGCGGATGCGCTCTACCGCTTCAAGAGGAGAGACAGCCGACAGCCTGAAGCGCTCGCGAAGCCAAACAGCCCACTCGGCCAGTGAAACAAGAAGGCGGGGAGCTATTTTAATCTCACGCTTCATTTGATAAGCGAGCTGTGCCCGAAAGTCCGAAAACGGACAGTCGGCAATATAAAAGTCCGCGCGGTCTTCGACCGTGCCAGCATATAAAAGCAGAGTCGCCGCCCCCATCGATTCGCCGTGAATCCCGAAGGAAACCTCCTTGCCTTCACGGCGGATTAATTCATGGACAACCGCCTGCAGGTCATACTTTTCAAAATAGCCATAGCTGGTTGTCGCTCCTTCCGATTCGCCGTGGCGCCGATGATCATAAATGATTCCGTTAAAGCCGCGCCGCAAAAACAAATTCATATATTTAATGGAATTGGTTTTCGTTTCCGTGACTCCATGGCAGAAAATCATATAAGGACGCCCGGGGTGCGGAGTGACGAACACAGCCTTCAAGCGATAGCCGAAGGGAGATTGGATAAAGACTTCCTCTTTCGGCAGCTGTTCATAGGCCTGGCAATCAAGCCGTTTGGCGGCTATTTCACGCTGATAAATCAATTGCTCATCTTTTTTCTTCATATGCAGCACCCGGTGGGAGAGATAGTAGCCGGCTGCAGCGGTCATTGCCGCAGCTGTTCCGAGAGCGGTCATCCATTTCTTCATTCTTTTCACCTCTGCATTATTCTGTCTACAGTTTATCACTTTACTCAAAAAAGATCATTTGAACAAACGGTCCTCAGCGAGGTAAAATAAGCCGTGTAATCAAGAGGAGAGGGAGAGACAATGAAGAAGAAAAGGCAAGAGCAGGATTCTCCTGTGCTAAAGGATGCATTAAACCAGGAAGTGCTTCAGCAGTTGAAAGAAAAACAGCGGGAATTAAAGGCGGAGCAAGAGAAACGACAAGAAGCGGAGGAAAAAAAGAAACGCGAAGAGCGGCGCCAGCGCGAGAAAAATAAAAGCTTTGAAGAATTGCTGGCGGAAAGCGACATGGACTGGAAGAAATATAAATAAAAAAGTCCGCGCTGCCGGAGCCTGCAAGCTCAAAAGGCAAAGCCCCCGGAAGGTAGATTACGGGGGCTTTTTAAGATGGCGCTCATCTGTGCTGTTCATAGAAGTTTGCTTTTGTAACACTTTGTAACAGCTGATATTCCTCGGCTGAAAGCGGGGGCTCAGCCACGGCGCGGGCATTTTCTCTTAATTGGCTGACGGAGCTTGCTCCGGCGACAACAGCGGTCACTGCTTCGTGCTGCAGAATGTAGCGGAAGGCCAGCCCATTCATCGAACGCTCATCGGTCAACCGGTTTTCAAGATCCATCAGCAATTCTTTAAGCTCGTTGCGGGAATAGCCAAGCAGCTCTTTTTCTTGCATAGCTTCTAATTTTTTTCTCCATTTATTGCTTAGCAAGCCTTTTGCCAGCGGCCCGCGCGCCACTATACTGATTCCGTGCTTGTTCAGCAAAGGCAGTGCCTCTTCTTCTGGACGGCGATCAATCAGACTGTATTGCATCATGACGCTCGCTATGGAGGACCGGCTGGCGAATTCGCGGATGACGTTAGGACGAATAGAAGAAATGCCATAGGCGCGAATCAGTCCCTCCTGCTTCAGCTCTTCAAACGCTTCAATTGTTTCATCCAGAGGGTCCTCGATCGTGCCGCCGTGAAGCTGATAAAGATCGATGTAATCAAGCTGCAAGCGCTGCAGGCTGTCTTTCACAGCTGCTTTTATGTACGCTTTCGAAGGATCCCAAGTCCAGCTATCTTTGTTCTCCCGCCAGCGGTTTCCCACTTTTGTAGCGATGATTACTTGATCCCGCACGGTCTTTAGCGCTTCTCCAACCAGCTTTTCGTTTATGCCGTAATCGTATAGGTCAGCTGTGTCAAAATAATTAATGCCCTCCTCAAGCGCTGCTTCAATAATGGCTTGCGCTGTTTTTTTCTCTTGCCCGAGGGACATGCAGCCGAGCCCTAATTCACTGACCTGCAGATTAGAACTTCCAAGCGTTCGCTTCTTCATTCAAAACCACTCCTTTTTCTTTCATCATAGCGAATAAAGAGGCTGGCAGACAAATGATCTGTCCAGTTGGAGCAGCTGTGATACAATGAGAAGAAACAAGACGAAGAGGAAAAGAGGAGCGATAACTGTGAGAAAACTGGAAGAAAAGACGCTGAAAACCGAACAAATTTTTGAAGGGAAAATCATCCGGCTGCAAGTCGATGATGTGGAATTGCCTAATGGCAAGCGGGCGAAGCGGGAACTGATCAAGCACCCGGGGGCTGTGGCAATTCTTGCGCTGACAGAAGAAGGAAAGCTCGTACTCGTTGAGCAATATCGGAAAGCGTTAGAGCGGTCGCTCGTCGAGATCCCAGCGGGCAAATTAGAACCGGGAGAAGAACCGGAAAAAACGGCGCGCCGGGAACTGGAGGAAGAGACGGGGTATGCATGCAGGAGTCTGACTTTGCTGCAATCCTTTTATACCTCCCCGGGATTTGCTGACGAACTCGTTCATCTCTTTATCGCAAAGGATCTTGTAAAGAAAAAAGATGCTTTGCCGCCGGATGAGGATGAGTTTGTTGAGCTGATGGAAGTGACCCTGGAAGAAGCGGAGCATTTAATCAAGCAGCAGCGAATTCATGATGCGAAAACGGTGTATGCGATTCAATATTTACAGTTAGAAAAGCGGCTAGCCAAATAATTACGGAGTGAAGACGCATAATAGGCTCTCCTGAAACATAGAGTGAAGTAATGGCAAAAGGGGGAGCTTATATGCGGAAAAAGTTATCGTCGATCTTAATTGGACAGCACATTCAAGCCAATGCCTCCATCTATTTGTTCGTAAGTGTCCTGTTTTTTATGGGAGTGATATTTGGGGCCATTGTCGTCAATAGTTTATCGCTTCATCAAAAGGAAGATTTAGCCTATTACTTGCAGCAATTCTTTGGACAAGTATCGGCTGGACAGATGGCTAATTCGGAAGATTTGTTCTGGCAAAGCTGGCTGCATAATTTGAAATACTTAGGATGCATGTGGCTCTTTGGGATATCCATCATCGGCGTGCCGCTTATTTTTATATTTTTATTTATGAAGGGCATTGTTGTCGGATTTTCGGTCGGCTTTCTTGTTCAGCAAATGAACTGGCAAGGCTTCTTTTTATCCATTTCTACGGTTTTGCCGCAAAACTTGATTATTATACCAGCTTTTTTGTTCATCGCCTCGGCGTCGACGGCCTTTTCCTTGCAGCTGATCAAAAAGATATTTATGAAGCAGGCTGTTCACTTCCATATTGCGCCCTTTTTTATCAAATACGCGCTTTTCTTTCTCGCGGCAGCCGTCATTGTCGGGATGGCAGCGGGAATTGAGGCCTATGTCTCACCGCTATTAATGAAAGTAGTGATTGAATAATATTTATTATTTAATAATAAATATCAACAACAGATTATAATAATTTTATTTTGCAACACCCTCCCAATTTGTTATAATGAGGTATACATCGGCGTGGGAGGGGACAGATAATGGAAGGCCGTGTTGAACGTATAAAGAAACAATTGCATTCTGCGAGTTATAAACTAACGCCCCAGCGAGAAGCGACAGTGCGGGTGCTGCTTGAACATGAAGAAGATCATTTAAGCGCAGAAGATGTGTACCTCCTCGTAAAAGAAAAGGCACCTGAAATTGGATTGGCTACAGTCTATCGTACATTAGAACTGCTGAACGAATTGAAAGTTGTTGATAAAATAAATTTTGGAGATGGGGTTTCCCGCTATGATTTGCGTCAAGAAGGAGCCGCTCATTTCCACCATCATCTCGTTTGCATTGAATGTGGCGCAGTCGATGAAATTCAGGAAGACCTTCTTGATGACGTGGAAACCATTGTGGAACGGGATTGGAAGTTTAAAATTAAAGACCACCGCTTAACTTTTCATGGTGTTTGCTGGCGCTGTCAGGAAAAAGCAGCCGAGAATGAAAACGAGAAGCAGCATGCAGAATAAGAAGCCTTTCGCCTGATCGAAAGGCTCTTTATTTTAAATAAAAGCAGTGTTCTAATCGCTCATGGAACGTTCATAGGCTGTATAAAGAAAGCCGATGAACGGGAGGAAGCGGATGACAGGAGAATGGAAAAAAACGTTAGGTCAAACAGGAAAAGTGTTTCTTCTTTTCACAAGCCTTACATTACTATTTTACAGCGGATTGATTTGGGCTCAAAATGAATATGAAAAAAAGCATCGGTATGATGAGCCGGAAGGAGCGGCAATAAAGGTGGCCGCGCTCTTAGAAGAAGAGGATGACAGCTGGCTTGAAAGGCTGCTGCTTTTTTATCTCGATGGGGAGTAATGTCATATGAAAGATCAATTGCAAGACTTCATTCATTATATGATTGTTGAAAAACAGCTGGCAAAAAATACGGTTGCTGCTTATGAGCGCGATTTAAAGCATTATTTGCTTTTTTTGGACAAGGTGGAGCAGCTATCCTCGTTAAATGATGTAACGCGCACTCATATTGTTCAGTTTCTGAACCATTTGAAAGAGGAAGGGAAATCGGGGAAAACCATCGTGCGCCATATTGCCTCTATCCGCTCTTTTCACCAGTTTCTGCTTAGGGATAAGGCGGTGGAGCATGATCCGTCCGTGCATATCGAAACACCCAAAACCGAAAAAAAGCTTCCAAAGGTGTTGAGCTTAGAGGAAGTGGAAGCGCTGCTGGCAGCTCCTGATCCATCCACACCCTTAGGAAAGCGCGATCAGGCGATGCTGGAGTTATTGTATGCCACAGGAATTCGAGTCAGCGAATTAATCTCGCTGAACATAGAGGATATTCATTTAATGATGGGTTTTGTCCGCTGTGTAGGAAAGGGAAATAAAGAACGGATTATTCCTATTGGAAAGACGGCGATCACTGTGTTGGAGGATTATCTTCAGACAGGGCGGGCGCAGCTGATATCTAAAAAGCAAGCCAGTGAAGCTTTGTTTTTGAATCACCGCGGCAGCCGGCTCACTCGGCAGGGATTTTGGAAGATACTAAAGGCTCTTGCCCGCAAATCAAACATTCAAAAGGAGTTAACTCCTCATACACTTCGCCATTCATTCGCTACGCATTTACTGGAAAATGGAGCGGATTTGCGGGCAGTTCAAGAAATGCTTGGACATGCCGACATTTCTACTACGCAGATCTATACTCATGTTACGAAAACAAGAATGAAGGATGTTTATACAAAATTTCATCCGCGGGCTTAGCGTCGCTTCCCGTCCGACAGCGTTTTCCCAAAAGCCATCCTTATTTCATCTAAAAGGATGGCTTTTGCTTGTAAAAAAGCGTTTACATCGGGTAAGATAGAAAAGAGTGCTAGGTTGTCAGACTTCTGACAAATGTATATTGGATTATTTAAACAATAAAGGGGTAACATGTTCAGTAAGCAAGAGAAAAGGAGGAATTCATGTGGCAGCCACTACATACAATCGTATCCATTTAATGGTGATGGATTCAGTAGGAATCGGAGAAGCGCCGGATGCACAAAGGTTTAATGATTTAGGGGCAGACACGCTTGGGCATATCGCAGAGAACATGAATGGCTTAAAGATGCCGAACATGGCGAAGCTGGGCCTGGCCAATATCCGTCCGATTAAAGGGCTGGAGAAAGCCGAGAAACCGCTCGCTTATTATACGAAAATGCAGGAAGCCTCCAATGGAAAAGACACCATGACCGGTCATTGGGAAATTATGGGCCTGAATATTCAGACGCCTTTTCAAGTGTTTCCGGAAGGCTTCCCTGATGAATTAATTCAGGAGCTTGAGGAAAGAACGGGAAGAAAGGTTATCGGAAACAAACCGGCAAGCGGCACGGTTATTCTTGATGAACTTGGCAAGGAGCACATGGAAACAGGCGCGCTCATCGTGTACACATCCGCAGATTCCGTTTTGCAAATTGCCGCCCATGAAGAAGTCGTTCCGTTAGAGGAATTATACCGAATTTGTGAGATCGCGCGAGAGCTGACGATGAATGAGAAATATATGGTGGGGCGCATCATTGCCCGTCCGTTCATCGGCACTCCAGGAGCGTTTACCCGCACAGCCAACCGGCATGACTACGCGTTAAAGCCGTTTGAACGCACGGTGATGAACGAACTGAAAGATAGCGGCTTCGACGTAATCGCCATCGGAAAAATTTCGGATATTTATGACGGGGAGGGCGTTACAGAAGCGATTCGAACCGTCTCGAATATGGATGGAATGGATCGGTTTATTCAAGTGTTTGACAAGGAATTCACCGGATTAAGCTTTGTCAACCTTGTAGATTTTGACGCTCTGTATGGCCATCGCCGCGACCCGGAAGGATATGGGCGGGCGCTGGAAGAATTTGATGCCAGACTGCCAGAGGTGCTGGAAAAAATGACGGATGATGATTTGCTGATCATTACAGCTGACCACGGAAATGATCCGGTTCACCACGGAACGGACCATACGCGAGAATATGTGCCGCTTTTAGTCTATTCAAAACGTTTTGAAAGTGGTAAAGAACTTCCGCTCCGAAATACATTTGCCGATATTGGCGCGACGGTGGCAGAGAATTTCGGTATCAAGCTGCCGAAATATGGTACAAGCTTCTTAAAAGATTTAAAGTAAGGGGAATCGAATATGAATGTAGAAATGATAGAAAAGGCGGCGGCCTATCTGGAGAAGACCAGTCAAAAGAGCCCGAAAATAGGGCTGATTTTAGGATCGGGGCTAGGCGTACTGGCCAATGAAATAGAAAAGGCTGTAAAAGTGCCATATAGTGATATTCCGGATTTTCCGATTTCAACGGTGGAAGGCCATGCCGGCCAGCTCGTATTCGGCACACTATCCGGAAAGGAAGTTGTCGCTATGCAGGGCCGCTTTCATTTTTATGAAGGCTATTCTTTTGATCAGGTAACATTTCCTGTGCGCGTTATGAAAGCGCTCGGTGTGGAGACGCTTATCGTAACGAATGCGGCTGGAGGCGTGAATGAGTCATTTCAGCCGGGAGATTTGATGATCATTGCGGATCATATCAACATGATGGGCGGCAATCCATTGATCGGACCGAATGACAGCCGTCTTGGCGTACGATTCCCTGATATGTCGGAAGCATACAGCAAAAAGCTGCGGCAGCTGGCAAAAGATGTAGCAGCCAGTATTCATTTAAAGGTTCAAGAAGGCGTCTATGTCGGAAATACAGGCCCAGCATACGAAACACCGGCTGAAGTGCGCCTTGCTAGAACGATTGGCGGCGATGCTGTGGGCATGTCCACTGTGCCAGAGGTAATCGTGGCGCGCCACAGCGGCTTAGAGGTGCTCGGTATTTCCTGCATTTCCAATATGGCGGCCGGCATCTTAGACCAGCCGCTTACTCATACGGAAGTAATAGAAACAACAGAGAAGGTGCGGGCTGATTTTCTGCGATACGTCAAGGAAATGATTAAAACGATGTAAAGGGCGGTGGTTGTATGAGAATGGTGGACTTAATTCAAAAGAAACGCGATGGAGAGGAACTGACTGCGGAGGAAATTCAATTTATTGTAGAAGGCTATACGGACGGAAGCATCCCTGATTATCAGATCAGCTCTTTATTAATGGCGATCTACTTTAAAGGGATGACAGCAGCAGAGCTGGCGGATTTGACAATGGCGATGGTTGCTTCAGGCGATCAGATTGATTTATCTGCCATAGAAGGCGTGAAAGTGGATAAGCATTCCACCGGAGGCGTAGGAGATACAACCACATTAGTTCTTGGGCCGCTCGTCGCGGCTGCAGGCGTGCCGGTTGCCAAAATGAGCGGCCGCGGACTGGGGCATACAGGCGGTACGATTGATAAACTGGAATCGATCGAGGGCTTCCATGTGGAAATCACGAGCGATGAGTTTATCGAGCTCGTCAACAAAAATAAAATAGCGGTTGTCGGACAAACCGGCAATTTAACCCCTGCCGACAAGAAATTATATGCGCTGCGGGATGTGACAGGGACAGTCAACAGCATTCCGCTGATTGCCAGCTCTATCATGAGCAAAAAAATTGCAGCCGGCGCGGATGCGATCGTGCTGGATGTGAAAACAGGAGCAGGTGCTCTCGTGAAAACCCTTGAAGATTCACGCGCCCTTGCTCAAGCAATGGTCAACATCGGAAATAATGTCGGCCGCAAAACAATGGCCGTGATCTCCGACATGAGCCAGCCGCTGGGATTTGCCATCGGCAATGCTTTGGAGGTAAGAGAGGCTATTGATACGCTTAAAGGAGAAGGGCCTGAGGATTTAACGGAGCTTTGCTTAGTTCTCGGAAGCCATATGGTTTATGCGGCGGGTCTCGCTGAATCGTTGGAAGATGCGAGACAAATGCTGTTGAAAGTAATTAACAACGGCGAGGCTCTTGAGAAATTTAGAGTCTTTATAGAAGCCCAGGGCGGAGATGGTTCCATCGTTGACGATCCAAGCAAGCTTCCGCAAGCTGCTTACAAATTCGAACTGCCTGCGAAAGAAGAAGGGTACGTTGCAGAGATCATTGCCGACCATGTTGGCACGGCAGCCATGTGGCTGGGAGCCGGCCGGGCGACGAAAGATTCAGAGATAGATTTGGCTGTCGGATTAATGCTGAATAAGAAAATCGGCGATCACGTTAACGCCGGCGATTCTCTCGTTACGATTTACAGCAATCGTGAAGAAATCTCGCAAGTAAAAGAAGAATTGTATAAAAGCATAATACTTGCGAAAGAAGCCGTTGCTCCGCCGGTGCTCGTTCACCAAGAAATTACAAAAGAATAACGGGACTTAGCTGCATTGCACAAAAAAGAAGCATCCGCAAAAGGGTGCTTCTTTTTTTGTATAAAAACCTCTCGATTGGAAAAAATGGGATTATATCGTATGAATTTAACAATTTTATTGGAGGTTATTGGATCATGAGGAGAAGATTCCTATTATTCATAACAGTTCTATTCATCGGGCAATATGTTCCTCTTTCTGCTTTTGCGGAAGAAGCACCGGCAGAGAAGGGCATGGCAGAGAATGTCAAATCGGCGATTTTGCTTGAGCAGGATACCGGTGCGGTACTGTATGAAAAAAATAGTCATAAACCGCTGCCCCCTGCCTCAATGACAAAGATTATGACGATGCTGCTTATCATGGAAGCGATTGAACAGAAGAAATTAACTTGGGATGAAAAGGTCCGAACAAGCGATCATGCTGCATCGATGGGCGGTTCGCAAATATTTTTGGAGCCTGGGGAAGAAATGACTGTCACAGAAATGATGCAGGGAATTGCCATCGGTTCGGCAAATGATGCTTCTGTCGCTATGGCTGAACGCGTTGCCGGCAGTGAAGAAAGATTCGTTGAATTGATGAATCAAAAAGCGAAAAAGCTCGGGTTGAAACAAACGCAATTTAAAAACGCCACAGGCCTGCCAGAAGCGGGACATTACAGCTCCGCTTATGATATGGCCAAGATGGCGAAAGAGCTGCTGAAGCATAAAGGGATCACTGAATTTACGGGGACTTACGAAGCTTATTTGCGAAATGACAGCGACAAAAAGTTCTGGCTTGTGAATACGAATCGTCTGATTAAATTTTACCCTGGGGTAGACGGACTGAAAACAGGGTTCACCAATGAAGCGAAGTACTGCTTAACGACAACGGCAAAAAAGGGAAATATGCGGCTGATTGCGGTCGTATTTGGCGCTCCGACCCCGAAAGAACGCAATGAGCAAATAACAAAGCTGATGGATTATGGTTTCCATCAATACATGGTAAAGCCGCTCTATGAAAAGGGCAAAGAAATCACCCATGCAAATGTGGCGAAAGGACATAAGAATACAGTCCGTCTAGAAACGGGTGAAAAGCTGTCCATATTAAAGAGACAAGGAGAGAAAAACAAAGGCTATCAGCAACAGATCCAATTGAAAGGCGATATTCATGCCCCTGTGAAAAAGGGAGACAAATTAGGTGAGTTGAAAATTTTGCAAAATGGCCAGACGGTTTCTAAAACTTCCTTGATCGCGAAAGAAGACGTTGACAAAGCAAGCTGGTGGCAATTTTATAAAAAGGTATTTCACGCATTTACTAAAACAAATGATGAATAAGCACAGCTTTTAGCGAATTCATTCTAGTTTTGTCAAGCGGGAGGATTGAGCAGAAACATCGTCGAATAGCATGTTATCAACGTAAAAGGGGGATAAAACATGGGCTTAACAGTTGAAATGGAAGTGGTTGATCATATTCTTTGTCTGCGGCTGATCGGTGAGCTCGATCATCATACAGCGGAATCACTTCGCGAACAAGCAAGTGAGGCAATTGAGGGAGAAGAGATTCGTCATATTGTTTTAAACCTTGGGGATTTAACCTTTATGGACAGTTCAGGGCTTGGTGTGATTTTAGGCAGATATAAGCATATAAAGCAGAAAAACGGAGAAATGGTCGTATGTGCGATTTCTCCAGCGGTGAAAAGGCTGTTTGAGATGTCCGGGTTATTTAAAATCGTTCGCATGGAAACATCTGAACAACAAGCGCTTGAACGATTGGGGGCGGCGTAGTATGAGAAATGAAATGAATGTTCAGTTTAGCGCGCTTAGTCAAAACGAGGCTTTTGCGCGGGTCACAGTCGCAGCTTTTATTGCGCAGATGGATCCGACGATGGAAGAGTTAACGGAAATCAAAACCGTTGTATCAGAGGCGGTCACCAATGCTATCATCCACGGCTATGAAGGAAACCCGGCCGGAATGGTCTATATATCCGTTGTAATGGAAGACGGAGTGGTCGATATTGTGATTCGTGATGAGGGAGTCGGCATGGCTAATGTGGATGAAGCAAGAGAACCTTTATTTACGACGAAGCCTGAGCTTGAGAGATCGGGAATGGGCTTTACCATCATGGAGAATTTTATGGATGAAGTGGAAGTGATTTCACATCAAGGATCAGGCACCGTTCTTCGATTAAAAAAGCAAATTGCCAATAAAAAAGCATATTGCAATTAAGGGGCCAAGCAATGGATGTTGAAACAAAAAAAGAAAAGTTGGAAATCTTACCGGATGCTGAGCTGAAAAAGCTGATTAAAGAAAGCCAAGATGGAAGCCAGGAAGCGAGAGACACGATCATTGAGAGGAATATGCGGCTTGTCTGGTCCGTGGTTCAGCGTTTTTTGAATCGAGGATACGACCCGGATGATTTATTTCAAATCGGCTGTATCGGTTTGTTGAAGTCCGTTGATAAATTCGATTTAAGCTATGACGTTAAATTCTCTACTTACGCGGTACCGATGATTATCGGTGAAATTCAGCGGTTTATTCGCGATGACGGATCGGTAAAGGTCAGTCGTTCACTCAAGGAGACAGGGAATAAAATCCGCAGGGCGAGGGATGAACTATTGAAGCTGCACGGCCGATCGCCCACGATTCATGAAGTAGCCGATCATCTGGATATTTCGGCTGAAGAAGCCATTATGGCTCAAGAAGCCGGGCGCTCCCCATCATCCATTCATGAAACGATTTATGAAAATGATGGCGATCCGATCACTCTTCTTGATCAGATGGCGGATAAAAACAGTCAGCAGTGGTTTGATCAAATCGCCTTAAAAGAAGCCATCAGAGAGTTGAATGAAAGAGAAAGGCTGATTGTTTATTTGCGTTACTATAAAGATCAAACGCAATCTGAGGTCGCAGGCCGGCTGGGCATTTCTCAAGTGCAAGTGTCCAGGCTGGAGAAGAAAATTTTAATCGAGATGAAAGAGAAGATGAAATCCACCTAGACAGACAAGGTTCCTATTTCATTGAAGCCAGTTTCCCTTCCCAGCTGTCAGCTGAGTAAGTGAAAGCTGGCTTTTTGCCGTGCTTTCTTTCCCGCCGAGGAAATGTTCGCATGAATGATTGTATTTGGTTCATACTAACAAATACAATCATTGAATACAGGGTGGGAGAAGGATGGAAACCTCCATATACATCAGGTTGCGGCATCGCATTCATCTTCATATGAATACGAACGTGAAACTGAAAGACATTGCTCAAGTTATTGCGCCCGAGAGTTTATTGCCCGCTCTTCTTTATGTGGAAATTTATCAAATTCGGCCAGAGGACAAGCAAATTATTATTATTGAAGCCATGGCAATCGTAGAGAAATTGCTTCAGCAATGGCCGGAGGCGGACATCCAGCTTATCGGACCGGCGCAAACGATCATTGACACGGCTCCTCCTGCTAAGAAATCCTCGTTTCCGCTGTTCATCTTCGTTTGGTGGCTGCTTTTTATCGGAGCAGCGTTAACGATTATGAATTTTCATGAAGATGTCAGCATGCAGGCGGTTCATATTAAGCTGTACGAATTGGTGACCGGTGAACAAACGGAGCAGCCGCTTGTTTTTCAAATTCCTTATTCGATTGGCCTGGGAGCGGGAATGATCTTGTTTTTCAACCACTTATTTAAAAAGCGGTTCAATGAAGAGCCCAGCCCCCTAGAAATAGAAATGTTTAAGTACCAGCAAGAGATTAATCAGTATGTCATTTTAAATGAACAAAAAGAAAGCAGGATTTATCGTGGCTACCGTTCATAACCTTACGCTCATAATTATCGGTTTAGCGGGAGGGCTGTCGGTAGGAGCAGGGTACGTGGCTTTTATTACCGTGCTGGGAATTATTCCGCGGCTAATGCAGCTGACGAAATCTTTCTGCAGAATTAGAGAATACGAATGGGCGGTAATCATGGGAGTGCTTGCGGGGACAACAATCAGCCTGTTCCCGGTGCAGCTGGCTGCAAATGCCGCTGTTATGGCGCCCATCGGTTTATTAAGCGGGATGTTCATCGGAATGTTGGCGGCGGCTCTGACCGAGGTTCTGAATGTTTTTCCCACACTGGCAAAGCGGATCGGCGTTTATGAATGGATTATTGCGCTGATGATGGCAATCGCGCTTGGAAAGGTCGCGGGATCCTTATTTCACTGGCTCTACTATGTGAAGCTGTAATGAAGGAAACGTGAAGCAGGGAGGTTTATTCATGAAGGAAATTGAACAAAGGATACCGAGGGACCCTAAGGAAATGGATCGGCTGATGGAAGAGAAGCTCGGGCTTGGAAAAAGCTTTGATACAGGTGTTCGCCAATTTAACATTTTAGGGAAGAAAGTACATGTCTACTATGTGAATGGTTTGTGTGACACACTCTTTATCATCGAGCTGCTGACCGAATTAACACAGTTAAATGATTTGGAGAGAAGAAGCTCTCGAGTTGGCGATATTATTGAAAACCGCTTAGCTCATCAATCAGTGAGCCGGGTAGAGTCATTGGATCAAGCGCTCGATCAAGTATTATCCGGCTTAATTGCCATCGTCGCAGAAAACGAGGAGGCCGCTTATATAGTGGATGTCCGCAGCTATCCGGGAAGACAGCCGGAAGAGCCGGACACCGAAAAAGTTGTTCGGGGCTCCAGGGATGGATATGTGGAGAATATTATTGTGAACACTGCTTTAACAAGAAGAAGAATTAGAGACGGACGCTTGCGGTTTGAGATGACAAAAGTAGGTACACGCTCCAAAACCGATGTCGCTATCGGTTATATCGATGGGGTGGCCGATCCGGATCTTGTGGCGTTAGTGAAGCAAGAGCTTTCGTCGATTTGTGTGGACGGCATTCCCATGGCCGACAAAACAATAGAAGAATTTATTGTGAAACAAGGCTACAATCCTTATCCGATCGTACGATATACGGAAAGAGCAGACATTGGAGCTGTTCATTTGCTCGAAGGCCATGTACTGTTATTTGTCGATACCTCCCCGAGCGTGATTATTTTGCCGGCAACTTTCTTTCACCATTTGCAGCATGCCGAGGAATACAGGCAGGCACCTGCTGTCGGCACCTTTATTCGCTGGCTCCGTTTTGGCGGTGTTCTGGCTTCTCTATTTTTGCTGCCGCTGTGGCTGCTTGTAGCGCTTCAGCCGGAATTGCTGCCGAAAGCACTTGAATTCATCGGACCGAATAAGGAAACGAATATTCCGCTTGTAATTCAGATCCTCTTGGCAGATGTAGGAGTTGAGTTCTTGCGGATTGCCGCCATTCACACACCGACACCGCTGTCGACCGCAATGGGGTTAATTGCCGCGGTATTAATTGGCCAGATTGCGATTGACGTCGGTTTATTTGTGCCTGAAGTGATCTTGTATATAGCCATTGCCTCAATCGGAACATACGCTACGCCGAGTTATGAATTAAGCATCGCGAATAAGTTAGCGAGGTTAGTGCTGCTGCTGGCAGTGGCGCTGTTTAAAGTGCCGGGATTTATGATTGCGTCAACCTGCATCATTATTTATTTAGCTCGGATGCGCGCCTTAAATACGCCGTATTTATGGCCGATCTTGCCGTTTGATCCCCAGTCGTTCAAGCAAGTGTTTATCAGAAAGGCAGTGCCTGCCTCCAAGCTTAGGCCCTCCATTGTTCACCCGATTGACCAGCGAAGACAGCCGGCTGGTAAATAACCCTGTTGAGCGGGAAAGGGATGTATGGTATATTACTTTTAATCTGATGTTGGTTTGCTGCTGGACAGTTGATCCGAATTCAACTGTCTATTCTTCCGAATATTCAGGAGATTCACACAAGACAGCAGCCGAGACTTAAAGAATAGAGGCGATCGCATGCATACATATGGAACAGCCCGTGTGAATCATTACGGCCACTTGGAAATCGGAGGAGTGGATACAGTCAGTCTGGCTGAACAATACGGTACTCCTCTTTACGTTTATGATGTCGCTTTAATAAGGCAGCGGGCAAGAGGATTTAAAGAAACGTTTGAACATCTGGGAGTTCGGGCGCAGGTGGCTTATGCCAGCAAAGCATTTTCCGCTATCGCTATGATTCAGCTAGCCGATCAGGAAGGGCTGTCTCTTGATGTTGTTTCAGGAGGGGAGTTATTTACAGCCTTAAAAGCAGGATTTCCTGTCGAACGCATTCATTTCCACGGCAATAACAAAAGCCGGGAAGAAATGAAGATGGCCCTCGAAGCGGGGATTGGCTGTATCGTAGTGGATAATTTTTATGAACTGGACATGCTGGAGGCTCTCAGCGGCGAACAAGGAAATGCAATGAATATTCTTTTGCGTGTAACGCCGGGAATTGAAGCGCATACGCATGATTACATTTTAACGGGACAAGAGGATTCTAAGTTCGGTTTTGACTTGAATAACGGCCAAGCTGAGGAAGCCATCCGGAAGGCAATGCAGATGAGAGGGGTAAAGCTGCTGGGCATTCATTGCCATATCGGTTCGCAAATTTTTGAAACGACCGGCTTCACCTTAGCGGCTGGAAAAATCATTGCCAAGCTCGCCGATTGGAAATCCAGCCTTCAATTTGAAGCGGAAGTCTTGAACCTTGGCGGGGGGTTTGGCATTCGCTATACGGAGGATGACACGCCGCTTGAACCTTCGCAATATGTAAAAGAGATTATCAATGAAGTAAAGAACAAAACGAGGGCATGCGGAATCGCGATGCCGGAAATCTGGATTGAACCGGGACGGTCACTCGTTGGAGACGCTGGAACAACACTTTATCAAATAGGCTCAGAAAAGGTCGTTCCGGAAGTGCGCAAGTATTTGGCAGTAGATGGCGGAATGAGCGACAATATTCGACCGGCTCTGTATGAAGCGAAATATGAAGCGGTGCTGGCAAACCGAGTGAATGAGCCAGTAGAGGAGACGGTATCGATTGCAGGAAAATGCTGTGAATCCGGAGATATGCTCATTTGGGATCTGCCGCTTCCTAAAGCAAGCTCGGGTGATATTTTAGCCGTATTTTGCACAGGGGCTTACGGCTATGCAATGGCGAATAACTATAATCGCATTCCGAAACCGGCAGTCGTCTTTGCAGAAAATGGCCGAGCGGAACTTGTCATTAAAAGAGAGAGCTATGAGGATCTCGTCAAGCTGGATTTGCCGTTAACGCTTTCCATCAACCGCTAATGGGAAAGCAACTAAAGGGGTAGATGAATGAAGAAAAATAATGCTTTACTGTTTATGATTATCTTATTGCTCGCTGGCGGCTGGGGATTGTATTACTGGATGGTTATTGTACATTAATCCCGATGTTGATAAATGTGATAAGCTTTAGTAACATAGAAAGCGGAAAGCAAATGGACAATAGCAGCAATATCGGTTGTTAACACAATTTGAAGAGGGATTTAAGATGCTGATTCGTTATAAAAAATCTTTTGAAAAAATTGCCATGGGTCTTCTTTCATTTATGCCCGAAGAAAAAGACTTAAAAAAGTTGCAGCAGACGATGAAGTCATATGAAGAAGAGGAAGATTGGCAGCTGTATTTATGGAAAGATGAAGAGATCATTGGCGCAGTTGGTGTGAAGATTACGGGTGATCTGGTTGAAATTCAGCATGTCAGTGTCAATCCTTCCTACCGGCAGGAGGGAATCGGCAAAAAAATGATCAGAACGTTAAAAGAGCTTCACGCGGATAAAGAGATTAAACCTACTTCATCTACATCAAATTTCTTTCATAAGTGTGAAGAAGAAGACCCGGCATAAGCCCGGGTCTCTTTTCAATAGGGGGACGGCTTGGCGTGCTGTCTCAAACGGCGGCGCTTCTCAAGGGATTGGTTGCGGGCAGCAATCACATCGGAACGGTTTCTTAAACGGTGCTTATGATAGAGGAAATGCTGCGGTTTCTCCGGAGAGGAAGGCATACAGCTTTTTTTGAATTGCTGGTATTGCTTGATGACATCTTGGCGGCTGAAAGGTATGGTCAGCGGCGTAAACGATGCGCCATTTTGCAGCTCTCGGTATCGAAGGGAAAGTTTTTCCGTGAACCGGTCTGCGTCAATTCCAAGATCCTTCAATTCCTTTTTGCATTGTGCAAGGGCCAGCAATGCTTTGTTCATCAGCTTGCGAGCGCCTGCGAAGTTGCCGCGGCGATGATGATACAAAGAAACAGCGGTCTGGATGAGGCCAATCCATACAGAGGGGCGCGCCTGTCCGGTGCTTTCTTTCCAATATTCCTCTAATACTTCATGGCATTCAAAATAATCTTGATCTTCATGGAAATGGTATAAAAAAGTCAAATACGGCAACGGATAAGAGTACATGACTATCCTCCTACAGTCAAATAGACAATACAAACATCTTACCATGGGGAAGTTCTTCAATCAAATATCAACTTTTTAGTGGACAGCCTCTCTGAATCCACTATACTAAAAAAAGAACTTTCTGGTGACTGAATGAAAAGAATTGGTGATAATGGATGCAATACAAAGTCAAAATCGATGCATTTGAAGGGCCGCTGGATTTATTGCTGCATTTAATCCAGCGCTTAGAGATTGATATATATGATATTCCAATGGCAGAAATTACGGAACAATATTTGCTGTTTATCCATGCGATGAAGGAAATGGAGCTGGATATAGCCAGCGAATATTTGGTCATGGCAGCCACTCTCTTAGCTATTAAAAGCAAAACCTTGCTTCCAGCCTATGAGGAGGAAGCGGAGCCCGAAGAGTGGGAGCAAGAGGATGATCCCCGCGAAGAGCTGGTAGAGCAGCTGATTGAATATAAGAAATTCAAAGAAGCGGCCGAGCGATTGAAGCAGAAAGAAGAAGAACGAGGCCAGTTCTTTACGAAAGCGCCCAGTGATTTAACGGCTTTTGAAAAAGAAGAGCCATCCGCTGCCGGCTTAAATGTCACGGTATATGATATGCTCGGCGCCTTCCATAAGCTTCTACGCCGCAAGAAGCTTAAGCGTCCAGTAACAACAAAGGTAAGACGGCAGGAAATCTCTATTGAGAAGAGGATGGACGAAATCCTTGCGACGCTTATGCAAAAGCGCCGCCCCATCTCCTTTTTAGATCTCTTTCCTGATGAGGATCGAGAAAGCTTGGTGGTCAGCTTTCTGGCTGTCTTAGAATTAATGAAACAGAATCAAATTATTGCGGAACAGCAGGAGAACTTCTCCTCTTTGTTCGTTCAGATAAAAGGGGGAGCAGCCGATGAATCTTATCAATTGGATTAGCATCACGGAAAGCCTGCTCTTCGCCGCGGGAGACGAAGGGTTGACCTTAAAGCAAATCGCCCAGGCGATAGAAGTGGAAGAGCATGAGGCATTAGATATTTTAAATCAATTGAAGGAACAATATGAAAAAGATGAGAACAGGGGAATTTTTCTCATCGAACTGGCGGGCACTTATCAGCTGGCCACAAAAAAAGCGCATGCTCCTTATATTAAAAAATTGGTGGAATCCAGTCATGCCCAATCATTATCGCAGGCAGCACTCGAAACGCTGGCAATCATCGCCTATAAACAGCCAATTACTAGGACGGAAATTGAAGAAATCCGGGGAGTGAAAACGGAAAGGGCCCTGCAGAGCTTGACGGCCAAAGGTTTGATTAAGGAGTGTGGCCGGGCGGATGGACCTGGCCGTCCTATTTTACATGGTACCACAAAAGAGTTTCTTGACTGCTTTGGACTGAAGGATATATCGGAGCTGCCGCCTCTGGCCGAAATGGAAGAAAACGAACAGACAGAAGCGGATTTGTTTTTTGAACAATTTGAACAAGTGCTGAATAATGAAAAATAAAAAAAGCGGATGCGTCCGCTTTTTTTATTTGGGAAGAATCTTCTAAATAAGCTTGTACGGCATATACTGATACAAATAAGCAAGGGAGAGAAAAGCGGATGAAGAAAAAAATACCGATGATCTTTCTGGCTTTCTTGCTGTTCGTTACTTCCACTGGCTCGGCAGCGGAGGCTGATACTAGCGCAGCTAGTGCCATCTTAATCGAGCAGCAGAGCGGCCGGGTGCTATATGCGAAAGATCCGCATGCGGTGATGAGAATTGCCAGCATTACGAAAATTATGACAGCGATCATCGCAATTGAATCTGACAAGCTGGATGAGAAAGTCAAAGTGAGCAAAAAAGCAGTATTCACTGAAGGTTCTTCTCTTTTTTTAAAAAAAGGGGAAGAGATTCCGCTTGAAGACTTAGTATACGGCCTGATGCTGCGGTCAGGAAATGATGCGGCCATCGCCATAGCTGAACATGTCGGCGGCAGCGCAGAAGGGTTTGTGTATTTAATGAATGAAAAAGCAAAAGAAATCGGAATGAAAAACACATATTTCGCGAATCCGCATGGGCTTGATGATAGTGACCGCCACCGGTCAACGGCTTATGATATGGCGCTGTTGACCAGATATGCGATGAAGAATCCGACATATCGAAAAGTTGCTGGCACAAAGAAATATCGTTCACCCGATCCAAGCGGAAAGTGGGATCGGATTTGGCATAATAAAAATCGTTTACTTACAGAAAAGTACGAGTATTGTACAGGTGGAAAAACGGGGTATACGAAAAAAGCGAAACGAACACTTGTGACGACGGCTACAAAAGGCGATATGGATTTAATTGCTGTAACGCTAAATGCTCCTGACGACTGGAACGATCATATATCTATGTATGAATTCGGCTTCGATCGCTATGATCCTAAAATCATTCTTGAAAAAGGAGAAATTGATATAAAAGATGACTCCTTCTATAAGGGGAAAATCTTTCTGAAAAGGGATGTTCTCTATCCGCTCACCAAGAAGGAAGAGAAAGAAATATCGATTCGTTACCAGCTGCTGAAGCCGAAGAAAAAGTGGCGACAGAGCCGCGCTCCACAAGTGGTCGGACAAGCTGAAGTTTATTTGAAAAAAGAAAAGGTGCTCACTCTCCCAATTTATTATCAGCATCAACCAAACGAAAAGAATAAAACTTTCTGGATGAAATGGAAGGAATGGTTATTTTGATCCGAAACGGTGGGGCTGCGGATGGTTAATTATATATGGGTAGGCATGACGGTTGTGGGGCTGCTGTTTGCCGCTATGAACGGGAATATGGAGCAAGTGAATGAAGCGGTATTTAAAGCGGCGGGCGAAGCGGTAACTATTTGCATCGGCTTAGTCAGTGTGCTTGTCTTTTGGCTGGGACTTATGAAAATAGCTGAGCAGGCGGGGCTGCTGCGAAAGCTTGCTCACTTGTTTAAACCGGTTGCTAAGAGATTATTTCCGGATGTTCCTTCCGATCATCCGGCTATGGGGTACATTCTGTCCAATATGACGGCCAATATGTTTGGGTTGGGAAATGCGGCTACTCCTTTAGGAATAAAGGCAATGGAGGAGCTGAAGAAATTAAATGGCGGTAAAAGTGAAGCAAGCCGGTCCATGATTACCTTTCTGGCGATTAATACTTCAAGCATTACGATTATTCCCACCACGGTTTTAGCCATACGATTCTCCTATCATTCGGCTTCGCCGGCTGAAATTGTGGCGCCCACCTTATTGGCAACGGCTTGTTCTACGATTTTCGCCATTGTAATTGACCGTTATTTTTACTTGCGCCGCAAGCGGAATGGAGGGGAATAAATGGCGTGGTTTGCCGCGGTTTCAATGTGGATCATTCCCTTGATCATCGCGTTCGTCCTTCTGTATGGAACGCTCAAAAAAGTGCCGACTTATGAAAGCTTTGTTGAAGGGGGAAAGGAAGGAATTCATATTGCCGTATCGATCATTCCTTATTTGGTTGGCATGATGGTGGCGATCGCAATCTTTAGAGCATCAGGAGCGCTGGAAAGCCTGGTGGAGTTTGTCCGTCCGGTTTTGCTATGGATCGGACTGCCGCCGGAGGTCTTTCCGCTGGCATTGATGCGGCCGATTTCCGGAACAGCTGCTCTCGGTATGGTCAGCGACTTAATTGCGACGCATGGACCCGATTCTTTGATCGGCCGATTAGCGTCCGTGATGCAGGGCAGCACTGATACGACCTTTTATGTGCTTACCGTTTATTTTGGAGCAGTCGGCATTAAGAAAATGGGAGATGCGCTCAAAGTGGGCCTGCTGGCGGATGCGGCTGGCTTCGTTGCCGCTGTGCTCATCGTTGCTTGGATGTTCCCTTGAATGATGTAAATTGCAAATAAGATTGGCAAGCCTGAAGAATGGTCAAAAACCGCTCTTTGGGCTTTTGCTGTTTTTTGAATAGAAAACCGGGCAGGAAGCAAATGCAACCTCGTCTCTTGCTTTTCTTATTGCGGCTGTTATGTAATAATGCATTATGATACATATTGTAGAATACAGAGGTGAAATCAATGGAACGGCTGCAAAAAGTTATAGCACAGGCTGGCTTTGCATCAAGGCGCAAAGCCGAGCAATGGATAAAGGACGGAAAAGTAACAGTCAACGGTCAAGTAGTGAAAGAATTGGGTACGAAAGTAAGCGCCTCCGATAAGGTGGAAGTCAGCGGTATCCCGGTGGAACGACAAGAAAAGGTGTATTTTTTGTTTTATAAGCCCCGCGGTGTCATTTCAGCGGTATCAGATGACAAGAATCGCAAAGTAGTCACCGATTATTTTCCTTTAGTCGAGGAGAGAATCTTTCCGGTAGGCCGACTTGATTACGATACATCCGGCTTATTGATTATGACAAATGACGGAGAATTTTCCAATCTTCTGACGCACCCGCGCTATCAAGTGGAGAAAACATATGTAGCCCGAATTAACGGAATTCCAAAGCGGCACATGCTTAAGCAATTGGAAACGGGAGTGGAGCTTGAAGATGGAAAGACTGCTCCAGCTAAGGTAAAGGAGCTGTCCGCCGATAAAAGAAAGCAGCGGGCCTTGATTGAAATAACGATTCATGAAGGCCGGAACCGCCAAGTTCGCCGCATGTTTGAAGCGATCGGTTTCGAAGTGCAAAAGCTGAAGCGGGAGCGATATGCCTTTTTAGATCTGAAAGGCCTAAATGCGGGAGAATACCGCGAGCTGACAGCCCATGAGGTAAAGCGGCTGCGCACGCTGGCAGAAACAGGTTCTCTGCGCTGATTCTGGGAATTGTCACAGATCCTTCAAACCCATTTTTTTAGCGGAAAGGATTAAATGGTATAATAAAGGCAGTTTGGTTATTTTTATGAACGGGAATGATATATAGGCTGCTGCCTGTTACGCTGACAAAGGGGATGATTTCTTGGATAAAAAGAAAAAAAGGCTGATTATGCGATCTGTGATCCTGGCGATCTTATTGATGGCAGTCGGCTACACGCTTTATACGAATTTAACAAAAGAAGCTAGAGGGAGTTTACAAAAGGGGGATTCAGCGCCCGATTTTGTACTGACCGATTTATCAGGGGAAGAGCATCAATTATCGGATTATAAAGGGAAAGGGGTATTTTTAAACTTCTGGGGCACTTGGTGCGCGCCTTGTAAAGAAGAAATGCCTCATATGGAAACCGTTTCCAAAGAGTATAAAGACAAAGGTGTGGAAGTGCTTGCTGTAAATGTTGGTGATTCTGAGCTGCAAACGAAGAAATTTGCTGAACAATATGGCTTAACCTTTCCCATTGCTCTGGATACCTCAAAGGAAGTCGAAAATGCCTACGGTGTGACCAATCTTCCCGCTACCTTTATGATTAATTCGGAGGGTAAAATTGAAGACATAGTAGTGGGTGGCTTAACCAAGGAAGAGCAGGTTCGGGCTTTGTTTGAAAAGGTGAAACCATAAATTAAAGGGAGTTTAAATCAATATGCAGAAAGTAAAATGTGAATGCGGCCACGTGAATCCGATCGGCACCATTTTATGCGAGTCTTGCGGCCGGGCGCTTACGGAAGAAGCTAAGCAAGAGAAACTTCACGATATGCGCTATGAAGGTAGTGCGCGGCGGTCCCAAACGTTCAATAAATCCATCATTGACAAAGTATGGCATTTCTTTTCTTCTGTGAAAGTGGGCATTTGGCTGATTGTGCTTACATTGATTGCTGCATCATTTGGAACCATTTTCCCGCAAAAGGAGTTTATCCCTTCCAATAAGCCGCCGGAACAATATTATGAAGAAGTCTACGGAGTGGCTGGGAAGATTTATTATATGCTGGGATTTCATGATTTATATAACTCGTTTTGGTTCATTGCCTTAATCGCTGCCATTGGTGTCTCTTTGGTGATTTGCAGTTTAGACCGCGTTATTCCGCTGCATCGCGCATTGAAAAACCAGCGTGTCGCACGGCATAGCTCATTTATGAAAAAACAGCGGCTCTTTTCTAAGCAAGAAGTCCGTTTAAGTAAGGAGGACTGGGAGAAAGTCAAAAATCATTTATCCTCCAAGCGTTACCGTCTGCGGGAAGAAGAGGGGAGTCTGCTGGCCGAGAAGGGCAGGTTTTCGCGGTGGGGCCCTTATGTCAATCATATCGGACTGATCATCTTCCTAATCGGCGCGATGCTGCGCTCAGTGGATGGGATGTATGTCGATGACCGGCTCACCATCCGCGAAGGCGCTACGATGGAAATACCGGGTACAAACGGGGAATATTATTTAAAAAATGAAGAATTTATTATGGAAAACTATGATAAAGAAAAAGATCCGGAAGTGTTTAATGCCGCGATTGAGCGCGCCGGTGGAGTCGTAAAGAATTATCAAACAAATGCTGTCTTGTACCGGGATGAAAACCAAGGTCTGCCGGGAGCAGCACCAAAGCTAACCAAGGTGAAAAAAGTAAAGATTCAAGTGAACAAGCCGCTGAAGTTCGATCATTATGCTCTCTATCAGGATAGCTTCAGCAAAGATGAATTAAAAGCCATGTCGTTTGGTTTAACCAACAAGAAGACGGGGAACGTTGTCGGCACGGTGAACATCGACTTATTAAAGCCGAAAGACGTCTATGATTTAGGCGGCGGCTACAAAGTGAAAATAATGAATTATTATCCTGATTTTGATGGAATCTCTGAAACTGGCGAGCCCAAAACGAAATCTCCAGTACCCAATAACCCGGCCTTTTTATTTAAAATGATCTCTCCTGAACATCCTGATGGAGAAATCAGTTTTGTGGCAATTCGTCAGACGCTGGAACCGGTTGGGGAAACTGATTTTAAAATGGAGTTTAAAGGAATTGAAACGCGCGATATTTCCGTGCTGACGGTGCGCAAAGATTTAACGCTTTGGATTTTGGCGGTAGGAGGAGCCATTTTTCTGATTGGCGTTGTGCAAGGAGCTTATTGGAACCATCGCCGTCTTTGGATTCGGCAAATTGGGGATGAAGTGTACGCAGCGGCTCATACAAATAAAAACTGGCATGGTTTAAAGCGGGAAATCGAAGCAGCGCTGGCCGGGACTTCTATTCCGGTGCCGAAGGAGCAACAAAAATAACTTCAGGGAGGAAAAGGTTCAATGTCTGACTTAGTGCAATGGAGCGGCAATCTTCTCTACGCTGCATTTATATTATATTTAATTGCCACCTTTTTATTCGGGGGTTCCATCCGTTCAAAGCATGAGACCGATAAAGATCAAGTCAACCGCTGGGGAAAGCTGGGCTTTGCTGTCACGGTTATCGGTTTTATTTCTCAATTAGGCTATTTTATCACCCGCTGGATTGCGGCTGGACATGCACCGGTGAGTAATTTATTTGAATTTGTTACATTTTTCTCAATGATGCTCGTTGCTGGATTTATTCTAATCTTTTTGATCTATCGGTTAACGGTTCTCGGGCTGTTTGCCCTGCCGGTGACGATGATTATCATTGCCTACGCCAGCATGTTCCCGCGAGATATTAATCCGCTCATTCCCGCTCTTCAAAGCCACTGGCTGACTATCCATGTAACGACAGTAGCTGCGGCAGAAGGGATTCTGGGAATCAGCTTTGTTGCCGGCTTGATTTATTTAGTGAAAAACGTGGATCAAACGGTGAAAAGCAAGCAAACGGTTTGGCTGGAAATCGTCATGTACAGCCTTGTAGCTGTGCTGGGGTTCGTTGCGGTCACAACCTCGTTCACCCTAGCTGATTACGAAGCGAAGTTCGAATACATAAACAAAGATGGGAACCCAGCGACAGAAACGTATGCCATTCCCGCACTCATCGGCCCTAATGAAGGCGAGCTGATGACGGAGGGCAAGTTTGAACCGCTCGTTCACGTTCCGGGATTTGTTAATGCGAAGAAATTAAACACATTAGTTTGGTCGCTGTTAGCCGGGGCTGTGATTTATGTGCTGATTCGTCTGCTTACCCGCAAGCGGATCGGAGCGCTCGTTCAGCCGCTTGCCAAGAATGTGGATTCCGATTTAATGGACGAAGTCAGCTACCGCGCCGTACTGATTGGCTTTCCTGTCTTTATACTGGGCGGTTTAATTTTCGCGATGATTTGGGCGCAGATTGCTTGGTCGAGATTTTGGGGCTGGGATCCGAAAGAAGTATGGGCTTTGATTACATTTCTCTTTTATGCTGCCTTTTTGCATCTGAGATTGTCCAAAGGATGGCACGGAAAACGGTCTGCCTGGCTGGCAGTAGTAGGCTTTGTAATTATTATGTTTAACTTGGTAGCAGTAAACCTAGTAATTGCCGGACTGCATTCATACGCCACTCCTTAAACAGGATCCTCTGCTTATGGCGGGGGATTTTTTATAGGGCGCGTCAGCTGAACCGCTTCATTCACACAAGCAAGTTTGCTTGTGTGAATGAAGCGCAAAGAAATCGAAAGCGCTTAACAGGAATGGAGTAATTGAAAAAATGAAACGATTAGTTAATAATTGAAACAGGAAAAGACAGTGTATACGAATGCTAGCATGCATGAATTTGGGAGGTTGTGAAGTTGGAAATTGAGGCTAAAATTCTAGTGGTAGATGATGAAGAAAGAATTCGCAGGCTGCTGCGCATGTATTTAGAAAGGGAGAATTATCTCATCGATGAAGCGGAAGACGGGGAGGCTGCTTTAGAAATGGCGCTAAGAGAAGAGTATGATTGTATTCTCTTGGATTTAATGATGCCCGGCAAAGACGGAATAGAAGTATGCCAGGAGCTCCGAGAAAAAAAAGCCACGCCGGTGATCATGCTGACGGCAAAAGGAGAGGAAGCAAACCGCGTCCAAGGCTTCGAAGTCGGCACCGATGATTATATTGTCAAACCGTTTAGTCCGAGGGAAGTCGTGCTGCGCGTGAAAGCGCTGCTGAGAAGATCTTCTCCTACGACCTATTTGCAGACCGATACTAAATCCAAAGATTTAATCGTTTATCCTCATTTAACGATTGATAATGATGCTCATCGCGTGACAGCTGATGGAGTTGAAGTGAATCTAACCCCAAAAGAGTACGAACTATTGCATTTCCTGGCGAAGTCTCCAGATAAAGTATTTGATCGCGAGCACTTGCTAAAGGAAGTGTGGCACTATGAATTCTTTGGCGATTTGCGCACTGTAGACACCCATGTCAAACGCCTGAGAGAAAAGCTGAATAAAGTATCAGAGCAAGCGGCTAAAATGATTGTCACTGTTTGGGGAGTCGGCTATAAATTTGAGGTCGTGAATGAATGAGGCTTTGGAGAAGTGTAGTTGGCAAGCTTTGGATGACCATCTTGCTGCTCGTATCCTTTGTCCTTTTCTTCTTGACGATTCTGCTGTTGGAGTTTTTTGAAAGTTATCATACAGAGGAAGTGGAAAAGGAGCTTTCGGATACGGCTGTGAAAATATCGAAAGTCATTTCCGATCATGAAGATAAGGAAACAGGCTTGCGGGTCGCTTGGGATTTAGTGGACGATCCGGTTCACGTGATCATTGCAGAGAATCAGCAGAAATTTTATTATGCGCCGCATGATCAAAACAAGCGGCCGACGTTAGAGCAGGATGAGATTGCAAACGACCCGGTTTTATCCAAAGTTTTTACAAAAAGAAAAAAAGTTCAGGCC
Source organism: Bacillus xiapuensis (assembly GCF_002797355.1). Lineage (GTDB taxonomy): Bacteria > Bacillota > Bacilli > Bacillales > Domibacillaceae > Bacillus_CE > Bacillus_CE xiapuensis. Next base: position 1,767,075 of record NZ_KZ454939.1, on the reverse strand, counting down.
GAACTTCCCGTCCAAGACGGCAATCAGGCGGGCCGTCATGAAAACTCTATCGTCATTGCTGCACCGCTGGAAATGAAAAAAGGGGAAGACGGGGCTGTTTTTATTTATCAGTCACTTGAAGTGATTAAAAAAACTACCCAGCAAACGACAAAGCTGATTTTGTTAGCAGCGGGAATTGCAATCGTGCTAACGACCATTTTTGCTTTCTTCCTTTCCACCCGGATTACAGCGCCTTTGCGCAAAATGCGGGAAGCAGCAACCGAGGTAGCCAGAGGGAAATTCGATACGAAAGTGCCGATTTTAACGACTGACGAGATTGGCGCATTAGCCACTTCCTTTAATCAAATGGCCAAGCAGCTCAATTATAATATTCATGCTCTTAACCAAGAAAAGGAGCAGCTTGCCAGCATTTTGAGCAGCATGGCAGACGGTGTGATTACGTTCAATAAAGACGGGACCATCCTGATTACGAACCCCCCGGCTGAGAGATTTTTGCAAAACTGGTATTATGAAAAAGAAAACGGGGCAACAAAAGAAATGATGCCGACCTTGCTTAAAGAGCTGCTGAAGAAGGCGGTGTATACAGAAACCGAACAAATCGGTGAATTACCGATACAGGGGCGTTCCTATGTCGTCATTGTCAGCCCCCTTTATAACGCTAAATCTGTGCGGGGAGCCGTCGCGGTGGTGAGGGACATGACCGAGGAACGAAGGCTGGATAAGCTCCGCGAAGATTTTATCGCCAATGTTTCTCATGAGCTGCGGACACCGATTTCTATGCTGCAAGGATACAGTGAAGCCATCGTGGATGATATCGCTGCATCCGAAGAGGAAAAGAAAGATATTGCGAAAATTATTTATGATGAATCATTAAGAATGGGACGGCTGGTCAACGAATTGCTCGATTTGGCGCGGATGGAAGCGGGGCATATTTCGTTAAATTTAGAAGAAGTCGATTTGCCTTCTTTTTTGAAACGGGTAACGAATAAGTTTCAAGGCTTGGCGAAAGAAAAGGGCATAGACTTGCAGTTAACGGTCGCTGACGAAGCGGTCAAGACAAATCTTGATCCTGACCGTATTGAACAAGTGCTGACGAATTTAATCGATAACGCCCTGCGCCATACGCCAAAAGGCGGCTTTGTCCGGGTAAGCCTGCAATCCAAGCTCGAAGGGAATCACGTGTATGTTCAAGACTCGGGGGCGGGCATTCCGGAAGAGGATTTACCGTTTGTTTTTGAACGCTTCTATAAAGCCGATAAGGCGAGAACAAGAGGCCGCTCAGGAACAGGGCTTGGATTATCGATTGCCAGAAACATTATTGAAGCGCATCGCGGCAGCATAAAAGTGCAAAGCAAGCTGGGGCAAGGAACAACTTTCTCCTTCTATCTCCCCAATCAATAAAGAAGCGGTCTCGCCTGATTCTTGGCGAGACCGCTTCTTTTGAATGGATGAGCATAAAAACGGGCGGTCTGCGCGTTAAAAAGAGTCATATTGAAAACGATTTCAATCATACAAGTAGAGAGGCGGAATAAATTAAAAAACAGCTTGGCGGAGGCGACTCAACATGATGGATTATCTTAAGAGATTTACGATTGCCTTATTAATGGCTTTATGTGTAACATTGCTGATTATTGGGGGCGGGATGGCCCAATCCAAAAATGAAAGCAAAAAAGAAAGAGAAACAACCAATGTACCTGGGAAAACCCAGGACGGTACATAAAGGGATAAGCATCATAACGCATAATATAGTATGAATAATTTCTATTTTCAAGCTCAGCAAAGTTTGGTTATGGTACCGTTTATTTGTGTAGGTCCATTTATACAGTAGAAGAATTGTTGGTTTAATTGGTGAATGATCCATGATAATTTTTTTGCCCATTAGCGCAGATCGTTTGAAGTCCTTCAACAAGTAAATGATAATAGCTAAGGAGCCGTGCCTATTCTACTGCTCTATCTCCCAGAGGGGATAGAGCAGTAGAATAAATAATTTTTCTTAATATTCATGTATCAAGAGAGTTGCTTCTCTCTGTTTAAGGCAGTATGCGTTGCGTGCCATATATTGATTTTTTGTATTATATGAAACTAAAGGATCGGTTCATTGCTTTTTTAACGTAATGTCCAGTGATCTCTACTATTTCCTCCGTTTTATGATTAAAAGAAGGTGTCAGTTTCCAGATTTCCTTAAAACAACTTACCTCATAAAAAGCAACAGGTGGTGAATCGATTTATGGGTGGAATAACTAAAAGGCCAGATATGTTGTGAATGTTAGCATACGAACAGCAATCCAGATTTGGACAAGATAAGCCGAGAATTATTTGAAAATCGCGTTCAGAAGCCGAGGGAATGTCTAAAATAGCAGTAATGTATTCTTAAAAGCCCCTTTCTATAACAAAGAGAGAAAGAAAAATACAAAATCTAAAGCCAAGCAATGATATAATGAAATAGTCTATTGAGACAACCTGTACATAATAGCAGTATTTAAAAAAATAGGGATCACTTAAGTGGTTGGATTTGTATTTTCATATTCAATGGTTCTTTTAGGTTGTTTATAGGCAAAAAATACTATTTAGGATTAAATATCTATTATTGGAAAATAATGTTTGGTATATTAATATAGTACTAGATGATTGAAAGGGAGAGGAAAAAGCAATGAAGAAAAGTCTCAGTATTCTATTAGCTTCTTTTGTTTTACTATTGTCGACATTGGGGATTATGCCAAATTCCTCATCGGCTGCTTCGACATTTATATGGCCAACTAAAGGAGTCATTACCGATACGTTTGGTTCTAGAGGCGGGGCGCATTATGGTATTGATATCGCTAAATCCGGTACTGTACCGATTAAGGCTTCAGCTAGCGGAATAGTGAACAAATCATATTATTCAGGCTCTTATGGAGAAGTTGTATTTATAAAACACAACATAAATGGAGTCACTTATGAAACGGTGTATGCTCATATGAGACCAGGAAGCCGTACAGTATCAGCAGGACAAACAGTAAAGCAAGGAACCATTATTGGTTACATGGGTAATACTGGTGATTCTACAGGTCAACATCTACATTTCGAATTACATAAAGGTACTTGGAATGGTTCAAAGTCTAATGCAGTTAACCCATTAAATTACTTAGGAAAAGAAACGGAAGTTCAATATCATAAGTATGATGGAACATTTGCGACTTTAAGAATTAGCGTTGACGGCGGCGGAAATGTTAATATTTTTGGTGCCCCAGGCTATGGACTAAAAGGCACTTTGCCTAATGGCGGAAGTTATAAAGTATATAACAAAGCTGTTGGAACAGATGGAAGTACATACTATGACATAGGAAATAATACTTGGATAAACGCTGCTCACGTTACAGTAACACAGTATCGCGCGACGGTTGATTATAACGGACAAGTGAATGTTTACAAAGCGCCCAACGGGGCATATAAAGCAAAAGTAGATCCGGGACAAACATTTAAAGTGTACGCGGCGAAGGATGGCTGGTATGATCTTGGTCAGAGCACTTGGATCAAAGCTGAATACGTAAAAGTAGTAAAATAGATAAAGTGAACGGTTCATTGCCAAGTAAACAGTGGAAATAATAAAAGTGCTTTAAACGGCTTGAGTCCTGAATTCTAATGGGCTTAAGCTGTTTGATTTTTTCTCATAGTCGTGATGGTCGTAAAAGTGAGAGTATTCATGAATCAATCGTTTGTTTTAAGTGTGAGTTATGTTAATGCATAGTCCTGCGATGAGCGGGGCTTTTTTATGTTTTGAATAGGTGATTGAGATACTAGTTATTTGGGGTCTGGTTGGGCCTCAAAAGGATCAAAACTCCTTATTTTCAATCAAAATGTATCAGAAAGAAAAGGCATAAAATCTTGACATCATCGCCTTCCAAGGGTAATAATAAGAACAAAACCATATCATTTCATCTTCGGGGCAGGGTGTAATTCCCGACCGGCGGTGTGGAAGAAGGATTTCCGAGCCCGCGAGCCGAAAGGCAGATTTGGTGTGAATCCAAAGCCGACAGTAACAGTCTGGATGGGAGAAGGTGAAGGTCTGCCAGCGTTTAAAATGTACAAATTTAAACGTCTATTTGAGCACGGCTTCTTCTCCCTCAAGCAATGATGCTTGAGGGTTTATTGTTTCTTGAATAACAGGCAGCCTTTCTTCTTGTGTAAGATGGATGAGGAGAAGGAGAGATTGGAATGAGAAAGAAAAATATTCGTGCTTTTACAGCGGTGGGCTTGTTGAGTGCATCGTCTTATCTATTGATGCTGCTTAACTTTCCGATCCCCCCGTTTCCAAGCTTTTTAATGATTGACTTCAGTGATATTCCTGCACTGATAGCCGCGCTCGTTTTTGGGCCTATGGCCGGTATTTTAGTAGAGCTGATCAAAAACGTCCTGGACTTCTTTATGACCGGAAGCCCGACCGGCGTTCCAGTGGGCCATCTGGCTAATTTTGTTGCGGGTATTACCTTTATTCTTCCGGTATATTATATCCATGAAAAATTCAAATCGAAAACAGGATTGACTGGCGCCTTATTTGCCGGAACAGCTGCAATGGCCATTATCATGAGTGTTCTTAACTACTACGTGATCTTACCGGCATACACTATATTTTTGAATGCGCCGGCGATGAGCGCCCCTGAAACAAAGCAGCTTGTCATCACAGCGATTCTTCCTTTTAACTTTGTGAAAGGGATTCTTCTGGCCACAGTCTTCCTGCTTCTATATGCTCGCATTCACATTTGGATGAAAAAACAAAACTTGGCGCAAAGCGCCTGAGCGAAAAGGCTGCCCTGAAACCGAAAGGGCAGCCTTTTTAAATGCAAAAAAAAGCCTCTGCCGTCTGACAGGGGCTAAAGGCCACTATTCAAATTTCAACGGATCACCGTTAAATGGTTCATCTGCTACTTTGATGGAATCTGTCGGACAGCCTTCGAACGCATCTTGCATATCTTCCTCAAGAATTTCAGGGACCTCTGCTGTTCCTTCGTTGTCGTCCAGGATGACAAAGGCGATGCCTTCATCGTCATAGTCATAAATATCCGGCGCTGCTGCTCCACATGCACCGCATGCAATGCATGTGTCTTTATCAACAATTGTGTATTTTGCCATAATGCAACCTCCTCAATGTATCTAAAATCCTAGTTGGATTCAGTCAATCGAAATGATTGAAAACTTCTACTTTCCATTGTATATGTGATGAATGGACTTTTCAATAAAAAGTTCACGCATCGAAATTGTATGGGTTTTCATAAAGAGCAATCACTCTGTTCATTATTTTTGCTGTGTTTCATGGTAAAATGGAGAAAAGCATGAAAAGGAGGAGAAAATGTCGTTTATTCAGGCGATTGTTCTTTTAATGATTAAAAAAATTAGCGGACAAAGGACAGCTTCTTCCGTGTATCATTTGCTGAAAGGCAAGAAATCGTCCCAAACGCTTCAAGATGCCCACCTGTTTGAACTGGACAAATGGTTTCATACCGCTCCTTTTCTTGAACGGAACCAGTTCGAGCGCTGGATTCATGATTTTACTGAAAAAGGGTGGATCATTCAAAAAGAACAAGTGGTTTATCTAACCGATTGCGGCGATAAGCAGCTTTCTAAATGGAAGGACATCCTGCCGCCGCTGCAGTTTGTTCGCGGATTGCAGCTGCAGGGCTGTGCGCAGATCTTCTGGAAGCGGCTTACGCTGCTTGTCCAGGTGGCTTCTCATTTAATCTCACAACAAACCCGATATTTGCCAGTGACGAGAGATGAAACGATTCACGGCTGGCTGAAAGTGTTTTTGAGACAGCAAGGTTTGTTAAAACAGCAGCTGGCATCCAAGCTCTATCAAGAACTGTCAAGCAGTTTGAAAAGCCAAACAGCAGAAGATCCGCTCATCGCTGTTCTTCGGTTATCCGGAAGCAAGCGAACCGGAAAAACGGCCTCGCAAGCAGCGGCTGTATTAAAGCTTGAGGAAACGGAATACTGGTATCGCTTCTTAAACCTGCTGCACTTCCTTATTCAGCACATTATTCAGCGTTCCTCACAGCTCCCGCTCCTATTCGCAATGATAGAGGATATTTATCAGCCGGTGGTATTAACGCATTCTGCAAGAAGAACGGCTGAGCTGCTTCGGCGGGGATATTCACCGGAGGAAATAGCAGCAAAAAGAAGGCTGAAAATGAGCACAGTGGAAGACCATCTTGTCGAATTGGCATTAAATCTTCCCGAGTTTTCCATCTCGCCATTTGTGAGTGAAGAGGCAGCTGCCGCTATAGTAGAGACCGCCAGCGGACAAATGCATAAAAAATTAAAGCCAATAAAAGACCAGCACCCCAATGTGACGTATTTTCAGATCAGACTAGTGTTGGCGAAATACAGCAGGTGATAGCATGGCAAATATTCAGAAAGTCTTAATGGAACAATTCGGCTACTCTTCCTTCCGGACAGGCCAGAAGGAAACGATTGATTCTCTGCTTTCGGGCCAGCATACATTGTCCATGCTGCCGACAGGAACGGGAAAATCCCTCTGTTATCAGCTTCCTGCCTACATCCTAGAGGGCGCTGTGCTCATTGTTTCTCCGCTATTATCCTTAATGCAGGATCAGACCGAGCAGCTGAAAATGCGCGGGGAGAAGAGCGTGATTGCAATCAATTCCTTCTTGTCCTTCACAGAAAAAAGACAAGTATTGAACCAGCTGCAAAACTACCGATTTATTTTCATGTCACCGGAAATGCTGATGTCCCGAAAGGTGATTCACGCATTAAAGCAAGTGAGGCTATCTCTGTTTGTTGTGGATGAAGCTCATTGCATTTCACAATGGGGGCATGATTTCCGGCCTGATTATCGCCTGCTGGGCGAGGTGCGGGAAGAGCTTGGGCAGCCGTTGACGCTCGCCTTAACAGCCACCGCTACATCGGAAGTCCGGCGGGATATTCTGCATCATTTAAAAATCGAAGCAGCGAAGGAATGGGTTTTTTCTGTGGACCGCCCGGCTATCGCGATGGCTGTTGAACAGCTTTCAGCGAGAAGGGAAAAGATGGACCGCTTGGCGAAACTAGCCGTAAGCCTTGAAAAACCGGGCATTATTTACTTTGCAAGCAAACGCGGAGCGGAAGAGGGAGCTGAATGGTTAAAAGAACATGGCGTGACGAGAACGGCTTATTATCATGGCGGCATGAATCAGGAGGATCGGATTCTTATTCAGCAGCAGTTTTTAAGGGATGAGCTGGAGGTTGTTTGTGCAACTAACGCCTTTGGAATGGGAGTCAATAAAGAGAATATTCGTTTTGTGATTCACTATCAGATGCCGTCACAGCTGGAATCGTATGTGCAAGAAATCGGCCGTGCCGGCCGGGACGGAAGAAAGGCGATCGCTGTATTAATGTACACGCCGGGAGACGAGGCGCTTCATTCTATGATGGCAGAAGCGGAGTTCCCGACAGATGAACAAATTTATAGCTATTTTTTATACAAGCATAGCTGCTCCTCCAATGAACTGATGCAAAAGCTTAGCCTGACAGATGTGCAGTACCGATTTATCTCTCATTATGTCAAAAAAGATGCGGAGAGTTCTGATGAGGAGATCGCTCAATCGATTATTTGCAAGCGCCAAAGCAGGCTGGAGCAAAAAAAGAAAAAAAGAGAAGTCATCCTGCGCTGGATCCATTCTAATCAGTGCCGAAGAGAAGGCATATTGGAGTATTTTGAAGAAAAGCTCGATGCGAAGCGTGAGCCCTGCTGTGACGTCTGCGGCTTAGAACTCGCTTCGTACTCAGGCAGCTCATCCGTCCAAGAAAGAGAAGACGAGAATTGGGAAGTGATCTTAGCCTCTTTATTAAGGGAAAAGGGATGATCAAGCACACAAATGAAAAAAAGTAACCAAGCGGATCTTATCAAACAAATGACGAATAAGGAAGTCGTGAGGGCGCTGTATCTTACACAATTCGCCCTGCTGCTTCTTTCCTTCGTACTCATGCCGATTGTGCTTGAAGATCTAGCAGCATTTAAAACATTGTTTCAATGGTCCTTATTTGATATTTTGTTTTGGGGAGCCGGTTCCGGACTGGCGGTAGTTGGCCTGGATCTATTTCTCATGAATAGGCTTCCGGATAAGTATTATGATGATGGCGGAGTGAACGAGAAGCTGTTTGCGAACCGGTCAGCAGGGGGCATCTTTATGATCGCATTCGTAGTGGCTGTGGCGGAAGAGCTTTTCTTTCGCGGGATTCTGCAGACAGCTTTGGGATTTGCGGCAGCAAGTCTGATCTTTGCACTCGTTCACATCCGGTATTTATTCAAATGGTATTTAACCTTGAACGTTGTATTGTTAAGCTTTGGAATGGGCTGGCTATTTGAAATGACAGGCAATCTCGCTGTGACGATAACGATGCACTTTATCATTGATTTTATGCTTGGATTGGCGATACGCAACCGAAGCAAAAAGAAATCATTCATAAAGAAGGGATAGAAATTGACCGTGGACCCTTACAGAGAATTAGCAAGAAAACATCGCCAGGAACTGCAGAAAGTTCCCGCGAAAAAAAGAGAAAGTCATGAAGCGGAATTATCTTCCCGTGTAGAAAGAAGAGGAGAGAATGAAAAGAAGAAGAACCTGTTATTGAAAATTCTGCTGTTCTTTTTCATCCTTCTTCCATTCCTTACTGCCTTCTGGTACACATATGAACAGCAAGATAAGGGATCTTCGAATTCCATCGTCAATGAAAAAGTGGAACATTCCGCTGAAGCTGATGAAATACAAGCAACAGGCTGAATGGATAAGGAAGCGGGAGGCTTATCATGCGGAGAAATCTGTTCTTAGCCAGACAGGGGAAGAGGCTGAAAGACCGAGCTTGTATGGCAGCTCGGTTCTTTCTTATATTCAATTAAAATATTTTTTTGCGATCCCGTTCTTCTTTCAAGATCTCCACCGCTTCCCGGAAACGCTGCGAATGCACAATTTCCCGTTCTCTAAGGAAGCGGAGGCTATCATTAATATCGGGATCATCACTTAGGTCAATCAGCCACTGATAGGTAGCTCTAGCCTTTTCTTCAGCCGCGATATCTTCATATAAATCGGTAATAGGGTCTCCTTTTGCTTGGATGTAGGTCGCTGTAAACGGAGAACCGCTGGCATTCTCATAGAAGAGCGCCCGGTCATGATTGGCATAATGAGCTCCCAGACCCGCCGCCTTCATTTGATCAGGAGTTGCGTCTTTCGTTAATTTATAGACCATCGTTGCAATCATTTCTAAGTGTCCAAGCTCCTCCGTGGCGATATCGGTTAACAGCCCGACAACCGGACCGGGGATTGTATAGCGCTGATTCATATAGCGTAAAGCGGCTGCGAGTTCGCCGTCCGCCCCGCCATATTGTTCAATCAGGAACTTAGCCAGAGTAGGATTGCAGGTACTGACTTTGACGGGATATTGCAGCTTCTTTTCATAAACCCACATAGAATTCTCCTTTCTTGGTCTGTTTGCTCACACTTGCCACGGCCATGGTTCTTCTTTGTAATCAAACGGGCAGCGGGAATAGCTATAGCCGAAGCTCGTCATCGCTCCATACGTCTGTTCGAATTGCTTCTTTAACGTTTTGCTGTGCTTGACAAATTGATTGTATTGCTGAATGGCTGCCATATCCGTCGGATGAGTGTGCAAGTAAAGCGCCAGCTCTACAATGACAAAATCAGTCGCTTGGATTTCTTCAAGCTCACGGTAATACTCAGGGGTCAATTGCTTCATCTTTTCGCCCCCTTGCTCAATTCTTTTACTGAAAAGTAAGGATCAAAAAAACATGGCCATAGCGTTCCTTTTCTTAAAGCAGCGTGCGGAGAGAACTGTTTCAAACCCTCAGGCTGATAGCCGACGAATAATTGCGGCGGGGTTGAATAGCGCTTTATTCTGATCGGCGGGCAGGGATCCATCGGGCCAATGAATGGGCGGTAAGTCCGATACCATAGATTTGTATCCATTCCCTTCCTCCTCTTTCACTATTTCATTCTATTGTATGGGAATCCTTGGCCAGTTATTATTTATTTTTTCGCCTCTTTCTGTTATTCTGAGTATTATTTATTAACTATATCGTTTAGAGGATGAATTGAAATGATGGGGTTTATCGTTTTTGCGGCTCTTATCGGAGGGAGCTTCTTGCTTTATATGTGGATAGAAGGATTGCGCAATGATGTGAAAAAGGATACGGTGGCTGTCAAGGATTACCGTGGCCGAAAGCCGGTGACCGTCTTTTTTATATCCGATATTCATCGCCGAAAAATTCATCCGTCCATTATTGACCAAGTGAAGGGAAAGGCGGAAGTTGTTATCATCGGGGGAGATCTTGCGGAAAGAGGCGTCAGCCGAAGAAGAATAGCGGATAACTTGCGCAGGCTAAGGGAGGTGGCTCCTGTTTTTTTTGTGTGGGGAAATAATGATTACGAGCTGCCCCAGAACGAGATGAAATCTCTGCTGGCGGCGCAGGACATCAAAGTATTGCGCAATGAATCCTATCGCTGGCGAACCGCAGCCGGAGAGGAAATATATATATTGGGCGTTGATGATCTGAGCAAAGGCTACAGCGATAAGAAACAGACATTTTCTCAGGTGCCTGAGGGTGCCTGTAAAATTATGATCAGTCATAACCCGCTATTTGCCAAAAGAATCAGTGATGACGATCGGGTCGCTCTCTTTTTGAGCGGGCATACACATGGAGGGCAGATACGGCTGTTCGGCATGGGATTATACAAGCAGGGGGGATGGAAAAGGCAAGGAAAGATGTGGATCCTGGTGAGCAATGGCTATGGCACAAGCACTTTGCCTTTTCGTCTCGGTGCCCGGGCAGAGACCCATTTAATTACAATCGTTTCCTCTAATTAAGAGGCTCCAGCAGATAGTTATTCCGTATGCAAGCTGCCTTTAGCCCCTTTAAGAATGGGGCGGAGAATCAAAAGCCTAGGTGAGCCAAAATGGCCGATTCGTTCGGGCCTGCATCATGCAGATGACTAAGGTGCTGCAACCGGACGCTGCGGTGGCAGCCATGTCCTTTTTTTCGGCAGCGGGAAGGACAGAAAGCCCCGCTGTTTAAAGGTTGATTGTATGATTTTGGAGGAATCAGGGAGGAGGAGTGCTGCGATGAACGATGGCAAATATAATATTAAAGCGGTATCCAACATAGTGGGCATCCAGCCAGGAACCCTTCGTGCCTGGGAAAGAAGATATCAAATACTGGATCCGGTTCGCAATGAATCGGGTCATCGCCTATATACGGAAGAGGATGTGCAATTATTGAAGGGGCTCACAGCCAAAGTAAGCCAGGGCTTTACCATCAGCCAAGCAATTTCATTAATGGACAGCCGTGATATGGAGAGAGAAAAAGCTGAAAACGAGCAGCAAGCGCTTTCTGAGGGGTTATTGCAGGCCCTGCTGGCGTTCAATGAAAGAAAGGCTCAGGAATACATCAATCAAGCGTTTTCATTCTACACGATGGATAAAGTGACGGATGATCTATTGGCGGGGGCGGTTGGTCGGATTGAAGATATGCTGAATGAGGGGACAATCACGGCTGCGCATGAGCATTTTGCCTTATCCATTTTGCATACCAGAATCAAAATGATCATGCATTCCCTTACTTATAATAGCATGCTCCCTAAAGTAATGGCGGTATGCGGGCCGGGAGAGCAGCATGAGACGGATGGAATGCTTTTCACGTTGTTTGTTCGGCGGAGGGGTTATGAGGTCGTTTATTTAGGCTCCGGTTTGAAAGAAAGTGATCTGAAGGCTGCCTTGCGTACCGCTGCACCGAAATATTTGTTTTTTTCGGTCACAAGGGCTGAAAACCTGGCAGAAACGGTGGAATGGATTCATCATTTAAAAGAAGAGTGGAGAAATTTAGAAATAGGGATTGGAGGAAAGGCCGTCAATACACTAAAAGACCGCTCCGAATTCATAATTAAAGCCAAGCCGTTCATTATCGGCAACTCTGGAGAAGAATGGGAACGATGGCTAAATGAAGGAAAATAATTTTTTGCCGCCGATCAACTCACCAACTGCGTACGATTTCATAGAATGTCGTAAAGAGGTCCTTACGCAGGGGGCAGCAAATGATGAAGATAGAACGGTTATCCGATAATAAGGTGAAACTGACGATTACTTATGAAGAGTTAAGGAAAAAAGGCTGTTTAAAGAAGCACATCTTGGAGGATTCTTTTATTTGGCATGAAATATTCGATGAAATGCTCGAGGCGATTGAAGAACAATTGAAAATAGACACAGAAGGAATGATCGCGATAGAAGTGCATTCAATGGCCGGAGAAGAGCTGGTGCTGATATTAACCATTGAGCATTTGGAGTTTTTGGATAAGCTAAAGGAGGCGGCGATTGCGCGGGCGGGTGAGCGTGGATTCAAACATACCATTAAATTTACAGATATTGAGAACGTTATCAGCTTAGTGCATGATGAAAAGAGAATCAGGCCGATTTCAAGTTCTCTCTTTTATTTTAAAGGGGCTTACTACCTTTGTCTTTCCTTTGATTTCAGCCAGCAGTATGAATTATTTGAAGCGGTTTTAAAGGAGTACGGAACCTATTCAAGCTTGTCTGTGGAAATGCTGGAGGAATACGCTTTGACAGTGATTCCTTCTAATGCTTTAATGAAAGTGTATGATCACTTTATCAAACAGCTGTCAAACGATAATGTTTGAATTCAGCTGCCGTTTCTCCTATCATTTAAATGATAGGAAATTTTTTTGTTCGGATATAAGGAGAGAAGAGTATGCAAAAGGAAGAATGTATTGTTGTAGGCGGAGGGCCCTGCGGACTTTCAGCGGCCATCGCTTTGAAAGAAATGGGCAAAAACCCATTAGTGATTGAAAAAGGCAATATTGTCAATGCCATTTACCGCTATCCCACTCATCAGACTTTCTTCAGTTCAAGTGAGAAGCTGGCTATCGGGGATGTGCCCTTCATAATTGAAGAGCGGAAGCCCAAAAGAAATCAGGCGCTGACCTATTACCGGGAAGTTGTGAAGTTGAAGAAGCTGCGCATCAACCGCTTTGAGTGTGTGCAGAAGGTGGAGAAGCAAGCGAATGGAGTCTTTCATGTACATACGGCAAAAGGGCGGTATGAAACCCCTTATGTTGTGATTGCCACAGGGTATTACGACCATCCGAATTACATGAATATACCTGGAGAAGATCTTCCAAAGGTTTTTCACTACTTTAAAGAAGCGCATCCGTATTTTGACACGGATGTAGTTGTCATAGGCGGAAAAAACTCTTCAGTTGATGCGGCCCTTGAGCTTCATAAGGCCGGAGCCAGAGTGACCGTGCTGTATCGGGGCAATGACTATTCTTCCAGCATTAAGCCTTGGATACTCCCTGAATTTCAAGCGCTCGTTCGTGACGGAGAAATCGCCATGAAGTTTGAGGCGGAAGTGGATGAAATTACAGAGGATGAAGTCATTTATCACCAGAACGGCGTCCAAAAGCGATTAAAGAATGATTTTGTTTTTGCTATGACCGGCTATCATCCGGATCACAGCTTTTTGACAAAAATCGGTGTAGAAGTAGATGAGGAAAGCGGCCGGCCCATCTATGATAATGAAACGAAAGAAACAAATGTGGAAGGTATTTTTATTGCCGGGGTTATTGCAGCGGGAAATAACGCCAATGAAATCTTTATTGAAAACGGCAGGTTTCACGGAAGAGAAATTGCAGCCGCCATCGCTGCCAGAGAGAATATCCATATAGAAAGCTGATGAGCTGAGTGCGGTTTTCCTTGAAGATTATGCGCCTTGGCGATGGATGAAATCACTTTAATTCAATGAAACAAAAAAACAGCTGGTGCTCCAGCTGTTTTTGACTGTTTAGCCGGAAATTTCCCGTTATTCCCCGGCGTGTAAGCTGCCGTAAGACGAACTATTCAAAAATGGAGCGGGAAACCATAAATTTAAGGGCAAGCTCACTGCCGCTAAATGCCCAATTCGTTCAAGCATGCCATCTGGAGGCCTTTTTTCAGCAGTGGGCGATGAAAGAAAACACCACTGTTTGAAGCTTCGCTATATTCGGGGCTTAGAACCGTGCTGAAAACGGCGGAGCATTTCGGCTCGGAAGCGCTCCGCCTCTTTTCAATGACTTACTTCACTGTTCAAAAATTTGTTCTATTTGCTGCAAGTCGCTTGTCGAGGAGAGAGCAATCAGTAATTTCAAGCGGGCCTTTTGGCCGTTTAATCCATTTGAAAAGATCACTCCCAGCTCTTTCAGATGCTTGCCTCCTCCTTCGTAGCCATAAACATCTTGAGCGATGCCATTGAAACATCTTGAGACGAGTACGACCGGAATATTTTGGTGAAGCAGCGCCTGCACGGCCGGTACAGTTGCTGGCGGCAGATTTCCTTGCCCTAAAGCTTCAATGACGACACCGTCGTAATGCAAGTCTTTTAAAGCGGTCAGCAGATATGAATCCATTCCTGCGTAGGCTTTGATTAAAGCGACTCGCTTATGAACATCCGCCACTTCCAAGTGCTGGTGATCCGTAGGTGCGTGGTGAAAGATGATTTCCCGCTTGGTAACAATTCCAATGGGCCCGTATTGCGGACTTTGGAAGGTTGACACATTGCTTGTATGCGTTTTCGTCACGTTCTCTGCAGAATGAATCTCATCATTCAGTACGACCAGTACCCCTTTTCCCTTAGCTTCCTCACAGCCAGCTACCCGGACGGCAGAAAGCAAATTGTATAAGCCGTCGGCGCCGATTTCATTGCTTGAGCGCATTGCCCCTGTGACAACAACGGGAAGGTCGGTGCTTAACGTTAAATCAAGAAAGTAAGCCGTTTCTTCAAGTGTATCAGTTCCGTGAGTAATCACAACGCCGTCCACCGCCGTTGTCTGGCATGTATCCTCAATCAGTTTTTTCAGCTCCAGCATTTCTTTCGGAGTGATATGGGGGGAAGGTAAATGAAAAGGCTCGGCGGTCGTAATAGTGGCTGCTTCATTAAGCAAGCTGGTTGACACAAGCAATGGATTCTGCTCACCGGGCTTTACAGCACCCGATTCTTTATCCTCCATCATCGAAATGGTTCCGCCTGTATGGATAACAAAAATCCTTTTTTTAGACAAAAGAAAAACCTCCTGAGGAAAATTTGCAGATACATATTCTGTATCCTTTTTATTTATGATACGATGAAGAAAACAGAAAGAAAAGAGGACAGACTTATGCTGGCAATCTTTTCGGCAGGGATCGCTCCAGGACTCGCTCTTTTATGCTATTTCTATCTTCGAGATTCGTATGAAACCGAGCCGGTCCTTACCGTGGCGAGAGCTTTTATTTACGGCGCTCTTCTCACATTTCCAACCATGTTTATTCAGTATGTCCTTATCGAAGAAGGCATTACTTTTCCCCATATGATCAACGCCTTTTTGTCTGCGGGATTGCTTGAAGAGTTTGGAAAATGGTTTATTTTGTTTTATTTAATCTATCAGCATGTTGATTTTGATGAGCCTTATGACGGGATCGTATACGCAACCAGCGTTTCTTTAGGGTTTGCGTCAAGCGAAAACATTCTTTACTTGCTTGCTCACGGGGTGGAGCATGCTTTTATCAGGGCGCTGTTGCCCGTCTCAGGACACGCTCTTTTTGGTGTGGTGATGGGCTTCTATTTAGGAAAAGCGAAATTTAGCCGGGAAGGAAACGAAAAACAATTGCTCCTGCTATCTTTTTTCCTGCCTTTCTTATTGCATGGTTTTTTTGATTATATCCTGTATTTAGAAACGACTTGGATCTATTATATCGTTCCGTTTATGCTGTTCTTATGGTGGTTTGCTTTAAAGAAAGTTAAACAAGCGCATATTCTGACAGAACAGCATCATCGCCGGATATGGCGTGAAAGAAGCTCTTGATTGCAAAAGAGCTTCTTTTTTTTGCATAAAAACACGCCTGTTGCTAAAAATACCATTACACATCATATATCATGTGGAGGGTAAAAAAGATGAGAATTTGTCCAAAAATGAAAAAAACGGCTGTAATGTTTGGGCTGGTGTTAAGTATGCTGACCGCAACCGCAGCTGCTTCACCAAATATGGCATTGGCTTTCTCCGGGCAAGTCCTTCAAAAGGGGGCATATGGGGACGATGTGATTGAATTGCAGTCAAGACTTCAATACGTCGGTTATTATAAAGGGAAGATTGACGGAGTTTATGGCTGGGGCACCTATTGGGCGGTAAGGAATTTCCAAAAGGCATTCGGTTTGCCGGTCGATGGTTTAGTAGGAGGAACCACTAAAAACAAACTTGTGAAAGCTTCAAAATACAACGAAGCCTATGTGAAAAATCAAATTCGAAAAGGCCGCTCCTTTACCCATTACGGCAAACAATCCAAAGCGAAAAAAACGGCTAACCGAAAGGCCACTGCTACAAGTGTTCCTCCGGGCTTTACACAGAATGATATCCGGCTGCTTGCCAATGCGGTGCATGGCGAAGCTCGCGGAGAGCCATACGAGGGACAGGTGGCTGTTGCGGCGGTCATTTTGAACAGAATAGAAAGTAAAAGCTTCCCTAATACGGTATCTGGGGTCATTTTTGAGCCGCGGGCATTCACGGCTGTAGCGGACGGCCAAATCTGGATGACGCCGAATGAAACATCCAAGCGGGCGGTGCTTGATGCAATCAACGGCTGGGATCCTACGGAAGATGCTCTTTATTACTTCAACCCGGATACGGCTACAAGCAAATGGATATGGACGAGACCGCAAATTAAAAAAATCGGCAAGCATATTTTCTGCGATTAAAAAAAGGGGGGAAAAACATGCTGCGCACTGCAACGATAATCGTTTTATCATTAGTCGCCGTCGGTACAGGAATTTGGGGCTATCAAGAACATCGGGAAAAAAACGCTGTATTAATTAATGCGGAAAATAGCTATCAGCGCGCGTTTCATGATTTAAGCTATGGAGTGAATCGAATCCATGATCAAATTGGAGCCACTCTGGCAATGAATTCACGAAAATCAATATCGCCGGCATTGGCTGATGTTTGGCGGCTAACTTCGGAGGCGCAAAGTGATGTCGGCCAGCTGCCGCTGACGCTGCTGCCTTTTAATAAGACGGAAGAATTCCTTGGAAACATCGGGGAATTCAGTTATAAAGCAGCTGTTAGAGATTTGGAGAAAGAGCCTTTAACCAAGGAAGAATATAATCATTTAAAAAAATTGCACAAGCAATCTGCCGACATTCAAAATGAGCTTCAGAAAGTGCAGCATATGGTACTGAAGGACAATTTGCGCTGGATGGACGTGGAGCTTGCATTGGCCACGGAAAAGGAAGGGACAGACAACACCATTATCGATGGATTTAAAACAGTGGAGAAAAAATCGGAAGGTTACAGCGACACAAATGTAAACACATTTCCTGGGCAGGGGAAAGATCTGGAAAATAAGCGCTTAAAAGCATTAAATGATAAGCCAGTTTCAAAGCAAGAGGCTGTCAGCAAAGCGAAAGCCTTTACCGGTTTTAAAGATGCGGACCAAATAAAAGTGACAAAAAGCGGAAAAGGATCTGACTTTTCGTTCTATAGTGTCAATATGAGGAATAAAAATGGGGATGAAGCCACCATGGATTTAACCCGGAAAGGCGGGCATCCGATCTGGTTCATCGTCAACCGGGAAATCAGCCAGCCGAAGATCAGCTTAAATGAAGCAAATAACAGAGCGGCCGCCTTTCTAAAACAACATAAATTCAAAAACGTTGAATTGCTGGATAGTGCTCAATATGATCATGTCGGGTTGTTCACTTTTGTGGGAGTGCAAGACGGCATTCGGATTTACCCTGAGATGCTAAAGGTGAAGGTTGCCCTTGATAATGGGCAAATCGTAGGCGTCACCGCCAGCGAATACATTGAAAATCGTTCTGACCGCCAATTGCCTAAGCCTGCTTTAACCGAAAAACAAGCGATTCGCTCGTTGAATTCAAATGTCCAGGTGCAGGATAAGCGCTTAGCTGTTATCAAGAACGATTTAAATCAAGAAGTTCTTTGTTACGAATTTTTAGGAACATTAGGAGATGAAACCTACCGGATCATGATCAATGCCAAAGACGGCACAGAAGAGCAAGTAGAGAAGCTGAAGTCTGCGGAGCCTGTGTACGATCAAATGCTATAAAGTGAAGTTTCAAGCAGCGGATATCTTCTTTTATTCCCCGCTGCCGCAACGAAGAATAAAGTCTGACATTCCAATGCCTTTATCACCCAAATCGTACAGACATGGACAAATCGGGTATTTAGCGGTCTTAATCTCCCCGCTTTACTCTTGAAGGGGGAGATTAGGATACCCTGCATGCGGATTCATTGTGGCGTATGAAAAAGTTCCTAACTTATTGCATTTTTAAGCGGCACCCTCTATAATTTTGGTAGATAACATAGTAAAAAGGGACTACAAATGTAGAGTTAGGATGAGTGAAAAGCGATGCTTAAAGTGGGATTGGACCTAATGCTAGAGCCCATGGAAGATACGGATGAAATGAATGAAAAAGAAACTCTCCGCTGCAAGATAGCGGACATATCAGATGGCAAGATATACATTGATTATCCAGTGAATTTAAAGACGAACCGAACGGCTTTTTTGATGGATGATACGAAGCTGAAGGTTGAGTTTATTGATCCGCAAGCCGCTTCCGCTGTGTATATGTTTTCGACGGAAGTGATCGGGAGGACAAAAAAGAACATCCAGCTGTTAATCTTGAAGGACCCTGGCATCAAAGAGTACAAGCGGATTCAGCGTAGGAGATTTGTCAGGGTCGCCACTGCGGTGGATGTCGCCCTTCACTTTGAAGGCCGCCCCGCCTTTACTTCCGCGACTCTTGATATAAGCGCCGGAGGTTTTGCTATTCCGCTGCCTGCTGGCCAAGAACTGGAGGCAGGAGAAGAGGGCGCGATTTATTTATCGATTCCTATGCAGTCAGGGCAACATTATTATTTCAAAACCGTTGGAAAAGTTGTTCGCCTGCACACCGAGGAAAAAACCAATCGCGCTATTGCCTCCATTCAATTTACTGAGATATCCGGCAAGGATCAGCAATTGATTATGCGCTTTTGTTTTGAACGCCAAATTATTCTCAAAAGAAAAGGACTCGCCTAAGGGCGGGTTTTTTTTATGAAGAATATCTATTGTTTATATGATAAAATAAAGAAATTAAATGAATTAGAAGGTGAAATCATGACAGGAAACATTCAAATTGCCATTGATGGCCCGGCTGCGGCTGGAAAAAGCACGGTCGCGAAGATCATTGCTGAAAAATTATCCTATATATACATCGATACAGGTGCGATGTACCGGGCCCTTACATATAAAGCACTGCTCAACAAGGTGGATCCTGAAAACGAAAGCAAGCTCATGAACCTGCTTTGTGACACGGAGATTGCTTTCGTTCCGGGGGCAAGCGGACAGCATGTTCTTCTTGATCAAGAGGATGTGACAGCGGAAATCCGAACGAATCAAGTAACAAATACGGTGTCTCTGATTGCTAAGCATCCCTCAATCCGGCGGGAAATGGCCAAGCGCCAGCAAGCTTTTGCCCAAAACGGCGGAGTTGTCATGGATGGCCGTGATATTGGCACTCATGTTCTCCCGCAGGCGGAAGTAAAAATATTTCTTAAAGCCAGCACGGAAGAACGGGCAAAAAGAAGACATGAAGAAAATATTGCGAAAGGATTTTCTTCAGATTTAGAGAAATTAAAAGAAGAGATCATTCTTCGCGACAAGATCGATTCGGAAAGAGCGGCGGCTCCGCTAAAAAAAGCGGAAGATGCTGTGGAAATAGATACGACTTCTTTATCGATTGAAGATGTTGTTGAAAAAATTATGTCAGTCGTGCAAGAAAGGAAGGGGGCGCAATGACCTTCTACTCTATTGCCAAAGCGGTGGTGAAAACGATTTTAACTCCGGTTTACCGCATTGAAGTTCACGGAAGAGAACATTTTCCAGCCGAGGGGGGCGTGCTGCTCTGTTCCAACCATATTGACAACTTAGATCCGCCGGTTGTTGGCATTACAGCTCCTCGCCCAGTTTCTTTCATGGCGAAAGAGGAACTGTTTAAAGTGCCCGTGCTTGGAAAGGTTGTCGCTAATTTAAACGCCTTCCCTGTAAAAAGAGGCATGAGTGACAGGGAGGCCATTCGGAAAGGTTTAAGATATTTGAAAGAGGGTAAAGTTCTCGGGCTGTTTCCGGAAGGTACGCGTTCAAAAGACGGTGAAATAAGGAAAGGGCTGGCTGGAGCCGGGTTTTTCGCTTTGCGCACGGAGGCGGCCGTTGTGCCATGCGCCATCATTGGGCCATATAAAATGTTCCGTAAATTGAAAGTGATTTATGGACCGCCGATTGATATGGCGGAGCTGCGAAGCAGCAAGGCCAGCGCTGAAGAAGCGACAGAAGTGATTATGGAGACGATCCGGCAGCTGAAAGAGCAACACCGTTAAGAACCTTCTCACTTGACAAATGACGGTAATTGTTAGAAGTTAATAGAAAGAATGGTTTCAATTAATTGTTAGCAGTTTCGTATTAAGGAGGAGTACATATGACAGAGGATATGAACCAAGTAGAGGTAAATAACTATTCGGTAGGAGACAAAGTTCAAGCGGCAGTAGTGAAAGTGGAAGAGAAGCAAGTGCAGGTGGAAATTGAAGGCAGCAAGAAGGATGGCATCATTCCCATCAGCGAGCTATCCAGCCTTCATGTGGAAAAAGCAACAGATGTCGTACAGGAAGGCGATAAGCTGGAGTTGCTTGTGACAAAAGAAGAGGATGATCTGTACGTCCTTTCCAAGCGGAAAGCAGACGCGGAAAAAGCGTGGGAAGAAATGAAGAAGCGCTTTGAAGAAGGAGAAATTTTTGATGCGGAAGTTAAAGAGGTCGTAAAAGGCGGTCTAGTGGTTGATCTTGGCATCCGCGGCTTCATCCCAGCTTCGTTAGTTGAAGATCATTACGTTGAGGATTTTGAAGATTATAAAGGAAAAACATTAAGCTTCAAAATTGTCGAGCTGGAGCAGGATAAAAACCGTCTGATTTTATCCCATCGCGCGGTGCTGGATCAGCAAAAAGCGGAAAATAAAAAGAAAGTGCTTTCTGAAATTCAGGCGGGAGAGGTCCTTGACGGCAAAGTTCAGCGCCTGACAGACTTCGGCGCATTTGTTGATATCGGCGGAGTAGATGGCTTAGTCCATATCTCTCAGCTTTCTCATGAGCATGTGGAAAAACCTTCCGATGTCATCCAAGAGGGCCAAGAGGTGAAGGTGAAAGTTTTATCCGTTGATCGCGACAGCGAAAGAATTTCATTGTCCATCAAAGAAACGCTGCCTGGCCCGTGGACAGATATTGCGGAAAAGGCTCCCGTTGGCGCAGAGCTGACAGGAACGGTGAAGCGCCTTGTTTCCTATGGTGCATTTGTCGAGGTATTCCCTGGAGTAGAAGGATTGGTTCATATTTCTCAAATCTCCAATAAACATATAGGTACTCCTCATGAGGTGCTGGAAGAAGGCCAAGAAGTGAAAGTAAAGGTTCTTGATGTAAATGAAGAAGAGAACCGCTTATCTTTAAGCATGAAGCAGTTGGAGGAATACGCTGCTGAAGAAGCGGACACTTCTTACGATATGCCGGAGGAAAGCACGGGCTTTCAGCTGGGAGAAATGATTGGCGACAAGCTAAAAGGGTTAAAGAATAACGATTAATTCACCATTGGAAGAACTCCTATTAATTAACTGAGAAAACGGTGATGAGAAGTGACGAGGGAACAAAGAAAAAGAGAACATATTGAATATGCACTCTCGACTGGGCAAAGCCGGAAAGCCGGATTTGACGATGTGAAATTTGTGCATCAAAGCCTCCCGGATGTCGCTTTAGCAGATATATCTCTTCAAACAAAAATTGGCGGACTTATTTTAAGTTCGCCAATTTTTATCAATGCAATGACTGGAGGCGGAGGCCGCGAGACGGAGCGCATTAATGGACAATTAGCAGAAGCCGCTAAAGAGAAGGGTTTGGCGATGGCAGTGGGTTCGCAAATGTCAGCGCTTAAAAACAAAGAAGAACGCCGCACCTTCCAAGTTGTCCGGCAAGTGAATCCTAAGGGAGTAATTTGGGCTAACTTGGGGAGTGAAGCCACCGTTGGGCAGGCTGAGGCAGCGGTTGAAATGATCGAAGCCGACGCTTTGCAAATTCATCTCAATTCCATTCAGGAACTGGCTATGCCTGAAGGAGATCGGGATTTTGCAGGGGCGCTTGAGCGGATTCAAGCGATCGCTGAAGCGTTGACTGTCCCTGTTTTCGTAAAGGAAACGGGTTTCGGAATGGGGATGGAGACGGTTCAAAAGCTAGCCGCTTTGCCTGTGTCAGCAGTTGATGTCGGCGGTTTTGGAGGAACTAATTTTGCTGCAATCGAAAATGCCCGCAGAAGCAGCGCCCTCCCCTTCTTTAATGATTGGGGGATCACAACAGCTGTTTCTATTGTGGAGACGAAGTGCGTGTCCCCTTCTTTGCCTGTGATGGCTTCGGGCGGAATACAGAGCAGTCTTGATGCAGTTAAAGCGCTCTCTCTTGGAGCAAGCGGTGCGGGCATGGCTGGCCGTCTGTTAAAAATCCTTTTGGAGCATGGCTTTGAACAGTTGCTTGCGGAAATAGACCGCATTCATTCAGATCTGCAGCTGATGATGTGCGCTCTCGGTGCTAAAACGATCAAGGAACTTCAGCAGGTGCCGCTCGTGCTCACGGGAGAGACATACCACTGGCTGCAAGTTCGCGGCTGCCGTCCTGCAAGCTTCAGCGTGAGAAAATAATCCGGCTTGCTGTTTCATGGTTTTAGTTGCTTGCGGCGGAGAATATTGTTAGAATAAATGAGTTCATAAACCCTTCTATAACGGAAGGGTTTTATTTATACGGACGAAGATCATAATGATCATAGACATCATTGAATGTATGTATGGAAAGGATGAATGAAATGGTGAAACCAGTAGTAGCCATTGTGGGCCGGCCGAATGTCGGAAAATCAACCATTTTCAACCGAATTGTCGGCGAAAGGGTTTCCATTGTCGAAGATATTCCTGGCGTAACGAGAGACCGCATTTACAGTACAGGAGAATGGCTAAATCATGAATTCAATCTGATTGATACCGGCGGGATTGATCTGGGAGACGAACCATTTTTGGAGCAAATTCGGCAGCAGGCTGAGATCGCTATAGAGGAAGCAGATGTGATTATCTTCATAACAAGCGGCCGGGAAGGAGTTACTTCCGCGGATGAAGAAGTTGCGAAAATATTATACCGTTCCAAAAAGCCGGTCGTGCTGGCAGTCAATAAAGTGGATAACCCGGAAATGCGCGCTGATATTTATGACTTTTATGCACTAGGCTTCGGGGAGCCGTTCCCGATTTCAGGCGCCCATGGGATTGGTCTCGGCGATATGCTCGATGCCGTCGTGGAACATTTTCCAAAGACAGAGGAAGAAGAGTATGAGCCGGATGTCATCAAATTTTCGCTGATTGGCCGTCCGAATGTTGGGAAGTCTTCATTAGTGAATGCCCTATTAGGGGAAGAACGGGTGATCGTCAGCGATGTAGCCGGAACGACGAGGGACGCGACAGATTCATCCTACACCTATGAAGGACAAGAGTATGTCATCATTGATACAGCCGGCATGCGCAAAAAGGGAAAGGTATATGAGACAACCGAAAAATACAGTGTACTGCGCGCCTTAAAGGCGATTGAACGCTCGGACGTCGTCTTAGTTGTCATCAACGCAGAAGAAGGCATTCGGGAGCAGGATAAGCATATTGCGGGCTATGCGCATGAGGCAGGCCGGGCAGTTATTATAGTTGTAAACAAATGGGACGCAGTAGAAAAAGATGAGAAAACAATGAAAGACTTTGAGCAGAAGATCCGCAGTCATTTTTTATTTTTAGATTATGCGCCGATCGTTTTTGTTTCAGCTAAAACGAAGAAGCGGGTGCATCAAGTATTGCCGCTGATCAACATGGCTAGTGAAAGCCACTCGTTGCGCATACAATCAAGTGTACTGAATGATGTGATTATGGACGCGGTAGCCATGAACCCTGCCCCGTCTGATAAAGGGCGGCGTCTGAGAATATATTATGCGACTCAAGTAGCCGTTAAGCCGCCGGCCTTTGTCTTCTTTGTAAATGAACCGGAGCTGATGCACTTTTCTTATGAACGTTTCTTGCAAAACCGTATCCGTGAGGCGTTTGGCTTTGAAGGAACTCCTATTCGGATTCTTTCCCGCGCCCGAAAATAAAGAAAAGCTGGTGAATAAACATGGAATTAAATAAAAAGGTTGCTGTAATCGGTGCTGGGAGCTGGGGAACGGCTCTAGCCATCGTATTGGCGGACAACGGCCATGAAGTTCGCCTATGGGCTCATAAGCGTGAGCGAATCAAAGAAATCAATGAATCTCATACGAACTCCCGATATTTGCCAAAAGTGCAGCTTCCCGACAATATCATTGGCTATGATTCCTTGGAGCGTGCTCTTGACGGGGTGGAAGTCATGATCTTAGCAGTACCGACGAAGGCAATTCGGGAAGTGCTTGGTTTCATTCGGGACGTGCGCAAAGATCCGCTCTTGATTGTTCATGTCAGTAAAGGAATTGAGCCGGATACACTGCTCCGCATTTCCGAAATGATTGAAGATGAGATGCCGCGGGAGCTTTATACTGATATTGTGGTGCTGTCCGGGCCGAGCCATGCGGAAGAAGTCAGTCTGCGCCACCCAACGACAGTCGCCGTATCTTCTAAAAATATGAAAGCGGCCGAGAAAATACAAGATCTTTTTATCAATCAGCATTTCCGTGTCTACACGAACGCCGATATAGTCGGTGTGGAAATTGGCGGAGCGCTAAAGAATATTATTGCGTTAGCGGCCGGAATATCGGATGGGCTAGGATATGGCGATAATGCTAAAGCGGCCTTGATTACTAGAGGGCTGGCGGAAATTGCCCGTTTAGGCACAAAAATGGGAGCGAATCCGCTCACTTTTTCAGGCTTAGCGGGTATTGGGGACTTGATTGTGACTTGTACAAGCGTTCATTCCCGCAATTGGCGAGCGGGACATATGCTCGGGCAGGGGCATAAGCTGGACGAAGTGCTGAAAAACATGGGAATGGTCGTGGAAGGTGTGCGCACGACAAGAGCGGCCTGTCAGCTATCTAGTAAATATCAAGCAGAAATGCCGATCACACAGGCGCTGCATGCCATTTTATTTAAAGAACAAGATCCGAAATCCGCAGTGGATGAATTAATGGCGCGCATGAAAACAAATGAAATGGAAGATTTAGTGAATGTTTACGAGGATCGTCAAAATCTGAAATGATCAAGGCGTTCGCCGAGTCAAAAGCAAACAAGCGGCCATATAATACCGGTGAGAAAGCCAGCATTTTCAGCATATGGCGGTCGATTTAGCTGAAGCGACGGAAAAGTGGCTTCAGCTTTTTTTGTATGCGCTCATCATCCCCAAACAGGCAGCTGTTATGATATAATCGTGTCGGATAAAGGAAAGGGGTTGTAAGAGGATGTCACCAGCCATGTTGAATATGTGGATTTCATTTGTCGGGATGGGGCTGATGATTCTAGCGGTCATTGCGATTTATTTAAGCCGTTATAAATGTAAACACAAATTTTTTAAAGCGATTACAGCTATATTTGCTTATGCTTGTATGATTACCGGCGGACTGATTATGATTTATATCGTATTTAGCGGTCCGAGCGGGACTTAGGAGGGAGCCGTTTATGAGAAAACGAATGATTGCCTTTATACTAATGATCTCTTCTGTTTTATTGAGCGGCTGCCTGTTTCCGGAAGACCAGCTTGCGCAAAATAAAGTCCCTTATGAGGAGCAGATTCAATCGGTTCAATCTGCTGTGAATCAATTTGCAAAGCAAAATGGCGGATTATTGCCGATTAAAAATAAAGACGCCGACACACCGCTTTACCAAAAGTATCCGATTGATTTCAAAAAGCTAGTGCCTCAATTTATGGCAGAACCGCCGGGGAACGCCTTTGAATCAGGCGGGATTTATCAATACGTTTTAATTGATGTCGAGAAAAAGCCGACCGTTAAATTAATCGATTTGCGCATGGCGGAGCAGATCAGAGAGATACATATGCGGATTCAGACACAAAAATATCCGCCTTATCAAGAGGAGATTGCTCAAAACGTTTATTCATTGGATTTCAAAAAGATCGGCTACGACGAAGATCCCTATGTGGTTAGTCCTTACACGAACCATAATTTGCCTATCGTTATTACTGGAGACGGAAACTTATTTGTAGATTACAGCAGTGACTTGTATGCCGCTCTTCAGAAAACGGGCACCAAGCCTGAGAAAGGGGACGATATTCGGCCGCTGCTTGCACAAGATTCCATGTTTGCCCCTGCTTTTTCCTTGCCGTATACAGTGGATAAGAATAATGAGCCCGTTTTTATGGCCAATTAATATGGAAATAAATAGAGATGTACCTTGAGTTCGCTCATGGCAGCTGTGTAAGAGATAACTGCTGAGAGGGACAAGTCAAGGGATCATCTCTTTTTTTGTCCCGCATGTATGCGGCCTTT
This sequence comes from Bacillus xiapuensis, assembly GCF_002797355.1. Classification (GTDB taxonomy): domain Bacteria; phylum Bacillota; class Bacilli; order Bacillales; family Domibacillaceae; genus Bacillus_CE; species Bacillus_CE xiapuensis. The sequence continues at coordinate 1,740,498 of NZ_KZ454939.1, read as the reverse complement.
ATCGGCGATCTGAGCAATTAAGGCCCGATTCGTTCGAGCCTGTACGATGCAAAGGATAAAGGCGCTGCAACAGGGAGTTGAGAGGACCGACTTGCTCTTCTTTTCAACACAGTTCCTTCACTGATAAGCTTCCCTTATTTAAGATGCTTTCTGTGGTTCGCCTTCCGTTTCTTGTTTTCATAATTTCAGTCATATAAAAGCGGGACAACATCATACAATTTACTGTATGAACAAAGGAGCTAATAAAAGAAGCAAGGAATAAAGTTGGGAGGGAATCAATTGGAAAAATCAGATATCTTCAAAGATATAGCTGAACGGACGGGAGGAGATATTTATTTAGGCGTTGTTGGAGCGGTTCGTACGGGAAAATCCACCTTTATCAAAAAATTTATGGAGCAGCTTGTTCTTCCTAATATAGAAAACGAAGCAGAGCGCGCGCGGGCTGTAGATGAGCTTCCGCAAAGCGCTGCCGGTAAGACGATCATGACGACGGAGCCGAAATTCGTTCCTAATCAGGCGGTGTCGATTAATGTAGATGAAGGGCTTGAGGTGAATGTTCGGTTAGTGGACTGCGTAGGATATGTGATTCCAGATGCGAAAGGGTATGAGGATGAAAACGGTCCTAGAATGATTCACACACCGTGGTTCGAGGAGCCGATACCTTTTCATGAAGCAGCAGAAATCGGCACGCGCAAAGTCATTCAAGAGCATTCTACGATAGGCGTGGTGATCACAACAGACGGCACGGTCGGGGAAATTCCGCGCGAGAATTATTTAGATGCAGAAGAGCGGATTATTGCGGAATTAAAAGAGGTTGGCAAGCCGTTTATTATGATTGTGAACTCAGCAAGACCTTTTCATCCGGATACGGACGGTCTGCGTGACAGTCTGATTGAAAAGTATGACATCCCCGTCCTCGCCATGTCAGTAGAAAGCATGCGGGAAAGCGATATTTTAAATGTTCTTAGAGAAGCATTGTTCGAATTTCCAGTACATGAAGTCAATGTCAATTTGCCGGGGTGGGTAATGGTTTTGGAAGAAAATCATTGGCTGAGAGGCCATTATCAGGAAGCTATTAAAGAGACGGTTCAAGATATTAAGCGGCTTCGGGATGTCGATCGGGTTGTCCAATTATTCAATGACTATGAATTTATCGAAAATGCTGGGTTAGCTGGAATGGATATGGGGCAGGGCATTGCTGAAATTGATTTGTTTGCGCCTAATGATCTTTACGATCAAGTGCTGAAGGAAGTCGTCGGTGTTGATATTCGCGGCAAGGATCATTTGCTGGAGATTATGCAGGAATTTGCCAATGCCAAAAGAGAATATGATCAAGTTTCCGATGCATTAAGAATGGTGAAGCAGACCGGATACGGCGTGGCTGCTCCGTCGCTTGCAGATATGAGCCTAGATGAACCGGAAATCATTCGTCAGGGATCCCGGTTTGGGGTGCGCTTAAAGGCAGTAGCACCGTCGATTCATATGATTAAAGTGGATGTGGAATCCGAATTTGCGCCGATTATCGGCACAGAGAAACAAAGTGAGGAATTAGTTCGCTATTTAATGCAGGATTTTGAGGATGATCCGCTGTCTATCTGGAATTCTGATATTTTTGGCCGCAACTTAAGCTCCATTGTCAGGGAAGGGATTCAAGGAAAGCTCTCCTTAATGCCGGAAAACGCCAGGTATAAATTAAAAGAAACGCTCGAACGAATTATTAATGAAGGCTCAGGCGGAATGATTGCCATTATTTTATAACAGGCAATAACTCAGACTCTCTCTAGTGAGGAGGGTCTTTTTTATTTTGTTGCGGTTTGATAGAAAGAATGGATTTCTTAAGTGATTCTGCTTGATATGGCATTTCTTATGTGATAATCTTTTAACAGAATTAACGTAAAACGTTGATTCCACAGCTTTTTTTCGTTTTTATATGTATATAAAATGGGAAAATAGCTCACTAATGAAAGTAATGGAATAGGATACAAAACTTTCGTTGACAGCCCCTTGGGAGGAGGTGAATGGCATGAACAAAACAGATTTAATTAATCAAGTTGCAGAAGCAGCTGAACTGTCCAAAAAAGATGCTACTAAAGCGGTTGAAGCCGTCTTTGATGCCATCCAGAACACGTTAGCAAATGGCGATAAAGTTCAATTAATCGGTTTCGGGAACTTTGAAGTACGCGAACGTGCTGCCCGTAAAGGACGCAATCCTCAAACAGGAGCCGAAATTGAAATTGCAGCCAGCAAAGTACCGGCGTTTAAACCGGGGAAAGCTTTGAAGGATGCAGTGAAATAATTACATAGCCAAACGGCTACAAGAAGACCTCGCGCAGGTCTCCTTTTAGGGTGTAGATCAAGTCCGGAATGGGCTTGATCTGCACCCTTTTTAAGTAGATTCGAACAGAATTCATCCCGCTTTCTCTGCCAAGCGTGCAGCCACGGCGGAGATCCGGCGGGAGCAATTACTGAGTCAGATGGGCTAGAATGTTTGAGCGGGTTTGTCAACCGCCTGCAAGACGGACGGAAAGCAAGTCTTCTTTTACAGGCTCTCTCAGTGCTTGACAGTCAGAAAGCTAGGGAGAATCAGTCCTGCTTGAGCTGCTTTTAGGCGGCATTCATTCGCATCCTCCGGAAAAATGGTTTCGCATTTCTTGAGAGAATGCTTCTCTTTGCTCCTTTCTTTTGATATGCTATTATTTATATGGTAATGGTGACTTTTTGCTTAATTTTATGATTGATGGAGAGGATTGAACAAAATGGCTGATGTAAATCGCGCTCAGATAGAAGAAGCAGTTCGCTTAATATTAGAAGCGGTTGGAGAAGATCCAACCCGTGAAGGACTTTTAGATACACCTAAACGGGTGGCCAAGATGTACGAAGAGGTTTTTTCAGGATTAAATAAAGATCCGAAAGAGTATTTTGAAACCATTTTCGGCGAGAATTATGAAGAGCTTGTATTGGTCAAAGACATTCCGTTTTATTCTATGTGTGAGCATCATCTTGTTCCTTTTTTCGGGCATGCGCATGTGGCCTATCTTCCGAAGGGCGGAAAGGTAACGGGCTTGAGTAAATTGGCAAGAGCCGTTGAAACCGTGGCCAGACGTCCGCAGCTTCAAGAGCGGATTACGGCTGAAGTAGCGGATTCCATCATGGAAACATTGCAGCCCCATGGAGTAATGGTAATCGTCGAGGCGGAGCATATGTGCATGGCGATGCGAGGCGTTAAAAAGCCCGGATCCAAAACGGTTACAACTGCGGCAAGAGGCAAGTATGCAGAAGACGTTCATTTGCGTTCTGAACTCTTAAATTTAATTAAAGGCTGAAGCGGGAAAGGCAGTGAATTTGATGAAAAGCAATCAAGCCGACTATATAGTAATTCGGGCGCTTGAGGATGGGGTCAATGTCATCGGATTAACGAGGGGATCCGATACGCGTTTTCACCATTCTGAAAAGCTTGACGAAGGAGAAGTGATGATCGCTCAGTTTACTGAGCATACATCGGCTGTTAAAGTCCGCGGAAAAGCGAAGATTATGACAAGCTTTGGGCAGACGGAAAGCGGGAACTCGAACGAATAATGAAGTCAACATGCTGTTTTTCTTACAGAAAAGCAGCTTATTTATTGTTCAGGCGATTTCCTGCATTTATTCGTATTTATCGACTAAATATGATATAATGTTGTTTGTTTTATAATGATAGTAACTAATTAAAATAATACATACATGATGTAAGCAATAAAAAGAAAAAGGGATTAAGGGGTATGGACGATGAATGAATGGCTTAAGCAACATACAGCAATTAAACAAGAAATACAGCAAAAGCTTTCGCATTCGTATTTGCGAAAGTTTATTGATAAGCCGGAAGTGGACGACACTCGTCTGAAGTTACTGATGTCTCCATTTCGTTTAGAACAGCTGGCTGCTGAGGAAATAAGAAAATACATTACAACAGCCATGTTAATTCAGATCGCCCTTGATACCCACGACAAAGTGACAGCTTCTTCAGAAAATATAGTGAAAAAACAGCAGCTGACCGTTTTGGCCGGGGATTACTTCAGCGGTTTATATTATCAGATTCTCGCAGATTTGAAGGACATCCGCATGATCCGCTTACTCGCTGATGCTGTAAAAAGCATTAACGAAAATAAGGTCGTTTTGTACCAGAAAGAGCATCTTTCAGTAGACGATCTCATGGACAGCGTCTACAAAATTGAAAGTGATATTGTGGAAAGATTCTACTCCTTTTTTGGCTTCCAGTCCCTTTTTGAGACGGCCTCCCACTTCCTGTTTGTGAAAAGATTGCTCAGAGAAAAGCGGCTCGTTCGATTAGGAGAAACAGCGATGATCGCCGATTCCATACGAAATTTATTGTTCTCTCATGTGAAAGGGCAACTGAATCGGGATCAGGAGCAATCCCTGGTTCGTACTTTGGATGAATACATAGCCCAAGCCGGGCAGACGGCGAATTCTGCCGTAAAGAGAGAGCAGGGAAACGAACAGATTACGCGGATGCATGAGATGCTATCAGGCGAGCTTTTGAATATTAAAACACTAGCGGAAGAAGGGTAAGAGAATGCCACAATCAAAAGAAGAAAGAGTTCATGCTGTCTTCGAGAACATCTCCGCGAAATATGACCGCATGAATTCCGTCATCAGCTTTCAGCAGCATAAGCGCTGGAGAAAAACAACAATGGAGATCATGGCCGTTTCCGAAGGAGCAAAGGTGCTGGATGTTTGCTGCGGAACGGGGGATTGGACCCTTGCCCTTGCAAAAGCAGTCGGTCCAAAGGGAAAAGTTATCGGATTGGATTTCAGCCAAAACATGCTGAATGTGGGAATAGACAAAGTCAAAAAAGCCGGGCTCTCCTATGTGGATATGATTCAAGGGAATGCCATGGAACTTCCTTTTGAAGACAATACATTTGATTACGTTACGATTGGTTTTGGATTGCGGAATGTCCCTGATTATATGCAGGTATTAAAGGAGATGCACCGTGTCCTTAAGCCGGGAGGAATGGCGGTGTGCCTGGAAACATCACAGCCGACGATGCCCGGTTTCCGGGAAATGTATTTTATGTATTTCCGGTATATGATGCCATTATTCGGAAAGGTCTTTGCTAAGAGCTATAAAGAATATTCCTGGCTTCAAGAATCCGCGAGGGAATTTCCGGGGATGAAGGAACTGGCCGATATGTTTGGAAAAGCAGGATTTGCCGATGTCACTTTTCAATCGCATACGGGCGGTGTGGCAGCAACCCATTTCGGTTTTAAACAAAAGTAAATAAGCTGGGTGAAAACATGAAGTTAAAAATGCTATATTCGTTTTTAAAGGCGGACATTGATTTAATTGAAAAAGAGCTGGAGAAGGCGGTTTTTTCCTCGTCTCCTTCCTTGCGAGATGCCTCTTTACATTTGCTGCAAGCGGGCGGAAAACGCATTCGCCCGGTTTTTGTTTTGCTTGCAGCTAAATTTGGCGATTATAATATTGAGCGAATCAAAAATGCAGCCGTAGCTTTAGAATTGATCCATATGGCTTCGCTTGTTCATGACGATGTCATTGACAATGCCGAACTAAGAAGAGGGAGACCGACGGTTAAATCAGAATGGGACAACAGGGTAGCGATGTATACAGGCGATTATATGTTTGCGCGGTCGCTGGAATATATGACATGCATCGACAATATTGAAGCTCACCGCATTTTATCTAAGACGATGGTCGAGGTATGTATAGGAGAGATTGTACAAATTAAAGACAAGTATCATTATGAGCAAAATTTGCGTGATTACTTGCGGAGAATTAAGAGGAAAACGGCGATATTAATCGCGGCCAGCTGCCAAATAGGGGCTATTTCCGCCGGCGTTCCGGAAGCTGTTCATCAAAAGCTCTATCAATTTGGCTATAATGTCGGCATGGCGTTTCAAATCACCGATGATATTCTCGACTTCACAGCGACTGAAAAAGAGCTTGGCAAGCCGGCAGGAAGCGATCTGCTGCAAGGAAACATTACACTTCCCGTGCTTTATGCATTGCAAGAAGACGAATTAAAGCAGCGGATTACTCGAGTAAATGAACAGACGACTAAGGAAGAAATGAGTGAAATCATCAAGCTGCTAAAAAAGAGCGATGCGATCGCCCAAGCTCATGCGTTAAGTCAGCGGTATTTAAACCGGGCGCTGACCATCCTGAAAGACCTGCCCGCCAGCCGCAGCAAAAAATCATTGCGTGATATTGCTGAATTTATTGGCAAACGGAAATATTAGATTTTTCTCTGATAAAGTTGTCAAGCTAGAAAAACAATGATACCCTTTTGAAGGGTTGTTATTTTTTAAAAAATGTACATAATGTAGGAGTGAATTATATGGAAAGAACTTATTTAATGGTTAAGCCAGATGGCGTGCAAAGAGGACTGATTGGGGACATCGTAGCCCGTTTCGAGAAAAAAGGCTTCCAATTGGTCGGCGCGAAGCTAATGAACGTTTCTAAGGAAACTGCTGAGAAGCATTACGCGGAACATAAAGAGCGTCCGTTCTTTGGGGAACTGGTGGACTTTATTACCTCAAGCCCTGTGTTTGCTATGGTATGGGAAGGGGAAAATGTCATCGCGACCGCCCGCCAAATGATGGGTGCAACGAATCCTAAAGATGCGGCACCTGGGACCATTCGCGGGGACTTCGGCGTTACAGTCGGCAAAAATATCATCCACGGTTCTGATTCTCCGGAAAGCGCTGAAAGAGAAATTGCTATCTTCTTCAAGCAAGAAGAATTAGTATCTTACAGCAAGCAAGTGAACAACTGGATTTATTAATAAAGATCAGCCGCTGCCTGACTAGCAGCGGTATTTTTTTTATTTTGACAAAATTGTCCTATTTTTCTTTTCATTCTTTCGCTATAATATGTCTAAAGAACTACAATAGATCATTCATTAATGAAAGCATGAGATGTGAGAGGGTGGAGTGAATGAGCGGCTACGCAGATTTTGTTGGGCGAATTAAGAAGAAAACGGGGATTGATCTCAGTCAGTATAAAGAAGCCCAAATGAAGAGACGGTTAAAATCGTTATACGAAAAGCGCGGGTTCCAATCGTTTAGTGAGTTTTACGACGGAATTAATAAAGATACCAACTTAATGAACGAGTTTTTAGACCGGCTGACGATTAATGTATCAGAATTCTACCGCAACCGAAAGCGGTGGGAAGTGCTGGAGAAGAAGATCTTTCCGCGCTTATTGAAGGAAAACAAGCGGCTTAAAATATGGAGCGCCGCTTGCTCGACGGGAGAGGAGCCTTATACCATCGCGATGGTGCTCTCCCATTTTTTACCGCTGTCTCAAATTTCGATCATGGCGACGGATATTGACGGAAATGCGATCTACAAAGCCAAAAGAGGGGTATACTCCGAGCGTTCCCTTGCCGAGGTACCGGACGAGATGAAAAGTAAGTTTTTCTCAAGGGAAGGAGATTACTTTAAAGTCACCGAAGAAATTAAAAGAACGGTAACCTTTAAAAAACAAAACTTATTGTCGGATTCTTTTGACACGAATTTTGATTTGATTATTTGCCGGAATGTGATGATTTATTTCACAGAGGAAGCGAAAGATCAGCTGTATCATAAGTTTAACAGCGCGCTTAAACCGGGAGGCGTCTTCTTCGTGGGGAGCACGGAACAGATTTTCAATCCCGGCGAATACGGATTTGAAATAGAGGACACTTTTTTTTACCGCAAAGCCGTCAAAAAAGCCAGCGTATTATAAGTGAAGGGGAGAGGGAGGTCACAGCAGCTGATGACCTTCCTTTTATATACTCCGCAGTTTTGGGAAATTTCCATGAATTTCGACACTTGCTCTTGAAATTGTGGTAAAATTCACAAAAAGTAAAATGCATGTGCCAAGTACATAAAAATGTGTTATTATGTTACATAACCGCTTTAACGAGTTGAAGGGAGAAAGTGAGAATGAGATATTTAACGGCAGGAGAATCACATGGACCGCAATTAACCGCGATTATTGAAGGGCTGCCTGCGGGAATGCCGCTTGTGGCAGAGGATATAAACGCCGAGCTGAGCCGGCGCCAAAAAGGATATGGCCGCGGCCGGCGTATGCAAATTGAAAAGGATCAAGTGCAAATCAAAAGTGGAGTCCGCCACGGGTATACATTAGGTTCTCCGGTATCTTTAACAGTTGAAAATAAAGATTGGAAGCATTGGACGAAAATAATGGGCATCGAACCGCTCGCGGGTGGCGAAGCGGAAGAAGTGAAGCGGCAGATTACTCGCCCGCGCCCCGGCCACGCCGATTTAAACGGCGGTATTAAATACGGTCACCGGGACATGCGAAATGTGCTGGAGCGCTCATCTGCCCGTGAAACAACCGTTCGGGTTGCGGCTGGAGCCGTAGCAAAAAAATTGCTTCGTCTTTTAGATATCCACGTTGCTTCGCATGTAGTGGAAATAGGAGGAATTCGGTCAGAGAAAGGGTCTTTCGACACCATTACCGAACTGCAGGAACGCAGTGAAAATTCTCCCGTCCGCTGCCTGGACAAGGAAGCGGAGACCAAAATGATGAAGGCGATTGATGACGCAAAAGCAAATGGTGATTCCATTGGCGGCATAGTCGAAGTGATCGTGGAAGGGATGCCGGCGGGGATTGGCAGCTACGTTCACTATGATAAAAAGCTGGATGCCAAAATTGCTGCCGCTATCGTAAGCATAAATGCTTTCAAAGGTGTGGAATTTGGGATTGGATTCGAAGCAGCCGAAAAATTCGGCAGTGAAGTGCACGATGAGATCGCTTGGGAAAAAGAAAAGGGATATTACCGCAAAACGAATCGACTCGGCGGCTTCGAAGGAGGCATGACGAACGGGATGCCGATTGTGGTCCGCGGGGTGATGAAGCCGATACCGACTCTGTATAAGCCGCTGGAGAGTGTGGATGTTGATACGAAAGAAACATTTACAGCTAGCATCGAACGCTCGGACAGCTGTGCCGTGCCGGCCGCCGCTGTCGTAGCGGAAGCCGCAGTTGCTTGGGAGCTGGCCTCCGCGATCGTCAGCCAGTTTTATAGCGACCGGATGGATGCTCTCGTTGCATCGGTTAAAGAATTCAAGCAATATGCAAAGGAGTTTTAATCATGCGCAAGCTGATGATTCATACTTCGAATACATCTTATCCGGTCTATGTCGGTGCTAAAGCGCTGCAGGAATTGAAAGGATTATTTGATGGCCCTTTAAAAGAGACAACAAAGCTATTCGTCATAGCCGATGAGCATGTGGCTCACTTGCACGGAAAGGCTTTAAAACGAGCTTTGCCGGCAACGGTTCCTTTTGAATGGCTGTCTGTCCCTCAAGGAGAATCGGCCAAAACCTTTGACTGCTACAAACAATGCTTAACTTACGCCCTTGAAAAGGGACTTGACCGAAAATCCTGCATTCTTGCTTTTGGCGGGGGAGCAGCGGGAGATTTGGCCGGCTATGTCGCAGCCAGCTTTATGAGAGGGATTCGTTTCGTGCAAATTCCAACGACTATTTTGGCGCATGACAGCGCGGTGGGCGGAAAAGTCGCCATTAATCATCCGCTAGGCAAGAATATGATCGGTCACTTCCATCAGCCCGAAGCTGTCGTATATGATACACGTTTTTTAGAGACTTTGCCTGAACAGGAAGTCCGCTCAGGGTTCGCTGAAGTCATTAAACATGCGCTGATCGCCGACCCATCATTCTTGCGGGAACTGATGGAAAAAATAACCGATTTTAAGCAAATGAACAAGGGGTTTTTAGCATATTGTCTGGAAAAGGGGATTGAAATCAAAGGCAAGGTGGTCAAAGAGGATGAGAGGGAGCAGGGAGTGCGCGCGTTTTTGAATTTTGGCCATACATACGGCCATGCTCTTGAAGCCAAGATAGGCTACGGCCATGTCACGCATGGCGAGGCTGTTGCTGCCGGGATGTTTTTTGCTTTGGCAGCCAGCCGCATGAAGCAGCATCTGGACTTTGATCTGGAGAGGTTTTGCCGCTGGATAACCGGGCTTGGTTATCGCTTAGATCTCAATAATGGCCATTCGTTTGAAGAGCTCTATGAGCTGATGAAACGCGATAAAAAAACGATCGGCCGCACGATCCGCTTTGTTTTGCTGCAGGCGGTTGGCCAGCCCGTAATCTGTGAAATGAATAAAAGCGAATTGCAGGAAGTGGACCAATTCGTCAGGAGGGAGGCAGCGAAATGGTGAGAGGAATTCGGGGAGCCATTACTGTGGAAAGAAATGAAGAAGACGCGATTGTCCTGGCAGCAGAAAAGCTATTGCGTGAAATGATCCGGTTAAATCAAGTTGCACCTGAAAATGTTTGCTCCGTGTTCATATCCGTAACAGATGATCTGAATGCGGCTTTTCCGGCGAAGGCGCTAAGGCGGTTCGATGGCTGGGATTATGTGCCGGTAATGTGTATGAATGAGGTGCCGGTACCCGGCAGTTTACAAAAGTGCATTCGAGTGATGTTGCATGTAAATACGGAAGCACTGCAAACAGACATTCAGCATATCTATCTCGAAAAGGCGGTTTGCCTTCGCCCTGATCTGCATAAGCAAGACCATTCAGTCCGTTGAAAATAGATAAGCAATGGAGGAAAAAACATGAAATGGAAAAATCAAATTATCAATTTAAAAGCCTACCAGCCCGGCCGTTCCATTGAGCAGGTGAGAAAGCAATACGGCCTGGACCGCGTCGTTAAGCTGGCTTCCAATGAAAATCCTTTTGGCTCATCTCCAAAAGTGAAAGAATACATTCAATCCTATGCGGAATCCTTTGCCATTTATCCGGACGGGTATATAACTGGATTGCGCTCCGCATTAAGCAAAAAGCTTGGCATACAGGAACAGCAGCTGATCTTTGGCAATGGATCAGATGAAATTCTGCAAATCGTTTCGCGGGCTTTGCTTGAGCCGGGCAAAAATACAGTGATGGCTTACCCGACGTTTTCGCAATATCGCCACAATGCAATCGTAGATGGGGCGGAAGTAAGGGAGGTTCCGCTGGTTGACGGAGCGCATGATTTGAATGCTATGCTGGCGGCGATCGATGAGCAAACGGCCGTTGTCTGGCTCTGCAGCATTAACAATCCTACCGGTGTTCATTTAACAAAGGCGCAAGTTGTCCGTTTTCTGGATCAGGTGCCGAAGGACGTGTTAGTCGTATTGGATGAAGCGTATTACGAATATGTCGTGGCAGACGATTATTATGACGCTCTTGAGATCATTCAAACCTATCCGAATGTATTAGTCACAAGAACATTTTCAAAGGCTTATGGGCTGGCTAACTTTCGGGTAGGCTACGGCTTTGCATCCGATGCGGTTATTCAATTGCTGGAGCCGGTCCGCGAACCGTTTAACGTCAATAAATTGGCGCAAGGAGCCGCTGCCGCCGCGCTGGCTGATCAAGAATTCATTAGCGTATGCCGTAAAGAAAATCGAAAAGGGCTGGAGCAATACTACCGTTTTTGCCAAGAGGAAGGCTTGTTCTACTATCCTTCACAGGGGAATTTTATATTAATTGATTTTCAGTGCGATGCCGATGAAGTATTTGAATACTTAATGGGAAAAGGATTTATTGTCCGCTCAGGAAAAGCGCTTGGTTTTCCGACGTTTGTGAGGGTAACTGTCGGATCTGCAGAAGAAAATACCGGCATCATGGCAGCGATGAAAAGCTTTCTAGCTGACAGAGCTGTTAAGTAGCAGGTGGGAGACAAGATGAGAGGAAAGGTTTTTATTGCCGGTTTGGGGCTGATTGGCGGTTCCTTGGCCAAAAATATTAAAAAGTCCCATCCGCAAGCTGAAGTGATTGGATATGATATTCGCGATTCAGAATTGCGCCTGGCTGAAGCGCTGGGTGTCATTGACAGAAGAGCGGAATCATTCAAAGACGGAGCGGAGCAAGCGGACTTAATTATACTCGCTGTTCCCGTTGTGCAAACGGAAGCAATGATTGAACAGCTGGCTCATTTGCAGTTGAAAAAAGATGTGGTCATCACGGACACAGGAAGCACGAAAAAAAAGATTATGGATTGCGCCCGCCAGTTAACAGCGAAAGGCATATCGTTTATTGGCGGGCACCCGATGGCCGGGTCGCATAAAAGCGGCGTTGCCGCTGCAAAAGAACTATTATTCGAAAACGCCTTTTACTTACTGACCCCTGCTGCTTCAGCGGATGAAAAACCATTGGCCGTTTTGAAAAAGTGGCTGGAAGGTACGAAAGCCAAGATTATTGAATTGCCGGCAGAAGATCATGATGAATTAACCGGGGTCATCAGTCACTTTCCCCATGTGATTGCCGCTTCTCTTGTTCATCAGGCGGAGCGCTATAATCAGCAGAACTCATTGGTCTCACGGCTGGCAGCCGGCGGCTTTAGGGATATCACGCGCATAGCCTCCTCCAACCCGGAAATGTGGAGAGATATTTCTTTGCATAATAAAGAGGTGCTGCTTGAACTATTGCAGCATTGGAAAGAGGAGATGGAGCAGGTAATCAACCTTCTGGAAAAAGAAAGCGGTCCCCGTTTATATGACTATTTTAATCGGGCAAAGGCTTTCCGAGATCAATTGCCGGCAAAATCAATGGGAGCGATTCCCGCCTTCTACGATTTGTATGTAGATGTGCCTGATTATCCAGGGATTATTTCAGAAGTGACGGCTTATTTGGCGAATGAGAGGATCAGTATTACCAATATCCGCATTATGGAGACGCGTGAGGATGTGTATGGCGTGCTGGTCATCAGCTTTCAAAGTGAGAAGGATCGCTCACGAGCCAAAAGCTGTTTAGAAAAGAGAACCAACTACGATTTGTTTTTAGCTTGAGAGTGGGGTGCGCAATGAAGCAGATTGAATTAAATTTAAAACAGCCCGCCTTAAAGGGAACAATTGAAGTGCCGGGAGATAAGTCGATTTCACACCGGTCGGTCATGTTCGGAGCACTGGCGGCAGGCAAAACGACTATTCGCCATTTTTTAAAAGGAGAAGATTGCTTAAGCACAATTGATTGTTTTCGCAAGCTGGGTGTGGAAATAGAAGAAACGCAGGATGAGATCATTGTCCATGGCAAGGGCTGGGACGGACTGGTTGAGCCGCAGGAGATTTTGGATGCCGGCAACTCTGGAACGACCACGAGATTGCTGCTGGGCATTTTAGCTGGGCGTCCGTTCCATTCCGTTTTAGTGGGGGATGAATCCATTGCTAAACGGCCGATGGACCGCGTAGTCATTCCGTTGTCACAAATGGGAGCGCGTATTGCCGGTCGCGAGAATGGCCGCTTCACACCTCTCGCGGTTCAAGGTGCGCCGCTTGCAGGCATTCACTATGAATTGCCGGTGGCGAGCGCTCAAGTCAAATCAGCTCTGCTGTTTGCGGGACTTCAGGCAGAGGGAGAAACGCGCATTACCGAGCCTGTTCCGACGCGGGATCATACGGAGAAAATGATTCAGCAGTTTGGAGGCGAGGTGAAGCGAGAGGGACGGACAATTGTAGTTGCAGGCGGACAACCATTGAAGGGCACAGAAGTATATGTGCCGGGAGATATTTCTTCCGCTGCTTTCTTTCTCGTTGCCGGCGCCATTACTGCGGATAGCGAAGTGGAGCTGGTGAATGTCGGGCTGAATCCGACGAGAACGGGAATTATAGAGGTGCTGACGGCCATGGGAGCTGATGTGATAGTCAAGCCGCATGAAACCGCTGGTGAAGGAATGGGCACAGTGCGGATCCGCAGTTCCAAGCTGCGGGGAATCGAAATCGGCGGAGATTTAATCCCGCGGTTAATCGATGAAATTCCGATTATTGCTTTGCTGGCTACACAGGCTGATGGAAAGACGGTCATTAAAGATGCGGAAGAGTTAAAAGTAAAAGAAACGAATCGGATCGATACGGTCGTCAACGAGCTGAAAAAATTGGGAGCCAAAATTGAAGCGACCGAGGACGGCATGATTATTCACGGGAAAACGCCGCTGACTGGAGGGCGTGTATCCTCTTATGGAGATCACCGCATCGGCATGATGCTGGCTGTTGCAGCTGCGATCGCCTCAGAACCGGTGATCATAGACAACATTGAGGCCATTGCTGTTTCTTATCCGGAATTTTTCTGCGATTTAGAGCGGTTGATCCAATAATGGTTTAAGGAGCTGGTCGTTTCTCAGCTCCTTTTCCTATTGAAGAAGGAAATTGAATGAAAGTGGAGAATGTATGTAACAGAGAACGGCAAAAAAGTTGCTGACAGGGCCATCTTTCATTATGATAACAGTATCAGAACAAATGCTGGCCGGTCTTGTTTTGCAGGGCAGCAGGCTGTTTGAAAGAAAGGGATCGAAAATATGTCTTATGCACAACAAATGCTTGATTGTTTAAAGCAGGGGGCCGATCAGCAGGCGATGGCTTTATTTCAAAAAGTTCAATCATTCTCAACGGATGAAGAGAAGTTTTTCTTGGCCGAGGAGCTGTATCACTTAGGCTTTTTAGCTGAAACTCACGAACTATATAAAGGGTTATCAGAAAAATATCCCGGCGAAGGGGAATTGCGCGTTTTATTAGCCGAAGTGCTGGTGGAGATGAACAAGGAAGAGGAGGCGATGCTTCAGCTGGATCAATTGGACGAATCGAATGAATTCTACCCGAGAGCATTATTGCTTCTAGCCGATCTGTATCAAATGCAGGGATTATATGAAGTGAGTGAACAAAAGCTGCTTGCTGCCCGCCGTTTGCTGCCGGACGAACCGGTTATTCAATTTGCGTTAGCTGAATTGTATTTGGAGCAAGGGAAGTTTCTTGAAGCGATTCGTTATTATCGTGAATTGATCGCGGCAGGGCATAAAGAAATAGCTGGAGTTTTCATTCATCAGCGGCTGGCGGAAGGGCTGAGCGCCGGGGGAGCCTTCGAAGAAAGTCTGGAGCATTACGACCAAGCGCTGAAAGAAAAGCTTGAGATCAACACTTTATTCGGTTATGCTTTTACAGCTTTTCAAGCAGGATACAACCGAACAGCCATTGAAAAATTCAATGAATTGAAAGCGTTGGATCCTGATTATCATTCCATTTACTTGTATCTGGCAAAAGCGTATGAGCGTGAAGAAGAGGCCAAAGAGGGGCTTGAGGCGGCCCAGGAGGGAATTCGTCACGATGAATTTCATAAGGAGCTTTATTTCATCGCCGGAAAATTATGCTTAAAGCTGTCTAAAGAGAAAGAGGCGGAAGGTTATTTTCGGGAAGCGCTGGCGCTTGACCCTGAATATTCTGAGGCCGGACTGACGCTGAACAAGTTGCTGCTGCATCAGGAGCGGTATGAAGATGTGCTTGAGATTGCGCTGGCGGCTAGAAAAGATGGCGATTCCGATCCGCAGTTTATCTGGGACCAAGCGAAAGCATATAATGGAATGGAAGAATACAGCCAGGCATTAAAAGCTTACCAAGAAGCATATAATTTCTTTAACGGCAATCATACATTTCTCGAAGAATACGGCTATTTCTTAATGGAAGAAGGCCGGCGAAAAGAGGCGTCTGAGATTTTTACAAAGTTGTTAAAAGGCGACCCGGCCAATGAAGAGTGGATCGCATTAGTTGAACGGCTGAAGGATGATTAATAGGCAAATACTATTCCTTGCAGAGGAGGGTTTTATCAATGGCTGCCCCTGTATCTGTTCATGAGAAGAAAGATTTTATCCGCTGGTTTTTAAACCATTTTCAGTTAAAAAGACGGGAATCCGTCTGGATATTAAACTATTTAATGAGCCATGATCAGCTGATGGAAAGAGTTCATTTTGTTGATGACGCCCAATACTGTCCGAGAGGCATGATCATGTCCACGCATTGTGTTGACAGTGCGCCGTTTCGGTTTTTTAAAGAAAATGTCATGACGACAGATGCTGAAAAGTCTTTTCATGATATTCGCTTAAATAAGGATGAAGATATTTTTATCGAGTTAAAATTCCGCGGTTCAAACGCCTCTCACCAATATGCAGCAGTATTGGAGGAAAATCCTTTCATGCCAAAGCATTTGAGAATTACAGAAAAAGATAAGGCTTTGGCAGAGAAGTTTTTGAAAGATAGTATTTACCGCTTTCAGAAGGAGCGCCTGCTGCAAAAAATAGATGAAGCGCTGGATCAATATGATAAAGAAGCTTTTCAACAGTTGACAGAGCAGCTAAAACGCTTGAATTGAACCATTTGCGCTTAGGGCAGATGGTTCTATTTTTTGCGCTGATGAGAATCATCCTAAAAGGTTTCGGTCTTTTATCCCGCATGTAAGAGGTCGCTCCCTTCAAGAAAGGAGAGGGTGCCGAAAGGCTAAGCGGGACATGAAGGAAAATACCCGCAGCTTGAACACCCTTTAATTTTTTGAAAAGTGGCTTGGAAAAAGCAGGCATGATATGATGAAAGCGAGGTGATGATGATGAACTGGAATGGAAAGGATACGGAGCTTTATCAGCAGCAAAAAGAGTATATTGATACAGTAATGATGCCGCTCGTTCCGGTTTCTTTTTCGGGCGACATGAAGGAGGCGGCTTCGCAATTTGAATTTATTCAGCTGTTAACCGAGCTGCTTGAAAAGCAGTTCCGAGGGAGAATCCTGCTCGTCCCCCCATTCTCATACAGGCGCAAGCAAGAAGGAGAAGAAAAGGCAGCAGCTCTTAATCAATGGGCAGACGAGATGAGCGATGCGGGGTTTCGCCATAAGTTCTTTTTCACATCCGACAGCGACTGGAAGCTGATGGAGGAAGCGATCGATGGAACGCTCATATGGGTGCCTTCCGTTCCGCTCGAGCATATGGAGAATTCTTATAAATATTCGCTCATTGAAGAACAAGCGAAGCAATTTGTCCGTATCATTGTACATAAATGGCAGGAAAATTAAGCTGTTTTCGGAATTTCTTTACATCGTTTTTCCTTTTTAAAGGGAGTGGATATTGACCAAAGGAAGAGTTTGGATTATCATAATGATGTCCTAGTTTATATTTGTGCAATTTTATCCAGTCCAATCTGGACACAGCTCATGATAGAGGGGGGATTAGAATGAGTAAACAGCGTGTTTCAAGACGCCAGTTCCTTAACTACACCTTGACAGGAGTAGGCGGGTTTATGGCGGCGGGGATGTTAATGCCGATGGTTCGCTTCGCAGTAGATCCTGTGCTGGAAGCCGGCGGCAAGGGAGAATTTCACGCAACGCAGCAAAAAGTTGATGAATTAAGTAAAACTCCAACGCGCGTTGATTTCTCTTACGAACAAAAAGATGCGTGGTACACTTCCGAGGTGACACAAACAGCTTGGGTGTACAAAGACGACAATGGCGAAGTTGTTGCTCTATCACCTGTATGTAAGCATTTAGGCTGTACGGTTAACTGGGAGGGAAACAACCACAAAAACCAGTTTTTCTGCCCATGCCATAACGGCTTGTATGAGAAAAATGGAAAAAACGTACCTGGAACACCTCCAACAAAACCATTGGATGTTTATCCAACTAAAGTGAAAGACGGCTTCCTTCAGCTAGGCAAGCCAAAACCAAATAATATCGTGTAAAGGGGGCGTAATGCATGCTTAACAGGATTTATGATTGGGTTGATGAGCGTTTGGATATTACACCGATGTGGCGCGATATCGCTGACCATGAAGTGCCTGAGCACGTAAACCCTGCGCATCATTTTTCCGCGTTTGTTTACTGCTTTGGCGGATTGACGTTTTTTGTCACCGTGATTCAAATTTTATCAGGCATGTTTTTAACGATGTACTATGTTCCTGATATCAAAAACGCTTGGGAGTCTGTCTATTATCTGCAAAACGAAGTAGCATTTGGTATGATCGTACGCGGCATGCATCACTGGGGTGCGAGTTTAGTCATTGTAATGATATTTTTACATACCTTGCGCGTATTTTTCCAAGGTGCTTACAAGAAGCCTCGTGAATTGAACTGGATCGTTGGTGTATTGATTTTCTTCGTTATGCTCGGACTTGGTTTCACAGGCTATTTGTTGCCTTGGGATATGAAAGCGCTATTCGCAACGAAAGTAGGCATTGAGATTGCGGCCGCCACGCCGTTTATTGGGGAACAGGTGAAAATCCTGCTGGCGGGGCATTCTGATATCGTCGGCGCTCAAACGCTTACACGATTCTTTGCTATTCACGTGTTCTTCCTGCCGGCCGCCTTGCTTGGCTTAATGGGAGCCCACTTCATTATGATTCGTAAACAAGGCATTTCTGGCCCGTTATAAGCTGAAGATCGAACATACAGCGCATCATTATAAAAGGAGGGGAACGCTATGCATCGTGGAAAAGGGATGAAATTCGTTGGTGATTCGCGCATCCCGGCTGAGCGCAAGCCCAATATTCCGAAAGACTATTCGGAATATCCAGGGAAAACAGAAGCCTTTTGGCCGAACTTTTTATTAAAAGAGTGGATGGTAGGCGCCGTTTTCTTAATCGGTTATTTATGTTTAACGGTCGCTCATCCATCGCCGCTTGAGCGTGTGGCGGATCCTACAGATACGGGGTATATTCCGCTTCCAGACTGGTACTTCTTATTTCTTTATCAGCTTTTGAAATACACTTACGCATCGGGGCCGTACAACGTCATTGGAGCTTTTATCATTCCAGGTTTGGCTTTTGGAGGTCTTTTCTTAGCGCCGTTTATTGATCGCGGACCTGAACGGCGTCCAACTAAGCGGCCGTTTGCTACCGGATTCATGCTTCTTGCCTTGGCTTCCATCGTCTTCCTGACATGGGAATCGGTTGTGACACATGACTGGGAGGCAGCGAAAGCTCAAGGGGAAATTAAGAAGGAAGCTGAGATTGACAAAACAGCCGAGGGATACAAAATTTATC
This sequence comes from Bacillus xiapuensis, assembly GCF_002797355.1. GTDB lineage: Bacteria > Bacillota > Bacilli > Bacillales > Domibacillaceae > Bacillus_CE > Bacillus_CE xiapuensis. The sequence continues at coordinate 1,721,666 of NZ_KZ454939.1, read as the reverse complement.
AGGATAACGGCTGTATCGCCTGTCATGGAGATACGCTGACAGGCGGCGGAGCGAATCCGTCTCTCGTAGACACTGGATTAAAGCCGGAAGAAATCGCTGACATTGCTAAAAACGGACGCGGCGCTATGCCCGCCGGAATCTTTAAAGGAAGCGATGAAGAGCTGAAGAAAATGGCTGAATACATCGCGGGTTTAGAAGCGAAGTAAGGAAAAGGATGCTCTACTTTGTAGGGGCATCCTTTTTTCAGTATAATAAAATGAACGTTCAAGCAGCGTTTATTTTTTGCTGTTGAAAAGAAAAACAAAGGCTAACCATGCAGCATCCGCTTTTGTCAACTGCATCGTTCAGGCCAGCATGAATCGGGCATTTAGGTGCTGTGATTTCCCGCTTAGACTGCTTGTTCTCCGCTTTATGCTAAGAGTGGAGACAAAGGCAACTTACATACGGAATAAAAAAGAGATATGGGGAAGATGGAGGCGGTTTCTTGCACAATTTGTATAAAATAGTCACCAATCGCATAACTTTATGGGCGTTGTTTGTCATCAATATCGCCGGAACAGTTTACGGATATATGTGGTACGGGGAGCAGCTGGAGCGAACGCCGGTTTATTTTCTTCCATTCGTGCCGGATAGCCCGACCGCCAGTTTATTTTTTGTGCTTGTTCTGCTGGGGTTTTTAATCAACAAGCAATGGGGACTGATGCAAGCGCTCGCGGTCATTACGCTGTTTAAATACGGGATTTGGGCCGTTATTATGAACTTGCTGACTCTTCAAGTGACCGGCTTTTTGCCATGGGAAGGGTATATGCTGATGGCTTCTCACCTCGGGATGGCCATTCAAGGCTTATTATATGCCCCTTTTTATCGCATAAAGCGCTGGCATTTAGCTGCAGCCGCCATTTGGACAGTGCATAATGAAATCATTGATTATGTATTTATGCAATATCCCGTCTATTCACAACTAAATCTATATATTCAAAAGATCGGATACTTTACTTTCTGGCTCAGCATTTTTTCCATATTGCTTGCTTGGTATGTGGGGGTAAGAAAAGACCGCCTGCAATGGCGTTTTCCTGCTAAAGGATAGGTATCAGGCTTGGCCGTTCCGCCAATTTTCTCTTCTCGTTTCTTCTTTGCCTGCATATAGTATAAGAGGAGTTGAGGAGGGAGAGAGATGAAAAGAATCGGTCACCTGCTACTAGTTTGTTTACTTTTTGCGCTTCCCATTTACAGCCAGGCAGAGAGTATAGATTCTCGCCTTCTTAAGCTAGATCATTTATCCGAGCAAATTTTAGAATTTACTAAAGCTGGCCGCTATCATCAATCTAAAGAGCTGTTAGAAACATTTCAGCGCGAACAAGTGCGGGCACAAAGAAAAAATGATCAAATCACAGAACAGGAATGGGCTGTTATTACAGAGGCTCGCCAGCAGGCGTATGAGCTCATGCAATCGCCTGAAGGGAAAGAGCAGCAATGCATAGAGAGAGCCACGGCATTTCGCTTAGCTGTGAACGCTGTCAGCTCTGATTATAAGCCGCTGTGGATTCGGATGGAAAAACCGGTTATGACTTCACTGAACGAGTTGAAGAAATCTTCTTCAAGTGCCGATCATTCCCGTTTTCATGAATCATTAAATGCCTTTTTAGCTCATTATGATATGCTTCAGCCCAGTTTGCAGCTGGATATCCCGGCCGGCCGGCTGGCATCATTAGAGAATCATGTCCGCTACGTAGATCATTTTCGGGAAAGGCTGTTAAACGAAGGGGCATCAGCAGAAGATATCGAAAGGCTTGAAAAGGAAGTCGATACCATCTTTCGTGAGATGCATCAAGAAGAAGTTCCTCAGCCTTCTCTTGGATGGGTGATTGGAATCACTGGCGGGATCATTATGACGACGTTGTCTTATGTTGGCTGGAGGAAGTACAGAGGAGAGAAAGAAGAGGCAAGACACAAGCCAAATCATTGATAAAAAATGAATTTAGAGATAAAATATGATCCAAACGAACAAAATGATAAATGGGGGTACAGCTAATCCTATGAGCTATCTTATTTACTTTTTGCTAATTATCGCCGTCCCGATTTGGGCTCAATTCAGAGTGAAAAGTACGTACAATAAATTTTCAAAAATCCCTGTATCCACAGACATAAGCGGCGCCGCCGCAGCCCGGCGCATACTGGATGAAAACGGATTGCACAATGTTCGGGTAGTTGAAACAAATGGTTTTTTAAGTGACCATTACAATCCAATGACCAAAACGGTGCACCTTTCTCCGAATAACTATCATGGCCGCTCAATTGCGGGAGCAGCGGTTGCTGCCCATGAGGTCGGGCATGCGATTCAGGACAAAGAAAATTATGCATTTCTTCGGTTCCGCCATGCGCTCGTTCCCGTTGCCAATATCGGTTCGAATCTTTCGTGGGTGTTCATTCTGATTGGAATATTCGCCCAGCTAACCGGCATGCTGCTGCTGGGGATCGTGTTAATGGCCGCTGGTGTGCTATTTCAAGTCATCACATTGCCTGTAGAATTCAATGCCTCAGCTAGAGCTATGGATCAAATCGTCTCTGCAGGCATCATTCGCAATGATGAGGAAAGAAAAGCGCGCAAAGTGCTAAATGCCGCTGCTATGACTTATGTGGCTGCGACGGCTGTAGCCGTTCTTGAACTCGTGCGTTTAATTCTTCTATATACAGGCATGAGAAGCGAAGAATAGAAGTCATGATGACAGAAAACATGGAGGGCGTCCAATCAGTGGGATTTTTCCGCTGATGGAGGCCCTCTTTCTCTTCTGTTTTGTGGATGGTCAGTCCGCTGTGAGCAAAGCTTTTCTTACCTTTCAATCGGATGTTTATTTTCATCCAGTGTAAAGCCCTCTCCCAGAACATCGTGAACAATGGTGACGGATACGAAGGCGTGCGGGTCAATCGAGGAAATAATTTGTTTCAGCCGAACAATCTCATTTTTAGCGACCACACAATAGAGCACTTCCCGTTTTTCTTTCGTAAATGATCCGTGCCCCTGCAGCACCGTTACGCCACGGTCCATCTGTTTTATGATGTTTTCGGCAATTTCCTCATGGAAATCGGATATAATCATAGCGCCTCTGGCAGTGTAGGCGCCTTCCTGCATAAAATCGATGACGCGGGAGCCAATGAAGACGGCCACTAACGTATACATGGCTTCCCGATAATTTAAATATGTCAGCAAGGAAGCGAGAATGACGGCAGCATCGAATATGAACATGGTTTTTCCCATGCTGACTTGAAAGTATTTATGGATAAGCCGGGCTATAATATCAACGCCGCCTGTCGTTCCTCCATAGCGGAAAGTAATTCCAAGGCCGATGCCAAGAAAGACACCGGCGAAAAGGGCAGCGAGAAACAGATCGTCTTTAAGCGGGATTGAAAACTGAAGGCGCTGAAATATCCATAAGAAAACAGAAAGGCTGACTGTTCCGACAATTGTGTAAAAGAAGGATGTTCTGCCGAGCAGCTTCCAGCCGATAAAAAATAGCGGGATGTTTAAGACTAGGTTGGAATAGGATGGATCAATGTTCCATAAGCTGTATAAAAGTAAAGTGATGCCGGTAAAACCGCCTTCTGCTAAGTTGTTTTGCATATTAAAGTGCACTAAACCGAAGGCAAAGACGGCATCGCCCAATAAGATAAACAGAATGTTCTTTACTTTCATGCCGAATATCATCGCGCTTCCTCCTCTGGGTCAGTCGGATCGTGTAAGTAACAGTACTTGTCATTATATAGAAATAATCGGAAGAGAACAATATAAACGAAGTAAAGACTTTCCTTGAAAGCCATAAATGGATTGTCTTTAAGGCAAGAATTAGCTAACATAAAAATAAGAAAATCAAAGGAAGGGAATAAAATGGATAAAACCGTAAAAGAAATGCAGCAAGAAGTGGATGATTATATTTCTCAATTCAAAGAGGGATATTTCAGCCCGCTTGCCATGATGGCCAGACTGACTGAGGAGCTGGGAGAACTGGCTCGTGAGATCAATCATTACTATGGCGAGAAGCCGAAGAAGGCTTCAGAGCAGCCGAAAACAATCGAAGAAGAACTGGGAGATGTGCAATTTGTTCTTCATTGTTTAGCTAATTCTTTACATATTGATTTGCAAAAAGCTCATGAGCGAGTAATGGAAAAGTTTCAGACTAGAGATAAAGAACGTTGGACGAAGAAAGAGGAGGATACAATCAATGAAAACCATTAAAGTGATCATCGCTGGACCGAGAGGAAGAATGGGAAGAGAAGCCGTGAAGATGGTGCAGGAAACGGAGCATTTTCACCTTGAGGCTGTATTGGACCGAAAGCATAACGGGAAAGTTTTAAGTGACATTGAAGGATTTCAAGGAGTGAATGCAGATATCTACACCGATATCGATGAATGCTTCAGCCAGCACCAAGCGGATGTATTCATTGATTTAACCACTCCTGAGACTGGTTACATACATACGAAAAAAGCGCTGGAATCCGGCATTCGCCCAGTGGTCGGCACGACTGGATTTACCGACAGCCAATTAGCGGAGTTAAAGGAATTGGCGGAGGAAAAAGAATTGGGCTGCATAATCGCTCCGAATTTTGCCATCGGGGCCGTTCTGATGATGAAGTTTTCACAAATGGCCGCTAAATATTTTCAAGATGTGGAGATCATTGAACTTCATCATGACCGAAAGCTGGATGCTCCTTCCGGAACAGCGGTGAAAACGGCACAAATGATTGCCGAGGAAAGAGAGGCGAAAAAGCAAGGACATCCTGAGGAGAAGGAAACGATTCAAGGCGCCCGCGGAGCGGTCATAGATGGCATGCATATTCACAGCGTCCGCTTACCGGGGTTGATCGCGCATCAGCAAGTAATGTTTGGCGCGGATGGACAAACCTTATCGATCCGCCACGACTCGTATAATCGCGCTTCATTTATGTCCGGCGTGAGAATATGTGTAGAAACAGTTATGAAAGTGGAGACATTGGTTTACGGTCTGGAAAACATTTTGGATTAATGGGAGGAGACAATGAAAATTGCTTTAATTGCTCACGATAAGAAGAAAGAAGATTTGATTGAATTTGTCGCAGCCCATCAAGCGGTTTTCGCATCTCATGAATTATTCGCCACCGGGACAACCGGCCGGCGAATTATGGAACGGGCGGATCTGTCTATTCATTGTTTTCAATCAGGTCCGCTTGGAGGAGACCAAGAAATCGGGGCATGCATCGCCCGCAAAGAAATGGACCTTGTCTTTTTCTTCCGCGATCCGCTGACTGCCCAGCCGCATGAGCCGGATGTATCTGCTCTCGTGCGCTTGTGTGACGTATATGCGATTCCGCTGGCCACGAATATCGGCACAGCGACGGTCTTAATGAAAGGAATAGAGCGCGGCGATTTTGACAGCGTACAAGGAAAGAGGTTGACTGATGATGGGCAGTGAAATTGACATATTAGCGTTTGGCGCTCACGCTGACGATATCGAAATCGGCATGGGGGGAACGGCTGCCAAGTACTCGGCCGCAGGCAAAAAGATTGTTTTTTGCGATTTGACAGAGGCAGAGCTGTCCTCTAATGGGACAGTTGAACTGAGGAAGCAAGAAGCCAAGCAGGCCGCTGCTGTGTTGGGAGTTCAAGAGCGGGTGAATCTCGGCTTAGCTGATAGAGGCCTGTTTGTCACGGAGGAAGCCATTCGCAAAGCAGCGGGCGTCATCCGCCGCTTTCAGCCGAAAATTATTTTCGCGCCTTATGAGGTGGACCGCCATCCTGATCATGGGCGCTGTGCTCAGCTCGTGCGCGAGGCAGTATTTTCTGCGGGTATCCGAAAATTTCAGACGGATGAAAATCTTCCTGCCCACAAAGCAAGAACGGTTTATTTTTATATGATCAATGGCTTTCATTCGCCGGACTTTTGCGTGGACATCAGCTCGTATATGGAACGGAAGAAACAGAGCTTGCTCGCCTATCGCAGCCAGTTTGAAAGGAAGGACGGATCCGCGGAGACGCCGCTGACAAACGGTTATATAGAGGCGGTAGAAGCCAGAGAGCGAATGATGGGGAAAGAAATCGGCACCCTCTATGCCGAAGGATTTAAAGTGATGAAGCCCCTATTACTAGAATATGATTTAATTGGTGATTAATATGAAATTAAAAATTGGCATAACTTGTTATCCGACGGTTGGCGGATCGGGTGTCGTAGCCACGGAGTTAGGGAAGCTTTTAGCGGAAAAAGGACATGATATTCATTTTATCACTTCCGGGCTTCCATTTAGGCTTAACCGAATGTACCATAATATTTATTTCCATCAGGTAGATGTCAATCAATATTCGGTGTTTCAATATCCGCCGTATGATATTGCCTTAGCCAATAAAATGGCGGAGGTAATCAACAGGGAGCACCTCGATATTTTGCATGTGCATTACGCCATGCCTCATGCTGTTTGCGCCATTCTTGGCAAGCAGATCGCGCAATCTGATATTAAAATCGTGACAACGCTGCATGGAACAGACATTACCGTTCTCGGCTACGACCCGTCGCTGACAGCTTCCATTCGCTTTGCCATTGAACAGTCGGATGCGGTGACGGCGGTTTCGAACTCGCTTGTTCAGCAAACGATGGAGGTCATTCAACCGGACAAGGAGATTTATACAATCAATAACTTTATTGATGAACGAATCTACCACCGGACGGAATCTGCCGAGCGCTTGCGTGAAGAGTACGGAATTCTGCCGGATGAAAAGGTCGTGATGCATGTATCTAACTTCCGAAGTGTGAAGCGGGTGCCGGATGTTGTGCGCGTCTTTGACAGGATTCGCCGCGAACAGCCCGCAAAGCTGCTGCTTGTCGGCGACGGACCAGAAATGACGGTTGTCTGCAAGCTGGTTTCTGAGCTGCAATTGGAGGGTTCCGTTCTTTTTCTCGGCAAGCAGGATAATTTAGAAGAACTGTATTCAATCAGTGATTTGCTGCTGCTCTTATCGGAAAAGGAGAGCTTCGGACTCGTGCTGCTTGAAGCGATGGCCTGCGGTGTTCCATGCATTGGGACAACAACCGGCGGCATTCCAGAAGTCATTGAAGATGGCGTAAACGGCTATACAGCGGATGTGGGGGATGTTGAAGAAATCAGCCGGCTGGCGCTTCAATTGCTGTCCGATGAAGAGCTTTACCGGCGCTTTAGCGAGAAGGCGCTAGAGACGGTGCAGATCCGTTTTCGTTCAGAGAAGATTCTCAGTCAGTATGAGCAATTATACCGGCGCTTGCTTAATAGAAAGCAGGGGTTATAGATGAATAATCAGCAGTTATTTGAACAGGCTTCTCCTTTGCTTGAGCAGCTTGAACAAGCGGGATTTGAAGCCTATTATGTAGGCGGCGCTGTTAGGGACTATCTATTGGACAGACCGATTGGCGATGTGGATATTGCTACTTCCGCTCTTCCAGAAGAAGTAAAATCCGTTTTTCCTAAAACGGTGGATATTGGAATTGACCATGGAACCGTGCTTGTTCTCTGGCGGGGCAGCGGTTATGAAGTTACGACTTTTCGGACAGAATCGGATTATAAAGATTTTCGCCGGCCGGAGAAGGTAGCGTTTGTCCGCTCTTTAACAGAAGATCTGCAGCGCCGGGATTTCACGATCAATGCCATAGCTATGGATCGGCACGGAAGGATAATCGATCCTTTTCACGGGCAGGAGGCGATTAAAGATAAAGAAATCCGAACGGTGGGGTTAGCGGAAGAGCGGCTGACAGAAGATGCTTTAAGAATGATGAGAGCTGCCCGCTTTGTCAGTCAGCTCGGCTTTACACTTCATCCTGAGACGGCCAGTGCGTTAGCAAGCCACGCCTCCTTGCTTAAACATATCGCAGTGGAGCGGAAGCTGAGTGAAATGAATAAGCTGCTGGACGGTACGGGAAAAAAAGCGGGAATTGATATCCTGCTGCAGGCGGGGCTATTTACTTATTTGCCCGGACTTTCCGGCCAGTCCTCCGTCCTGCGAACCGCTCTTTCATTGCCCGTTGATCCGTTAACAGCCGACCAGATGTGGCTGCTGCTTATTCTGCTTATAAAACCTGAAAGCGCCAAGGATTTCTTGGCTGGATGGCGGATGCCGGCAAAAAAAATTAAATACATGATCCGCACATTGCAAGTTCTGGAGCGCAGACAGCAAAGTGATTGGACGGATTTCTTTTTATATGAAGCAGGACTGCCCTCCGCTCTGGACGCTGAAGCCGTGTTTGCCGCTCTGCACAACCGCAAAGCAGAAACGGAAGCATTAAAAGCGCGGCATTGCAAGCTGGCTATTCAAGACCGCAGTGAACTAGCTGTTACCGGGAGCGATTTGAAAGAGTGGAAGCAAGAGAAAGGAGGTCCGTGGATGAAAGAATATTTACAGATCATTGAGCGGGCCGTCGTTGATAGAAAAGTGAATAACAGTTCTGGACAAATAAAGGAGTGGCTTAAATCTTGCAATCTTCTGTAAAACAAAAGCTGCTGGAAGCATTTTCGCAAGCTGATGGCGATTTTGTTTCTGGACAAGTGCTTGCAGAAATTGTCGGCTGTTCTCGAACAGCTGTTTGGAAGCACATTGAAACGTTGAGAAATGAAGGCTTTCAGCTGGAAGCGGTCCGTAAAAAAGGCTATCGCATTTTAACAAAGCCGGATAAAGTGACAGAAAATGAAGTGTTAATTGGTTTGCAGACCAATTGGCTTGGGAAGGAAATTGTTTATAAAGAAACGATTGATTCGACTCAAAAAGAAGCTCTTCGCCTAGCTCAAGAGGATTTTAAAGAAGGAACGGTTGTCATCGCAGAAGAACAAACCGCCGGACGAGGACGAATGACAAGAGTATGGCATTCGCCGAAGCATACGGGCATTTGGATGAGTGTCATTTTAAAGCCGCCGCTTCCGCCTTATAAAGCCCCGCAGTTTACCTTAATTACGGCTGTGGCCGTTGTTGAAGCTATAATGGAAGTGACCGGCCTCACCCCCGAAATTAAATGGCCAAATGATATTTTAATAAACGGAAAGAAAGTAACCGGCATCTTAACTGAGCTGCAAGCGGATGCTGATCAAATTCATTCCCTTATTATCGGGATTGGGATAAACGTTAATCAAAAGCATTTTCCGGAAGAGCTGGAGGAGGTTGCCACTTCTTTAGCGCTTGAAACAGGGGAGACCGTTTCAAGGTCGCGCCTCATACAGGAAATATTAAAAAACATGGAAGCCTGCTACGATATTTATATGGAACAGGGCTTTGCGGATATTAAGAAGCTTTGGGAAAAGTATGCCATATCGGTCGGCAAGCAAATCACAGCTACAACGATCTCAGCGACCATTAAAGGAAAAGCTCTCGGAATCACAGAAGAAGGGGTGCTGAAGCTGCTCGATGAGGAAGGCACCATTCACGATATTTACTCTGCCGATATTGAGATTAATAAAGCAGCAGACTGAGATCTGCTGCTTTATTTTTTGATCACGCATGCAAGGTGTTTATTAATTTTTAATAGTCAAAAACAGCGGGCTTGCTATAATATAGCTGGGCAGTATCCCAAAGGGAGCTGCACCTTGTGGAATATAAGCCAACGGTCAAATGAATAGCGTTAGTCTGCCTTGATCCGGAATGGACAGGGACAGAGGGTCGAAACAACGAGTGATACAAGGGGTCCTTCTGTCTGAAGGCCCCTTTTTTTATAGCCTATTGTTTCGTCTCCTCTGGAAGAAAAGGAGGAAGCGGAAATGAAACAGACCACGGATTTTATCCAAATGAAGGCAGCGGGTGAGAAGATTGTGATGGTAACGGCCTATGATTATCCTTCCGCTAAATATGCGGAAGCAGCCAAGACCGATCTCATTTTAGTCGGAGATTCCCTCGGAATGGTGGTGCTCGGTTATCCATCGACCATTCCTGTCACACTTGATGATATGGTTCATCATACGAAGGCGGTCAAACGCGGTGCCAAGGATACATTTATCGTCACCGATTTACCGTTTATGACCTATCACATCAGCCGCGAAGAAACGATGCGGGCAGCGCAAAGGCTGCTGCAGGAGGCGGGGGCACACGCCATTAAGCTTGAAGGCGGCAAAGAAGTGGTCAAAAAGGTTCGCTTGCTAACAGAAGCAGGCGTGCCCGCTGTGGCTCATTTAGGGTTAACCCCGCAATCTGTTGGCGTGCTCGGCGGCTATAAAGTACAAGGGAAAACAGCGGCATCAGCTGCGGAGCTAATGGAAGAAGCGAAGCGGTTGGAAGCAGCAGGCGCGTGCATGCTTGTGCTGGAGTGCGTGCCTCGTCAATTGGCAGCGCAAATTACCAAGGCCATCAGCATCCCTGTAATCGGCATCGGCGCCGGAGGTGATACGGATGGGCAAGTACTTGTGTACCATGATCTTATCCGTTATGGCGTCGATCGCATTCCTAAATTTGTAAAAGCTTACGGCGATGTCGGTCCTGTGATTGATCAAGCGCTGTCCTCTTACGTGAAGGATGTGAAAGCAATGAAGTTTCCGGCTAAAGAGCAAGCCTATTCTATGAAGGAAGAAGAATGGATGCAGCTGTATGGGGGAATGCAATCATGAGAGTGATTCGTAAGATTACCGAGCTAAGAGCATTCGTTCAGGCACAAAAAGCGTCTGGCTGCTCTATAGGCCTCGTACCAACGATGGGCTATTTGCATGAGGGACATTTAGCATTAGCCCGAAAAGCGAGAGAAGACAATGAAACAGTCATTATGACAATCTTTGTCAATCCGCTTCAGTTCGGTCCCGCCGAGGACTTCGACAGCTATCCCCGGGATCTCGCCCGCGATAGGCTGCAGGCAGAAGCAGCAGGGGTGGATCTCTTATTTGCTCCGGAAGTGGAAGAGATGTATCCTAAGCAGCCGGCCGCGGCTCTGAAGGTGCTAGCGCGCACGAATTGTCTGTGCGGAAAGAAGCGCCCTGGCCATTTTGACGGGGTTGCAACTGTATTGACGAAGCTTTTTCATTTGATGCAGCCGGACAGAGCTTATTTTGGCATGAAGGATGCTCAGCAGGCAGCTGTTATTGAAGGGATGGTGGAATCGCTTAATTTTCCTTTGGAGGTTGTGACGGTAGAAACGGTGCGGGAAGCGGACGGCTTAGCTAAGAGTTCAAGGAATGTCCATTTGACGCCTGAAGAGCGCGAAGCGGCTCCGCAGATTTATCAGGCACTTTTGAAAGGCCAAAGGATGATTGAACAAGGGGAGCGCCATCCGGCTCCAATCATTCAGGAAATCGCATCCCATCTGCAGAAGTATTCTAGAGCGGCCATTGATTACGTAGAATTGCTGTCTTATCCTGAGTTAGAACCAGTAAAGACTATACAAGGAAAAATCATCCTCGCTGCGGCTGTTAAATATTCGGCCGCTCGTCTCATCGATAATATTGTGATGAACTGCGAGTAAAGGAGTGAAGAAAGATGTTTCGTATGATGATGAACGGCAAGATTCACCGGGCTACTGTAACGGAAGCCAATTTGCATTATGTCGGCAGCATTACGATTGATGAGAACTTAATTGAGGCCGCGGGTATGGCGATTCACGAAAAGGTGCAAATTGTCAATAATAATAACGGAGCCCGCTTGGAGACTTATATCATTCCTGGAAAGCGGGGCAGCGGCGTTATCTGTCTAAATGGCGCCGCTGCCCGCCTAGTGCAGCCGGGAGATGTAGTCATTATTATGTCGTACGCTATGGTGCCGCAGGAGAAAGTGCAAGATCATCAGCCTAAAGTAGTCATTGTTGGAAAGGACAATCAGATTGAACAGCTGCTTCATCAGGAACCGGAAGCGACCATTTTATAAAGACGGAAATCCTTTATGGTGCTTGAAGCCATAAAGGATTTTTTTAAAGGCTGCACGGGAATTGCTTTTCATCCTCTCCAAACCGGGCTGTAGCTACATAGAAAGATCATATGGTACACTTAAATATGATTTTACGAGAAAAAGGTGTGTAAACCGTTATGACATATTCACGCTTCGTCGTTACTGATTTAGAAACGACCGGTCATGCTGCTAAAGGTGGCGACCGCATTATCCAAGCATCCTTTGTGATTGTTGAAAATAAACAAATTATTGAACAATATACCACCCTTTTTAATCCGAAAAGGCAAATACCGGCTTTTATCGAGGAGCTTACAGGAATCAGAAACAATATGGTCCAGGAAGCTCCTTTGTTCCGCGAGGAAGCTTCTAAGATATTGCCGCTGCTCAAGGGGGCAGTCTTTGTGGCTCATAATGTGCCATTCGATCTTCACTTTCTGCAAGCGGAGCTGGAGGAAGCGGGCTGTCTTCCTTTCTCCGGGCCTTCCATCGATACCGTCGAATTAGCCCGCATGCTGTATCCGACATTGGATAGCTATAAGCTCAATGATTTGGCAGTCAGTCTGGGCGTTCATCATGACCGGCCGCATCGGGCGGATAGCGATGCCTACGTAACCGCCGAGCTGCTATTGAAAATGATGGAAAAGCTGAACGGCCTTCCGCTTGTTACTTTAGAGAAAATGGAGCAGCTGGCCGTTCATCTAAAAAGCGATATTTATTTATTGCTGCAAGCTGTTATTGCGGAAAAGCAGCATCATATTGAGCATCTCCCGGAATCAGTTGAGGTATATCGGGGGCTGGCGCTGCGCAAAAAAACGATTCAAAAAAAATATCAGGAAAACAAAGGCTATACATATCCCAGCCGGCAGGAAGAAAAATTAGACCTGCTCACTCAAATTCCTCATTATGAGCAAAGAGACAGTCAGCTGAAGATGATGGATCAAGTATACCGCTCGATGGAAACGAATACTCACTTAGCGGTCGAAGCCGGAACAGGCACAGGCAAGTCGCTTGGATATTTGCTCCCTGCCGTCTACCGCAGCAAGATGAGTGACCGGCCTGTCGTTGTGAGCACGCACACGATTATTCTTCAGCAGCAGCTGATGCATAAAGAGATCGGTCAATTAAAAGCGATTCTGCCGTTTCCTGTGCTGGCTGCTGTGTTAAAGGGGCGCAGTCATTATATCGATTTATATAAATTTCATCAGAGCTTGAAAGAAACGAATGATAATTACGATTATGCCTTAGCCAAAATACAAATTTTAACGTGGCTGCTGGAGACAGAGACCGGAGATGCTGATGAATTAAATTTATCATCAGGGGGCTGGCTGTTCTGGAATGAAGTAAAGCAAGATGGCGCATATATGAATAAAGGCCGGAAAGCATGGCTGGAGAAAGACTTTTATGCACTTGCCAAGAAGCGGGCGGAGGAAGCGGATATCGTGATTATTAATCACTCCTTATTGCTGGCGGATTTAATGGCTAAATCATCGCTGCTTCCGCATTACAGCCACGTGATTATTGATGAAGCGCATCATTTTGAGAAGGCGGCAAGAGAGCGTCTTGGCCGGTCACTTGACGCTGCTGACTTTAAGTATTTAGTCGCCAAAGCCGGCACTTATCAGCAGGAGGGCTTGTTTTATCAATGCGAGCAGCTGCATGAAAAGTATAGCGGCCCTCCTAACGAAGAAAGCGGCCGTTCCCTCATTGATCGCCTGCTGCATGAACTGATGCTGGAAGGGGAGGAATGGTTTGGCACCTGGCAGTCCTTTTTTGAAAGGTATACTAAGAAACGGTCGGGAAATGGGCATCGGCGCCAGCTTAGGCTGACAGAGGATACAAGACAGCTGCCTTATTGGAAGCATATTGAGTATGGAGCGGAAAGAATAGATGAAGCGATGAGCCGTATTTGTGCAGGGCTGAAACGGCGCTTGGAGTCGCTTTCTGCTCATCGCGAGCAAATGTCTGCGGCTGAGCAAATGAAATTGGATGAATTGCGGGAGCTGTTAGAGGAATGGGAAGCTTTTATCCAAAATATTGAACAGCTGATTTTCCGTCCTGAGGAAGACGAAGTCATTTGGATGGAAGGAGATAGCCGGTCGTTCACCAATACGTTCATTATTAAATCACATCCGGTTTCGCCCGCTGACTTAATCCGGCAAAAGCTGCTTGACTGCAAGCATGTAATCTTTACCTCAGCGACGCTCACGGTTAATCAATCCTTTCGTTTTTTTGCAGAGCAAACCGGGTTGAATGAAATGGTGTATGACAAAGTGATATTGCCTTCGCCCTTTGATTACGAGCGGAATTGCCGGATGATTATTCCCAGCGATGTGCCGGAAATTAAAGGAGCTACGCAGGAAGAATACATCGAAGCCTTGGCTAATCATTTAACTGCGACCGCTGATGCCGCCGAAGGACGCATGCTCGTTCTCTTTACTGCCTACGACATGATGAGGAAAACCTATGATTTAATGAAGGATAGCGGCTTGCTTGAAGAATATGTGCTTTTAGCGCAGGGGATCAGCAATGGAAGCCGAAACCGTTTAGCCAGGAATTTCAAGCGCTTTGATAAAGCGATCTTATTTGGCACGAACAGCTTTTGGGAGGGGATCGATATTCCCGGCGAAGATTTATCTTGTCTGGTGATTGTCAGACTGCCTTTTTCTCCTCCCGATGATCCGTATACACAAGCAAAGCATGAACAGTATGCGAAGCAAGGGAAAAGCGCCTTTACCGCCTACTCTCTCCCGCAGGCAGTGCTGCGATTTAAACAAGGAGTTGGCCGCTTAATTCGCAGCAGCCAAGATCGGGGAATCATTATTGTGTTTGACCGCCGCATACAAATGAGTGCCTACGGGAGAACTTTCCTAGATTCCATACCGGGCATTCCCGTTCGAGAAGCAACGCTTGGAGAAACGGTGTCCATCATTGAAAATTGGCTGCAGCTCTGTGAGTAATTTCAGCAAAACTAACACACGCTAACGGTATAGAAAGGAGAAGCAGCTATGAGGATATTATTTGCTTTAAGCTTCAGTATAGCTATATGGCTTTGCTCCTCCGAAACCTCGGCTTCCACGATTGATCTCCATTTAAAGGAGGGAGAGTTTGCCCTGTCTTTTTTGCCTTTATCGGATGGAGAAGCTGCTATTATTCACACGGCGAACGGCCGCCATTATTTAATAAATACCGGGACGAAGGACAGCCGTTCTTCGATCCTGGCTTATTTGAGAAAATTTAAAATGGACCGATTATCCGGATTAATCCTCACTGATCAGCAGGAGGGGGCTTCTGATTTCATTCACAAATTAAATAAATTCTATCAACTTAAGAGAGTGTACTCCGTTCATGGCAAGGATGAATTATCCAAAAGCAAACTGTACTATGAGGGATGGAAGGCGGGGGACGTGAAAGAATTGGCGCCGGGTATCCGACTGACAGTTCTTTATAGCGGGAGATCGGCTAGAGAAGGAATGGACTTTTCGATTAAACATCACGATTCACGCTTTTTATGGATGTCTTCCGCCTCAAAAAAATCCGAAAGAAGCTTATTGAAGGAAGAGCTTAAAGATATCAATATTGTCAAAGTACCGGGGCATGGCGGGAGCAGCAGCCTGTCGTATAATTTATTAACCCATATGGATCCGCAAACAGCGGTCATTTTCAAGCAGAAAGGCAAAAAACCGGAGGATGATTTTCTCGAGCTGCTGCATCAATTATGGATCGATGTTTTTTACACGGATCAGCATGGGTTAATCACCATTAAATTTACACAGCTGGGCTATGAAGTGCTGACTTTTTCAGAATAAATTTGAATTTTTCAAGTAATTAATTGATGCGAGAAGACTATTTCTTGATATAATGGAGAGGAACAGGAGGCGTTTTTTTGATGGAGAGGAAGATTGAAGTTTTATCCACCGTGACGATTGACAACCATGCGGATTTGTATAAAATTGTCGATGCGTTAAATCGCACTCTTAAAAGAGAAGACTTAATGTTTGGGCTTGCTTTAAAGCCGGAAGACCAAAATAAAGCGGTTTTTACGATTTATCGTACATAAGGAAGAAAAAGATGAAAAAATGGATTATAATCATAGCCGCTCCGCTGTTTCTGATCACTTTCGCGTTTATATTGGTGTATAATAATGCGCAAGAACCGTATAAAAAAGCAAAAACGGATGCGGTGGCGACCGCAAAAGAGGAAAGTGCAATGACCACCGTAACAGATTTTACTGTATATCACAGCAACGAAACTTATTATGCGGTCATCGGGCAAACGGATAAGGGAAGGCAGCTGGCAGTGCTCGTGCCGGAAGATCAAAAGAAAAAGCCTGTCACTGTCGATTTGGCAAAGGGAATGACTAAGCAAAAGGCAGTGAAAAAGCTGCGAAACGAGAAAAAGATCGAAAAGCTGCTGTTTGCCAATCTCGGAATGGAAAAGCGCGGCCCGGTCTGGGAACTGGTCTTTTTAGATAAAAACGATCAGCTGAACTACTACTATCTGCTTGTCGGCAGCGGAAAATGGTGGAAGAAAATAGAGAATATATAAATTTGGAGGAATGTTTTATGGAAATTCAATTAGCCCAAAGAGTCAAAGCGCTGACTCCTTCGACTACCTTAGCGATTACAGCGAAAGCGAAAGAAATGAAAGCCCAAGGCATTGATGTCATTGGTCTTGGAGCGGGAGAGCCTGATTTTAACACTCCGGAGCATATCATTCAGGCAGCATACGAATCCATGCAGCAAGGGCAAACGAAGTATACGCCGTCGGGTGGCTTGGCTGCGCTAAAGGACGCCATTATTCATAAATTTGAAAAGGATCAAGGCATTGCATATCAGCGCGATGAAATTATCGTGACCATCGGTGCGAAGCATGCGCTGTATACACTGTTTCAAGTCATTTTGGACGAAGAGGATGAAGTGATTATTCCGACTCCTTATTGGGTGAGCTATCCGGAACAAGTGAAGCTTGCCAACGGTACACCGGTATATGTTGAAGGGAAGGAATCCAATCAATTCAAAATTTCTCCAAAGCAGTTAGAGGCGGCCATTACCGAGAAAACAAAAGCTGTTATCATCAATTCCCCGAGTAACCCAACAGGGATGCTGTATACAAAAGAAGAACTGAAAGCGCTTGGTGACGTAGCCCTGCGGCATAATATTTGGATTATTTCTGATGAAATTTATGAGAAATTAGTATATGACGGTCACCATCACGTATCTATTGCGGAGCTTTCGCCAGAGCTAAAGGCGCAGACGATCATTATTAATGGAGTGTCTAAATCCCATTCCATGACTGGCTGGCGCATAGGCTACGCTGCAGGAAATGCTCAAGTCATTAAAGCCATGACTGGCCTGGCGAGTCATTCGACATCCAATCCTACGGCTCCTTCTCAGTATGGTGCGATCGCCGCGTACGAAGGAACACAGCAGCCAGTAGAGGAAATGAGAGCTGCGTTTGAGAAGCGTTTGAATGTTATTCACGCCAAGTTAAATGAAATTCCGGGCTTCTCTTGCTTGAAACCGCAAGGAGCGTTCTATCTGTTTCCAAATGTCAAAGAAGCGGCAGCACTGACGGGCTTTGCGAGTGTCGACGACTTTGTTAAAGCCTTGCTTGAAGAGGCAAAAGTAGCTGTTATTCCTGGAAGTGGTTTTGGCGCACCGGATAATATTCGCCTCTCTTATGCCACATCATTAGAGCTGCTTGAGGCGGCTGTGGATCGTATGGGCGCCTACGTGAAAGCGCATATGCCGCAGCAATCTTAATGCCGCTTTAGTAACTTGACAGCCTTTACCACGGCTGTCAAGTTTTTTTTGACGGGAATCCATTTGAACAGCGATTTCTGCCAGCGAGGCGGTTGTGCGCCTGCTTCTTGCGTCCTGAAGGAAGATATAGGTATAATATTAGCGGATCCCGTCAGGGGTTGCCGAATATTTTGGAGGGAAGTCTTACATGAAAACTACAATTGCAGAAGTGAGTAAGTTTGTCGGTCAGGAAGTGACGATAGGTGTCTGGCTTGCCAACAAACGCTCCAGCGGAAAAATTGCTTTCTTGCAGCTTCGTGACGGAACTGGTTTTATCCAAGGCGTTGTCGTCAAAAGCGATGTTGGCGAGGAAGTATTTAAGCAAGCGAAAACCCTTACGCAAGAAACGTCTTTATACGTTACCGGCGTTGTCCGAGAAGATAATCGTTCCCCGTTTGGCTATGAATTAAGCGTAACTCAGCTAGAGGTTATTGCTGAAGCTGTAGATTACCCGATTACGCCAAAAGAGCATGGGACTGAGTTTTTAATGGATCATCGCCATTTATGGCTCCGTTCTCGCCGCCAGCATGCGGTCATGAAAATTCGCAATGAAATTATCAGAGCAACGTATGAGTTTTTTAATGATCGCGGTTTTACAAAAGTCGATCCGCCCATTTTAACTGGAAGTGCTCCTGAGGGAACATCTGAGCTATTCCATACCCGCTATTTTGACGAGGATGCGTATCTTTCCCAAAGCGGTCAATTATACATGGAAGCGGCCGCCATGGCGCTTGGAAAAGTCTTTTCTTTCGGTCCGACTTTTCGAGCGGAGAAATCCAAAACCCGCCGTCATTTAATTGAGTTTTGGATGATTGAACCTGAAATGGCCTTTTGCGAATTCGAAGATAACTTAGTTGTACAGGAGCAGTATGTGACTCACATCGTCCAATCCGTACTGAAGAATTGCCGTTTAGAATTAGATCGATTAGGGCGGGATACGTCCAAGCTGGAACAAATCCAGGCACCTTTTCCGCGAATTACATATGATGAGGCGCTGAAATTTTTACATGAAAGAGGTTTTAACGATATTCAATGGGGCGATGACTTTGGGGCACCTCATGAAACAGCCATCGCTGAAAGCTTTGATAAACCAGTATTTATCACTCATTATCCAACAAAGCTTAAACCGTTTTACATGCAGCCTGCACCGGAGCGTGAAGAGGTTGTGCTCTGCGCTGATTTAATAGCCCCTGAAGGCTATGGGGAAATTATTGGAGGTTCAGAGCGGATCCATGATGACCAGCTATTAAGCGAAAGAATTGCTGAGCATCATTTAGATCCGGAAGCTTATAAATGGTATTTGGAGCTTCGGCAATATGGCTCCGTTCCTCATTCGGGCTTCGGCTTAGGGCTTGAGAGAACCGTTGCTTGGATCAGCGGTGTGGAGCATGTGCGCGAAACCATTCCTTTTCCGCGCTTGCTCAATCGCTTATATCCGTAAAGTAAAGCTTCAAAAAGCGGGCGTTCTCTTTGATCCTCCGCTGATGAAGTGAAGAACAAAGGCTGTCGTCTGCATCGTGCAGGCCCGAATGAATCGGCCCTCTGAATGAGGGATAAAAACAATAAGGCCGCGCTGTATGCGCGGCCTTTAGTATGGTGAGATAAATACTTTCCAAATTGTCAATTCTCATTTTTCAGCCGCCATCATGATATACTAGCTATGAGGTGTCCAATATGGAGCAAAATGAATTGATTACAGAGTGGATGAATGAAGGAATGATCAGCGTTCCTAACGTATTGCTGATGCACTATCGCCAACTGTCACTAACAGAATCAGAGCTTGCACTCCTTTTGCATATTATGGCGTTTAAGCAAAAGGGCCAACATTTTCCAACATTTGAAGAACTGGCTGGCCGAATGACGATGTCTGCGGGCGAATGCTCCATCATGATTAAGAAGCTTATTCAGCAGCAGCTGATTGCGATTGAACAGGGAGACTCTCCCGGATATGAACGTTATTCACTCGAGCCGCTTTGGAAGAGGCTAGCAGAAAAAATGGTGCAGCAGTCACGGCAAACAGCTCTTCAGCAGGCGATGAGCGAAGAGAAAGATCTTTATACTTGTTTTGAACAGGAGTTTGGCCGTCCGCTTTCTCCGCTAGAATGTGAAACGCTGGCGATTTGGGTTGATCAAGACCACCATGATCCCGCCATCATTAAAGCTGCATTGAGAGAAGCGGTAATATCAGGGAAGATGAATTTCCGCTATATTGATCGTATTTTGTTTGAATGGAAAAAGCAGGGGATTGAAACGCTTGAACAGGCCAGAGAGTATGGACAGCGTTTCCGCCGCCATCAATCTTCTCCTGAGCAAGTGCAGCGCTCAACAAAAGCGGTGCCTTTTTATAATTGGCTTGAGCAGTAGAAAGGAGAGAAGCTATGCTGAATAAACAGCAAATTCGTTATTGTTTAGATACAATTGCTGACATGTTTCCGGATGCTCACTGCGAGCTGAATCATAAAAACCCATTTGAATTGGTCATTGCTGTTGCTCTGTCTGCTCAATGTACGGATGCGTTAGTAAATAAAGTGACCAAGGATTTGTTTGAGAAATATAAAACGCCGGAGGATTATTTAGCTGTTTCGCTGGAAGAATTGCAGCAGGATATCCGTTCTATCGGGCTTTACCGAAACAAGGCCAAGAATATCCAGAAGTTATGCCGGGTGTTGCTGGAAGAGATGAACGGAGAAGTGCCGAGAACACAGGAGGAGCTTGTGAAGCTTCCTGGTGTAGGGCGCAAGACAGCCAATGTCGTTGCTTCCGTGGCCTTTGGCATACCCGCTATCGCTGTGGATACTCATGTTGAACGTGTCAGCAAGCGGCTGGGAATTTGCCGATGGAAGGATAATGTGACTGAAGTGGAAGAAACGTTAATGAGGAAAATCCCAAGGGAAGAATGGTCGGTTACTCATCATCGTTTAATATTCTTTGGACGCTATCATTGCAAGGCACAATCACCCAAATGTGAGGAATGCCCGCTGCTAGATCTGTGCCGGGAAGGAAAGAAGCGGATGAAAAGGAAGGCTGGATAATGGCGGTGGTGCCGGTTCCTCCTCATCTCCAGCACCCGCTGTTCTTTCAGGCGGAGTCTGTTTTTGTACCGAATCAACTGAGCGTTGCAGATGAGCCGTATTTTATTTATGAATTAACTGGAATAGACAAGCCTTGGCTTAAGGCCGATCGATATGTAAAGATGCTGGATCAGGAATGGCGCAAATTAAAAAAGCAGCTTGATCGGGCCTTTCAAATGAGAGACAGTTGCACCTTTTCTTCTCCAATGAAAGCATTGCTAGCTTTGTTATGGATGAACCTCTATTGGAGCAACGGTTCTCCAGTCATGCTCAACAATTGGCCGGATCGCGTGCAGTCACTAGCTATTAAGCCGATTAACGCAGCTGAAAGGCTGTCTTTTGTGATGAATCGCCCTTTTTCCTATCAAGCGTACGTGCAAATCAATGAACTAATAAGTGAACAGCAAAAGCAGCTGGCTAAATATCAGCTCATGCAACACAAAAAGGATGGCTAAATGCCATCCTTTTTGTTGTCAGCTGCTTATAGGCCGCTTTCAGTTCCTGATTGTGTGGATTGTCCTTGCTGGGTATTGCCTCCATTGTTATTGGCAGGAGGTGTTCCAACGGGCGGCTGAGTAGGCGAAGGATTTCCGCCTGAGCTGCTTCCGTTGCCGTTGCCGTTATTGTTGCCGTTGCCGCTTCCTCCATTGTCTCCATTAGGAGGTGTGCCGCCATTCTGTCCATTTCCTTGGTCTGGAGGAGGCGTATTTCCTCCGTTATGATTTCCGTTATTGTTGCCGTCAGGCGCTTCGGTATCAGGTTGATCAGGTTCTTGCTGGCCGCCATCTTCCGGTTCAGCTGGGTTCTCGCCACCTGAGGCGGTTACGGACGTGGAAGCCGAGTCCACTGTTGCGCCGTCTACAGTCGCAGTTACCGTAATGCTGTATGTTTGGCCAGGCTGTACATTGCTGATGACGGCTGAATTTCCGTTCGCAGCTTGCGATTGTCCGTTAGCTGTAACGGTAAAGCTTGGCGTTCCCTCTCCGCTGAAAGACCAAGATACGGAAATGCTCTGGGAGGAAGAATCATAAGCTGCATTCAATCCTTCAATTTTTCCTTTGGTTTCTTGTTCTTCTTTCTCTTTCTCTTTGTCTTTGTCTTTTTCTTCTTCGTCATCTTTATTTCTGTATACTTTCTTAGGTTCTTCCCCTTTGACAAAAAGTTCATAGACCTTGTCGCTGTCAGGAACGCTGTCACCGGCCACTACAGCAGGGTTGGAGCCTTTTAAGATCGGAAGTTCTACAACGCTTTTCGGCTTTTTGAAGTCTTCTGTTTTCACATCTGACGAAACTTCTTCCATTAAATATCTAAACAGTCTTTTGGCAATGCGCTGGCTTTCAGGTGATAAATACTCGCTTTTGTTCGGGTAACCGGTCCAAATTGCCGCTGTATAGTTGGTTGTATATCCGACAAACCAGGAATCTGGCGAGCCGCTGTCAGGAATGCCAAAGTCGCTTTTTTCTTTCTCAGTATAGTTGGTGGTTCCTGTCTTTCCGGCTACATCTAAACCAGGTATATTCGCTTGGGTTCCGGTACCTTCGCTCACAACATCCCTCAGCATATCGGTAATCATATAAGCGGTGTAATCACTCATCGCTGCTTTAGGTTTAATGTCGTTCTCCACTTCCGTTTCCCCATCAGATAGGATGAGTTTCTTTACTGTATGCGGCTCATTGTATTGGCCGCCGTTTCCAAATGCCGCATAGGCGCCGGCTAAATCAAGAGGTGAGATGCCGCTCATCGCGCCAATGGAGTTGGAATAGTTTTCTGATTCCTCTTTCTTCAGTTGAATTCCAAGGTTTCCTAAAAATTCGTTGGCCTTTTCGTGTCCCACTTCTTTATAAGCTTCTAAAGCCGGTATGTTGCGGGAGTAGGTCATCGCTGTTCTCATTGAGATCGGTCCCATATAGGAACCGCCAGCGTTGCGTATCGGTGTGCCGTCCGGGTATGTCGTCGGTTTGTCATCCAGCTGCTGATAGGTAGACCAATTTAAATATTCAATCGCAGGCCCGTAATCAATCAGCGGTTTAATGACGGATCCTGGCTGACGCTGTTTTAAGTCCACCGCGTAGTTGTATCCGCGCTCGACCTTCTGGTTTTCACCGCGTCCTCCGCCGACTGCGCGCACTTCCCCGGTTTTCGTATCAGTGAGGGCGATTCCGGCTTGAAAATCATCGCTCGGATAACTAAGAATGTCCTCTGTGTTGAGTAATTGATCCATATAATCCTGAGCTTTGCGATCTAGAGTGGTGTAAATCTTTAGTCCGTCCGAATAGGGATTGTAGTCGCCCATGCGCTGAACTTCTTCAATCACCATATCGATATAGGCATTGTATTTCTTTGTTTCTCCTTCTCCTTGCTTGTTTTCAGCCAGCAATTTATTTAGCGGCACTGCTTTAGCCTGTGCCATTTCTGTTTCGGAAATTTTATCATGCTGCTTCATCAGGGACAGTACGAGATTCCGGCGCTTCTCTGCACGTTCAGGATTGGTAAAAGGATTGTAATTATTCGGGCTCTGCGGCATGCCGGCAATTAAAGCCGCTTCAGGAAGCGTTAATTCATCCAATTCTTTATTGAAATAGTGCTTTGCTGCGGCTTTAATCCCATGAATGCCCTGAGACATATAGACTTTATTGGCGTACATTTCAAAGATTTCTTCTTTTGTATATTGCCGTTCCAGCTGATAAGCCAGCCAAGCTTCCTGAGCTTTTCTTTTCAGCGTTTTTTCAGGTTTTAAAAAGGACAGCTTGACGACCTGCTGGGTGATGGTGCTTGCCCCTTGTGAACCGAATCCGTCGGTCACGTTTTTAAGGGCAGCGCCGCCGATTCGTATAATATCTACGCCGTGATGCTCAAAGAAGCGAGCGTCTTCCGTTGCAAGAATGGCGTCCTTCACCAGCTGCGGAATATCTTCATATTTGACGTAATCTAGTTTTCCAGAGCCGATCGTCGTAATGAATTTCCCATCTTTATCGTAAACCTTCGAAGGGATAGGATCCCGCAAAAGCGCTTCATCCAAATTCGGCGCATCTTTGACCATGTAAGCAAAAGCGCCTATTCCTCCTGCAAGAGAGAGCAGAATCAGGACGGCAAAAGTAAGAAATACTTTTTTGAAGAGGGAACGCTTTTTCTTCTTCTTCGGCCCCTTTGCAGGAGCGGCTGCTGGTTTAGCCGCTCTTTTTTTCTGTTGCTTGCGTCTTTCTGTACGTGAATTGTATTGATCAGACATTTGTCTAATTTCCTCGCTTTCAAAAGGAATAGACAGTATAGAAACTGCCCTTCCTAATATTATTCATATCCAATCGGGTAAGAAAAGTTCATTTCCGCCTATTTTTTAGGAAATTCTTTCATCCGCTGGCGACTTTGCCTAAAAGTAAAGCTCATCAATTACGGATAAATAGGGAATTCGGGGATGCAGCCCTATAGGAATGGAATAAGCTGCTGTTTCCAGCTCAGCCTTTGCTATAGATTTGCGGCCGCCGCTAATCATCCGCTCCCAAAAGTCAAACAAGCGGCTGCAAGGAAGAAAATAGATCTCCTCTACTGCAGCGAATCGAATGATCACAAAGCAGACTCCCTTTTGTTTGTCCACTTTTTTCATATGCTCAATCTGATGGGGGTGAAAATTCTTCAGCGGGAAAGCGGTAGGACTTTTCGTCTCCTTCGCTTCAAAATCTAAATACTTCCCCCTGTAGACCCCGTTATAGTCAGTAGTTGAAGCTTGTTTGAAGTAAGCTTCTTTAATGACGGCTGCACTTCTCCTTGGATAATCAACTTGAACGATTTGAACTGGCGTTGGTTTTTTGTGGACAACGGCTATTCCACGTTCAAGATAAAATGTATTGGTCTCATTCAAGTCCTCCTCAAGTGTCATTCCCCTGTTGCTGTAGCTGTCCTTTTTCAACCGTTGCTTTTTGGGAAGTTCTTGTGAAAAAGGCACATACTTTTTTCCATTCGGATATTTTATCGCCATAGATAAACACCTCACAAGATAATACATATCATAACAGAAAATTTTAATCATGGGGGAAGAAAAACACCTGTTTTTTGGGGAAGAATGCCTTTTCCCAAAGCTGGTGATTCGGATTCCACGCCGGTCGCTGCGCTCTATTGCTAGAACTATGTGTCTGCTCGGCATATTATCCCTTTTTTCTGCGATTCTATTATAACCTTTTCGGAGTGAAATCGCATAGATGAAACTATCCTCTGTCATTTCAAAGATTGCCGGTTTGTCGAATAATAAACCCTCTTTGTCTGCCTGCTTCTTTCTTTGGCGAATTGCTCCTAGTTTTGTCATGCTGGCAGGAGATTCAATAAGGAGGGCAGAAAGTAAGCAGCAAGACAATGCCGATGGAATGCAAGCAATTTAATAAAAAGGAGTGGCGTCTGTGACAAAAGAAGAAGCATTGCGAGCATTAGCGGAGATGGAGGAAAAAGTGGAGCAAATTGAACTGATTTTAAAAAAGCGAGTCTCGAAGCTTCATAAAGCCCACTGTACGCGTCTTTTGAGAAAAAAGGAGATGGTGATGGAGCGCCTACGCCTGCTGGAAGAGGGGGCCGACTACCTTTTATCCACTCCTTCTTCCTACAAAATGGTTCAATCACTGAAAGTATCCTATGAAACGTTTTAACTTCCCAGCGCAAGAAATTTCTCGCTTCTCAACGAGAAAAAACATTGGCACGAGTAAATGCCGGAGAGGAAAGCCGCTTAGCCAAAAAAAGCATAAAACGAGTGAAATAGCTCAGCCAGTAACTGCTGGCAGCTAAAAGCAGCGATAAGCCTGGCCCTCCTTCAAAAACAATAGGTTTTAAGCGGCCGGTTGAGTCAGGTTGAAGAGAAGTAAAAAAACTTATAGAATGTATGTCATCGAACGATTGCTGATTGAGGAGTTATTGAAATGAATTCACTTCACGAATTAACCAAAGCATTACTTCATCTCGTGCATCAGGCCAATGAGGTATATCACAAAAACAGAAGAGAGCAAACAAAAGGCGATTTTTATCAGGAGGTTAAGCCGTTTGCGGATCAGGCCCGCCAATTGTCTGAAAAATGGGAGCAAGCGGTGATGAAAGAAATGAAGAGGAGGGAATTTAAATACGTGCACCCTCCCCAAATAAAAGCCACACTAGAGAACATTGAATTGATTTCCGTACAAGCGTTTTTTCCAGAAACAAGCTACACTCGCTTTAAAAACTATGTGGAGTCGACAATTTTTATTTTGGAACAGCTGCAAAGAGAGCTGGACTAAGAGGCACTTCTTCCTCCAATAAGTCATACAATAGGTTATATACTTATTTTTATTCTTGGAGGGAATGAGAATGAATCATTGGGGTCCAATGCCGATGCAGCCCTATCCATATGAATATTATCCGCAGCTCCAAGCTCATCCGTACTTCTATCCGCAGCCGGCGGATCAATCTTCATTTGCCGGCTCCTTATTCGACCATCCTCTCTATACCATGCACCAGCCTCAGCAGCCGTATATGCCATTTTCAGCCCCGTCAGCACCCAATATGAATAAACCGCCGGCTTCCGGCAATATGTTCATTAAATCCTTTCAAAATGAAGACGGCTCGTTTAACATGAATAAAGCACTGGATACAGCAGGTTTAATGATGAATACCGTATCGCAGTTATCAAGCATCGTTAAAGGTGTGAGCGGATGGTTGAAAGTATAAAAGAGCGCGCTGCCATGGACCGCAAAAGGAAACAGTCTCCTTTTGCGGTTTTTTAGTGTGCGGACAAATAAAAGCTGAAGAATTCCAACTAGCCAGCCAAACGTTTATTCGCTAAACTATTAGGTACAAAGAGGTGATCGCGTAATGATAGGAAAGAAATCATTGCCGGAATTAATCGAAAAGCTGAAGCGCAATGAGAATATTGTACATTGGCATGAAATTAAGCCACAGGAGGCAAAGACAGCACCCATTCCAGGACATGTAGATGCCAGAATAAAGGCTGCTTTGCAAAAAAGAGGCATTGAGGAATTATATAGCCATCAGCACACAGCGTTTGAAACGGTAAGGAGGGGGGAGCATATTGTTGCTGTCACGCCGACCGCGTCAGGAAAAACGCTGTGCTATAACTTGCCGGTGCTGCAGTCAATTGCCGAGGATCACAGTAATCGCGCGCTCTATATTTTTCCGACGAAAGCGCTGGCTCAAGATCAGAAAAGCGAATTAAATGAAATCATAAATGAAATGGGAATGGGCATTAAAAGCTACACCTACGATGGCGATACGTCGCCTGCTATCCGCCAAGTGGTCAGAAAAGCCGGGCACATCGTCATTACCAATCCGGATATGCTCCATTCGGCGATTTTGCCGCATCATACAAAATGGGTCAGTTTATTTGAGAATTTGAAATACGTTGTGATTGATGAGCTTCATACCTATCGCGGAGTCTTTGGAAGCCATGTTGCGAATGTGATCAGAAGGCTGAATAGAATTTGCCGCTTTTATGGAAGTAATCCGTTGTTTATATGCACATCCGCAACGATCGCCAATCCGCAAGAGCTGGCTGAACAGCTGATCGGTGAGCCGGTGCGCTTAATTGAGGATAACGGAGCTCCTAGAGGGAGAAAGCATTTTGCCTTTTATAATCCTCCGGTTGTGAACGAAGCGTTAAATATCCGAAAAAGTGCCACAGCAGAAGTGAATCAATTGGCAAAAGAATTTTTAAAAAACAAAATACAAACCATTGTTTTTGCCAGAAGCCGGGTTCGGGTTGAGATCATTTTGAGTCATATTCAGGAGCTTGTGAAGAATCAAGTGGCCGCCCGTTCGATCAGAGGATATCGCGGCGGCTATTTGCCGAAGCAGCGGCGGGACATCGAAAAAGGCCTGAGAGAAGGGGAAATCATAGGTGTGGTCAGCACCAACGCACTTGAGCTTGGCGTTGATATCGGTCAATTACAGGTGTGCATTATGACGGGGTATCCAGGGAGCGTCTCCAGTACATGGCAGCAAGCGGGCCGGGCAGGAAGAAGGCATGAAGAGGCGCTGATCCTGATGGTCGCCAGCTCTTCTCCTTTGGACCAATATCTTATTCAGAATCCGGATTATTTCTTTGAACGTTCCCCCGAGTCCGCCCGCATCAACCCGGATAATTTAATTATATTGGTCGATCATTTAAAATGTGCTGCTTATGAGCTGCCTTTTAAAGAAGGAGAAAAATTTGGATCTTTAAATGTGAAAGACATATTAGAATTTTTAGCGGAAGAAAGAGTGCTCCATCAAAACCAAGACACCTATTATTGGGCGAATCAATCGTTTCCAGCCGGGAACATCAGCCTGCGCTCGGCTTCCCAGGAGAATGTCGTCATCATCGATCAATCTCAAACGGGCAATGTGACGATCATCGGGGAAATGGATCGCTTTAGCGCGATGACCCTGCTTCATGAAGAAGCGATTTATCTTCATGAGGGCGTTCAATATCAAGTGGAAAAGTTAGATTGGGATCACTTGAAGGCGTACGTTAGAAAAGTAGAGGTAGAATACTACACAGATGCAAACTTGGCCGTCCAGTTAAAGGTAATGGAAATCGACCGGACGATTTACCGACAAACGGCGAACCTTCATTTTGGAGATGTATCCATCCATATTTTGCCGAGTATATTTAAGAAAATTAAATTGACAACATTTGAAAATATCGGTTCGGGCCCCATCCATTTGCCGGAAGAAGAGCTGCATACTAGCGCAGCTTGGATCGAATTAAAGCAAACCGATCCGCTGATGGGCGAGAAGGATTTAGAGCTGTTGCTGCTGGGGGTTGCCAATGTGCTAAGGCATGTTGTTCCGGTGCATGTGATGTGTGACCGCAAAGATATCCATGTAGTTTCTCAAATCAAGGCCGCTCATTCGGGACTGCCGACCATTTTTTTATATGATCACTACCCCGGAGGAATCGGGCTGTCGGAAGAAGTCTATAAAAGCTTTGATCGCATAAAGGAGGCAGCTTTGCGTTTAATCAAGCATTGTCCGTGTGAAAACGGCTGTCCGTCCTGCATCGGTACGGAAATAGAAGGGGACAGAACTAAGCAGAGAAGCATTCGGCTGTTAGAGCAGCTTTGAGGAAGGACGAGTGAAAGAAGATGGATTTGTCGCGAAAGCTTAATCGAATGAAGTCGCATCTGGTGAGAGAGGAGCAGCCAGCTGAGCGTCAGCCAATAGACTTACAATCTGCCGATATCCCGCATTGGGCAGATTGGCAGCAAGCGAACGTAAAGCTTTATCGGTGGAATCAGCAGTATTGTTTCATTCGGGAAGTGTGTTACCCTCTTCATTATCAGCATGGCAAGTACACATTTCATGACGTAAAAGAAGCGATTGCCAGCTGGGACAGATGGCCGGGGTCCCATCCGTTATCGGCAAAAGGTCTGAAATCCAGCGACTTATTCTTTTTCGATACAGAAACGACAGGCCTTGGCGGCGGCGCGGGAAATACTATTTTCTTATTAGGCTACGCGCGGGTATTAGAGGATCAAGTCATAGTCCGCCAGCATTTTTTGCCGGAGCCGGGAAATGAAGTGGCGCTTTATTCGAGTTTTCTTGAAAATGTCGACTATAACACGCTTGTGACATATAATGGAAAGTCATTTGACTGGCCGCAAGTGAAAACGAGACATACGCTCGTGCGCGAACATGTCCCCAAGCTGCCGGCGTTCGGACATTTTGACCTTTATCATGCATCAAGAAGGCTTTGGAAACATGCGCTGGACTCCGTTCGGCTCGTTAATGTAGAAAAGGAGATCCTAGAGATCAAGCGGAAGGAAGACGTACCGGGCTATCTGGCGCCGATGATATATTTT
Organism: Bacillus xiapuensis; assembly: GCF_002797355.1. Taxonomy (GTDB): domain Bacteria; phylum Bacillota; class Bacilli; order Bacillales; family Domibacillaceae; genus Bacillus_CE; species Bacillus_CE xiapuensis. Next base: position 1,692,145 of record NZ_KZ454939.1, on the reverse strand, counting down.
GACTATATAGAAAGAAGGCAGCCGGAAGGTATATTAAAAGTGATGCAGCATAATGAAATGGACATTCTGACATTGATCACACTGTATACGCATATCAGCTATCAGCTATTGCAAACGAATATTGACAGTACGTTCCGGGAGCAAATAGAGGTAGCGAGATGGCTGCAGGCGGTTGGAGAAAAACAAAAGTCGGCTGAGACTTATCGAAAGCTGGCAGATGCGGATTCGACCTCCATCGGAATGGAAGCAAAACATGCGCTTGCTTTTCATTATAAAAGGAAGCAGCGGTGGGCAGAGGCTGTTTCGCTTTGGAGGGATGTGTGCGAAAGCGGAACTAGCCGCTGCAAGAAGGAGGCCCATATTGAGCTTAGCAAATACTATGAGCACAAGGTAAAGGATTTGCAAGAAGCCTTAGTTCACGCGCGGAAAGCTTCATCCTTTGATCCTTCTCCTGCAGATCAGCTTACGAAAAGAATTCAGCGAATTGAGAGCAAATTAAGGAAAAAGTCAATCCGATAGCCAGGCGGATGGGGAGTCCATAAACGGCCCAAAATTGTCAGATTTTTATTGTTTTTCAGGCCTAAAGGCTGTAAAATGTAGAATTGTGTGGAAATATAAAGAATGTACTTTGGGGTGGATTGACAATGTATCGTGCGATCTTTGTTCTATTCTTTGTTTTTGTATGTCTGACAGCCTTGGTCATGACGAATTTAAAAGCTAGCTTTTATAGTTTATTGTAATATAGGTATTTGTAATAGTACATGTTCCCCCTTTTTGCATAAACTGCTTATGTATAGAGTGAAAGAGAAAGGGGGAGCTACCATGTATCCTTGCAGACCGCCTAAGGTGTTGCCGGCGATTGTTCATCCGCCGACCTGCTGTGAACAGCACACTTATGAAGAAGTGATTGTTCCGCATATTCATCCGACTCACACAGCTCATGTGAATCACCAGCTGTATGAGCACCAGCATTATTTTCCGCATACTGAATCTTTTGCTCAAAATGCCTACAATCAACAGCAAATCTGCGGAAGACGCCCGTATGGTTATTAATGTGATATGAAAAAGTAAGGGGGGCTCCCCTTACTTTTTACCATTTTCAGGAGGGGAAAGGGATGTCAGTCTGGACAGTGACCGGTTATAAGCCTTATGAATTAGGCGTTTTTCAGGACGAGGATCCAGCTGTTTATTACATAAAAAAAGCGCTGGAGCAGCAAATCCGCCAGCTTTTGGACGAAGGAATGGAGTGGATTATCATCAGCGGCCAGCTCGGAGTGGAATGCTGGGCAGCGGAGGTTGTATTCAGCTTGCAGCCGGATTACCCAGAGCTGAAGCTGGCTGTTTTAACACCGTTTATGAATCAGCAAGACAATTGGAAAGAAGAGACCCGCGAATATTATGAGAAAATCATATCTGGCGCTGACTTTGTTGCGTCAGTGTCTAATCAGCCATATACGAGCCCGCAGCAATTCCGCAACAAAAATGAGCTGATGCTGCGGAAATCATCCGGTCTGCTGATTATATATGATGAAGAAAAGGAAGGAACGCCGAAATATTTATTTCAGATGGCCCGCAAATGGCGAGAGCGGCAATCGTATGAAATACGGCAAGTGACATTTTATGATTTGCAAGCGATCGTTGACGAAGAACAGAGCAATAATGTAGACTGGGAGTGAGGCTGTATCAATTGACAAAATCGCCTGATTTTGAAAAAATGAATAAAACGCGCTATGGAATATATTGAGGTGATGACAAGAATGTTATCTAACAAAGTAAAATTAACGGCAAAAGATATTTTAGAAAAAGATTTTAAAACGTCTATGCGGGGATATAATCCTGACGAAGTGGATCAATTTTTAGATCTTATCATTAAAGATTATGAAGTATTCCATCAAGTGATTGAAGAATTGCAGCAGGAGAACTTGCGGCTGAAAAAGCAAACTGAAACGAAGATGAGCCGCTCCCAGCATCAGCAGCAGGTTCCTGCGCAGCCGGCGCCGGCTGCGGGCTCTACAAATTTCGATATTTTAAAACGGCTCTCCAATTTGGAAAGACATGTGTTTGGAGATAAGCTTTATAATGAATAAGCCGTTTTAAAGCGTTTTTGAAATGCCCCATTGCAATGGGGCTTATTTTCATCTATAATAGATCGAGTGATAGTAATAGCGTTCGGGTAATCGCTGCAGTCATTTGACTGTAGAGGAAAGTCCATGCTCACACAGTGCTGCGATGCCTGTAGTGTTCGTGCCTAGTGAATCAATAAGCTAGGGCAATTCGGTTTCGACTGAATTGACGGCAGGGAAAGTGCCTAAGTCGTTTCGATAAGGCATGAATACCTTGAAAGTGCCACAGTGACGGAGCTTTATAAGAAATTATAAAGGTGGAACGAGGTAAACCCCGCGAGTGAGCAACCCAAATTTTGGTAGGGGCATCTTCTTGGAGGAAACGAACGACAAGAAGGCCGGATGTCTGCTGGATATTCGGAGATAGATGATTACCGCCGGAGTACAAGATCTTCCCGGATCGCTTGAAGTACGATGGTACAAAACATGGCTTACAGAACGCTATTAAAGGGAAATAACTTTACATGCCCTCCTAACCTGTTAGGAGGGCTTTTATTCTGTTTCTGATACGAAATGCCCCGCATGGGAAGATGCACTAAGCCCTCCTCAAGGGCGTAATGGGGAACTGAAGGATAAGAAGAGGGAGCACGGCAGCTGAATGTCGGATTGGTTCGGACCTTCAATATGCAGGTGACAAAAGTGCTGCAGCAGGATATGAAAGAAAGCTTCCGCTGCTTGAAGATTGATTTTATGGGAAATAGGCTATTGAATAATAAGGAGACACACCTATATGGGGAATGAAGAGTGGCTGAATTTTGCTAAAAAAATATTGGAAGATATTAATGAAGGTGTGATGGTAGCGGATGAAAATGGACTGATATTGTCTGTCAATCCCGCCTTTCAAATTGTTACCGGTTATCAGGAAGACGAGGTAATAGGAAAAAACCCCAATATTCTACAATCAGGTATTCACAATAAAGACTTTTACCGTAAGCTTTGGGAAAAGGTTCATGAAGAGGGAGTATGGAAAGGGGAAATCTGGAATAAAAGAAAAAATGGGGAAGTATTCCCTGAGTGGCTGACATTAAGTTCAATCAAAAACGAAGAGGGAGAAGTAACAAATTACATAGGGGTGTTTACCGATATTAGCTTTCAAAAGGAAGCGGAAAGAGAATTGCAAAAGCTGGCTCACAGCGATAGATTGACCGGACTGGCTAATCGGTATGCTTATAAAAAAAGGATGGATGCCTTGTTGGCCACTTCGGGTGCCTATGATCAAAGGCTGGCGATCCTGTTTTTAGATCTCGACCGCTTTCAGCAAATTAATGATAGCTATGGCCATGAAGCAGGAGACAGGCTGCTGTCGGAGGTCGCTTTGCGTCTAAAGAAATTATTGAAGAATAAAGATCTCCTCGCTCGCATTGGTGGAGACGAATTTGCGATCACATTAGCTAATATTAATCATCCGCGGGAAGCTTTCACACTGGCTGGACGAATTATCGAAGTGCTGTCTGTCCCATTTTGGATTCAACAACAGGAAACATACATGTCGACGTCGATCGGCATCAGTTTCTTTCCGGAAGACGGAGCGAATTTCGACGAGTTGCTGCGCAGCGCTGATAAAGCCATGTATAAAGCGAAGCAGCAAGGGAGAAACAGATTTACTGTTTATCATAATGAGCTGGATACGAATGATGTCAAAACCATCACAATGGAAAGGGAACTTCGTAAAGCGATTCAGCGGCAGGAGCTATATCTAATGTATCAGCCGCAAATTAATGTGAAATCAGGCGAAATTTCAGGTGCTGAAGCTCTTTTGCGCTGGAAAAGCCGAGTGTTTGGAGAAGTCTCTCCCGGAGATTTTATCCCGCTGGCGGAAGAAATCGGTTTAATCGTACCAATTGGAGAATGGATCATGAGCCAAGTGTGTCATGATTTCAAACAAGTAGAAATGGCTGGTTTTAGCGATTTTTCTTTTGCCGTTAACATTTCACCTCTGCAATTCCTGCAAGAAACGTTTATCGACCGGCTTATGTATATAATAGAAAAAGAAAACGTCCCTCCGAAATCCATTGAATTGGAATTAACGGAAAGCACGATCATGCCGAATGCCAAGGAATCTATTCGGAAGTTGAATGACTTAAAAAGCCGAGGATTTCAGATTTCCATCGATGATTTTGGCACAGGCTACTCATCCTTAAGCTATTTGACACGCTTTCCTTTAAACCGCTTGAAAATCGACCGCTCTTTCATTCAAGGCATCACGAATAGCCAAGAGGATCTTTCCGTTGTAAGAGCGATACTGACCATGGCTCACAGCTTAGAGCTTGGCGCAGTAGCAGAAGGGGTTGAATCTTCGGAGCAGCTGCTGATTTTAAAAGAAGAACAATGTGACTTCGTTCAAGGATATTATTATTCAAAACCGTTACGATTGGAAGCGTTAATTGATTTGCTGTATATTTGGGAAAATCGGCAAGAAAACTGAAATATTAATAATGGCAGGTGAAATTATGTCAACATATACATTAATCGCAACCGCAGCTATGGGATTGGAAGCACTGGTAGCTGCTGAAGTAAGAAACCTTGGCTATGAATGTCAAACTGAGAATGGGAAAGTTATATTTAAAGGGGATGAGTCAGCCATCGCCCGCTGTAATTTATGGCTGAGAACAGCCGATCGCCTCAAAGTCGTGGTAGGAGAATTTAAAGCAAAAACATTTGATGAATTATTTGAAGCCACGAAAGCTCTGCCATGGGAAGAGTATTTGCCGGCGGATGCGGAATTTCCCGTTCAAGGCAAATCCGTGAAATCCACATTATTCAGCGTTCCAGACTGTCAAGCTATCGTTAAAAAAGCGATTGTAGAACGTTTGAAAACGAAATATAAGGTGCAAACATGGCTAGAGGAGACGGGTCCGCTTTTTAAAATTGAAGTTGCTTTATTGAAAGATAAAGCGACGTTAACGATTGATACAAGCGGCGCAGGCTTGCATAAACGCGGCTATCGGATTGCCCAGGGCGGTGCCCCTTTGAAAGAAACCTTGGCAGCGGCCCTCGTTCAACTAACCAACTGGCATCCTGACCGCCCGTTTGTCGATCCTTTTTGCGGCTCAGGGACGATTCCCATTGAAGCGGCTCTAATTGGCCAAAATATTGCGCCGGGATTTAACCGCGATTTCATTTCTGAAAGCTGGCCGTGGCTGACAAAAGACGTTTGGGATACTGCCCGGCTGGAGGCAGAGGATGTAGCCAACTATGATCAGCCGCTAGATATTTTAGGGGCGGACATAGATCACCGCATGGTTGAAATCTCGCGTGAAAATGCTGTTGAAGCAGGGCTTGGAGACCTTGTTCAATTTAAGCAAATGAATGTTCGTGATTTTACGACGGCAAAGGAATATGGTGTGATCGTCGGCAACCCTCCTTACGGAGAGCGGCTGGGTGACCGTCCTGAGGTGGAGAGCATGTACAAGGCGATGGGGGAAGTCTTTGCTCCGTATGAAACATGGTCGGTGTATATACTGACCTCATATGAAGGGTTTGAAGCCTGTTATGGAAAGCAAGCAACGAAAAAACGCAAATTGTTTAATGGTTTTATTCGCACCGATTATTATCAGTACTGGGGAAAGCGCCCTCCCCGCAATAACTAAACTGTAAGAACGAGGCTTTCTTGTATAGAAGCAATCAGAACTTTGCCGATTGCTTTAGTATGAGAAAGCCTTTTGATTATTAAAGGGTTTGAAAAATGTGGTAAAATAATCAGTAGAATTGGAGGGTGATCCATGGCATCAATAGAGTGTATGGAAAAAGAATTTATGGAATATGTACAAAAAATGCAAGCCTATAAAGAAACTTTGCATTTATTATCGTGGGATTTGCGGACAGGGGCTCCCGCGAAAGGGAAAAAACAGCGTTTTCAAGTGATTGGGATGCTGTCAGCAGAGCTGTTTCATATGTCCGTTTCGGAAGAAATGGCTGCATACATCGCCAACTTGTCCACGGCGGTCGATCGCCTTGCTCCCACAACGAAAATTCTTATTAAAGAGTGTCAAAAAGAATATGAAATGAATAAGAAAATCCCCGTTGATGAATATCAAGAATATACCCTCTGGCAGTCGAGATCGGAAATGGTCTGGGAGCAGGCGAGAATATCCAATGACTTCGGCCTCATACAGCCTTATCTGGAAAAGATCCTGCAATATAAAAGAAGATTTATTGATTATTGGGGATATGAGGAAAATAAATACGATGCTTTATTGCATTTATACGAACCGGGACTGACTGTGCGCCGGCTGGATGAAGTGTTTGGCCGGCTGAAGCAAGAGCTGCTGCCGCTCGTTCAAAAGTTTCCTGCGGCGGACAAGAATAGTCCTTCATTCCTAACATGCCGTTTTCCTGCTGAGCAGCAAAAAGCATTTTGTCTGGAAATTTTAGAAAAATTCGGTTTTGACTTTGAAGCTGGAAGACTGGATGAAACCGTTCACCCATTCGCCATCGGGTTAAATCCGGGAGATGTCAGAATCACAACTCGCTATGATGAGCATGATTTTCGGGTGGCTATTTTCGGTGCTTTTCATGAAGCCGGCCACGCTATTTACGAACAAAACATTGCGCCTGCACTCGTTGGAACAACGGTCTGCGATGGAGCGTCCATGGGCATTCATGAATCGCAGTCTTTGTTCTATGAAAACTTCATCGGCCGCAGCCGGGCGTTTTGGAAGCGGAATTACCGCTTGCTGCAAACGTACAGCAGCGGCCAGCTTGATCGAGTGTCCGAGGATGAGTTTTATCGAAGCATCAATGTCCCGCAGCGCTCGCTGATTCGGATGGAAGCCGATGAATGGACGTATCCTGTCCACATCATTATTCGCTATGAAATCGAAAAAGCCTTAATAAACGGAGAATTGGGAGTCGAGGATTTGCCTGGAGTATGGAATCAAAAGTATAGCGAGTACCTGCAGGTGGTTCCAGATCACCATGCCAATGGAGTGCTTCAGGATATCCACTGGTATTCAGGAGATTTTGGCTACTTCCCTTCATATGGGATCGGGTATATATGCGCCGCGCAGCTTCATCATTACATAAAGCAGGATCTGCCATTTGAACAGCTGCTGGAAGAGGGGGATTTTCAGCCTATAAAGCACTGGTTAACCGAACGTATCCATCGTTACGGTAAAACAAAAACGCCAGCGGAATTGATCATGAGCGCGACTGGCGAAAGCTTAAATCCTAACTACTTAATGAACTATTTGCTGGATAAATACAAAAGCTTATACTAACTGAAGGACAAAGCAATATTTTTGAAAGTTTGCTACAATGGATAGATAAAAGCAGTAAACGTTAACATATTTCTGCTCATACGAACAGATAGGAGGGTATCAAAAGGTGAGCGGACATGTCATGGATTCATATGGCTGGTTTACGTTTGGATGGGGAGGATATCTCGCGGCGCTTATCCTGCTGGCTATTTTATATGTCAGATTGCTGGCTTCGGGAAAATATGAAATCAGCAGCAAACAGCGCTTTTGCTTCTTCTTATCCGCGGTCTTGGTATGCTTGATCAAAGGAAATCCGCTGGCTGCTGCGGCGGCGGACCGCTTATTCAGCATTTATGTTCTGGAGTTGATGATCCTGTTGTTTGTTGTGCCGCCGCTGTGGATTTTGAGTTTGCCGGCAGAGTATCTTAGATCGTTTTTCTGGTCGTATCGGATGAGAAGGATGCTGCAGATTATGACCCATCCTTGGCTGACGGTGTTTTTGTTTCATGTTGCTTTATCTGTCTACTTTATTCCAGCTGTTTTCAACGTGCTGCATACTTATCCGGTTTTAGCAGCCGCTTTTGAGATCTTCTTGCTCATATGTTCATTGCTTACATGGTGGACGATTATCTCTCCGCTGCCGGAAATGACCCGCTTATCTGAATCCATCAGAGTGCTGTATGTATTTATAGCGTCGATTTTGCTAATGCCTATAGGCATTTATTTGCTGGTTTCCGGTCACCCGCATTACGAAATGTACGCTTCTGGCCAGCAGCTGCTTCCGGCTTTATCGGCGGTAGGCGATCAGCAATTAGGGGGTGGAGTGCTGAAAGCAGTGCAACTGACATCTTACGGAATCGCGCTGTTTATCCTGATCTCGAAATGGGCGAAGAGAGAGGAAGAACCCGACGATGATTTTCCGTATTACCCTGGTGAAACATTTGATTATCCCCACAAGAAATAAGCCAGCAGCTTATCTTCTCTCTTTTCGTCAGCGGATTTGAAAGCGCTTATCAGATCAGGAACGAGGCCTCAAGCAGGGGGCTGAATGAAGGTCTATGCAAGAGAGAAAATGAAAGATAAGCAACAGCAAAGCGAGTGTTGGTTAACAGACGAAAGCCGCAGACAAACGCTGCGGCTTTGTTTTTTTACCATAATTTAAACCCTTTTGATCCGAGCGGACCTGATTCAAACATATCCATTACCGGTATTGTATATGCGATTAGAATCAGTGCGATTGTTAACGTCATCCAGATTTTCCAATTTTCAAGCACCATTGGAGTTGGCTCGGCATTCTTTTCCACTTCGCCGATTGGAAATTCTTCCTCCCCTTTAGGAGCCAGCCAAGCCAGATTGACAAAGATGATAAGGACGAGGATGATGCCCAAAAAAAGAATTGTACCTCCAACGGCCTGAGCGATTTGATAAGGAATCCATTCTAAGGCTTGTGGCGCGTCCCCGTAAGTAGAGAATGCAGAACGGCGCGGTGCTCCTAATAAACCGGCCCAATGCATCGCTCCAGACATAATCAGCATTCCCAGCGCCCACGTAAATGCTTGAACGATGGCAAGCCTGTTCATTGTCGGCGTTAATACGCGGCCGGTTAGATGAGGAACGAGCCAGTAAGCGATTCCGAAAAAGGTTAACACAACTGAAGTCGCCAATGTTAAGTGAAAGTGGCCGGTTACCCAAACGGTATTATGCACCACTTGGTTCATTTGGTTTGATGCGTTGATCAAACCGCCGGCACCCGCAGGGATAAACGCAACCATGCCGATAAAAGGAACAACAAAGCGGGCATCCCGCCAAGGCAGCATTTTAAACCAGCCAAACACACCTTTTGCTCCGCGAGACCGGCCGTACAGTTCAAAGGATGCAAATAGGCTGAAAGCAGTCATTAAAGACGGAATCACGACCATAAATGTCAAGGTAACCTGAAGGAATTTCCAGAAAGGATCAATCCCAGGCTCAGTCAGCTGGTGATGAAAGCCAACTGGAATGGAGAATAATAAAAACAGTATAAAGGACAGCCGCGCCAGCGAATCAGAGAAAATTTTTCCGCCAACGACTTTCGGAATAATCACATACCAGCACATGTAAGCCGGCAGAAGCCAAAAGTATACAAGCGGATGTCCGAAATACCAGAAGAGTGTCCTGCTGATCAGTACATCCACGCGCTCCACCCATCCTAAAGACCATGGCAATAATTGAAACAGCACTTCCGCCGCCACGCCAAGCGTAGCTACAAACCACAGAGCGACATTGATGACGGCCATAAAGGTAAACAGCGGACTTGGCTGCTTCGGATGCTTCTTGCACCACTCCACGTATTTAGCCACTTGGGAGAAACCATCAAGCCAGCTTCCGACCACAACAAAGGTCAGGCCAAGATAGAAGATCCAATGCGCTTTTAAAGGAGCGTAAAACGTATATAGAACGCTCGCTTCATTCAATAAAATCATCGCAGCTGACATCGCTGTTCCGATCAGCATTACCCAAAAGCCAAGCCAAGCAAAGCTGCGCTGCTTGCTTGTTAAAGCACCTGCTGTTCGGCTGACGCCAGCCAGCTGAAAACCGAGAATAAAGAAAGTTGTTAAAACAAGTCCGAGCAATACGCCATGCGTGGTCAACACTTGATAGTAGCCGATATTAAATGGCAGTTCAAATTTGCCGGAGCGGACAAAGACTTGAAGCAGTCCGGCTATTCCGCCAAGAGCTAGAGCGGCAAAGGCTACATAGAAGTGCGCCATTGCCAACCGTGCATCGCGGCGATCAACCTTTGCTAACGGTGTTTTCATTCTTTTTCAACCACCTTAAACATAGATTTCATTGTGTGATGTCCGGAACCGCAATATTCGTTGCACACCACTAAATATTCGCCGGGTTTTTCAAATGTTGTCACATACTCGCTGATATATCCGGGTTCGAGCATCATGTTAATATTTGTTCCCGCTACCTCAAATCCGTGTACGACATCCTTGGTTGTCGCAATAATTTTTACTTTTGATCCAGCTGGAACTTCCACTTCACCAGGATTGTAGAAAAAGGCAGAAGCCACGACCACTAGTTCATAATCCCAGTTCTTTCCTTCAACCTTGTGCAGACCCGGCTTGTTAAAAGGTTCAACTTTATCCACTTGCTCATAATTAATAATTGCTTTAGCACTAGGAGGCTGATGCCCCTGGTGAAAGGCGCTTATCCCTAAAATAACTAAGAATACAACAAGAGAAGCAATCCCGAATGTCAGCCACCATTTTTCATAACGATGAATATGCATAATTCCTCAACTCCTTTCTTTTAAAAACGTTCCAAGAAAATGGAATAAACTATCAGCCAAGTAATAATCAAAAAGGCGCCTAATCCAAAAACAGCATATAATGTTCCTTTTAATTCAGAACCTTCCTCGCGGCGCATCTTGACTTCTGTTTTCTTTGTTTCTAATTGAGCCAAGTGAGTTGCCTCCTTTCATCCCCTGTTTATATGACTTCGTTACCACTATCATAAAGTGGAAAATAGTTTTAATCTGTGAGAATTATCACGCCATTTTCTTCCTGTTGTGAACTAAATGTGAAAAAAGTATGAATAAATTGTGTGACAAATAGGTAATAAAGGGGAGGTAAGGAAGTAGAGGGGATAATTATTTAAATAATATTAGATTTTTTAACGCAAAAACCTTTACATTTCAAGCGTTCTATTAAATTATCCAACGCTAGAGGCGCATTTTCTTCCGATACTGGTGCAGTCATTTTCCATAAATTTGATGAGAGATGGGATTTTCACAAACTATCGCCAAACATCTCCAGCTAAATGCTGAACGCATGTATTGTATTCATGAAAATGAATAGCTTCTTCGTCAAAAAATCTATCAACTCATCGCTGGTTATCAAGAGGACGATGCAGCGGACCGTTTAACATACGACCCAGTTTTTACATAAGTTCTTGATACACCTGCACTCGCTTCTCAACCGTCGTTATCGCAATTTTTTAAGCATTTTGACACGCAAGCCCTAGAACAACTGCAATTGGCAAATCAGGCGTTACTGGATCGGGTTCATCGTGTCCGACAGTCGAAGGCACTCATTTTTGACCTAGATTCGACACATGCCGATACATACGGAAGCCAAAAAAATTCTTCCTACAACGCACATTATGGTTCAACAGACTTTCATCCACTGGTCGCATTTGATGGGCTAACGGGTGATTTTTTGAAAGCTCAATTGCGTCCAGGAAACGTTTATACTTCTAATGGAGTAGTGGGTTTCATACGACCACTCGTCAATCACTATAACGAAGTTTTTCCTGAAAAGTCTTATCTCGTCCGTGGCGATAGTGGTTTCGCAGTGCCTGATCTATATGAATTGTGCGAAGAGGAATCAGTTTACTATATCATCCGTTTAAAAGCGGACGCCAAGTTAAAAGCACTTGCGGAAGAGTTACATCCAGCACCTGAAATTCGTGATGTGTCCGTAACAGAAAGCTATGTCGAAGCGTCTATTTATCAAGCATCTTCTTGGTCGAAGCCTCGGCGTATAATTATTCAATCCACTCGTCCTGCTGGTGAAATGTTCTTTTCGCATGCTTATTTTGTGACGAATCTTGGTGAAAGCTTTTCTTCTCAAGCAATTGTCACATCTTATCAACAGCATGGCACAATGGAAAATTTCATCAAAAAAAAGAGAAAGATGGCTTTGGTTTCGATCAGATGAAAAGCCATGATTTTCCCGTTAATAAATCTCGAATGTTGTTGAGTCTGCTTACCTATAACTTCACGAATTGGCTACCCACACTCAGTTTCCCGAAGAAACACAAAGGGATTCAAATCCAAATTATTATATCGAAAACGTTAGAAATTAATTGACTTGTTTCTTACTATTAAAGTACTGAATGAGCAGGGGATTCGACCAGAAAAAATGATGCTAAAAAAGCATGCACAACAAAAAGTTCAATTTTTTGAAAATATCCTTAACGCCGACATCAAGACCTAAGTGGGTGAAACGGCACCTAAATGCCCGATTTGTTAGACTAACATTCAGTAGGAGATGGAATAAACTCCTACTGAATGAAGTTTCACTTTATTCGAATGTCAGCAGATACGTTCTTAACTGAAGACTAAATACAATTGCTCACGTTCATTGTTAGCGTCGAGTGTTTTTTTTGGCTAAAATCACTTTTGAAAGACATATAAAGTTATTTTAGTAGTTTATTTGCACTGTACCTTGCAATAAACAGTACCAGTCACTATAATATACTTATCTTATTTTTTATAGATAGGTACTGTTCATTATATAATACTTTATTCTAGTTAAAAGATTGCAGAGATGGGGTGAGGATTCTTTGAATGTTCAATTTAAAAAAGGAGTGCTTGAACTATGCGTACTTGTATTACTTGATAAAAAGGATTGCTACGGATATGAACTTGTTCAGGCAATTTCAAAGCAGATCGAAATATCGGAGGGGTCTGTTTATCCTTTATTAAGAAGGTTGACAAAGGAAGGCTATTTCACAACTTATTTACAGGAATCAAGCGAAGGACCTTCAAGAAAATATTACCGGATAACTGATCACGGTCGTGCATACTTATCGCAATTGATGGACGAGTGGAAGGCGTTTTCTAAAGGCGTAAATCAATTATTAAAGGAGGCGGAGAGAAAGTGAGTAAAAAACAATTTTTGGTAGAGTTGAAAAGAGAATTACGGAAGATATCCAGAAATGAAAAAGAAGAGATTTTACAAGACTATGAGGAATATTTTAGGATGGGTCTAGAAGAAGGAAAACAAGAGAGTCAGATTGTAGAATCGCTTGGTTCACCTAAAGAAATTGCGAAAGAGTTAAATGCTGTATATGCAATGAAGATGGTAGATGAGGAAAAAAGTATAAGAAATATGTTTGCAGCATTGTTTTCGATGATGGGATTAAGTTTAATGAATAGTATCGTCATTGCAATTAGCTTATTTTTCTTGTTAATACTCACACCATTTATAGCAGCTTATGTCATTGGTGTCCCTATTATGATTCTTTCTCCGCTCATTTTAATTGTAATTGGGTTTGTAAAGGGCTTTAGTACAATTGGAATTGCAGATATTCTAGAGACGATGAAAGGCGTTATCATTGGTTCTCTTTTAGCTATCCTAGGATATTATATCGCCAAATTTGCTGCTCACCTATTCATTAAATATTTAAGATGGAATTTATCAATTGCAAGGAGGAAGAATATCTAATGAAAAGATTATTTTTTAGTTTTTTATTTCTTATCACTTTAACGGCATGTTCAGAGGATGAAATGATTGATCAGACAGCAGACGAAAAAACTTCTATACAGAATGTGGAAATCACTGATAAAATTTTTAGTTCTGAAAAACAAAATCAAGAAATTAATGAAGAAGAGTTAAAATTAAGCATCAAAACATATTTAGACAGTCATACTAAGTTAGATCAAGCGAGTTATCCTTTTCAAGATATACTAGATGAAGGAGAAAAACTGACTAAAAATCAATTAGAACAATTGGCTGAAATCACCAAATTAATCAAACAAAATGATGAGAATTTTTCCAGTTACATAGCCCACAATACGTTGCCAGAAGGTTATCGAGAAGAAACGAAAAGAATTAGCCGATACATTACTACGTATAATACATTTCTTGCTGAACTAGATGAGGTGTTAGTTGAATTAGATGAAGATCTCGGCAATGGTAAATTTCCAAAAGTGAACATTCAACCACTCATCGATCAATCAAAAATCGTTAATGGTAGAGAACAGCAAAAAATAGAAGACTTCCTAAATGAAAAAAATATTAAAACAATAGCTTTTAAATAGAAGAATACGAACAAGCCCTGTGTACAAGTAGTGCTATGCTATCAGTGATGAACAAGTTGCACAGAAAATTTTAGTGAAATTTAATACTTTGTGTCCTACTGGACAATGACAAGAACAAATAAATTAAATACAAGAATGGTCAGGTTGATCTCGTATGTAAGATGCCGTAAGACGCCCAAATCAAGACCTGAGTTGCTACAAAAGATCTAAATGAGGAAAACGGGACCTAAATGCCTGATTCGTTCAACTAACATGCAGTAGGGGATGGAAGAAAACTCCTACTGCATGAATTTCACTTTATTAACGTCCGATTTTCAACAAAAAATTAATGAACTGGCTCCTTTTTATCTTGATTTTATAAAAATAAAATTTATGTATGATCTTGGTCCACTGTAGAAAAGGGAAACGCGTATCCTATAGGTGGAAAGCTCTTTACAAAATCATTTTTATACGTTAATCTACTGTATATTATATATGAAAATAAACATTCGCTCATATAATCGCGGGAATAGGGCCTGCAAGTTTCTACCGAATAACCGTAAATTATTCGACTATGAGTGAGCAGTGACGAACCGCCGTTTTTGGCGTATTCGGAAAACCTAAAGGGCATTGCTTCACTCTTTTTGAGGAATGGAATGATCTTTGGGTTTTTTTGTGCATCCCGAAGATCCAAAACAGGTGGGGAGGATATATTTATGCAAAGTTTAAAAGATAAAATCGTTCAAGAAGGCAAAGTGCTTTCAAAGGACGTTTTAAAGGTGGATTCCTTTTTAAACCATCAGATTGATCCGCAGCTGATGAAGGAAATGGGACAGGAATTTGCCCGCCTTTTTGCCGAAGAGGGCATTACAAAAATATTGACAATTGAATCTAGCGGGATAGCACCGAGTGTGATGACGGCATTAGAGCTGAATGTGCCGGCTGTTTTTGCTAGAAAGCGGCAATCTTTAACGTTAACGGAGGACTTGTTGACCGCTGAAGTGTATTCCTTTACGAAGCAGCAATCGAATCGAATAGCGGTGGCCCGTCAGTTTCTTTCCAAAAAGGACCGCGTGCTGATTATGGACGATTTCCTTGCGAATGGGCAAGCGGCACTTGGACTGCTGGATATCGCAGAGCAGGCTGGTGTTTATGTAGCGGGAATTGGTATTGTGATTGAGAAAGCCTTTCAGGATGGCGGGCGCTTACTAAGAGAAAAAAATGTTCGGGTTGAGTCACTGGTTCGTGTGCAATCTTTGAAAAATGGTCAAGTCATCTTTGCCGAGGAGGCGACTGTATGAAAACGGCTGTTGCTAAAACCGCTTCATTAGGCTTGCAGCACGTCCTGGCTATGTACGCTGGAGCGGTCATTGTGCCGCTGATCGTTGGCGGAGCTTTGGGACTCACACCTGAGCAGCTTACTTATTTAGTTTCCATTGATATTCTCATGTGCGGAATAGCCACCTTTTTTCAAGTGTGGAAGGGGCGTTTTGTCGGGATTGGTTTGCCGGTTGTGCTCGGCTGCACGTTCACAGCTGTAGGGCCCATGATTGCCATCGGCGGATCTTTCGGTGTTTCTGCTGTTTATGGAGCCATATTGGCATCAGGGCTGTTTGTACTGATTGTTTCTTCCTTTTTCAGCCAGCTGGTTCGATTCTTTCCGCCGGTAGTGACCGGGTCGGTCGTCACCATTATTGGCGTGACACTCATTCCGGTTGCAATGAATAATGTGGCAGGCGGGACAGGCAGTTCGGATTTCGGTTCTCCCGTTAATTTAGCCCTCGCATTTGGCACATTGCTTTTAATCATTGTCCTGTATCGGATGTCTCGCGGATTTATCCGGTCTATTGCGGTTCTTATTGGCTTGGTGGCAGGAACAGCCGCTGCTTTTATGATGGGCAAGGTGGACATCACTCCGGTCAAGGAGGCCTCATGGTTTCATTTCGTGCAGCCGTTTTATTTTGGGACGCCAACTTTTGAGGGCACAGCGATTTTGACGATGATCCTAGTAGCGATGGTTAGTTTAGTGGAATCGACTGGCGTGTACTTTGCGGTGGGAGACATTTGCAACAAAAAGCTGAGCGAACAAGATTTGGCTAAAGGCTATCGCGCAGAAGGATTGGCCATCATCATGGGGGCGGTTTTCAATGCGTTTCCTTATACCGCCTTTTCGCAAAATGTTGGTTTAATGCAACTTTCGGGCGTGAAATCACGCAATGTCATTTTTTATACGGCGGGCTTTTTAATTGTGCTGGGGTTTGTGCCGAAGATCGGCGCGTTCACAACGATTATTCCTTCTGCAGTACTGGGCGGCGCGATGATTGCCATGTTTGGTATGGTGGTGGCTCAAGGAATTAAGATGCTGAGCCGGGTCGATATGTCCTCTCAAGAAAATTTATTAATCATTGCCTGTTCCATTGCCATGGGCCTTGGTGTGACCGTGGTTCCCGATTTGTTTGCTCACTTGCCCAAGAGCGTGAAAATCTTAACGGGGAACGGCATTGTTGCCGGCAGCATGACAGCCATTATATTGAATATTATCTTTAATGAAATCGGCGGAAAAGCCAAGCAAGCGTTGAAATTGACAGAACAAAAGATTTCATAAATCAGAGCCTTCCCTGCGAGTCAGAACGCAGGGAAGGCTCTTTTTTATCTCGGATGAAGCGCCCCTTCAAGGAGGAGTGAGAAACCAAAGGCTGGCGAGGGGAGGCATCTCAATGGCCGGCCTGCACGGTGCCGGTGAAAAAGGTGTTGGAACGGCGCTGCGATGTTAGCCTTTGTTCGGCAGCGGGGAATGAGAGAAAACACCCGCCTGCAAATTGGCTTGATTGTTTGTATAGAATTCTCTCTTCAAGGAACAATATACTTATCCAAACGAAGCGGAGAGATGGAAATGGCAAAGATCCTAGCTGTGCAGACAGCGGTACCACCCTATCGAATTCAACAAGAAGAAGCAAAGCAATTGATTTATGAATTGTATGGGAAAGATAATCCAAAAATTAGACGGCTGCTGTCTGTCTTTGAAAATGGTGGCATACAAACGAGATATGTATCAAGACCGTTGGAGTGGTTTAAACAATCTCATAGCTTCGAAGAAAAAAACAATGGTTTCATCGAGACGGCAGTGGAGTTGGGCGGTAAAGCAATTAAACGTTGTATAGAGGAGGCGGGGGTGGATTATCAAGATATTGATGCGATTATAACCGTCTCAACAACCGGTCTGGCAGCTCCGAGCTTGGACGCGAGGATCATGAATCAATTGCCTTTCTCGCCAACGGTGACGAGAATTCCTCTTTGGGGCTTGGGCTGCGGAGGCGGTGCTTCAGGTTTGGCGCGCGCCTATGATTATTGCCGCGCTTATCCGCAAGCGCAGGTGCTAGTGCTTGCCGTCGAGCTGTGCAGTCTGACCTTTCAACTGGAAGACTTATCCAAAAGCAATATAGTCGGCACATCCTTATTTGCGGATGGAGCCGCTTGTGCGCTTGTCGCCGGAGAAAGAAGTCAATCATTTCTTCAGGAGGAAAAAGCTCTGCCTGTGATTCAGGCTGCACGGACGGTGCTGATGAAAAACTCTGAGAGCGTGATGGGATGGACGGTTAAGAATGATGGGTTTTTTGTTGTATTTTCAAAAGACATTCCGACGATTGTGAATACATGGCTAGCCCCTCAGGTGAAGCAATTCTTCAATCAGCAAGATATGTCATTAGATGAAATTAAGCATATCATCGTTCATCCCGGCGGAAAAAAAGTACTCGATGCCTACGGAGAATGCTTGCGGCTATCTCCCCTGCAGCTCAGCATTTCCAAACAAATCCTTGAGCAATATGGAAATATGTCGTCAGTGACGGTGTTGTTTGTTTTAAAGAAGTACCTCGATCAAGCGATCACAGCTGGGGAGTGCGGGCTTGCACTGGCTTTGGGGCCGGGATTTAGCGCATATATGCTTTCTTTGAGGTGGGAATAATGTTCTTTTTTTTATTCTTTAGTTTTTTAGTCATTCAGCGAATTGGCGAACTAGTCTATGCTAAAAGAAATGAGCGGTGGATGAAGCGGCGGGGGGCACAAGAATTCGGCGCCAGCCATTATCCCTTGATCGTGCTGCTGCATGCCAGTTTCTTTATTGCTTTATGGATAGAAGTTCAATGGAAGCAAATGCAGCTCCATCCGCTCTGGCCGCTTATCTTTTGCGTTTTTCTTGTGCTGCAAATGATTCGGCTTTGGACAATTTCATCGCTGGGCCGCTACTGGAATACGAAGATCCTTGTGCTGAAGCATGAGAAAGCGGTCAACAAGGGGCCGTTTAAATATGTCAGACACCCTAATTACTTGGTGGTCACCGGCGAACTGATTTTAATCCCGCTGATGTTCCAAGCATATGGAACGCTTGTTTTATATTTTATTTTGAATCAGATGATGCTAGCCATTCGCATTCCAGTAGAAGAAAAAGCATTAAACCAATGGACCGATTACAGCGAGGCATTTACGAAAAGGTAAAATCGCCGCTCTATAAAGGCTTAATTGACTCATAAGGAATGCTATTGAAAATCATTATCGTTCATGATAACATGTAATTGAACATGAAAACTATTCTCAATATTAAAAAGCTGATTGATAAATGAATGAAGTAAATGAGGGAAGGGGCGTCCATCATGGTTTGGGTATTTGCCGTGGCGACTGTTGTCGTTTATGGAGGAGTTATGAAATATGTCGTCCATCATGTAGACAATGCATAAGCTCGGGAAGAGCGGGTAAAAGAAAAGGAAGAAGGCTGCAGACAGCCTTCTTCCTTTTCTGTTATTTAAGATGGGAAAGTCGCCTGAAATCGTATACAATAGGAGATAAGACAGCGGACTAATCAATGAATTGAACATAGAATAAGGGGTTAGAGAAGAATGCCATTAGCTACTGAACAACATCCATTCACAGAAACAATTGCCAGAACCGTCTGGCTGCATGATATATTTGAAAAATGCGGCGACGAAGAGCGGGCAAAGAAAGCCAAGCTTTTTTTGAGAAAGCTTCAGGAAGAAGAATTTATTGTCGCTTTTTGCGGCCATTTTTCTGCGGGAAAATCAACGATGATCAACGAGCTGACCGGGGAACAGCTGCTGCCGTCTAGCCCGATTCCGACGAGTGCTAATTTAGTGAAAGTACATAAGGCAGAAGCGGATTTTGCCAAGGTATTTTATAAGGATCGCCAGCCGCTTTTGTTCAAAGCGCCGTACCGCTTTGAAAAAGTGAAAGAATATTGCAAAAATGGAGAAGAGGTAGAAGCTATTGAAATTGGCCATGAGCAATCCAGCTTGCCTCCGGAGGTCACGGTTATGGATACCCCGGGAGTGGATTCAACGGACGATGCTCACCGCATTTCCACTGAATCTGCTCTCCATTTGGCTGATATGGTGTTTTATGTGATGGACTACAATCATGTGCAGTCCGAATTGAATTTTATTTATACAAAAGAGTTGCTCGCTCACGGGGTAAAGCTTTATTTAATCATTAACCAAATCGATAAACACCAAGAAGAAGAATTAACATTTGATGCGTTTCAGCAATCAGTTTATGATTCCTTCGCTTCCTGGAATGTTCATCCCGAAAAGTTTTTCTTTACGAGCTTGAAGGATCGGGAACTGCCATATAATGATTTTGAAGAGGTCAAAGCGCTGATTCAAAAAAGCATGTCTGATCGGGAGCAGCTGACTTTGCGTTCCGCTGAAACGATGATGAACCGCTTAGTAAACGAACATCTTAAATGGCTGCAAGACAGCCAGGAAGAGAACCGCCAGCAGCTGCTTTCCGTTCTTGGGGAGCAGTGGAATGAACAAGAAATCGCAGCGAAGGAAGAAAGAGCAAAAGCAGAGCTTGAGAAGCGGGACCCGGAAGCGCTCGTGCAAGCATTCGAAGAGAGCCGTGAACAGGTATTGAAAAATGCTTATTTAATGCCAGCTTCCACGCGCGAATTGGCCAAGGATTACTTGGAAGCGGCCCAGCCGGAATTTAAAGTTGGGTTGCTGTTCAGCAAGAAAAAGACAGAGGAAGAGAGAGCTAGACGCTTGCAAGCTTTAATGGAGGATCTAAAGGAAAAAGCAGAATCGCAGCTGGAATGGCATTTGCGTCAGCTGCTGAGCAAATGGCTAAAGTCAAGCGGACTGACGGACGATTCATTGCAAATGGAAGCAGAGGAGTTTGCTGTTTCGTTTGATTCATCCTTAATTAAGAATGCGATTAAGCCCGGAGCGCGGGTAACCGGTGACTACGTGTTAAATTACTGCGATGAAGTCGCCAATCAGCTGAAAAAAAATGCTCGGCAAGTGTCTGATCAATTAAAAGACAAAGCCGCTCATGAAATGACCGGGCAGTTTGCAGCGGACTGCCGGCAGTTAAAGGAGGAGTGGGACCATTGGCATCAGAAATTAGAAGCTGTGCGCAAGCTGCGCCAACTGGACGAAGCCTCCAGAGAACGCAGCCGCCTTCTGCATGAACAAATGACCCGTTCTGCGGACGCCTTGCCAGAACGCTTTCAGCACTTTGTACAAGAGTGGGACGCTGAACGCCAGCAAATGACGGTATTCAGCGGGGATCTAGAAGCGGAGACAGCTTCTTTCCGCGAGCTTGAGGACAGGGAGGAAGAGCCCGTTTTCGAAGCTGAATCGTCTGCGGTGCCTGTTGAGGGCACGGTGAATAAATTAAAGCATATGACGCGCCATCTTGAAGGAATTCCAGGATTCAGCCGCTTTGTCAGCCGCCTGTCGCAAAAGGCGGAGCGCCTTGCCAATAGAACCTATACGATCGCTTTATTCGGTGCTTTCAGCGCCGGAAAATCATCGTTTGCAAACGCCTTGCTTGGAGAGAAAGTGCTTCCGGTTTCACCTAATCCGACAACGGCCGCTGTGAACCGGATCCATCCGTCAGATAACCGGCACAGTCATCGGACAGCCGATATTCATTTGAAATCAAGAGAGCAGCTCTTGAAAGATCTATCCGATTCATTAGAGCTCTTTGACCGCGTCGCCGTCTCGCTTGAGCAGGCAAATGAAATCATTCCTAAATTGCTCCAATCCAATGAAGGAGAGGGAAGGGAAAAAATTCACTTATCTTTCCTGAGAGCGTTCCATGAGGGCTATCAAGAATATAAAAAATATTTGGGGAAGACCTTGACGGTTGATCTCCCGGCGTTCCAAGGCTTTGTTGCCAATGAAAGACAAAGCTGCTTTGTTGAATCGATCGACTTGTATTATGATTGTGAATTTACAAGGCAGGGAATCACGCTTGTCGATACGCCAGGGGCTGACTCTATCAATGCCCGTCATACCGGCGTTGCATTTGAGTACATTAAAAATTCAGATGCTGTCTTCTTTGTCACTTATTATAATCATGCGTTTTCAAAAGCAGACCGCGAGTTCCTTATTCAATTGGGACGAGTAAAGGATGCATTTGAACTGGATAAAATGTTCTTTATCGTCAATGCAATTGACTTAGCGAAAGATGATGAAGAAGTTTCCGAAGTGCAGAATTATGTCAAAGCTCAGCTCTCGCAATACGGGATTCGCTTCCCGCGGCTGTATGGTGTTTCAAGCTTGTTGGCGATACAGGAGAATGAGCGGGGAGAAACCGATCATCCAGCCTCTAACCTTTGTCCGTTTAAGGAAGCCTTTCAGCGCTTTCTCGAAGGTGATTTGACAAAGATGGCGGTTCAGTCGGCTGAAGCGGAATGCGAGCGCGGATTGGAAAGACTGCGCCAGCTGATCGCCACTGCCAAAGAAAACCGGGAGAACCGTGAGCAAAAACGCCAGCAGCTGACCGAGCAGCAGCACAACATCACCGCCCATCTGGCAAGGGAAACAGAAGAGCTATTGGAAAAAAGATTATCCCAAGAGATGGATGAATTGGTTTATTACGTGAAACAGCGCGTCTTTTACCGCTTTACTGATTTCTTTAAGGAGACATTTAATCCGGCTGCCTTAAGCACACAGCCTATAAAGACCGCTTTACAGCATGCGCTGAAAGAATTGCTCCAGGCAGTAGGCTATGATTTAGCGCAAGAAATGCGAGCGACAAGCTTACGGGCAGAAAATCATGTTCACCAGCTGCTGTCTGAAAAGCATGCCCATCTACAGCATCATTATCACAAGATTCAGCCGCAATTATCGTTTTCACCTTTGGAATGGGCATCGAAAGAAACGCCGGAGTTTCCAACCGCTTTTGCCCAGGAATCATTATCGGCATTTGCTAAAGAATTGGCTCTTTATAAAAACGCCAAGACTTTCTTTGAGAAAAATGAGAAGCAAATAATGCAAGAGCAATTGGAAGAAAAAATCTCTGCTCTCGCTGATCGTTACTTAGCAGCCGAAAAAGAAAAAATGCGGGATTGGGCATTTGAAGAATTGCATTCGGGCATGGAAATAATCAAGGAAACGATCCTTACAGACATAAAAGAACAGTTCAGCGCATGGCTTGAAGTGCTGGATCATGCGGAGAGCATTGAGGAATGGGAGATGACGCTGGTTGAACTTCAGCAAACACAAGGATGAAATAATCCGCCGTTTTCACGCATGCGCCACATGCCGCCACTTTCAGCCGATGAAAAATGAAAGAGGTATGCGTTATTTTTGCCGCCGTTTAGGTTATCACACGAAGCCTGAGTATCGATTTGACTGTTGGAATCCGAAAGAGCCGGTTATTCGGCTCATGAAAAAAGGCTTTTGGCAGCTGGTAATAGCGAGCCGCCATTAAAGGAGGAGAACGCTTTGAATTATATACGATCTGTTGAGTGGCTGGCCGCATGCATGGATCAGCCGGATGTAGTTATTGTCGACTGCCGATTTCATTTAATGGATCCTCAGGCTGGAGAGGAAGCTTATAAAGCCGGCCATATTCCCAACGCTTTTTACGCGGATTTGGAACGCCATTTATCCGGCCCTGAACAGACCCACGGTGGCCGGCACCCGCTGCCGGATGTGAAGCAGCTACAGGCTGTGCTGGAGTCCTTCGGAATTACGGAGCGGTCAACGGTGGTGGCCTATGATCAGGGAGAAGCTATGTTTGCGGGGCGCTTCTGGTGGCTGCTTTCGTATATAGGACATGAAAAGGTGTATGTTCTGGACGGCGGGTTCAAAGCGTGGAAGGAACAAGGGCTGCCAGTCACACAAGAAATTCCTCCGCCTGCTCTGGGCCAGCTTGCTATTAATCTGCAGACGGATTGGCTTGCAACGTTGGAGGAGGTCAAGGAAGCGGCTTTGCACGGCGCTCCAGCTACACTGATTGATTCGCGCGCCGCTGAGCGCTATAAAGGGGAAGTGGAACCGCTTGACAGAGTGCCGGGGCATATACCTTCCGCTCAAAACTATTTCTTTCTAGACAGTTTAAAAGAGGGGTATTGGAAATCCCCGCAGCAGCAAATGGAACGCTTCCGCAAGCTCGACCGCACCAAGCCGGTCATTGTCTATTGCGGCTCCGGAGTTTCCGCTACGCCTAATATTATCGCGTTGAAAGCAGCCGGCTTTCGTGATGTTAAGCTGTATGCGGGAAGCTACAGCGATTGGTCTTCCTATCAAGAACTGCCGGTGGCAAAGGGAGAGAGTGAATAAAGAGCTGACTGCCTCTATAAGGGGGCAGTTTTTTGTGGGAAAAAGATTGTTGTCTTGTCTTTTTTAATAAGAGATTGTGAATGTGGTAGAATAGTATGGAGGTGAGAAAATGAATAAACAAGAACATTTGCTGCTGGCTGATGGCATGGCCTTATTGTTTCGAGCTTTTTTTGCGACGGCGGTCAGCAGGCAGTTTATGATAAATTCTCAAGGCATGCCGACGAATGGCGTGCAAGGATTTATGAAGCATTTATTAATGGCTGTAGAGCATGTTCAGCCGACTCATGTGGCTGTTTGCTGGGATATGGGAAGCCAAACATTTCGAAATGACTTATTTGCTGCGTACAAAGCGAATCGCTCGGCGCCGCCTGTGGAATTAATTCCCCAATTTGACTTAGCGAAGGATGTAGCGGCTTCTTTTTCGTTCCCGAATATCGGATTGGCCGGCTATGAAGCGGATGATTGCATCGGTACGATTGCCAAAAGCGACCATAAAGAGCGGAGAGTCACGATCTTAACAGGAGACAAAGACTTGTTGCAGCTTTTAGATCATAATATTGAGGTGATGCTTTTGCAGAAGGGCTTTGGCCGTTACTTGACTCATTCAGTACAGAGTTTTCAGGAGCAGTACGGAGTAACGCCGAAGCAATTTATTGATGTGAAGGCACTCATGGGAGATCCGAGCGACGGATATCCCGGTGTGAAGGGAATCGGTGAAAAGACAGCCTTTAAATTAATTCAGCAATTCGGAACGATAGAGCAAATTTTGCAGAATGCGGATCAATTAACCCCCGCCCAGCGCAGAAATATAACAGAAGATGTGGCAAGGCTCCGCGTCTTTCAGCAGCTGGCGCAAATTGACTGCCGAGTACCATTGGAATGGAGTATTCATGACGCTAGATGGGAAGGCATCAGCAGCGCAGCTGAGCAAGCTGTGGAGCAGCTGGAATTGAAAGTTCTTCGCCGTCATCTCGCCCAGTTAGCAGCTGCGGAAAGCGCCCATCCGTTTCGATAAAGTTAGAGGTGAAAATGAAATGAGGAAGGATCAAACGTTAGATGCCTATTTATTGTGCCTTGAAGCGAAAGGCTTTAAGTTTTCAGATGATATGATTGCCTTCATTTATTTCGGGAAGAAATATACAGATGCCTCTGATTGTCTAGTGAAGGCGGCGGTGGAAATCACACTGAAGGCCCAAAAACAGTTTGATGGCAGCTTCTTTTTATCTTTGCTTGAGCGGCTGAAAGAGCAAAAAACAGACAGTCGAATAGAGGCTATGCAGTTTGCGGAATCTCAGGGGCTGCTCAAATAATCGGCAGCTTCCGAACGGGGGAAGGCTCCGCAAGCAGTCAGAGAAACAGCAGTTTCGAGAGGCTATTCATCCGGTAATGCAGGAGGATGCGCCGCTTTTTTACTAGGGTGGCGCTTGCCGGCGATGGCACAGAATCGCCGGCAAAAGCAGGAAAGCTGTAAGGAAGGTTGGCTCTTCAATCGCATGTTCCATGATGACATAAGCGATACCTCAATTGAAGGCGCTTGCGAAACAATAAAGAAAGCTCACAAGGCAGTCTTATAGTCCGTCTGCTCTTTCGTTGAGGCGAATTGCTTTTCGGGCCAGTGAGTCAGCCTTGTTTTCTTTACTGGGCACCCATTTGATAAAAAACAGCGGAAACGTTTCTGCTAGCTGCAAGATGGCGGATAAAAGCGGTTTATATTGCTGTTTGTGAATATATCGCTTTTCGATCGCTTGCACCACCGTTTGAGAGTCGCTTCTAAGTGAAATCACTTCCGCCTTTTCGTTCCTCAGCAGCTCCATTGCTTTTATCACCGCTTGAAATTCGGCTTCATGCACATCGCACCGCCCAAGCGGAAAGGAGTGTCTTTCCACTTCTCTTTTCCTTTTAATGAAAATGCCAGCCCCTGCCCATCCGGGTGAACCTGTGCTGGCTCCATCCGTGTACACTTCAATCAATAGCTTTCCCCTCCCTTGTAGAAGTTCATTTTACGGAAAAGTACAATGATTGGCAATATGGGCAAGTTTCATTGCCGGCTGTTTTCATAAAAATAATTGGCATAGATGAACTGTGCCAATCAGCCTGACGTCTTTATTCTCCTTATTCAGGAAAGCGCTTGGCCAAGTAGCCAAATGGAGTATCAATCACAGCGACAATCCATTTCAAGGCATACGTAGAAAAGAAAATTTGCAGCCAAACCTCCGGGGGAAATGCTCCAAGAAAAGCGATGGTTGTAAATACGAATGTATCAAGGAGCTGGCTAATCATTGTACTGCCGTTGTTTCGAATCCAGAACTGTGAGTCTTTCGGGAATTTTTTCTGCAAAAAGGAGAAAATATAAACATCTGCAAACTGGCTGATTAAATAAGCAGCCAGACTTCCGATCGCAATGCGCGGCAAAAGAGTAAATAAATCCTCCATTGGCCCTTGGGCGAAATCGGAAGATCCCGGTTCAAAAAGCAATACCATTTGCATGATGATTGTCATCATCAGCAGGGTAAAGAAGCCGAGCCAAACCGCTTTCTTTGCAGCTGCTTTCCCGTATCGCTCATTCAGCAAATCGGTGGCTAAAAAGGCCGTTCCGTACATGGTATTTCCCAAAGTGGCTGTTAAACCAAATATTTCAATCGTTTTTACCACCTGCAGATTAGCCAAAATGGTAGAAATTCCGACCCAGACAAACAGCCCTGTGCGGCCAAACAGTCGATACATGGCTAAAAATATAGTAAAGTTAACTAGAACAAAAATAAATCCAAACCATTCATTAAACATGATACTCCTCCTGCCATATGGCGAATGGGTTCAATTGTTTGATCTCGCATATAAGTTGCCGTATGCCCCTTCATAAGTGGAAGGGAGAAGCAAAAGGCGAAGCGGGAGAACACGCACCTAAAGGTCCGGTTCGTTCGGGCCTGCAGGATGCAAAGACGCTGCAAGGTTCGTTTTCGTGCTTATTTAACAGAGAAAACTCCGGCTGTTGGAAGGATCACTTAACGCCTAACGTACATTATACAAAACTGAACATATCGGTCAAGAAGAAAGAGGGGATATCCATGAAGATGCAGATTAGATGGACATACGATAAGAAGGGGCTAAAAGCAGATTTCCAATCGAATTGGCTGCCAAAGGAAGATGTGCGTCCGATCATTGAAGACTTGCAAAAGAGCGGGCGATTGAAAGCGGTGGCCATCATGGATGAAATGCAGAATGAATGGACATTGAAGGAATTTAGTAAACTGAATCGGCAATTGGATGAGGAGCCAGGTGAAGTAGAAGTGTATTTTGATGGAGGATACGATCTTCAGACCGGAGCATCAGGCATCGGAGTTGCCGTTTACTACAAAAAGAACGGTGAACAGTGGCGGCTCCGTGTGAATGAACGGCTGATGCAATTATCTTCCAATAATGAAGCGGAATATGCAGCTTTATATCGGGCTGTTCAGGAGCTCGAAAAAATAGGAGTGAAACAAATTCCCGTTACAATAAAGGGAGATTCACAAGTGGTATTAAAGCAGCTGGCCGGAGAGTGGCCGTGCTTTGAACAAGGGCTAAACAGCTGGCTGGATCGGATTGAACAAGCGATTGATAAGCTTGGGATTCAGCCTGCATACAAGCCGATTGAAAGAAAACGGAATAAAGAAGCGGATAAATTAGCTAATCAGGCATTACAGGAAGTGTTTGTCCGCAGTCATGCGATTCTGTCGTAAAGAAGCGGCCTAGAACGGGCAGGAAGGGTGTGAGGAAGTTGAAGCGAAAGCAAGTATTTGATCAAGTAGAGAACTTGCTTCAAACTTATTGTCAAGGCTGTTTATTAAAAGCAACCTTTCGCAAAGAATACGGAAAGGCTTATGCGCATAAATTCTGCATAACTCAATGCACAGTCGGAGAGCAGCTTAAAAAATGCGGAGAGCAGCTTGCCGAGTGATGGGAGAAAAAATTAAAAGCCGGCAACTTATGCCGGCTTTAGCGCTTTTAGGTTATTATAGCTTAGTAACGTTAGCAGCTTGAGGTCCGCGGTTTCCTTCCACGATTTCAAAAGAAACTTCTTGACCTTCTTCTAAAGATTTGTAGCCGTCACCTTCGATTGCTGTGAAGTGAACGAATACGTCGTCTCCGCCTTCCACTTCGATAAATCCGAAACCTTTTTCGTTGTTAAACCATTTTACTTTACCGTTTTGCATAATAATGAATCCTCCTAAATCTTCGAAACACATTATATCTTTATGTGCTCAAATCAAAATATTCATCACTTACAGGTTTTCTATAAGTAATGTCTTCAATATACAATATCTCCATATATTAGTCAAGAAAAGAGAGGAAAAGAATTCAAGTTTTTTTGAAATCAATTTTTTGCAA
Organism: Bacillus xiapuensis; assembly: GCF_002797355.1. Classification (GTDB taxonomy): domain Bacteria; phylum Bacillota; class Bacilli; order Bacillales; family Domibacillaceae; genus Bacillus_CE; species Bacillus_CE xiapuensis. The sequence continues at coordinate 1,664,076 of NZ_KZ454939.1, read as the reverse complement.
ACAATTTAGCAGAAGGCAAGGGGGCTCCCGGATGTTTTCCTCACCTTGTACTCCACACATTATTATAGTAAACTTTATCTTATGAGTAAAATTCAGGAGGGTTCCAATGCCTACACCTAGCATGGAAGATTATATAGAGCAAATTTATTTACTTATAGATACAAAAGGGTATGCGCGTGTCTCTGATATTGCTGAAGCTCTTTCAGTTCATCCATCCTCTGTCACGAAGATGGTTCAAAAATTGGATAGGGACGAATATCTCGTTTATGAACGGTATCGCGGGCTGATCCTGACCGACAAAGGAAAGAATATCGGCAAGCGGCTTGTCGCACGTCATGATCTGTTAGAGGAGTTTCTCCGTCTCATCGGTGTAAAAGAAGAGAACATCTATAATGATGTGGAAGGAATTGAACACCACTTGAGCTGGGATTCCATTGACAGAATTGCGGATCTAATAGAGTTTTTTAATGAAAACCCTTCCCTTCAAAAGAACCTGATTTCAAACGCCAAAAAACATGACGAATAAAGAGCCGCTCCTTCATTAGGCGGTGTTTTTTCTGCTGTTCTGGAAGCTTTTCCATCCATAAAGGAACCTACAAAGAGCGGGGATTTCTTTCATTCGCTGCTGCTGAAAAGAAGAATAAAGGCTAATCTTGCAGTGCCTTTGCAGCTTCGAACGAATCGGCATTTCAGCTGCCGCGGTTCTTCGCTTCGCCTTTTAGTTCTCCCTCTATTGTTTATTGTGGAAGCGGGAGACTGACGGCGCATACATGCGGGATACAGTACAGCAGGAGGTTGTTAATTGCTGCACATCATAAAAAAACAAAAGGAAATGAGATATAAACGATGGATTATTTTTTCTCCTTTATAAAGAATGCGGATCCGACTCTGCAATTGAAAATGGAAGAATCCTTTCCTGGATCGAGATGCGTGGGCGGAAAATATTCAGCCAGCACGCATGCGATCACGCTGTATCGCCAGGATATAGAGATTCAGTGCAAAAGACTCCTCGGCTCGCTTGATCGGCTGCGGGAATACGAATGGATTGTACTGGCTCATGAATTAGGCCATGCACTAGATAAAGAACTGGCTCTATTAAGTGAGCGGCTGGCTGAAACGAATCAGATTTCTGTTCTGGAAAAAATAGAAAGAAATGCTTGGGCCATTGCCAAGCAGTATATTCCTTTTATAGATGAGCAATTATTTGATTATATTCAAACGGAGTCATTACGCTACTTTTCTAATAGCCCGCTTGTCCAGCCATCCGCGTCACCTGCGTAAGCCGTTCTTGTGTAAGAACGGTTTATTTTTATTGCTCTTTATCAGAGGTTTCACTTACAATGAGAGTAAAAAGCGGCTTATAGGCGGGCAGACATAGTAAACGGTCTGTCTTCACGGTGAAAATAGAGCGAAGCTTCAAACATGAGGATCTCTCATCTCCCGGTTTTTTAAAAAAGATGCTGCCGCTTCAGTCGTGGAATGGCCGGATTTTGTTAAGCAACTAGGTAGTTTTCTTATTTTCTTATGTTAGATAAGTCTGGAGGAAGAAGAATGACTGTACATACAAATATGAAAAGCGATATAGAGATAGCGCAAGCAGCTGTTATAAAGCCAATAAAGGAAATTGCCGCAAAAATTGGCCTTCAGGAAGAGGATATTGAACAATACGGAAAAACAAAGGCGAAGTTAGCGTTTGAAGCGCTTGAACGGTTACAGACAAATCCGGACGGGAAAGTCATTCTCGTGACCTCCATCAATCCAACGCCGGCTGGAGAAGGAAAATCGACGGTTACAGTTGGCTTGGCGGATGCCTTAAATAAGCTGGGCAAAAACACAATGGCGGCGATGCGTGAACCTTCTTTAGGTCCCACGATGGGGATCAAGGGAGGAGCTGCCGGCGGAGGCTATGCCCAAGTGATTCCAATGGAAGAGATTAATCTTCATTTCACTGGAGACATTCATGCGATCACAACCGCTAACAATGCGCTCGCTGCATTGATTGACAATCATATTCATCAAGGAAATGAACTGCAAATTGATCAACGCCGCATCGTTTGGAAGCGGGCGGTTGATCTCAATGACCGCGCGCTTCGTCAAGTGGTCATCGGACTTGGCGGGGCAGCGCAGGGTGTGCCGCGTGAGGACGGATTTGATATTACAGTAGCGTCTGAAATCATGGCGGTTCTTTGCCTGGCGGATAGCCTTGAGGATTTGAAAAGCCGATTATCGCGAATGATCATTGGCTACAACAGAGATAAGCAGCCAGTCACTTGCGGAGACTTAGGCGCTGCCGGAGCGCTGACATTGCTGTTGAAAGATGCATTAAAACCTAATTTAGTCCAAACGATCGGACACACGCCAACTCTTATCCACGGCGGCCCATTTGCGAACATAGCTCATGGCTGCAATAGCGTGATGGCTACCAAAACAGCGATGAAGCTCGCTGATTATGTTGTCACAGAAGCTGGTTTCGGAGCGGATCTTGGTGCGGAGAAATTTTTCAATATAAAATCTAGAGCCGCAGGGATACATCCTAGTGCTGTTGTGATCGTGGCAACCATTCGCGCCCTGAAAATGCATGGCGGACAGCCAAAAGAGCTGCTGAAGGAAGAAAACGAAGAGGCGCTTCACACCGGTTTAGCCAATTTAAAGAAGCATATGGAAACGGTTCAAGCATTCGGGGTGCCATTTGTCGTCGCTATCAACCGCTTTGCAACGGATACCGGAGCGGAAATCAAGCAGTTAGAGAAATGGTGCCAGGAAGAAGGAGTGCTGTTTTCCTTAACGGAAGTATGGGAGAAAGGAGGCGCTGGCGGCTTAGATTTAGCCGAGAAAGTCATTCGGATAATCGATGAGACGCCAGCTGATTTTAAACCTTTATATGAGCTTGATCAGCCTCTAACTGAAAAAATAACAGCCATCGTGAGAACAGTCTATGGAGGAAGAGGGGTTGAATTCTCTTCCAAAGCGGAAAAGCAGCTGAAAGAATTTACGGAGCGCGGCTGGGGCGGACTGCCGGTATGCATGGCGAAAACGCAGTATTCATTGAGCGATGATCCTGCAAAAGGAGGCCGTCCGGCAGGCTTTACGATTCATATTCGCGAATTAATACCGAAGATCGGCGCCGGCTTTATTGTGGTTTTAACGGGAGATGTAATGACAATGCCCGGCCTGCCCAAAAAACCGGCAGCCTGCTCGATGGATGTAGACAAACACGGAAGAGCGATCGGTCTGTTTTAAGAAGATAAGGGGGGGATGGCATCACCATCCTCCATCTTTTTGAGAGAAGGAGGAGGTTTTTTGTTCGATCCTGCCGCTTTCGATAACATCAAATTTATCATTCATGGGGAAGTGTATGATCGGGACTTAGCCGGTTTATTTCAAGTTCATGAAAGAAAAGATGCGGTGGACCTTGCGACGATGTCCAGGGAATCATCCATTGTTTTTTCATTGAACTCCGCTCCTGAGGTTCAGGCAGCGATCAGTATTCAAGCCGATGTAAAACAGCTGGCGGGTGAACTGATGCAGCTGCCAGGAGCTGTTCCCGGTGTGACAATGGAAATTATTTATTCGGGTTCAGCCTCGAGTTTGACGGAAATGAAAATGAGTAAGCTGGAAGAATTGTGGGGAAAGGGCCGGCTGATGGAACGAAAACAAATAAACTCCAGCTTAACAGGTAAGGCTGCCGAATGGCACCTCCATTTCAACCGGATCATTACCGAGGAAATGATGGATGAAATGGCAGCGCTTGTAGGATTTATCGCAGACACATTACAAGTGATCGCAAGCAATTCAATAAAGTGACTCCAAAACAGAGGGGGCTTGTGCTTCTCCTCTGTTGAAAAGAAGAGCAAAGACGGCCATCGCAATGTCCTATTGCAGCGCCTTTGCCACCTGCCTCTTGCAGGTCCGATCCAATCGGACCTTTAGGCGCCATGACTTCTCTTGCTCCATTTTTTCAAGAGGGAGACTGATGGCATTTTAGATGCGGAACCCAACAGATTTATGACGCTCGGGAGTGGAAGAATATAATGAGAGTTTTAACTGTAAGCGAAGTAACGAAGTCCTATGGTGAAAAGACGCTGTTTGACAGCTTGACTTTCTCTATCAGTGAGAAAGATCGAATTGGGCTGATTGGCGTAAATGGAACTGGAAAATCCAGCTTGTTAAAGATTATAGCTGGGAAAGACGTTCCCGACAGCGGTCAAATCACCGCACCCAATGATTATTCCATTGCATACTTGCCGCAGGAACCGGATATGAACCCGCAGTTGACGGTTATGGATCAGCTGTATTTAAGTGAAGCCCCAATCGTTCAGCTGTTAAAGGAATACGAAAGCACCTTGGGGGCGCTGGAACGGGAGCCGGGAGATCAGCAAGTGGCGGATCGGCTGTTTGAACTGCAAAAGAAAATGGATGCGCTCGAAGCGTGGGAAGCGAACACGAATGCACAAGTGATTTTAACCAAATTGGGAGTGGCTGATTTCAGCCGCAAAATTGGTGAGCTGTCAGGCGGCCAGAAGAAACGAGTAGCCTTAGCGCAAGTATTAATTGAAACGCCAGACCTTTTGATTTTGGATGAGCCGACCAACCATCTAGATTATGAAACGGTCAATTGGCTTCAGGACTACTTAAGCAAATACTCAGGGGCTGTATTATTAGTCAGCCACGACCGTTATTTTCTTGATAACGTCACCAATCGCATGTTTGAATTAGACGGAGGACATATCTATTCCTATAAAGGAAACTATCAAAGCTATGTGGCCGCTAAAGCAGAACGTGAAGAGCAGCAAGCGGCGGCGGAAGAAAAGCGCCGCAATTTATACCGCCGGGAATTAGCATGGATGCGTCGGGGCGCGAAAGCCAGATCGACGAAGCAAAAAGCCCGGGCGGACCGTTTCAAAGAAATTGAAGGCTCACTCGGACAAAGCCCCAATAAAGAGCAGATCGACTTATCCATGAAGGGGACTCGGTTAGGGAAGCAAGTATTTGAATTAAGGGAAGTCTCGAAGGCTTTCGGGGAAAACGTTATACTTAAAGATTTTAATTTACTCGTTCATCCGGGAGACCGCATAGGGGTCGTCGGAAAGAACGGCAGCGGGAAATCAACATTTTTAAATTTGCTGACTGAGAATATTCCATTTGACAGCGGAGAGCTCTTGACTGGCCAAACGGTGAAAGCGGCGTATTATACGCAAGAGCGAACGGACATGGATGAGAATATGCGCATGATCGCTTATCTCCGCGAATCAGCGGAAGTGGTTACAACAAAAAGTGGCGATCAGCTCTCGGCAGCGCAAATGCTGGAACGATTTTTATTTCCGATGCATGTGCACGGCACCCCTATTTATAAATTATCCGGTGGAGAGAAGCGCCGTCTCTATTTATTAAAGCTTTTAATGGCCCAGCCCAATGTATTGCTGCTGGATGAACCGACCAATGATCTTGACACGGAAACGCTAACGGTGCTGGAAGACTATTTAGAAGATTTTCCTGGCGTGGTGATTACCGTTTCCCATGATCGGTATTTTCTTGATAAGACTGCTAGTCGATTGCTGATTTTTCAAGGGGATGGTGTGATTGATTCCTATTATGGATCTTACAGCGATTATCTGAAACAGCAAGCGGAAGCCGTTAAAGAAGAAGCTTCCCCCGTCAAAACAGCTGCTAAGGAAGAAAAGCCTACTAAAAAAGCCAAAAAGAAATTAAGCTATCATGAGCAGCGCGAATGGGAAGGACTGGAAGAGAAGATAGCCCAAGTAGAAAAGCGGATAGCTGAAGCAAAACAAGAGCTTAACCAAGCAGGAAGTGATTTTGAGAAAGCGCAATTATTGAGCGAAGAGCTGGAGGCGCTGAACGAGGAGCTTGAACACTTAATTGAACGCTGGAGTTATTTGTCTGAGTTTGTCTAATGAGCAAATCAGTCAAGCGCCAAATTTTTTTGTGGTAGAATGGCCGTAACCAGATGTGTGATTGAAGCTCAATCAAGGAATGCACGGTGAGCAGCTGTCCCGGCAAGAGGTCAGCTGAGCGTTACTGTAGAAAAGGAGAGACGTTGCTTGAAAATTATAAAGATCGAACCGACGCCAAGCCCGAATACAATGAAAATATTACTGGATGAAGAGCTGCCGGCCGGCACTAGCAATAATTATAAAGCCGATCAGGCAAACGAGGCGGCAGAACCGCTGAAGTCGATCTTAAAGATTGAAGGCGTGAAAGGAATCTATCATGTTGCTGACTTTTTGGCGGTTGAACGAAACGGCAAATATGATTGGCAGCAAATACTTCTTAAGGTGCGCCGCGTATTCGGAGAAACAGCTCAAGAAGAAAAGCCGGCTGGGCCGCAAGAAGCATACGGAGAAGTTCAAGCGGCAATTCAAATGTTTAAAGGCATTCCGATTCAGTTAAAGTTAACTTCAGCAACAGAAGAAAAGCGCTTCGCTTTGCCTGATTATTTTCTGGAAGCGTTCCAGAAAGCGCAGCTGTCGGATGATAATTATGTGCTGCAAAGGGAATGGCAAGATTACGGAGTCCGTTATGGCGATCTGACAGATATTGGCAAAGAAACAATTGAAGAAATCATCGCCGCTTACCCTAAAGAACGATTGAATGCGCTGGCAGAACACGGAGCAGCAGGAAAGCCGGTTCCTGAGAAAAAAAGAAGCATGGTAAAGCTGACGGAAGCCATGTGGCTGGAAGAAGAGGATTGGCGCCGCCGTTATCAATGGATGGAACAGCTTGAGGATCCTGAACTTGGTGATTTACCCGTCTTATCGTTGGCGCTTGAAGACAGTAAACCGGCGATTCGCCGCTTGGCTGTGGTGTACATTGGCATGATCGAAGATAAAAAAGTCTTGCCGTTTTTGTACAAAGGATTGCAAGACCCAACGGTGACCGTTCGCCGAACTGCGGGAGATTGTTTGTCCGACCTTGGCTTTAAAGAAGCGATCCCCGCTATGTGCAAGGCTTTGCAGGATAAAAGCAAAATTGTCCGCTGGCGGGCGGCGATGTTTCTATATGAAGCGGGAGATGAAACCGCATTGCCCGCTTTGGAAGCGGCGGAGAATGATCCTGAGTTTGAAGTGAAAATGCAAGTGAAAATGGCGCTGGAGCGCATTCGAGGCGGCGAACAAGCCAAGGGATCTGTCTGGAAACAAATGACGGAAGCAAGAACAAAACAAGATACGGAGGAATAACGAATGAATGCTTATGAAGAATATATGCGGCAAATGGTGCAGCCAATGCGGGCGGAGTTAACGAATGCCGGCTTTAAGGAGCTAGTAACAGCGGCGGAAGTAAGCGACTTCATGAAAGAGGTGGAAGGCACCACTTTAGTTGTGGTGAATTCAGTTTGCGGCTGCGCCGCCGGTCTCGCACGCCCGGCAGCGGCTCAAGCCATTTTACATGAACCGGCTCCCGATCATTTAGTGACCGTATTTGCCGGTCAGGATAAAGAAGCAACGGCGGAGATGCGCACCTATTTTGATGGATATGAGCCATCTTCTCCGTCGATGGCGCTGTTAAAGGGGCGAGAAGTGGTTCATTTCATTCCGCGGGAGCAAATAGAAGGCCAGGATATCAGTTCTATTATAACTAACTTGACATCCGCTTTCGATCAGCATTGCAAGTAATCGAATAGATGGTGCTGGGGATGATCCCCATTCTGCTTCAGCTCTCCATCGGATGGAATACGAAGGACAGCCGGCTCGTTTATTTGCAGCAAGCAAATAAGCGGCCGGCTTGCGCTTTAAGAAGCGAATGCACCAGTAGGAAGGAGCCGGCATGATTATTTCAACTGCAGGAAAACCGGATGAAAACTTGAACATGAAAGCACAGCGAGCAGCCGATGAGCTAGGCTACCCTTTTATCAAAAGAAAAAAGCGGTCGATACACGCTTTGCAGCAAGAGTACCAAACAGGCTGTTTGATCGTAGCGAGAGATCGGCTGGAGCTGTATGCGCTGGGGCAAGAGCAGCCTTTTTTCTTCCATCCGAATTCAGCGGCTTTTCGCGTCAAGCGGCTGCTGCGGGGAGAAGAGGATCCTTATATTGCGGCTGCTAATCTTACAGCGGGCATGTCGGTACTGGATTGTACACTCGGTCTCGCTAGCGATTGCATCGTTGCCAGCCTAGTGGCCGGCGCCGGCGGAAAAGTAACGGGAATTGAAGGCCATCCTCTTCTTGCCTATATTGTCAGCCGCGGGCTAAAAGAGTGGCCCGCCCCCTGCAAAGAGTTGGAGGGGGCAATGGAGCGGATTGAAGTCATATCCAGCCCCTATCAAGAGGTGCTGCGCTCTTTGCCTGACAACTCTTATGACGTCGTGTACTTTGATCCAATGTTTGCAGAAACAGTGGAACAGTCCGAAGGGATTGCCGGATTAAGGCATTTTGCGCTCTATGATCACCTTTCTAAAGATGCGGTGGCTGAAGCGATGCGGGTGGCCAGAAAGCGGGTCGTATTAAAGGATCACTTTCGGTCAGAAAGATTTCAGCAGCTCGGCTTTCAGCAGCAAGTGCGCAAAACGTCCGCCTTTCATTTTGGCGTTATTGAATTAGCTTGAACAAAGAAGGGCCTTTCAATAGAATAAGAATGGTAATAATGGATAGGAGTGAACAGCTTGAGCCAAAACGAACAGCAATACTTAACTCTTTGCCGTGAGATTTTAGCGAATGGAGTGAGAAAGTCAGATCGGACCGGAACGGGAACCCTTTCCACTTTCGGCTATCAAATGCGTTTTCAGCTACAGGAAGAATTTCCGCTATTGACGACAAAACGGATCCCCTTTCGCTTAATTGTAAGCGAGCTATTATGGTTTATTAAAGGGGACACGAACATTCGTTATTTATTGCAGCATAATAACAATATATGGAATGAGTGGGCCTTTAAAAACTGGGTGGAAAGCAGCGATTATCAAGGACCGGATATGACCGATTTTGGTTTGCGGGCGCAAGAGGATCCTGTGTTCAATGAACAATATCAACAGCAAATGCAGCTGTTTAAAGAAAAAATAATAAAGGATGAGGCGTTCGCTAAGGTTTACGGGGAACTCGGAGACGTGTACGGCAGCCAATGGCGCGCCTGGAAGACAACGCAGGGAGAAACAATTGATCAGCTGCAAAATGTAATCCGCATGATTAAGACCAATCCGGACTCTCGCCGGCTGATTGTGTCTGCTTGGAATCCAGAAGACATCCCTTCGATGGCTTTGCCGCCATGCCATACGTTGTTTCAATTCTATGTAGCGGAAGGAAAGCTATCCTGCCAGCTGTATCAGCGATCAGGGGACGTTTTCTTGGGCGTGCCGTTCAATATCGCCAGCTATGCTTTATTAACATGCCTAGTGGCGCATGAATGCGGCTTAGCGCCTGGTGAATTTATTCACACGCTTGGCGACGCTCATATTTATACCAATCACATCGAACAGGTGAAAACACAGCTGCAGCGGGAACCAAAGCCGCCTGCAAAATTAAGATTAAATCCGGATAAATCCTCTGTTTTTGAGTTTGATATGGAAGATATTTCACTTGAGGGCTATGATCCGCATCCGGCTATTAAAGCACCGGTAGCTGTGTAGTGACAGAAAGGAAGGATGGCATGATTTCATTTATTTGGGCCATGGATAAAAACGGTTTAATCGGCAGCAACAATCGGCTTCCTTGGCGACTGCCGGAAGATTTAAAGTTTTTTAAAGAAACGACGCTCGGACATCCGATTGTCATGGGAAGAAAAACGTACGAGTCGATCGGAAAGCCGCTTCCCGGCCGCGAGAACATCATTTTAACCCGCGATCCAAGCTATCAGGCGGAAGGCTGCACGGTCATTCATTCAGCTGATGAATTAATGGCTAAAGCCGAAAATGGCGGAGAATGGTTCGTTACGGGAGGAGCGGAAATTTTTAAACAGCTGCTGCCGTTTGCCGATCGTCTATATGTGACGGTCATTGAGGAAGAATTTGAAGGAGATACATACTTCCCGGACGAAATCAACTGGAAGGAATGGACCGCTGTGTCAGTTAAGCAAGGTCCTAAAAATGAGAAAAATCCGTATGATTATCAATCTCGGATATATGAAAGAAAGACATAAATAGCAGAGCGGTTCTGCTTTTTTTCTTACTTTTAGCAGGGCTGGCAGGAGGAGAAAGATGTTTCGGATCATATATTTTGTTCTATTCTTAATGGGAACGCTAGTTGGAAGTTTGCCGACTTTGCGGAGAAATAAAGCATTGGCACAAAGCCATAAAGCAGAATATGATAAGCAAATCCATGAATTGCCCAAGCGCTGGGCGCGGTCGGTCGTCAGGCAAACGGGATCGGGTGTTTCGATCAGCGGGCAGGAGCATTTGCCTGAAGGAGCGGTGCTTTTCGTGAGCAATCATGAAGGGGATTTTGATGTGCCGGCATTGCTCGGTTATATTGAAAAGCCGTTTGGATTTATATCAAAGGTGGAAATGAAAAAAGTACCGATCATCCGTGATTGGATGGAAGCACTTCATTGCATTTATATTAATCGGGAAAATCGGCGTGATGCCGTAAAAATGCTGCGAGACGGCATTCAAATATTAAAAAGCGGCCACAGTCTGCTGATCTTCCCGGAAGGAACCAGAAGCAAGGGGGGAGAACTGAAGCCATTTAAATCAGGTGCGTTTCGCATGGCGAAAGAAGCGCGCATTCCAATTGTGCCCATTGCCATTAAAGGCACTTCTCATATCTTTGAGAAGAATAACCGTAAAAAGCTGACCCCAGCTCAAATTGTAATAGAAATTCTGCCGGCGCTGGATCCTGATATTTTTGAAGAATATGAATTAAAGAAGGTGGCTGCCCATACGCAGCAATTGATTCAAATGTCGTTAAGTCAAATGAAATAAGAGTTTAAGAGGAAAAGTCCAAAATCTTGTTTTACTTCGTATGAATTAACGGTATAATGGCAAGAGATTGATTGCGATAGTTAGGACGTGTGAAGGATTGCAAAAAATTAAAATTGTTACGGATTCATCAGTGGATCTAAGGGAAGAAGTACTAAATAAATATGGGATTACTAAGATTCCTTTAACGCTTTTTATAGACGGAGAGTCCTATTTGGACGGGGTGGATATCTCCCCGGATGAATTTTTAAAGCGGATGGAACGGGCGGCGGAGCTCCCGAAAAGCTCTCAGCCCCCTGTGGGACGTTTTGTAGAAATTTATAACGAATTAGGGAAAGATGGAAGCAAGATTCTATCGATTCATATGACGGGCAAGATGAGCGGAACGGTGCGCACAGCTGAGCAAGCAGCAGAGATGAGTGAGGCGGATGTCACAGTTATCGACTCCTGCTACATTTCAAGAGCTCTTTCATTTCAGGTGATTGAAGCAGCTAAGATGGCTGAAACTGGCTGCAGCGTTGAGGACATTATCGCCAAGCTGAGTGAAATTCGCTCACAGACCAAGCTTTATGTTGTGGTCGATACGCTTGAAAATCTGGTCAAAGGCGGCAGAATCGGCAAAGCGAAGGGCTTCATCGGCTCCCTGTTGAATATTAAGCCGATTGCCAATCTGGATACGGGCGAATTAACCCCGGTTACCAAGGTGCGCAGCCATGCGCAAGTAGTCAAGTTCTTAACCAATCAGCTGATGGAAGAACTGAAAGGGAAACAGTTATTAAAAGTAGGGTTGGTTCATGCAGGCGGACACGAATTGGCGCATAAGCTGAAGGAAAAGATTTATGAATTGACCGGCTTTGGTGAGATAGAAATCGAAACGACGACACCGGTTATCTCAACTCACACCGGTTTAGGCGCGATCGGTTTTATGTACTGGGCTAAGTAAGCAGAGAGAAAAGACTGTCCCTCATAATACAGGACAGTCTTTTTAGGGTGGAGCTGTTCATTTTTTTGTTGGCATTCGCGGGTTTAATCCCGTCTGGGAAAGATTCAGTTAAGCAGGCATTGGTGTTGGTGTCGGTTTAGCATATCCCTGTTGGTATTTTTGATCGATATATTTGCGAATCTCCTTCAGCGCTTTTCCTTCTTTGTGCATTAGTACAGATTCTGCCGCAATTTCGAGACAGACACCGCAGCGTGTGCCATGATCGTCCCAAACGACCTTATCCTCCTTTATCTCACCGACAAAGCAGTTCAAGTTACTTTTATGGCCAGCCGATTCCCCGCAGCCGCAATAGCATGGCATGAATTGCAAGACCTCAGGGTTTTGTGCGGCAGCTAAGTAAATGGATTGCATTTGCTCCTCTTTATCTTTCAAAAAATTAGGCATCTCTTCAGCGGATGCGGTGGTTTCTTGAAGATCTCCATTAGGTAAGGTATGCAGCGCATGAGATTCCGTATCTTGCTCTTTCGCCTGCTTGTTTTCCGTTGCTTTATCAGATGCCGAAGAACAGCCGGCTATCAGCAGCAAGCCGCCAAGCACGGCTAAGTACATTAGTGCTCGCATAAAAAAACTCCTTTTCAATATATGATCGTAATCCATCTCATTATACAACACAAAATGGGCGAAACCAAAGAACTTGTATAGGCGATCATGGCATAGGGATGTGCTATAATGGGATAATAGGAGAAGTTTAAGCAGCGGGGTGAGAGACTTGAAGAAAGCGTGGATTCTTGTCTTTGTTTTCATGCTTAGCTTGTCTGGCTGTTCAGGGCAGGAAAGCAACATGAAACAATGGCTTCCTAAAGACCTTCGTGTAGTTTCCATAGGAGACTCTTTAACTGAAGGAGTGGGAGACAGTACGAACAGCGGCGGGTATGTGCCTTATTTGGCTAAAGACTTGGAGAAGCTGAAAGAAATAAGGCAGGTGGAGTTTACGAATTACGGTGTGAAAGGCAACAGAACAGATCAGCTGCTTGAAAGGCTGCAGGAGAGGAAAGTGAAGCGGGCGATCAAGCAAGCGGATATCGTCATTATGACGATTGGCGGCAATGATATCATGAAAGTATTTAAAGAGAATTTTACCGATTTAGACGTCAAAAAGTTTAATGCAGAAAGAAAAGTGTTTGAGCGAAAGCTGGAACAGATTATAGAATCGATCAGAAAAAACAACAATGAGGCCGGCATCGTGCTGGTTGGACTTTACAATCCGTTTATGAATGTCCTGGCAGGGGTGAAGGAAGTAGATGAAATTTTAAAGGATTGGAACGCCTCCGGAAAGAGCACGGTGGAGAAATACAATCAAACCTGCTTTGTCGCTGTGGATGATATTTTTAGAGATTCTGACGAGAATTTATTATATAAAGATTATTTTCATCCCAATGACCGCGGCTATGAGCGGATGGCCAAGAAGATTTTTCAAACGATGAAAGGCGATAAATTAGCGGAATTAACGAATGATAAAATCATGTTTGTGAATGGGAGATAAGCAATGAAATTAGGATGGAAGCACGCTTTTATAGGATTGCTAGCTATCAATGTATTAATTGTGGCGATACTATTAGCAGGAATCCTTTCACCAATTAAGGATCAGCCGATCAGACAGACGGCTCCTGGAAAAGAGAACGTGAAATTTCATGTGCAGGCTAATAAAGAGGATTTAAATCAGTTAATCAACAAGTACATGAAGAAAGGAATAAACAACAACTTGCCCGTTGATTATAATGTTTATTTGCGCGATCAGGTGGAAATGTACGGGCATGTCTCTGTTTTTTCCGAAAGAATAGATTATAAAATGACCTTTGAGCCGAAAGCATTAAAAAACGGAAATATCGTGTTAAAACAAAAAGAGCTAAAAGTCGGCAAAATCAATCTTCCGGTCTCTTATGTCTTGAAAGCAGCAAGAGATAATTATTCGCTTCCGGATTGGGTGCAGATCCTGCCAAATGATAAAATGATTTATTTGTCATTGGACAAAATGAAATTAGACAGCGGGCTGCAAGCGAGGGCAGAACGATTTGATTTGAAGAAAGATGATATTCGGTTTACGCTGATGCTGCCTGCAAAAGAGCAGTAAAAGGGGATCCGGACAGCCCTTGTGAAGGGTTCCGGAACATCTGGCGAGCCACAAGGGTACCTCCATCAGCAAGACAGCAGCAGTCTTGCTGATATTTGGTTTTTATGATTGGCATAGAGGTATAAACCGGGCTTTCTAGTATGCAAATGTTTTTCTCTTTCATATGAAAACAGGTAAAATGAGGATATATGACATAGAGAGGTGAAGAAAATGGAGGAACACGCGACGTTTGCAGGTGGCTGTTTTTGGTGCATGGTCAAACCATTCGATGAGCAGCCAGGTATTAAGAAAGTGGTGTCAGGCTATACGGGAGGGTTAAAAGAAAACCCTACCTATGAAGAAGTTTGCAACGGTACGACAGGTCATTATGAGGCGGTGCAAATCACCTATGATCCCGCTGTTTTTCCATATAAAAAGCTGCTGGAATTGTATTGGGCACAGATTGACCCGACCGATGCCGGAGGGCAGTTTTACGACAGAGGCTCATCTTATCGCCCGGCTATCTTCTATCATTCGGACGAACAGCGCCAGCTGGCGGAAGAATCCAAACAGCAGCTTGATGAGAGCGGTCGCTTTCGTAAGCCGGTGGCCGTAGAAATTTTGCCGGCCCAAGTATTCTACCCTGCAGAAGAGCATCATCAGGATTATTACAAAAAACACCCTAACCGCTACCAGGCTTATCATGAAGGATCGGGACGGGCCGCCTTTATTCGCAGCCACTGGAAGGAGGATTAAGATGAAGAGAGATCAGGCTGAACTGAAAAAGCGATTGAATGCCGTGCAATATGAAGTCACGCAAAAGAATGGCACGGAACCGCCTTTTCACAATGAATACTGGAATACATTCGAAGAGGGGATTTATGTCGATATCGTGTCGGGAAAGCCGCTGTTTAGCTCCAAGGATAAATTTGATGCGGGCTGCGGCTGGCCAAGCTTTACGAAGCCTATAGATGACAGTGACATCGTAGAAAAGCAAGATTTAACCCATAATATGATTCGGACGGAAGTGCGCAGCCGGCATGCTGACTCTCATCTTGGCCATGTATTTAATGATGGGCCGGCACCTAATGGTCTCCGTTACTGCATTAATTCGGCGGCACTTAAGTTCATTCCCAAAGATCAATTAGAAGCAGCCGGATACGGAGAATGGAGTGCTCTGTTTGAAGAAGAATAAAGAGATATCAGATGATTGTAATGGTCATCTGATATCTCTTTATTTTCTATGCTGATTCATTTATATTGAATGGAAAAGGGGGAAACAATGTGAAAAAATCCTTTTATCATTATTTATTGAAATACCGGGAGTATCCGCCGAGAGATGGGATTGCTGATTTCGCCAACCAGGCCTTTAAAGACCATAGCTTTCCGAAAGACGAATGCAACTATGATCGGTTAAGCCGCTATTTGGAATTGAACGGCTCCTATTTGCCAAGCATGTCGATCTTTGATGAAGCATGGGCTAAATATGAAGAAGAGGAAGGGTGAACGGAATGCCGCTTCTTTTTTTCTTTGAAGGAAACTTTTAAGTAGAGATCAACGTATACATCATAATGAGAAATTAATTTATTTAGGAGGACTGCCCTATGTCATTTTTTAACAAAGTGCTGGCGAGTTTTGGAATAGGTGGAGCAAAGGTGGATACTAAATTAGAAAAGTCGGAATATACAGCGGGAGAGGTGATCAACGGAAAGATTGAAGTAACCGGAGGGAATATTGAGCAGCGAATTGATTCGATTTATTTGACGCTGTACACGACTTATATCCGCGAAGCAGATGATAAGAAATACACAGATTATGCAGCGGTAAAAAAACAAAAAATAAACGATCCGTTTACGATTGGGGCCAATGAAACGAAGTCCATTCCGTTTTCTATTGAGCTTCCTGAAGACACGCCGATTACATACGGAAACACACGTGTCTGGGTAGGTACGGGATTGGACATTAAAAATGCAGTTGACCCGGAAGACAAAGATTATATTGATATTCGTCCGACTAAATTGGTCTCCCATGTGTTGGAACAAGTAGAGCAGCTCGGTTTCCGCTTGAGAAAAGTGGAATGCGAACAAGCTTCCCTGAAGATCGGCAGTCGTTATCCATTTGTTCAGGAATTTGAATTTGTGCCGATGAGAGGGTTGTTTCGCGGCCGTCTTGATGAATTAGAAATCATTTTTCTCTCACAAACAGAACATTCAGCGGAGCTGCTGATGGAAATAGACAGGAAGGCGAGAGGCTTTCGCGGCTTTTTATCAGAAGCATTCGAAATGGATGAAAGCCATATAAGACTGACCATCACCGACAGCGATCTTGCGAATTTTCAGGAAAAATTAAGAGGAGCCATCTCCCGCCATCTGTAAGAATACGGGCGGAATGCATGAAATGATTGCAAACCTTGCCAAAAAAACATAGAATGGTGGTGGACGAATATCATTCAGGAGGTCATAATGATGAGCATACATATTGAGGCCAAAGCTAATGAAATTGCCGACACAGTTCTTCTTCCAGGAGATCCTTTGCGGGCGAAATACATTGCGGAAACCTTCTTAGACAATCCGGTTTGCTATAATAGAGTACGCAATATGCTGGGATTTACAGGCACATACAAAGGGAAGAAAGTGTCCGTTCAAGGAACCGGAATGGGTGTGCCGTCCATCTCCATCTACATTAATGAATTAATGCAAAGCTATAATGTGCAAAATCTGATACGTGTAGGAACGTGCGGAGCGCTGCAAAAGGACGTCAAAGTGCGCGACGTAATTCTGGCGATGAGCGCTTCCACCGACTCACAAATGAACCGTTTTATATTCAAGGGAGTCGATTATGCGCCAACAGCGAACTGGGACTTATTAAAGAAAGCATTTGACGCCGGAACTGAAAAAGGCCTGCAGCTGAAAGTGGGCAATGTCTTTACAGCGGATATGTTTTATAATGATTATGCCGAGCATCAGAAATGGGCGGACTATGGCATTTTAGCCATCGAAATGGAGACGGCTGCATTATACACACTGGCTGCGAAATATGATCGAAAAGCACTCTCCATATTAACGGTCAGCGACCATATTATAACGGGTGAAGAAACGTCAGCTGAAGAGCGGCAAACAACCTTTAATGAAATGATTGAAGTCGCTTTGGAAGCGGCGGTTCTAGAATAGTATAAATCAAACGGTCACGCTTGGCCGGGATGCCTCGCAGAAATTTTACACAATCAATGGAAGAAACAAGGTGAAATGATGAAGAAAGCAGGAATATTGCTTTCAGCCGCATTGCTTCTTGGCGGCTGCCAGCAGGCTGACGAACCGAAAAAGGAGGAGCAGTCCGCTGAAACGAAAAAAGAAGAAGCAAAGGAAAAACAACCTTCAGGCCCTCAGCTTGATGCTGTGTATTTCAATCAAGTAAAGCAGGTGGATGGCAAAGCAGTCATCGGCAATCCTGAGAACCTTATTGCATTAGTCAATAAAGATTATTATTTGCCGGGCGATTATGAGCCGGCTGATTTAGTTAGACCGAATGTTCCTTTTTCTTTCGGCAATCAAGATATTGAAAAGAGCTATTTAAGAAAACCGGCAGCAGACGCTCTTGAAAAATTGTTTCAGGGAGCGGAGAAAGAAGGCATTCATTTGTTTGCTGTTTCTGGCTACCGCTCTTATGACCGCCAAGTGCAAATATTGGCGAATCAAACGGCGCAAGTTGGAAAAGAAAAAGCATTGGAAGCTGTGGCTCCTCCAGGGCAGAGCGAGCATCAAACCGGCTTATCAATGGATGTTTCGGCGCAAAGCGTCCAATTTGATCTAGTTCAATCATTTGAAAAGACGGAAGAAGGCCAATGGCTGGCAGAAAATGCTCATCATTACGGATTCATTTTGCGTTATCCGAAAGATAAAGAAGCGGTAACCAAGTATATGTTTGAGCCTTGGCATTTTCGTTATGTAGGCGAAAAAGCAGCGAAAGAAATCTATGAAAATGGCTGGGCGCTAGAGGAATATTTTCAAAATGCAGAAAAAATCTAGCGAATTGGACCGCTTATTCAGTTAAGCGGTCTAAAGATCCAACCCAGTAAAAGCTGCTCAGTCTTCATGGCACACATAAAGTCCCGATAAGCTCTTCATCACAGCATGGGGAGTTTTTTCTTTTGTATTAACAGAAAAACTGTTAGAATGAAAGAGTTGAATAAAGCGATATTTAAGCATGGAAAGCGGTGAGCATTTTGGAAGAGAATCAAACGGAACAGTCTGAGGACAAGCGAACGTCTCCCTATATTAGGATAAAGAAATTTCATTTTGTGATGCTTGTATTTTTCCTCGTCTTCGCATCAGCAGCTATTACAACGATTGCTCTTGCTTTCGGAGATGAAAAAGCAACGGAAGTAGGCATGGCGCCACGTTCTGAATTTGATAAATTATATCAAGCTTACGACAAATTAGAGAAAAATTATTATAAAGATATTGATCAAGATAAGCTTATAGAGGGCGCCATTAACGGAATGCTGGATTCATTGGACGATCCTTACTCGGATTATATGAATGAGAAGGAAGCTAAGAAATTTCACGAAAACGTTTCCTCTTCCTTTGAAGGGATAGGGGCCGAAATAAAAGAAGAAGATGACGCCATTCTCATCGTGTCACCGATTAAAGGCTCACCAGCCGAAAAAGCCGGTTTGCGACCGAATGACCGCATTATCGGAATTGATGGAAAGAGCGTTCAAGGAATGAGCGGCTCTAAAGCCTTGATGATGATTCGCGGGGAGAAAGGAACAAAAGTCAAACTGAAAATTCAGCGCGCGGGTTCTAAAGAGCCGCTTGAGATCACGATTACACGCGATAAGATTCCTATGGAAACCGTCTATGCAAAAATGGATAGACAAAAAGTGGCTCATATCCAGATCACCAGCTTTTCCGATCGTACAGCCGCAGAATTGAAGAAGGCGATGAAGGATCTGAAAGCTAAAGGAATGAAATCACTTGTACTTGATTTGCGTCAAAACCCAGGAGGCTTATTAGATCAGGCAGTGGAAATAACGAATATGTTCGTTCCTGAGGGAAAAGTGCTATTTCAAGTGGAAGACAACGCGGGAAAACGGCAAAAATTCACTTCTGACAGCCGTCCAAAGTTTGATCTTCCTGTTGCCGTTCTGGTCGACAATGGAAGTGCCAGCGCCTCAGAAATATTTGCGGCTGCCATGAAAGAATCAGCAGGTATTCCAATCATCGGTGAAAAAACATTCGGTAAAGGCACAGTGCAAACGTCGGAGGATTTTGAAGATCACTCTAATATTAAATTTACGAGCGCCAAGTGGCTGACACCGAAAGGAAATTGGATTCATAAAAAGGGAGTGACTCCAAACAAAATAGTGAAGCTGCCGGCCTATTCCAATTTAACTTATGTAAATCCCGATCAAGAGCTGAAGTTGGACAGCCTCTCTGAAGAGGTGAAAAACGCAGAAAAAATTCTGGCTGCCCTCGGATTTAACCCGGGCAAAGAAGATGGCTTCTTTGATGAAGCAACGAAAGCAGCCGTAGAATCGTTCCAAACAAATGCAGGGATCGAGGTAACCGGAAGCATTAAGGGAGAAACGGCACTGCAAATGATGAATCAGTTAAGAAATAAAATTCAACAAAATGACACTCAAAAGCAGAAAGCTATTGAAATGCTGACGAAACAGTAATTGAGACTTGCTGAACTGCGCGAGCTAGCGCTTAAAAGGGCAAGCTGGAAAAACAAGAAGAACCACCATATACAGAGCGGAGGGAGCTGACTGTGAAATGCAGCCCCCGGCCGTTTTACAGAAGGCTGTGTTCAAAGGAGTGATCTCTTCCCTTTGAAGCAGCCTTTTCTGCTTACTGATTGTATAAACAAAGGAGCGTACAAGATGAAAAAGCATGTATACGTCATTTCCGGATTTCTAGGAAGCGGAAAAACTACGCTGTTAAAACAGCTGCTGCCCTATTTAAAATCAGAGAACCGGCGTCCAGCCGTTTTAATGAACGAACTGGGAGCGGTCTCTATTGACTCAGATGAAGTGGATGATGACACGCCGTTAAAAGAATTGTTAAACGGCTGTATTTGCTGTACGATTCAAGACAAACTGGAAGCGCAGCTGCAAGAGCTGCTGATGACGGAAGAATTTGATGATTTAATTATTGAAACAACAGGTGCGGCGCACCCGGTGGAGGCTATTGATGCCATTATGTCTCCCCTATTTGCTGAAAAACTCGATTGGAGGGGGATCATTTCAATTGTAGACTGCTTAATTTGGAAAAATCGTATGAATTTATCCCCGGCTGTTTTACAGCTGATGTACGAACAAATTAAACATGCTGATTTATTAATTATGAATAAAACAGATCTGGTCACTGAAATGGAAAAAGGGCTGATCTCCTATGAAATCCAGCAAATCAATCAGCAAGCACCGATCTACTTAACGACAAAAGCCCAAGTGCCGATGGAGGAGCTGTCGAAGCTGACGATGTCAGCGAAAGCGGAGACCAGAGCGGTTCAAGCTGATCAACATTTGCATCTAACTGTATATAGCCATACTTTTACAGGCAAAGTGAAATTGGCTGATTTTGAACAGTGGCTGCGGGATTTAAGTGGACAAGTCTACCGAATGAAAGGTTATATTCCTGTTACCACAGCTAAGTATCCGCTGCTGTTTCAATATTCGTACGGCATGCCTTTATGGATGGCTCAAGAAATTCAAATGCCAAGGAATTTGGTGATCATTGGCGAGAATCTTAATAAAGACAGCATGCAGGCTGAACTGAAGTCATTAGAACAATAGAAATCATGCAGTTCATTTTTCTTGATCATCATACCCCGATCGGTATAAAATATGAATCGGAAAGGAGCTGCTGATATGCTGATCATCATGTTAAGCATTACGGTTATAAGTTTATCGGCTGTACTATTTCATCGTTACTGGCCGGTTTCGGTCAAGCGAGTTGATTTGGATGAGGTGGGACATTTCCCCATTATTGATGTGAGAGATTATCAGGACGCATATCATTTACCACTTCATCAAGCCATTCAAATGCCTTGCGGCTATATTTCACGTAATGCAGCCAATGTTCCGGCGAAAAAAGTATATATTGCCGCCGGCAATTCAATTGAATGTAATGTTGCGGTTCGCATGCTTAAGCGCTACGGGGTGGAAGTGAAAGGCTGCATCTGCATGAGAAATTCTCGTTAATCTCGTAATCTTTCTGTCATAATTGATATAATAACATACTTAGAGATGAATCAATTCTGAGAAAAATGCTGCCAATTTTCAGCAATCCGTCCACCTCCAAGAAGCTATGACGGGATAAGCCAAATAAAGAAAAAATTTTAAACATTGATATAACAGCTCTTATCATGGCAAGTATCATAAATGAGCGAACCAGCCCTTTTCTCAGAAAAGGGCTGGTTTTCTTTCCGCTATTTACCGCATTTATGACAAAGAAATCATGCTACGATTTATATGTCAAAAACAGAGGACAGGAGGAAATGATCAATGAACAAAAAAGTAATCGTATCGTTAGCTGCATCATTCACTCTTTTGGCAGCGCCATTTGTAAATGAAACAGAAGCGCAGGAGGTAACTCCAAAAGTTAAATACAAAGTAAACTGCCCCGCTTCTGCCTATAAAGGGCACACCCATTTCTCCCATAAAAATTTCAATTGGGATAAATTCATAAAGCAAAACCCATACGGTCAGTGGAAAAAACAAGCTTTAGAAGCAAAACCAGTAGCCGAAGCAAAACCAGTACCGGAAGCAAAACCAGTACCGGAAGCAAAACCAGTACCGGAGACAAAACCAGTACCGGAAGCAAAGCCAGCACCGGAGGCAAAGCCAGTACCGGAAGCAAAGCCAGTACCGGAGGCAAAGCCAGTACCGGAAGCAAAGCCAGTACCGGAGGCAAAGCCAGTACCTGAAGCAAAACCAGCACCTGAAGCAAAGCCAGCTGAAGAGCAGCAACAATCCGCATTAAATGCTTATGAGAAGCAAGTGGTTGAATTAACAAATAAGGAGCGGGCTAAACAAGGACTGCCAGCTTTACAGATTGATACTGAATTAAGCAAGGTTGCTAGAATGAAATCAGAAGATATGCGTGCGAACAACTACTTCTCTCATACAAGTCCAACATACGGTTCTCCGTTTGATATGATGAAGAAATTCGGAGTTGATTACCGCGCGGCAGGAGAAAATATCGCTAAAGGCCAGCGCACGCCGGAAGAAGTAGTCAATGCATGGATGAACAGCTCAGGTCACAGAGCGAATATCCTAAGTAAAGAATTTACTCATATCGGCGTTGGCTATGTAGAAGAAGGTTCTGTTTGGACACAGCAATTTATCAAAAAATAATAGACAAACACCGTGCATTCGCGCGGTGTTTTGTTGTTTCAACAAATATAATTTGCATAATATTGAAAGGATGCTTACTATGATAATATAACTATTATGTGATGGAGAGGATGTCATGAATATAAAGACAGCGCTCATAACAGGCGGATCTAGAGGAATTGGCAAAAAAACAGCCATCGCTTTAGCAGAGAACGGATACAACATCATTATTAATTACCGTTCGAGCGAGAAAGAAGCAGACGATTTAGCGAAAGAGCTGACTATTCGGTATAATGTGCAGACGCTTACGGTTCAGGGAGATATTTCGATAAAAGAAGATTGTGAGAACCTCATTCGCCAATCTGTCAGCCGGTTTGGCGGCATAGATATCGTCATACATAATGCGGGTCCTTATATTAAAAAAAGAAAAAAAATGGATGAGTACTCATGGAATGAGTGGCTATATATTATGAACGGAAATCTAAACAGCGTATTCTATTTAACGAAGCTCGTCCTTCCTTACATGCGCCAACAGGGCTGGGGGCGAATCATAACTTTTGGATTTGACCGAGTGGAGACTGCGCCTGCATGGATTTATCGTTCTTCTTTTGCAGCAGCTAAAACGGGGCTGGCTTCTTTAACGAGAACTATAGCGATCGAAGAAGCGGAAAACGGGATCACCGCCAATATGGTCTGCCCTGGAGATATTGTAGGTGCTTGGAAAGAAGCGGGGATTGCGGAAGCCATGCACAGCTCTTCTTCACCGGCCCCCGTAGGCCGTAACGGAACAGGGGAGGATGTAGCGAGAGTAGTCTCCTTTTTAGTCTCGGATTTATCAGGCTTTATCACAGGCAGCATCATCCCAGTCACAGGCGCTCAGGATGTGCTGGGGAAAATATTTCATGCTAAGAAGCAGACTGGGCAGGAATAAGGCTTGAGCGGGTTTCCGTTTGAGCTTTTAATTATTCAGCCATTCTCCTCTTCTTCACCTATCACCGACTTTTTTGCATAGGCGCTGTTTACAAAAAATAACTTTACAATACATGCAGCTGGGGGTAGAATGAGATCATTCAACGAAAAGGACATCAATCATTGCTTAATCCGTATGGAGCGGGGGAACCAACGCCGTTTATCTGCAGGGGTGAAGCCAGTACACTGGCCGGACATTTCCTTCCAGTCCGAATCCGACAGCTAACCTCGTCAGCAAGTGGGAAGGCTTCTGAAACCATGGCAGAGGCCGCGGTTTTTTTCTATGCCAATTTTTAAGAAAGAAGAAGGATGCTGAATGATGAAAAGTATAAAAATATCACCATCATCATTGCTTGTGGCCGTCTACGGTACATGTATTTTATTCGGAACGGTTTTGCTGAAGCTGCCGATTGCCACAAATTCACCAATTAGCTGGATCGACGCTTTGTTTACCTCTGCTTCTGCGATGACCGTAACAGGATTGGGCGTGGTGGATACGGGCAGCCATTTTACGAGGGCAGGGCAAATCGTTATCATGGGGTTAATTCAAGTTGGCGGGCTGGGCATTATGTCCTTTGGCATGCTGCTGTTCATCATGCTCGGAAAGAAGATCGGACTGAAAAAGCGTCTCGTCATGCAGCAGGCGCTTAATCAGGTTCATGTCGGCGGAGTTATTCGCCTCGTGAAATATCTATTTATTTTTTCCTTAACCATTGAAGCGATATTTGCCGCCGTACTTGCAGCAAAATGGGTGCCGGAAATGGGATGGCGTCAGGGGATGTTCTATTCGTTTTTTCATGCGGTATCGGCCTTTAACAATGCCGGCTTTACATTGTGGCCGGATGGCTTGTCCAGATATGTCGGCAGCCCGGCCGTGAATATTGCGATCACTTCTTTGATCATATTAGGCGGTATCGGCTTTACGGTGATAATCGATGTGTGGCAAAAAAGAAAATGGCGGCTGTTTTCTCTTCATACAAAAGTGATGCTGTCGGCGACTGTTATCGTAAACGTAATCGCTTTTCAATTGTTTTATTTATTTGAATCACTCAATGCCAAAACGATTGGAGCCATGCCGATTTCTGATCAGCTCTGGGCTTCCTATTTTCAAGCAATTTCAGTGAGAACAGCTGGTTTTAATTCTATTGATATCAGCGGCATTGACAGCTCGACCGCTTTCTTTCTGATGATTCTGATGTTTATCGGAGCAGGAAGCGGCTCTACAGCAGGCGGGATTAAATTAACGACTTTTGTGATATTAATTATCAGTATGCTTACTTATGTGCAAGGGAAGAAAGCCGTTCATCTATTTGAGCGCACTATCCGAACAGATCATTTGCTAAGGGTTCTATCGATTACAACGGTTAGTTCCTTAGTGGTCGTCACGGGAGTGCTCGTTTTAAATATTACGGAAGAGCTGCCATTTTTGCCTTTAATGTTTGAGGTCGTTTCCGCATTTGGCACGGTCGGCTTATCGATGGGGATCACATCATCTCTTTCAGTCATCGGAAAATTAGTAATTGTCGCCATTATGATTACCGGAAAAGTAGGTCCGCTTTCTTTCGTATATATGCTTGCGCGCAAACAAGACAGCAAATACCAATACCCGGCGGAAGATATATTAACTGGCTGAGGACGAAAAAGCGGAAGAATGTCATATTGGGTCGATCTCTGTAATGCGCTTTAAGAATCCGAATGAATTGGCGGACAATGGTAAATTAATCACCAATTCGGGCCCGGCTATGATGCAGGAGAGCATTTGTCAACAGTCTAAAAAGCCGGGACAAAGGATTTTCAGCTCATAAAAAAGCCGAACTATTATTTAGAGCTCTTCTTCAGAGTTTCATAATAGTTCGGTTTTATTGTTTCTCATGTTTTTATTACACACAATGATTCGGCTTTCATGACAGCAAACTTAGTAATATCCCAGTCTCGTTTTTAATGCAGCCTCCAAGCTATTATCGGGAAGAAAGCGAGGAGCCGTATTTTTTATTTTGGACATAAAGCAGGCGGAAGGACATCGTGACAGCGCCTGCCGTTAGGCCGGAGATTAAGCCGATCCAGTAGCCGAAAGCTTCTAAACTGCTGTAATTCGCCAAATAATATCCTAAAGGCAGGCCGATGATCCAATAGCTGATCATCGTCATAATAAAGGTCATATTTACATCCTTATAGCCGCGCAAAGCCCCTTGCACAGGAGCTTGAACCGCATCTGATAATTGGAAGATGGCAGCGAATATCAGAAACTGGGCCGTTAGCTGCAGCACTTCTTGATTATCGGTGTAAATGCCGGCAATTCCTTGCCTGAACAAAAACAGCATGATTGTGCACAATAAAGAGATGCATACGGCCATGCTGACCCCAAGCCAGCTGTATAGTTTGGCATCCCTCATGCGTTTCGCTCCGACCTCAAAGCCAACCACAATCGTCAAGCTTAAGGAGATGCTTAACGGAATCATATACAGCATAGAAGAGAAGTTAATGGCGACTTGATGAGCGGCGATGACATTCGTGCTGTATTCACTCATAAATAAAGTAACAGCGGAGAAAATGCTCGTCTCAAAAAAGATCGATAGACCGATGGGAACTCCAATCATAAAGATTTCCTTCCACTTGGACAATGAAATAGCCGGGAAAGAATGAAAGATTTTATATTCGCTAAAAGGGCGCTGGCGATGAATGATCCAAGCAGCAATGAGAGCTGTTAACCAATAGGTAAGAGCGGTGGCATAGCCGGCCCCCACACCGCCAAGCTCAGGAAATCCCCATTTTCCAAAAATTAGCGCATAATTAAATATTACATTAAGCGGTAAAGCGATCAGTGTGACAACCATGGATGTTCTTGTCATTCCGAGAGCATCGATAAAGCAGCGAAATACAGTAAAAATAAAAACGGGAATTATACCGAAGCCTAAGGCGATGACATAGGCTTTAGCGATCGCTCGCACATTCTCTTCAAGATCCATAAGCTGCAATACAGGATCAAGCGCGAAGCTGCCAAGAATGAGGATGACAAGGGCGAGTGCGCTGGAAGCATAGATGCCTTGCATGACAGAAAAGGGCACTTGCTCTTTTTTCCCTGCTCCGACAAGATGAGCCACGATTGGCGTCATTGACAACAAGATCCCGCTAAGACCGGTGAACACAGGAACCCACAGCGAAGAGCCGATGGCCACACCAGCTAAATGATCCGCTGAATAGCGGCTGGACATCATCGTATCGAAAAAATTCATAGAAATCATGCCTAATTGAGTGATCAATATCGGGATTAAAATGACTGTAAACTGTTTAACCTTTTCTTTCATTGTAAATGTTTGCTTCATTTCCATCCTCCTTTCAAATCAGGTAATAAAAAGACAGAATGAAAGAATTATATCACAGAAAGAAAAGAAACTGTATAACTGGAACAGATGGATGTCTTGGAAAAACCCTTCAGCGGGCGCTGAAGGGTTTGGTTTGGAATCAGTCAAAAGGGAATGGAGCCATTGGAAGCACATGTCCTGTGAAATGAGAGAATGTTTGGCAGGGGGCGAGCTGCACATACAAGATTAAGCTTCCATTGCTTGCTCATCAGCGGTATCATGATACTGGCGCAGGACATAGAGAGTGAATAAATCCTTAGACACTTCATAAAGATCATACACTTCTTCCTTCTCATTGATTTGAGCATAAATAGCTGGACGAGATTCATTCGCCAAAGTCGCGTATGGTAATTTCTCAGCGGCCTTTAATGAGCGGACATTGACTTTGCGGATTCGCATAAAGACCGCCTGAATATCGAGTTCAAAAAACAGCTCTTGAAAAAACGCTTCCTTGGCTAAGGCATTATAGCCTTTTCCGTGATAGGGCTTGCCGATCCAAGTGCCGAGAAAGCCCGCTTGTTGGTCGATATCATATAAATTAATCGTGCCGATTGGGTTGCCCCATTCATCCGTAATAGTCCGCGAAATCAGCTCTCCACGTTCTTCCGCTTCAATGGTTTGCTTTGTCAGGAAGACAAATTCTTCATAGGAATAGGCTTTTTGACGCACAAAAGGGAAGACTTCCGGATGCGTCATTAATTCATAAAGTACATGGCTGTCATGCACATCGCGCTTTTTTAACATATAAATCCCTCCATGTGAGGGCAGTTCGGTCCTGTAGCGCCCGAATTCCACCCTCGAAATTTTTCATAGCTTTCATAAAAAATTTCGGGGTGGGAATCGAACCCACTAGAACCAGCGCAGAAGCTGGTGGCGCACCATTTGCCTTCCCTAATTCACCATCGTTTACGTGAAAATCTGATAATATCATACATAATTTTAATTCATTTGAAAATAGTTTTTTTATTAATTTTATAATATGTTTTTGTTTCGTTATCGTAAACTAGAGTGCAGCAGGGTAACAGAAAGCAAAGCTGCGCGCAGCCGGGTTCGCGGCGATGTTCAAAAAGAATAAAAAGGGTACATTTTATCACAGGAATTGCCTTGTGGTATATAGAATGTGTTACGTAAGAAAAAGTGGGAGGGAAAGAAATTGAACTTGATCCGTTGCTTAGAGCAAGTAAAGACAAGTGTTCAATTACTGGAATTGCTGAAGAGAGAATGTGAATTTGTCAGCATGGAAAACGAGCAGGACAGAGTGCATATTCAAACCCATGCTTGGAAGGACTATGCCATTTATTATTATGAAGGTCATCCTCGGCTTGGTATATGTCCGGTTGAATACCTTTCTACTTTTGTTAAACTGAAATCGTCTTAAAGTAAGCCGGCTTGGTGAAGCAGGCATCCATAATAGAAAAATAATGGGCGAACCTGAAGAAAAATCATTCAGAAAGAGAAGAGCTGCAAGTCATGCTGAGAAGGAAAGACCTTGTTTTACAGATTTTCCGAACAAGAAAGCCCACACAGGTCGCAGACCGTCTTTAGACGTGGGATGATAGTGAGGTCAAATACGGAGTACCGCATTTAACCGTAAGGTTTTGCGGTACTTCAAGTATTGGAAAACTCCACTATATTTATTTATATATATTTGTTGTCGTTTATAGTGAAAACTGATAAAAATATAAGTATGGAAGATTATAGAAGAACTACTACAACCGTATCATTCATTAACTATCATTTGGTGTTTTGTCCTCGATACAGAAGAAAAATATTTCTTGACAACAAGGTAGAAAAGAGATTCAAAGAAATGGTGCACGAAATATGCGAACCACTAAAAATACAAGTGATTGCTTTAGAATGTGACAAAGACCATGCACACATGTTTCTCAATGTACTACCTACACTAAGTCCTGCAAACATCATGGCAAAAATCAAAGGAGTGACATCTAAACAGTTGCGAGAAGAATTTCCGCACCTGCGACACCTGCCAAGTTTGTGGACACGTTCTTATTTTGTTTCTACTGCTGGAAACGTATCAAGTCAAACTATAAAGCGATATGTTGAACAACAAAAAACAAGGGGGTGAAATCATGTCACAAACAATCACTGTAAAAATCAAATTGCTACCTACTAAAGAACAGGATTTGACTTTGACCGAAATGAGTAAAACATACATTTCAACAATCAACGATCTTGTGTCTGAAATGGTAAAAGAAAAGAAAAGCACTAAGAAAACAAGTAAAAACATTGGTGCTTCTTTGCCCAGTGCGGTGAAAAACCAAGCAATTAAAGATGCGAAAAGTGTTTTCAAGAAGGCAAAGAAAACAAAACTTGAAACCATTCCAGTCTTAAAGAAACCTACGTGTATCTGGAACAACCAAAACTACTCTTTGGACTTCACTCATATTTCACTGCCGATCATGATTGACGGTAAAGCCAAGAAAACGCCTATTCGGGCTTTATTAATTGATAAGGAAAATCGAAATTTCAATTTGCTGAAACATAAGTTAGGCACATTGCGTATCACGAAAAAGTCAAATAAATGGATCGCACAAATTTCTGTCACTACGCCTACTCCTCAAAAAACGGGATTCAAGGTTATGGGAGTTGACTTAGGTTTAAAAGTTCCGGCTGTTGCAGTAACTGATGACGGAAAAGTGCGTTTCTTTGGTAACGGCAGACAGAATAAATATAAAAAGAGAAAGTTTCGTTCTGTTCGTAAAGCATTAGGCAAAAAGAAAAAATTAAATGCTATCCGCAGTTCAAAAAACAAGGAACAGCGTTGGATGAAAGATCAAGACCATAAAGTAAGTCGTGCGATTGTTAATTTTGCTAAAGAAAATGAAATCTCTGTCATTCGTATAGAACAATTAGCGAATATCAGACAGACGACAAGAACAAGTCGTAAAAACGAAAAGAATTTGCATACATGGTCCTTTTATCGTCTATCTCAATTTATTGAGTACAAGGCCAAGTTAGAAGGCATTAAGGTTGAATATGTGAATCCTGTTTATACGAGTCAAACATGTCCTAACTGTTCTGAAAAGAACAAAGCACAAGACCGCAAATACAAGTGTAAATGCGGATTCGAGAAACATCGTGATCTAGTAGGTGCTATGAATATTCGATGTGCACCTGTGATTGATGGTAATAGTCAATCAGCATAGGGAACTATAGGTTCTGCCCTATGAGGGGCAATGAGATGCCCTCATCTTGAAGGCTGTTCAAAACAGAAATGGACTGCGAACGCTTAGTCATTCAAGAATCCCACCCGTTTAACCGTAAGGTTTAGCGCTTGCGTCTTTAGACGTGGGAGTCTCAAGTACGGGAAGAGCCATTTGCAGAATAAGAAACAAGCAGAACATTGAGCGCACATCCTAAAGCAAGGCTGTTTGCTGGTGACCCATGAGGACTTGAATATAAATACAATTGAAGATGAACCGCTTAGTCATTGATGAAGGATAAAGCGATGAAAACGAGTTAAAAAGAGCACCAAAAATAGCTGTTCTCCGAAATCAGAAAGAAAGGATTTATTCATGTAAAGATCCAATATTTCGGAGAATGGTCTGACTGCATACTGTTTGTTTATCATGAAGATGCCCGTGGCAAAAGAAAAGCTTAGAAAAGGCAGCGGCGGCCGCTCCTTTTCTAATCCTTATGTAAACTGGTATTTTTTAATGGCGGGATATAACGAGTGCCTGATATCATCTGTGCTCCGCAAAACGGGCATGGCGGAGGAGTTTCGGCAGCGAAGTCTTTTCTCATCCAGCCGTTACAGTCTTCCTCAGGACACTCCCATGTATCCACATTTTCACTTGGCAGAGGTTCCTTGCGCCTATTATTATAAAAAGACATATCGTCACTTCCTAGTTCACATTTTTTTCATCCCTTCTATTATCTCATATTATTTTATTTTTTTCATAAAATTCTGTTTCCCCCTTATGATCTGGGAGCATAAGCGAAAAATTCTACGATGCAAGGCTGATCTTTTGATTTGAAAAGGCTCTGATACCGGTTGATCAGCTCGTCCAATTCCTGGCTTTGTTTGACGGTCTCCTGATGACTCAGTCCTTTCAGCAATCCTGTTTCGATCATTTGATTCCGTTTGAAAACAATTTCATCCGTTAGTTCATTGTAAGATTCCATTTTCCCCATCATTCTCTCAAATCCCCCATAATAAATTTCACAATAATTAGTATTATGCCGACATTATCTGTTAAATGGAAGAACTTCGACAAAACTTCTAGGAATGTTACATAAACAAGCATATATTGATACAGACGATGGGAGCATACGAGCAGTTCAAAAAAAGAGAAGAAAAACTTAGCCAGCATGCTCAAAAAAGCAGGAAGGAAGAAGACTTCATAAGCCAAGCGTGCATTTCTAAACTTCATAGAGAACTGCGGGGGGATGGGCTTAAGACTTAAGCTTTATGATGAAAGCCAGAGGTAGGGAAGGAATGCTAAGATAGTATATCGGCGATAGATAGTGATGATGAAATGGAATGGGTTTTTTTAGACATGATCAAGACAGCTGCTTTGCCTTGATGAGTTATCCCTGGTGCTTATTATATAGGATCTATTAAATTTTTATTGTTGATAAATTGAATAAAAATAGAAGATATCCAATTTTTATGGGTTTCTACTGCCATCCTAAATAAAAAATACAATTTACTCAGAAAGTAGATTCTTCGACGATTCACATAGCTCTGTTTGTATTTGCTTAGTTAAACTGCAGAAAATAAGTTAATATGAATGAAAATTAATTTTTCAATGAACTCGCTTGATATATTTGATTTAAGTAAATAGAGTTCCAGCGTTTTTAATTCATATAACAGAACCATTATATAAAAAGCACCCTATAGGGCAGGTTTATGACCATGTCTGCTCTATAGGGTACAATTACTTGAATGGCACGTTTCTTTTTAGCTGACGCCTACTTGATCCCAAGCGTTTTGAACGGCTTGATATTCTGCTCCATTGGCACCGAAAATGTCTGCTGCTGATTGAAGAAGGGCGGCGCGAGCATTGCTGAAGCTGCTTGTTGGCGTTAAATAAGTGGAAAGCGCGCGATAATAGATTTTTTCGGCTTTATCTTTCCCGATCCCTTCGATTGTATAATAAGCTGCTTTATTTGGAATCCCGCTGTTTGTGTGGACCCCGCCGTTATCCCCAGTTGTATAGACATAGTCTTTAAAGTGGCTCGGCTGTCCGTATGCTTCTGGATTGGACATGCTTCGCAGAGCATCACCCGGCTTTCCAGGAGTGTATACATCCTCTCCTATTAAATAGTCAGGATCAAGGAAATAGCCGAATACATCAGAGAACGATTCATTTAAAGCACCTGACTGATTGCGGTATTCTAAATCAGCCGTTGTGTCCGTGACTGCATGGGTAATTTCATGGGCAACGACATCTAGGCTGCCCGATAATGGCGCGAAGATTCGACCGTCACCATCTCCGTAAACCATTTGTGACCCATTCCAAAAAGCATTGTTATACCCTTTTCCATAATGGACAGTTGAACGGATGGTAGCTCCATTTCCATCCCAGCTGTTGCGGTTATGAACATTCTTGTAATAATCATATACTTTGCCGGCATAGAAATGAGCATCTGTATCAGCACCTTGTGATTTATCCACCCATGAATTGTCGCTGTCTGCTGAATAGCCGCCCGGAAGTCTGGATTGATTAGCTGCTGTGCGCGTTTCAATTACACCGTTCATCGGCTTGGTTGTATCGTACAGGGTATAAGTGTTATTGGAAAAGTAAGTGTTTAAAGTTTTTTTGTCGCCAAGCACTCCGATGCCTGTGCCAGTTGAGGCGGCATTGGTAGCCGCGTTATAGGAATCAACAATTTGACCATCCTTCGCATCTACGTAAATTTGCCAGTTGGCTCCATATGGCTGAATAAATTGCAGCTGTATTTTATAGGTTAAATGGTATTGTCCGTCCTTTTCATAGATTACTAAATCACTTTTTTCATTCGTGTCACTTACCTCGCTTTTCGGCGCGGCTAATAAAGATTGATCGAGGTGAACGATTGTGTCTGCTTTCGAAACTTTAATATGCTTCCAAGCTAAATCAATGGCTTTCGTTTCGGGAATAGCGGCCTTTGTATCCTTGACGCTTGTCCTTGCTTTCGGGTGCAAAGTTCCGTTTGTGGCGACAATGTAGCCTTCTTTATTCGTATGAATAGCAAAGTTAGAACCATCGACAGCCACGCCGTTGATCGTTTGGATAAATTCATAGTGAGTCATTCCCAGCTCGTCGGTTTCTTTCTTAATGAACGACAGCTCTGCATGGGGATTAACCTTAAAAATAGCCCGTTTGTTTTCAAGAAATGTAAGCGCATCGTTTTCATTCTTCACCTTAGTCTCAGACAGCTTGCCCGATAAAAAAGAAGGAATGTTTTTTTGCTTATCAAGCTGTTTTTGTGTTAACTGCATTTGACTGAAAGGATTTGAGGCACCCAGAGCATCGGCAGCAAAGCTTGAGCTGAATAAGAGAGCAGTTCCTAGTACAGCAGTAGCTAGTTTTTTTGGCATGTCCATTCACACTCCTATTAAATTTTGAAAAGCAAAGGCTATTAAACTGGCAGGTTAACCTGAATCACCGGTAACTAAATTATAATCTGATTTTTTAGAAAAATCAATATATTATGGAAATTTTTCTGTAAAATTCCAATTTCAATGCGAGGAGTGATTCATTCCAATGGTTAACAGATGATGAGCTTCAAACATGCCAGTTGATAGAAAATGATCACAATAAGGCATGCAAGAGAAAGCGGCGGAGGAATATTCTCGCACGGAGGGGCTGAAGAAATCGTTCATTTAAGCTGATTAATGGTTAGGAAAGGATGTTCAATAAGAGAGGATTCCCGTAAGAAAACCCTTTTTGAGCGGTGAAAAGAGAGCGCTGCAAAATAGCGGCGCTCCCGGGGAGATATACTAGATTAGTAACTAGTTTCATTGTTTCTGGATGGAGGCTGCCGCAAGACTTTCGCTGCCGAAATGGAGTGGGGAAGCAAAAGCTTCAGCGGGGGGATGATAGCAAGCCGCCTTTGTTTGAAGAGTCCATTTATTCCTTTGCCGTCATTTGAGCTGCAATGACGCTCTTGCCGAATTGCAGACAGCTTTCACATATGGATACAGCCGGACCCAAAGCAAGCTCGCCTGCTTCCTCCTTGCTTCTGCCGCAAAAGGAACAAGCATATTTGCAGACGTCTTCCAGCCTGTTGTCAAGATGTTCGGTTTTGCTTGCAGCGTTGTAAAACTGTTCAATAAGGTTCTCATCCGTTTCCTTTTCATCAAATTGGCCTTTGAATTTTAAGGCGCTGGAAGTAAAAGCCATGGCCATGCCTTTGAAGAATATCTGCTTGTCCGGTGAAGCTGATGCAGACACCTTCTTTTCACACAAATGGCTTAATCGTTCAATCTCTGCAATCCTTTTGGAAACTTCATCTTCTGGAATAGAGTGATTTGTCATAGTTTTGACCTCCTTTATATTTTCCTCTGCCTCATTCTATTTTTTCTATATATATACATCAAATCCTCTTAATTTCGATCGTTGTGAAATTGTTTTTTGATGGAAGCATTGTGATGGAAGCTGGCTTCTGCCTTGCTTTTTTCTTTTGATGAATCAAATATAGGATGAGGAAAATCATCGCAAGAAGCAGACAGCTTAGTTAATCGCTGATAACGGTGGCCGGAAGAGAAACGAGATGGACAATAGGCAGATGACCTGCATGGAGTATGGGGAGCAAGCAGCTTCATCCGCAGCCGGATTTACAAATAGCGCAAAATTGATCGAAAAGTATTGCGAAAGATCGCAAAAAAGAAAGCGTATTTATGTATGGAAGAACAGATGCCGGAGGGAATCATTAGGCTTTCAATCAGCAGAAGACCTAGACGATTCGTCTGTATAAAACTCAGGCGGTCGAAAGGATGGCTGTAATGAAAGAGAACGTGACGGTCTTGCCAATCAACGGGGCTTCAAGCGTTGGTTTGGAATTTCATAAGTGAAAAGGAGGACGTTCTATGTATCTGACGGTTGGTGATGTATTAGAATTAACCGTTCAAAAATTTCCCGACAAAGAAGCATTGTACGATGTGAAGAGCGGCCGCCGCTACACGTATCAGGAATGGAATGAGGCGGTTAATCAGCTGGCTCACGCTTTCTTGCAGGAGGGCGTGCAGAAAGGTGACCGCATCTCCGCCTATCTGTTTAATTGTGAGGAACTGGCGATTGCTTATTTTGCCAGCTGCAAAATCGGTGCTGTATTTACCCCGATTAATTATCGTTTAATGTCGGAAGAAATAGCGTATATTTTACAGGAGGCACAGCCGAAAATTGTCTTGTTTGAACGTGCGTTAAGTCCACAAATAAAGGCTATTGAGCAGCGGTTCCCCAAGGTTTCCTTTTGGTATACTGATCTGGAAGTGCCTGCGTTTGCGCACAGTTTAAAAGAGAAGATGGAAACGATGCCTGCCGATAAGCCGGTCGCGAGCGTGAATGAAAACGATGTATACGCCCTCATGTATACGAGCGGTACAACAGGGCGTCCCAAAGGTGTGATCCATCGCCACCGTGATATGGTGGAGCAGTCGCTGGCTATGATTCACGCGACGAACGTAACGGAGCGGGATCGCGGATTAGTCACTGCGCCGATGTTTCATTGTGCGGAGCTTCACTGCGCTTTTTTGCCCCGTGTGCATGTGGGAGCCAGCCAAGTGATTCTCCATCAATTTCAGCCGCAAAAGGTGCTGTCATTGATTCAAGAGGAGAGAATCACAACATTATTTGCTGCTCCGACGATGTGGAATAGGCTGCTTCAAGAGGATTTGCTCTTCTATGATGTTACTTCACTAAAGCTCGGGTTATATGGTGCCGCTCCGATGGCGCCGTCCTTGGTGCGCGAATGCCAGGAAAAGCTCGGTATCCAATTGGTGCAAGCCTATGGGATGACAGAAATGGGGCCAGCGATTTCTTTTCTGCAGGAACAGGAGCAATTGACAAAAGCGGGTTCGGCCGGACGCCCTTGTATTAATCATGAAATCCGGATTGTGAAGCCGAGAGAAGATGGTCCTTCTGAACCGGATGACGTGGCTGCTCCGAACGAAACAGGTGAAATTATTGTTCGCGGACCGAGTATGATGGCTGGCTATTTTCATCGCGAGAAAGCAACTGAAAAGGCGATGTATAAAGGATGGTACCATTCAGGGGATATCGGTTATTTCGATAAAGACGGCTATTTATGGGTGTGTGATCGCGTTGATGACATGATTATCAGCGGCGGAGAGAATATTTATCCTAGAGAAGTGGAGAATGTGCTGTTCGAACATCCGGGTGTCCTCGATGCAGCGGTGATCGGAGAAACGGATGAAATATGGGGAGAGAAGGTGACGGCCTTCATAGTTAAAAAGGATCCGGCACTTACAGAATCCGATCTTGAAGAATTTTGCAGAGCCAGCTCGCACCTCGCTGATTACAAACGACCTCGAGCCTACAAATTTGTCGAGACGCTTCCCCGCAATGCCAGCGGGAAAATTCAGAAGTTTACTTTGCGTCAGCAAACAGCCATAAGGGAAAAAGATGAACAGCCGAAGGAATAGTAGAAGTGAATGTTTAGTCATTTTCTTTTTGCCGAGCAGTGAATAAATAGGAGAGTTAAGGAGAGAGCAGTATCAAAGAGCGACCTGCCCTTCAAGGAAAGATGAGGGGGAACAGCAAAAAATGACCGCCTTTATGCGATCATATGCTGGGAGATGGTTCCGATATTCCCCACTGCTTCTCAACCTGCTCTTCTGCAGAACGCAAGATCTCTTCTTCGTCCGCATCTCGTGCAGCCAGCACATTAGTGACGTAATCTTTGCCATGATAGGAGACGGTTACATTGACTTCAATCATATAAATCCCAACCTTTTCTTTATCAATTTCTTACACTATCTTTATACCTCAACAGAGAAAGGAATAAACCTTTTTCTAAAAAAACTTCGTCAGCAATTCAGCTGAAAGCCGCCATAGGCCAGCAGCTTGATGGGATGAAAAGAAAATCGGAATTTTAAAGAAGGGCTGTTGAGCGATGCAAATAAAAGAAAGCGCCGAATGGTTTAGCGGACAGAGAACGGCTGGCAGGAGCGGGATTGCCGGTCTGAGTCTAAAAGAATCAGGCGCAATCCTCTGTAACTAAACATGTGCACGGCGATAGGGAGTTGACTGGAAACAAGCATCAAAGCGTTAGCCATCTCAGCCTTTGCAAATGGGATTGACCTTCTTGAAGGCCACAGGCTAGGAATGCAGGATAAAAATCTTGAACATGGAGCACTCCAGACTTCTAACCGCAGAGGCATCCTATGCCAAACTTTCATGAAATTCTCAGAAATCTCGCGCTTGAAACAAACTGTAAGGCAATTAAGTGATAAGAGGTTTAAAGGGCTTGTGAAAAGTTTTGCGGTTGGTTAATATGAATAAAGATGCACTATTTAAAAATGGGGGTCGCTGTCAGGATGGTAGAAAACAAAGAAATTGAACGCTTGCAAGGGGAAATCCTGCAATTAAAGCAGCAATTAAAGGAACAGGAACAATTAATCAATGATATTTCTGTTCCGATTATTCCTTCCATTATTCCAGAAACGATACTTGTTCCCATCACAGGAAAACTATCAATGACTAGATTGGAGCTAATCATTGATAAGATTATAAAAGAATCTTACCGCCTTTCTGTATCGGAGGATATTTCCAGTGTCATTATTGATTTTACCGCCATCTCCAAAAAGGAAATAGATGAGATTGATACCTTCGGATTTTATATTGGCAATTTAATTGACGCATTAGGCTTAATGGGAAAACGAGCGCTGTTTGTCGGCTTTAATCCGGATGTGACACAAAAGCTGATTCAATCTGGTTTGTCGGTAACAAAGCAATTAAACAGCTTCGCTACATTTAAAACAGCATTGCAGTTTTTAATGAAAGAAAAAGGGATGGGCTTTGAAATGATGTAATTGATTTCTCATATCTCTGCTTTTACGCAGAGCGGGAACTTAGGTTAAAGCTTTTCCTGCTTGATTACTGCAGTCGCGGCTTCAACAGAATGACATTCTGAAATGGAGAGGGTATGCACGGCAGTCATGTAACAAATTGATGTTTTACACGATCGTTGCGTGAACGAACAGTCACACAGCACTGCTATCAGAGCTTTTGGAACGGATGTTGATTACATAATCTGGAATAATTGAAATTATCGTACTCCTTTATAAGGGTTTACACTATTTTGTTGGATTTTAACAAGCATTTGGTGAACTTATTCATCAAGTGCTATTTTTGTCTCATACAAGCAGCCTGTAACCACATAAATAGTGAGGAAAGCGGAGAGTTAGCTGCTCATCTTGAAAAGCTTCTCTTCCAGGTCTTAGCCGCCCCCCTCCCGGCCTGATTATATTAAGTAAAAGACGGGAGGAGGTCGCTTTTGCTGGCTTTTCAGAGAGTTATTTATTAGGTTTTGTCTACCTTGGAATAAGCGGGAAATAACTTGGCAAAATTGATTGGGAGCGGTAGATCATCTCCGAAACAGTGACAAATTCATAGCCTTCTTTTGATAATTGTCTGAGGATTTTCTCTACTGCTTGAACGGTTTGCGATCGATTTCCGCCGGAATCATGCATGAGTATAATATTCCCGGGTCTGGTTCCTTTAATAACCTGATGGGCGATTCGTTTCGCATTCGGTTTTTTCCAGTCGAGCGTATCTTGATGCCAAGACCATAAAACGACCTGATAGCCTGCTTTTGCTGCCGTATGAATGATCCGGTCATTGTACAGGCCTCCAACCGGACGGTAAAGTGAAGGCCTAAATCCAGTCGCCTGATAAATAATATCGTTTGTCATCGCTAATTCTTTTTTTAAAAAGCTTGGTTTGACCTTGGCATTATACGTATGGCTAAATGTGTGATTAGCCAGTTCATGTCCTTCTTTGATTTGTCTTCTAAGAATGAAAGGGTATTTCCTCGCTTGTATACCAGAAACAAAAAAAGTGGCTTTCGCATTGTATTTCGCCAGTACATTCAGCAATTGCACAGTGTAGAGAGGGTGGGGGCCATCGTCGAAGGTGAATGCAACTATCTTTTCGTCCGTCTGAATGTCCCAGATCACGTTGTTTGATTTCTCGTATTCTTCCCGGCTGCGGATTTTGGCGTCCGCTTCAGAACTGGCGACTGTACATAAAATTATACTTATTAACGCGGTGAATAATCGCTTTCGCATAGCCTTTACACTCCCATAAAACTTTTTAATAAAGCTTATTTTATGGAAGAAGGACAAAAATTATGATAAAAAGTCATCTTCCTTGCCATTAAAAGTGGATTGGCAAGCGGAAAACCGCCAGAGCACAGCTTGGCGGCAATGTTGAATCGGTTAGGAAGAAGAAAGCAGTTGAAATTGCAGGATCAGCTTGTCCAACTCTTCGCTGAATTGTAAAGTCTCTAGATCATGTATTCCTTTTTTCATACCTGCTGCAATTAATAATTGACGTAAATCATCTATTTGCATCATTAATTCTTCGTCAAGATATCCTGTGTTCACAGCGATAACCTCCTTAACAGGAATTATGTTTGATTTTAACATAAAATGGTTAAAAACAGCTGGCTTTTTCGTTTGGAAATATGACGAACCAGTGACAAAAACAGGCAAGATTCGCAAGCGGATGGATATTTTCTAAAAAGAAGGAATTCTGCAAAACAGAAAGGGGAGAGGCTCATTTGCAAAAAAGAAGATAGCGCAAACGGGTCTTTAAATCGTCTGTGAAGAGCTTTGCGCAGCTCTTGCTTGCCCCGCCGAAGTAGTGGATTGCTGCTAATATTTGTGTATTTGCTAGTTTTGTGCGGGTTTTCTTAGAGGGTTGTTAGGCTGATACTAGCCTTCATTTTATCCCGCATAGAGACGAAAGGTCTGATGGCCCCTAAGTGGCGAATTCGTTCGGGCCTGCATAATGCAGCAAGAAGTTGCAGCGGTTTTTTTTCGGCAGCGGGGGATGAAAGAAAACTTGACTGTTTGAAGCTTCAGTTTACCCCTCTCATTTTTAGGACGCGCTGTGTCCAATGAATGAGAGGGGATGCATGTGACGGACTGGATCGTCCGCCAGCAGCAAGCTAGAATTGTTATCCGTTGCTTTAATACTTACGAGTGGAATGATTCAATAGCCCCAGCTACCTCATAGTCAGAAAGAGGCAGGTTCAGTTCTTGGCCCATGGCAAGCTTGGCAAGCTGGCCGCCGATGTATGGGCCCATCGTTAAGCCGGAAGCGCCCAGTCCATTGGCAATCAGAATGTCTTCAGCGACAGGAAGGGAGCCAATAACAGGAAGAAAGCCGGGCGTATGCGGACGAAAACCAACCCTTGCTTCTAAGAAGGTACTATCATGCAATCCGGGAGCGGTCTGCAAAGCTTTGTTCAAGAGCTCTTGCAGACCGCCGGCTGTTATGCGCACATCAAAGCCGACCCCGTTTTCATGTGTGGCTCCGGCGATAATCCGGTCATGAAATGCCAATATATATTGATCACTCGGCGGCATAACAACCGGCCATTCGCCTGTTTCGGCTTTCGGAAGCCGCAGATGAATGATTTGCGCTTTTTGAGCAGAAACGCGGAAGCGAATGCCTAATGGCTCTAGCAATTCACTTGCCCAAGCGCCCGCTGTAATTATTATTTTTTGGCAATCGATGAGTTCTTCGCCTGCTTGAACTGCTGCCGCTTTGTTTTTAAAGGAAACGATGCGGGCGTCTCCGGTTATGAGTTCTGCGCCTAGTTTTTTTGCGGCTTGCAATAAAGAATCTCGAAGGGCACGTCCGTCTACTCTTGCTGCTCCGCTGACATGAACGGCTTCATAGCCATCGGCAAGCGGCGGGAACAGAGCTTTAGCTTCATCTGTGCTCAGGAGGCGGATGTTTCCGATTTCAGGAGCATCTACCCGCCGCTTTAAAGCGCGTTCTTTCATTTTCAAAAGCTTTTCATGGTCATGGTGAAGACAAATTGCTCCAACCTGTGCATAGCCGGTGTCGCTTAATCCGAAATTTTCTAATTCAGCAATCAGGCTTGGGTAATATTTAGCCCCAGCTTTTGCCAGCCGGTACCACGCCTTGTTTCTTCTCTGGGATAGCCAAGGGCAGACTATGCCAGCAGCAGCATCCGTCGCTTGTCCTTTGTCCTTGCGGTCGATAATGACTACTTCAGCTCCTGCTTTCGCCAGATGGTAGGCGGTGGAGGCTCCGAGAATTCCAGCTCCAATTACACAATATTTTTTCATTCTTTCTTTCGCATCCTTTTCCATAGCGATTGATTCTTGTTTATCTTAGCAGTTTTGCATTTCGGCAGACAAGAAATTCCTCGCATAGAATGAATGCCGAAGAAGAATTATGGCTGTGCGCAAGCTGGTTGCTTACATGCGAAAACCGATCAGCGAGGCTTGCTTATCCAGTCCAATGCCTATTTTATCAGGAAAGGTGATAATGGAATTAATATATTCCCAGAAACAGGGGCTATTTCTGAAGCATCGGAGCAATTCGGTCGATCCGAGTAATCCATATGCCGCCAGTATAGCCATCAGGCAAGCACTTGCTATCTTTTTCTGTATCGAATCCGGAAGAAAATCCGCCTCCATGGGAGGAATCGTATTCTCCAAATACGGGTGCTTGGGTTTATCGTTTCGTTCCGCTGTGCAAGTATCATTTTTCATCTCCTCCATAGAAAACGTTTGTCCCAAGCCCGATGAGCGAAGAGCAGCGGGTCTCCGCTCCGTTCCTTTCCTTTCCAAAAAAGCTGCTATTATTTAAAAAAATAAATAAAATAATAGTAAGAATTGCCGGTGAGAATTTTTTCCGGCGTTTCATTCTTCATCCTCCATTGAATGTATATGTACTTCCAACTATATATCATAATATCAGCTCCATGATCTTTCCGGCATATTCCAATTTGATAGCTTTAATTCTATCGATCACAGCATAGACTTTATAAAGAGATTGTAAGGAGGAATTATATATGACATTTCAGCGGACAAACCGTCGAGTTTTGGCGGCTAAAATCGGTGATGTAACAGGCGAAGGGACATTGGATACGGTAGTAGTGACGGGAGTGGCAGCTGGTGAGGGTTCTTTTATGCAGCAAATTATGGTCAGCATATATATAGGAAGTACTCAGCAATGCATCAATCTTCCACTAAAGCAAAACAGCGGTTATCATCCAACTGTATTTCTCGGAGATCTGACTGGAAATCATGCGGATGATATATTAGTAGTGATCGATTCAGGGGGGAGCGGCGCGACCATTTACGCGCAAATCTTTACTTATAACCAGGGAATGTTTACAACGATTTTTGATACGGAGAGCTATAATAATTCGCATCATTACCAAGTGAATTATGGCAATAACTATCAAGCGGCAGTTAAGAGTCTGCGTCCGGAGCAGTGCTATCTTCTCGATCTCACATATAAAGGAAAAGATTATTTACAAGAGATCTATTCCCCGGATGGAACATTAAAAGAGCCGATTGAAGGATGGGTGGATCCGTTGTCGGGACTGTATCCCCTCGACGCTGAGCGTGACGGGGTGTATGAGTTGAATGGCTATCAGCGTATTAGCGGGCGTTACCACGCCGATGGATTGGGGTATATAGAGAATTTGCTTAAATGGAACGGCCGGCAATTTACAGTGATTCGACAATATGCGGCGATTTTTGGAACAGACTGCGAGTCCGAAACAAAGTCACATGGCTAGGACTTAGGTGAGAAAGAAGGCGTCCATCCCCTGCTGATCCGCCTGTTAAAGTTATGATAAAGCGCCCCTTGGGGCGCTTTATCATTCAAGGATTAAATTTTCTTTTTCATTCCGCATTTGCGGCATTCTCTAAGAAATACATAGTTATGAACCGAGCTTTTGAATAAAGTGTTGCCGCAATTATCACAGCGGCCCGGGTGTTTATCAGGAAATTCGTTATAATCGTATACAATATTCAGATCGTATATTGGTGATTGTTCCTTTTCATTTGCGTTTTCCTTTTCCATGGTGATCCCCTTTTCTTCATGTTCACTTCTCCTATTTTATCACATTAGAAAGCGGCGCACATCTCAACCATACACTCAAAATCTATTTTGAGCTTGTACAGAAATTTAGCCCGCTTATAAGCTGCCGAAAGACTCACCCTTCAGGAAGGGAGGGGGGATCAAAGGCCTGTGTGAGAGCTCACAGCAGCTAAAGCCCCGATTCAGATTACAGGCGGGTTTAGCCAGTATGAAACTATTAAGCTATGTCATCCGTATACAGTTAGAGCAGCTTAAATACGATTGATTTGACATTTTCGTGAAATGGCCTTATCATTCTTTATATTCTTTTGATGAAAGCGTCATTGAATAGACAAGCTATATTCATTTACAGAAGAAGGAGTGTATAAATATGAAGAAAGAACAAAATGTCTCTTCTCTTAATAAGCCGCTCATCTTCTTCTCTTTAGCCGTCGTCCTGCTTTGGATGAAAACGTATATTGCTTATCAGATAGAATTTGATTTAGGCATAGATAACATGATGCAGCAGTTTTTGTTATTTATAAATCCGGTAAGTTCAGCCATATTATTTATTGGCTTTGCTTTGTTTGCTAAAGGAAGAAGAGCGTTTAAATGGATGATTGCTATACAGCTTTTGTTATCCGTTTTATTGTATGCCAACATTGCTTATTATCGTTTTTTTACGGATTTTATTACGTTGCCGACTTTGACACAAACATCCAATATCAGCAGCATTACTTTGAGCATAGGCGCGTTATTTAAACCATATGATGTGCTTTATTTTCTGGATGCTATTATTTTAATCGTTTTGTTCTTATCAAAAAGGGTCAGCCCGCAGCCGGTGAAGATCAATCGGCGCCAAAGAGCAGCGGTCTTTTTAGCAGCTATTGGTTTGTTCACGGTGAATTTGATCTTAGCTGAAATTGATCGGCCGCAGCTGTTGACAAGAACATTCGACCGGAATTATATTGTC
Organism: Bacillus xiapuensis; assembly: GCF_002797355.1. Taxonomy (GTDB): domain Bacteria; phylum Bacillota; class Bacilli; order Bacillales; family Domibacillaceae; genus Bacillus_CE; species Bacillus_CE xiapuensis. The sequence continues at coordinate 1,620,475 of NZ_KZ454939.1, read as the reverse complement.
AAGTATTTGGGAATGTATAATTTCACTATTTACGATGCCGTTCAAAGCACAAAAGCATCTACGCAGCGGGCACTAGCCGACAGCAGTGATGTAGCGGAAGTGCAGAACTTTACGAAATCGCTTTATGCCAAGCCCGATCCAAACTATTTTGGCAAGGCGAAAGGAAAGAATGTTATTTTCGTTCATTTAGAGTCATTGCAAAATTTTATAATTGATTATAAATTGAACGGGAAAGAAGTCACGCCGTTTATCAATTCTTTAACGCGTGATCCGAATATGTTCTATTTCAATAATTTCTTCCACCAAACCGCTCAAGGAAAAACAGCGGATGCAGAATTTATGCTGGAGAATTCATTGTTCGGTTTACCGAAAGGATCTGCCTTTTCGACAAAGGGCGGAAATACGTATCAGGCGGCGCCAGCGATTCTGGGACAGAAAGGGTATACTTCCGCTGTATTCCACGGCAATACGAGATCGTTCTGGAACCGCGATAATATTTATAAATCATTTGGCATAGATCGCTTTTTTGATTCAAGCTATTACGATATGAATGAAAAGGATGTCATGAATTACGGATTAAAAGATAAACCGTTTTTTGAACAGTCCATCCCTCTTTTAGAAACCGTTAAGCAGCCGTTCTATGCGAAATTTATTACGCTGTCCAATCACTTCCCTTATCCGATGGATCAAGAGGAAGCGACGATTGAAAAGCATCATACAGGTGACGCTTCTGTCGACGGTTATTTCCAAACAGCGAGATACCTGGATGAAGCGGTGAAACAATTTTTCACCTATTTAAAGAAATCCGGTTTATACGATAACTCCGTAATCGTTATGTATGGCGATCATTACGGGATTTCGGATAATCATAATAAAGCGATGTCCACTGTGCTAGGCAAAGAAGTGGGCGCTTTTGAAAACACCCAGCTACAGCGCGTTCCGTTATTGATCCATGTTCCAGGTGTCAAGGGAGGCCTTCAGGAGCAATATGGAGGGCAAGTAGATATTATGCCGACGCTGATGCATTTGCTGGGTGTGGATACGAAGAAATATCTTCATATAGGAACGGATTTGCTGTCACCGGATCATCAGCAAGTCGTGCCATTCCGCAACGGCGATTTTATTTCTAAAGATGTAACGGCGATTAACGGCAAGTATTACAGAACCTTAACAGGAGAACCGTTAAAAGAAACAGCCGAAATCAAACAGATAGAAGAATTTGTTGACAAAAGGTTGCAAGTATCAGATAAAATCGTCAATGAAGATTTATTGCGATTCCATAAGCCGAAGGGGTTTAAACCAGTCGATCCGGATGATTATGACTACACCAACCGTCAAGAAACTGAAAACGCGAACTAAACAAAAGCTTCCGGGAATGTCACGACATTCCCGGAAGCTTTTTTGATTCGCTCATATCGATCCTTTATTTTTCTAGTTAGAAGAGAAAAAATCGCTTCGTCTCCCCTGTTTAGCAAAAGCAGCTATCCTGCCTCCTCTTAATTATCCCCTACGTAAAGCGCTCGCTTCCCAAAAGATGATGTGGGCAAACAAACAGTTCAGCGGAAAGAGATTGCACCAAAAGATTAGAATCATTTTATTACTAAATTCGAAAGACCTAATGCTTGAAGATTTACTAATTCCTCGAATAATAGAAAATAATTGGCAATATTGATGAAAATTTACTATAATTATTTAGGTATATCTAACTATTTTTTTGAATTTTATTACCAAGTTAAAGGGGGTTGGCAAGTTATTGTTAGGAAAAGCGCTCCGATAGAAGAGATTGTTAAGACAGTTAAGGCAGTAAACTAAGGATGGATCGCTGTTCACCTAGGTAGAATCGGCAAGCAAATGAATGGAGAGGTTTTGAAATATGCCGCAACGATCATTGAAAACGAAGTTAGTCACTGTTTTATTATGCTTATCTGTTATACCTTTGCTGATTAGCTCCGCTTTACTTTACAAGCAATCGATCAGCAGCTTAGACAAATTGATGGAAGATAATATTCAGCAGGCTAAAGGCGTTTCTGCTTATTATTTTGAACAAAAGTCAAATGAGGCGCTTTATATCGGCAGGCGTTATGCGGATAATCCCCAACTAATTACCGCATTAAAAGGAAAAAATCGGGAGGAGCTGAACCGGCAAATACTCCCCGTTTATAAGATGTTAGAGAAGGAAAAGGGACTTTCAGTCTTTGAATTTGGCGATCAATCCGGCAGAGTCGTTACGCGCGCCCATAATCCGAAAAAATTCGGCGACGATAAGAGCGGAAGCAAAGACATTCAGGCAGCACTGGCAGGCAAAGAAATGAAAGGCTTCTCTTTTGGAAAGTCGGGATTGGCGGTGCGTGCCTATGTTCCTGTGAAGGATGGAAAAGAAATAATCGGCACCTTCCAGGTGGGTTTTGGATTTACGGAAAATATGTTAAAAGATATTCGGCATTCCATTTCTGGGAATATCTCGCTATATGAAAAAGATCAGTTAGCCTTAACCACAGACAAAGAGCAGGCGCTTAAGATAGGAGAATCACTGCAAGATCAAACGATTTCTGATCAAGTGCTTTCCGGCAAAGAAGTAAAGAGAATTGTTGGAAGCGAAATGCGCTTGTATCAACCTTTATACAGTCCATTAGGAGATCAGGTGCAAGGAATCATTCAGCTGTCACAGGATTTAACCCCGATCTTGAAGATGAAGCAAGATCTATTGATCAAAACAATTATGATTATAATAGGAACAATCATCGCAGCGGTGATCACGTCCTTATATTTAGCAAACGGCATCGCTCGGCCCATCTCTAAGGTAGTAAAAAGGCTGCAGTCTGTGGCTAAAGGAGATTTAAGCGGAGAGAAGATGGCTGCTAAATCCAAAGATGAAGTCGGGTTATTGGTTGACGCGGCGAATCAAACGACGGGGCATCTCCGAGAAATGGTGCAGGAAGTTTCACGTGCAGCCGAAGAAGTAACCAGACGGAGTGAAGAATTAACTCAAGCCGCCAATGAAGTGAAAGAAGGGAGCGGGCAAGTAGCATCCACTATGGAAGATTTGGCAGGCGGAGCAGATTCTCAGGCCAATGAAGCGGCGGCTTTAACGAAAGCGATGGATGACTTTATGGTGAAAATTGAACAAGCAAATGAAGCAGGAGACCACGTATCCCTTTCTTCAAATGAAGTATTAAAAATGACAAAAAACGGTCAGCATTTAATGGAGATTGCCATTGAACAAATGGAGTCCATTGAGACCATCATGAAGGATTCAGTTGACAAAGTGCAGGGGTTTGGCAAACAATCCGAACAAGTAACGAAATTAGTGGATGTCGTTCAGGATATCGCTCAACAAACGAACTTGCTGGCGCTGAATGCCGAGATTGAAGCAGCGCGGGCAGGAGAGCACGGAAAAGGCTTTGCTGTCGTAGCGGATGAGGTGCGCAAGTTGGCTGAACAGGTTTCTAAATCCGTTACTGAAATTACAGCAATCGCCGCAGCTATTCAAAATGATGCCAAAGAAATGGCGGAATCATTAGAAAACGGGTACCTCCAAGCAGAGGAAGGGTCAAACCATATACAAGTGACCGGCGAGACTTTTATGCAAATCCATGATGCTGTGACTTCGATGGTCGATAAGGTCGGCCGAATGCTGCGAAGACTGGCAAGCATGACGGAAAACTCCAAAGGGATGGACACATCCATTGAGATGATTGCTTCTATATCGGAGGAGTCGGCAGCCGGAGCTGAGCAAACTTCCGCTTCTGTACAGCAAACCGCCACTTCAATGGAGGAAGTAGCAGAAAATGCGCGTTCTTTATCAATTCTTGCTGAAGAGCTGAATCACCAAGTAAGCAAATTTAAATGGGATTAGCAGATAGCCCCTGGCAGCGGGAAAGCTTATGCCAGGGACTATCATTCTGTAATAAACAATTCCAATTCAGCAGGCGGTGGCCAGAAAATGCTTTTTTGCGCTTGGATCAGGGAACATGGAAGGAATTCTAGTGGCGGCAAAGAAAGTCATGAGTGGGGACCGCCATCGTAAAATTTGGCTAGTGAAAACCCCCGCCCCAATATTTCAGATGCATTAAGGAAGACGACAAAAGAGCTTGATTGATGATCTTGCAGCGCCTTTTTGAAATAGATGGCTTCCTGCTGTTCCATGACGCAAAGAATCAGCGTTTTTTCTTTATTGGAATAGCCGCCGAAGGAATGAATTTTAGTAAAGCCGCGATCGATTTCGTCCTTGATTAGCGATTGAATTTGCTCTTCTCTATCCGTTATAATCAGCACGAGCTTGGAGGAGGAAGAGTGCAATTGAACAAAGTCGATCACTTTACTTGTTACGAAAATAGATATCATCGCATATAGGGCGAGCTCAAGATTAAAGACAATAGCCGAGCTGATCACGACAAGACCATCTACAATAAATTGCGAGTATCCGCTGGAAAGTCCAGTGAATTTTCTAAGAAGCTGGGCAATGGTAGCTGTGCCGCCTGTTGAACCTTTCCCGCGATAAACGATGCCGAGCCCGACTCCTAGCAGGATGCCTCCATAAATCGCTGCCAGCAAAGGATTATCCACCTTAAATGGGATATCTGCACTGAGCCAAATCGTAAAGGGCACAAAGAATGTTCCCACCAAGGTTTTTAAGCTGAAATCCTTTCCGAGAAGGGCGATTCCCAGAATAAAGAGGGGAAGGTTGATAAGCCACTGAACATATGCTGGGTTGAACTGGTACAAATCATACATAATCGTACTGATGCCTGAAACTCCTCCAGCAGCCAGCTTGGCCGGAAGCAAAAACAAATTATAAGACAAACCAACCAAGGCTGCCCCGATCACAATGAAACAGTATTCAATGATAAGCTTTGTTTTAGCCGCATGCTGTGTCATATGCTCACCCTTATTCTTTTTTGTATCTAAGAAATTATTGTACCATATATGACCCAAATAAGAGTAAGGATGGAATCTTCAGCTGAAGAGGCGATGTCCGTCTCTATTCTTGAAGAAAGCGGCATTCAGACAGGGGAACGACTTTGGTTTTCTTAATGAATTTATAGGTGAGCCAAACGGTTAGAAACAGCGGGAGACCGATATAGGAAATAAGCGCTCCATTCCAGTCAATCGTTCCATTGGAGAAGGCGCTGTAGTTTTGGCCAAGTATCACGATAAGACAAAGTGAGAAAGCAAAGATCGGCCCAAAAGGGAACCATTTAGCCCGGTAAGGAAGCTTCTTCAAGTCATGGCCTTGGCGGATGTAAGCTTGGCGGAAGCGGTAATGACTGACAGCGATCCCGAGCCAGGCAATGAAGCCAGACATGCCAGATGCATTCAACAACCAAATATAAACGGCTCCATCACCGAAAAAAGAGGCGAGAAACGCCAGCGTTCCAACGAGAGAGGTCATGATCAGCGCGCGAACAGGCACTCCGCGCGGATTGAGCTTAGCTAAAAACTTTGGAGCTTTCCCTTCTTTCGCTAAATCCCATAACATCCGTGTAGAAGCGTATAAGCCTGAGCTCCCGGCCGAAAGAACGGAAGTGAGGATAATCGCATTCATCACAGAGGCGGCAAAAGCAATGCCAGCTTGGCTAAACACGAGTGTAAAAGGACTGGTCGTGACCTCTTCGCTAGCAAGGCTCGGAGCAGTGTAGGGAATAAGTAGGCTGATAACCAGTATGGCGAAGATATAAAATAATAGGATACGCCAAAACACTTGACGAACGGCTTTAGGGATGGAACGCTCTGGATTAGCGGTCTCTCCGGCCGCCACTCCGAACAGCTCCGTCCCTTGGAAAGAATAGCCGGCCGCCATAAAAACGCCAACGATTGTCATCAATCCTCCGTGAAACGGCGCATCACCAACCGTTAAGTTCTTAAATCCTGCATAAGACCCGCCAATGATTCCCCAAATCATTAGCACACCTATGAAAAGAAACACGATCACGGTGGCCACTTTAATCATCGCAAACCAATACTCCGATTCCCCGAAGCCTTTAACAGACAGATAGTTTAATGAAAAAATCACCAATAAACCGAATGAGCTCCATAGGATAGAAGGGCTTCCAGGGAACCAAAACTTCATTAACAAAGTAACCGCTGTTAGTTCTGATGCAATCGTAATTGCCCAGTTGTACCAATAATTCCAGCCCAGTGCGAAACCGAGAGCCGGGTCGACAAACCGGGCGGCATACGTGCTAAAGGATCCGGATACCGGCAAATAAGCTGCCATTTCCGCTAAACTCGTCATGACAAAATAGACCATCATCCCTGTGACGCTATAGGCCAAAAGAGCGCCACCCGGTCCGGCTGTATGAATTGCGCTGCCGCTGGCGAGGAATAAGCCGGTACCGATTGTTCCTCCGAGAGCGATCATCGTCAAATGTCTGGATTGCAGGTGACGCTTCAGCTGCTGCGGTCTTTCCTTGTTTAAGTTCGCATTCTTTTCGTTTGAGACAGCGATGGATGGTGGTGTGTTATCTGGCATTATTTATTCCCCCTTTAAAGTAAATCAGCTCAACAGCCATCCTTGATCAAATAGTTTGATCGAGAATCAGAATCGACTTCAGCGTTACATCGGAAGGACTTTGAAAGTATGCGCCCATCTCTTTCAACTGGCGGATCGTTTGTATATGAGCACTTGTGATTTCTTCCCCGGGTATTAACAGTGGAATACCTGGAGGATAAGGGAGAATCATTTCTCCGCAAAGAGCTCCGCCTGCGTCTTCCAGAGCGACTTTTTTGCGGGGCATCTGAAAGGCCTCTCCGAGCGAAATGGGCGGCTGAAGAAGCGCACCCTCTTCTGCAAATAGCATAGTATGCGTTAGTTTCTGGGGTTCGACTAGCTGCTGCTTATTCAAGTTGTGATCCAGCTCCATGATGGCATTCACTACCTGATCCATATCTTTCTCTTGTTCGTTTATCGAAAATAAAAAGACAATATTTTGCGGATCGCTGATTTCTGCCGTGCAGCCAAGCTGATAAAATAAGTCGAGCAATTGATAGCCGGTAGCAGCTTGGCTGCGGCAGGAAATAATCCATTTAAGCGGATCACGATAATCAACCTCCTCACTTCCGCCCCAAATAGTAAGCGTTTTCAATTTAGGGGTAAGATCGAGCCGCTTTTTCTCCAGTCTTTCAGCAGTATCCTGCAGGAAGGAACGGCCCTTCGTAACTAAATAGCGTCTGGCTAAATCTAAAGAAGCTAGAAGCGGATAGGACGGACTGGTCGACTGAAGCATTCCCAGCACTTGTGCCAGTCGCTTTTGGGAAACTAAATGCCCCTTGACATGAAGCATTGATGCCATCGTCATAGCTGTCAGCATTTTGTGAGTGGACTGGACCACAATGTCCGCTCCTTTTGAGAGAGCGGAAGGGGGGACGGGATTGGCTTGGCCGAAATGAGCCCCATGCGCTTCATCGACAATTAAGGGCACGTGCTTTCGATGGCACATTTCGGCTAAAACAGAAATATCCTGGCTCATTCCGTAGTAATTAGGATTAGTAATCCACAGTCCTTTGACATTCTGATTTTCTTTTAGCGCCTTTTCGATATAGCCGAAATCGGATACTTTGGCCGCTTTGGTCGCTGATTCTACGCCAGGAGCGATAAAAACCGGCTGAGCGCCCGCCAGCGTCAATCCATGAAAGACAGATTTATGCATATTCCGCTGAACAAGGATTTTGTCGCCGGGAGCGCATAGAGACAGGGCAACTGCAATATTTCCGATGGTGCTTCCGCCTACAAGAAAAAAGGTGTGATCCGCTCCAAAGGCATCTGCCGCTAATTGCTGAGCCTCTTTGATAAAATCTGTTGGATGGTGAAGGTCATCAATTCCTTTTGATTCGGTGGCATCGATTTTTAAGATGCCGGAGAAACGCTCCAGTGCGGTTTCGTCAAATACGCGACCATCCTTATGCCCTGGCACGTGTAAGGAGATGCGTTTACAGTCTTCATATAAACAAAGCGCTTCATATAAAGGGGCCGCGGAATGATCCATTTTCATACAGGAAGCTGGATTTAGGGGGGTGTCATGTTTTTCATCGTCTTCCTCCTCTAACAGTAATAAAAGTGATGAACAAATACACTTTGGTGAAAGCAAAAACCATGCCATCATCCATCCGTACATTAAAAAGCCTGTTAGAAGAGGAAATAAGGCAGAGAATCCAACCTGCTTACGGATCATGCTTTCTAAATCAATATAAAGTAACGCCGAATTTTCGGCGGGCTCATGATTATAAATTTAATTTGATTAATTTATATTGCAGTGTTTGCCTGGGGATTTTTAACAAACGGGCTGCTTGTTGAATATTGCCGTTTGTTTCTTTGAGCGCTTTTTGTATTAAGGCTTTCTCTGTATCCTTAAGAGCCTGACGCAGCGGCTGGATCACGTTCTCTTCATTGCTGCATATTTTGAAATGGCTTTCGGTCATCGTGTAGGGGAGATGTTCCTTTCTGATGACATCCCCATCCGCCATATTCATTGCGGATTCAACTGCATGCTCCAGTTCGCGGACATTGCCGGGCCAATCGTACTTCGTGAACAGTTCCTTTACTTCTTCAGAAGCTTGCGTAACCAGCTTGCCAAAGTGAAAGTTGTATTTTTGAATAAAATGGTTCATTAACAGTGGAATATCGTCTTTCCGCTCTCTTAGCGGCGGAATGCGGAGATGAATGACATTTAAACGATAGTAAAGGTCAGTCCGCAATGTTTTCTCACGCAAGACCCGCTCTGCCGGTTCATTGAGTGCAGCGATCATGCGCACGTCTGCCGTCAATTCCTTTATGCCCCCGACTCTGCGGAACTCGCCATTTTGCAGCACGCGCAGCAGCTTGGCTTGGACATCAAGAGGCATGGAATTCAATTCGTCTAAAAATAACGTTCCGCCTTCTGCTAATTCAAACAGACCGGGCCGGTCCACCGCTCCTGTGTAGCTGCCTTTTGCCGTACCAAACAAAATGCTTTCCAGCAGAGAGGAGGGAATCGCTGCACAATTTTGAGCGATAAAGGGCCTCATCCGGCGGGAAGAAGCATTGTGAATCGATTGAACAAGCAATTCCTTGCCTGTTCCTGTTTCGCCATAAATTAAGATAGGAGAAGAAGTGGCGGCCGCTTTCAGCGCTTGTCTTTTTAATTGATTAAACACAGCATCATTTGTCAGGATATCCGTCATTTGGTAGTTCGCTTTGCTTTGGCTGCCGGCAGTCTTTTTCGAGGGGGTGGCTGTTTTGGCCTTCGCCTGCAAATCTAACAATTTTTCGGACAATTGTTTAATCCTTGTGAAATCCTTAGCAATTTCCACCGCTCCAACCAGCTGATGGTTTACTTTAATGGGTAAGGTTGTGTTCACGGTGTCAATCAAGATGCCGCGCATATTATAGTAGGATTGAGGCTGATTGTATATAGGCTCTCCGGTTTGACATACTTTCAGTAACGTGCTTGTTTCTGCGGATAAAGAAGGAAAGACATTTAATAGATGTTTGCCGAGAACCTCCTCATCCTCTAACCCATCATGTTTAGCGGCCACGTGATTATAGAAAATGGTGATGCCTCTTGCATTTACTGCATGAATTCCTTCATCAATCGTGCTTAAGATGGCTTGCAGCACCTCATTGGCGTCCGCTTTTTTATTAATCATCGATCATCGGCTCCTTTTTTATCATTTATTTCATAAACAGCGCCAAATTTCTGTCACTCGGCTGCCGGTTTTTCGGCAGAAATGAGCAGTCTCTCTCAATAACAAATAATTATTCTTTTCTATGATCTCATAAAAGAGGTGTTTTGTTTATAATATTCTGACTATTTAAAGCTAATTATATTATAAGAAAGGGGGGATGTTAACGCGCAGAAAGGGGTAACCAACTTTCTTTCTGTTCATGGACTATGGCTTGAGACAGACTGAAATCCATGCTTGTCTTGTTTTATTGCCCTGTCAAGTGTTATTGGATAAAGAGGCCTTTCTTTACTAATTTCATGCACTGGCCCTGCTAAGGGGCAGGAAGTGATTAATAGCTTATTCGTTTGCCGGCACGCAAATTGCAATGAAAAGGGAATCATACATTGGAGGGAGGTGAGCTTTAGCTGTATGGATTATAAAGCTACAGACTGTAATGATTATTTTGAAAGCGTTTTTTTAGGGGTGAAAGGGAAAAAAGTAGCGCTGGCGACTCGGTCGGCAGGCGGGGGAATGATTGGTCATTTGCTCTTAGCGAAATGACAAAGTGGGCCTTCAAACAGGGGGCTTTCATTTCCTGCTGCATTGCCTTTGTCACCTGCCTCGTGCAGGCCCGAATGAATTGGGTATGTTAGTGCCGTGAACGCCCGCTTAAGACTTTTAACTTTCTATTTTATGCTTGATGAGGAGTCGTTGCAGCATCTTACATGCCGAAAAAAGGTGAGGAGATTATTGATGAAACAGCGAGCCGCATTTAAACGACAGTTGAGTTTCATAGATCTAACACTTATCGGAGTGGGTTCTATCATCGGGTCAAGTTGGCTCTTTGCTTCCTTGTTTGCTGCTCAGGTGGCCGGTCCTTCGGCTTTTCTCTCATGGTTGATTGGTGCCGTGGCCAGCTACTTTATTGCTTTAACGCTTGCTGAACTGGGAGGGGCTCTTCCGCGTACAGGAGGGATTGTGCGTTATCCAGCTTATTCACACGGCCCTCTCATCGGCTATCTCAATAGCTTTATGGCTTTTATTGGTTACTCCGTTGTCGCTGGTTTAGAGGCGGTAGCTGTAAGAAGCTATGCGAGTGGGTGGTGGCCGGCTTTAGGGGAGCAAAATCCGACAGTGTTGGGCTGGGTTGTACAAGCCGCTTTACTTAGTATCTTCTTCTGGATTAATTTTCGGGGAGTTAAATCATTGGGTAAAGTTAATAATGTGATTACATTTATTAAGTTTGCTGTACCGCTTTTAACTATTATTGTGCTATTAAGCTTTTTTAAAGCGGAAAACTTCAGCAGTCATGGTTTTGCGACTTCAGGAGTCAGTGGAATTCTATCAGCGGTTTCAACCACTGGGATTATTTTTGCTTTTATGGGATTTCAAAATATTGTTTTATTCTCTTCAGAGGTCAAAAACCCTTCACGTGTAATTCCGCAGGCTCTTTTTTCTGCTTTATTCCTCTCAGCCTGTATTTATGCGCTGCTGCAAATTAGCTTTGTTGGAGCTATTCCTGCAGAAGATCTGTCCAAAGGATGGGCTGCATTAGAAATAGCTTCACCCTTTGTGGAGCTAGTGACTATTTTAGGCATTGGATGGCTGGCAAAACTTATCATGGCAGATGCGGTAATCTCCCCAGGGGGAACAGGAAATATTTATCTTGCAGCCACTGCCCGGCAAATTTATGCATGGTCTAGAAACGGGACATTTTTCCGTATTTTTTCTCGAGTGGATGAGAACAGCGGAGTCCCAAGATTGGCGCTTTGGCTGGCTTTTTTCATGTCGCTTTTTTGGACTCTTCCGTTCCCTTCCTGGCAAATGCTTGTTCAAATTAGTTCAGCTGCAGGAATTTTAACCTTCTCTATGCTGCCTGTTGCAGTGACTGCCTTCCGACGGACAGCTCCTGACTTAAAAAGGCCCTTTCGAGTAAGAGGGGTTAATATAGTTGCCCCTATTGCTTATATCGTTTCCTCATTAATTATTTACTGGGTGGGATGGGAGACTCTTTCTTGGCTGCTCTCTTTACTGGTAATGGTTTTCGCTCTATATTGTGCAGGCTTTAGAAGAAGATTCATCTCAAATATTCCATTTTCTCAACAGCTTCGCTCGACGTGGTGGTTTATGTACTATGTCTCTGGCATGTTCATTCTCAGTTTTGCCGGCACATTTGGCGGAATAGGGGTATTGCCGGCACCGTGGGATGCAGCCATGGTCGCCATTCACTCCCTTGTATCCTTTTATCTCGGAGTAGTCAGCGCCACACCTGCCCCTGTTTTGCTAGACGATGAAGAGGAAGTAGAATGTCATGCAGAGCAAATCTCTGTTGAATGTCCGAAGGAAGACATAAAAACGTCTGGCGTAAAGTGAACGTTTGTGCCAGGGGGGAGCAGCCCCAAAGCTGATCCTTAATGAAGTGGGTTAATAGCAATGGAATGGACGTGTAATAAGTACCAAGATGCCACAGGAGGTATTTCTATGACAAAAACTATTTATACAAATGGGAAAATATACACGCTTGATGCCATTCATCCGGTGGTGGAAACAGTTGTGGTTGAAAACGGGATCATTGTGGATGTCGGTTCGCATAATGATATGATGCTGCAATGGGGGAGAAGAGGATCACATCTCATCGATTTACAGGGAAAAATGGCAACTCCTGGCTTAATTGACAGTCATCTTCATCTTTCCGGTCTGGCTTTTCAGCTTTTAGACCTCGATTTAACAGGCGTTCGATCCAAAGAAGAGATGCTGAAGAAAATTAGAGAAAAAGCTAAAACGATTGCGCCGGGAAAGTGGTTGATCGGTATGGGGTGGGATGAGAATCTCTTTAATGACAAGATGATTCCCGATATTGAAGAATTAGATCAAGCTGCCCCTCATTGTCCAATCTTTCTAAAAAGGGTTTGTCATCACGCTTTTTTAGTGAATAGTATGGCGTTTAAAAGGAGCGGTTATCATTCTTCCATCCCGGTGCCAAAGGGAGGGGAGGTTGTGCTTGATCCGGTGACACAAAAACCGACAGGGCTCCTTCTTGAGACAGCTTCCAACCTGATTGTTAAGCATATTCCAGAGCGAACCTACAGCGAATTAAAGCATGGGCTAGAACAAGCGATGAGTTTGGCGATCCAAAAGGGCTTAACGAGTGTTCATACTAACGATCCCTGCTATTTAGGCGGTTTCGAGCAAACGTATAAATTGTATGATACATTGATTAACCGGGAACAAAAAGGCTTGCGATGCAATCTTTTGATTGATTATCCCTATCTTTCTCAATTAAAAGAAAGAGGGATGTATACAGGATACGGGAATGAAAAGCTGCAAATAGGCGCGATCAAAATATTTGCGGATGGTGCGCTTGGCAGACGAACGGCTCTGCTGTCCGAGCCTTATGATGATGACCGGGAAAACTTTGGAGAGGCCATACACAGTCAGGAAGCTTTATTTGAGATCATAAAAGAGGTCAGGGCGCATCTGATGCCAATCGCTGTACATACAATTGGCGATCAGGCTTTAAAGAATGTGCTGCACATACTGGACCAATTTCCAAAAGTCAAGTATCGGGACCGATTGATACATGTATCTGTCCTTACCAAAGAGTTAATGAAGCAGCTGGCGGATCCTAGCCGAATTGCCGACATTCAGCCAAGGTTTGTCGTTAGTGATTATCCATGGGTTAAGCAAAGGATCGGAGAGAAAAGAGAGCTGTATTTGTATGCATGGGAAACATTACGGTCTTTTGGGGTTGTATGCGCCGGCGGATCTGATGCACCGATCGAACCGGTGAACCCATTGTTTGGTATTCATTCTGCTGTCACTCGAAAAGCCCCGTGGGAACACAGCGAAAGCTGGAACCCCAAAGAGAGATTATCAATGGTTGATGCAGTCCGGCTGTTTACGATCGGCGGTGCCTTTGCTGTCAATGAAGAACTTAAAAAAGGGACGATCTCACGGGGAAAATTAGCGGATATGACCGTTTATTCAAAGGATCTTTTCGCTTTGGAACATCCTGATGAGCTGTTAAGCACCGAAGTGGAGATGACGATTATAGACGGAAAAATACAAGCTTGAATAAGGCAGGTCTGCCCAGTCAAACCGCAGGATGAATAAAAGTATAAGCAACCGCAAAGCCCCGCAATTATGCGGGGCTTTGTTAGGCTCAAGCTTATAATCGCCGCTGGCTGATCCACCAGTCTATGTCATCTAGGTTAAAAATGAGGAGGTTATTTAAAGGTCTTAAGTGAGGCAGTTCTCTTTTTAAGATAAGATCATGGATCTCATCTTCAGCTAGCGGATAATTCACAGAATCCAGATAAGCGATTAAGCTTTTGATGCCATATGCTTTTCTCATTTAATCACCCTCCACTAGGCTTCCTTTGTTTTCAAACAAAGGAAAGCTTAGGGTTAGGTGTTAACATGAGAAAATCTTATTAATTATATACCCGTTTATACTAGTAATACTCATATAAGTTTCGGGTAACAGCTGGATAGAGAATAGAAGGGAAGGGAGATCAGCATGCAATACATAATAGGGTGAACTTAGTACTTTGTTTTATCCGGCTGCTTAAAAAAATAGGTATTAAGTCTTATTGACTTAGGGTAAAAATTACTATATTGTTTTAAAGCAACATAATCACGATGTCAATAGTTAGAATAAGTGAACCAAGTGATAAAGGCAAACTCATCGAAAGGTGGGGACGCAAAGCTTCGGGTCTTAGGTTCATAAAGAATGAATGATGACAGCCGAGCTGCCAAATGGGAATCATCTTCCGCATTTGGTAATTACATAATGAAAGGTAAGGTAGGGACCAAAATTGACGGAAAGAAATGAAGAATTAAAAAAGAGTATTCAACGGTTTTACGGGTTACTAAAAAAATATCCTGATAATGCCAATTCGGCTTATGATTTTAACGCCTTTTTACGTTCATTTTTAAAGATACAATCGAAAACACCGCTGCCGACGATTGAAATTATGACATTGATTAAAGAAACTAAACCGAATGTCTTTCAGGCATTAAGAAAAATGGCCAGAAAAAATCTCATGCTGAACATTCTGACCGAATTATCAACAGATCGTGAATCCGCCGAGAAAAACTTAGAAAAGCTGCTGAAAATCTAACATTTTTTTGCAGGTGTACTGGCCACAGCTCCGATTGTTTTCAAAAAGAGGTCAAGAATAAGGCAGCGAGCGCAGTAATGCATTTCTGGAAGAGAGCGGGATCGCAAAATTTGTAATGATTAGGCATTGATTGAACGATCTCAAAGCCTTCAGTCAAAATCGAATGTGATAATTGAATGGCCGCTCAATCCTTTGAAAAATTGAGCGGCCATATGATTTTAATATTTTTTTACAGCATGAAGATAATGAACCGTTTCGAACGCGGTTAAATAATCGGATCTATTATGAAAAAACCGGTCATTAATGGCTGCGGGCGATAAATGTTCATATACGAGCAATCCCGCATCCTCTAATATTTTCTCGATTTCAGCATAAGTGAAACAAGATTTCATAGGTTCTCCGCTGGCTGCAGCCATCTTGACCATGTTCTCCACCCGATTGGATAATCCTTTTTCTCGAAATAGCTGTTCATCTGCATAATCGAATACGATCGAGCTGCCTGCTGGAATGTTCGCGAACAAATGCTGCAGCAGCCCCTTCATTTCATCCTTCGTTAAATAATAGGAAACTCCTAAAAGACTATAAAAGGTTTTTTCATTTTTAAGACCTTGTTTGATTAATTCTTTGTCAGAGAATGGTTGGGTAAAATCCATTGGAATAAAGTGCAGATTATTTGGGATTTTCAATTGTGCCTTGGCTAATCGTTCTTTCTTCAGTGTTTGCATTGATGGATGATCGACTTCAAATATTTCGAGGTTTTCGCTCAGGTCGGGATAACGAAAACAAAAGGTATCGAATCCAGCGCCCAGTATCACGTATTGCCGCAGTCCCAGTTTCAGTTCATTTATCAGAACCGTTTCACAATAGGCTGCTCGCGCCAAGGGAGTGGGAGAAAGCTGGACTTGCGTAATCCACTTTAGAATGTCATCTGGACGGTTTTGCAGCGCTTGAGCCCTCTCTTTACTGAAAAAATGTATGCCTTGAATTAAATTCTTTTTAATTTCTGCGCTCTCTTTTTCCGTAATGAGGTCATTGGCCACAGCATCATCAAAAATTTTGGGCGAATCATTTTGGCTGTGATAAGCGCGGCCAAAAGCGGATAGTAAAGCGGTCAAATTTCCCTGACTCATACCATTTCTCTCCTTCATAAAACAAAAATAAGATTCCCCTGGCCAGGAGAATCTTATTTTAACCAAAAAATGATCATCTGTAAATTATAGCACAAAAATATTTTTTGTCAATAAAAATTTAAGGCTGTTCGGGTGTTTTTTTTCTTATTCTTCGTCAGACTCCATCGCCACGTCTATTATCGCAAAAATGAGAGATAAAACCATTTCTGTGATAAATTGCAAATGAATAGAGTCCATGCAAGTATTTAATAGTGAAACGATCGCCCAGTTTACTAAAAATGAGAAAATGAATTGACCGGTCTTTATTTGCCATCTGGACCAATTGTAAGACTTGCTCATCAGCACGCTCAATGCTATTACGATAAAATCCCCTATAATTCCTATAAGGAAATAAAAAAGAACAAACAAAAACAATGACCAGAGAGAGTCAAACTCAATCCCTAATAAGCTAAATAAACCGAGAACGCCAAAATAAATAATGGACAGCACAAAAGCGACGGACCCTGCTATCAGTAAAGAAATTACCGCAATCACAAATACCTTTGTCCTCCATGTTTCGCCCTTAACCTGGCGATGATCATCCATTAGAAGCACCTCATACATCAGAATAACTCTATTATACAATTAACAAACGGTATATGTTAAAAAAGAGTAGGAGTTTATTTTACCCATTTGTCTTTCACAGCAGGCTGCGAAAATGAATTTTTTTTGAGAATAGTATTATTTTCATTGACGTTAAAACAGTTTCTTTTATATTATGTAAAGACGAGTAATGACAAGTGAAAACAGGGGAGTGAAGGATTCGTGCAAGGGTCCTTTGTCGTAAGAAAAGCGCTAAATAATAATGTACTCATTGCATCACATGCTGAATATGACGAGGTAGTCCTGATAGGGAAAGGAATCGGCTTCGGCAAAAAAAACGGCGATCCAATCGCACCAGAAACGATAGAAAAGCTCTTCATCTTAAAAAGTGAACAAGAGCAAGAGCAGTACAAGCAATTGCTTAACCATATTGATGAGCGTTTTATTGGGCTCATGAACGATGTGATTTCCCTGATTCAAAAGCGGGTCAATGCCCCGTTGAATGAGCATATCCATGTGGCTCTTACCGATCATATTTATTTTGCGATCAAGCGAATCCAGCAGGGAATGGATCTGAAGAACCCGTTTTTATTAGAGACTAAAGTGATGTACCCGCATGAGTATACAATCGCTGCTGAAGTTATTGAAATGATAAATGAGAGAATGGAGATCAATCTGCCGAATGGAGAAATCGGTTTCATCGCCCTTCATATTCACAGTGCATTGACGGCTAAACGGATTTCAGAGGTGAATAAACATTCACAGCTGATTCAAACGATTATCGAAATGATTGAACATGCATTTCATATTGCTATTGACCGCGATTCTATCTATTATATGAGGCTCATTCGCCATCTCCACTTTACGATCGAGCGGGTGAAAGCAGGGGAGAGAGCAGAGGAACCTAAAAAAATTGCTTTACTCTTGAAAGAGGAATATCCTCTGTGCTATAATTTGTCTTGTAAAATCATTAAGGTGATGCAGCAAGCATTGAAGTTACCCGTTTATGAAGCGGAAGCTGTGTATTTAACAATGCATCTGCAGCGCTTAGTTGTAAAAACTGAATTAGCATAATTCGTTTTGATACGTGTTACTGATTCGATCAGGCATGAGTTGAGAAATGAAACATTGGTATGTGAGATTGTTAGGATCTCATATGTATTCCATAAAGTTTCTTTCTTTTCTCATGTCTTTTTTTGTTGTAAAAAGAAAGCGTTTAACATTTTATAGTGTAGGAAAAGGATATAGAGTGACGTATCAAAACAATCGCTTAATTCACATTACAAATAGAAAAGGTGGCGTGCGCAATGTTTAAAAAGCTTTTCGGTGCATTACAAAAAGTCGGAAAAGCATTAATGCTCCCTGTAGCCATTTTGCCAGCGGCGGGTATTCTGCTTGGTGTAGGGACAGCTCTGCAAAACCCTTTGCTGATTGAACGTTTTCCAGTGCTTGGAGCAGAGTGGTTTCAATTGGTAGCTAACGTGCTCGCACAAGCTGGAGATATCATTTTCGCCAACTTATCGCTCTTATTTGCGGTAGGGGTGGCAGTTGGTTTAGCGGGCGATGGCGTTGCAGGGATTGCAGCTATTGTGGGATATCTCATCATGAACAAAACGATGAGTGCGATCCTGATCGAAACAGGAAAATTGGACCCAGCGATGATCGGCAAAGACCCGGCCTTTGCGAGTATCTTGGGAATCCCAACTCTGCAAACAGGGGTCTTTGGAGGCATCATCGTCGGGGTATTGGCTGCATCCATGTATAATCGTTTCTTTAAAATTGAATTGCCCCAATACTTGGGATTCTTTGCAGGCAAACGTTTTGTGCCCATTGTTACAGGGGTGTCTGCTATTATTCTCGGGGTTGTCCTGATCTTCGTGTGGCCGCCGATCCAGGATGGATTGAATGCATTTTCGCAAAATATGCTCGGGGCCAGCCCGACAATATCCGCATTTATTTTCGGACTGATCGAGCGTTCCCTTATTCCTTTTGGACTGCACCACATCTTCTATTCACCGTTCTGGTTTGAATTTGGCGAGTATGTGAATAAAGCAGGAGAAGTCATTCGTGGTGACCAGAAAATCTTTTTCGCACAGCTTAAAGACGGTGTGGAATTGACGGCGGGTACATTCATGGCAGGAAAATTCCCGTTCATGATGTTCGGTTTGCCGGCAGCGGCACTGGCTATGTATCATGAAGCGCGGCCTGAGCATAAAAAATATGTAGCGGGCATCATGGGATCGGCTGCATTAACATCCTTCCTAACAGGTATTACAGAGCCGCTTGAATTTACGTTCTTGTTCGTAGCACCCGTTTTATTTGCCATTCACGCCGTGTTCGCCGGATTGTCATTCATGATGATGCAGCTGTTAAATGTTAAAATAGGTATGACGTTCTCCGGCGGTGTGATTGACTTTATGCTATTCGGTGTAATGCAAAACCGTACCGATTGGTGGCTAGTTATTCCGGTAGGATTAGTGCTTGCTGTCATTTATTATTTCGGTTTCCGCTTTGCGATCCGCAAATTTAACCTGAAAACGCCGGGGCGTGAAGTGAAAGAAGAGCAAGGCGAAGACGCAGGCACTGCAGGAGCGGGAGAGCTTCCGCGCAATATACTTGAAGCGCTAGGCGGACAAGCCAATATCACGAATTTAGACGCATGTATCACACGTCTGCGTGTATCTGTGAAGGATGTGAAGCATGTCGATAAAGAGCGTTTGAAAAAATTGGGTGCTTCAGGTGTCCTTGAAGTAGGGAATAACATTCAAGCAATCTTTGGACCTAAATCCGACACATTAAAGGATCAAATCAAAGACATCATGGAAGGGCGTACGCCAGTTGCGGCAAAAGAGCCGGAAGTTTCGGAACATGAGACCGCCACACCGGCAGAAATGAGCGGTTCTGTAAATGATCTAGTTTCTCCAATTAAAGGAGAGATTGTCCCGCTTTCTGAAGTGCCGGACCAAGTGTTTTCCCAAAAATTAATGGGAGACGGCTTTGCTGTTGTTCCGTCAGAAGGCAAGGTAGTCGCACCAGCAGACGGCAAAATCGTTACCACATTTCCGACCAAGCATGCCATTGGAATGGAAACGGCGAGCGGCCGCGAGCTTTTAATTCATTTTGGGATTGATACAGTGAATTTAAAAGGGGAAGGCTTTGATTTGCTGGTGTCTCAAGGAGACGAAGTGAAAAAAGGTCAGGAGATCTTGAAGGTTGATCTGGATTATGTGAAAAAACATGCGCCTTCCGTGATGACGCCGATCATTTTCACTAATCTGCAAGCTGATGAAAAAATCAATATTGTAAAGCAAGGTCATGTTAATAGTGGAGAAGAAAACATCGTAACTATTTCAAAGTAGAAAAGGAGAATGTTGATCATGGCAGAAAAACAATTTAACGTAGTAGCAGATACTGGAATCCACGCGCGTCCGGCCACAATATTAGTGCAAACAGCAAGCAAATTTAATGCTGATATTAGCTTAGAGTATAACGGTAAGACCGTTAACTTAAAATCAATTATGGGAGTTATGTCTCTCGGTATCCCGAAAAACGCTGTTATCAAAATTACTGCTGAAGGGTCTGAAGCGGATCAAGCAATGGCTGCTTTAGAAGAAACAATGAAAAACGAAGGATTTGCAGAATAATGACAAACGAAATCCTAGGCATTGCCGCGTCCAGCGGCATTGCCATCGCCAAAGCCTTTCGTCTTGAGAACCCGGAGTTAACAGCAGAAAAAACAGCAGTAGCGGATACGGATGCAGAAATAGCGCGTCTTGAAAGAGCGCTGGCTCAATCAAAATCGGAGCTTGAAGTAATTAAAGAGAATGCCCGTAAAGAATTGGGAAAAGATAAGGCCGACATATTTGCAGCACATCTTCTTGTGTTAAATGACCCGGAGCTGATTCATCCGATTAAAGATAAAATCAATTCTGAGAAAGTAAACGCTGAATTTGCATTAAACGAAGTGGCAGCCATGTTTGTCAGCATGTTTGAATCCATGGACAATGAATACATGAAAGAGCGTGCTGCTGATATTCGCGATGTAACCAAACGTGTATTAGCCCATCTGTTAGGCGTGACCATTGCCAGTCCAAGCATGATTTCGGACGAGGTTGTGATTGTGGCAGAAGACTTAACGCCATCAGATACTGCTCAATTAAATCGTAAATATGTCAAAGGCTTTACAACCGACATCGGCGGCCGTACATCACATTCTGCCATTATGGCCCGCTCTATGGAAATTCCCGCCGTTGTCGGAACGAAAAAAGTCATGGCTGACATTCAAAACGGTACAATGGTCATTGTGGACGGCTTAGACGGGAAAGTAATTGTCAACCCCACAGAAGACTTGATCAAAAGCTATGAAAAAAAGAAAGCTGCTTATGAAGCGCAAAAAGCCGAGTGGGCGAAGCTCGTAAATGAAAAAACAGTGTCGGCTGACAATTATTCTGTTGAATTGGCTGCCAATATTGGCACACCTGATGATGTAAAAGGAGTGCTGGCAAACGGTGGAGAGGGTGTAGGACTGTACCGAACCGAGTTTTTATATATGGGCCGCGATACGCTTCCAACAGAGGAGGAGCAGTTTGAGGCTTATAAGGCGGTATTGGAACGCATGGAAGGGAAGCCGGTTGTCGTTCGCACACTTGACATCGGCGGCGATAAGGAGCTTCCATATCTTGATCTTCCGAAAGAAATGAATCCGTTCTTGGGATTCCGCGCCATTCGTTTATGCCTTGAAATGCAGGATATGTTCCGCACACAGCTTCGCGCGTTATTGCGCGC
The DNA here is from genome assembly GCF_002797355.1 of Bacillus xiapuensis. Taxonomy (GTDB): domain Bacteria; phylum Bacillota; class Bacilli; order Bacillales; family Domibacillaceae; genus Bacillus_CE; species Bacillus_CE xiapuensis. Next base: position 1,599,213 of record NZ_KZ454939.1, on the reverse strand, counting down.
AAGTGTTCACGGCAACTTAAAAATCATGTTCCCAATGATTGCGACTCTTGATGAATTCCGTCAGGCAAAAGGCATTTTAATCGAGGAAAAAGATAAGCTTCAAGCGCAAGGCATGGCGGTTTCCGATAAGATTGAAGTGGGAATGATGGTGGAAATTCCGTCTTCTGCTGTCATGGCAGACCTTTTCGCGAAAGAAGTCGATTTCTTCTCAATCGGGACAAATGATTTGATTCAGTACACCTTGGCGGCTGACCGTATGAATGAACGTGTTTCCTATCTTTATCAGCCATACAATCCGGCCATCCTTCGCCTGATAAAAAATGTTATTGACGCCGCCCATAAAGAAGGAAAGTGGGCTGGCATGTGCGGTGAAATGGCAGGAGATGAAATCGCAATTCCTATTCTTCTTGGATTAGGATTGGACGAATTTTCCATGAGCGCGACATCCATCTTAAAAGCACGTTCACAAATCCGCCAATTATCCAAAGCAGAGATTGAAAAACATGTCGATGCCATTCTTTTAATGGATACAACAGAAGAAGTAAAAGCATTTGTTAAAGAAACATTCCATATCGGTTAATGAAAAAAACGTTTGGTCTACTCGGCCAAACGTTTTTTTATGTGAACATATCAAGGCTGTCACCTCCAGAATGAAAGCATCGGCTATTGAAGACCGTTATATAACAATATCCCATGAAACCGCGTTGCATTTCTAACGGGAGAGGTTTCATTAAAGTGAGATGAAATTCAAGCCTAAATCAGGAGGGGGTTAAAGCGGTTTGAAATGGAATAAGCCCTTAAGATTCACTGTTTCTATCAAATCATTTTGGGCTAAAACCATCGAGGAAATTTTTAAAAAATTTATGAAAACGATTGCACAAAATCTATCTGTTTGGTATATTCTTTTTAAGAAATGAGAGGAGGCAGGAACCATGAAGAGAACATGGTGGAAAGAAGCAGTCGCATACCAAATTTATCCCCGTAGCTTTATGGATTCAAATGGCGACGGGATTGGCGATATTCAAGGTGTTATTTCCAAGTTGGATTATTTAAAGAATTTTGGAATTGATGTCATCTGGATTTGTCCAATTTATTCTTCGCCTAATGATGATAACGGTTACGATATTAGTGACTACAAAGGAATAATGGAAGAATTCGGAACGATGGCTGATTTTGATCAGCTGTTAACAGAGGTCCATAATCGCGGAATGAAATTAGTTATGGATTTAGTGATTAATCATACTTCTGATGAACATCCCTGGTTTATTGAATCTCGTTCTTCTAAGGATAATCCGTATAGAGACTATTATATTTGGCACCCGGGCAAAAACGGGAAAGAGCCGAATAACTGGGAGTCGATATTTGGAGGTTCTGCATGGGAATATGATCCGAAGACTGAGGAATATTATATGCATGTCTTCTCCCGTAAGCAGCCAGATTTAAATTGGGAGAATCCTAATGTTCGAAAAGATTTATATGAAATGATCAATTGGTGGCTCGATAAAGGAATTGATGGTTTTCGGGTGGATGCTATTTCTCATATTAAAAAAGTGCCTGGATTCCCGGATTTGCCGAATCCGAAGAACCTCGAATACGTTCCATCTTTTGAAGGGCATATGAACCGTGAGGGAATTGACGTTTTTCTCCAAGAGTTAAAGCGTGAAACCTTTGCTAAATACGATATCATGACCATCGGGGAAGCAAATGGGGTTGAGGCAGATCACGCAGAAGAATGGGTTGGAGAAGAGAACGGTATTTTTAACATGGTTTTTCAATTTGAGCACTTAGATCTTTGGGGAAAAAGCATAACAGGCGGAATTGATCTTCAAGCCTTGAAGGAAACCTTTCAAAATTGGCAGACAAAACTCGATGGAATTGGATGGAATGCATTATTCCTGGAAAATCATGACCAGCCCCGCTCCGTTTCGACTTGGGGAAATGATGGAGTATGGCGGGAGAAATCTGCTAAATGTCTAGCAACCATGTACTTTTTAATGCAGGGAACGCCATTTATTTATCAAGGGCAAGAAATTGGGATGACCAATGTGAAGTTTTCTTCCATTGATGATTATAATGATGTTGCAATTAAAAACATGTATCACAATGGAATAAAAGCTGGCATGAGTCATGAGGAATTAATGAGGATCATATGGAAAAATGGCCGTGATAATTCAAGAACACCGATGCAATGGACGGACGGTGCCAATGCAGGTTTTACGACAGGCCGGCCATGGTTAAAGGTAAACCCGAATTGTGTTGAAATCAATGTTGAGAGTGCGCTGAAGAACGCGGACTCGATCTATCACTATTATAAGAAGCTTATTCAGCTGCGAAAAGAAAATCTGACTTTAATATACGGGAGTTTTGAACTAGTAATGGCCAAACACAGCCAAATATTTGCCTACACGAGAACATTAAAAGACGAAACATTTTTAATTATGACAAATCTTTTTGCGAAAGAGACAGAATATGAGCTTCCGCCTGAATGGAAAGATAAAGGTTTGGAACTTTTAATGTTCAATTATGAAATAGAATCGCATGTGAATCGTCACAAAGGCAGCTTAAAACCGTTTGAAGCAAGAGTGTATCGGCTTACATGATTTTTTAAACCAATTTAGGCAAACGTTTGCGCTAAAAAGAGGTTAAGGAGGGAAATAGAAATGAAGAAACTTAAATCTTTTGATTTTTGGCAAAAGTTCGGTAAAGCTTTACTCGTTGTGGTAGCTGTTATGCCAGCAGCCGGAATCATGATTTCACTTGGAAAGTTAGTAGGAATGCTAGGAGCGGATATAGCTGTCTTAACCACGATTGCCTCCGTGATAGAGGGGATTGGCTGGGGGATTATCGGAAATCTTCATGTGCTATTCGCTGTGGCTATCGGCGGATCTTGGGCGAAAGAACGTGCCGGCGGGGCTTTTGCTGCCTTAATTGCTTTTATTTTAATTAATCGAATCACTGGTGCGATTTTCGGTGTCAATAACGAAATGTTAGGGGATGCTGAAGCTACGGTTTCTTCCCTGTTCGGCAGCGAATTAGTGGTAAAAGATTATTTTATTTCTGTTCTTGGTGCGCCAGCACTGAATATGGGGGTTTTTATTGGGATCATTTCCGGATTCTTAGGAGCCAACTTATTTAATAAATATTATAATTATGACAAACTACCACAATCCTTGGCCTTCTTTAACGGGAAACGATTCGTACCGTTTGTTGTCATTGTTGGGTCGATTGTAACGGCTATCATTCTATCAATTGTATGGCCGTTTATTCAAGGGCTGCTAAATGATTTTGGCCGCTGGATTGCAACATCACGTGACACAGCACCGATTGTTGCTCCATTTGTTTTTGGCGCGTTAGAGCGTTTATTGCTTCCTTTCGGTTTACATCATATGCTGACCGTTCCAATAAACTATACGGAGCTGGGAGGAACGTATACCATCTTAACTGGTTCAAGTGCCGGGACTACGGTTGCTGGACAGGATCCGTTATGGCTGGCATGGATTTCTGACTTAAATAACTTACTCGCAGCAGGAGACACAGAAGGCTATAAAGCATTGCTGCAGGATGTGACGCCTGCCCGCTTTAAAGTAGGGCAAATGATTCTATCCTGTGCATCCTTAATCGGTATAGCATTAGCCATGTATCGCAATGTCGATAAAGATAAACGGGCTAAATACAAGTCTATGTTCTTCTCTGCTGGATTAGCAGTATTTTTAACAGGTGTAACGGAACCAATTGAATTCATGTTCATGTTTATTGCGCCAGCCCTTTACGTAGCCTATGCGATTATGACAGGATTAGCATTTGCAGTTGTCGATCTGGTTCATATCCGAATCCACTCCTTCGGCCTTATCGAGCTTTTAACCCGAACACCTATGATTATAAAAGCGGGCCTATGGTTAGATCTCTTATATTTTGTTGTAGCATGCATCGTTTTCTTCGCGTTAAACTTTACGGTGGCGAATTTCATGATTAAAAAGTTTAAATATGCTACCCCTGGTCGCTTAGGAAACTATATTGAAGAAGAAACTGGACAAGCTTCATCAAGCGAACAGAGGGAAGAGGACAACTCACAAGCAGCAGCCATCATCGGTCTGCTGGGAGGGAAAGGAAATATCGAGGATGTCGATGCGTGTATGACACGTCTCCGTGTAACGGTAAAAGATGTGGATGCCGTAGCTTCTGAACAGCAATGGAAGCAATATGGCGCATTAGGCTTAATCATCAAAGGAAAGGGTGTTCAAGCCATCTACGGTCCAAAAGCCGATGTGTTAAAATCAGATATAAATGACCGTTTAGGAGGGTAATGAATTGAAATTATTAACTTTAAATTGCCATTCCTGGATGGAGGAAGATCAACTCGAAAAAATTAAAATTTTAGCTGAAACGATTAAGGAAAGATCCTATGATGTTATAGCGCTGCAGGAAGTGAGTCAGCCGATCGATTCAGAAAGTATAAACGAACGGATAAAACAAGATAATTTTATTCTGGTCCTCCTTGATGAATTAAAAAAGCTTGGAATTACGGATTATCAGTATTTCTGGGATTTTTCGCATATCGGATATGGCATGTATGAAGAGGGGGTTGCCCTGCTAACGAAGCACCCGATTGAAGAAAAAAACTCTTTCTTTTTGACTCAATCCGAAGATACAAATAATTGGAAAGCAAGAAAAATTGCAGGGATCAAAATCCGTTTTCAAAATCAGTCTATTGCTTTTTATTCTTGCCATCTCGGCTGGTGGGAGGATAAAGAAGAGCCGTTTACAATACAGGCCGATACGCTATGTAAAAAAGCAGGCAAAGATGCAAAGTATTTTCTAATGGGAGACTTTAATAACGATGCCAATGTTAGCGGAGAAGGATACGATTATTTGTTGAGTAAAGGCCTTTATGATACGTACCAATTAGCCAAAAAGAAGGATGGCGGAGCAACGGTGAGAGGGAAGATTGCCGGCTGGGAGGAAAACCAGCAAGCTTTGCGAGTGGACTATATCTTTTCCAGCTTTCCGGTTGAAGTCGAAGAATCCTGTGTTATATTTAACGGGAAACACAAGCCGGTTATTTCGGATCATTTTGGCGTAGAGGTTACGATTTAATAACAGGAAGAGGAGTAATAGAAAATGTTTCAATCATGGTTTAAACAAAAGAAGGAGTCGATCTGCGCTCCTTTAACAGGAAAAGTGGTTTTACTTGAGTCCGTTCCCGATCCTGTCTTTTCTCAAAAAATGATGGGAGACGGGGTGGCGATTATCCCTACAAACAATCAGGTTTTTTCACCAGTGGACGGCGAGATCATGAATGTATTTCCAACTAAGCACGCAATCAGTCTGCGTTCCAAAGCTGGTGCAGAGCTCTTAATTCATATGGGGTTAGAAACGGTCAATTTAAAAGGCGACGGATTCAATGTGCTGGTTCATGAGGGTGCTCAAGTTAAACAAGGGGAGCCAATTGCAGAATTTGATATTGAGAAGGTATCAAGCCATGGGAACGATGTGATTACCCCTATCATCCTTGTAAACGGCGATAGCTTTAAGATAGAAAATAGACAGAGCAATCAAGACACAGCGGGCGGCAAAGAGATTATAATGGAGATAGCCAAAATTTAATAGCTATAATGGATGGAAAGAAACATAACAAAGGGGATGCAAAGGTTGAGAATTACTATTAAGGATGTGGCTAAAGCGGCTAATGTTACGCCATCGACCGTATCAAGGGTTATTGCCGATAATCCGAGAATTAGTCAGAAAACAAAAGAAAAAGTGCGGAAAGTAATGGAAGACCTCGGCTATTACCCTAACTTTAAAGCCCGTCATTTGGCCAGTCGTATTACGCAAACGATTGGCCTGGCTATGCCGAATTCGACCGATAAAGTTTTTCAAAACCCGTTCTTTCCTGAGGTCATCCGCGGGATTGGTAAATTTGCCCATATGAAGGAGTACGCAATCCTGTTCTCCACTGGCGAGACGGAAGATGAGATTTATGATGGAATTGTTCGAATGGTTCAAAGCGGTCGTGTGGATGGAGTCATCTTGCTGTATTCACGGATGAATGACAAGGTAATGGCATTTCTGGATAAAAAAGATTTTCCGTATACGATGATCGGGAAGCCCTCTGATTCTATGGACAAAACTCCCCATGTAGATAATGATAATTTTAGAGCAGCAAAAGAAGTGACGGATTATTTGTTAAATCTTGGACATGAAAGGATTGGCTTTGTTGGAGGAAAGACCTCCCTAATGGTGACATTGGATCGGCAGCGGGGATATGAAGCCGCTCTAAAGAATGCTGGGATGCCAATCTGTCAAGATTATATCGTTCATGAGGATTTTTTAATGGAAGGTGGAAAAGAGGCGATTTCCGGATTATTATCCCTAAAGGAAATGCCGACGGCTTTAGTGGTTGCGGACGATTTAATGGCATTCGGAATTATCAATACGTTAGAGAAACTTGGACTTAGTGTACCGGATGATATATCGATTGTGGGCTTTAACAATTCTTTGTTATCCGCATTATCCCGGCCTCCGTTAACGACCGTTGATATCAATATCCATGATTTAGGCTTTCAGGCAGCTAAGATCTTAATAGAAATGATTCATAACCCGGATGAGCCCGTAAAGAGAATTATTGTGCCTCATCGGTTGATTGAGCGGAATTCATGCAAAAAATATAAGTGAACCTTCGCTGCTGAAAAGCAGAACAAAGGCTATGATCGCCATGTTCTGCTGCTGCGCCTTCGTACACGCCTATACGGCAGATGCTGTGATTTCCCGCTTAGACGTTTGATTGCCCTTTCATTCTTGAATGGAAGTTTACACGGGAGATAAAGCAAACTGTTGCCGCCAGCATCCCTGGCGGCTTTTCTAGCATACATGAAAGCATAAAGAATAGACCAAGAAAAGAGGGATAAGGTATGGAAGAAAAATGGCTAGTTGGTGTTGATTTAGGCGGAACCACCATTAAAATGGCTTTTATTAGTTTGGAAGGTGATATTCTGCACGGCTGGGAAATTGATACGGACAAAAGGGAAAAGGGTTTACATATTCCAGCAGCGATTGCAGCTTCCATTGATCAGAAGTTAGAGGAACTAGAACAAACGAAAAACCGGTTAATGGGGATTGGGATCGGAGCTCCGGGTCCTGTCAATGAGAAGGACGGTTCCATTGAAGGGGCTATTAATTTAGGATGGGGGAAATTCCCTTTACAAACTATTCTAGAGCGCGAAACATCCCTGCCGGCAGTGGTAGAAAACGATGCAAATATTGCTGCGATTGGTGAAATGTGGAAAGGTGCTGGCGGAGGAGCCAGAAATTTAATCTGTGTCACGTTAGGAACGGGAGTTGGCGGAGGAATTATTGTAAACGGTGAGATTGTCCACGGTGTAAATGGGGCTGCCGGTGAAATCGGCCATATTACATCTGTTCCTAAAGATGGGGCCCGCTGCAATTGCGGAAAACAGGGATGTTTAGAAACGGTAGCATCTGCTACAGGCATTACCCGCTTAGCGCAAGCAGAGCTATCTTCCTCGGATCAACCAAGTTTATTAAGAGATTATGATGCCATCACTGCTAAGTTGGTTTTTGATGCAGCCAATGAAGGAGACGAACTGGCTAAGCGAGTTATTCATGAGGTTGCGTTTCATTTAGGATTGGCATTAGCTAATTTAGCCAATGGATTAAATCCCGAAAAAATTGTGATTGGCGGTGGCGTGTCAAGAGCAGGGGACAGCTTGTTAGCCCCGCTGAAAAGGGAAGTAGCACGATTTGCATTTCCAAGGGTAGCCCAAGGTGTAGAAATTGTCCCGGCAGCACTCGGCAACAATGCGGGAGTTATTGGAGCAGCTTGGCTGGCCAAGGAGAAGATAATGAATAAATCCATCGGGCAAAATGGTGTGCTCGGGATTGGACACGGATCCTAATAGTTATGAACAAACAGCCAGGTGCTTTTTTATAAAGCCCTGGCTGTTTGTCATTCAAGCATATAATAGAACGTTACAGTGAGGATTCAACGGACTATTTATCCAGTGAACCGTTTACTGAAGAAAAGCGTGAGTCTTAAGGGATACAAATTTGATCACGAACAGGCTGAATAGGTGTATCCCCGTTTTCCACTTGAAGGTTAGCTGATTAAGAATTATTATGTGAAAGAGCTTAGCTCCCAGGCTTTCCGATTGTATTGACATCTTCAAGGTACTTAATGCGCCACACTTTGCGGAGGTTTTGATTTACAGCGGTGTACTTAAAAGACCTTTTGGCTGATTGAAATAAATGCATTGAAGAGCGGTGTAAGTTTCTTATCTTGATGCCATGAAATATAATGGCAGATGTTATGTTCTTTTATTGGAAGGAGATCTAATATATTCAATTCATTGCGTTCGACTTCTTGTTTTACAACTTCATAGGGAAGCAGGGCAATGCCTAAGTCCGATTTCACACAATTCTTTAAGGAATCTATATTGGTAATTTCGAAAGTGGAATTGAATTTTATCTTCTTGCTATGGAGCGTCCTTTCTAACAAATTTCTGTAAGAGCATCCTTTTTCAGTTAATAGAAGTGTTTCCTCGGTTAAGTTCTCTAACGCCAGATGATTAAGCTGCGCCGCTTTATTCATAGGGGAAGCCACTAAAACTAAGCGTCCCTTTGATAGTTTTAAAATTTCCAAGTTGTTCCTTTCACCTGCAGCTTCTCCCAATATAAAAGCAAAATCCAGTTCTCCGGATTGTAATTTTGATTGGATTTCTGAAAATTTATGAATGGGTTTAACGATGACCCGAACTTTTGGAAAGGATATTTTAAATGCTTTTAGCACATCAGGAAGTTTATAAGCACATTGGCTTTCGGTCGCACCGATCACAATGGTACTCGCCAAACTTTTATCGCCATTCATTTCTTCTATTGCTGATTGGTATTGGGAAATAATAGCATCTGCATGCACTCTGAATTTCTCTCCGGATGGTGTTAAAACTAATTTATTCCCCATTCTTTCGAATAGGCTTACGCCCAGTTCTTTTTCTAGGTTTTTGATTTGTGCAGTCACGCTCGATTGAGCATAGTTTAATATTTCAGCACTTTTGGTGAAATTCAGTGTTTCGCTTGCGACTTGAAATGTTGATAATTGCTTTATATCCACATGCTTCCTCTCCTATCGTAATTTCCAAATCATACACCGGATAGATAATGACATATTACCATAAAGGAACCTGCAAATAGTGCGTTTTTCTTCCATCCTCCGCTGTACTGAAGGAACAAATGAGGGAATAAAAAGTCCAGATGATCGATTAGACCATTGTGATGGCAATAGGTGAACGGGCAACGAGGAAAAAATAAAGGCCGTTCATTTAAGGAACTCATTCAGTTTAAGTAAACATCTCGCAGCTTCATTTAAGCTTATGCAGGCTAGTTGAAGAAAGCTGTTTATTTCCTCCAACGTTTTTTTCGATGGTAACCATTCAACTTATCCGCTGTAACGGCCCATAATCACTATGATAGGATGTTATCAAAGCAGATTTTTTTGACGAAGGGATGGAACATTGCTGGTTGTTAAAAAGCTTTTTGTGCCGACAGTATCACTGGTTTTGGAAGCGGTTCTGTATCGTTTCATGAGAAGATGGATGCTGCTTGTGTGGGAATGGGAGAATTCATGCCCTTGCGGTTGAAATAACATTATATATGAGGTGATTTAAATGAAAATAGGTGTCATTTATGGAAGTACTCGTGAGGGCGGAAACGCGGAAATTTTAACAGAAGAAGTCATTAACAGTCTGCCTGATGTAACGAAGATTAAATTGAAAGACTATCATGTTAAAGATATTTTGGATCAAAGGCATGAGCTGACAGGTTTTGAACGGGTAGAGGATGATTACGATCAAATTATTGAACAAATCATGGATTGTGAAGTCTTAATTTTTTCAACCCCTATCTATTGGTATGGCATGACAAGTGTGATGAAGCGATTTATTGATCGTTGGTCTCAAACTCTAAGAGACGATAAGCATCCCCATTTCAAGGAAGAAATGAGCAGAAAACAAGCATATATAATCGCGGTTGGAGGAGACCATCCGCGAGTGAAAGGTCTTCCCCTTGTGCAGCAGTTTTCTTATATTTTCCAATTTATCGGACTGAACTATAAAGGATATATAGTTGGTGAAGGCGTTAAACCTCAAGATATTTTTAAAGATGGAAAAGCGATAGAGGATGCCCGCAAGCTGGGAGAATTGTTAAAGAAGAGAGTTCAATCGAAATGAGGTGATTTCTGTCAGTTTAAACGAGCCATCTTCATTATAACATCCAGATTACGGTGAACTGAACGTTTTACTATTGTATTTGGAGCTAGTGCGGACAAGAAAAAGCCGTAAAGCGGGGGGACCATGCAATTCGCTGGCTAAGATGTCCGCCACTTCAAAAATGTTTAGTTTTCTTAAGCATTTTGCGGCAAAAAAGTGTCCATAACGATTCCTAGCGGTTACAACATAGAAAGCTTTATACAGATAATCCCCATAGAAGACAGGCGAATGTACTTTCTTTATTCTGTCTTCTATGGGTACCATTTCGTCTAAACTGGAAGGCCTTTGCTTGATTATAGATAATCTAGAGTGTTAAAAATTAATATTAGCCCAACAATGCACATTATCCAAGATAAGGCGGAATTCGAACTGCTTGATATTTTATTATGAAGGTTAACTAAGTTAGAATTTATCCATCTTCCAAATAACTTATAGCCTAAAAAGATAAGCAAAGCTGGTAGAACCATAATAATATTATAGGTGGCTATGATTGGTACCCACTGATAAGAAGGTATATCATTTGTTGTTAACAGACCGATAGCAGCAAAGTACGGAAAAGCTGAACCTGCCTCAATTAAAAAAGTTGTGATGCCAATAAATATAATTGAGGATACACTTTGATTTTTAGGTTTGGGAATATTATTTTTTTTATTTGTAGGAATAAAAAAGCTAGCCGCAAATAAAATAATCCCTATCATAAAAATAATCCAACTGAATACTTTATTTTGAAATATATTCGAGAAGGCTTCAATTATATAATGTAACCCCAACATCATGACGATACCTAATGAGAAATACAATAACACAACTGTAAATAAATATGAAAATAATCTTGATGTTAAATGATTCTTGTTTGTTAAAATAAGAAATAGCGTAACTCCAATTATTGTGGGACTCAATGTGTCTAATAGCGCTAGGCCACCTAAATAAATCAAAAGATCTGTTCCCATTTATTCCTCCACAGATTATAATAAAAAACTAGGATTTTTTAGCGGTGTAATGTAGATAAGCTTTTTCCATAAAATCGAGGACCTCTTGATCAATAGGATAAAGATTATATTTCTTTGACTTCTCGGGTGCCATTCTAATCTTCCAGAGATTATCTAAAAAAGCATCTTCGCCATCAAAGTCTTCCCTTCTTTTTTCATCCATTCTTTTAATAATATTCTGTATGCGTGCAGCCCGATAACCTAGGTGCATATATTTTTTTAATTGACCGATGAGAGCAATCCATTCTAAAGAGTCTGGATCACTACTTGTCATATTCGGTAGTTTATCTAGGACTTCAGTGTTTTTAATATTTAACTCATCTCGATTAAGGGTTAGAATATCTTTTGAATCCCTAGTATATAAACTCATAATTTTTTGAATCCTGAACTCTTCTCCCTCAATGGCTATTCCATTTATTAATTCCCTTAAATTATATTCTATCTTTGAGAGCCGGTCTTTTTCATTTATTACATAAGATAGTTGTTTCATTAGACTAATGGACCAATCCCATTCTTTAGACTCTAACATAATTTTGATTTCATTTAATTGAAAACCTATTGTTTTTAAGAATTGTATTTGCTGTAGTTTTTTTAACTCTGTATTGGAGTATAGTCTGTGGCCTCCTTGAGTTTTTGATGCAGGTTTTAGTAGTTCTATTTGGTCATAATACCTTAAGGTTCTGACTGACACACCACTCATCTTTTTAACTTCATTAATATGGAACAATTTTATTCCTACTTCCTTATTCTTTATTGGTCTTATTGAAAAATATTGTTTTAAATAAGTAACCTATTCCCAATCCAATTAACACCCCAGGAATAGCATTATCAAATAGTAAACCTGTTCCTGCTCCCAAAATAACGCAAGTATAGATGAGGATATCTCCCTTTTTCAAAAAACCCCTCCCTTCTAAATGGTTGATAAAGTGATCTAATAACAGTATAAAAGATGACGCTGCGTCAATTTCAACTATTTTAACTTTATTCTGCGTAAAGTTTGAAAATGACCTTACGTCATTTTATATAATTGGCGTAAGGAGGTTTATTTTATGGTAAAAAAATCTGCTTTAAATTTGTTGTTAGTATTAATCGTTCTTGCGGGGTGCTCGTCAGGAGAGAAGGAGGTAAGCATTAATAAAGAGTCGATAGAAGACGTTGAGGAAATTGTTGTAAATTTTGCAAGTACCGATGTTAATTTCCTGCCAAGCGAGAAAAGTGAATTAGAAACCTACTTAACGGCTTATGATAACGGACCAGGTGTAATATTGGATAAGTCTTCAAAACGATTATCAATTGATTTAGGTAATGATATTAGACGCTTATTCAATTTCAGAAAAAAACCTACTTTAGAGGTTAAAATTCCTCATCAATTTAAGGGGAAAATAATTCTGGATGGATCCTCTGGCAATGTTTCTGGGAAGGATCTTGTTCAAAATAATATTGATGTACGTTCAAGCAGTGGCAATATTAAACTTCACTTTAAAAAATTAAATGGTGATGTAGAATTATCAACTACAAGCGGCAATGCCTCAATAACTTTTGATGAAGAGCAACCCAATCTAGATTTGGAAATCGGCACAAACAGCGGAAGGCAATCAATAAATCTGTCCCTAAGCAAAAAATCACAAACAAAAAAAGGTTTAAAAGGTTCATCGGGTAATGGAGAAAATAAGATGAAAATTGAAACGAAATCAGGAAATATAAATTTGAATTGATAAAATAACTTAAATAAATAACGTATCGTTCCCTACTTCTTATTTTTAAAAATGGATGTAGTATCGATGTATGGACATATCTCGATTAGGTCATTATGATGAAATGAACGAGAGGATGTGTTCAGTTTTGAAACAAAAACGATACAGTCACGAATTTAAACAAACGGTGGTCGAGCTTTATCGCTCGGGCACACCCGTCAGTCAATTATCTAGCGAATATAGTGTTTCAGAAATAACGATCTATAAATGGATTAAACTCCATTCTCCTATTGAAGGGGCTCAAGACTTAACTGCCGCAGAAGTCGCTGCGATCCAGAAGGAAAACCTTCGTCTCAAACAAGAGGTAGAGATCTTAAAAAAGGCTATGACCATATTCGCACAAAAATAGATGACCAAGAACTGATTGACCACATTACGAATGAAAGTGAACATCAACCGATCCAGCTGATGTGTCGTGTGTTAAAGATGCCTAAAAGCACGTATTATCAATCTTTTTACAAGAAGCCGAGTGTGTATGAAGTAGAAAATCAACAGTTGTTAGAACGTATTCGAGCGATCCACAAAGAAAGTGATGGTCGTTACGGTGCCCCTAAAATTTTTGAAGTGTTAAAGCAAGAAGGCTATCAAGGTAGCATCAACCGTATTCAGCGCATCATGAAAAGGGCTGGCATTCGTTCCAATATTACAAAAAAGTACCGTCCGACGCCAAAATAGATCCCCGATGAAGAGCGTGAAAATGTGTTAGAACAAGATTTCACGACTACAACTATCAATGAAAAATGGGTGGCGGATATCACTTACATCCACACTTTGCGTGATGGTTGGTGCTATTTGGCGTCGGTACTTGATCTTCACACGAAAAAAGTCGTTGGGGATAAATTTGCTCGGAAAATGACAGTGGAACTAGTACTAATGGCCATGGAGATCGCCATACAGGTCCAACATCCGACACCAGGATTGATTGTGCACACGGATCTAGGCACGCAATATACAAGTGAGGACTTTCAGAAACAACTAAAAACACATGGAATGATTCCTTCATTCAGTCGCAAAGGTTGTCCTTATGACAATGCATGTATCGAATCGTTTCACGCCACACTTAAGAAAAAAGAAGTGTACAGAGCTCGATATGATAGTTTTGAAACGGCACGAGTGGCGTTATTTAAGTACATAGAGGGTTGGTACAATCGCAAACGAATTCATGGAAGCATCGGGTACTTAACACCAGACGCCTACGAGAATATATGTCGTGCAACAGTGTGAAATCTGGGGATGATCCAGTTGTCCCTCCCCACATTTTTCGGGCGCAACTTCCATGCATGGAAGTTGCGCAGAACAAAAAACTTAACCGGAGTGTGTCCAATATCTTGACGTAGATCCAGTTTATGTGTTTTATAATAATCTTTTTTATAAAGAGAGTAGGTATATTCTTTACTCTTTTTTTATGGAATTATAAAATAGGTGCGATTAAAGAAAAAAATAGTATATCGGAAGATCAAACAAAATTAGGAGGTTATTGTATGTTTGGAAACAAAAAAAAATTCAAGACTTTAGAAGAGTATAAAAGAAATGGACTGAATATTAAATTAGAAATTAACGATGAAAATGAAAAGAGGTTTTCTCTGAGAAGTGATACACCAAATAGACAAATTAAAATATCTCAAAAAAATGGCTACGTAACGCATGAAATATATGACACCAATAAGGGACAACAGAAATTTGAAATACCGATAGATATTTATTTGAAGCTATTTAAATAAATAGTTAAAAAGGGCAGAGTTTATCTGCCCTTTTTATTTAGATTATAATATTGTCGAAATGTCCCATAACGCTCCAACAATATTAGTGATTTTAGCAGCTGGTACAAATGTTAAAATAAGTTGGCCAAGATCGAGAATGGCTCCACCTAAATCTGCCCAAGAAAAGTCCCCATCAAATGAACGATAAATAATTTTTAGTTTAGTAGTTAAGTTATCGATCAAACGTTGAACATCTCCAACTACATTAAATCTTTTTACAATTACATCTGTAATACTCTTTGCTACACCAGCAGCACCGGTTCCAGTTACGAAAAAATTATAAAGCATAAATAATAACCCCCTAAAAATTTTTGAATTACAATGACAAGTGTACCTTCTCGATTCGTTATAAATAATAAAAATATTCTAAATGAAGAATCAAATATCTGAATATAGGGAATTATTATTTAAACTTAACCTTTTTTTATTTAAAGGTAAAAAAGCTCTATTTATATTAGTATTTTAGAATCATTTGTAATTATTTTGATATAAAATTATCACATATGTGTTAAAATGCAATATATAGTCGAATTAACAATTTTTAGGAGATGATATTTATGAAAAGTAAATGGATAGCGGGTATTTTATCATTTGTTTTCCCAGGAATAGGACACCTATATTTAGGGAAAGTATCAAAAGGGATTTTCTTAATTATAGCTAATATTATATCAATATTACTAACTAGTGTAGTTGTTGGAATATTTATGTTTCTAATAGTATGGGTATATGCAATCATTGATTCAATTAAAGAAACAAGTATAAGGAATTCTTATGCCAAGGCTAGCTAATATAAATAATAATAAAAAAAACATACTTTTGTTCTTTTTTATTTCAATTTGTATTATAGCAATTATTACCTGAATTATTCACAGAAATTCAGAAACTTATTATAACTTATGGATTACCAAGCCTTTTCGGCTTTATTGTAATTCATTAAAAAAATGAAAAAAGAATCCATTTCTGTTAAAGTTAAAGTAACCAAACAAAAAGGACTTTTTATATGGTTACTTTAACGCAAAAAACACTTGATTTCAATCATAAAATTAAATTGTCAAATGATGGAGGTTCTCTTTCCTCCGATACAGGTGAGTTTCTTTTTAGAGAATTCGATGAAAAAATTGGTTTTTCAAAGACTTTAGTTAAGTACTTGAGACTTAACGATTCAAGGAAATATTATCTTCATTCAAATGAAAACTTGTTACGTCAAAAAGTCTATCAAATCATTGCCGGGTATGCGGAAGATGATGCGGCTGATCAGTTGACTCATGATCCTGTGTTTAAGGAAATCATTGAAACTCCAACACTTGCTTCCCAGCCCAGTTTGTCTCGCTTTTATACACGATTTGATAAAGATTCAATTGAACAATTAAATCTGGCTAACCAAGAAATGCTTGATAAGATTCATTGTTTTCGACAATCGAAAGAGTTATTTATCGACTTGGATTCGACTCATTCGGATACATATGGGGACCAAGAATCTTCGTCATATAATACTCATTATGGCACGATGGGTTTTCATCCATTAGTCGCCTTTGATGGTGCGACTGGTGACTTTTTGAAAGCACAACTCCGTCCCGGAAATGTTTATACATCAAATGGTGTGGTGGAATTTATTCGGCCTCTCATTAAACATTATAACGAAATGTTTCCGGAAACTACCCTGTTTCTTCGTGGAGATAGCGGGTTTACTGTTCCGGGATTATACGATCTGTGTGAAGAAGAATCTGTTTTGTATATTATTCGGTTGAAATCGAATTCACAACTACAAAGTTTAGCGAAGGAATACCATCCTTCTTCCGCACCTTTAGATGTTTCCAAGACGGAAACCTATTATGAAGAAACGATTTACCAAGCAAAATCATGGTCAAAACCAAGAAGGGTGATTATTCAATTGGTACGTCCTGCAGGTGAGCTGTTCTTTACCCATTCCTTTTTTGTTACTAACTTTGAATTAGCTTTTCCTCAAGATATCGTCCGAGCTTATCAAAAAAGAGGGACGATGGAAAACTATATCAAAGAAGCAAAAAATGGCTTTTACTTTGATCATATGAATAGCCACGCTTTTCTAGTGAACGAAGTAAAAATGATGTTAACACTTCTTGCATATAATTTGACCAATTGGTTACGAACTCTTTGTTTTCCGGAAGGTCAAAAAACTATGCAAATTGATACGATACGTACTCGGTTAATTAAAGCGGCAAGTAAAGTCGTGAAATCAGGTAGATCCCTTTACTTCAAACTATCATCGAGTTTTGTGTATCAAAATTTCTTTTGGGATGTACTGAATCGAATTCAAAAACTACAATTGGAATGACCAATAGAATACTTCTCATAACTGAAAAAAATAAATTTTTCAGTCAAGGGGGAAGTATGCCCAAAATACCAGAGTTGTTCTATTGAAAATTCAGTTATTTTATGAATTGGCTACGGTTCTTAATTAAATACCGTTATGTTCAACTAATTTAACAAATTTTATCAAATGGGATTTGTAGCTATGAATATTTCAGGTATTAATTTAAATTCACCTGTTGAAGGAAAAACAGTATCAATTGAAAGATTAGGCTTTAATCATGTTTTGTATATTTTCTATATGAACGCCGCTTTTGTATTTTCTATGATTCTTTTATCTATTACTGGTTTACATTTTGTTATGATCTTTAAAGTGCTTACATTAATTGGTCAAGGACCATCTTTAAGTGGTATAGAATCTAGCACATATTATCTTTCATCCTTCATCCATGGATTTTTTGAACTTCTTTTATGTTATATAGTATTGAAGTTTTCCATAATGCAATTCAAACTTGTCTATGAAAATATTTCTGAAAAAAAAGATAAAATAAGCATTAAACAATTTTATAAAAATTTTATAAAGAAAACTTGTCCATTGATTTTAATAATATTATTTATAAGTGCTATGTGCGAAGTATACATATCCAATCCATTAATTATAAAACTTACTAGTGTGTAAGGATATATTTCTGAAAGGGTGAGAAAATTTTGTCTGTATATTCTATAACAAAGCCATTGTTAAAAGGAAGCTCAAAGAAAATTGAGATTACCGATGAGTCAGGTAATATAGTAGGGTATATTAGCAGATGTTATAAAAATAGACGTCAAAAATATTTAGATACTCTCTTTAATAATACTTTTATTACTAATATACAGGGTTTTGATATTGATAATAAAATGACATGTGAAATTAATGAAAAATTTGGACTTAAGCAATTTTTGAAATCTGAGTGGGACGGTTATTCTAATTTTCTTGGTGATTTTTCAATAAAAGACCAAACAAAAATTAAAACTAACCCTAGAGTTGTAGTTTTAATTAATAACAAACAACTGAAGATTAAGAAAGATTTAGGGGATAAGAGGGTAATCTTTGAAAATGATACTGGTAACATAATAGCTGAAGCTAGTTATGAGAATTTAACTTCCGCAAGACAAATTTTTTTGAATATAAATACAAAAGAATTTACACATATAGAGGTAGCTTCTTTATATTACTTGTTTGATTTAAAGGATTAAGAAAATGAAAGTTAAAATCAAAGAAGATCGCTTAGTTATTATAAAAAGGTCAGGAGTCCAATTCATCTTTATAAATGAAATTATGTGCATTGAACGATTTAACCAAAAAACTATAATTTCTTCTGTTAACGAAGAGATAATTATAAGAACTTCTTTAAAGGAACTGGAGTATTTACTCCCCTCCTTTCTTAAAAGAGTACATAGATCTTTTATTATAAATGTAGATAAAATCTTAGAAATCAAGAGAATAAATGAGAATACATTCGAGGCCCTATTACCAGGTGATAATCAAGCTTTAATAACAAAAGGGATAATAAACTATATTATTTAGAACATAGGTGATTGGATGTGTTAATAATATGTCTATCAATATACTAGAGACTAACAATTTATATAAAGAAATAGGAAGAAAGAAGATAATAAATGACGTCTCTTTTAATATCAAAAAAGGTGAAATTGTTGGTTTATTAGGTCCCAATGGTGCTGGAAAAACCACTATTATGAAAATGATTCTAGGTCTAACCAACTTTTCAAAGGGAGAAATAATTTATGATGGAAATAACATTCAGTCAGACAAAGGATATTTAAAAACAATTGGTGCGATAATAGAAACACCAAAATTTTATCCTTTTTTAACCGGGATTGAAAACTTAAAATATTTAACTACTCTATACAAAAATGTAGATAAAATCCAATTTAAAAAAATGATTAAACTTATGGATTTAGAGCATGCAATAAACAAAAAGGTTAAACATTATTCTTTAGGAATGAAACAAAGGTTAGGTTTAGTACAAGCTCTAATTCATGAACCTAATTTGTTGATTCTAGATGAACCGTTGAATGGATTAGACCCCTATGGAATTAAAGATTTCAGAGATTATTTAAAGTGTATTACTAAAGAATCAGATGCTGCTATTTTAATATCAAGTCACTTAATAACAGAAATGGAAATGCTTTGTGATAAAATTATCTTTTTGAAAGATGGATCGGTTATAGAAAAAACGAATATAAGTAACTTAAAAGTTAATAATATCATAAAAGTGAATCTTTATCTTAATAATGCATCTAAAGCCCAGAAACTACTAAAAGATAGTTATGGGGAGTTTTACTTTTTAGATGGAGAAGATAACGTTTTACAAGGAAAGGTAGCCAAAGACGAAATCAATAATTTATTAACAATATTAATTAAAAATAATATAAAAATATTTGAGATCAAGAGAATTAATGAAAGTTTAGAAGAATTATTCATCCAATATACAGGGGGGAATTCGATTGTTTAATTCTCTACTAATAAAAGGAGAGATACTAAAAATAGTAAAAACAAAATCATTTCTATTCTCATTAGTAATCCTCTTAATTATAATACTTACTTCTGGATGGATTAATCTTAATTCTTTAAACGATAATGATTGGAAGAAACAATACTCGGAAGAAATCACAGAAGATTTAAAATTAATCTCTAAAGAAACTAATCCAGATAATAAATTTGTTCAAAAAATCAAAGATGAAATTGCAATTAAACAATACCACTTGGAACATAATATACCACCTTCCGAAACTGAAGGAGTATTAGGGTTTGTAAAGAAATACTCAGGGATAACTTCATTTATTAGTATAATAATAATGCTTTATGCAAGTAATATTATAACAAAGGAAATAAATTGGGGTACCCTTAAAATGTTATTAGTCAGGCCATTATCAAGATCTAGTATTTTATTAGGGAAATTTTCCTCCTTACTATTATTAGGTTTAACTTTATATCTATTTGCCATTACTCTTTTGTTTATATTAGGATTTTGTATCTATGGGTTAGATAACTTTTTTACAAAAACTATATATATACAAGATAACATAATAATTGAGGGTCACCTTGGTTATGAGATATTTAAAATTTTACTCACAAATTTTATATTATTGATATCTTATAGTTCCTTAGCAATAATGATTTCGGTAGTTATAAACAATAGTTCTATTGCTGTTTTAGTTGTGTTATCAGTATTTATTTTTGGAGGAACACTAGCTTCTTATTTTGAAGAATATAGCTGGTCATATATTTTATATTTCTCTAATTTAGATCTTGTTACCTCAATAACTAATAATGAAATACCTTATATAAAAGTAATAATTTTAATGGTTTATACACTTATTTTTCTAAGTATATCATTAGCATTTTTCAGTAGGAAAAAATACCAAAGCTTATAATTATTATTAAATGGATCTACGTCAATATTTTGGACACATAAAAGTTAATTTTTCTCATTGTGCTTCGAAGCTTATTGGAATATATATGTGAAGGCTTGACATGGAGCCTCTATGTGCGTGGTGATTTACGAAAGACGAAAGGTTAGTAAATAGACCTTTCGCAAGGTGAAAGCCTACCACACCCACTTCTCCAAGTAAAGCCGTGCTCTAATGTTAATTTGTGCAATTATGCTGCTCGGTGAAGCGCTAAATCTTCCATCTCTTGTGGAGTCAGATAGCCGATGCTACCATGTATTCTTTTTCGGTTATACCAGCCTTCGATATATTTAAACAACTCTACTCTTGCGGCGTTGAAATCTAAGTATTATACATGATTTACTTCTTCTTTCTTTAAGATCGCATGAAAAGACTCGATACAATCATTGTCATAGGGACTTTCCTTGTGACTGAAGGAATGTGTCATTTTATAACTCTGTATCTTTCCCGAGAAAGCATCGCTTGTATATTGGGAACCTAAATCGGAATGGAAGATGACACCATCACCCGGTTTCTGTGTGACATACGCGTTTTCTAAAGCTTTTTCTACCAATTCAGTCGTCATCGAACGTCCAAATGAATACCCAATAACCTTTCTTGAATGCAAGTCTAATACAGATGCAAGGTAACACCAACCATCACGAAGCGTGTGTATATACGTGATATCGCCAACCCACTTTTGGTTAATCGTTGTAGTAGAGAAGTCTCTTTTAATAATGTTTTCTCGTTCTCCCACCTTTTCTTTACTAGGTGTTGGACGGAACTTTTTAACGATGATGGATCGGATACCAGCTTCTTTCATCAAGCGTTGAACTCGTTTTAAGCTGATTTTTTGACCTTGTTTTTCAAGGGTTTCATGTATCTTAGGTGCACCATATCGTTTCTTACTTTCTTCATGTATCTGGATAATCTTTTCTGTGAGTTCACGGTTCTCACGTTCACGATTCGATTCTGTTTTATTCAATGATTGATAGTAAGTACTTTTAGGTATATCAAGCGTTTCGCACATCGTACGAACGGGATAATCATCTTTATGTTCCGAAATAAATTCAGTTAGTTCTGAATCACTTACTTTCGAGCGAATATGGCCATAGCCTTTTTTAATATCTCATTTTCCTCCTGCATACGGAGAAGTTGTTTCTGAAGCTTAGCATAATCATCTGGGGTTACAGATGAACCATCTTCTAATTCGATTGGAGAAAACTTCTTAATCCAAGCATAAATAGATACTTCAGAAATGCCATATTCGCTACTTAAATCTTTCACGGAACTACCAGAATGATAAAGATCAACAATCATTTTTCGGAAATCATCATTATAACGTTTACCATTATTTTTCTTACTCATCAGACACATCCTCCTTAAAAGTCATTGTATAAATTTAACTTAGGTGTGTCCAAGAAACTATACTAGCATCACAAAGTCTTTGTTTTTAAGATATGGTACTCTATAAATATTACTTCTTTCTAGTATTAGATTTAAAAGATACTAATAAAATTAACGTAGATATTAATAGAACAATTGCACTAATGTTTATTGGTCCGCCTTGAATAAGGGAATATAAAACAGCAATAATTCCATATACCAGGCCTATTCTAGATAGCTTTTTTATTACTTTTTCGTTTTTTTTAATAAATTTATCCATAAAACCCACTCCATATCAGATTTTCAAGTTGAAAATAAAATAATAACTTTATTTCTGCTCTTCACCAAAACATGTACTTGACTTATGGCAGCTGCTTATCAATTCCTCGTTACACTCTAGTAAAATTCACTGTTTGTAATGCTTAGGATTTCGTGTAAAGTAATGACGTCGTTGTAGCGTCTTAATCTTATTATTCTTTCTTTTAACTGTTGCATTGGTAAAGCGAATACGATGATAATTACAGATTTCACCCGGCCAATTTATCATTTAACGTTTGACTAGGAATGACCTATAGAAAGGTTTCTCCTCGTAAATCGTGAAGATCTGTATTATAGGAATGCGCTTTGTGAATAGCGTAAATCATCAATACTTAGAATGAGTTGACTACTTGTTTTCACCTTTTTTATGAATTCTGTTTGAAGACGGTCGCTTTCTTTCTCCATCCATGATTTAAACAATCGTTCCACTATTGAGGTAGGAGTGTGAATTTGCTTGGCTGCGTGTATAACAGTCGCTCCTATGATTTGAGGCGGAAGAGACGCTTCAAATGCTTTGGTATATCTCTTTTTAAAGAAGATAAGTTGATATTTGGAATGTCAACACTAACCTGAACAATTTTTATAAGGACTGCTGCTTAAATTCAGTCGGTGTCAGATATCCTAGTGTTTGATGAATCCGAATATGATTAAACCAATTTACATAATCCCACAGTTCAAGATCTAGTTGTTCAAGGGAATGGAAAGTACGTTGGTACACAAATTCGATCTTAAAGCTCTTGTATGTCGCTTCTGCCACGGCATTATCATACGGACATCCTTTTGCGCTAAGTGAACGCTGGATACCAAATGCTTCTGTTGCTTCTGCCATCAGTTGATTATCGAATTCTGAGCCACGGTCTGTGTGGAATAACTGTACATTTGTCAGGTTGCCTTTAATGCTACTTAATGCTTTGTAGACAAGCGCTGCGTCTTTATTTGGGCCCGCACTTGCACCGACTAATTCACGATTAAAAAGATCGACAAACAAGCACACATAGTGCCATTTTTTCCCGATACGCACGTACGTTAAATCACTGACTAACACCGATAATTCCTTCTCTTGTTGGAATTCACGATTTAATACGTTGGCGATTGTCGCCTCGTTACTTTGTTTTTTTTGTGGTCGGTAATAAGCAACCGTGTAATTCGAGACAAGACCTAAATCCTTCATGATTCCCCCTATATGTCGTCTAGAAACCATCATGTCTTGTTTCTCTAATTCTTTCTTAATTTTACGTGTCCCATAGTTATTACGACTTTGCTTAAAAATCGTATAAATACGCTCTTGTAAGTCTGCTTCCTCCGCTTGTTTTTCGTCATCTTCACACTTGTGAAGGTGATAGTAGTAAGTACTTCTTGGAATTTGTAGGACGTCACACATGGCTGATACCGAATAATTGTGAGCGTTGTTACGAATCACATCTATTTTCGTCCCATGATCAGCGCGGCTTGCTTTAAAATATCATTTTCCATTCGTAGGCGTTGCACTTCTTTGCGTAGTTCAAGCAATTCTGTTTCTTCTGTCGTACGATTGTCTTCTGCCTTGAAAGACCCTGTTTCCTGGTGATTTTTAATCCAACGATCTAATGAAGAAGGCGTAATATCATATTCTCTCGCAATATCCGCACGTGATTTTCCATTTTCATAAAGCTTCACCATTTGTAGCTTAAATTCGTCTGTAAACGTTCGACGTTCTCTTCTCATTTTGACCCGCTCCTTAAGGTTAGTCCTTTTAGAGTACTATTCCCTTATAAGAGTTGTCTAACTTAGTGTAGCCTATCCAAATTTATGTTTTGAAGAAGAAAAGGAACGATCGACTACTTAGCTTGATTTTTGTCGTACGCCTGACATAAATGTGAGAAGAACAATTTTGACAACCTTGCGGTGGCGTTTTATTATTATTTTAATTGTTTAATCATGAAAAACATTGATAAAACGGGCTTTTTAGATGAGTAATTACATAAAAATAACTAATTTTTATTTATTATTTTAATTTTTTTAAATGCCACAGAGGTACAGGAGAAATTTAATTCCCTGTCCTCCACGGCTCTCTTCTTTCCATATCACGTGAATAGCGGCTACAGTAATAATGTGCTAAATTAGCTTAAGAATAATTATCAATAAAATTATACAGATAATAATGTTTTGCATTAATGAACACCTTCTTTCTGGAAGAAGGCCGTTAGAAAAACTATATGCATTTAAATCACATATTAGAAGAATTCATTAGTAAATTGGTTCCCATAGAGGAGATAAAATCCTTTTGTCGAAATATAGATCTAGTTAGAAGAGGAGGTTTTAGAAATGAGTCCAATTGATTTGGATAAATTAAAACAGTTAGAGGATTTAAGGAAAGAGGCAGCTTCATTAAAAAGAGATCATAATGATTTGTATAATGATAATGTTAAGCCGTTATTAACAAAAAAAGTGATAGATTTTTTTAGATGCATTCTATGACTTTTTTAAATAGCTGGGTTTTGAGGTGAAGAAGGAAGAAAACTCAGTGAAAGTAAATTATGAAACATTAGTAATTTAAGTATTTACCTCAGATCAACGGATCATCTATGTCCGACATGGAAATGATTTAGTCGCTACTATATCAGTTACTCATAAATCACAATTCACAGGCCCTTATACAAGGCCTGAGGATAAGCTTGATGCAGAGATAGCAGATGCTAAGAGAGAAATCAAAAATGCCAAACAAAAAGCCAAGCTACTTAAAAATCCTGTTGTTGTATACAGTATAGACGACAGAAAATTTGAGGATTATAAAGCAGTAATCCAAAGTTTATTTAAAAGTTAAAGAGCACCTATAACGGGTGCTTTTTCTATGTCCAAAAACAAAGAGGGATGAGGTGATGAGCTAATGTCACGAAAACAGTTAGGAAATAAACGGGGACGGAAAAACAAGTATGATACGCACGTTTTCCCGTGTCTCGAAGAAATCGGTCATTGGTGTAGAGAAGGTTTAACGGAAGAGGAAATCTGCAAGCGTCTTGGTGTTTCGGTGTCCTCTTTCAACGAATATAAAAAGAAACCTGAAATATTCATAGCTACAAATCCCATTTGATAAAATTTGTTAAATTAGTTGAACATAACGGTATTTAATTAAGAACCGTAGCCAATTCATAAAATAACTGAATTTTCAATAGAACAACTCTGGTATTTTGGGCATACTTCCCCCTTGACTGAAAAATTTATTTTTTTCAGTTATGAGAAGTATTCTATTGGTCATTCCAATTGTAGTTTTTGAATTCGATTCAGTACATCCCAAAAGAAATTTTGATACACAAAACTCGATGATAGTTTGAAGTAAAGGGATCTACCTGATTTCACGACTTTACTTGCCGCTTTAATTAACCGAGTACGTATCGTATCAATTTGCATAGTTTTTTGACCTTCCGGAAAACAAAGAGTTCGTAACCAATTGGTCAAATTATATGCAAGAAGTGTTAACATCATTTTTACTTCGTTCACTAGAAAAGCGTGGCTATTCATATGATCAAAGTAAAAGCCATTTTTTGCTTCTTTGATATAGTTTTCCATCGTCCCTCTTTTTTGATAAGCTCGGACGATATCTTGAGGAAAAGCTAATTCAAAGTTAGTAACAAAAAAGGAATGGGTAAAGAACAGCTCACCTGCAGGACGTACCAATTGAATAATCACCCTTCTTGGTTTTGACCATGATTTTGCTTGGTAAATCGTTTCTTCATAATAGGTTTCCGTCTTGGAAACATCTAAAGGTGCGGAAGAAGGATGGTATTCCTTCGCTAAACTTTGTAGTTGTGAATTCGATTTCAACCGAATAATATACAAAACAGATTCTTCTTCACACAGATCGTATAATCCCGGAACAGTAAACCCGCTATCTCCACGAAGAAACAGGGTAGTTTCCGGAAACATTTCGTTATAATGTTTAATGAGAGGCCGAATAAATTCCACCACACCATTTGATGTATAAACATTTCCGGGACGGAGTTGTGCTTTCAAAAAGTCACCAGTCGCACCATCAAAGGCGACTAATGGATGAAAACCCATCGTGCCATAATGAGTATTATATGACGAAGATTCTTGGTCCCCATATGTATCCGAATGAGTCGAATCCAAGTCGATAAATAACTCTTTCGATTGTCGAAAACAATGAATCTTATCAAGCATTTCTTGGTTAGCCAGATTTAATTGTTCAATTGAATCTTTATCAAATCGTGTATAAAAGCGAGACAAACTGGGCTGGGAAGCAAGTGTTGGAGTTTCAATGATTTCCTTAAACACAGGATCATGAGTCAACTGATCAGCCGCATCATCTTCCGCATACCCGGCAATGATTTGATAGACTTTTTGACGTAACAAGTTTTCATTTGAATGAAGATAATATTTCCTTGAATCGTTAAGTCTCAAGTACTTAACTAAAGTCTTTGAAAAACCAATTTTTTCATCGAATTCTCTAAAAAGAAACTCACCTGTATCGGAGGAAAGAGAACCTCCATCATTTGACAATTTAATTTTATGATTGAAATCAAGTGTTTTTTGCGTTAAAGTAACCATATAAAAAGTCCTTTTTGTTTGGTTACTTTAACTTTAACAGAAATGGATTCTTTTTTCATTTTTTTAATGAATTACAATAAAGCCGAAAAGGCTTGGTAATCCATAAGTTATAATAAGTTTCTGAATTTCTGTGAATAATTCAGGAGAAATACTCGGAATTATCGGAGTCCTTAAAAGTAAATAAGGCAATTGCTGATTACCGGGTAGAAGATGCTTTGTACTTGCGAGCGCTCGGCTATGAATACGAGGAAGAAACGTATGAAGAGTTTGAATTAGAGCGGCCTTATGTAAAAGAAGATGGCACTGTTGTTCGAACTGAATTGCGTCTTACTAAAAAGCTGAAAAAGAAACAGGCACCAGACGTAACGGCTCAAATATTCTGGCTGAAGAACTGCCGTCTAGATAAATGGCGTGATAAACAGGACATCGAGCATTCTGGTGAAGTAACAAACAATGTTGATTTATCAGGCTTATCGATTGAGGAGCTGAGGAAACTTGCCAACTCTGACGAATGAACAACGAAAAGCTATAGCTAAATTAGCGCAGCTGGAACTAGCACGCCGCTCTTTTCGTGATTATGTCGTGCATGTTCATCGCGGGAATTATACGCATTTCAGACATACTGAATTTATTTGTGAGTATTTAGAGCCGATTGCTAACGGCGAGCAGCGGTTTATAATGATTGAAATGCCGCCGCGTCACGGTAAGTCAATGACGGTGACAGAATCATTCCCCTCTTATTTTATTTCTAAAAATCCAGAAAAACGAGTGATAGCCGCTTCTTACTCTGATTCACTGGCCAGAAAGTTCGGTCGGTTGAACCGCCAAAAGGTGGAGGAGTACGGAAAGGCACTTTTCGACGTGGAGATATCAGCGGTCAATGCTGCTCAAAACAACTGGGGCATTCAGGGAAAACGTGGCGGAATGATTGCTACCGGTATAGGCGGTTCTATCACTGGTGAGGGAGCAGATCTACTCCTGATCGATGACCCGTTTAAGAATGCAGAAGAAGCCAATTCAAATACCATTCGTGAAAAGGTATGGGCAGAGTGGGAGAGCACCTTATCAACTCGTTTGCATAAAGGAGGCTCTGTCATTGTTATCATGACCCGCTGGTATGAAGATGACATCATAGGGAGATTGCTCGAGCGTTTTCCTTATACATGGCAGCGGCTTCGGCTCCCGGCTGTTGCAGAGGATGAAGACGATGCGCTTGGCAGGGAGATCGAAGAGCCACTTTGCCCAGAACTAGGATTCGATGAAGAATGGGCAGAAAATAAAAAGATTGAAGTTGGTTCTCGTACATGGGCAGCGCTATTTCAGCAGCGACCTTCACCAGCTGGCGGAAATATTTTCAACCGCCATTGGTGGAAGTTCTACATGCCGGAAGATTTGCCGCGAATCTGGGATAAGCAAGCGCAGTTTTGGGACTGTACATTCAAGGACAGCAAATCATCTGACTTTGTAGTTGGCGAAGTATGGGGAAAGAAACAAGCGAACTTTTATTTACTTGATATGGTTCGGGATCGTCAAAACTTTCCTGAAACAATGAAAGCAATCAGGCATTTGTCTGAAAAGTGGCCGGAAGCAAAAGCGAAGTATGTTGAGGATAAAGCCAATGGACCCGCTGTCATCCAGATGCTTCAGGATGAAATAAGCGGGTTAATTGCCGTCAATCCGGAAGGCGGTAAAGAAGTGAGAGCAAATGCTGTTTCTCCGCTTGTGGAAGCAGGAAACGTGTACTTGCCACATCCAAGCATTGCACCATGGGTAAACGACTTCATTGAAGAAGCAACCGCTTTTCCTAATGGAAAACATGACGATATGGTTGACTCTGCTACACAGGCTCTAAATAAGCTGCAGACAGCGAAGAGCAATCCGCTCGACCGCTATAAACGATTAATGGGGAGGTGAGTGAATGAAAACCATTGATGCAGCAAAGAAACAAATAAGGAATGACTTCATGGTCGGACATGGAAAAGGACATAGCCGGGATGCGTTAGTAAGGCAGAAGCCTTCCCTTAGACGAAAATTAACCGATGGGGAAATCTCCTCTCTTTACGCCAATAACCGTATTGTCCAAAACATTATTGATATTCCTGCTGAGGATATGACGCGCAACTGGTTCTCATTGAAGATGAAAGATGAGAAACTTCGTGATGATATCATGTCGAAGCTCCGAGATTTCAAAGCACGGGAGGTGTTTAAAGAGATGCGACGGTATGAGCGATTACGAGGTGACGGTTTTATTTCCCTTGGTGTAACGCAATCCACTCCATTTGAGTTAAGTCATCCGCTCGAAGAATTCAAAATAAAAAGAATCGATTATCTCCATGCTTTTTCCGGTATGAAAGTGCATGATTTTCTTTTAGATGAGGATATTGACACCTGAAGAATACCAAGCGATCAATATCTATACATCAGAGGCTTACACCGAGATTAACGGATATTTACGGACGAAAGGAAAGAGAGTACAAGAGGGCCCTCCTAGTAATCCTGAGATCGAGAAAATATCCACTATATCTCTGTCGCATTGAAGAAAAGCCTGATCAATGGTAATATTAGGATATATTGAGCGGTTGGCAGTTTTAACTTTATAAAAAATCTTCAGGTTGGAAAGACTTTTACTGATTATGGATTTGTAAGTACTAATCCGCTGAAGGATTCCACATTCATTGAAGGAAGCAAAACACTTATGCATATTCATGTTCCAGCAGGAACCAACTGTGCGTATATTGATCCTATATCAGAGTATCCAGGTGAAGAAGAAGTGCTGCTTGATAAAGGCACAACTTTTAAAATCAAGGAAATCATAGACGATAATAATTTTATCTGTGAGGTGGTGGAGAAAATGAGTAAAGATGAAAAAGATCAAGTGAAAACTGATTCAAAAGCTTTGAACACCAACGATAAGCAGAACAATAAAGCAGAAACTAGTAAAAGAGATGATCGATTTACTTGGCAAGAAGACGATGTAGTATTTGATTAATTGCCAGTCCTCAAAGAAGGAGGAGAGTTATAAAATGCTAGAAAAGCTTCAAGAACTCAAAAGAAAAAAAGTGGAAGTACATTTAGCTAATGGAGAAAAGATGCGTTGTATACCTCAACAGTATTTACAAGAAGAATATGATTCATATCTTGTCTGTGCCTGTGAAAGATATGGGGGTTTTCTTGAAGGGATGCTTGTTGAATTTCGGGAAGAAGAAATAAAAGAAGTTATACCGCTTTAAAAGTCACTCATTTAAACATAATGAAGTGGCTTTTTTTATTGGCTGGAAAGAGGGGTTTTGGCACGGATTATAACTGAAGGTGTGTTGCTATGTCTATTTTTGAATAGGGTATTGACATATTACCCTTAATTAGGGTCTTATGGTACAGCCCCTTGGGATTTTTAATACATTTTGGTTTTTTAGTGTTAAAAAAATAGGTATATAGTCGATATGATAATAGATTACATATATAAGGAGGAATAGGAATATGAGGAAATTTTTTCGGTTTTAGTAACATTGGCTTTAACTATGTCTGCAGTATTTTTGGTAGCACCAAGTGAGTCTTCGGCAGGGCCAGCACCACGACTTACAGATGTACAGATAGTTGGGATTACTTCCGATGGAAATAATGGTGTTTGGGAAAATATTGAACATGGTCAATTAAAAGCAAAAACGCCATTAAAGGGTGAAAATATGTATTTAAAGGTTCGATTTATGGGCTACGACAAAGATTTTCTTGCTTTTAGTGGTGAAACTCCTATTAAAAGAAGTGCTAAGATTTACGATATAGATGTAATAGCAGGAAGTAATCGAATTGTAGTTGGTAGATATTATTATATTAAGATACCTATATCTGCACTCCCAGAAGATAAAATTAGAATAGATGGGATTGATACGGTGACATGGAAAATTATAGAGGGTAATACTCTTAATTTTGATAGGGGCGAAAATTAATGTCAAATTCTATTTCTTCATACAGGGATCTTACAAAGGATCCTCGCTTTTTAGCTTTTAGTAGACTTGCCACGGAAGGATATGGTGAAAGTATAGTAACAGATGAGAATCGGTTGTCTATTAGCTTTGATGAGTTTTTGGATAAGTTAGAGACAGGAAAGGTTGTAGAAGCTAATAATTTAAAAAACACATACTCTACCTATGCTGATAACTGGAAGTTTAGAGTGAACAAAACAACTAATTCTGCACAAGCTTTTCAAATACTAGAAGTTATTCAAAAAGCATATGATTTAGGAATGGTAACAAAAGACAATCAACTTTTGAGAAATAAAGCAATTAACATCTATAAGCAAGCATAACGATTTGTACCTAAAGTAACA
Source organism: Bacillus xiapuensis (assembly GCF_002797355.1). Lineage (GTDB taxonomy): Bacteria > Bacillota > Bacilli > Bacillales > Domibacillaceae > Bacillus_CE > Bacillus_CE xiapuensis. The sequence goes on along the minus strand of NZ_KZ454939.1, from coordinate 1,568,118 downwards.
ACAAAGCCCCTGTCCGGTGTGGATGGGGGCTTGTTTCTATTTCACGAAAATCGTGAACACTCATAATCAGCGAAAATCAGTGCAGGGAGTTTGTAATTGTATTCTTCCAAAAAATATCTACTTAGTACGTTGGTGATCTTCTCTACCATATGTTCGTATTTTGGGCGTTTAAAAGTGTATTCTAGGTAGCTGATCTTCAAAGCATAAACCCAAGCTTTATCTATGTTTTTTGCATTTTCTATATTCAGAAAGCGAAAAGCAGCATGTACGTCTTTACGTAGAGTTTCGTCTTTATAAGTTATATAAAATGCTTTATCCTCCACAGAATCTCCAATTCGACCACTTCTAACTTTTTTATCAATCCACAAACCATCTGCTACTTGTTAATTCCGTTACCAAGAAGCAAGTTTCAACTAGGCAAACTTTAAAAATCGCATAGTTTGTAATTGTATCCGGTTGGAATAACTTATTGACAGAGAAAAAATGTATTATTTGAGGCAGAACTTCCTTTACTCCTTTTTTGATAAAAAGAAGCACTAGGCCCAATAGGTGTACAAGGGACGTTGTTGACGAATTGTTGACGAAATTGGTCAACAACCTTCATTTCCAACCCAAATTAATCAGACAGCGAACACCCAAAGGCTTGACACCATCGCATTTTTAGGGGGATAATAAGAATTAACTTGAATAGTGTATCCTTCGGGGCGGGGTGGAATTCCCCACCGGCGGTGATGAGCGGAGGCTCTTAGCCCGTGACCCGCATGCGCATGCTTGCGGTGGATTCGGTGAAATTCCGAAGCCGACAGTGACAGTCTGGATGGGAGAAGGATGGAGCGTTTTTTTAAAAGGAATAAAAACGCTTATTTGTTTATGCCATAATTGCCCCGTACTGCTTGAAAGTACGGGGCTTTGTTGTTTAATGGGCTGTTCATCAATTCATCGGGCGAATATTGATAAATAAAGGAGGGATTAGCGAAGGAGATGTTAAGGGAGCAGTATATGAAAGTCGCTTTGTCGCTTGCTGAGGGCGTGCGCGGACAAACCTCACCGAATCCGCCGGTCGGAGCGGTTGTGGTAAAAGACAGCCGGATTGTCGGAGTAGGCGTTCATATGAGAGCGGGAGAAGGACACGCGGAAGTTCATGCTCTAGCAGCGGCAGGCGAGCAAGCAAAGGGAGCGGATATGTATGTCACGCTCGAACCGTGTTCACATTATGGAAAAACACCGCCCTGTGCCAATTTAATCATTGAAAAAGGCATTAAAAAGGTATATGTCGCAGCGGTTGATCCCAATCCCGCTGTTTCCGGCAAGGGGATTCAAAAATTACGGGAGGCCGGTATTGAAGTAGAGACCGGGGTTTGTGAACAGGAAGCCTTGGAAATCGCCGCACCGTTTTTTCACTATATTCGCACGAAAACACCTTACGTCACGATGAAAACAGCCATAACAGCCGATGGCAAAACAGCAGCTTATACAGGAGACAGCCGCTGGATCACGAGTGAACAAGCAAGAGAAGATGTTCATTTCATCCGTCACCAGCAGGATGCCATATTCGTAGGCATTCACACTGTTTTACAGGACAACCCCATCTTAACCACCCGATTGCCCCAGGGAGGAAAACACCCCATTCGAGTAATAGCCGACACGAAATTACGAATTCCCATGACGGCCAATGTTCTTGTTAACAAACAAGCGCAAACGATTATGGTTTGCGGCAAGGAGGCTTCAAAGGAGAAAGAACAGCAGCTGATAAGCTCAGGCGTTCAAGTTCTCCGGATGGACGCCAATACAATTGAAATACCGGCTTTGTTAAAAAAGCTTGGCGAACGCGGAATTATGACGCTGCTGGTTGAAGGCGGCAGCGAGGTCAACGCCTCTTTTATGAAAGAGCAAGCGTTTCAGCGGCTGATTATATACGTCGCGCCCAAGCTGATTGGAGGGAAAACAGCTCCGACCGCAATTGGCGGCCGCGGTTTGGGTAAAATGAGTGAAGCGCTCTCTTTAAAATTTGAAAAAGTGGAGATGCTTGGACCCGATATCAAAATAACTGCTTCACCAGCAAAAGGATGTGAAGAAGAGTGTTCACAGGAATCATTGAAGAACTAGGCGTGATTGCCGGCATCAAAAAAGGCGCCCGGTCGCTGGAACTGCTGATTTCCGCTCGCAAAGTGCTGGAAGATGTCGCACAGGGAGATAGCATTGCCGTGAATGGCGTTTGTTTAACGGTTACCGGCTTTACAGCAGATCAATTCCGTGCCGATGTTATGCCGGAAACCTTCCAATCGACCTCATTAAAAGCATTAGCTCGCGGCTCCAAGGTGAATTTAGAGCGGGCGATGGCAGCGAACGGCCGCTTTGGCGGACATTTCGTATCCGGACATATTGATGGCGTCGGGACGATTGTTTCGAAGAAAAAGGCGGAGAACGCGCTTTACATCGAGGTAGCATACCCGGAAGAATTCGCTCCCTATCTTCTGCCAAAAGGATCGGTGGCGCTTGATGGCACTTCACTAACCGTTTTTAAAGCGGAAAATAACCGGCTGATGATTTCGCTGATTCCGCATACGCAGACCGCAACGGTTCTAGCGAATAAACAGTGCGGGGATCCAGTCAATATAGAATGTGATCTGCTGGCAAAGTATATTGAACGCCTGATTGGAGATCGGAAACAGGAAGATTCATCCGCAATTACGATGGATATGTTAAGCAGACATGGGTTTGTTTAAAAACAAATAGAGGTGAAAAGAATGTTTGCATCAATTGAAGAAGCAATAGCCGATTTAAAGCAAGGAAAGGTTGTAATCGTGGTCGATGATGAAGACAGAGAAAATGAAGGGGACTTTATCGGACTGGCTGAATTAGCCGATGCCGAAATGGTCAATTTTATGGCAAAAATGGGCCGCGGATTAATCTGTGTTCCAATTGAGGAAGAACAGGCGCATCAGCTCGGTTTGAAAATGATGGTAGAGAATAATACGGACAATCACAAAACAGCCTTCACCATAAGCATTGATTATAAGCAGGCGCATACCGGCATCAGCGCCTATGAACGAGCGGCAACAATTCAAGCGATGCTGAAACCTGAGGCAGCGCCGGAGGACTTTAAACAGCCTGGCCATATTTTCCCCCTGATTGCTAAAAAAGGCGGTGTGCTGAAGCGGGCGGGGCATACGGAAGCTGCGGTTGATTTAGCCCGTCTGGCAGGGGCCAAAGCGGCCGGTGTGATATGTGAGATTATGAAAGAGGATGGCACAATGGCTCGGCTTCCGGACTTGGCGGTGATTGCGGAGAAGCTTGGCTTAAAGTTAATCACAATCCAGCACTTGATTGAGTACCGACGCAAGAAAGAAGAGCTGATTCAGCGTGAGGTGGAGATCGAGCTGCCAACTGAATTCGGACACTTCCGAGCGGCGGGCTTTACAGAGAAGCTGACAGGCAAAGAACATGTTGCTTTGATAAAGGGAGATATTGCGGATGGGGACCCTGTGCTTGTACGCGTCCATTCGGAATGCCTAACCGGTGATGTTTTCGGTTCTTACCGCTGTGATTGCGGCCCGCAGCTGGAAGCAGCTTTGCGGCAGATTGAAAAAGAAGGCAAGGGCATCTTGCTTTATATGAAGCAGGAAGGCCGCGGCATTGGCCTGATCAACAAGCTGAAAGCATATAAGCTACAAGAACAGGGCTATGATACCGTGGAAGCCAATCAAAAGCTGGGCTTTGCTGATGATTTGCGCGATTATGGAATCGGTGCTCAAATTTTGCGCAATCTGGGCGTGAAGCAGATGCGCTTGCTGACCAATAACCCCCGCAAGATTAGCGGATTAAAAGGATACGGTTTAGAAATTGTGGAACGAGTGGCGATTGAAATGCCGCCAAAAGCGGAAAACCGCAAATATTTAGAAACAAAAATTACAAAATTAGGTCATATGCTACATTTATAAAAAGGAGAGAATGGAATGAACAGAACATATGAAGGCCATTTAATAGGAACAGGTTTAAAAGTGGGGATCGTCGTTGCCCGTTTTAATGAATTTATTACAGGAAAGTTGTTAAGCGGAGCGGAAGATGCCCTGCGCCGCCATGGAGTACAGGATGCGGATGTAGAAGTCGCATGGGTTCCGGGAGCTTTTGAAATTCCGCTGATCGCCAAAAAAATGGCGGAAAGCGGAAAATATGATGCGGTGGTCACACTTGGTACAGTCATTCGCGGGGCCACTGCTCATTTTGAATATGTCAGTAATGAAGCGACCAAGGGCATTGCTCAAGCATCCATGCAATCCGGGGTGCCAGTCATCTTCGGCGTTTTAACAACGGACACGATTGAACAAGCGGTCGAGCGGGCGGGAACGAAAGCCGGGAACAAAGGCTGGGAAGCGGCCGTTACAGCCATCGAAATGGCCAATCTTACGAAAGCATTAGAAGGGCAGAGGGACTAAGAAGCTGTCGTCTTTAAGAAAGCTTCTTCAAGCAGATAAAAAGGCAACAGGGGCTGTTCTGGAAGTCATCTTTCGCTGGCTTTCAGAAGCCCCTGTCTATTCGATATATGAAAATTCCCCTTTAGGTCGGCATATTATATGTGCTGACCTAAAGGGGAGCCTATCAAGGTGAAGCCAATGGGCAAAGGGGGACTGCTGTCAGGTTTTTGTGCTTAAGGCTTAAGAACCGAAATGGTAAGCCGGCATATTTTCTTTTAAACCTTTCATTTTATACTGATTCTTCTGCAAGTATTTAAGCAGTTGTTCTAAGTGCTGCGCTGTTGCCGGTTTGTCATGGAGCAAGATTATCTCGGGCTGTTGTCTGTTTTGATGAGCCTTCAATTGACTGATGACGTTAGGGACATAGGCTGCGCTTCGGTATTTCCAATCTAAGCTGTCAACGGTCCAATCCCACATTTTAAAGCCTGCCTTTTGAACGGCTTGTTTGTACGCTGGTTTCATATGAGGGACAGAACCATACGGCGTGCGAATTAAATGACTTTTCAGTCCGGTCAGCTCTTGCAAGGTTTTTTGGCCTGTCTGCATTTCGTTTAGAACGGATTGGCTGTCCCGATAGACTTGCTGTGCATTATGTGTGACGCCATGCATGCCGACGGAATGTCCTCTTTTAACTATCTCTTTCACCGCGTTCGGGTGGTTGCGCATATGAGGCTCTAGTAAAAAGAAAGTAGCCTTAGCATTATATTTGTCCAGCAAATCCAAAATTTTCATAGAAACTGGATGAGGGCCGTCATCAAAGGTTAAGTAAATGCTTTTATGGTTTGCATCCTCTTTTGCGGCCGCTTTATGCTGCGGAAATGTTTTTTCTTCCTTTTGTTGTTTTGGTTTGTCCTTTGCTTGTGGCGCTTTCTTTTCTTTATCGTCTGAACTTTTTTCACTTTTGTCATGGTTGTGTTCCGCAAGGGCGATCGATTGTCTTTGTTCAATTAATTGGTAAGTTAATAAGCTGAAAGAAATAAGCAGCAATAAGGCGGCAACTGAAAGTATCTTAATGTTTCCAGAAATTCTTCGTTGCTGTCTTTTCAAGGGAATAACACCTCACTAAAGTAATAATGTTCTTAATGGAAACTTCTCTCTAATATGCGATCCATTTAATAGATACATAGTAACATATTTCAACATAAAAAAATGGAATCACAGGAAATTCCCTCAATTTTTATTATTCAGACAAGAATCGCGGCTTATTTTGTCGATTGTCCTTTACTTTTGTCTTTGCTACAATGAGAATCGTGGCTTGCCGTCTGAACGGTAAAGCGGGTAGGGAGAGGGCGATGTACGAGAGGTACATTTGTATGAAGAAAATAGGAGGTATGTTTCAATTAAGAAAGCACGGCACGACGATTCAGCGGGAAATGACAGCAGGTGCAGTTGGCTTTTTTACGACCATCTATATCGTTGCTGTCAATTCGCTCATTTTATCGGAAGCAGGCATTCCGTTTGAAGGAGCAGTGATCGCTACGATTCTCAGCTCTTTTCTCGGCTGTGCGCTCATGGCTTTTTGGGCGAACGCTCCCATTCTGCTTGTCCCAGGAATGGGGCTGAACGCGATGTTTACGTACACATTTGTTCAGTCGATGGGACTGAGCTGGCAGGAAGCGCTCGGCGTAGTCGTATGTTCTGGGATTCTCTTTCTGCTGATTACGCTGACGAAAATAGCTGACCTGCTGAATTCGGCCATCCCTCAAACATTGAAGGAAGCCATTTCTGTTGGTTTAGGCTTTTTTTTGATGCTGATCGGCTTGGAAAAAGGCGGCATCGTGATCCGCGGAGAGCATTCGATTGTAGCGCTTGGTGACTTAAGTGAGCCGGCGGTTATGATTACTTTGGTCACATTGGTGCTGACTTTAGTCATTTTTATCCGACAAGTCCCCGGAGGCTTTCTCTGGAGCATTTTAGCCGGAACAGTTCTGACATGGGCTTTTGGTCTGCTGCCCCAAACGGGAGCGACATCATTCTCCTTTGCATCCTATAGTGAGGTATTCAACGCCTTTTCGTTCGATGCTTGGATGGAAGTGCCTTTCTGGACAGCTGTATTTTCACTGACGATGGTGCTGGTGTTTGAAAATATCGGTTTAGTCCATGGCCACACGGATTTTTCCGGTCAGCCGCAAAAGTTTAAACGGTCGTTTCAAGCTACCGCTGCTTCGGCATGTACGTCGGGATTATTCGGCACCAGTCCGACGGTGGCGACTGTGGAAACCTCTGCTGCAATTGCGGCGGGGGGAAAAACAGGATGCACTGCCCTGACTACGGGTATCTTATTCCTGCTTTCGATATTTGCTATTCCGTATATGAAATTCATACCGGATATGGCCATTGCGCCGGTTCTGATTATGATCGGCGGACTGATGGTGCAAAATATAAAAAACATTCATTTGGAGAATATGGAGGAAGCCTTTCCGGCGATCATGATCATCGTGATGATTCCGTTTACCTACAGCATTGCGGACGGAATTGCGTTTGGTTTCATTTTATATCCGGTGTTGAAAGCTTTAAATGGGCGGGCAAAAGATGTGTCGTGGCCGTTGTATATCATATCCGCTTTATTTTTTCTCAATTTTGTTCTCCATTATTTATAAAGAAAAGCTGTTTCTTGAGCCGTCATGCTTCCGGCTTAGGAAGCAGCTTTTTTAGCCCGCATGAAACGGGCTGTAAGACCTTTAGAGTAACCCGGCAGAAGGAGCTGAAACCTCCGTTCGGGCGGGAATGACAAGGAATTGAAATGTTAGCTTTTGCTCTGTATTGATCATCGGGGAATGAAACATCATCATACAGGCTAGCAGGCAGTTCAAAGCGGCCAAGGTAAGAAATATAATCTATTTTGTTCTTCTGGCGTAGACCGCGGGCTCTTTCCTTTGGTATTCTATTAGAAAAGTTCTGCTGTATAAAGGAGAGAACATAATGGAGATCACATTAACGAAATGCCATGGATCCAGCAATGATTTCTTATTGATTGATGAGTGGACGAATGGCTATTCATTTACAGAGCAAGAAAGAAAAGACTTAGCGATCGCATTATGCGACCGCTCATCAAGCTTGGGAGCGGACGGGATTTTGTTCGTGATGGAAAGTGCGCACGCCGATGCGAAAATGAGAATTTTTAATGCGGATGGTTCGGAAGCGTCCATGTGCGGAAATGGTTTGCGCTGCTTAGGGCGCTATGTATGCGATTTGCTGCAGAAGGATGAAATCGTTGTGGAGACAATGAAGGCTGATCTTCAAGTGAATCGCGATGAGGACATATTCAGGAAAATACCGACTTATCGTGTGCAAATTTCACCGGTGCTATTTGATCTTGCCAGCTTGCCGATGAATCTGAGCTATAAGAAAACGCTGCTGAATGAAAAGGTTCCGCAATTATCCAATACGCTGGCCTTTTCTGCTGTTGCCGTACCCAATCCTCATTTGCTGGCAGTTGTAGACAGCAGCCAGCTGAAGTCTGATGAACAGGAAAAGATTTCTAAAAAGCTTAATCAGCCGAATGAGATTTGTCCGGATGGAGTTAATGTCAGTTTTATTCATTGCTTGAAGGATGGACAAATCTATGTGAGGACCTTTGAACGTGGCGTCGGTTTTACCAATGCTTGCGGAACGGCCATGTCGGCCTCCAGTTTAATTACTTGTCTTCTTGGGTACAATCAACTAGAAGAAGCGATTGATGTGTATAATAATGGCGGAAAAGTGCGCTGTGTTGCTCATAAAAAAGAGGATGGCCGCTATGATATTGATTTGATCGGCAATGCGACCTATTTGTATGATGCCAATGTAGAAGTAGACTTACAAAAGCCGCAAGCGTTTTCCATCTTGAAGATCACCGATCGACAGGAACAGCCCGCCTATGAAGAACTCGGCCAGCATGTGAAAGAGCTTCTTGATAAGACCGTATTTGCATAATCCACAGTTTTACTAGTGAAAGAGGCATAATTAGGCCTCTTTTTCATTTGTATAATGTATTTTGGCATAGTAGGAAGAAAGGGGCGAACAAGAAGTTGAACGCGGAAGAAAAGAAACGTACAGCCGGCTATTATGCTGTCCTTGCCATTTTATTGCTGATGTTTACATGGATGTTTGCAGAGATTGTTGACAGCTTGAAAGAAAAAGATGTTATTCAGTTTGATTTAGCGATTATTAAGGAAGTCCAATCCTGGATTCATGAAGGACGAACTGAGAGGATGATCTTCATAACGAATCTGGGATCGGTAAGAGGCTTTACTATCGGTACGATCATCGTTGCTGGCATTCTGTTAGTAAGAAGACGGGTGGATTATGCCATATTCTTTGTGCTGAACGTAGTGATTGGAGCCGGACTTTTCAATCTCACGCTGAAAGAAATTTTCAAGCGCCAGCGCCCGGAAATCTTGCCTTTAATTGAACAGGGAGGCTACAGTTTTCCGAGCGGGCATTCAATGGGATCTTTTATCTTTTTTGGAGGAGTTGCTTTTCTTTTATTTGAGCTTCTGCGGAACCAATGGGCAAAAATCATCGGCGCCTGTTCCGCCGTGATTTTCGTATTGCTGATTGGGCTAACACGCATCTACTTGGGGGTGCATTATCCGAGCGATGTTATTGGCGGCTACATCGCAGGGGCTGCTTGGCTGATTTTCTCCATCGCCGCTTTCCATTTTTACCTTGACCACTTTAAGAAAGGGAGAAAGATCTGAGCAGGCAGGCTCTCTTCCCGCCGTTTCCCTTTGGAGGCGACAGATTGATAAGATGGTTGTAGATTTTTCTCTGCATGAATAAGGAGTCAGCTTCTAATTTGTTCGGGCTTGCACAATGAGAAGGCGCTGCGATGTTAGCTTTTGTTCTTCTTTTCATCAGCGGGGCAGGAGAGAAGAAATGAAGGTCCGCCTTATGCGGCAGAGACGTAAACAAGCGGCTGGAGGTTTCACCGTTCAATCAGTTGATGATAAATGAACATTTTCAGCCTCGCACCGTAACCGATAAATAAACCGCACCACCTCATGCTCTTTTAACAAGATGGGATGCATGGCGCGCAGCTTTCTTTTTCCAAGCCGGCGGTCCAATAGGCCAAGCACTTTGAGCAAGATGTTTTCCGATTGAAGGCACTGATCGATGGAGGAATGAAAGTATTCGTCTAAAGCCGTGAAGAAATCAGCTTGTGAGAAAATGCACTCGGCTTTCAATTGATTATCAACCTGTTCATACAGATCCCGGTTTTCAAGGACCTCTTCCATATCATAATCCTTATGAAGAAAATTTCGGATACTGTGTTCTCTGATTGCCTGAGCCTGTATCGCGGTTAACGTACACATACTGAGAATTTCCGCTTGATCGACTGTCATCACCGCCCTGCCCAATTGATCATGAGCTTTTCTATAATTGATGACATGAAAGTCGACACGATCGCGCAGGGGTTCACAGATCAAGCTTTTTAATTGTTTCTTAGCTTTACTCCATTTAGGGCTGTAGATCATCTGATTCTCTCCTTTTTGTACTAGCTGTATCATGACAAATTATTGTTTTTTAGCTTTTATCAATAGAAAAGCATGAAATGAAAATGATGGCAAATGACCATTTCCTTCATATACTATCATGAAAACAGAAGGGAGTGCGGGATGGATGTATAACTACAACTACTATGAAGAGGATATCCGTCAAAACCAAGGGTTGATTAGAGATATTAATCGAGCGGCCAATGATGAATATCAGGCTATTCAATATTATTCGGCTTTAGCCAATATGGCGCCGAATAACCAAATAAAGCAAATCATCTTGGCCATTCGCCAAGATGAAATCCGCCATTTAAATGCATTTAGCCGCAGTTTTCACAGATTGACAGGCGGTTATCCAAACTTAACATTGCAGGAGCCGCCAAAGAGTTTTCGGCAGGGGATTCGAGAATCCATTAAGGATGAGGGACAAACGCCAGCCTTTTATCGCAGCATTGCCAGTCGTACGACCGATGAACCTACAAGACGGCGGTTCTTGCAAGCAGCAATGGATGAAGCGCGGCATGAGCAGTTATTTCGCCAAATGGCCAATCAGCTCGGTATTCGGGTATAGTTTGTTGCCTTCGTTCATTCTCTCTTTAAAAGCAGCAAGCGGATGTCCTGGAAGCAGACAAAAGCAGCTGGAGAAAAACGGTCCGTTCTTCTCCAGCTGCTTTACTTTTTTTAGGGGCTGATTGGATGACTTCAGGATAATCACATAGTATAAGTGCTTGCGGCTTTGGCCGCTGCTTATTATGAGGATTTCACTGAAGGGAGCAGGCGTGCGGAAATCAGCCGCTTGCGGACGATAATGCCGATCCATGCGGCCAGAAAAGCTTTGATGATTCCGCCGATTATAAAAGGGGCAAATCCGCCGATAAACGCTTTCGTCCATGAAAGATCAGCTGCAAACTTCAGCCAAGCGGTTCCGATGGCGAGGTTGACTAGCATTCCAATCAGATTGGCGATGAAGGCTTGCGTCACAGTAGCCGCTGTTTTCTCAATATACAGCCCGATTACATAAGCGGAAAGAATAAAGCTGACGATATAGCCTCCAGTTGGACCGGCCATGACGCCCATTCCCGCGGACAGCTGCGAAAATACAGGAACGCCTGCTGCGCCAATCAACATATAAATCAAGGCGGACAGCGCCCCGTAGCGGGAACCGAGGATGGTTGCGGCTAAGCCGACAGCCAGTGTTTGCCCCGTTATGGGAACGAGCGGCAGCGGTATGGTTACTTGCGCAAGTATGCCGATAATCGCAGCAAAGAGCGCTGCTGTCAGCATTTGAGTGAGCTGATCACGTTGTTCATTCATTTAGAAAACCTCCTATTATAGCAAAAAATCAAATGTCATAATAAATGTTAACCTAATTGTATTTATGGATAACTATTTTGTCAATGCTTTTTGTTTTCATAATTCATTATGTGCAAAATTCAAATAAAAAATTAGGATAATTGATTCCGCATATAAGCAGCTGTTCTTTCTTGAAGAAAGCGGAACAAAAAGTCCAAGCGGGAGATCACGGCATCTGAATGCCCGATCCGTTCGAGCCTGCGTGATGAAGGTGACAAATGCGCTCAGATCATAGCCTTTGTTCTTCTTTTCAATAGTGGGAGTGGAAGAAAAGGCCGCTGTTTGAAGCGTCACTTTATTCACGAGTTGAAAGGAATAGAATCCTCTTGTTGCTGTTAAAAAAGAAAGAGATGAATCAGGGTAAAGCATAGGTCTGCAATAGCCTGCTAGCCGTCAAGGCAATAGAACGGGAGGTTTTATCCTCCTATTCCTGTCTTGCTGTGCTGGGCGGCTTCATGTACAGTAAGGATCAAAAGTGCATGAAAATGGGGGAAGCATATGAAGGTTGGAATCGGATACAGCATGGGAACCTTTGGGGAATTGGCACAAGGCGAGGTGAACGGCCATCCTTATTTATTCAGTTTTCCTATTCCTTTACAAAGTATGGCGCGCTTTGATCCATTTGCTTCTGGATGGAAATGTGAGCCGGAAAGAAAATGGAAAGCAGCTGCAGCCGCAGAAAAAATACTCGAACGGCTCGGACGAAAAAAAACGGGCGCTCTGACGATTGAAACGGACATTTTGGAAAGCAAAGGAATGGCTAGCAGCTCCGCGGATATAACAGCAGCGATCCGCGCAGCGGCATCCAGCTTTGATATTCGGCTTTCCGCTGAGGAAGCGGCCAGGATCGCTGCTGAAATTGAACCGACGGACGGTGTGATGTATAAAGGGATTACGGCAGTCAACCAGCAATCCGGAAAGCTGCTGGCTTCCTTTCCCAAAGCACCTCCTTTGAAGCTGATTGGCTATGACAGCGGGGGGGCTGTTCATACCGGTCAGTATTACCGAAGAAAGAAACAATACAACTCTGCTGAAAAGCAGCAAGTCAGCTGCAATTACAATCGAATGAAAGCGGCACTCTCTGCTAAAGACGTTGTCAGCATATTGGAGGCAGCGACAATCAGCGCTCGAGTGAATCAGCGCTTATTGCCAAAGCCTTATTTTCATCTGTTTGCCAGTTTAGCAGAGTACTTCAAAGGCGGTGTGATAATTGCCCATAGCGGAACGGTTATCGGAATATTGCTTGATCCCGATGATCGCGATGTTCATGAGAAAGCTTGGGAAATCAAACAAGCCGTTCTGGCTGAGGCGGGCTGGCTGCCGATAGTGGATTCGGTGTTTCCATCACGTTTTAGTGGAAACAGTTCATAAATAAAAATTTTTCTTGTCAAAGGAAGAGGATTACTGATAATCTAGTAACAAGAAATAGAATAGACAAAATTTTCAGTTGGATCAAAAATTTTTCAATAGAAGGCAAGTTTTGTCTAGTAAGTAAAAAATTAAATAGCAAATGAACCGATAAAAGTGCCCGAGAATAACAGCTTCTTGGGATAATAGGGAAATCAGTGAAAGTCTGATGCAGCCCCCGCTACTGTGAACGGCGTTGAAATTGTCAAAACCACTGGTACACATCACCGGGAAGGGACAAGAGTAAGGAAAGCCGCAAGCCAGGAGACCTGCTTTTATCATTGGCACCATTCTTCGGAGGGAAGAGCTGGATGATTGTACATAGCGAAGGCTGCACGAGAACAGGAAGCAGCCGATCGTTCTATACACGAAAATCCTTAATTTCTTCTGAAGTTAAGGATTTTTTTCGTGCATCTTCGCGAAGAACTTCCCAATAAAATGAAGGAGTGAGCTATTTGGCGACTTGGAATTTAACCGAAATGAATCATCATGTACTTATTTGCAATGGTTCAAGCTGCATGAGGAAAGGCGGAGAAGAAGTGACGCTGGCCATCCGGTCGGAAATCAAAAAAAGGAACCTGGAAGTCCAGGTGCATACGTCCAGGACGCGCTGCAACGGTCGCTGCAAAGATGCCTGTGTGGTGGTCGTCTATCCTGAAGGTACCTGGTATCACGAAGTGGATGAACCCCTTGCTGAACGAATTGTTTCAGAGCATCTAGAGCAAGGGAAGCCTGTGGAGGAAGCAGTGACTTATACCTATAACGGCCGCGGGATGGAGCTGCATAATGACCGCGTGATCGGGGTCGACTTGGATAAGGAAAAGAAGAAAGTCAAACAGTAACACAAGGAGGTAGTCTTAGTGCGGGGAAAACTATGGATTGTCGGATTTGGCCCGGGGAGTGAAAAGCATATTACCGAACGGGCGAAGGAGGCTTTGCAGGAAAGCGACTGCGTGATCGGCTACAAAACTTATATGGAGTTAGTCGCCGGATTGATCGAAGGAAAAGAAGTGATCAGCACAGGGATGTCTGAAGAGGTCAGCCGGGCTCAAGCAGCTGTGAAATACGCGGAAGCCGGACGAACTGTCGCTGTGATTTCGAGCGGAGATGCCGGGGTTTACGGAATGGCCGGTCTTATCTATGAAGTGCTGGCTGAGAAGGGCTGGAGAGAAGAAGATGGAGTGGAAGTGGAAATTATCCCCGGTATTTCGGCAATCAATTCATGCGCTTCCTTGCTGGGAGCGCCCGTCATGCATGATGCCTGTACGATCAGCTTGAGCGACCATTTAACTCCTTGGGACTTGATTGTCCGCCGGATCGAAGCGGCAGGCGCTGCTGACTTTGTAATTGCGCTTTACAATCCAAGAAGCGGCAAGCGCACGAGACAGATTGTGGAAGCGCAGCGGATTTTGCTAAAGCACCGCTCGCCGGATACGCCCGTCGGACTGGTAAAGAGCGCCTATCGCGACCGCCAGCAAGTGGTGATGACGACATTAGCCAATATGCTCGATTATGAAATTGGTATGCTGACGACTGTCATTATTGGCAATTCTGCGACCTTTCTATATGAAAATAAAATGATCACGCCGCGGGGATATCAGCGCAAATATACATTAACTTCCGAAAAACAGCCGCTGAGACCTCATGAGCGGCTGAAGCCGGAGCATGAGCCGTGGGCGCTTCATAAAGGAAAAGAAGGGGCTCCTCCTTTATATGAAATCGGCATGAAAGCTTTGCAGATGCTCGATGGGAAAAAAACGGAGTTCCTACAGGAATCCTTCCCTCAAAGAAAGGTGGAATCGATTTTTGAGGTGGCGGTCAGTCCGGGAGTGGCGAATAAGAAATTTACAGCGAAGCAGCTTTCAGCATTATCGGCTATTGCCGGTGAGACGGGTTCGGTGGAATACACGCCTCATCACCAGATTATTTTGCGGGTGCCGACGGAAAAGCCGCAGCAAATTACGAATCAGCTGGAAGAAGCCGGATTTCTTATTCAGCCGGTTGGCGATGTGTTATCGGTGAAGGCTTGTGATTTTTGCGACGGAGAGAAGAAAGATGCCATCCCATATGCTGAACAGCTGCATGAAAAGCTTGCGGGCATTCAGCTGCCAAAAGAATTGCATATCGGGGTCAACGGCTGTGGAATGGCTTGTTATCAAGCCGTTAATGACGATATCGGCATTGTGTTCCGCAAAGGGAAGTTTGATTTATTCCTTGGAGCGAAGCCAGTTGGGCGAACCGCTCATGCCGGACAGCCGGTCGCCGAGGGAATAGAACCGGAGGAAATCGTGCCGCTTATTGAACGAATCGTCGCAGAATATAAAGAAAAAGCACATCCGAACGAACGCTTATTCAAATTCTTCAAACGGGTGAAGAACATCCAGGGATTTGCCTACCGGGACATCACCCCAACCATTCAAATCGAACCTGCACCTTGCGGGGATTAAAGGAGACAATTGAACATGAAAGCAGTCTTATTTGTCGGCCATGGCAGCCGAGATCCTGAAGGAAATGAACAAATCAGGCAATTTATTCAGCAAATCTTACCGAAGCTTCCCGCTGAATTGATTGTAGAATCCTGTTTTTTAGAGTTTGAACAGCCTGACATCGCGAAAGGATTGGATGCCTGTGTAGCAAGAGGAGCGACATCTGTTGCGGTCATTCCGCTGATGCTGCTTCCGGCTGGTCATTCGAAAATCCACATTCCGGCGGCCATTGATGAAGCGAAGAAAAAGTATCCATCTGCTGATTTTATTTATGGAAAACCGATTGGCATCCATCATGAGGCGGTAGAGATCTGTAAACAGCGCCTCCAAGATACGGGGGAAGATACCGCTCATATTTCAGAGGATACGGCGGTAATCATTCTTGGACGCGGCGGCAGTGATCCGGATGCAAACAGTGATTTATACAAGATCACTAGATTGCTATGGGAAAAGGCGCCATATCCGATAATGGAAACTGCTTTTGTCGGCGTAACTGTTCCCAGCTTAGAAGAAGCAGTGGAAAAAACGGTGAAGCTCGGTGCCAAAAAGGTGATTATCCTGCCGTACTTTTTATTTACCGGCATCTTAATAAAGAGAATTGAAGGCATGATAGAGCAGTTCCGATTCGCTTATTCCGACGTTGATTTTGCACTTGCTGAATATTTTGGCTTTCATCCGAAGCTGGAGCTGGTAATAAAGGATCGAATTGAAGAAGCATTAAGCGGGGCGGTCTATATGAATTGCGATACTTGCCAATACCGCTTTGAAGCGATGGAGCATATCAGCCATCACCATCATGATCATGACCATGATCATCATCATGAACCGAAAGGAGCAGAAACAGCTCAATGATTTTATTCTTTGCGGGAACGAGCGATGCCAGAGAGCTTGCTGTCTATCTTCAAAACCAAGGACATAAGCTGATTGCTTCCGTTGTCACGGAAAACGCCTTAAAGGAATTAAGGCAGGCAGGCATCGATGCGGTTGCGGGGCGCCTAGATGCCGGACAAATCCGAAATTTTATAGCTGATCGCCACATTGCCGCGATTGTGGATGCGAGTCATCCGTTTGCGGAGGAGGCATCCAAAAATGCGATGGCCGCAGCTAAAGAGGAGAACATTCCATATATTCGCTTTGAGAGGAAAGAGCAGCACTTCGAAGAGTCACCGCTGATTACCTATGTTTCCACCTATCAGGAAGCCGCGGAGGAAGCGTCCAAACGAAAAGGAACGATCATGCTCACGACAGGAAGCAAAACATTAGCGGTATTCACTGAAAAGCTGCTGCCTAATCCGAATATTCGCTTAGTGGCACGGATGCTCCCTAGAAAGGATAATTTGGAAAAGTGCGAGCAGCTGGGCTTGCCGCAGAAAAATATTGTGGCGATTCAAGGTCCGTTTACGAAGGCATTTGATCAAGCTTTATACGAGCAATATCAAGTGACATGCATGATTACAAAAGCAAGCGGTGCCCGCGGCTCTGTCGATCAGAAAATAGAAGCTGCCAAAGAGTTGGCAATTGAAACGATTGTGATTGAACGGCCGGATATGAATTATAAAAACCGCTGTTCAAGCTTTGAAGAAGTGGCGGGCTGTTTACATACATTTAATTTATAGAGGAGCGGATGAATGATGGACTTTAAAACAAACTTCAAGCCTGAAACCGTACAGCCAATGGAGATTGAAGGTCGCAGTTTTGACATTATCACCGAAGAATTCGGACCGCATGATTTACCTTTTGAAGAATATAAAGTCATCCAGCGTGTGATTCACGCTTCGGCTGATTTTGAACTTGGCAGAAGCATGCGCTTTCATCCGAAAGCGATTGTGTCCGGGATTCAAGCGATCCGAAACGGAGAGCGCATCATTTGTGATGTGCAAATGGTGCAAGTCGGCATCAGCAAGCCCCGCATTGCAAAATATGGCGGCAGTATTCACGTTTATATTTCCGATGATGACGTAAGAGAAGAGGCGAAGAGATTAAATACGACAAGAGCCATCATTTCCATGCGCAAAGCGGCCGCCGAAGCGGACGGAGGCATTTATTGTATCGGAAATGCCCCGACAGCTCTTTTGGAATTAATTCGTCTTGTGAAAGAAGGTGCAGCTAAACCAAGCCTTGTCATTGGCCTTCCAGTTGGCTTTGTTTCCGCGGCTGAATCCAAAGAAGAGTTAGCAAAGCTTGACATCCCATTCATTACGAATATCGGCAGAAAAGGCGGAAGTACTGTTACTGTTGCGGCGCTCAATGCTCTGTCACTTCTCGCTGAGCATGCATAAAGATGGCGGTGAAGGATGTGAAGCAGGAGAAGCCGCTAAGAAAAGGGTATACGACGGGAGCCTGCGCTGCTGCCGCTGTTCAAGCGGCTTTAACCTCTTTACTCACGGGAGAAAAGCAGGAGAAAGCCACCATTTATCTTCCGGCCAAAGTATTTGCCACCTTTGCGATTGAACATTGTGAAATCAAGAA
Source organism: Bacillus xiapuensis (assembly GCF_002797355.1). Taxonomy (GTDB): domain Bacteria; phylum Bacillota; class Bacilli; order Bacillales; family Domibacillaceae; genus Bacillus_CE; species Bacillus_CE xiapuensis. Next base: position 1,550,451 of record NZ_KZ454939.1, on the reverse strand, counting down.
AAGAAGCGCGGTCGCCGCTGTCAAAAAAGATGCGGGGGATGATCCCGATGTTACGCACGGAGCGGTGATTTATGCTGAAGTCATGCTAAAAGAAGAAGCGGGCATTGAACTGGATGGCGGGGAAGGAGTCGGACGGGCGACTAAGCCGGGGCTGGCAGTCGAGGTTGGCCAGGCGGCCATCAACCCTGTACCGCGCAAAATGATTTTGTCTGAAGCAGAGAAAATATTAAAGGATTTTCACTGCAGCAGCGGAGTGAAAATTATTATTTCCGTTCCGGGCGGGGAAGAAATGGCTAAAAAAACGCTAAACGGCCGACTGGGAATTGTGGGCGGCATCTCGATCCTGGGTACGCGGGGAATTGTGATGCCATTTTCCACGGCCGCTTATAAAGCAAGCATTATTCAAGCGATTCAAGTGGCTGTCGCCGGAGGCTGCGACCATGTCGCGGTAACGACAGGAGGAAGAAGCGAAAAATACGCCATGAAGCAGCTTCCTGAACTAAAAGAGGAAGCTTTTATAGAGATGGGTGACTTTGTCGGCTTCACGCTTAAGCATTGCAAACGGCTCGGCATTAAGAAAATATCAATGGTTGGAATGATGGGGAAATTCTCCAAAGTTGCACAAGGAGTGATGATGGTTCATTCAAAAAGCGCCCCAGTTGACTTTGATTTTCTAGCAGGGATGGCCGAAAAAGCGGGAGCTGGCGCCAAAGAGGTGGAGGCAGTCCGTTTGGCCAATACTGCTTCTCATGCAGCAGAGCTTATGCAGGCCGCCGGATGCCAAAGTTTTTTTGAATTATTATGCGATAACTGCTGCGCGCATGCCATACAGGAAGTAAACGGCGGCCTGACCGTAGACACCACTTTGTATACATTTAAAGGAGAATGCTTAGGAAGGGCGGAGCGCCATGGGGAAAGTTAAAATTATTGGAATCGGCGACGATGGACGAAGCGGGCTTTTGCCGCAATATGAGCAATGGGTTGAAGAATCACGCTTTCTTGCAGGAGGGGAGCGGCAGCTGTCTTTTTTTCCTGAATATCAAGGAGAAACGTTCATGATTAAAGGCAATTTACGCGAATTGAAAGAACGTCTGCGTAGCCAGCAGGAAAAGGCGGTTGTTCTAGCTTCGGGAGACCCGCTTTTTTACGGAATTGGTGGCTATTTATCGAAGGATGTGGAGGCGGACATTTATCCGCAGCCAAGCTCGGTGCAGCTTGCATTCGCCCGGATGGGACAATCTTGGCAAAACGCGGCGATTATCAGCCTGCACGGCCGGACGATCACCGGCCTGGCACAAAGAATCGACGGCAAGCAGACAGTCGCGATTTTAACGGATGAGAAAAATACTCCAAACGTGATTGCCTGTTATTTGAAGAGGTTCGCCATGACCGAATATCGCGCTTTTGTAGCTGAGAATCTTGGAGGAGAGAAAGAACGCTGCCGGTGGATGACTTTAGATGAGATGGAGCAAGCGGAATGCTCCCTTTTAAATATTGTTATTTTGAAAAGCGATGAAGCGATGAAGGTTTGGCCGCTTGGCATTCCCGATCAAGAATTTGTGCAGCGCAAGCCGGACAAAGGGCTGCTGACGAAAAAGGAAATCCGCGTGCTGACGATCGGGCAAATGAATGTGCAGCATAACAGCGTTGTTTGGGACATTGGCACATGCACCGGCTCCGTGGCGATAGAAGCAGCCAAAATTGCCAAAGAAGGAGCTGTCTACGCAATCGAAAAAAATGAAGCCGATCTGGAAAACGCCAAAGAAAATTTTCGAAAATTCCGGGCGGATGTTACGGCTGTTCATGGAAAAGCTCCTGAAGGGTTAGCGGAGTTCGCCTCTCCGGATGCTGTATTTATCGGTGGCACAGCCGGAAACATCGAAGGGATCTTTGATGAATGCTGCTCGCGCTTGAATCCTGGCGGAAGAATTGTGATGAATGTCGTGACGATTGAGAACTTGTATCAAGCCGTGCAAGCATTTAAAACGCGGGGATTTCAAGCGGAGCTTACTCTTGCTCAAATCTCCAGAAGCAAGCCGATTTTGCACTTAACAAGAATGGAGGGGCTAAACCCCGTGTATATCATAACAGCGAAAAGAGCGGAGGAAGAAAAATGACAGGCGTTTTATACGGAGTTGGAGCGGGACCGGGCGATCCGGAGCTCATTACGATTAAAGCGTTTCGCGCTTTGCAGGATTGTCCTGTGATCGCCTACCCCAAGAAAAGAAAAGGCAGCAAAAGCTACGCGAGGAAAATTATTGATGCATATGTAAATCCCGCTGAGAAAGATATGCTCGGTCTCGTGTTTCCGATGACGAAAGACCCGCAAATTCTAGAAAGAGAATGGAATCAGACAGCCGAAGCCGTCTGGGAAAAGCTGCAATCGGGGCATGATGTGGCCTTTATTACAGAGGGAGATCCGCTTTTATACAGCACATTTATCCATATGATGACGGTTATGAAGGAACGTTATGGCGATGTGCCTATCCATATTATTCCGGGCATTTCTTCTGTTAACGGTGCGGCTGCAAGGCTCGCTTTGCCGCTGGCTGACGGCGATGATCTTGTGGCCATTGTTCCAGCAAATGACGATTACGAAGCAATGAAAAAAGCGATTGTTGAGCATGACTGCGTGATTTTCATTAAGGTGGCCAAAGTGATGGACATGATGCTTCGCATTTTAAAAGAATTAAATTTAACCGATCACGCATCCGTGGTGACAAAGGTGACGTCTGATGAAGAAATCGTTTGGTGCTTAGAAGAGCTGGAAGGAGCGGAACCGGAATATTTAACTTTAATGGTGGTGAGGAAATGAAGCTATATATTGTAGGAGCAGGTCCGGGAGCATCAGATTTAATTACAGTCAGAGGACGCCGGCTGCTTGAAGAAGCCGATGTAATATTATATGCGGATTCTCTAGTGAGCGAAGAACATTTTAAAGCGGCCAAAAAAGGAGCAGAAATTGTAAAAACAGCGGGAATGCACCTTGAAGAAATGGTAGAGATCATGAAGAAAAGGCTGTCGGAAGGGAAGAAGGTTGTCCGTCTTCATACAGGCGACCCGGCTGTCTACGGTGCGATTATGGAACAAATGGTTCTGCTGAAAGAAGCGGGGGTTGAAATTGAGATTGTTCCCGGGGTCAGCTCGGTATTTGCTGCAGCGGCCAGTGCCCAGGCGGAATTGACGATTCCTGATTTGACGCAGACGGTCATTCTCACTCGGGCAGAAGGCCGTACACCCGTGCCAGAGCGCGAACAGCTAGCAAAACTTGCCGCGCATCATTGTACAATGGCTTTCTTTCTGAGTGCTACTTTGACAAAAAAAGTGATGAAAGAATTAATCGGAGCCGGCTGGGCGCCGGAAACGCCAGCGGCTGTCATATACAAAGCGACTTGGCCCGATGAAAAGATTGTCCGTACGACTATTGGAAAGCTGGATGAAGATATGCGCGCAAACAGCATTCGCAAACAAGCAATGATCCTTGCCGGCTGGGCACTTGATCCGGATATTCATGAGAAAAACTTCCGCTCGAAGCTATATGATAAAGAGTTCACGCACGGCTACCGCCGGGGGGTGAACTCATGACGATCCAGCTGCAAGAACAGGTGGAGCCGCCCATTCAAGCAAGCGGCCAATATGCTATTGTGGCTATAACAAAGCATGGCACACAGATTGCCCGCAAGCTCGCGCGCTCGTTTGCTGATAGCGATGTTTATTATATGAAGAAGCATGCGCAAGGCGATGAAGAAGAGCAGGGATTTACTTTGTTTGAGGGCTCTGTCCGGCTGCTTCTTCCAAGCTTATTTGCCAATTATAAAGGCCTGATTATCATTATTTCTCTCGGAGCTGTCGTTCGTATGATCGCCCCGCTTTTAAAAGATAAAAAAACCGATCCGGGTGTCGTCGTAATTGACGATCGCGGAGAGCATGTCATTAGCGTGCTTTCCGGCCATCTCGGAGGAGCGAATGAGCTCACCCGCGAGGTCGCCTCCTTATTAAATGCCTACCCGGTCGTCACCACAGCCTCTGACGTGCAAAAAACGATTCCGGTTGATTTATTCGGCCGCCGCTTTGGCTGGGAATGGGAATCGGCAGAGAAGCTGACCCCGGTCAGCGCCTCCGTTGTGAATGAAGAAAAAGTTGCCGTCATTCAAGAATCAGGTGAAACAAATTGGTGGATGCATGACACAGCGATACCGGCTAATATCCATGTATGTTCATCTATTTCAGAAGCCTTCACTCTTCAGCCCGATGCGGCCCTCGTTGTCACTCATCGCCTGCTTGACTCAAAAGAGGAAGCGATCTTAGAGAATGGTGTATTATACAGGCCAAAGGTCATCGTTCTTGGCATTGGCTGCAATCGCGGCACGTCCAGTGAGGAAATTGAACAGGTGATGGATGAGACATTGAAGGAACTGAAAATCAGCAAGAAGAGTGTCAAAGCCGTGGCCACAATTAATCTGAAAAAAGATGAAAAAGGATTGCTGGAAGTCGTTAAAAAGCATCAATGGGATTTCATCTATTACACTCCGGAACAGCTGAATACTAAAACGATGAAGCATCCATCAAACGTTGTTTATCAATACACGGGCGCGTACGGCGTGAGTGAACCGGCGGCGATGCTTGCCAGCGGCAATGATCGTTTGCTACTGACGAAGAAAAAATCAGGAAATGTCACGATTTCAGTCGGTTTTATTTCACATGGATAAGGAGGACTGCACATGGGCCAGAGAAGAATTATGATCGCTGGAACAGGAAGCGGAGCGGGAAAAACGACGGTGACTATTGGTTTAATGGCAGCGTTTCAAGCAAAAGGCCTTCAAGTTCAGGGATTTAAGTGCGGGCCGGACTATATTGACCCTGCGTATCATACGGCGGTTACCGGCCGCCCGTCCAGAAATTTAGACAGCTGGATGATTGGAAATCAGCATATGAAGGATATTTATAGCAGGGCGGAGAAAGGTGCCGATATTTCCATTATTGAAGGCGTAATGGGCTACTTTGACGGCAAGGATCCGCTGAGCAATCACGGTAGTTCGGCAGATATTAGTGAAATTGTAGATTGTCCTGTGCTTTTAGTGATCAACGGTGCCAGTATGGCCAGAAGCGCTGCTGCTATAGTGAAAGGATTTCAAGCGATGGCTGCTCCCGGAAGAATTGCCGGCGTTATTGTCAACCGTGTGGGCAGTGAAGGGCATTTTCAATTGATTCAATCAGCCATTGAAAAGGAATGCGGCATTCCGGCGTTGGGATACTTGATAAAGCAGCCGGATATCGCTATTCCGGAACGCCATTTAGGGTTGGTTCCTTCCGTTGAAAGAGGAGAATTGGACAGCTTCTTCTGTAAATTGGGAGAATTGATAGCGGCCACGGTTGACTTGGAGGCGATTTGGCATTTAGCCGATTCGCCTGTATTGAAAGAGTCAGATCATTCTATTTTTGCCCATAAAAAAGAAGCGAAGGTCTCGATTGCCGTGGCGAGGGATGCTGCGTTTAATTTTTATTATGAGGAAAATTTGGAGCTGCTGGAAGCAAACGGAGCCCGGTTGCGTTTTTTTTCTCCGCTGAAAGATGAACCGGTTCCAAGGGATGCGGCAGGCTTATATATAGGCGGCGGTTTTCCAGAAGAGTTTGCCGAAGAGCTGGCGAAAAACGAACGGGTGAAATCATCAATCCGTTCTTGTATTGCGCAAGGTATGCCGACGTTGGCGGAATGCGGTGGGTTCATGTATTTGACGGAAGCAATTGAAGATACGAGCGGCGTCGAACACCCGATGGCTGGCGTTATACCGGGAAAAGCCGTTATGAAAAATAAACGCACAGCGCTTGGCTACCGCGAATGGATCGGTCTGACTTCCAACTTTCTCTTGCCGAAAGGAGAAACCGCTCGAGGCCATGTTTTTCATTACTCTAACTATATCGCGGAAAAACCGGTACAGCCGGCTTATCAGTCAAAGGGAAGATCGGGGATAAAGGAAGAAGGCTATGCCACGGAGCAGTTGCTTGCAGGCTATGCCCATTTTCACTTTGCCTCCAATCCTGCTCTTGCTGAGCGGTTTGTTCATGCGGCTGAAAATTATCCATTGCAAAGGATGACTGGATCATGCTCTATCCCGTCATGCTGAATGTGGCCGGAAAGCAAGTAGTTGTTGTTGGAGGGGGCTCCGTTGCAGCGAGAAAAGCAGCAGCCCTGTTAGAAGCGGGTGCCGAGGTGACCATTATTTCTCCGGCCCTGTCGGCGGCGATGAATGAATGGCTTTGCGCCTGCTCAACTGTTCAATGGAAGAAGAAAACATTTGAACCGGCGGATATTCAAGGGGCTTTTTTGATTATTGCAGCTACGAATCAAAGAGATGTCAACAGCTACGTCCGCCAGTGTGCGGCTGATGACCAGCTGATCAATGTTGCGGATGATCCGAAGGCGAGCAATTTTCATGTGCCCGCTTCGTTAAAAAAAGGGAATCTCACGATTGCTGTCAGTACCAACGGAGCCAGTCCCGGACTGAGTAAACAGCTGATTCACGAGTTATCGAACCAATATAACGATGAATTCGTCCGCTTTATAGACTTTTTGGAAGAATGCCGGCAGCAGGTCAAAGAAAAAGTAAAGGATCCGGAGAAAAGAAAGGACATATTAACACAACTGATTCAGCCGGACTTTTATAAGCTTCTCTTCCATGCAGGTCGAGAAGAACGAATGAGACTGTTTCAAACATTACTAGATTAGAGGGATGAAAGTGAAAAATGGAAAAGTGTATTTGGTCGGAGCCGGACCGGGCGATCCTAAGCTGATTACAGTGAAAGGGCTGGAATGTATCCAGCAGGCCGATGTCATTCTGTATGATCGGCTTGTAAATAAAGAGCTTTTGCTTTCCGCTAAGGAAGGGGCCGAGCTAATATTTTGCGGTAAACTGCCTGGCCGGCATGAGCTGATTCAAGAACAAATCAATCAGCTCCTCGTTGAAAAGGCGGAGCAGGGCCTCGTTGTTACTCGTTTAAAAGGGGGGGATCCGTGCGTATTCGGCCGGGTTGGAGAAGAGGCGAAAGAGCTTGCTGAGCGCCGGGTTCCCTATGAAATAATTCCCGGTATTACCGCCGGCATCGCCGCACCTGCCTACGCCGGCATTCCTGTGACGCATCGCGATCATGCGTCCAGCTTTGCAATCGTCACCGCTCATGGCCGTGCGGAAAAGGAGCAGGACTTTGTCAATTGGAAGGCGCTGGCGGAAGGAATTGATACGATTGCCTTTTACATGGGAGTGGGGAACTTATCGCGGATTTCTCAGCAGCTGATGGCTTACGGAAGGTCACCTTCTACACCGGTAGCGATTATCGAGTGGGGGACGACGAATCAGCAAAGAACGATCATCGCTGAGCTGGCGACCATCGAACAGCAAGCAAAAGAACAGCAAGTGGAAAGCCCGGCGATCATTCTTGTGGGAAATGTGGTCGAGCTTCGAAAGAGCATTCGCTGGTTTGATTCGGAAATCTCCATTCCCTCTCTGGCGTCATTATGAATCAAGTAAAGAATGAAAAGGTGAGAATATGCATTTCATAAAAAACACGGTGTTCCTTATCACAGCTTTTGTTTGTTATTTTTGGCTGTTTTCTCATCAGCCGGCGGCCGCTATGCATATTATGGAAGGATTTCTGCCTGTATATTGGACCGTTCTATGGTGGGCACTTTCACTTCCCTTTCTCATCCAGGGAATGCGCTCCATCCAAAAAACGTTAAAAACATACCCTGAAACAAAAATGATGCTGGGCTTGTCAGGTGCTTTCACCTTTGTCCTGTCTGCATTAAAGCTTCCCTCTGTAACAGGCAGCAGCTCTCATCCAACCGGCATCGGATTGGGGACAATATTATTCGGCCCGCTTGCTATGACTGTGATTGGGACTATTGTATTGCTGTTCCAATCTCTGTTATTAGCGCATGGCGGCTTGACAACATTAGGAGCAAATGCTTTTTCTATGGCAATCGTTGGACCGTTTATAACCTATGCTGTTTATAAGCTTTGCAGAAAGACCCAGCTGTCTTTCATTTTAGCTGTGTTTTTGGCGGCGTTTATCGGTGATTTAGCTACGTACACTATGACATCGCTGCAGCTGGCTCTTGCTTTTCCGGCGGAAGCCGGCGGCGTATTGGCGTCATTTGTTAAATTTGCCGGAATTTTTTCCGTCACTCAAATTTCACTGGCGATTGCTGAAGGGATTTTAACTGTCATCGTGATGAACTGGCTGCTGAAATATAATCAAAGCGAGTTAAGTCAATTAAGCGTCGTTAAGAAGGAGGCCTCCTGATTAATGAAGAATTTATTCTTGTTTTTTCTTGTTGTGCTTTTGGCGGTTATGCCGCTTGTGATGAATCAAAATGCCGAGTTTAACGGGGCGGATGGAGAAGCGGAAGAAGCGATTACAGAAATGAATCCAGCCTATAAGCCGTGGTTCGATGCGGTATGGGAACCGCCAAGCGGGGAAGTGGAGAGTCTTTTGTTTGCCTTGCAAGCAGCGGCCGGCGCACTGTTTATCGGTTACTTTATCGGGGTATCCCGAACGAGAAAAAAATCGCAAGAACATAACCGCCATAAACCATTATGATGCTCATTGATTATTATGCTAATCATAACCGGCTGTCTCATTTCCATCCGGGAGAGAAAGCCGTTTTTGCCTTTTCCCAGCTCGGCCTCGTTCTTTTTGCGAAGGATATCTGCCTCTGTGCGTTTGTCTTTTTCCTGATGTCTTTTTCTACAGTCTTTTTCGCAGGTATTCCATTCAGCCGTTATGGGCGCATGCTCATGCTGCCGCTAGTGTTTCTGCTATTAAGTATGCTGCCTATGCTTGTTTCGATCGCTCCAAAAGGAATGGGGATAGAATCCGCCGTTTATTCATTTTCTTGGAACAGATGGAGTGTTTATCTTTCTCCGGACTCGCTTTTGCAGGCGATGAACTTATGGGCAGCTGCTTACGCCGGCGTTAGCTGTATGTATTTTTTCATTTTAACGACCCCGTATGATGGGGTTTGCTGGCTATTAAAAAAGCTAAAAGCTCCTGATCTATTTATCGAGCTAACGGCACTGACTTACCGATTTATTTTTGTTTTTATAGAAAAGGCTCAATCCACTTACCAGGCGCAAAAGTCGCGCGCTGGGTATGCTCATATCCGCTCATGCTTTTATTCCTTTTCCGCTTTACTCGTTAACCTGCTCGTGCAGACATTGAGAGAATCGAAGCAATTGCAAATGACTCTGGATGCCCGGTGCGGAGAGGGATTTAATACTCGGCCCACCGGTCGTTATACGATGAACCCGGCAGCATGGGGAGTGATCATTTCCAGCGTCGGCTGCTCTCTGCTGATCTATTTGAGGGGGTAAGAAATGCAGTCAGTAATGGAATTACGAAACGTTCGTCATATCTATCCGAATGGAACGGTAGCGTTAGACAATATTTCTCTCACAATCGAACCGGGGAGAAAAATAGCCGTTCTAGGCAATAACGGTGCAGGCAAATCATCACTTTTGCTCCATTTAAACGGTTTATTAAAGCCGCATAAAGGAGAGGTGTATTTTCAAGGGCATCTCCTGACCTACAAATCGAAGGAGTTGAAAGAACTGCGGCAGCGCGTCGGCATTATGTTTCAAAATCCGGAAGCTCAGCTCTTTTCTCCGACGATATTAGCAGATGTCATGTATGGGCCATTAAATCTGGGCTGGCCGCGGCGGGAAGCGGAAAGATCTGCCCGCCAAGCGCTTGCGGCGGCAGGTCTGGAGGAGCTTCGGGATCAACCGCCGCATTTTTTAAGTTTAGGACAAAAAAAGCGGGCAGCGATGGCCGGAGTAATGGTCATGAAGCCGCAGCTGCTCCTTTTAGATGAGCCGACGGCAGGTCTTGATCCGTATTACGCTAAAAAAATGATCAAGCAGCTGACTGATTTTCAGGAGGGGAAACAAACGATCGTATTATCGACTCATGATGTCAATTTAGCTTATGAATGGGCGGATGAAATCATCATGATGAACAAGGGGCGCCTGATGCTAAAGGACAAGCCGCAACATGCCTTTGGCAATCAAGAATTGCTTGCAACATGCCACTTAGAGCCACCTTGGGTAATCGAAGTTTACCATCAATGGAAAAAGACCCGCCCCGAAAGAGAAACGAGAATTCCAAAAACAAAGGAAGAATTGTTTCAACTGCTTCAAGAGGGGGAAGCAGAACGGCCGTTTACAGCCAATGCCTAAAGACTGCCTGCTAGCAGGCAGTCCCAATAATGATGAATTATCGTTTCAGTTTATCGAGCGCTTTTCCGATGGACTCTTGCAGCTTGCCCTTCATTTGATCGGATTTCCCTTCTGCTTTCGCAGATGAATCATTCGTTAATTTCCCGATTGCTTCATTGGCAAGTCCCTTAAGCTGTTCGCTCTTGCCTTTCCATTTATCAGCTTTATCATTGATGCTCATACACCGCGTCACCCTTTCAACAGAAAATTTTTTCTTAATTATTTTCTACCCTTTATAAATAAAATGAAACACGAGCAAATGAAGAGTGAAATCGTCATTTCAAGTGTTTGAGTGGTATGATAACCTGGAATCGGTTCATATAAGATTTGCGAAATGAAGAAAAACGGAATAGCCGATGTTATTCTTTCCTATTTGATAAGCAGGCCGGAAGTTGCCTTTAACTGAATTGAAAATTTAAAAGAAAAGGGGAAAAGATATGCTGAGTGTACAAATTCCTGGATTAGATTTACATATAGGAGATCAGGTGAAAGCCTATATCAATACATTAACTAAACCAGCGGGAAGTTTAGGGAGATTGGAAGAGCTGGCGCTGCGTCTTGCGGAAATCACCGGCGAACCCTTTCCGGAAGTTTCACCGCCTGGCGTAATCGTTTTTGCGGCGGATCACGGAATCGTACAAGAAGGAGTGTCAGCTTTCCCGCAGGAAGTGACCGTGCAAATGGTCAGCAATTTAGTTCAAGGAGGAGCAGGCATCAACGTATTTGCCAGACAAATTGGCGCAAAGTTTAAAGTTGTAGATGTAGGGGTAGCGGCTGAAGTGCCGAAAGAAGGGGTTGCTCATCAAAAAATCAGGTATGGAACTGGAAATTTTCTGAAGGAAAAGGCGATGACAACAAAAGAAGCGCAGCAAGCACTGCAGATTGGCTATTCTGAAGCGAGAGAGTTAATAGAGCAAGGGGTGAAATGCTTAATCGTTGGTGAAGTCGGGATTGGAAACACCACGTCAAGCAGTGCAGTCTTAGCCAGCCTTACTCATACGGATCCGGCTGAGGTGGTCGGTTTTGGGTCAGGCATCTCCAATGAGCAAGTGCAGCATAAAATCGCAGTCGTCAAACAGGCGCTTTTATTCCACCAGCCGAAGCCACAAGATGCCATAGATATTCTTTCCAAAGTCGGCGGGCTGGAAATGGCGGCGATGGCCGGAGCGATGCTGGCAGCGGCAGAAAGCCGAATCCCTATTCTTTTGGATGGTTTCATTTGTACGGTTTCGGCTTGCTTAGCTAAATTAATCGCTCCCCTTTCAGCGGATTATATGATTGCTTCGCATCATTCTGTTGAGCCGGGCTATCAGCGTGCTGTCTCTTTCTTAGGAAAAATGCCGCTCATCCATTTACAGATGAGGCTCGGGGAAGGAACAGGTGCAGCGGTGGCGTTTCCGCTCCTTCAATCAGCTGTCAGTATGGTAAAAGAAATGGCGACGTTTGAACAGGCGGGCGTATCGACTCAAAAGGCAAACGAACTAATTGAAAACTAGCAACATGCGTTTCATTGATTGTATTTCCGAAAGAAGACTCCCATCTTAAGGATAGCGAAGGACGAGAACCTAATCCATAATTGGCGTTTCCGCTGATGTTCTGAGGATTCCTCCGCTTCAATCCGTTCTTAAGAGCATGAAGCGGGGGAGTTCAAGCCAATCCATCTTTCAGGAATAATTTTCAGCTGTTAAGAAATAATAAGGTTGATTATTTGAAAGGGTGGGGTGCAAGATGACGTTAGAATGGTTTGATCGAGTAAGTGAAGAATTACAGGAGCATTTGGAATCGATCTGTGAGGAGTATGATCAAATCGGTCATATGGCAGTCGATCGAGCATCCAAGCATCCCAGAATAGATTTTTTTGTAGAAACAGGGAAAGAGGAAGAAGAGCTTTTTTGCACTTTATTTTTCGATCCGCATAACGAAGAGTTTTATGTGAAAGCCATTGAACTGGATGCTGATCAGATGTCTAAAATGATTCTGCCGGATATAGGCGATATGGTTGAAGAAGTTCATGAAAGCTTTCATGAATTTATCGAGGGAATCGAAACAGGCAGCGTAATCACCGATGAATACGATCGATACGGGGAGATCGAGGTGGAATGGCTTACGCCTGAAGTAACAGCCTACGCATGTGAGGATGAAGTGGAAGTGACTTACCAATTTGGCATTGTCCAAGAATCCGGCGACGGCATTTTGCGGAGAATGAATCGGATAAAAACGGCTGATGATGATTTGTTGGAAGATGAATCCGATTTCATCTTCAGCAAAGAAGAAGCCAACACCATTATTGCGATGATTGCCAGCCATGCCGACCAGCTTACTGAGATGGGACGGGATTGCCGTCTGTGATCATCTGGCGCCAGTTTTCAATAGGATACAAGTATGCGGACAAGAGAAATGCTTGTCCGCTTTTTTTCTGCATGTAAGATGCCGTAAAGCCTCCTTGCGATAGGGGAACGAAAGATTAAGCGGGAGATCGCGGCGCCTGCAGGCCTGATTCCAAACATCTCCTGTTGGAGTGGGGGATCGTTCATAGGATTTCATCCTTAATTTTCGTTAAGTCCCACGAAGTAATGATGCCGATCGGCAGTTCTTTCGGGGTGCCGTTTGGCGTGATAAGAATAGCTTCGAGCTTTTTGTTGCGATTTTGAAAATCCTCGAATACATATTCTGCATCAAAGATATTCGCCTCTTTCTTAAGAAAAGCAATTTCCCGTTGAGGGGCGTGCGGCAGCACATTTTTGACTGTCATGCCGGACAAGTCGATGCGGTCTTCCGCCAGCTGATTAGCCATCCATGTTAATAAATCCTTACCGGCCAGCAATCCTTGGCATACCCCCTTTTCAAATACGGGGTATTCGGAATAAGAAAAATCCTGTATCATCTGCAGCACTTTGGTTATAGAAGTGGAAAGTTCAACTGTACAAACTGGCTGGGAAGAAATCGATAACGCCTCCGCCGGCTCAGAAATAAGCTTATCTATTTGTTCGATGCGTTCTACAGTCTCTTCATGAGGTTCAGCAATATAAAAATGGGCATCGGTCTTTTGATGAACAATGGCATTTCTTAGCTTGGCAAATTGCTTTAATTCTTCTATGTGGACGCGCACGGATGCGTGATGCCTTGCGCAATCATGCAGGGCTTCGATAAACGGATGATTCTGCTGATGAGAACAAAGCTGCTGCAGTTGCTGGTGAATACGGTTAAATGCTGCCTCAAATCTTGAACAGCGTTCATTTCGTTCTTCCATTGGCTTGCCTCCTAATGATGTATCCATCGCATTTAATATGTATTCCTTAATTTATCATTCATGTAGGAATTCCCTCCATAATGAAGCGGGGAATGAAAAGTCTAATCAGGCGATCGCGGCTGTAATGTGAGAGAAAAAGCTGCCGTTCAGGCGTGAGCCTGTCTTGGCAGCTTTTTATCAACAGCTTATTTTAAGATTTTGCACCGACAACAACGAGCTTGCCTTCATCTAATTCTCGTTCATACATTTCCGCTTCTTCCTTTGTTAACCCCAGTGACTCCATTTTCGTTCTCAGTTCATCACCGCGGGAGCGGAAAACATTTCCCATGCTGTCTAACAGACCCTGTTCGGATACGCCTACCTCGTTCGTATTAAGAGCATCCGAGATATTTTCCATTCGGTTTTCATCATGAGCCAAAATGTAAATTTGGTCTTGAGAGAAGCCTTCCGCTTGCAGTCCTTCAATAGCTGTTTTGGCTTGAAGGGCGTTTTCAACTGTACGTTTCGTGACCATAATCAATACCTCCTGTTTTGAATGACTATCTGTTATTGGTTTACCATCTTTCGCGTTAGGCTAAACATTTTTTAAACGGCTTTCGTTTTTGCGTGTTCTTCTGATAAAAAGCATTGACCACAATAAGCCCAATAAAGAAATGGCAGCAGAAGGTTTGAAGAAAGGCGGGAGATAAACAAGCTCAATTTGATTTCTTCCTTCCGCTAATTCCAGTCCTGTAAACGCATAATTAGCTCTTTTCAAAGGCTGCTTGTTCCCATTAACACGCAATTCCCATCCCTTTTCAAATGGGATCGGCAAGACCATATACGAATCATTTTCTTTATTAGCATAATCAATGGTTAATTTATTATGCTTCCAGTTAACGGATGCCGCAGCGGCAGGCTGGGCGGCAGCCGTTCGCAGTTCATGATAGCTTTCTTCATACAGCGAAAGATCTTCTAAGCGGTAGGAGCCTTTTGGCAGCCGGAGTGCGACTTTTTGATCTGCAGGTATTCGCAGAAATAATTCGTTTATGTTCGTTTTATAAATGGAATCAGCTGCCTTTCGCGTTGTTTCATACCCGTTAACGGTTATGGAAAAGCCCTTTCCGTCCAGGCGCGTTATCGAAAAGCCGAGAAATAAATCCTTTGTATCCTTTGCCAGCTGATTTGGAATGATATCCAGGCCTCCGCGCTTATTTGTGACGGATAACCGCTGATTATCATAGACGGCTCCGCTCATTTGGATGTTTGCCTGATCGATGATGTTTCTTTTTTTGTCCAGTTTATCAGCAGAGGGAGCATTTTCTAAAATGATCCCTTGAAGCATCGCGTGCTCTTTATCTAGAGGGGTGGCATGCGTCAGATCCTTTTCATTAAACACTTTGTCGACTGTACGGACAAACGGCAAAGGAAGCGTGTTTTCAAACACCGCATAATCAGCTGATTCGAAGAGCTTTCGAAAGCCGAATGGGGCCTGTTCTGCCTGATCTTTCGGCCTCATCCAATAGTTCGCCTGCAGTAAGCTGTGCAAATGAGCGCGATTGCCGAGAGTAGCATAGCGGCTGACGCTCTCCCTTCCCATGTCAATTAATAAATCCCGCCAGTAAAAGAGAAGCAGCTCTTGATTAATGATGCTGGAGTAGAGGCTGGTGCCGTCAAAGTTTTGCACAATCGGTGTATTATTTCTCGTCTTCGTCATCCAGTCGATGCGAGCAAAGGGGGCATCGTTTCTTTCTTTGACTCGCTTAATTAAATTTTGCTGTTCTTCACTGTTATAGGCATCGCTTTCCATGTAATCGCGTGAAACTTTGTGGACGCCGGACTGTTCTGATAATGTGTATTTTGCATAGGCATTGACCATTGCGATACTCGAAACAACGATGATGCACTGCAGTCCTATCATCACGAATGTTTTTTGCCGCCAGCTAAGCAGCAGAAGGAAGGCAGCTGTGACGGCTAGCAGCAAGAAGACCCACCTAATTTGCTCAGGCTTTCCGTTCATTAAATCTAACGGCGGTATTTGGATGTAATAAATGCAGGCAGCTAAGATGATGCCTGCGAGGACATACGGAAAGCGGACTTCTTTTATATAATGAAGTCCCGCGGCGACGCATCCTCCAGCTGTGAAAGACAGCAAATATTCAAATCGATATTGCGGAGCAGAAAATCCATTGAACGCGCTAGCTGCCAAAGGGCTGAAATGAAACGCAATGAACAGAAAGCTGATATAGGCGAACAGCCGGAACACCCGGTGTTTATAAAAAGAAATGATCAGCACAAACAGAACGAACACGACTGGCAGCAAAATATAGCGGCTAGTAAAAAAGATATTATCGCTCCAATCGATGGCGGCTATTTCCGCTTCATAATCAGGTCGATAGTTGTTGAGAAAACCATACACCGCCGGAATAAAGCCTACAGCACTGATACAGAAACTAATCAGCCCGCTTGTTATAAACAGCTTCAATTGCTCTGCTTTTCCCCGCTCCTCGTCTGATAATGGAAGGAGCCAGCGGAAGATTACATAAATGATTAAGAAAATGACATTAATATATGCAAAGTAAAAATTAGAAAACAGCATAATCGATGCTGTGAAAATCAGCCAGCCCGGCTTGCCTTCCCGGATCACTTTTTCTGTTCCTAAGACGAGCAGCGGCACCCAGAGCATGGCATCTGCGAAAAATTCCCAAAAAACGACATGGCGAAAATACATCAGTGAACATGCGTATACGACGGCTCCTGAAAAGGCGGCTGCCGCATTGAGTTTCATATAACGGAAGGCACTGGCAGCTGCCGCTAAAATAAGGGTCAAACGAAGAATGCTGACGAACAAGGACGTTTCCGCCCAGAACTGCACATCGGATGTGTCCACTAAATGTAAGAATTCAAGGACAAAAACGGATGCAGCAGTCAGATAAAACAGGATCGACGTAGAAAAATAATAGGCAAGCTGGCTATAAAAGCCGCCGCCAAGGCCAAAAGACCAAGAATAGAAGAAGCTGCCTTCCCGATAATTCTCATAGATAAATTTCTTGAAGGGAGCCATTTGGGATAATCCATCATTAGGCCCCAGCATGAATCGGTTATTCAGCCATTCTTGAATGAAAAAAAAGTGAGCAGCCGCTGATACAAGCAGACTGCTAATAATTAGCAAAATGACGGTTTTTCTGTTCATTCACTGACACTCTCTTTTTTTAAGATTTTGCCTGTCACCACAAAGGTCACCGGCACCGCAATAAATACAGCGAGAAGCGGAGTGATTTTGCTGCTGATATGTAAAACATCAATAAATACATACATAAAGAGAGACGACACGCCAAAGTTTACAAGCTGTGTGAGCGGAAATTTCAAAAACTTAGCCAAAGTGGGCTTGACTTTAAACGTAAAATAAGAATTCAGAAAAAAAGAAATCACTAAGCTGATGAAAAAAGCGATCACATGTGAAGCCATATAATTAAGATTAAAGCTGGTATGAAACAGCAGATAAACTGCATAGTAATTAAAGGTATTGATTGCGCCGATGATGACGAATCGGATAAATTCTTGACTTGTTCTTCTCATAGTCTGCTCCGTTCACAATATTCGTTTCTTGAATCAAATAAGGGGGACGTTTTTTTGTTTCGTAATAGATTCTGCCGATATATTCCCCGATGACTCCGAGGCTTAATAGCTGGATGCCTCCCAGAATAAGGACGGCTGTAATGATGGTAAAGTACCCTGGCACATCGATGCCGTTTTGCAAAATTTGAATAAACGTCACCGCGCTGTAAATA
This sequence comes from Bacillus xiapuensis, assembly GCF_002797355.1. Lineage (GTDB taxonomy): Bacteria > Bacillota > Bacilli > Bacillales > Domibacillaceae > Bacillus_CE > Bacillus_CE xiapuensis. Next base: position 1,533,157 of record NZ_KZ454939.1, on the reverse strand, counting down.
AGCGAGAGCATCAAAATGATGGCTCCTGAATAAAAGCAGATGCGCAGCGGCCGATTATTGAAAGAGATTAAGCCGTCCAACCCATAATTGAATAATTTGGAAATCGTCCATTTGGTTTGCCCATTTTCACGCAGTACATTATCGTAGTCCACAATTTTTTGTTCCATGCCAATCCATGAAAACAAACCTTTTGAAAAACGTTCTCCTTCGTTTAATGAAAGCACCGCTTTCACCGCCCGGTCGCTGAGCAGCCGGAAGTCGCCGACGCCATCTTCGAGTTTGACATCAACAATTTTATTTATTAATCGATAGTATGTAGAGGATAGCCATTTGCGCATAAAATGTTCCCCGTTGCGATTGCGGCGGGCAATGACTTGATCAAACCCTTCTTCGAATCCTTGAATAAGCTGCGGGATTAAAGAGGGAGGGTGCTGCAGATCAGCATCCATAATAATAACTGCCCTTCCGCTCACATGGCGCAAGCCCGCATAGATGGCCGCTTCTTTACCGAAATTTCTTGAAAAAGAAATATATTTTACTTTCGGTGTTTTCGCCGTTAACTGTTTGATCTTTGCTAGTGTTTCATCGGTGCTGGCATCATCGATAAAAAGCATTTCAAATTCATAAGGAATTCCTGCAAATTCTTTTTTGACTTGCTCATAAACCAGTTGAATGTTCTCTTCTTCGTTATAAGCAGGAATGATGATGGAAATTAAACTCATGCTACTGACACCTTCTTCTTCATGTTTTGGCGGACAGCAGTCCCTTATTTTACCACTGGTACCTATGTAAGAACTAAACGTTCGTTCCGCTTCGCCCTAAGCTGATAAGATAGAAGCGAGGACAAGGTTTGTTTGATCAGATGACCATTACCCTTATTTGCCGCAATTCTAAACTTTATATTAACATTTCGTTTAATAAATTCCAAAATGAAAAGCTGCATTTTGCGGCAGAAAGCAGGGTAAAGTTCCATCAGCATCTGCACAAATCATAAGGGAGGGAGATCATGAGGGTCACCTTAACGAAAGAGCATAACCCGCAACAAAATGAATCATGGATTGAATCATTCTTTAACCAATCCGCTTCTGTAAGGGAAGCGGTTGCTCAAACCCGCAAGCTGTTTCAGCAGACCAGTCCGCTTTTTAAAAGGCCTGATCTTCAGAAGCCGGCAACATCCAAGCTGTCTGTTCACTTATGGGGAAAAATAAAATCATTATTGTTCGGCCTGTTTTTGCCGAACGAAAAAAGCCGCGCGATTGCCGATTTTGATATTGTGGTGGATGACAAAGGGAGAGTTGCTCCGGATTGGGAGCCTATACTGTTGAAAGAATACCGCTTGATGAGGAAACAAATCATCCGCACGGTCAATGTTCTGGATTATGGTGCGGTGGGGGATGGCAAGACCGACTGCACTGAAGCGTTCCGCAGAGCAATCGGGAAGGGCAAGGTACAGGTGATCGTGCCTGAGGGGACATATATTGTCAGAGGCGTCCGTTTGCCGTCTTGGACATGGATCATCGGAGAAGGAAAAGGGCAGACAACGCTTAAGCTTCATAAAGACGCTCCGATCAGCAGCTGGGTAGTGACGAATAAAGAACATAAAAAAGGGAACCATCATATCATCGTTCAGGATATGAGCCTTGATTGGCATGTCGAACGGCTCGGAGAAGTTGAGAAAACAAGCGCGGGCGGCAATCGCTCCAGCTGCCTGACGTATGCCAATGTCAGCTTCGGTTGGGTTCAAAATGTGGAAGCGATCAATCCGGGACTGCACGGCTTTGATGTTTCCTCCACATTTTATAATTATTCCGGGGATGGGCATCGAGCGCGCGGGGGAAGCAAGTTCATCCGGCTTGATGGTTTAAATGGATATGGATTCGGAGACGATGGCATTACGACGCATCACAGTGATTATATATGGATCTCTAACTCACATATGTGCGATCCGAGCGGCAAAGCGCATAAAAAAGGTTTTTCCAATTCGAACGGAATAGAAATCGATGACGGTTCCCGCAATGTATTGCTAGTGAATAATTCAACGGCCCGCTGCTTCGGAGGAGTGGAGATAAAAGCGCATCATAATTCTTCAGCGGCTACAAATGTTCATATTGTTGGCCATCTGTCTGTAAATGATAATCGTTCATTCAATTTTCGCCATATTGGGCATCACAGCCAGCATGATCCGGAATCGAAAACGGCGTATAATATCACCGCCACCCGGATTGTTTCGATCGCTCCGATCCGAACGGATTTATATCGCGATTCAACTCCGCGGGCGCTGGTTGTTTCCGCTTATAAAAACGTCGTGATTAATCATTTTCAAGCCATCGGAGATGAATCATATGACTATCAAGGCTATCCGGTCGTTGCGGTACAGTACCGCTCGAGAAATGTTAGTTTAGAGCATATTTACATGAGCGGGTTTCGAACAGCGGGAACTGATATTAAAATATTTGGAGGCCCGCAGCGTACGGATGTTGTGCGTCTCAAACATGTGCAAATTCAGCATTCAGCTCCAGTAGCGATCACGATCGGCCCGCGGATTGAACAAATCTTTCTTTATAAGGTTCAGGCGATAGCGACTGAAGGAGTTTGCGGCTGCGAGTGTGCCAGCTCCGGCGCCGAGCTGACACACTTCTTCTCAGAAGGCTACAAGCAAGCGTTTAAAAGCACAGAGAATAAAATACCCTAAGGATAGATAAGGGGAAACTGGGGAAAGTTAGTAAGTGATTGTATAGAAAGTGAGGAGATTGGATTTGAAATGGAGAAAGTTATTGGCCATTTTTGTGTTCACGCTTGCGCTGACAGCCTGTGCCGGTCAAAAGCAAGAGGAGGCTCCGCAAAAGTCAGCGGAAACAAAAGAAAAGCAAGCATCCTCCCCCTATCCATTTACGGAATTTGATGTGGATGTCGACTTGAAAAATCAGCAAGATTATGAGATTGACGTCAGCTATGAAAGGGAGAGTAATCACACGGAAGCTCATTATACAGACGACAAACAAAATATTCATTTAACAGGCGAGGACGCATTGGAGGCGCTGGATGAGAAGTTCCGCGGATTTAGCTTCGATGAAACTACATCAGATGCAAAAGTATTGAAGGAAATAGAGCGGGCATTCAACATTCCCGACAATGCCCAGTCAGTAGAGGTTGAGATTCAATATAACGACGGCCAAGAAAGAGAGCTTCGCCGATAGAGGAAGAAAAGCCGGTCATCAACTGCCGGCTTTTCATTTGTCTCAAGCCAAAGGACTTTCACCCGCGATGAAAGTTCGGGTCTTTTCACGCATAAGAATAACATGAGGTGAGGAGAATGGCAGTCAAGTCTAATGATTTACTAACGAAGCGGGAAATCACAGATCCTAAGCTAGTGCCCAAGTGGCTGATTGATGAATACCGTGTGTTTCATCAGGTAGTTACGAATGAGACCTTCCCCTGCATGTTTGGAATGACAGCGGAAAAGAAGGGGGAGCTGCGCTATGCTTACGTTCAACATGACGATTGGTCGGCTCTTCCTCAAGCGCTTGAGGAATTTGTCTCGTTATTCGATAAATCCAAGCCGCTTATTCGCCATGGTCTGTTTGTTTTCGTTGAGCCGGAAAGAAAACAGAGAAACCTTCTGTATTACCGCCAGTATTTTTGGCGTATTCTTCAATATTTGCATCAGTCAGATACGAAACCTTGGCCAGCGGATTATCCTCAGGATCCGGAGCATCATTTATGGGCTTTTTCGTTTGCGGAGGAGCCTTTCTTTGTTTTCGGAAACGCCCCAGCCTATAAGCAGCGCAAAACGAGAAATTTAGGCAACAGCCTCGTAATCGGATTTCAGCCGAGACGCATCTTTCAGGGGTTAGAAGGAACATCGCCGGGAGGCATGATGTCGCGCCAAAAAGTAAGGGAGCGAGTGGAGCAGTGGGATCAACTGCCTAAGCACCCGAATATCAGCTATTATGGGGATCCCGCTCACCGGGAATGGAAGCAGTATTTCATTGGAGACGATGTCGCGCCGATTGAAGGGAAATGTCCGTTTCAGCAGAAATAAAAAAAGCCTAAACAAAGAGCCTTTGGAAGGGCGGCCGCTTTGTTTAGGTCTTTTTTTAATGCTCAGTCAAACTATTTAAGGGTACCGTCTGCTCGCGATCCGGCTGATAAAGGGGATAGACTCTCGCCGTTTTGGTGTCTTCATCCACTCGCTGGATATAGACGGGCACCCCGTTATGTGTCACGTGAACCATTTCCGGTAAAGCGGATATTTCTTTGGCGCGCTGAATGTTCATATTCTTCCTCCCTGCAGCGTAATCAAATCTAGTATGGAAGCAGTGAAGGGAACTTATACATGGAAGAGGAATGTTTTCTTGCGGGTGAGCTGAAGATAAGCTTATTTCATTGCTTGTTTAGCAATCTCCGTGTTTACGAGCTCATGATATTCTATAGGACGAGGAAGCTCTCCGGCTTCTTTCATGATGTCCTGCAGATGATTCCACTCTTCTTCCTCAAGAACAGGCGAGGTTGCGAAGCTGTCTTGGCTCTGATAACGGCTGATGACAGCTGCGATTAATTCTTCAGGCGTATCTTCAAAATAGGCGGCGATCATTTTGGCTGTATCCTGGGCGGGGGTTTTTTCTACTTGCTGCTGGGCGCGGTAAAGCGCTTTGGTAAACCGCAATAATACGTCTTGATTCTTTTCCAGATAGCTCTTTTTTGACATGAAGGTGGTGTATGGAAGCTTTCCGGATTCTTTGCCAAAGGAGGCGACGATATGGCCGATGCCTTTTTGTTCGAACAGACTGGCTTGTGGTTCAAACAGCTGCACATAATCTCCTGTGCCTGAGGCAAAGGCGCCCGCGATGTTAGCGAAATCAATGTTTTGGATTAGCTTGATGTCTTTATGAGGATCGATGCCCTGCTTTTTTAAAGCAAATTCTCCAGCCATTTGCGGCATTCCGCCTTTTCGCTGTCCTAAAAAAGTTCGCCCCTTCAATTGATCCCATGAGAAGGGCTCCTGCTTTTTTCTGGCCATCAAAAACGTCCCATCCGTTTCAGTCAGCTGCGCAAAGTTCATCACCGGATCCGATGTTCCTTGCGCTTTTGTATAAATGCTCGTTTCGCTGCCGACGAGTGCGACATCGACGCTGTCCGAAAGCAGAGCTGTCATGGTTTTGTCTCCGCCCCAAGTTGTTTTCAAGTCAAGATGAATTCCTTCTTCTTTAAAAAATCCTTTCTCTATGGCGACATACAGTGGCGCATAAAAAATCGATCTAGTCACTTCAGCGACACGGACGGTAGCTGTATCTTCTGTTTGGTTATCCGGTGACGAACAGCCCCCCAAGAAGCCGGAACCGGCAATCAGTAAACAAGCAAGCAAAAGAACCGCGCATCGTTTAAAGAGCTTCATGAAAATCCCTCCCAAATGATTAACACTCATCATCTTTTCAGTGTATGAACTGGAACAGAAATCGTGCCTATCGGCTAGTGATCACATGAATAATTCAGCAGAGAGGGCCGTTAGCAAATGGCTTAGAGAGAAACAGGAACCATTCTGAAACGGAAAAAATATAGTGGAATAAGTGATTGTTTGAATAAAGATCAACTTTTGGCAGGAAGTTTGGAGGGATATGCATGGCTATTTTAGAATTGTCATCCGTTGGTCAGACTTATTTTTCAAAGAATTCCGCGGTGTCAGCTGTAAAGGATATTTCCTTTTCGGTGAATGAAGGGGAGTTTATCGCTTTTGTCGGGCCGAGCGGCTGCGGAAAAACGACCGTTCTATCCATTATTTCCGGGCTGCTTATGCCGACAGAGGGTACGGTTACGTTAAATGGGCAAGCGGTTCAAGAACCGCATCCGCAGGTGGGATATATGCTGCAGCAGGATTATCTTTTTCCGTGGAAAACGGTAAAGGAAAATATTTTTCTTGGGCTGAAGTTGCGGGGGCTCCTTCATCCGAAATACCAATCTTACGCTTTGTCGCTATTGAAAGAGGTCGGATTGGAGGATGTGCTGGAGCAGTACCCAAGCCAGCTTTCAGGTGGCATGCGCCAGAGGGTGGCCTTTGTTCGCACATTGGCAACAGACCCGAAAATTTTATTGCTTGATGAACCATTTTCGGCGCTGGATTATCAAACGAAATTAAAGCTGGAAGACCTCGTTTCGTACATGCTGCGAGAGCATCGTAAAACCGCGATATTGGTCACACATGATATAGGAGAGGCGATTGCTATGAGCGAACGGATTCTCGTTTTTTCGAAAAACCCCGGACGGCTTCATCACAGCTTCCAAGTGCCTGACGCATTAAAAAAGCTCACTCCTTTTGAAGCGAGGCAGCATCCGGAATATGCGGCTATGTTCCAGAAAGTATGGGAGGAGTTGGAGCAGGTTGAGAATCATTAAAACGCATGAAGAGTATCTGCAAGCCATTAAAAAGGAAAAGCGGGCCATTCTATTCGTTCAAGTCATGATGTTGGTCGCATTCATCGTATTGTGGGAAGTGAGCGCAAGAAATGAATGGATTAATCCGCTCTTATTCAGTTCACCCAAACAAATTCTGATGCTGTTTATGGAAAAGGTCAACGATGGCAGTCTGTTTTCCCATGCAGGCATCACATTGTTTGAAACGTTTTTTGGCTTTTTGCTGGGCACCCTTTTAGGCACGCTTCTCGCAGCATTGCTATGGTGGCAGCCGTTCCTTTCAAAGGTGCTTGATCCGTACCTTGTCGTGCTGAATGCTATGCCCAAAATTGCCCTCGGCCCGATATTGATAGTGGCCCTCGGCCCGAATGTTAAATCGATCCTCGGCATGGGCGTGCTTATCACCGTAATTATTACGACTATTGTGATCTATTCCGCTTTCAAAAATGTGGAAGAGAATTATATTAAAGTGATTCAGACATTTGGAGGCTCCAATTATCATTGTTTCAAAGAAGCCGTGTTGCCGGCCTGCTTCCCAACCATTATTTCCACCTTGAAAGTGAATGTCGGCCTTGCTTGGGTAGGAGTCATTGTCGGAGAATTTCTCGTTTCTAAACAAGGCTTAGGCTATATGATCATTTACGGATTCCAAGTATTTAACTTTACACAAGTGCTGCTCAGCCTATTTGTGATAGCTATCTTGGCCACCATCATGTATCAGCTTGTTGACATGCTGGAGCGGAAGCTGATCCGGCAAGAATAAAAACAGAAGAAAAGGGCTGATATTCGTTTGGTCAGCATAAGCATGCCGGCTATCATATTTCGCTGATGAAAAGAAGAACAGCGGCTGCAATCGCAGCGTCTTTGTCACCTGCATCCTGCAAATCCCGAACGAAGCGGGCATGCCGGTGCCGTAATTGCCCTCTGAGACTTTTGCTTTCCTAATCCATTTTTGCATGGGGCATCTTTATAGCATTTTCCCGGCGGGATCATAATAAAAAAGGGAGCCTTCAAGGACAATTATCCTTGAAGGCTCTCACTTCTTTACAAAAAAAGCGAAGAGTCCTGTAGATAGCTAGGGAAATGTTGCATTGTATGACAAATATAACATAAACATTACAAACATCGGCGAAATATAGAAAAACAGAAAATAAATTGTAAGATAAGAAGGGGATAAAACAATTTATCTAGGTGAAAAGTTGGAAGTTGATGAATGGGGGAGGAAGAGTGAAAAGAATTTCGGTGATTTTGGTTTTAACATTGTCCTTGATTGGCTCTCTTATCGGAGGGAATAGGGCACAGGCAGATGGCTTTATAGATGTGCCGCACCGGGCGCTGAAAGAGGTTAATTTTCTAGCACAGGGTGGCATTGTCAAAGGTTCAACAGCTACTTGGTTTGGTGCAAATCATAAAGTCAATCGGGCGGAAGCGGTTACGTTTATCGGGCGTGCTATTCAGCTGGATGGAAGAAAAAGAGCGACCAGCTTTAAGGATGTTGAATCTGGAAGTTTTGCTTCCGGCTACATTCAATCGGCGGTACATAAAGGAATTGTTTCCGGAGTGAACGGCGAATTATTTATGCCTGGCAAAGCGGTTACACGCGGAGAAATGGCGCAGATGATCACGAAAGCATTTGGCTATCCGTTTGACGGAACCGCGGCGGGAGCAGCGAAAGCGTTGCTTTCCCGGGGGATAGCAAAAGGAATGGCGGATGGATCGTTTGGTGCTGAGAAGGAAATCACAAGAATGGATTTTGCGGTTTTCTTAGCCCGTGCTGTCCATCCGCAATTCCGAGTGAGCGGATCAGCTCGCTTTGAGCAAACATATAGGACCACGGTGGACAGTTTAAACGTGAGGACTGGTCCGTCAACAGCTTATCCGTCTATAAGCAAACTTAGTGCAAACACGAATGTCGCTGTCTCTCATTCTGTGGGAGGATGGTCATATATTAAAGCAGGAAATACGGTTGGCTTTGTCTCCTCCTACTATTTGCGCCCTAATCCTGCGGAAGGAGGCAGCCTGCCAGCTCCGCCAAGCACTGCACCGGCTGATAAGCGCCTAGCAGGCCAGACGATTATCATCGACCCAGGTCATGGAGGCCATGATCCAGGAGCAATTGGCTTTAATGTAAGAGAAAAGGATGTTGTGCTTGCTACTGCTTTAAAGGTGAACAAGCTGTTTCAGCAAACACCTTTTCAAGTGAAGATGACCCGTTCAACGGACCGATTTATTACCATTGATGAGCGCTATCGATTCGCGCAAAGAAACAGCGGAAACGTTTTTGTCAGCATTCATGCGAACGCCGCCAGCCCGGCTGCTAACGGTACTGAAACATATTATTCGGCATCCAAAAACCCTCATGTGCGCGACAGCAGATTGCTGGCGGAAAAGATCCAAAAACGAATGGTGGCAGCATGGAAAACTAAAGACCGCGGAGTGAAAACGACATCGCAGCTTAGAAGAGTGCTAGGGGTTCTTGACCGCAACACGATGCCCGCAGCGCTGACAGAGCTTGGATTTATTACAAACCGCAAGGAAAATGACATGCTGAAGTCAGACTATTGGCAAACCATCATGGCTAAGGCGATTTATGCTGGAATCTTAGATTATTACGCAGCTAAAGGCTACGATGTGCAATCGCTCTATTAAATAATGAAAAAGAAACAAAAGGCTGCCCGTTTCAAATTGGCAGCCTTTTTGGCGTACAGCCCGTTTTCCGGCTTTGGACTATCCGTTTTCACAAAATCATGCAAGTTTCTGTTTGCGCCTGAAGCTACGAAATTCCAAAACATAGATTCATTGTTTTATAATGGGGACAGTGGTAAAATACACAATGACTTTTAGGAAAGAAAGATGATCGGTTATGAAAAGAAAGGAAGCATCATGCATGCGCCGCAAAGACCAGTCTTGGCGGGTGAAGGAACATCGCCGCTATATGCCTGCTCTAGACGGGTTGAGGGCGCTGGCCGTATTGGCCGTAATTCTCTACCACCTGCAGGTTCCAGGAACATCAGGGGGCCTTTTAGGTGTTACGGTCTTTTTTGTTTTATCGGGCTATTTAATCACCGATTTATTGTTGGCAGAGTGGGAGCAAACGCGGCGCATTGATTTGAAGCAGTTTTGGATCCGCCGTGCAAGAAGGCTGCTTCCGGCGATGCTGACTATGCTTATATTAGTCATTGCTTATGTCACCCTCTTTGAACCGGTCTATTTAACTCGTTTGCGTGGAGATGTGCTGGCCGCCTTGCTTTACGTCAGCAACTGGCGGTTTGTATTTCAAGAGCTGTCTTACTTTGACAGTATGCAGCCCTCTTTATTCATGCATTTTTGGTCGTTAGCAGTAGAAGAGCAATTTTATTTGCTGTGGCCGGTTATTGTTTTATCCGTGATGCGTTATTTTCCGAGTACGAAAAAGCTGCGGTTTATTACTGTTTTCGGAGGGGTCATCTCGGCCTTATTGATGGCTTTTATGTATGAGCCTGGAAGTGATCCTAGCAGAGTTTACTATGGAACGGATACGAGAGCTTTTTCACTTTTAATCGGTGCAGCGCTGGCGATTGTTTGGCCCAGCCGAAAGCTTTCTCCTTCTGTAAAGGGAAAAGCGAAATTATCCCTTGACCTTGCCGGGATCGCTAGTCTGGCGGTTCTATTAGGCATGATGGCCTTTTCTGATCAATATGATGATTTCCTTTATTATGGCGGCATGGTGCTTGCTTCTCTGGCAGCCGCTATTGCAGTGGCTGTTCTTGCCCATCCGTCGAGCCGCTTAGCCGCGGCTTTCAGCTGGAGACCGCTGCGATTGATCGGCGTTCGCTCCTACGGCATGTATCTATGGCATTTCCCGGTGATCGTCCTGACAAGTCCGGCCGTGGATACAGGAGAGTTCAATTTAATTAGAGGACTCTTTCAACTGGGGCTCATTTTCTTTATTACCGCATGGTCCTATCGGTATATTGAACGGCCGATCCGAAAAGGAGCTTTAAGAGAAAAATGCCGCGCATTCCTTTTCGGGTCTTGGGGGTGGAGGCGGGTCCCGGCACGGCGTTGGCTGAGCTTTACAGGCGCCTTGGCAGTCTTTTTGATTTCTATGGCCGGTTTATATACGGCTCCCGCGTCAGGTGCAGACCAACCTGCGGAAGTGAAAGAGATGTCCGTTCGAGAAGCTCCAAATGAAGATCATTCTAATGCTGAAGAGAAGCAGGATAAACAGGCTAAAGAGGAGCCGGATGAGACGCGCATCTCTGAGGTCACAGCCGTTGGAGATTCGGTCATGGTCGATGCCGTTCCTTTTTTAAAAGAGTATTTTCCCGATTTAGCGGTCGATGCCAAGGTAGGGAGACAAATGGAAGACGGGATAGAAGTCGTCCGCCGGTTTAAGGAGCAGGGCCAATTAGGCGATGTGATTATTATCGGTTTAGGGACGAATGGCCCTTTTTCCAAAAAACAAGTGAAAGAGATTGTGGAGTCAATCAGCGGGGATCCGCCGATTATCTTTATTAATACACGCGTTCCCCGGCCTTGGGAACACGATGTGAATGCCAGATTAAAGCAAATAACCGCCGAATTTTCAAATGTCACGCTCGTCAATTGGCATTCCGAGAGCGCTGATCATGATCACTATTTTGCCCCCGACGGAATTCACTTATCTGAAGAAGGAGCGAAAGCGTATGCGGCGCTGATATCGGAGGCGGTTAAAAAGTTATAATGAGAGGGAATGGCTTGAAGATAGAGCTGCTTGAGAAAGGAATCAAGCGGCTTTTTCTATTGTCATGAAAAAGCTGCTAACTGTATTGAAAGAAACGATGTTTTTCTGTAAAATTTAGAATACATTGAAAGCTTTTATTTTACTAAAATAATAGGTTGTCAATCGCCTTGAATATAGATATAATGTCTACTATACATAAACAAATGTTCTTGTTAAAAAAACAAAGAGGTGAGGAATAGTGAAGGATAACGTGAAAGTAGGTTTATTAGGATTAGGCACAGTGGGAACGGGCGTAGTGAAGATGATTCAGCAACATCAGGACCAGCTTGTTCACCAAGTAGGCTGTGCTGTATCGATTGAAAAAATATTAGTAAGAAACTTAGATAAGCCTCGAGACATCGATCTTGACAGCCGTTTCCTCACAACCGATCCTTATGAGGTGGTGAATAATCCGGAAATCGATCTGGTTGTTGAAGTAATGGGCGGCATTGATGAGACGCGTCAATATATAATAGATGCGCTTCAGGCGAAGAAGCATGTTGTAACCGCCAATAAGGATTTAATGGCTCTTTACGGTTCGGAATTGCAGAAAGTAGCCGCTGATCACGGCTGCGATTTATTTTATGAAGCGAGTGTAGCCGGCGGTATACCTATTATTAAAGGATTAGCGGATGGGCTTGCTTCCGATAGAATCCAAACCATTATGGGCATTGTCAATGGCACAACCAACTATATCTTAACAAAGATGAATAAGGACGGATTATCGTATGAAGCAGCGTTAAAGGAAGCGCAGGAGCTGGGGTTTGCTGAAGCGGATCCGACGGCTGACGTCGAAGGTTTAGATGCCGCCCGAAAAATGGCGATATTAGCCCGCTTAGCCTTCTCAATGGATATCGACTTGGAGGACGTATCGGTCAGCGGGATTTCCCAAGTCTCTAAAGAGGATCTAAAGTACGGCAGCACGCTTGGCTATACAATGAAACTGATCGGATATGCAGATCAGGAAGAGTCCCGCGCGGAAGTGAGTGTGCAGCCGACGTTCCTATCTCATAATCATCCGCTTGCGTCCGTGAATGACGAATATAATGCTGTGTATGTATATGGTGAAGCGGTCGGTGAAACGATGTTTTATGGGCCGGGAGCCGGAAGCCTGCCAACAGCGACATCCATTGTCAGCGATGTCGTCGCAGTGGTGAAGAATATGCGCCTTGGGGTGAACGGCCGCAGCGTATTTCAGCCGCAATATGAGAAACAGCTGAAGAAAGCGGATGAGCGGTTTGCCAAGTACTTTATCCGTTTGCATATGCGCGATGAAATCGGAGCATTTTCGGAGCTGACTAAATTGTTTTCAACCTATTCTATTAGCTTTGAAAAGATACTCCAGCTTCCGCTTGATGAAAAGGAAGCAGCGGAGATTGTCATTGTTACGCATAAAGCTTCACTGGAGAATTATCGAAGTGTGTTAGAGAAAATGAAGGACTTAGATGTAGTTAAATCGGTGGAAAGCTTTTACCGAGTTGAAGGAGACGGTGCAAAATGAAATGGGAAGGCTTAATCAAAAAATATAAAGAATTTTTACCAGTGACAGAAAATACGCCAGAACTATCGTTAATGGAGGGCAATACACCACTCATTCCGCTTGTGAATATATCAAAGAAGCTGGATGTGAATCTTTATGTGAAGACAGAGGGAACCAATCCAACAGGTTCCTTTAAAGACCGCGGCATGGTGATGGCAGTAGCGAAAGCGAAAGAAGAAGGAAGCAACACAGTCATCTGCGCGTCCACAGGCAATACATCGGCTGCGGCGGCAGCCTATGCCGCCCGCGCCGGCATGCGGGCGATCATCGTCATTCCTGAAGGGAAAATTGCCATGGGCAAGCTCGCTCAAGCGATGATGTACGGTGCCGAAATTGTCTCCATTCAAGGGAACTTCGATGAGGCTCTGCAAATGGTTCGGCACATAAGTGAAAACTCGCCGATCACTTTAGTGAACTCCATCAATCCGTATCGAATTGAAGGTCAAAAAACAGCCGCCTTTGAAATTTGCGATCAATTAGGGAAGGCGCCTGATTATTTGGCGATTCCGGTGGGGAATGCCGGAAACATTACAGCTTACTGGAAAGGCTTTAAAGAATATCATGAGAAATTCGGCACAGGTCTGCCGAAAATGCACGGCTTTGAAGCGGAAGGCGCAGCCGCTATCGTAAAAAATCAAGTAATTGAAAAGCCTGAAACGGTAGCTACAGCGATTCGCATCGGCAATCCGGCAAGCTGGGAGAAAGCGGTAGCTGCTCGCGATGAATCCGGAGGAAAAATTGATCTAGTCACCGATGAAGAAATATTAGAAGCGTTTGAAATGATGACAAAGGAAGAAGGCATTTTCGCGGAGCCTGCTTCTTGTGCCTCCATTGCAGGGATTATGAAGCACCGGAAATCGGGAGACATTCCAGCTGGAGCCACCATCGTCGCTGTATTGACAGGAAACGGATTAAAAGATCCGCAAACTGCGATTGAACGCGTGACGAAAAAGCCGGTTGTTTTGCCGAATGATGAAGAAGCGGTCGTGCAATATATCGAAGGAGTGGTTCGTGCATGAGCGCGCCTGTAACGCTAAAGGTGCCGGCTAGCACGGCCAATCTTGGGCCGGGGTTTGATTCCCTCGGCCTTGCTTTAAATTTGTATTTAACGCTTCACATCTCACCAGCAGACCGCTGGACATTTGAACATCGGTCAGAATTACTGGCGCAATTGCCAGCGGATGAGAACCACTTAATTTATCAAGCAGCGAAAAAAACGGCTGATGCCTATGGCGCTGAGCTAGCGCCCCTGCAAATCGTAATGGAAAGTGAAATCCCCTTAGCCCGCGGGCTTGGCAGCAGTGCGGCTGCCATTGCGGCAGGGATTGAAATCGCTGACCGTTACGCCGGTCTTCAGCTTTCCAAGGAGGAAAAGCTGAAGATCGGCAATCAGCTGGAAGGGCATCCTGATAATATTGGCGCTGCTTTGTTTGGAGGGATGGTGGCAGGCGTTTCCTTTGGAGAGGAAGCGGAGATCGTGCAATTGCCAGCACCAGAAATGGATTTGATCGCTCTCATTCCGCCTTATGAATTGAAAACGGAAGAAGCACGGAAAGCTTTGCCGGCTTCTTTTTCCAGAGCCAAGGCAGCAGAAGCCAGTGCTGTCTCGAATGTTCTGCTCGCTGCTTTGTCCGTAAAGAATTATTCATTAGCCGGTAAAATGATGGAAAGCGACCTTTTCCATGAACCATACCGGGCTGCGCTTATTGATGAGTTCGCCCCTGCCAGAAGCCTTGCGAACCAATTAGATGCCTATGCAACGGTGATCAGCGGAGCGGGACCGACGATATTAACCTTTGCTCCTGAAGGGCATGGGGAGAGAATCAGTGCTGCTTTTGCTGAGCGCTTCCCTCATTGTACAGGAAAAGTGCTGAGTATTGACTGTCATGGCATTCGCTATCCATAAACATATAAAAGCAGGCGCCTCCTTTTTACAAAAAGGGAGGTTGCCTTTCGTTTCAGGATGAGGACTTAAATTGGAAAGACAGCGCTGCAGCGCTGTCTTTTTTCATAATAAACCACTTGATAAGGTTCATACTAATAAAAAATGAGAGGGTGTGGCCTTATTGTCTTACGCTGAGATCCATAACAGGAGAATTTATTATGAAACGGCAGGTGAAGGACCCGTTGTAATTTTTGTTCATCCCCCGGGAATGAGCGGTCTCGTATTTTGTAAGCAGCTCCCTTTATCGGAGCAATGTAAGCTCGTTGTTATTGATTTAAATGGACACGGAAACAGCAGTCCTTCCATTTCAGGAGATCCGAACAGCTTTTTAGAGGATATATTCGCTGTCCAAACAGCGGTGCAGGAAGAACAAGTTTTTTTATTTGGCTAT
The DNA here is from genome assembly GCF_002797355.1 of Bacillus xiapuensis. Taxonomy (GTDB): domain Bacteria; phylum Bacillota; class Bacilli; order Bacillales; family Domibacillaceae; genus Bacillus_CE; species Bacillus_CE xiapuensis. The sequence continues at coordinate 1,518,129 of NZ_KZ454939.1, read as the reverse complement.
TCGGCTGGGGGAACGGTTGTGCAGCAATACGCCCTCCGATATCCTGAAAGAGTAAAGGGAGTGATTCTAGCGAGCGGCTATCCGAAGGCAGGTCCGCTGCTATTTAAAATCGAGCATGCAATGGCCATCCAATTAGCAGAAAAGACGCCCGCTCTTATGGCTAAGCTGATTTCCAGAAGTCATTTTCATCAATCTGATGATAGAGAAAGAATGTACCAGTCCATGATGAAAGCGAACCCAACGATTTGGCAAAGTTATTACCGGTTTTCTCTGACCTTTGACTGTACCGGCCAACTGTCTGAATGGAGGCTTCCGCTTTTATTGCTTTATGGCGAAAAAGCCCCCATCATCAAAAGGCATTGGGCTTATTATCAAGCGGTCCCGAAGAAACAAATGGTGTTTTTCAAAGAAGGCACACATCAGCTGCCTTCTAAGAGTCCAGCAGACATCCATCCGGTTGTTGCGGATTTTATTCAGCGCTGGCGTTAAATTTTTTATCTTATCCAAAAACATTATTGCATCTGGAGGTTCCATATCGTAATGTAAGAAGGGACTGCAATAGCTGTTCAGCGGCTTCCGGTAAGAAAGGAAGGGATTGTATGAAAGCAATAAAGGAGGATAAACGGTTTCAAGTTGCCAAAAGAGAAGCCGGAATTGGCATCCTGCTGGTCCTCATTAACTTTATATGGTGGTACGGCTTTGCTTTTGGCCTTGGAAGCAGGCCGGTCGAGGACTATACATATGTATTAGGCTTGCCGGCCTGGTTTTTTTATAGCTGCGTTGCGGGTCTGCTTCTAATGGTTGCCCTCGTATGGGCAGCCGTGAAGTGGCTATTCCGGGATGTGCCCTTTGATGAGGAGGGGGATGCAGAGTGAATATGGAAGTCATTTGGCCACTGATTTTATTTCTCTTCATTATTTTCATTATTGGCATTTATGCTTCGCGATATGTTCAAAGCTCCTCTTCTTTCGTTCAGGAGTATTTTCTCGGGAGCCGCGAGCTTGGCGGATTTATTTTAGCGATGACCATGGCGGCGACTTACGGCAGTGCTTCCAGTTTCTTGAGTGGTCCGGGGGCGGCGTACAACTATGGTTTATCATGGGTGCTGCTTGCTATGAGTCAGGTGGCGACCGGTTACTTCGTCCTCATGATACTAGGAAAGAAATTTGCTATTATGGCCCGCAAATATCAAGCTATTACTCTAGTTGATTTTTTATTTGCAAGATATAAGAGCCAATGGGTCGTTGTGCTTTCAGCGGTCAGCATCATTGTGTTTCTGTTTTCTGCGATGACGGCGCAATGGATTGGCGGGGCCCGCCTGGTTGAATCCATTACCGGGCTGTCCTACACGGCCGCCTTAATTATATTTGCGGCTTCGGTTATGTTTTATGTCATGATTGGCGGATTCAGGGCGGTTGCTATTACGGATATGGTACAAGGCTTGATTATGGTTGCTGGAACGGTGATACTTTTCGTTGCCGCTCTAAAAGCCGGCGGCGGCATGGAAAATATCATGACCAAGCTCGGGGAAGAGAATCCGAACTTGTTGTCTCCTTACGGAAGCGACCGCAGTTTAACACCGCTTTATATTTCATCTTTTTGGATTTTGGTTGGAATCGGTGTAGTTGGTTTGCCGCAGGTCGCCGTTCGGGCGATGAGCTACAAGAATGCGAGAGCCATGCACCGCGCACTGATCATCGGCACGATTGTGGTCGGTGTTATTATGCTTGGCATGCATTTAATCGGTGTGATGGCGCGGGCCATTATTCCTGGTATAACAGTCGGCGATAAGGTGATGCCGGAGCTTGCGATGGCCATTATGCCAGAGTGGTTGGCGGGCATTGTATTAGCCGCTCCGATGGCGGCCATCATGTCGACGGTTGATTCCTTGCTGCTGCTCGTATCTTCTGCCGTCATTAAAGATCTATATTTGCATTTTGTAAATAAAAAAGCAGGAGATAAGAAAATCAAAACGCTGAGCCTGACGGTGACAGCTGTGATCGGAACGGCTGTTTTTCTCGTGGCCATGAATCCGCCTGATTTAATTATTTGGTTGAATTTATTTTCATTTGGGGGACTTGAAGCGGTCTTTATTTGGCCGGTTATTTTCGGGCTGTATTGGAAGCGGGCTAACGGTGCCGGGGCTATCGCTTCCATGTTCGCCGGCATGCTGTCTTATATCTTGCTTCACACCTTTTATCCAAATGCATTCGGCATGCATACCGTTGTGCTGCCCATCCTAATTTCGATGATTCTTTTTATTGCTGTTACCCTTATGACCAGCCGTTCTGCCACGAATAACGAGCTTAGGAATTCCTAAGCTCGTTATTTTTGCAGGATTAAACTGCTCCATCTGATGGCTTCATGGTAACAAGATAACAAAAAACGATCGTCAATATGTAAAGATAAACTGCGCTTGATGGCAGCGTCCCAATTTCCTCCTTCTAAATCTCTAGTGAGCTGCAATACTTCGGCAAGGGAGTTCTTTTTCAAGATGAGTGCTTTCTTGACTTCTGTGTCAATGGGCAGCTCCCTAAGAATCTCCTCCATCGGACGAGCAATTAAAGCATCGACCATCGACAGCATGCCGAGCAGAAAATACTTCGAGGACAGTTCATCTGGGAAATATTGATGAGCCAGCTGCTCCAAGGTTTTAGCGCGGATCAAGGATGTGCGGATGATCTCTTCAGGACATTTTGACCCGGAGATATTCAAAATAATGAAAAGCAGCCATTTCTTTAATTCTTCCAGCCCGATAAGCATAACTGCCTGATGGATCGTCTGCACCTTCTCCCGCTGAATAAAGGCCGTTTTGTTTAATAATTTTAACAGTTGATAAGATAAAGACAGATCTTCTTCTATTAAACGAGCCACTTTTTTTATATCCGGAGCTGGACTCGCTATTTCGTCCATGATTAAAAAATAATTTTTGGAAAATTCCGGGATGGCATCGGCGCTGATCAAGGAAGGCTTTTCGAAAAAGAAGCCTTGAAACAAGTGGAAATCCTCTTCAAGCGCCTCCGTGAATTGGCTTCTTGATTCCACCTTTTCAGCAAGCCAGAGCACTTTTGGGTTTTCAATGGCTCTTCTCATTTCTTGGCGCTGCTCCTTGGTCGTCTGCATGAAATCTACTTTAATGATGTCAGCCAGCGGAACTAAGTCCTTGTTTTGATCATTCAGCAAAAAGTCATCTAAAGCGAGCTTGAATCCTGCTTCTTTCAGCTTGAATCCGGCTTGAATCACTTCTTTTGTCGAATGGATATCCTCTAAAATCTCAATGACGATTTGATCATTTGCTAAAAAGCTGGGGACATCCTGCAATAATAAATTTTTTGTAAAGTTAACAAACAGCATCTTCCCGTCAGAAAGCCGGTCAATGCCAATGTTCAATAAACCGTTCTTCAGCACTTCCATTGTCGCTTCGTCACCGCTCATGATGTCTGCGTAAGGTTGGTTGTCTTGTTTGCGATATAATAGTTCATAAGCGACCGTTTCTTCCTTGCGATTAAAAATCGGCTGTCTTGCTACATATACCGTCATAGGAACACCTCACTAATTAAGTCTATTTTACTATTTTTTGCTGTGGAAGGATATAGAATTTTTGAAAATTATTCCTTAATTCTTCGGAAAAAAATAAAAAATGAAATCGGCTGTTGACAAACTTTACTCGATTGAAGTATGATTATTTACAATTAAAAGATGAACATATGTTAGGTGTTGACGAAGAGGAGTAGCTTGTATGAATGCTTCAGAGAGCTGGTGGCCGGTGAAAACCAGTGCGGACGTATAAGCGAATGGACTTCTGAGCCTCCAGACCGAACCATTTCTTTGCAGTAGGCTCTGGCGAACGTCTTATCGTTACAAAAGACATGTATTGAAAGCGCAATGCTTCGATGCAGATAGAGTGGATTGTTAAAGCAATCAATAAAGGTGGCACCACGGCTCCCGTCCTTTGCGATGGGGGCTTTTTGTCGTCTTTTCCATAATAAAGAAGGATAAATCGATGAACAAGAGGAGTAGCTTTATTGGAAATGTGACAGAGAGCTGGGAAAGGTGAGAGCCCGGTACATGGAAATAAGGTGAATGGACTTGTGAGAGGCTGCAGGAAATGTCAGTATGGCAGCCCGGTATCCCCCGTTATCGGGATCAGTATCGGATCATTCTGTACTTGAAAAGCGGAAGCTTGGAAACAAAGCTTCAATGCGAGGTGGCACCGCGGTATAACCGTCCTCCATAGCCAATATGCAAATGGCTATGGAGGATTTTTTTATTTAAAAAAACGACAAATGAGGTGAGGGCTGTGCAAGCAAAAGAAACATTGCCGTACAAGTTAAAAGAATTAGAAGGGGATATGCTGACACCGATTATGCTCTATCATCAACTGGATGGAGACAGGAAGTTCTTGTTTGAAAGCTCCTATAAACATAAACAAAGCGGGCGGTATTCCTTTATCGGCATGAATCCGATTCAAGAGTATAAGGCGACAGGCTCACAAGTTGAGCTTGTCAATGATCAAAAAGAGACGGTTTACAAGCGAAAGGGCCATGGCTTAAAGGAATTAAAATATTTTTTCTCAAAGAAGAAGCTGGCTGATTCCCCATTTCCTTTTTTCGGAGGGGCAGTTGGATATATTGGCTATGATGTGATGTTTCTTGATGAGGTGATCGGCGAAATGCTGGAGGATGAACTGCAAATGCCGGATATTCATTTCATGATTTACGATACTTTTATCGTATACGATCATTTATTGCAGAAAATCATAATCGCAGCGGTGGATTTATTCGGTGAACGGACTGAGAAGGACATGGAAGAAGCGATAGCTGAATATGAAAAATGCATCGAAAAACCAAGCGCTGGATGTGCGGCCGATTCGTTTGAACCGCTTCATTTTAAAGGGAATTTAAGCAAAACGTTCTTTAACCGGATGGTAGAGGAAGCTAAGAGTCATATCATTCGGGGAGATGTTTTCCAGGTCGTTCTGTCTCAGCGTTTAACAGCAGTATTCAGCGGTGATCCCTTCTCACTGTATCGCAGGCTGCGGACATCGAACCCCTCGCCGTATATGTTTTTTCTAGATTTTCATGAATACACCGTTCTTGGAGCTTCTCCTGAAAGCCTGCTCCGCGTAAGAGGCAATCAGGTAATGGCAAATCCGATTGCCGGCACGCGGCCAAGAGGGAAGGATGAGCAGGAAGATCGTTTGCTGGAAGAAGAGCTTTTAAACGATCAAAAAGAAATAGCGGAACATCGCATGCTGGTGGATTTGAGCCGCAATGATCTGGGAAAGGTCTGCAAGCTCGGGAGCATCAAGCTGACCAAATTTCAGAAGATTGAAAAATATAAATATGTGATGCATCTTGTTTCGGAAGTAAGCGGCACATTGAAAGCAGATACGCATCCTGTTGAGGCATTAGCGGCCGCCTTGCCGGCCGGTACAGTGTCAGGCGCGCCCAAAATCCGGGCGATGCAAATTATAAATGAGCTAGAGCCGGTTAAGCGGGGTCTTTACGCTGGTGCCGTCGGATATATTTCTTCAAACGGAGATTTGGATTTTGCGCTGGCGATCCGAACGATGATCATAAAAGATGCTAAAGCTTATGTTCAAGCAGGTGCTGGGATCGTCTATGATTCAATTCCAAAAAAAGAATATGAAGAAACGATCAATAAAGCCAAAGCGCTATTGGAGGTTAAATAATGATTCTGCTCATTGATAATTATGATTCGTTTACTTATAACTTATATCAGCAAATCGGAAGCCTTGGGAAAAATGTGCGCGTTATTCGCAATGATGAATGTACGATAGAAGAAATCGAAGCGATGGAACCGGAAGCGATCGTTCTATCTCCAGGTCCGGGAAGACCTGAAGAAGCGGGCATTTGTATGGAAGTTGTGCGCAGCTTTTATCATCGGTTGCCAATCCTCGGCATTTGTTTAGGGCATCAAGTCATCGCGTCCGCATTTGGAGCCAAGGTTGTTCAAGCAAAGACGATTAAACATGGGAAAGTTTCATTAATCAAGCACAGCGGTACGTCTCTATTTGCTTCCCTTCGTTCGTCCGTCACCGCTATGCGGTATCATTCTCTCGCAGTTGAGAAAGAAAAGCTGCCGCAAAAGCTGGAAGTGCTGGCTTATGCGGCAGATGATGAAGAAATCATGGCTATTCGCCATAAAGAATATCCGGTGTTTGGACTGCAATTTCATCCCGAATCGATCGGAACGAAAGAGGGAGGAGAAATGATTCAAGCGTTTTTCCAGCAATATCGCAAGGAGAGACAGATGAAATCCTTCCTGCTGAAGTTGTCGAACCGTGAAGCGCTGCAAGAAACAGAAATGGCGGAGGCGATGGAAGAGATTTTGCGGGGGAATGCTACAGAAGGAGAAATCGCAGCTTTTCTGGTCGCGCTGAAAACAAAAGGAGAAACGGTCGATGAAATCACTTCATTAGTGAAAGTACTTAGGAAAAATGCACTGGGCACAAACAAAAAGCTGAATCACGTAATGGATAATTGCGGTACAGGAGGAGACGGCTCACAAAGCTTTAATATCAGCACAACGTCCGCCTTCGTTCTTGCCGGTGCAGGAGTGAAAATAGCCAAACATGGCAATAGAAGTGTCTCCAGTAAGACGGGAAGTGCGGATGTGCTTGAACATTTAGGCATTTCTCTGGATTATATGGACGGGGAAATCGATGAATTGCTCGAGGAGAACGGAATGGCTTTTCTGTTTGCTCCCCATGTTCACCCAAAATTAAAGCGTGTGATGAAGGTGCGCCGTGATTTGAAAATACCGACGATATTTAATTTAATTGGTCCATTAACAAATCCAATCGAATTAGATACGCAGCTTGTTGGCATCTATCGCCGCGATATGCTGGAAGTGATGGCGAAAGTGCTTGGGCGCCTTGGAAGAAAAAGAGCGGTCGTGATGAATGGAGCCGGATATATGGATGAAGCATCGCTTTCCGGGGAAAACCATCTCATTTTATTAGAGGGAGGAGAGACAAAAAAGCTGATTATCACTCCTGAAGATGTCAATCTACCTTATTGCGATTTAGAAGCGATTCGCGGCGGAGAGGCCAAGGAAAATGCCGAAATTTTAAGAAGGATTCTTGAAGGAGAAAAGGGGGCTTGCCGTGATACAGTGCTGCTGAATGCGGGCATCGGCTTATTTGCCTGCAAAAAGGCAAGTACCATTCAGCAAGGGGTGGAAATGGCTCGAGAAAGCATTGATTCTGGAGCGGCTCTATCGAAGCTGCACTATTTAATAGATTATTCTAAACGGCGGCAAAAAAGGAAGGTGCTAGTATGACTGTCACTGTATTAGACAGAATATTAAGAAAAAAAGAGGAAGAAGTTGAACAGCTGAAGAGGGATTTTCCATTTGGAATAAGGGTGAACCGAAAAACACACCCATCGCTTTATGAAAGATTTAGGAAATCAAAAACGATGAATATCATTTCTGAAATCAAACGGGCGTCTCCCTCAAAAGGAGCTATTCACTTACATGTCAATCCGAAAGAGCAGGGCCGGTTGTATGAAGAAAACGGTGCGAATGCTATTTCCGTATTAACAGATCAACCGTTTTTTCAAGGATCTATGAAGGATTTAGAAGCGGTTCGTCAGGAGGTAAAGCTTCCGATCCTGTGCAAGGACTTTATTATGGATCCTATTCAAATAGATCGGGCCAAAGCAGCGGGGGCAGATGTGATATTACTTATTGCATCCGCTCTAGACCCGGATGCTTTACGGAGACTGTATGCGTATGCGCAAGAGCAGGAGCTTGATGTTCTTCTTGAGGTCCATGATGAGAAGGAAATGGAGCAAGCTCTTGCGCTTGAAGCGAAGATTATTGGCATTAATAATCGCAATTTAAAAACATTTCAAGTGGACCTGGCCGTTACAGAGCGCTTGCTGAAAGCTTACGGGCGGTCGGATATCGTGTTTGTTGCGGAGAGCGGTATACGCACGAGAGCGGATGTAAAGCGTGTCAGCGAGGCGGGAGCTAAAGCAGTCCTTGTGGGGGAGACGCTAATGACAAGCAGAAATCTCTCTGAAACCTTCAGTCAATTAAAAATAGATTTGTGAGGGGAAGTAAATGAAAGTAAAGATTTGCGGTATTCAAAATTCCGAGGCAGCTTTGCAAGCGAAAAAGCTCGGAGCTGATGCGGTAGGATTTGTTTTTGCCAATAGCAAACGGCAAATCACAGCCGAACAAGCAGAACGGATCAGCGAACAGTTAAAACAGGGGCCATTGAAAGTCGGTGTGTTTGTTAATGAACCGTTAAAAGCGGTACAGGAAATAGCCGAACAGGCGAGTCTTGATATCATTCAGCTTCATGGCGATGAGCCTGAAGAATACGCCCGCAAATTGCATCTGCCTGTCATAAAAGCCTTTCGATACGATTGCGAAGTGCCGCTGTCAGCGATGTTTGACTACCCGGCGGACTTCATCCTGCTGGACAGTCCAAAGGGCCCCTACAGAGGGGGGAATGGCACGCCTTTTGACTGGTCTTCTCTGGAAGGACAATGGCTGGATCATTCGCGGCTAATTTTGGCTGGCGGTTTAAACAGTGACAATATTGAAGCAGCGATTCAACAAGTCTGGCCCTATGGCGTAGATGTCTCAAGCGGGGTAGAGTCGGACGGGGCTAAGGATGTTAAGAAGATGAAAGCATTTATCGAAAAAGCGAAAGGAGCATGCAAGTGATGAAAAGATACAACCAACCAGATGGACGCGGCCATTTCGGAGAGTTTGGCGGCCGCTATGTTCCGGAAATACTAATGCCGGCTGTACTTGAATTGGAAGCCGCCTATGAGGAAGCGATGAAAGATGAACATTTTGTTCAGCGGCTGAATGATTACTTGAAGGATTACATCGGACGGGAGAATCCGCTTTATTATGCCGAAAACTTAACGAAGAAGGCTGGCGGTGCCAAGATCTATTTAAAACGGGAAGATCTGAATCACACAGGTGCTCATAAGATTAATAATACGATCGGCCAAGGCCTGCTAGCACTTCGTATGGGGAAGAAAAAGGTAGTGGCTGAAACAGGGGCGGGACAGCATGGAGTGGCAACTGCAACCGTGTGTGCGCTGTTAAACTTAGAATGTGTCATATTTATGGGAGAAGAGGACATTCGCCGCCAAAAATTAAATGTGTTCCGAATGGAGCTGCTGGGTGCGAAAGTGATCGGAGTAAAGCAAGGAAGCGCCACGCTGAAGGACGCAGTCAATGAAGCGCTTCGGTACTGGGTGACGAATGTAGAAGATACTCATTATATTATTGGCTCGGTGCTTGGGCCTCATCCTTTTCCAAAAATGGTCCGTGATTTTCAAAGCGTCATCGGTATGGAAACAAAAGCGCAAATGCTCCAAAAAGAGGGGAAGCTTCCGGATGCGGTGGTGGCCTGTATCGGCGGCGGCAGCAATGCGATGGGAATGTTCTATCCATTTGTGAATGAAGAAGGTGTCAGGATGTATGGAGTGGAAGCCGCGGGCAGCGGGTTAAACAGCGGCTATCACGCTGCATCGCTGACAAAAGGTAAAGCAGGAGTGCTGCATGGCAGCAAGATGTACTTGCTGCAAGATGAAGCCGGCCAAATTCAAGAAGCACATTCCATTTCCGCAGGTCTCGATTATCCCGGAGTCGGCCCTGAACATAGTTTGCTAAAAGATATCGGCAGAGTTGAATATTCCTCCGTAACCGATGCGGAAGCGCTGGCAAGCTTCCAAATGCTGGCGCAAACAGAAGGAATTATTCCCGCGCTAGAAAGTGCACATGCCATCGCTTTTGCCATCAAGCTGGCTGAATCAATGACAGCGGAGCAATCCATTGCTGTTTGCTTGTCAGGAAGAGGAGATAAGGATGTGGCAGCGGTTCAAGCAAGGTTAGGAGGGGATAGACATGAGTAAAAAGAAAATAGAAACGGTGTTTCAAACATTAGAAAGAACAGGCAAGAAAGCTTTCGTTCCTTATATTATGGCTGGAGATGGCGGAATGGAATCGCTGAAGGAGCAGCTGCTGTATTTGCAGGAAATTGGCGTGACCATGGCGGAGGTGGGAATTCCGTTTTCTGATCCGGTCGCCGATGGCCCGGTGATCCAAGAAGCCGGAAAAAGAGCGTTAGCCAATGGCGTTACGCTCCATCAGGTGTTAAATGAGTTGAATAAAATGCAAGCTGAGCTTGTCATGCCGCTTATACTAATGACTTATTATAACCCGGTTTTTCAATACGGTCTGGAGAAGTTTGCAAGCGACTGCCAAAAAGCCGGAGTGTCCGCGGTGATTATTCCGGATCTGCCTATTGAAGAAGAAGAGGAAATTAGCGCACCAATGGAAAAGAATGATTTAGCTCTGATCCATCTTGTCACATTGACGAGCACAGAAGAGCGCATGGAGAAAATAATGCAAGCGGCTAAAGGATTCATTTACGCTGTAACGGTGAAAGGAATAACCGGAGCAAGAAACGGCTTTAGCAATGACGTTCCTGCTTTCTTAAGAAAAATGAAGGAAAAAAGTCCGGTGCCGGTGCTCGCTGGATTCGGCGTATCAACAAAGGAGCAGGCTGAAGTGCTCAGCCAAAGCTGTGACGGGGTGATTGTCGGCAGTAAAATTGTAGACCTGTTTCACAAAGGCCAGAAGGAAAGCATTCAATCGCTCATTCCTGATACAGCCCAACTCCATTAAGTCGCAAGGCTGCCCCTAAGATAAAAAACTGGGGCAGCCTTGTTCTCTGCCTCGCGTGAAGGCTGCCGCTTCCCATATACATATAGGGGTATTTGACAAAAGGAGAAAATGCAGCTAAGATACAGAAAGGATTACAAAACTGCTAATTATTTTTTTAAATCTTTAAATACCCCTACATGTATAAAAGGGGGGAGGAGGGATATCAATGAAAAAGAAAGTGATCATCATCGGTGGTGCAGCGGCTGGAGCAACCGCCGCTGCCCGTTTACGCCGTCTGGATCAAAAAGCGGAAATTATTTTGTTTGAGCGCGGTGAGTTTGTAGCTTATGCCAGCTGCGGCCTGCCCTATTATATTGGAGAAGTCGTGCAGCGAAAGGAGGACTTGCTGGTTCAAAGTACGGAAGGTCTGCAAAAACGATACCGCTTGGATATTCGCACGTTTCAGGAAGTGACAGCCATCCATCGCCAAAATCGGACGGTAGAAGTGAAGAATGTTCAAACAGGAGAAGAATACAGCGAATCATATGATTATGTCATTTTGGCCACGGGAGCATCCCCTGTCCTTCCTGATATCGAAGGCGCTCAAAAGGCTTCCAATATCTTCATGCTGAAAGATATAGCTGATGCAGACCGAATCAAAAAATGGATCGATGAGAAGGCGCCGAAAGAAGCTGTCGTCATCGGAGGAAGTCTTTCAGGTCTTGAAATAGCGGAAAACTTAAAAAAACGAGGCATTCAAGTAACCATTATTGAATCAGGGAGACAAGTAGTGAAAGCTCTTGATGAAGAGATGGCGGCCATTATTCAGCAGCATTTGCGTGGTCAAGAAATAGAGCTGATAGTCGGGCAAGCGCTGAAAGCCTTTGGCGATAAGGGCAGAAAGATTATGCTTGAAAATGGGGAGACGCTCACAAGCGACCTGACCATAATCGCTTCCGGCGCTTTAGCTGAAAATAAGTTGGCGAAGCAAGCGGGTCTGATGATCGGGAAAGCTGGCGGTGTCCAGGTGAATGAGCATTTGCAAACAAGCGATCCGCTGATTTACGCGATTGGAGATGCGGCCGAACGGGATATTGAGAAGACAGCTTCATTAGCAAATCGTCATGGACGGGCGGCGGCTGACCACATCAGCGGCAAAAAAGTGAGCGTAAAAGCGCATCTGGGAACAGCCGCTGCGCACGTGTTTGATCTTGGGATCGCCGCTACCGGAAAAAATGAAAAAACCTTGAAGAAGCTGGGCTTGCCTTTTGAAGCTGTCCACATTCATCCGTCTACTCATGCCAGTTATTATCCGGGAAGCAGCCCGATCACATTGAAGATGACTTTTCACCCTGAAACTGGGGAAGTATACGGAGCACAAGCCATTGGCAAACAGGGCGCAGATAAAAGAATAGATGTGCTGGCTGCTGCTATTGCTGGTGGATTAACGGTTTATGATTTGCAAGACCTTGAACTTATCTCTTCGCCGGCCTTCTCCACTCCGAAGGACCCTGTTAATTTACTCGGCTACGCGGCTGGCAATATTGCAGATGGTGAGATCTTGTCGGCTTCTGTCTATGAAGCAGAAGAAGCAGCTGCCGCTGGAAAAATGGTAATTGATGTCCGGGAAGCTTTCGAGCGTGAAATAGGCTATATGAAGGGAAGCCACAGCATTCCACTGGGGGAATTGACAGGACGATTAGAGGGCTTACCTAAGGATCAGCCGCTGTACGTATTATGTCAAGTCGGCCAGCGCGGAGCCCTCGCTGCCGCTTTATTACAGCAAAATGGCTTTGAAGTGTATAACGTCAGCGGCGGCTATAAAACATACGCGGCTCTGCAAAGGGAGAAAGAGGCGCAGCGGCGGCCAATAAAAAGGAAAAAAGCAGGTGAAAAAACGATCATGCCACAGTCAATTAAGCCTTCAGAGGGCGGCATAAAAGCCGATAGACAGTTGAATTGTACGGGTTTGCAATGCCCGGGTCCGATCAGTCAAGTATATCGGACTATGAATCTAATGAACACCGGAGAAATATTAGAAGTGACGGTGACGGATCCGGGATTTATTTCTGACGTCAAAGCATGGTGCAGCAAAACAGGAAACACATTTCTGGCGCATGCGTCAGAGAAAGCTTCAATGATTGTCTATGTTCAGAAAGGACACTCGCAAGATTTGAATATGAGTACGCAGCCTGCCAGTGCAGCTGAACCGCAAGGAGCAACGCTCGTTGTATTCGATCAGGATCTAGATAAAGCGATTGCCTCGTTTATTATTGCGACAGGGGCAGCGGCAATGGGCAAGAAAGTCACAATGTTCTTTACCTTCTGGGGATTGAACATCCTGCGTCGGGAAGAAGCTGTTTCTGTGGAAGGAAAGGATTTTATCGAGAAAATGTTTGGCAAAATGATGCCGCGCGGACCGAAACAGCTGCCTATTTCCAATATGAACATGGGCGGAATGGGAGCGAAAATGATCCGCTCCGTAATGGAGAAGAAAAATGTCGACAGCTTGGAAAAATTGATGGCTGCAGCGATGGAGCTAGGGGTGGAAATAACAGCCTGTGCGATGAGCATGGATGTGATGGGCATTCGAAAAGAAGAACTTATAGAAGGTGTTCAAATCGGCGGTGTGGCTTCCTACCTTGGAAAGGCTGAAGAGTCGAACGTCAATCTCTTTATCTAAGAGAGGGTGCTTTATTCTTGTCCTAAACGGATCAGCGAATCGGGCATTTGCAGGTGCCGTTACCTCCCGCACACACTTTTTTCTTCCCCGCTCTGTTTTGGAAACTTTATCTTCGGGGCAAAGAAGCAGTAAAACAAGCGTAACCAAATGAAAAGGTTGCGCTTGTTTTATAAAATAGTAAGCTCTCGGGAAAGATGATTATGAAAAATCTGCTTATTTGTCTGACAAATAAGCAGCGATTGCCGGCCATTTTCATTCTATTTCTCACTTTCGTCCCTGCGCGGCTTTGCTTTGAATTTTCCTTCATTAAAGGGCAAAACGAAGGGGGCATCCAACCGTCAAGAAGCCGAATTTCGTTTCATTTGACAGCTGTGACACAAACCGCTAATACAGGCCGCACGTTTTTATAGTGAACAGCCGCTCCGCAAAAACCGGCATTTTCAAGCTCTGCCCGAATGGTTTCTCCTAAGCGCTTCGTTTGATCGCTATCTGCATCTTTTTCCCGCGGCTGAACGGTAATGGCCAATTTTCCCCCTTCTTCTAATAAAGCATAAAGTGTGAGCAGTCCTTTTCGGCGGTCGGCCCATAAAGGATAATTATTGACAGTGTATATTTTATCGTAGCGGGTATCGGATTTGAAAGCGGTGATATCCTTCTCGTAAAGCCGCAGCTTTCCCTGATGAATTTGCCGATGATTGCGGCTGGCTGCCGCATCTTTCATCACGCCGGATTTATCCACCCCATCGATGCTCACAGAAGGACAGGCCTTAAACGCTTGTTCAATAGCGAAGCCGGGTCCGAAGCCAACTTCAAGCAGACGATCGTTCGGCTGTATCGTTAATCGTTTTAATGTCCAGCGGTTGATCTCCTTATTTTCTAATGACATAATTCCGCCGGCTATTTTTCCTTGAAGCCCTTTTGGTACTTCAAATTGTTTATTGAAATCAGCAAACATTCGTCTTTCCTCCTTTTGCTCTTTTATTCACTTTTTGCATCAAGCTGAAACACAAATTCATTGGAAAATGGTCTGAAGAGGAAAAAAAGAGTGAACGGGGGCAGGATTTGCCTCTATCGCGTTTACATTGAAGCAAAAACAGCAACCATAACAGCGGGATAAAGCAGAAAAAAAACTCCATAAAGCAGGGAAAAAAGGAGCAAATTTGCTTTGTGCGATTTAAAAGAAAATTTTTATAAAAAAGGATTGGATTTTCTTAGTAACAGTAGTAAGATGGTACTTGAAAAAAGGTGCCACATCTTTTCGGTGGAGGGGTTATGGTGGAATAAGCAAATGGGAAATCAATATTCGACTATAACGATTTTCACTTATTATATCTTTTTTTTCGCTGATTTTGTTGCCGATTTTCTATTTGTCACAAAAAATTAAGATTTTAAGTGCAAATGCTTTCCCTTCCTATTCGGCAGTGGTAAGATGTTCTTGTAAGCGGTTTTATTCCCGCTGTGCAGCAATTATTTTCGGACAGTATTCACTTGACGGAGATAGTCTTAAAACATTATGAAAAAGTAAAAATTAATGGGCGAATGGTTGGAGGTTTTTCAGAATGAACATGCAGACTGCCCAAGGAAATCCATGGAGTAAATTCTTTGGACCGAACCTTGGATATGTGATGGAAGTATATGAGCAATATTTGCAAGATCCGGAATCTGTGGATCCTGAATTGAAGCAAATGTTTGATGAGTGGGGTGCCCCTGTGGTGGAAGAGCCCGGAACAGAAGGGGGCCAAACAGCTGCACCTGCTTCACCAGGCGATTTAAAAGTATTATTCAACGCTGTAAAGCTAGCGGACAGTATCCGGATTTACGGTCATTTGGCTGCAGACATCAATCCATTAAATGACCGCAATAAGGACACGCGAAGAATCGAATTAAGCACATATGATTTAACAGAGGCTGACTTGAGAAAAGTTCCTGTGCAATATATTTGTCCTGATGCGCCTTCCCATGTGAAGGACGGATTTGATGCCATTCAGCATTTGAAGAAAGTCTATACCGATAAGGTAGCTTTTGAATTGGCTCAAGTGCACGATTTAGAAGAAAAGCAGTGGCTAAGAAGCCAAATTGAATCCACTGGCTATTATCCAACGTTTTCAAATGACCAAAAGGCTCAGTTGCTGAAACGCTTAACTGAAGTAGAGGGTTTTGAGAAGTTTATTCATAAAACATTTGTAGGACAGAAGCGTTTCTCAATTGAAGGATTAGACGCCATGGTGCCGCTTCTTGATGAACTGGTTCGCCTTTCCACTGAAAAAGGAGCGAAAACGATCAATATCGGCATGGCTCACCGCGGCCGTCTTAACGTTTTAGCCCATGTTCTTGGCAAGCCATATGAAATGATCTTTGCGGAATTCCAGCATGCGCCAAGCAAAAACATTCTTCCGGAAGGCTCTATGAAAATGACTACATACGGCTGGACAGGTGATGTGAAATACCACCTTGGAGCCGACCGCAGCATTAAAGAAGATGCAGCTACTACGCGGATTACGCTTGCGAATAACCCGAGCCACCTTGAAGTAGTCACCCCGGTTGTGGAAGGATACACTCGCGCTGCCCAAGAAAATCGGAACAAAGCGGGGGTTCCTGAACAAAACACGGATTCGGCACTTGCGATTTTGATTCATGGCGATGCCGCGTTTCCAGGGCAAGGAATCGTCAGCGAAACATTTAATATGAGCCGTGTTCCCGGCTATCAGACAGGGGGAACTATTCATATTATTGCCAATAATATGATCGGCTTCACTACAGAAAGCTATGATTCCCGCTCTACTCGATACGCATCTGATTTGGCCAAAGGATTTGAAGTGCCGATTGTTCACGTCAATGCCGATGATCCGGAAGCTTGCTTAGCTGTAGCTCTGATGGCTGTTGAGTACCGCAATCTGTTCGGCAAAGATTTCGTGATTGATTTAATCGGTTATCGGCGTTTTGGCCACAATGAAATGGATGAGCCAATGACCACTAATCCGATGATGTATCAAATAATTCATCAGCATCCGACTGTGCGGGAGCTGTATGCAGCCAAGCTTGCCGATCGCGGGGTTCTGTCGAAAGAAGAGGCAGACAAACTGTATAAGGATAATGAGAACAAGCTGAAAGCAATATATGAAAAGGTTCCAAAGAAAGATGACAATCCGGATATCATAATGAACCCGCCGAAATTTGTCGAAAAAGAGCTGCCTTCCGGAGAAACCGCGGTTGACATTGAAACACTGAATAAACTAAACACCGAATTATTAAACTGGCCGGAAGGTTTTAACGTATTTAAAAAGCTGGATCGAATTTTAAAACGCCGGAAAGACGTATTTGAAAGGGAAGGAAATGTTGACTGGGGCCATGCTGAAGCGTTAGCATTTGCCACCATCTTGAAGGATGGCACACCGATTCGTTTGACCGGACAAGATTCGCAGCGCGGAACTTTTGCTCACCGCAATCTTGTTCTTCATGATGAAAAGACAGGCGAAGAATTTATTCCGCTTCATCATTTGGAAGGTGTGGATTCCTCTTTTGTAGTCATTAACAGCCCGTTAACGGAATCGGCCATTGTCGGCTATGAATATGGCTACAATGTATTTTCTCCCGAAACATTGGTTCTTTGGGAAGCGCAATTTGGCGACTTTGCGAATATGGCTCAAGTAATGTTTGACCAATTTGTTTCTTCAGGCCGAGCAAAATGGGGACAAAAATCCGGACTGGTTATGCTGCTTCCTCATGGATATGAAGGGCAGGGTCCTGAGCATTCAAGCGGAAGAATGGAACGCTTCTTGCAGGGGGCTGCTGAAAACAACTGGACCGTGGCCAACCTTTCGTCCACCGCTCAGTATTTCCATATTCTGCGGAGACAAGCGTCCATTTTGCAAAAAGAAGAGGTGCGCCCGCTTGTCATCATGACGCCGAAGAGCTTGCTTCGCCATCCATTAGCAGCGTCTAAGGCTTCTGAATTTGCAGCCGGTTCATTTAAGCCAGTCGCAGCCGAACCGCGACTTGGAGACAAGCCGGAAAAAGTGGAAAGAATCGTTCTTTGCAGCGGAAAAGTGGCGATCGACGTAGCTGAACAAATCAACAAAATGGAAGGCCTTGACTGGCTGCATGTATTGCGCGTAGAAGAGATCTATCCTTTCCCTAAAGAAGAAATTGCTGAGTTTTTAAGTCATTATCCAAATGTAAAAGAATTGGTGTGGCTGCAAGAAGAACCGCAAAATATGGGGGCATGGACGTATATTGATCCAAGACTTCGAGATGTGGCGCCTGAAGGTGTCCGCGTGCGCTACATTGGCCGCCGCCGCCGTTCCAGCCCTTCTGCTGGGGATACAGTGGTTCATAAGAAAGAACAAGAGCGAATTTTAAACGAAGCGTTAACTAAGTAAGCAATGGGGATGAAAGCGGACTGTATTCAACTTGTTTGAATGCTGTTTCGCTTTTCCGTCACCATGGTAAATATATTATATATTAATGATGAGACATTTTAGAGGAGGACACGATAGTGGCTGAAATTAGAGTTCCAGAGCTGGCAGAATCAATCACAGAAGGTACAATTGCACAATGGCTCAAACAACCTGGAGATCATGTAGAAAAAGGAGAATACATCGTAGAGCTTGAGACCGACAAGGTGAACGTGGAAGTGATTTCTGAAGAAGCCGGTGTAATCCAAGAATTAAAAGCAGCAGAAGGCGACACCGTTGAAGTTGGACAAGTCATCGCAGTTGTAGGGGAGGGGGCAGCAGCTCCAGCAGAAAAAACAGCTCCACAAGAAGAAGCAAAAGCGCAGGAAGAGCCAAAAACGGCAGAAGCGCAGGAGAACGAGCAAGCGGCTCCAGTGCAAGAAGACAATAAACAGCGTCCGATTGCTTCTCCAGCAGCTAGAAAGCTTGCCCGTGAAAAAGGCATTGATCTGACGGAAGTTCCTACAGTGGATCCGATGGGCCGCGTTCGCAAGCAGGATGTGGAAGCATATTCCAAACAGCCGGCGCCAGCTGCTCCGAAGACAGCTCCAGCCGATGCTTCCAAGACAGCATCAGCATCTAAGCAAGCGGACAGCAAACCGGTTGAACGCGTACGCATGAGCCGCCGCCGTCAAACCATTGCGAAAACATTGGTTGACGTTCAGCATACGGCCGCTATGCTGACTACCTTTAATGAAATCGATATGACAGCTGTGATGGATCTTCGCAAACGCAAAAAAGAGAAGTTCCAGGAAGATCATGATGTGAGACTTGGATTTATGTCTTTCTTCACTAAAGCATGCGTCGCTGCGCTGAAGAAATACCCGTATGTTAATTCAGAAATTGACGGAAACGAATTTATTCTGAAAAAGTACTATGATATCGGTGTAGCTGTTTCAACAGAGGATGGTCTAGTTGTGCCGGTTGTTCGTGATTGCGACCGCAAAAACTTCGCGGAAATCGAAAGCGACATTTATAACCTGGCAGTGAAAGCACGCGATAATAAATTGGCGCTAAGCGATCTTCAAGGCGGATCCTTTACGATCACTAATGGCGGTGTGTTCGGCTCATTGCTGTCCACGCCAATACTAAACGGCCGCCAAGCGGGGATTTTGGGCATGCATACTATCCAGACACGTCCGGTAGCCATCGATAAAGATACTATTGAAAACCGTCCAATGATGTATGTGGCTCTTTCATATGACCATAGAATTATTGACGGCAAAGAAGCAGTAGGCTTCTTGAAAACTGTAAAAGAATTAATTGAAAATCCTGAAGACCTGCTGTTAGAAGGTTGATGGAAGGAGTGAAGGCCGGTCCTGTTAAAGGACTGGCTTTTTTTATGCGAGTCTGGCATGATCCAGCCTGAATTCCATGAGCCGTGGGCAGGAACTGAACGTATGGCATTGCGGGAAGATGAAAGTTGCCGTTTATCTAGTGGATTGGGGCATTCACTCAGCTTTTGTAAGCATCTGAAAGCAGCCCTGTATTTTGTGCATACTTCACAGCTGTACTGCCATAATAATGATGAAGCCATAAGCAGAAAGGAGCACTAACATGCCTATAAATCAAATGGAGCTACAGAATATCCGCCATTTAATCGGGGGACATCAAACCGTCGCGGCAAAACTTGAAACTTTTGCTGAGCAAACACAAAATGTCCAATTAAAGCAAATGCTGCAGCAAGACGCAGCAGCGGCCAAAGCTTCCTGCCAAAAGCTACTTTCATTTTTACAATAGGAGGGCAATAGATGCTAAACGAAAAAGAAATGATCAATGATTACCTATCGACGATTAACGCCAGCTTGAGCGCCTATGGAAATATCATCTCGCAAACGGATAACGAACAGCTTCGGCAAGCTTTTATACAAATGAGAAACGGTGATGAAGCAAGGCAGCGCCGCGTGTATGAATTTGCCACTCAGCATCATTATTATCAGCCGGCAAGCGAGGCGCTTCCACAAGAAATACATCAGGTTAAATCCGCCTTTCAGCAGCCGCAGGCGACAAACTATGCCGCTCAGCCTAGTATGTTCAACCCTCAGCAAAGACCTCATTTTTAGCCATAATTAAAGGTGTGCCTAATCCGGCACACCTCATATTTTAATTTTTGCTTAGCATTAATCCTCTTTTTTTCACTTCATTATATAGCATTCTTATCCAATCGTGATCTTGACCTTTCTTCTTGGCATCCCGGTAGGCAGCTACTAGCATTTCATTACTCATAATCTTCATGAAATAACCTCCTTATTTTGGTCAAAGTATCGCATGGCAAGGATTAAAAAAATAAACCTGAAATATTCATAGCTACAAATCCCATTTGATAAAATTTGTTAAATTAGTTGAACATAACGGTATTTAATTAAGAACCGTAGCCAATTCATAAAATAACTGAATTTTCAATAGAACAACTCTGGTATTTTGGGCATACTTCCCCCTTGACTGAAAAATTTATTTTTTTCAGTTATGAGAAGTATTCTATTGGTCATTCCAATTGTAGTTTTTGAATTCGATTCAGTACATCCCAAAAGAAATTTTGATACACAAAACTCGATGATAGTTTGAAGTAAAGGGATCTACCTGATTTCACGACTTTACTTGCCGCTTTAATTAACCGAGTACGTATCGTATCAATTTGCATAGTTTTTTGACCTTCCGGAAAACAAAGAGTTCGTAACCAATTGGTCAAATTATATGCAAGAAGTGTTAACATCATTTTTACTTCGTTCACTAGAAAAGCGTGGCTATTCATATGATCAAAGTAAAAGCCATTTTTTGCTTCTTTGATATAGTTTTCCATCGTCCCTCTTTTTTGATAAGCTCGGACGATATCTTGAGGAAAAGCTAATTCAAAGTTAGTAACAAAAAAGGAATGGGTAAAGAACAGCTCACCTGCAGGACGTACCAATTGAATAATCACCCTTCTTGGTTTTGACCATGATTTTGCTTGGTAAATCGTTTCTTCATAATAGGTTTCCGTCTTGGAAACATCTAAAGGTGCGGAAGAAGGATGGTATTCCTTCGCTAAACTTTGTAGTTGTGAATTCGATTTCAACCGAATAATATACAAAACAGATTCTTCTTCACACAGATCGTATAATCCCGGAACAGTAAACCCGCTATCTCCACGAAGAAACAGGGTAGTTTCCGGAAACATTTCGTTATAATGTTTAATGAGAGGCCGAATAAATTCCACCACACCATTTGATGTATAAACATTTCCGGGACGGAGTTGTGCTTTCAAAAAGTCACCAGTCGCACCATCAAAGGCGACTAATGGATGAAAACCCATCGTGCCATAATGAGTATTATATGACGAAGATTCTTGGTCCCCATATGTATCCGAATGAGTCGAATCCAAGTCGATAAATAACTCTTTCGATTGTCGAAAACAATGAATCTTATCAAGCATTTCTTGGTTAGCCAGATTTAATTGTTCAATTGAATCTTTATCAAATCGTGTATAAAAGCGAGACAAACTGGGCTGGGAAGCAAGTGTTGGAGTTTCAATGATTTCCTTAAACACAGGATCATGAGTCAACTGATCAGCCGCATCATCTTCCGCATACCCGGCAATGATTTGATAGACTTTTTGACGTAACAAGTTTTCATTTGAATGAAGATAATATTTCCTTGAATCGTTAAGTCTCAAGTACTTAACTAAAGTCTTTGAAAAACCAATTTTTTCATCGAATTCTCTAAAAAGAAACTCACCTGTATCGGAGGAAAGAGAACCTCCATCATTTGACAATTTAATTTTATGATTGAAATCAAGTGTTTTTTGCGTTAAAGTAACCATATAAAAAGTCCTTTTTGTTTGGTTACTTTAACTTTAACAGAAATGGATTCTTTTTTCATTTTTTTAATGAATTACAATAAAGCCGAAAAGGCTTGGTAATCCATAAGTTATAATAAGTTTCTGAATTTCTGTGAATAATTCAGGATAAAGAATGATTCTTTATTTTCTATGTATTATACAGGTGAATGGCGGATTTTGAAAGAAAAAAGCTGTAACTTATTCAAAAGTAATAAAATTGAAAAAAACATAGCGTTTGTCAAGAGTTTTTGATCAGTATACAATGATAAGAGAATAAATCATACATAGATTATAATCATATTATGTAAAGTAAAGGGGGCAGCAAGATGTATTTATACAGCCGTCAAGATATTGAGCGTGCTGACGAGCAAGCAATACATAGAGGGCTTTCGGCATTTACATTAATGGAGAATGCCGGGCGGGGGCTGTTTTATCAAGTGAAGGAATTAATCAGCAAGCGGGATCAAATTCTCGTTTTAAGCGGAAGAGGCAATAATGGCGGTGATGGCATTGTTTTGACCCGCTATTTGAGACAAGCCGGATATGCGGTTGATTTAGTCTTTCCTGCCGGCTTAGTACAAAGTGAAGAGGCGCTCAAGCATTTGCATTATTTCCGGGAAGTGGGCTTTCAGGAAGCGCCGTTTCAACCAAGCAAAAGATATGATGTAATTATAGATAGTCTTTTAGGAATTCGAACGCGGCTGCCTCTGTCAGAATCGATCAAAACAGTGATAAGCTGGGCGAACAGTCAAACGGCTTTAAGAATTGCGATTGACTTACCGACAGGCGTGACGGCCAATACGGGGGAAGCGGATGAAGGAGTATTTCAGGCGGATTATACTTTCGCATTGCACGGTTACAAACCGTCCCGTTTTCTGTTCCCTTCTGAACGATTTTACGGTCAAACGGCAGTGATTGACATCGGTTTGCCTCAATGGAGCAAGTGGAGAATATGGACGAAGGAGGATGTGCAAGCGACCTGGCCGCCTAACCCTTCCAATGCCCATAAAGGCAGCTTTGGACACGGGCTGCTGATCGCCGGTAGTGATCAAATGCCGGGCAGCGCGGCGTTAGCGGCAATTGGAGCATTGCGGTGCGGCATTGGAAAGCTGACGATTCAGACATCACAATATGCGGCGGCTATTATCGCCTGTCATGCTCCGGAGGCGACCTACGAGTTTTCCAAAGAATTAGAGCCGCTGGACCGCTTCGACGGCCTAGCGATCGGCTGTGGCTTGCCGCCTGATGACCAGTTGGAGCGGACGATTTTACAATGCTTGCAGCATGAAGGAGTCCTGATTTTGGATGCCGGCGCGCTTAGTCCACGAAGTTATCGGCTGCAAGAGCGAAAAGCGAATGTGCTCCTCACGCCTCATCCTGGGGAATTCGCACGGATTACTGGCGGATCAGTGCAAACTATACAGAAAAGACGAATCGAATTGGCCTCTGAATATGCGCGTGAACAGCGAGTGACTGTATTATTAAAAGGGCAGTATTCAGTGATTGCCTTTCCTGACGGGACAGGTATAATAAATATGAGCGGGAATGAAGCGCTCGCTAAAGGCGGGACAGGAGATATGCTGACGGGCATGCTGTTGGCTGGCATAATGCGCACGTCTGACTTTAAGGCAGCCGTAGGGAATGCGGTCTTTCTGCACGGCGCTTGCGCCGATGAATGGACAGCTGACCGGGGAGCTTCTGCACTCAGCGCGCATGATATGAATGCGCTCATTCCTGTAGTCATGAAGAAAATAACAGGCAAATAAAAGGAAGGGAGTAAGTTATGAATCATCTTACGTGGCATGAGAAAGCAACGCTTAAAAAAGTAGAATGCTTGCATACTAATGCAAAAAAATACATGGTCAAAAACAGACTGACACCGGGAAAGCAATATGATGTCAAAAATGAGACGGAAGAATTCTTTTTCGTAGTTGATAATCACGGCAAGATTTCCGGATTTTATAAGGATTATTTTCAGGAAGTGAAGTAAGGAACGCCCGGTTTTCATCCGGGTTGTGGCACCATGTTCTATTGTTTAATAAGCGGCGCTCACAACAAATATTTGCTGATATGATGGACAGCGAAGCGCCGATGCATAAATAATAGTGGAGAGGTATGCTTTATATAACAGAACTGCTTTAGTTTATTTAGGGGGAGTTTCATTGTTTGATGAGAGAATGGCTTTAAAAATCAGATTGGAACAGCTGGCTGATTCAGAGCTGAATATTATTCGCGAGTTTAATAAGGAGCGCGAGAAAATATTTCAGCGTCTGAAGGAATTAGATTTGGCGGAATCAGATCAAAAGCATGAACAGAAAGAGATGATTGCTTTGACGACGGTGGGAAGCCATCCGCCGGTGAAAAAGCGAAGAGGACGGCGCAGTGAGAACCTGGAGGAGCTACGCGATGAGGCGATCACGATTTTAAAAGCGCAAAACACTCCGATTCGCGGCGTTGAATTGCAGCGGAAAATTGAGGAGAATACGGGTAAGAAAATTGCGAACATGACGACTTTTATGGTCGCGCTTGAACGTGAGCATCCCCGCGTCCGCAAGCTAGGGAGAGGCTTGTACATATATGATTACGAAAACTGATTGCCTTTGCAATCAGTTTTTTAAATGTTTTGAAAACAAACCAGCTAATGCAGTGAAAACAAATTCATCGAGATATTATGTTAGAATTAACATCTGAAATGGATGAAGAAAGGAAGGATAGATGTGCTGCTGAACGAACTGCCTGATGAAGTGCAAAAGCAAATGAATGACCGAAAACAATTGTTTACCAATGACCACGCTGAATGGCTGGTTGGGGAAGGCGGATACGAGCCGGAAGATCGTTCCATTCTGCAGGATGCTATTATTGCATTGCTGCAAGGCAAGCATATCCTGCTAAAGGGACCTACCGGTTCCGGCAAAACGAAGCTGGCCGAAACCTTATCAGCCATTTTTTCGCAGCCAATGCATAGCATCAACTGCTCAGTTGATTTAGATGTGGAAGCTATGCTTGGATATAAAACGATCGTTGAAAAAAAAGGAAAAAACAGTATTGACTTTGTTCCCGGTCCTGTGGTTAAAGCAATGAAGAACGGACATTTGCTGTATATAGATGAGATTAATATGGCCAAACCTGAAACATTGCCTGTCTTGAACGGAGTGCTTGATTATCGCCGAAGGATAACAAATCCATTGACAAGTGAAGTGATCGAGGCAAAGCCTTCTTTTGGGGTGATCGCTGCAATCAACGAAGGCTACATCGGAACGGTTCCGTTAAATGAAGCGTTAAAAAACCGGTTTATCGTCATCGAAGTTCATTACGTGAGCGGTTCCACCCTGCGCAAGATTCTGGAGAAAGAATCGATGCTTCAAGATCCGAAGATGATTCAGCGCTTTACCGACTTGTCACAAGATTTAATTGTGCAGGTAAAGAATGGACAGGTGTCTGACGAAGCGGCTTCCGTCCGCGCGCTGATCGATGCCTGCGATCTCGCCGTGCATTTGCCGCCGTTAAGAGCTATTAAGCGGGCTATTGTTGATAAACTTGAAGATGAACGCGAGCAAGCCGCCGTTTTAAATATAGCTGAAACCATTTTTGGTGAGGCGGTCACATGAAACGTTTTATCCAATTCAATGATGAAACGGTCGATTCGTTTTTATTTATGCAGCTGTCCGATTTGGCTAAAACCTTAACAAGGGATCCGGAAATAGAGGTCGAATATGGTCCGCATTCTTATATGAATAAACGGGAACATGTTATTTATGTCAGTCATTTTTGGAATCATAGGCCGCAAGAAGACTTGTGGAACGGTTACAAGTCAGATGTCTTTTTGCGTGCGGCCGGAAATGGTTTTGTTGATGATCAGGCGCTTGAAGAATATGCCGGCAAGGCGGAGCAGTCAGCTATTCCGTCATTTGCCAAACAGCTGTTTGTGCTCGCTGAGGATTTGCGGATTGAAGAAAAAGTCAAACAGCTGCGTCCCGGCACGAAGAAGGCGTTTCATGTGCGAAGAAAAGTGCTGCGCCATCATTTTCAAACCCAGCTGGAGGTTAATCTGGTCAAAAGCCTTTCAGCGGATGCTCTATTTTCCTTCTTGTACTTACTATTAAACGCGGAAGCCCCGATCGATCCGCCGGCTATTAAGGAAAAATTGGATGAAAATATGCCATTTATCGTCAGCAAAGCGTTCGATTTTTACGAGGCTGATTCAACAAAAGCGACCGCAGCCATCTGTGAACGCATAGTTGAGAGACTGAATTATGTGCTCGGATGCGATATGTTAAATGAGTATTTCCATCTTCCTGACCGCAGCAATTGGCAAGAAGAGCTTACGTACCATGATCTGAAAAGAAAGGACCCGCTCCTAAATGACGATCAGCTGGAGGCAGATCCATCCGAAACAGCAGAAATATTCAATGAAGAGTTTCGCACCTGGCATCGTGAAACGAGCGAGCCAGGAACAAGCTTTATGCAATTTGATCTCGAGAGGGGGACTAAGACGAATTTGATGGGAGACGGAGCCAGAGAAGGAGAGGCGGGTGACCAGGCACTGGCGATGGCACAAGGATCAGCAAAGCAAACAAGTCATCAAGACTTTTCCAAGCTTCAAGCGCAGCAGCTGCAAGATGAAAGAAAAAGCGGCGGAAATGAACCGGTATTCGGCAAGGCAAACCGCTTTGCTGTTCCAGTATTTGATCCGGTTCAACGGCCACACCCTCTTGATAAGAAGAATTATAAAGACAAGCAGGTTCTTGTGGCTCCGCTGCAAAAAAAATTACAAAGAATAATGGAAAAGACGCTGGAGTTTAAAAAAAACCAGCCGAAAAACGATCTTTATTGGGGGCGTTTAAACAAGAAGCTGTTGCGTTTTTTTGTTGATGATCAGCCTCGGCTTTTTTATAAAAAGCAGCAGCCTTCAAAGGAAATGGATGCAGTATTCAGTTTGCTGGTCGACTGTTCAGCTTCAATGAAGGATAAAATGGAAGAGACGAAGCTCGGAATCGTGTTATTTCATGAAGCGTTAAAATCGCTCAAGGTTCCTCATGAAGTCACCGGCTTCTGGGAAGACACGAGTGAAGCGACGGATACAAGGCAGCCCAACCATTTTCAAACAGTTATTAGCTTTAATACTTCTTTGCTCGCGGCAAGCGGCCCTGAGATCATGCAATTAACGGCCGAAGAGGATAATCGAGATGGCTTTGCCATCCGCCTCATGACAAATATTTTGAAGAAAAGAGCAGAAAAGCAAAAGTTTTTACTCATTTTTTCAGATGGTGAGCCAGCCGCCTATGACTATGACCGCAATGGCATCATGGATACGCATGAAGCTGTGCTTCAAGCACGCAAGCTGGGCATTGAGGTGATCAATATCTTTCTGTCTGACGGAGAATTGGAGGAGAGCCAGCGGAATACCGTTCAAAATATATACGGTAAATATAGTATTTTCACCTCTAATATTCAGGAGCTGCCCAGCATTTTATTTCCGCTCTTGAAAAAGCTATTATACAAAAGCTTAGGATAGGAAGGACTGATACAGGTCTTTTCTATCCTGTTCACATTTCAATCATTGCGAAACTCATATGAGGCGTTTTCTATTTTTATATTAAAAATTCAAAAAATTCAATTGACAGAAATAATCGAAATAAGTAGAATTAAACTCGGCGCCAGGAAAAGAATTGGGTCGGAGCCTGGCGAATTCATCACTCAGATATCCTTTACTTCATATGAGTATCTCGAGAGGAGAATATCCATGAAAAATAGAGAGATATTCTTTACCGGACTAATGCTCTTTGCTTTATTTTTTGGAGCGGGTAATTTAATTTTTCCTCCTTTCCTGGGAATGGAGGCGGGTACGTCTTTTTGGCCAGCCATTATCGGCTTTGTCATTACGGGCGTCAGTTTGCCGATTTTAGCGGTGATTGCCATTTCACTGACTGCAGGTGGCGTAGCAGCAATCGGCAGTCAGGTGCACCCTTTATTTGGCTCGATCTTTGCTCTCATCGTGTATTTGGCTATCGGTCCGTTTTTTGGCATTCCGCGCGGAGCAAGCGTAGCTTACGAAATGGGCGTGCAGCCTTTTATGGAGGAGCCTAATGCTCTTTGGCTGTTTTTGTTTATGACGGTGTTTTTTGCCGTCGTGTATTTTCTTAGTTTGAACCCGAGCAAGCTGGTTGATCGGATCGGGCAATGGCTTACACCAGCTTTATTGCTGGCGATCACCGCTCTTTGCGTGGCTGCTTTCTTGACCTTTGATGCACCGCTTTCTGCGCCGGCTGAAAAGTATCAGCGGACTCCTTTTATAACAGGGTTTATTGAAGGCTATTTAACGATGGACACAATTGCTGCTTTAGCTTTCGGCATTGTGGTCGTATCTGCCTTTTCAGACCGCGGCGTCGCAATGGATAAATCCACGCGGCTGAAATCCACCGTTTCAGCAGGAATCATTGCTGGGATTGGCCTAGCGGCCGTTTACATCTCTATAGCATGGATCGGAGCCAAAATGGAAGGAAGCGAAGGATTGGAGAATGGGGGAGCGGTCCTAACAAAGGCCTCGCAAACTTTATTCGGAAATGGCGGACAAGTGCTGCTCGGCATCATTGTCTCATTAGCCTGTCTGACTACGTGTATCGGGCTCATATCAGCATGCGCCAAATACTTCAGTGAAAGATGGCCAAAGCTTTCTTACCGAATGCTGGTAATGTGGCTGACATTGATTAGTTTCGCGATCGCTAACTTAGGATTATCACAGATTATCGCGATTTCTGTACCGGTATTGATCACTATTTATCCATTTGCAATCGTGCTCGTCATCTTGTCGTTTATTGCTCCCTTTATTCACCGTCCAAAGGGGCTGTATATCGGCGCGGTCGCCATGACAGCTGTTTTCTGCCTGCATGACGGCCTAAAAGCTTTTGAGCTTCCGGTCAGCGGTTTGAATCAGGCGATTTCTTGGGTTCCATTTTTCTCATCGGGACTGGGATGGATTCTTCCGGCTGTTGCCGGCGGCTTAGCAGGATTATTGATTAACCGCGCTATTTATAATAGAGAAAGACGGCATCAGCAGATCAATTAACCCAATAGGCATGACTCCGATAATGGCAGCGGGGCATGCCTATTAAGTTTGCGCTGGCCAGCCGGAATATTACCCCAGAACGATTTAAAAAAACAACAGGCTCCTCTAAGGTTGAATGTAGCCATACGAACCTTAGGGAGCCTGTCAAGTTTACTTTAAATTCATCAGTTTTTGCTTCAGTTCATTTTCCATCGAGCTTAATTCTTGTTCCGCTTGTTTTCGTTTTGCCCGTCCTTCTTGCTGAATCCGTAAAGTTTCTTCCAGCGTAGAAATTAAGTTGGACTGCGTTTTCTTCAATGTATCAATATCAACTAAACCGCGCTCATTTTCTTTAGCTGTTTCAATCGTATTGGATTTGAGCATTTCAGCGTTTTTCAAAAGCAAATCGTTGGTTGTTTGTGATACTTGCTTTTGGGATTCCATCGCTTTCTTTTGGCGGACAAGAGTTAAAGCGATGGCTACTTGGTTTTTCCATAAAGGAATCGCGGTCAAAATAGAAGACTGGATTTTTTCAGCCAGAGCCTGATTCATATTTTGAATCATTCTAATTTGCGGAGCGCTTTGGATTGTAATTTGCCGGCTTAACTTCAAGTCGTGCAGGCGCTTTTCCAGGCGGTTAGCAAATTGAACCATATCATTCACTTCTTGAAACGCCATTTGGTCTCCGCTTTCTTGCGCCTTTTGCCGGAGAGCCGGTATCGTTTTCGTTTCCAGCTCTTCCAGCTTTAATTCTCCGGCGGCGATAAAGATATTCAGTGCCTGGAAATACTCTTTGTTTTTTTCATAAAGCTGTTCGAGAAGCTGAATATCTTCCAGAAGAATTTCTTTGGAGTGGCTTAATTTTATGCTGATGCGGTCAATTTGGCTGCCGACCTTTTGGTATTTTGAAAGAATCTCTTGAATAGAGCCGGATACTTTATGAAAAATTCGGCTGAACATGTTTTTCTTCTCGGGACGCAGCTCATCCGGATTCACGGATTGCAGCTTCTTCATTAAATCATTCAAAATGTCTCCAATCGTGCCGATATCCTTTTGCTGCACATGATCGAGCATCGAGTGGGAAAAGCTTGAAAGCTTTGATTGAGCGGAAGTGCCATAGCTAATGATAGCCTGATGATTCGCCGGATCAATTTGATGAGCTAATTCCTTGGCTTTTTGCTGATGTTCAGCAGGGAGCACATCAATCAGTTTTTTTTCAGAGGAGCCGGCCGCCGGTGAAGCGGTTTCCGCAAGGCTGTCTCCAAAAGGGGCAGCAAGTAAATCATCCAGATCATTCATTTGATTATGAGCAAGAGCAGTTGCTTTCTCTTTATCTTCACGGGTCATGGTTTAATACTCCTTTCATCCTTAGGCTCAGTTAATTCAGGTTTTTTTAAAGAATGCTTCGCAACATCAAGTTCGAAGGATAAATGTTCAATGTCTTTCGCTAACACCTTTTGCAAATCTTTTTCCAATGTTTGCGATAGATCATCTAAGGTTTCTTTCGTTTCTAATAATGAGCGTTTTACAGATTCGTCTTTAATCTTCTGCGTGTTTAAATACGCGTACTTTTCTGCCAGCTCTACGACAGAATCCAGATGGGAATAGAAAAAGGACTCCGCTTCGTAAAAACGTTTCGGCTCTTTCTTCACAATGGAAAAAATTCTCCGAACCAGGCGGTTCAATACGATCATCTGCTTGAAAGAACGGATGCTGCGAACGCGGATAAACACCGCTTGCAGCCGGCTGAGCTTCTTGCGCGCCTCCTTCATATTATCCAGGATAAAGGTCAATTCCTGTCTGGTAATTCCATGCTTTTTATATAGACGGGTATTCGCGTAGCGTCCGATTCCGAAAAAAAGTGCCGCTCCACCCGCTGCGCTAATGGCACCGGTCACGATAGGAGAGAAATGAAACTGGCTGTATAATATAGCTCCGATTGTGCCGGCAGCAGGAATGGCGATCAGTGCCCTAAAAAGGATAAAATAAGAATTTCTCATATGACTCACTCCATTAGGATTTTACTTGTAATACGCAACATTCGCCAAAAGGTTTCATATTAGGTAGTTTTTCTATTGAGAAACTACCTTTACTTTAAATCTAAAGAGAAATAAATGTCAAATTAAAAGCAGAAGCCGGAAGTCTTCTGCCAAGCGTGCTGACAATCCTCGCATACGCTGCGGCTAGTCTTTTTTACCCTTTTATGCACGGGGATAACCGGATGAGGCATTCTAGTCAGGCACAAGAACGGAGCCGCTGCGTTTTTCCGCTTAAAAAGAGCGCAGGCAAAGTCTGGAATCACTTTGCCTGCACTTTGACCGGAAACGATAGACGTCCAGTCTGCTTGTTTTCTAATTAGGCTGCAATGTAATTAATATGTCGTCGATACACTGGACGACGCTGTCGGAGGCTTGTTCAAGGGATTGAAGCGCTTTTTCCGCTTCCTTTAACTGACCTTGCTGATAATAGGACGCTGCCTGTTTCGCTTGTTCATGTACGAGACGATGAACCGCTTCTAATTTTTGAAAGCTGTCAAATGACTGAAATCTCTGTTGCGTTGCTTCAGCACAATACCATTGGCCAAGGCGGCAAGCGCTATGGGAGGATACGTCATCCGGCGTCATGCTTTCCAATCCAAGGAACATATTATAAATGCGCCACTTCCAAATATAATGATCGGTTTTCGAAAGCAGCAACAATGCAGCTGTGGACAGAACGATTGTATTATCGTCCACAATATGCAGTCTAAAGCGGTTCATTTGCTTGCCGAGTTTATGAAGCGCTGCGCCTGTCCGATCTCCTAAAAGACGGATTTGCTCGGTCAAACCGGCAATCTCTTGCATTTTATGATCCATTTCATCCATGGTTGCGGATTGCTCCTGTGTCACGGCTGCTGTGCTATTAATATCTTCATTGATCTCGCTGATGGTATCTACAATTTCGGTCAGCAGCGGCAGTGAATCCTTCGCTTCTGAAACCGCTTTTTTTATGACGGAGGCTGCGCCTTCAATGGAATCAGATACATCGGAGGAGAAGGATTTTAAGCTCGCTACGTTTTCATTTACTTTCTTTAACGAATGAACGGTGCTTTCAGCTAATTTGCGCACTTCTTGCGCCACAACAGCAAAGCCCTTGCCATGCTCGCCTGCGCGAGCGGCTTCGATCGAGGCATTTAAGGCGAGAAGATTGGTTTGATCAGCAATATCGTGAATGAGCTGCACGACATCTTCAATGGACGAAATGTTTAATTGCAGGCGAGAAAACTTCTTTACAATTTCTAAAAAGACCGATTCGGTATTGAAAATTTCATCCAATGCTTCAGAAATGACTTGGCGGCTGTAGCTCGTTCTGTCGACTAAAATATTTGTTTTTTCAGACACAGAGGAAGCAGCCGCTGCCACTTCATTGATGGCCACTGTCATTTCGTCCGCTGCTGCAGTGGTTGTCTGAATATCTGTATTTTGCTTATCCAAAAGCTGAATGAGGTCTTTAATAAACATGATGTTGGTCGTTTGATTCATTAAACTGCTGATTTCCTCAATCACTTGCTCCATCATTTTTTCAGAAAAGCTCTCCGTCAGCAGCTCCTGATCAATATTAACTGCTTTTTGGATAGATTGCATATACTCTAAGCAGGTTGAGGGCTTTAACCCGAGATAATGTACGGTGTTTGTAATAACATAGAAGTTGAACTGGTTGAAAAGGACGATTAATTTCCCGAGATTATAATGACTGTCTCGCAATAAATAAAAAAAGGCCAGCGATTCAGCAACATAGCGTTCGTCGCGTGCTTTTGTAAAAAAACGGCGGATGTAGCCGGCAATATCCTGCTGGGAGAGCGGTACCGAATGAGGCTCTCGGCATTGCTGTAAGTAGGAGGTGAACAATGAAACCATATCCTCTTCCGATTCCTTCATCTTCTCGAATAAATCGCGAATTCTTTGTTCATCCTCCGCGTTAAAATGATTGTAGGCAAGTGTTTGCTGAAATCTGCCTTCCACGGATGAATCAGTTCCAAACTGAGCCAGTAATGAAGCGGTGGCCCTCGGCCTTAAATTTGATAGCATACTTACGTCCTCCTATTTTCCCTTTAAATGGTTTATTATAGCTGAAATGTAAGTCCAAAGACCTATCATGAGTAATGTAACGAAAAAACAATGAAAATACAAGACTTTTAATTGAATGCAACGGAAAAAGACAGAAGAAAAAAAGAGGAAAGAGTGATTGGAGGAGGAAGTGCACGGATATTAAAAAGGGAGCTATAAAAAGCTCCCGGCTGGTTCATTATTTGCTTTCTGTCGGCTGGTGGGTGGAGTACCATTTCTTGCTCAGCCATGTTTGCCCGATTAAAAACAGACCGCTGACTGCCCAATAGAGAGGAAGAGCAGCAGGAGTAGTTAAAGAAAATACAAGAATCATTACCGGTGACAGCAGGCCGATGATTTTCATTTGCTGCTGTTGCTGCTCGGTAACATTGATCATCGAGACCTTAAATTGGAAGAAATACATGACTCCGGCAATCAGAGCCATCGTCAAATCCGGCTGCCCAAGTTCAAACCACAGAAAGTTAGCTGTTTGAATATCTTCGGAAATTCTGATGGCATAAAAAAGCCCCATCCAGATCGGCATCTGCAAAAAGATCGGCAGGCAGCCCATGGCAAGCGGATTAATATTATGCTTTTGATAAAGCGCGAACATTTCTTGCTGGATTTTTCGCTGTTCTTCTTGATTTTTTGCCGCTTTCAGCCGTTTTTGGATTTCCTCCATTTCAGGCTTAACGACCTCCATCTTCTCTCTCATGATCTGTTGTTTTTTCATAGAGTTGAGCATAAGCGGAAGCAAAATTAAGCGAACGGCTAAAGTAATCACAATAATCGCATATCCGTAGTTTCCTAACATTTCGCCTAGAGAGTGAATGAGCTGGACAAAAGGATTCACTAAATAATCATGAAAGAAATGCCCTTCTTCTTCAGCGCTCTGACAGCCGGATAGAATGAAAACGGATGTCAGCATAAAAGCTGCTAATAATGATGTTTTTTTCAACGTAAAGCTCCTCCTACATGTCAAAGACACAAAAACTGCTTATAAAACTAAAATGAGTATACCTTAAAATGACAGGGAGTTCAAACAAACAAAAAGCGCAAGAAAAACTGGCTGATTCTTTTTTCTATCTTATATAATATAAAACAAAAACATGATGAGTAAAGGAGATCAGCATGACGCAGAATTATACCATTCGTTTATTGGAAACCTATGAAGATTTTAAAAAGATGTCAGATCTGGAGCGTCTTATTTGGAACATCGAACCGATTCCTGAAAACCAAACGATGATCGCCCACAAAAACGGCGGA
This sequence comes from Bacillus xiapuensis, assembly GCF_002797355.1. Taxonomy (GTDB): domain Bacteria; phylum Bacillota; class Bacilli; order Bacillales; family Domibacillaceae; genus Bacillus_CE; species Bacillus_CE xiapuensis. The sequence goes on along the minus strand of NZ_KZ454939.1, from coordinate 1,484,114 downwards.
TTAGCTATAGGTGCTTTTCAAGGGGATAGATTAATCGGCTTCAGCTATAGCTTTGCCGGCTTCAAACAGGGAAAAAGTTATTTATGCTCTCATAACCTGGGCATTCACCCCGATTATCAAAAGCAAGGAATTGGGGATGCCCTGAAGAAAGTGCAGCGAAGAGAAGCATTAAAGCTGGGGTACACATTCATTACCTGGACCTATGATCCTCTTGAAAGTGTCAATGCCTATTTAAATTTAACGAAATTAAAAGGCATCTGCCGCACATACATAGAGAATTGCTACGGGAACATGCCCGACAGCTTCAGTAAAAACATGCCTACAGACCGCTTTCAAGTAGAGTGGCCCATCAATGAAACTTATGTTGATCAGGAAAACGAATGGAGTGAGGAAGGAGCAAAGCGGGCTGGCGAATGGTCGGTATCCTCAGAAGGCGCCCTGCTGCTTTCAATCTCATCCTTTACCAGCGAACCGGAAAAATGGCTGGTACCCGTTCCGAAAAAATTTCAGGAATTAAGGCAGCAGCATCCGCAAGCGGCTCTGGATTGGAAGCTGAAATACCGAAAGCTATTTACCGCGCTATTTGCCCGCGGATATGCCGCTGTTAAGCTAGTGAAGCAAGAAGATGGTCCCGTTCATTATTATCTGCTCATAAAACAAAAGCAGCTGCCTTTTTCATCCCGCCTGTAAAATGCGGCAGGAGGGCAATATGCCAGCGAAAGAAAACCCTCTGTTTGAAGGGGCATTTTATAAATTGCTGTTCAGGAAAGATCACAAATAAGTAAACTAAAAAGAAAAATAAGTTGACTGAAAAACTCCTTTTCTTTTATATTTAAGAAGATCGTTAAATCAAACAAAAAGGGGAGAGTCCTGTGATCAATTGGAATGAATTAGCAGACAGCGTGCTTGCAGGAGAGGAAATAACGGATGAACAAGCGATGTCTATTTTGAATTGCCCGAATGATGAGCTGCTGAATTTATTGCAGGCGTCCTACCGGATCCGCCGTCATTATTATGGAAATAAAGTGAAGTTAAATATGATCATTAATACGAAATCAGGTCTTTGTCCTGAAAACTGTGGCTATTGCTCACAGTCGATCCGATCATCCGCACCAATCGAAAAGTACAGGATGATGGGGAAGGAAGAGATTCTTTCCGGGGCGAAGCAAGCCTCTGCTTTGCAAGCAGGGACTTATTGTATTGTTGCCAGCGGGCGCGGACCGAGCGATAAAGAACTGGAACAAGTCACGGAAGCAGTGCGGGAGATAAAAGAAAAGTATCCATTAAAAATATGCGCTTGTTTAGGATTATTAAAGCCTGATCAAGCAGAGAAACTGAAAGCGGCAGGGGTTGACCGCTACAACCATAACATTAATACATCGGCGAACCATCATGAGCAAATCACGACCACTCATACATATGATGACCGTGTTGCGACGATTGAGAAAGTTAAAAAATCAGGTATCTCCCCTTGCTCGGGAGTGATTGTCGGCATGAAAGAGAAAAAAGAAGATGTCATCACGATGGCCCGCAGCTTGAAGGCTTTAGATGCCGACTCCATTCCCGTTAATTTTTTGCATGCGATTGATGGGACTCCGCTAGAGGGAACTCATGAATTAACCCCTCGCTATTGTCTAAAAGTTCTCTGTTTATTCCGCTTTATCAACCCTGCAAAAGAAATTCGGATTTCTGGCGGGCGTGAAGTGAATTTGGGCTCCCTGCAGCCGCTCGGCCTTTATCCAGCCAATTCCATCTTTGTCGGAGATTATTTAACGACTGCGGGTCAAGAAACGACAGCTGATCATAAAATGATTAAAGAAATGGGCTTTGAAGTCGAATTTGCTTCTCCATTGGTTGAAGAGAGGATCAATCATTGATCGCGGGACTGTCTAAAAGATCCATTTTGAATTAAGCACATTCAAATGAGCAACCCAAGAATGCTAGTTTTAGCGCATTCTTGGGTTTAACTTTTTTTGTTTTCAAGGAGGGTGACCATGTTCCGGTCTGCACGATGCAGTGCAAGTCACATAGGCGCTGCAATGGCGGCCTTCGTTTTTTTATTATCAAATTGGGGATGATAGAACGCCGGCTGTATGAAGGCCTTTCCTTCCATATTCAAGAAAAGCATATTGAATGTTCGTTCATTATTATGATATGATTTGTTTGTTGGAATTTTTAAAAAATTCGACCAAATGAGGGGGATGGAAGATGAACGTGCCTTTGGTGCTGCCACAGTTTTTGGATCGGGCTGTTACTTACTATGGAGAGAAAACAGCTGTTATTACTGAAGATCGGATGTTTACATACCATGAACTGAATGCAAGAATTAATCAGCTTTCGCGCGGCTTAGCAGAGCTTGGCGTTAAAAAAGGGGATAAAGTAGCCTACCTTGCTCCTAATTCACTGGAAATGCTCGAAGGATTTTATGGAATCTATCAGCTGGGGGCTGTAATGGTTCCGTTAAATATCCGTTTAAAGCCTGAAGATTATGCATTTATGCTCAATCACAGTGAATCGAAAATATTGCTGATCGACCAAACGCTGTATCCGCTTATAGAACCGGTTAGAGATCAGCTTGCGACCGTCGAGCATATCATCGTTCATTATAAAGATAAGCATACAAAAGCGATCGGATATGATGAATGGCTTGAGCGATTTTCTGAAACCGCTTTCGAACGGACGGAGCTGGAGGAAAATGATGTAGCCAGCCTTTTATACACAAGCGGAACAACAGGCAATCCGAAAGGGGTCATGCTCACCCATAGAAATAATTATATCCATGCGATGTCGGCTATGCATACCCTGCGCGTGTCTGATCGTGACGTTTATTTGCATGTGCTGCCTTTGTTCCATGTCAATGGCTGGGGTTCCCCTTTTTACTATACAGCAAACGGCGCCACTCACATATGCTTAAGAACGATAAACCCGGAGGCGATTTTCAAAGCGGTGCTCGCACATGGTGTGACGGTCATGCATATGGCCCCCACTGTATTAAATTATCTTTTGCAGTACTACGATGAAAACAAACCACAGATTAAACAGGAGATTCGCGTCGTGATTGCCGGCTCTGCTCCGCCGCCTTCCTTTGTGAAGCGGGTAGAAGAAGAACTTGGGTGGGAGTTTCTTCAAGTGTATGGAATGACAGAATCCTCGCCTCTTAGTTTGTGTTCTTCCATCCAATCCTCTTTTTTAGACCATTCTATGGAGGAGCAATATCGCATGAAAGCAAAAGCCGGCTATGCTATGATCGGATGCCAAGTGAAGGTCGTGGACGAACTTGGAGAGGAAGTAGCGCATAATGGTCGGGAAATCGGAGAAGTGGTTGTCCGCAGCAACGGGGTGATGAAAGGGTATTGGAAAAATGAGGAAGCGACAATGGAGGCTTTGAGAAACGGCTGGCTTCACACAGGAGATATGGGAACAGTGGACGCATATGGACATATCGATATTGTCGACCGAAAAAAAGATATCATTATTAGCGGAGGCGAAAACATTTCATCCATTGAGGTGGAAGGAGTGCTGTATAATCATCCAGACGTATTAGAAGCAGCAGTGCTTGCCGTTCCCCATGAAAAATGGGGAGAAACGCCGCATGCTTTCGTGGTCAGACGCCCGGAAGCTAAGCTAACGGAACACGAGCTGATTCTATATTGCCGGAATCATCTTGCTCACTTCAAAGCGGTCACAGGGGTGAGCTTTGTTGAAGAACTGCCGAAAACAGCTTCCGGAAAAATTCAGAAAGTCCAACTTCGCAATGATTACTGGAAATCAGAGGGGAAGACGGGCCGTTTCGTGAATTGAGAGGAGGAAACGGAGAATGGTTTTTTCAAAAGACAAAATGGAGCTGTTCTGACGGGAAAATAGGCAGACGCCGCCGGATGCTGAAATCGCTGGTTTTTATAGCAATGCGCTATAACAAAAACATGCGATTTCAGCATGACATAATCGGTGAAGTGCCCGCTGGCCGCCGGCGTTATCGGTTTCAATTGAATGTCCTGTGGCCTAATGGGATGTCTGCGTTCTTTAAAGAGGGCAGGGGGGCCTACCGGAATATAAGCGGAAAGAGAAGGGGGTCCTTGCCATTTTGAAAGAGAGGAGCCCAGTCTCAAAAATTCTAATCTCTAAAATGGATTTCTTTCATCAATTGATAAGTCTGATGCTCTGATTGAACATTTAGAGTTCCATTCCCGTGCATTTGTTCTAATTCTGCGAAATCCGAAGGCTAGCACTTTCAGGTCTTGCCGGCGCTATTTTTTCATATCCTTTAAGTAAAACGGAAGAGGGAGGGTTTATAAGCCTTGCGGCGCTTGAGCATAATTGCCGAATCCAATTTTATCAAGCGATTAATAGAGAGGAATGGCGGCTTGAAAGGAGCTTTTTGATGAAAGAAGGATGCTTGTTCAGTATACAAATCGTTATTTTATGGGGAATCAACCGATTCGGCTATTGGCTTGCCGATCTTTGGCAGCTGCCGCTCCCGGGAAATGTTTTGGGGATGCTTCTTTTGTTTATGCTTTTAGTTACGAAGGTGATAAAGGTTGAGTGGGTGGAAAGAGGCGCTGCATTTTTAAATAAACATCTTACCTTCTTTTTTATCCCGATTGCTGTGGGATTAATGATGTACGGCGAACTAATTGTCAAAAGCGGCCTGGCACTTGCTGCAGTGGTCTTTGGCAGCTCCCTGATTGGCTTAGTCATTACGGGCGGCGTTACACAAACTCTTGCAAAACGAGCGGAGAAGGAAGTGGTTCGCAATGAGCAGCACCACAGCATTTAGCATCGGGGCGACCATCATGGTATATATGCTGGCTCGCCGATTAGCGATTCGGATGCCCTCTGTGCTGACGACACCGGTATTTACTAGTACGGCCGTTTTAATACTTCTGCTGATTGCTTGCGGAATCTCCTATGAGGAATATACGCCGGCAAAAGAGATCATGATCTATTTGCTTGGTCCTGCTACCGTAGCGCTCGCCGTTCCTCTCTATCATAACCGTGCTGTGCTGTATTCCAGAATGCTGCCGGCTTTAATCGGACTGACAACTGGAACCGTCGCGACGATCACTTCAGCTGTATGGCTTGTCAAAGCATTTGGACTGTCAGAAACGGTTGCTGCTGCAGCCGCAGCGAAAGCAGTGACTACGCCGGTTGCAATTGAAATCTCACGCCTAATTGGCGGAGATCCGGCACTATCAGCTGCTTTCGTTATGGTAGCCGGGATGTTTGGTGCCATGTTTGGCCCTTGGGTGTTAACAGCCGCGCACATCAGTGATCCTTTCTCTAGAGGAATGTCGATCGGAACGGTGTCTCACGGAATCGGTACTTCTCAAGCGGTAGCGGAAGGTGCATTGCAAGGAGCTGTCTCTGGCGCGGCGATGGGATTTGCCGCCATTCTGACCTCTGTATTGCTGCCATGGCTGTTTCCGCTCATATATAACTAGCAAATGAGATTATAAGCAATATTTATCATGTGCAAAATTCAAATATCTATCGGATAAACGGAATTCAGTTTGTTTAGCTGTCAATAAAAAAGTGAGGATCTGCGCGCAGATCCTCACTTTTTTTATCCAATTAAAATCCGTTCTCTCGGGTAATGGAAGCTTTCTTTAATTTCTCGACCGCGAATGATAAACAGCAGAGAAAACAGACCGATGCGTCCGATAAACATGAGCGCAATAAGCAGCAGCTTGGCGGGAACTCCCAAATCAGCAGTGATTCCGAGGGAAGAACCCGTGGTGCCGAAAGCTGAAGAGACTTCATAGATAATCTTGACAATCGGCAAACCAGGTTCTAAAAAAGAAAGAAAGATAATGGATCCTCCCCAGATGAAAAAGCCGGTCGACACGACAACAAAAGCTCGCTGAATGTCGATTGGATGCACTTCCCGCTTGAAGATCTTAATCGTATTTTTTCCTCGAGCAAAAAAATATACGCTAAGCATGGCGATTGCAAATGTCGTTGTGCGCAAACCGCCGCCGACACTGCTTGGAGAAGCGCCAATAAACATGAGAGTCGAGATAAAGAGCAATGTAGACATTGAGAATTCATTTAAGTCAAGTGTTGTTAAGCCTGCGCTTCTAGCTGCAATCGACTGAAAAGCAGCATAGAAGAAAGATTCATGCCATGATTTGTCCGCAAAAAAGTGAGTTCGGTCAAGAAAATAAATACCGAGCGCTCCCAGTACGGCTAAAATGCCATAGACTGTGGTTGTCAACTTTGTAAATAAGGAAAAGCAATATTTATGCGGGCCTCTGTACGTTAAATAGTCTTTAATTTCCACGAGAACAGGAAAACCAATCGCTCCAAGGACGATCAGAATCATATTAATAAATTGAACAAAATAATCGTCTTTAAAAGGAAGGAGGGACTGGCCCGTTATATCGAATCCTCCGTTTGTTGTAGCGCTGATCGCACCGAATAAACCGTGCAAAAAAGCTTCATTGGCTGTCGGATAGTATTGCAAGAGATAGATGCCTAAAATGAGCGTGCCGGCGGCTTCAATGCCTAGAATCAACAGAAAGATTTCCCGCATCAGCTTAACAAGGCCCGCCAAATCTGTTCGGTTTTGATCAGCCATAATCAGCTGGCGCTCGCGCATGCCGATTCTTTTGCCGACAAGAAGCCAAATAATCGAGCTTAATGTCATAATCCCAACTCCGCCGACCTGTAAAATACATAAAATAAAGAAGTAGCCGATCGTGTTAAAGGTATCCACAATTCCAACCGTCGACAACCCAGTTACGCTCAGCGCGCTGACCGCAACAAACAACGCATCTATTAAGGATAAATCGACACCCGGCTTATGTCCTATCGGCAGCAGAAGCAGCCCGGTCGATAACAATGCTCCAGTTAAATACAGCACTACAATTAGCTGAAAAGTCGACAGCTTTAAGGATTTCATTCTTTTCGATTCTTTCATATCATCCCTCTTCAATTTTCGCAATGTTAAAAATCCACATCCTATTATATATAAAAGTGTAAGGATTTAAAATACATTGTATAGAATGCCGGCGGCTGTGCAAAGGATTGACATTCGTTCACTTGAAAAATTTTCACAGCCATGATACTTTTAAACATACTATCTAACCGCTGATCAGCTTAAAAGGTATACGATGAAAAAGATATGGAAACGGGTGCGGTTTCTGCTGAATATCCGGCGTTTTCTTCCGTTTTTAAAGGATTTCTTTATCAGCAGTGAAGTATCGTGGGGGAAAAAGGCCCTTTCCGTTGGATTTATTGCCGGATACTTTCTTTTGCCGTTTGATCTCATTCCTGATTTCTTTGCAGCCATTGGAATTGTTGATGATTTGGCTGTTTTTGTCTTTATCGTTCAGCAAATGATCAACATGGCGCCGGCTTCTTTAGCCGCCAAGCATCAATTAAATTAAACGAAAGAGCGGGCTAGCCAATAAGACCTTTGTTCTTATTGGCTAGCCCGGCTTATTTTTTATGCTCTTTCAGAAATGACAGCGGCTAATCTTTGAGCGGCTTCGGCTAAGACTTCCTCTGGATGAACAAGGGCAATTCTTACATAACCTTCGCCGTTTTTTCCAAAAGCCACTCCAGGCACCATTACGACACCAGATTCGTCAATGCAGGTAAAGGAAAATTCTTTAGACGACCAGCCTTCCGGGATCTTTGCCCAAAGAAACATCCCTCCTGATGGCTTATCGACGAGCCAGCCAATTTTTCTCAGCTCATCGACGAATCGGTTGCGGCGGCGTTCAAACACAGCTCTAACCGTTTTTCCGATTTCTTCAGCATGATTCAGTGCGGCAATTCCCGCAGCCTGAATTGGAGCGAACACCCCATAATCTAAATTGGATTTGAGCTGAGTAATCAGCCGAATCATGTGCGCATTTCCGGCGATATAAGCAATTCTGGCTCCAGCTAAACTGAAGCTTTTAGACAAGGAATTAATTTCAATGCCGACTTCCTTCGCTCCGGGAACGGATAAAAAGCTTAATGGACGTTGACTATCAAAGTAAAATTCTGAATAAGCTGCATCGTGAAGCACAACAATATTGTATTTCTTGGCAAAATTGATGACCTTCCGAAAGAAATCCTCGTTAGCCACTGCCGGTATCGGATTGCCCGGATAATTCAAAATGATCATCCGCGCTTTATAGGTCACTTCCTCGGGAATGGCGGATAGATCCGGCAAGAAATTATTTTCCTTCGTTAAAGACATAAAGTAGGGCTCGGCTCCCGCGACAGCAAGGCCCGTTTCATAAGCTGTATAGCCCGGATCTGCAACAAGAATTGTATCGCCGGGATCGGCGAATACAAGCGGCAAATGAACAAGCCCTTCCTGTGAGCCCATTGCATGGACAATTTCCGTTTCAGGGTCAAGCGCAGTATGATATACGCGGCGGTAATAGTGAGCTACCGCTTGGTAAAATGCCTTCGTGCCGGATAAAGTGTAACCGTATTGGCTGGAATCTCCCGCCAGTTCTGATAATGTTTCGCAAACAGCAGCCGCTGGCGGCAAATCCGGACTGCCTAAGCTTAAATCGATGATTGTCTGTCCTTCTTCCTGCTTTTTTAATTTATAAGCTTTTAATTCGCTAAAAATGGACGGGCCAAATTGTTCCATCCTTTTGGCTACATGAAAGAACATTTTGCTACCTCCAGTACACAGTTATGTAAATAGGCAATTTAAAATATTTTAGCATACAGAATGAAAAAAGAAGCAAAAAATGATCATTTATCATGTTAAATACCGCAAATTTCCAAAAATAAATTGCCTCTGTTTGTTTAAACTAGTAGGGAACTGACCATAAGGAGGAACTGACCATGACTGTAATCAACGATTTGAAAACAACGATGGCAGGATTGAAAAGCGCACAAGCCAGCTTAGAAAGCTTCGTTTTAGCGACAGATAACCAGCAAGCTAAGCAATTGTTCCAAACGGCAGCGAGCCAAACACAAACGGTGATTGATACGCTGCAGCCAAGAATTAACGAAGTGGAACAAGAGGAGCCGCAATACAAAAGTGAATAAAAGCATTATGTGCAAAATTCACAATTAAAGAATTAAGTGCTGGAGGTGCGGGATAGGGTGGAAAGAAAGCGAACATGGGTCTTTGAGAACAAGCCGGTAATCATTTCTACTGGAACCGTCGGGGGGCCGTTTGAAGGAAATGGACGGATCGCCGAAGATTTTGATGTTCTTCATGGCGACTTGTGGCTAGGGCAGGAAACATATGAAAAAGCCCATAAAAAGTTAATTGAAGATGCTTCTTTCCGGGCAATTGAAAAAGCGAAATTGCAGAAGGAAGATATCGAATTTTTCTTCGGCGGAGATTTAATTAATCAAATCACCCCGACTAGCTTTTCGGCGAGAACGCTTGGAGTGCCTTATATCGGGTTATTCGGCGCTTGTTCAACGTCTATGGAGGGTCTGGCTTTAAGCTCTTTCATTATTAACAGCAAAGGGGCTCATTATATTTTAACCGCTGCCTCCAGCCACAACGCAGCGGTAGAGAAGCAATTTCGTTATCCCACTGAGTATGGCGGCCAAAAGCCGCCTACTTCACAATGGACGGTAACAGGAGCCGGCGCTGCCATTGTGGCGCAGGAGGGGGATGGTCCAAGGGTGGTTTCGGCCACGATCGGGAAAGTAATTGATATGGGATTAACAGACCCTTTCAATATGGGGGGAGCGATGGCCCCAGCAGCCGTTGATACGATTATCAGCCACTTAACTTCTTTAAAGCTCGATCCGGCGCATTATGATTTAATTGTCACCGGCGATTTAGGTTCTATCGGACGCAGAATTGCTTTTGAAATGCTGACGGAGCGGGGGATTTCCATTACGGACAGGCAATTTCAAGACTGCGGGCTCATGATTTATAAGGACAGCCAGCCGGTATTTTCAGGGGCGAGCGGAGCGGGCTGCTCGGCTGTGGTCGGGTACGGTCATCTGCTGAAGCGCATGAAAAAGGGAGAGCTGAAAAGAATTCTTATAGTAGCAACCGGCGCTTTGCTTTCACCGCTGTCCTACCAGCAAAATGAATCGATACCGTGCATTGCTCATGCGGTTTCGATTGAATATCAGCCTTAAAGGAGGGTTCCCTATGACGGTCGCATCTGATGTAAAGACGTGTACAGCGGGTTTAAAGCATGCGGAAGCTGTGTTCAGCAAGCTGGCTATGCTGTCGCAGGATCAGGAGTCGCAGAGAGTCTTTCACGAAAGCATGGAAACACTGCATGACGTGATTTCTCGAATGAATCAGCGGATCTATGAACTGGAAAAGGCAGAGCCGCAATATCAAGGATTTTAAGCATAAGTAAAGGAGATTACGAATGCCACAGTGGTTAGATGTTACACTTCGCTCCCTTTCTTTTCTCATTGTATTGTTTATTATCACGAAGTTAATTGGCAAGCGGCAAATATCTCAATTGTCCTTTTTTGAATATATCACGGGCATTACAATCGGCAGCATTGCTGCTGAAGTATCCTTGGTTCGTGAACGTTCTGTTTTAGACGGATTAGTGGCGATTGTTATTTGGGGGCTGATTCCTCTGCTAGCGGGTTATCTTGCTTTAAAAAGCAAGGCATTTCGCGGGGTAGTGGAAGGGTCGTCCACCATTTTTATTAAAGACGGAAAAGTGCTGGAAGAGAACTTAAAGAAGGAAAAATATACGATTGATGAATTGCTGTCGCTTTTGCGGAAAAACAATATTTTTTCCATTACCGATGTGGAATATGCCGTTTTAGAGCATGACGGCAGCCTAAACACTTTATTAAAGAAAGACAAACAGCCGCTGACGAGAAAAGATTTAAATCTTCCGCAACTAAACGAAAAAGAGCCCCATACGATCATCATGGACGGCCGATTGCTCTTGGACTCGCTTGCTGAAAGCGGGAAGACAAAAGAGTGGCTCAATGAACAGCTGGAGGCAGCGGGAGTTTCTCTGGAGAATGTATTTATCGGACAAGTGAATACCTATGGAGAGCTTGATGTTGATGTATACGATGATCAGCTGCAAACACCAACACCTCAAGAAAGACCATTATTATTGGCGAATTTAAAAAAGTTCGCGGCGGATATGGAGTCATTTGCACTTTCAACCAATTGTACTAAAACGAAGAAAATGTATGAGCAAAACGCTGCGGCGCTGCGAGAAGTCATCCATAAAGTCACCCCATATTTACAAAGCTAGCGAGCATCTGTAAAGCCTAAGATGCTCGCTCGATCTTATTTCACTATGTGCAAAATTCAAAATATGAAAAACAGTAGTTACATCGCTCCATATTTGCTACAATATACATATAAAATCTTCCGACAAGCATCTAAAGGACGGTGAAGCTCTTATGGCGAGGGGCGAAGGGAAATTTTTAATCAAGCAGCGGGCGTTTTTGAAATTATTCATGATTCATTTTGTTGAGGAAAATCGTTTGTATGGCATGCAAGCGATGGATGAATTAAAAGCGACGTTTAAACAATTTGGGTATGAACCGAATCATTCAGAAATTTATCGATCCCTTCACGAATTAATTGATGACGGCATTTTGAAAAGGCATAAAAAGCTGCAAGAAGGGGCGAAATACAAGGAAGTGGTCATTTACCAATTTGCGGATTATGAAAAAGCAAAGCTATATAAAAAGCAAGTAAAAACAGATCTCGACCGCAGCATAGGATTGTTAAGAAAAGCTCTGGAAGATATATTTTAATCAACAGCAGCATAAGGAGTGAAATCAATGGGATTATTTGATGGATTAATTGGCAATGCCACAGAAGCGGATATTAAAAAGGTAGAAAAAACGCTGAAATTGATTATAGCGGATGGAGAGCAGATAGAGAAGGCATTTCAAATTTTGCGCGATTTAATTGTATTTAGCAATAAGCGGTTAATCCTTATCGACAAGCAGGGAATGACAGGGAAAAAGATGGAATATCACTCCATTCCTTATCGCAATATTACTCACTTCAGCGTAGAAACAGCTGGAACATTTGATTTAGAAGCTGAATTGTTAATTTGGATTTCTGGTGTGGAAAATCCGGTCGCTAAACAATTCAGGAAGGATAACAGCATATTCGAAGTACAGCGGACATTAGCAGCATATGTTCTGTAGCCTTTATAAATGAGCGAAATGCCCCTTTTTGTTTTTTTAGAATAGTGTTGCTATTTATTTGAAGGAATGGATATACTTAGAGAGGCGGCTGGCGTTATTTCGCCAGCCGCCATTTACCATTTGGCCAGCTTTCATCCGTTACTTCCTAGGCAGAAGCATGATTTGCTTTCTGAAGGGAGGTGAGTACGAGTGACGATCAATCTGATTTTTGCCACCATCACGATTAAAAGACGTCAAAAAACGATGGAAGACTATTTTCACGAACAGCGCGTGAAAGAGATTTATGAAGAATTGCAATACAAACAATCCGACGAAATTCAACGGCTGTTCTAAAAATGAAAAACAAGAAAGGAGAATGTTCATATGATTAAATTTCAAACAAAATTACTGAATGCATTATATATTTGGAAGGATTCTGCCTAGCGAGCTGGCTAAGTAAACATGGATAGAATTCAATTTAACAAAGAGAACTCTTTTGGACGTATTTCCCATAGAGTTCTCTTTTTATATGACCTCCCTTTAGGGAAGATATTTACAGGAAAGCTCTTAAAGCTGCCATCGCCGCCACACCAAAAATGACAGTTATCAGCAGGCTTTTCGTCCATAAAGCGATAAGTATAGTGGGCATTAAGACTAAAAAGGTTTCTGAATCCACCTTGGGCCGCTGGGCAGAATTTTTCGTCAGCACACTTCCTATTACGAGTGCAGTCAATATGCAAACAGGGATGAAGGAAAGCCATGTCATAACCGCTTGAGGCAGGCGCAGCTTCCGGACAATCAGGAAAGGAGCGACTCTAGGGACAAGCGTCACAAGCGCACAGCCGATAATAACTAATAAAACAAAGGGATGAACCGTCATGGTCGAGTCACCACACCAATCGTTGCCACAATTAAGGTGGAAAGAATGACAGCAACATCAATGGAGAAGAAGAAAGAGAGAGCATACATACAGATGACCATGGAAGTCATTAAAAATAAGTTATGTTTTACCTGTGACCGCTTGAGGCTCTCCAATTGTAAAACGAGTAAAGCAATGAACATCGCTGTTAAAGCAAAATCCAATCCATACGCTTCCGGATCCGGCACCCACTTGCCCAGTAGCGCGCCAAGAATGCAGGATGCAACCCAAGAGACATAAGCGGTGATGTTCAATCCGTTCATCCAGCGGTCATTTACCGCTTTTCCACTAAAGATCCGGCTGGCGGCAACCCCGAATGATTCATCGGTCACAAGTGATCCTATCCCGATGTTTTTCCATACAGAATATTGAGAAAAGTGAGGAGCTAGTGTAGCGCTTAATAAAAGATGACGTAAATTAATGATAAAAGTTGTGAAAATAATGGCAGCAGCCCCGCTTGAAGTCGCCAGCATCCCGGAAATGATAAATTGAGCGGCACCTGCGTATACAAGCGCGGACAAAAGCGCAATTTCCAATATGCTAAGCCCGGAGGATACTCCGATAACCCCCGCTGCAAAGCCTATACTGATGTATCCCAATAATGTGGGAATGCAGTCTTTGACGCCCTGAGTAAAGGTCAATTGTTCCGCTTTTATTGGCTCCATGTGGAATCCTCCTATTCATTTAATTAGCAGTTCATGCGCTTATGGTGGCGCAACAGCTGAGAATGATAAAAAAGAATCGCCAGTTGAGCGATTCTTTTTTAAATGCCTGGCAATAAGTAAAGCACGGAAAAGAAGTGAGAAACACTTCCGGCTAACACAAACAAATGCCAAATCATATGATGAAATTTAAAGCCTCTCCATACATAGAATACCGCTCCAATCGTATACAAAATGCCGCCAGTAACTAACAAAACAACACTGTTTGACGAAATATTTTGTATGAGCGGTTCCCAGGCAAACACAATCAGCCAGCCCATGACAACGTATAATATAGTAGATGTTTTTAAAAATCTCTTTACATAGAAGCATTTAAAGACCGTGCCGATCAGTGCCAGCCCCCAAATGACCCCAAATAATGTCCATCCGAGAGTTCCTTTGACAGCTAAGAACAGAAATGGCGTATAGGTGCCCGCGATAAATAAATAAATGGACGAGTGGTCGAAAATTTCGAATAAATCTTTGACCTTTCCCCGCGGGAAACTGTGCACTAATGTAGAGGATAAATAAAGCAGCAGCATGGTAATACCAAAAACCATAAAGCTAACCACATGCCACACATTTCCATAAATGCTGGACAAAGCGATCAGCAATGTTAGAGCCGCGATGCTGAAAACAGCTCCAACCCCATGAGTGATGGAGTTAGCGATCTCCTCTCCGCGGGAAAATACATGGGTATTTGCCATGAAAACACTCCCTTCAAGAAACCTATCTTTATCTTATCACATATGTCCATTTTTTGTTCCTCCTCGGCCCTTTTTCCATTATAATATTAAAGTATTTCCAAGGAGTCTAAAAATCGCCAGCATTTTTCTTATAACCTGGAAGCAAAAGCAGATTTATGTCAGTTTCTGCGCTTGCCGGGGAAATAATGGCCTATAAGCTTACGGAAATATTGATGATACACTACTGAAGGGAGAATCACTGTATTCAATGAAAAAAAGATCACTTATCGCTCGCAGATTAACAGCCGTAACATTCGCTATCCTCCTGCTGATATTGGCGGCTGCGGTTCTGATTCTTTCGGTGCATACCAATTCCACCATTGAGAAAACGATCGGCAGTCAAGGAATCCATTTAGGGGAACAAGCAGCTTCCTTTATTGATAAGGAGGATTACCAAAAATTCGCTGAGAACCCAGAAAAAAATGAGACATACTGGGCTATCAGAAAACAGCTGAACGAGCTGAAGCAGCATATAGGCGCCAAGTATCTATATACGGTAAGAATTGAAAATGATAAAGTGCAATTATTAGTCGATGGGGAAGAGAAAGATGCAACGGAGTTAGGAGAGTTTTTGCCTGCTATTTCAAACAAACAGGTTTCTCCGGCGTTAGAAGGAAAGCCGGCATTTACCGAGATTATCGATGATCCTGAATTTGGAAAATATTTATCTGTTTTTGTTCCGATTACATCAGAGCAAGGGGAAGTCATTGGTGTGCTGGGCCTCGATATTCCGGCTGAGCAGGTTGATTCTATTCAGTCTGAAACATTAAAGCAAACATTGCCCTTTATGATCGGCCTGCTGATCGTCATTATTCTTCTCGCTTGTTTCATTCTTTACTATTCGATCAACCGCTCACTTCAGCCATTATCGAAGTTAAATACCGGTTTAGATGAATTAGCAAAGGGGCGAATTGGAGAAGCGCTAAATAGCGTGACAGAGATTAAAATAAAAAAAGAAGATGAAATCCAAACCTTCACAGCTAATTTTACCGCGACCGTATCGCACTTAAAGAAGATGATAGAATCGATTTACACCTCATCCTCTGCCTTTATGAATTCAGCTAAAGAATTAGCCGCTGAGGTGCAATCGGTGAAGGCGGCGAATGAAGAGATCGTTTCTCATGCGCATCAAATGGCAAAAGGCAGCCAAGTACAGATGACTAATCATTCAGAATCCGCTCAAGCAATGGAAGAAATGGCGATTGGCGTACAGCGCATTGCGGAATCATCTTCTTCGATAGCTGAAACAAGCAACGGCGTAACCGAATTAGTGGATAACAGTTATACGCAAACAAAAGCGGCCGTAGCAGAAATTAATGATGTAAAGGCATCCGTGATTAAGTCGAATGAAGAGATCAAGGACCTTGGAGATAAATTCAAAAACATTGAGGAAATGGTTTCTGTCATCTCTTCTATATCCGAGCAAACGAATTTATTGGCATTAAACGCCTCCATCGAAGCGGCTCGCGCAGGTGATCATGGCAAGGGCTTTGCTGTTGTAGCCAATGAAGTAAAAAAACTCGCAGAAGAATCAACGGTTTCAGCTAAACACATCACAGAATTGGTGAGAGGGCTGCAAGCCGTCACGGATGAAGTCATTCAGCTTGCGGATGTCAGCACGAAAAAGGTGGAGAGCGGAACAAAAACTGTGATGGATGTAGGAGAGTCCTTGCAGCACATTAGAAGTTCGATTCATGAGGTAAATCACCACATTCAAGAAGTTTCCGCTGTTACAGAGGAATTATCGGCCGGCTCAGAGGAGGTCGTGGCTTCCATGGACAGCATGGCGGATATCTCAAAAAATAATGCCGATCAAGCGAGCCAAGTAGCCGCCGCTTGTGACCAACAAAAAGAGGCGATGAACAAAATAAATGAATCGAACAAGCGGCTGCTTCAATTATGTGAAGGTCTTGAGAAGACTGTAGAAAAATTCAGCTTGTAAGCTTTAGCTTGCTTGTGCGCAAAAAAAGAAAAGAGCTAAACACTCTTTTCTTTTTTTTGCTTCAATGTTGCTGTTCTTCATCCATGGTTCCTTCGTTATAAACGTCGCTGATTTGTTCTTGAATCAGCGCTAATCCGCTTTCCTCGCCGGCAGCGGACTGGTTATTTTCTGCTTCATGGGGCATGGCTTGCTTTTCTTTTTTCTTATTCATTGTCATCATCCTTTACTAGCAGCATTCCTTCTTAGTTTAAGCGATCACTGCTTAATTATGCGCTCGCATTATTCCTATAAATCCGCTACCCAAGATACTGACCCATTGCACTTCCGCAGAAATCCATCCGTTAGTTGAACCTGTCATGAATCCTTTTAAAAGGACATACCTATAAGTGGACAGACAACTAATAGGAGGGAAGAGCATGCAATTTTATTATGGGCCGCAAATGCCGCTGCGCATTTTAGACGAAGCGGAGTTTTGGAAGCATCAAGAGGAAGAGCATACCGTTGTGATTCGTGAGCTGCTGCCTGATTTAGAGAAGAAGTATACAGAGGCATTACACAAATGGGAAGAAGCCTTTTCTGAAACCCACCAGAAGATTGTTCGGTTGATTGAAGCAATTACTCGTTCAGGAAGCTACGTTCCCGCAGTTTTGTATCAGGAAATGTTAAAGCTCACGGAATTTTGCATGCAGCAGAGTGAACAGTTTATTGAACTTTGCCGTCAAATTAAAGAAAAAAGCAAGGCTGTTCAAAAAAATCCAGTAGCCAAAACAGTTCTTAATCACATCATTCGCGAGTCTGAATACTTCATCGGAATTTCGAAAGCCCTGCTGTCTGTACAATAGTAACAATAGCTGCTGGGCTTATTACGATGGCTCAGCATTTCTTTTATGCTTTAGAGATAAAGAAGGAAAATTTAAAGGCCGATTAAAAAATATCATAAAAATCATGTTAGAATGAATTACGCGGTGAAGCATATCGTGATTTATATAAAGGAAGGAATATCTCCCATATGGAGGCAGAGTTATATGCCTAAAATCGACAATATACTAGCAATTCTATGGATGCTTAGATCAGGTAAAAAAATTACTGCAAAACAAATTTCAGAAAAGTTAGAGATGAATATAAGGACTGTCTATCGTTATATTGATACACTTTCAACAAGTGGCGTACCTATCATTTCCGAACCAGGACATAACGGGGGATACACTTTATTGCCCCATTTTATTGAGGCTCCTCTTTTTTTTGATATGGAAGAGCAAACCGCTCTTTATCATGCTGCTGTTTTTGCAGAAGAAGCCGGATATTATGGTGGTGAAGCACTAAATAGGGCTATTTCAAAGCTAAGTAAATATTCAAATCAAGAGCAGGAAACAAAGATAAACCAACACTTAACCAGTCTTGAAGTAATAAATCGATTAAATTCCTTTCCCGTGAAACCTTTCTTGAGAGAGTTAGAGAAGGCCGTAGCTGACGGATACACTGTAAAAATTCAATACTGTAAAAGTGGAGAAGAAGAATCAAAGTATAGGCTGTTTGATCCGTACAGAATTATTTATTGGAATAATAAGTGGTATATGATTGGATTTTGTCATCTTAGGAAGGATATCCGAAGTTTTAGAGTGGATCGAATGGAAAGTCTAAGACCAATCGAAAATAAGTTTAACCAGCCAGAAAACTTTTCAGCACGTGACTTTTTTATGAAAAACCTCCTTCCAACTATAGAAGATAAAACAGGGAGCACTCCTTTAGTTATCAGTGGAAACAAGGGGGCGTTAGATGACATTTGCCAACATTGGTTTTTAGAACATTATTTACAAGAACGGACTTCAAATCAAGCAGTATTTCTTCTTGAAAAAGATGTGATCCATACATATATACCTTATCTACTTTTACCGTACGATAAATCTATTCAAGTTATACAACCAATAAGCCTTAAGGAAAGACTCGTTGAAGTTCTGTCGGAATTAATAAAATTTTATCAAGGATGATAACTTCCCTGACGTTAGCTGTCAGGGAAGTTATTTTATAATAGGCCATATCAATTGTGATTGGAGTGTTAATAGATGCAAGCCAAAAAAGTTTATCTTTATGTATTTAATACAATGTCAGACTGGGAATACGGCTATTTAATTTCTGAACTGAACTCAGGAAGGTATTTCAAGAAGGATCTAGCACCTTTAAAAATAACTACAGTGGGAGCTAACAGAGAAATGATTACTACCATGGGCGGGCTGCGCATAATACCGGATATTTCCCTAGATGAATGTACCCTTGAAAGTAAAGATCTTTTCATTTTGCCAGGAGGGACTACTTGGAGGGAAGATGTTCATCAGCCTATATTAGAAAGAATTGGCCAAGCTTTAAAGCTTGGCACTATTGTTGCTGCAATTTGTGGTGCAACTGATGCCCTCGCGAATATGGGATACTTAGATACTAGAAAGCATACAAGTAATAACTTAGAATATACTAAAATGGTATGTCCAAATTATAAGGGAGAAAAGTTCTATGAGTTGGGATCTGCGGTATCTGATGCGAATTTAGTTACTGCCTCAGGAATAGCTCCTTTGGAATTTGCAATGGAGGTACTAAAAAAAATAGATGTATTTACACCAGACACATTACATTCATGGTATAACCTAAATAAGACTCATAAACCTGAATATTTTTTCCAGTTAATGAATTCAATAAACGAATGAAGTAACCAAAAAGCTCAATTTCTCTATTTTTATTTGCAGAGATGTTGGGCTTTTTAATTTAGAGTCCCCTTATAGTAGAACAAAGAAGTTATTTATTCCCCGAGATCGCTCCTCCATAAGGCCCGGTATTAGAGCACTTCAAGGTTACATAAGAATTCTGCCCGCTGCTGAAACGTACGTTTGGACTTATGTTATAATAAAAGAACAATAGATTGGGTTTCTCAAGGGTGGTCGGCGCGCTCCTCCGGTTATGTATTCACAGCAGGAGGGAGGTGGTGCCGAATGACAGTGTTTGAAGCATTAACGTTAATGATCTCATTTGCGGGTCTCGTGGTGCTGATTCTGTCAACAAAGAAAAACTAAAACCGCCCTTGAGTAATAGGCGGCTCGGGCGGTTTTAGATCGTCTTGGCGCCGATCCCCATAGGGAACCAGCTATTGTATCGCCGCTTGTGATGTGTCCAGCATCTCAAGCGGCCTTTTTTAATGTACGGATATGTAATAATATTATACATCAATAGGAAGGATTTGAAAACAGATGTCGGCCGGAAAAGCGAATATTCACCCGATGATCTTTGCTTTCTCTCTTAAAGAAAGTATAATTAGTAAGACTATATTGTAAAGGTGGTTACTTACATGGCGAATGAGCATGCGCAATTGCCTCCCAAAACATGCACGATCGAACGCTTAGTAACAGTGAAAGAAGATGTTGAAAAAGTTTTGAACGGACAAAAAACAGCCACTCGCCGCAATGGCCGATATGCAGATGTCGGCGAGGTGATGACCTTGGAAGGAACAAACTTTGTTGTTGAAAACGTGTATCGCCAGACGCTTGGCGAACTGACAGATGAGCACGCCAAACAGGAAGGATACAATAGCGTAGAAGAGTATAAAGAAGCGATTTTAGCGATGCATCCCGGTATGCCTTGGCTTCCGCATATGCAGGTATGGGTTCATGAATTCCGCAAAGTGCAAAAGTGATGTTGTAAGTCAGTGGACATCCTTTATCAGGTCCTTGTCTATATTCATGTAATGAGTGCGGTGCTGTCTATCGGTCCTTTTTTCGTATTGATTCCTCTTGTCAGACAATTATACAAGGTGCAAGCGGAAGTCCAGGCTGCATATCTCAGCATCTTTACTTTTTTGGTTCGGCTGGTGAAGCATGCCGGGCATGTGCTGGTAGCATCCGGTATTTTACTCATTTTAAAAGGCCCATGGTCATGGACAGCTTCCTGGATTGTCATGACTGTGCTTGTGATGGCTAGCTCAGTGTTTTTCCTTGCTCGCGCTTTTTCCCCCACACTAAAAAAATGGAATGAACCCGATTCGGATAAGAAAAAGCTTGCGGACAAACTACATCAGTCGGTATGGATTTACATCCTGCTGCTGATGCTAATGCTTTGGTTTATGGTGGCCAAACCGATCATGTGGTAGATTATGTGAATCTCCTCTTGCTAGAATAGTCTGATGGCTGATAAGAAAGCTGCCTCTCCAGTAAGTTAGAGAGGCAGCTTTCTTCTTTAGATTAATAAAATTGTTTTTCTTTCAGGACAGGGGGATCTTTCAACAGACTGCCGCCAGCAGCCATAATCAGTAAAATGCCCGTAAAAAGAAAGCCTTGTACAGGTGTGAGCGCGAATAGTCCGGTGATTCCAGAGCCGACTACAACACCCAATGAAAAAAAGGCATAGAAATAACCGTAGGCTTTACCGCGATGAGCGGGCTCAATTGCGTCCACCAACAAGGAATTGAGCGACGGAAATAACAGAGCGAAGCCAATGCCGTACAAGTTCATGCAAAGGTAGAGCAGGGAGGCGCTGTTTAGCTGGCTAAGCAAAATTAAACTGACGCCCATCGCCGTCATCCCCATTCCTAATGTCCAGGCTGGTTTGACGCGGTCAAATAATCGATTGGTAGGAAGGAGAAAAAACAGAATCGATGTCATACCAAACGTACTCAGCAGCATGCCGCTCGTTTGTGCATCCCAACCAAGAGCGGTAACTTTTAACGGCAGCATATAGGCAAGAACACCTTGAGAAAACATCAGCATAAAGGCTCCGATAAATGATTTGACTACATTTGTCTTTTGAAAGAGCAAGCGGATGGGCAGCGTTTGCTTAGAGACGGCCTGCGGGTGGAGACTTGGTTGCTTTCTTAATAAAAAGAAAGCAATTAAGGCTAACAGCAGCATACAAAAGGCTGTGAAGCTTAAAACGGTCACCTCGCTCGTTCTGCTGGCGACGATGCCGCTGAAAGCGGGGCCGATAACCGCTGCCATTCCGATAAATGCCCCTGAGATCGCCGCGCTTTTTCCTTTGTTTTTGTCTGAGGCCGCATTGGCTAAGTAGGTGAATGCAGCCGGCACAATTAAACCGGCCACTAATCCATGGATAAACCGGACCGCCATCAGTGTATACGCATCTTCTGCCAGACGATATCCGAAAAGCGATAGTCCTGTTAATAAAAGACCCGCCACTACGATCCGAAAAGCGCCTTTCTTATCGGTTAGAAAACCGGATAATACGTTGCCGACCGTATTAGAAAGGGAATAAATGCCAACGATGAGTCCGATCAATAAAGGCTTAGCCCCAAGCGACTTTGCAAAAGGGCTCATAATCGGCAACTGCGTAAACAAATCAAAAAATGAGAAGAACACGATGATAAACACAAAAACTCGCATTAGACATTAGCCTCCATCTAGTTGTCTTGCCTTTATTCTTCTCGTTGTCTCCTAGTTTGTCAACAACAATTCAGTGACAAAAGTTCTTTTGAGCAGCGAGTCTTTCATTCTATGAAGCCTAATGTCAAGCATCCCTTATCTAGAGAGCTTACTTGCACAGCCAATTGCGAAAATGCCGAGCATAGAAGCGTAATTTCTCCATTGAGGAAATATATAGAATAATCTATCTTTTAAGGTTTTTTCATTATTCCTACCTTTTCTTTAAGGAGGAGTATCAGGATTATACGTTTACAACGTTAAGGTAGGAAACCTTTGTATCAATTAGATTGTGTCAGTCGGAGTATAAAACATTTAATTGAGCTTATGGAACACTTTAAAGTAAAGGGAATTCACGTTGTGTCTATTCAAGATAAAATTGACACAGCAACAGCAATGGGATGATTCTTTTTCAGTATGTTGGCCAGCATAGCTGAATGGATGGAAGAAGCGGCTTCTTGCATTGAAGGGTCTTTATTTCAGCAGAATTTTTATCCCGCATGTAAGCTGCCAAAAAAACTCCTTCCAGAGCAGGGCATAGAAGCAGAAGTTTCATTTTCATCCGCGGAGAGGAAGGAACAAGGTCACTTTTTATAGAGAATTGAAAAGCAGCCTCCATTATAGTCAGATGCCATATGTTCGGTTTTAAACTTCATTCAAAGCAGGTATATAATAAGTGAGGTGATAGAGAATGAAACAGGCAAGCTCCATCTCTGAAGTTATCCGTTTTGTCAAAAGCCATCCAAAAGCTCAATTATGGGTCAGCCAATCAGAATCTTACCCGAAAGGTATGCTGATTGGTGATGAAGACAGCACGGCAGGGACGGTTCTTAAAATGAAAATACAAATCCTAGCGCAATCGCCGAACAGCCGCCTCTATTTTCAAGAAGAATATGAAGATGAGGAATGGTACAAAGAAGTCATTGAACAAATCGAGCGGCTGAAAGAATCCTTCCCGGTTAAAAATGTCATGTCAAGCGAACTGCAGGCCAGGCTCCAGTAGCATTTGTCTTCACAATCGGCAACAGCTTGCTTGTCGGCCGGTGAAGGACGGCGGCTTTATCGCGGATATGAGGTGCCGTAAGACGTCCCTTTTAGGAAGCCAAAGTCTACGCGGCACCTGCATGCCCGCTTCGTCTTGGCCTGTGTGATGCAGGCTGCAAAGGACGGGAGCCTTTGTTCCTCTTTTTATCAGAGAGGGGGGAAGAAAGCCCAACCAGATAAGATTAAATACACAAAAAGTACAGATTACATAAGTAAAAATGCTTCCCGTTTGCGGGTGAGCCATTCATTCACCGAAAAATTTTCAGAATATTGCTTTTAAAATCACTTTGATTTGATGTATACTGAAGTAAGCGCTTAACCTTGTGTTGCATAAAAAGATAAAAAGGGAGGCTTACAGATGAATATTCATTGGGGAATTCTCAGTGCGGCAAACATTGCTTATGAGGAAGTGGTGCCGGCGCTGCGCCGGTCTAAACAAGCGATTGTTTCAGCCGTTGCTTCCAAAAGTAAAGAAAAAGCTGAGCGGTTTAACGTGCCAAAGATTTATCGTTCTTATGAAGAACTAATTAACGATCCAGGAATAGAAGCTTTATACATTCCGCTTCCCAACTCTTTACATAAGGAATGGGCGGTAAAAGCCATGAACGCAGGCAAACATGTTTTATTGGAAAAGCCTGCTGTCTTAACAGAAGCAGACATGCTTGAAGTCAAGGCAGTTTCTGAAGCGAACGGCACAGTGTTTATGGAAGCTTTCATGTATCAATTTCACCGCCAGCATAATAAAGTAAAAGAATTGCTGAAATCAGGAATTATAGGCGATTACAGGCATGTGAAAGCTCATTTTTCATGGCAGCTTACCAATCCGGACGATATCCGGCTGAACCGTGAGCTTGGCGGAGGTGCGATGTGGGATGTGGGCTGTTACGGCATGCACGCGGTTACTCAGTTAATCGGGATGAAACCAGTGAAAGTATCTATGTCCGGCAGCCTTCATCCCAACCATCCAATTGATATGACGTCGCATTGCTTCTTAGTCGATGACCAAGGAAGAACCGCTGAAGTGACAGCTTCTATGGAATTGCCGTTTATCGACCGTTTTGAAATTATCGGCCCAAAAGGTTCCATTTTTGTAGATTCAGCATTTCGCCCGGATGTTTCCCTCAATAAGCGCGGTAAAGTCTATGTAAAAGACAGTAAAGGAAATATCATTTTACAAGAGACGTTTGAAGACGACCCGTACCTCAATCAAATAGAGCATTTTCAGGCGTGCATCACGGAAAGAAAAACACCCATCTATCATGTGGACTGCTCACTGGAATTAATACGCTATTTAGAGAAAGCTTATCAATCCATGAATCAAAATTCCATTCCTGTCGAAATAGGATAAGGACTTACAGGGAACGCTTATTCCCTGTGGACCATGGAAAAAGAGAAAGGAAAGAACCAAGATGAAGGTAACCATCTATGACGTAGCCAAAGAGGCGAAAGTATCAATTGCAACGGTCTCGAAAGTGATTAATAACACGGGGCGCATCAGTGAAAGCACCAGGGAAAGAGTGTGTGAGGTAATGGAGCGGCTGAATTATCAGCCGAACATTATTGCCTCTGCGCTAATGGGGAAACAAACGAAAACAATCGGCCTGCTCATTCCCGATCTAGCCAATCCATTTTTTTCTGAGCTGGCCAGAAGCATTGAGGATCGCGGGCATGAGTCAGGCTATGACCTAGTGATTTGCAGCACGGATTATCAGCCTGAAAAAGAAAATAAATACCTTACACTGTTAAAACAAAAAAGAGTGGATGGCTTTATTCTAGCTTCAGGATTTGAAAATTTAGACAAAGTGGAAGAGCTCGTGAAGGAGGAAATACCGGTTGCGGTCGTAGCTCGGGATTTTCCGATGTTTCCCATTAACGCAGTGGCTCTCGATGATTTTCTCGGAGGCTATCAGGCGGCTTCGTATTTGATCAAAAACGGTCACCGA
Source organism: Bacillus xiapuensis (assembly GCF_002797355.1). GTDB lineage: Bacteria > Bacillota > Bacilli > Bacillales > Domibacillaceae > Bacillus_CE > Bacillus_CE xiapuensis. The sequence goes on along the minus strand of NZ_KZ454939.1, from coordinate 1,459,348 downwards.
AACATCGCGGTAATCGGACGGGATCTTTGGAGCAACAGAGAGAGAATCAGAGGGTTTAAACAGGCGATGGAAGAAAACGGGCTCAAGCACCGTTCTGATTTTGAGTTTGTCCAAGATATTCACCATGTTGATGCAGCTAAGCGGGTGACGATGAAATACTTAAACAGTGATGACAGGCCCACCGCCATATTTGCTTGCAATGACCTGTTAGCCATAGGAGCGATTCAGGCAGCAAAAGCATGGGGGCTGAAGGTGCCAGATCAGCTCTCGATTATCGGATTCGATAATACCATTATCGCGACCGTGGTTGAGCCTCCTTTAACAACGATCGCCCAGCCCATTCAAAACATGGGGAAAGAAGTAATGGATTTAATGGTTGCAATGATTACAGGCAGGCAAAAAGAGCAAAAGCGTGTGACGTTGCTTCCAGAGCTTGTGGAGCGCCAATCCGTGGTCAAACTTGGGGATCCCCTTCATCTTGACCATTCAGTTCATAAGTAATTTTTTGATATTTGTTGGAAAAATCAAAAAATGCAAATAAAATGTTGATTTTTTAGAAAATTATAAATATAATAAAGGCATCGCATTTATGGTAATAGGCGATGCTTACTTTTTTGGTAAAGCGCTTAACTCGAAGGTAAGAGGCATACAGTCACGTCAATTAGGAGAAAGGAAGCTGCAAATGAAGGGAAATTGTATGATTGTGCAATCCGGAGGTCCCACCGCTGTCATTAACAACTCGATGGTCGGCATCATAGACGCGATCTTACAATCACCATTTTCAGGGAAGATTTATGGGGCTGCCGGAGGTATTCACGGTCTTTTAAATGAATCTTTTATTATATTGAATCATTTATCCATTCAAGATCGCTATCGGCTTCGCTGGACTCCCGGGGCAGCGCTTGGTACATGGAGACATAAGTTAACCGCTGCTGATGTTGAGAGAATTGTCGCTATATTAAGGGAAAACGACGTGCGCTTCTTCTTTTACATCGGCGGAAACGGTTCAATGAATGTGGCAAAAGCGATCGGTGAATATGCGGATGCGGTCGGCTACGAGATAGCAGTCATCGGCGTCCCCAAATCGATTGATAATGATTTGGTCGGCACGGATCACTCGCCAGGTTACGGAAGCGCTGCGAAATTTTTAGCTACGTCCGTGTTGGATATTCAGATGGATATGGCCAGCTATCCCGTCAGCAATCGAATCACCATCATCGAAACAATGGGACGGCATACAGGCTGGCTTGCAGGTGCTTGTTCACTGGCTGAAATTGCCGATAGCAACAGCCAAATGCTCATTTATATACCAGAGGTGCCATTTCAACTGCAAGATTGTCTCGAGAAAGTAAGCAGAGCCTATGAAGAAAAAAGAAATACCGTTTTAATCGTGGCGGAAGGAATCCGCAACTCACAAGGCAAAGTGATCCATGAAGATCATTTAGAATACGACAGCTTAGGAAGATTAAAGCTCGGCGGTGTTTCCTCCTGCTTAAAGGAAGCCATCGAAGAAAGTACGGGCATTGCCACCCGCACCATCAGCTCAAGCATTTGGCAAAGAAGCAGCATCACCCTAGCTTCAAAAACGGATGTGGATGAAGCTTACTCAATAGGCAAGGAAGCTTGGCATCAAGCAGAAGAAGGAAAAACTGGTGTAATGGTTGCTATGAAAAGACAAAGCGAAGAAGGAAAGTATTCAGTTCTTTATCAATCGGTTGAACTTGAAGAAACGGCAGGAAAAGAACGTTTTGTGCCAGCTGAATGGTATGATCCCATACAAAATGCGATGACAAAGCAGTTTAAGGATTACGTCCTCCCGATTATTCAGGGAGAGATGCTCGTTCCAATGGAGGGAGGGCTTCCCCGTTACCAGCGAGTCATGTAATCTTATTATTTTGCCCTTAGAGTAAGCGCTTAACTTTATAGTTAGCAAAAAAGGACTGTCAAAAAGCATGTGATCTGGAAAAGACAAGGAAGGTGGGGGATATGAAAGATAGAATCAGATGCGCAGTGTTTGGAGTGGGAAGGCTGGGATTTGTTCATGCAAGAAATCTTGCCACCCACATTCCCGGGGCGGAGTTAGTGGCGTTGGTGGCTTCCAGAAAAGAAAGCGCTGAAAGGGCTGCACGTGAATTAGGAGTAACAATGTGGACGGACAATCCGCAGGTTGTATTTGAGGATCCTTCGATCGATGCTGTTGTCATTGCTACCCCAACTAAGACACATGCTCCATTACTGATCCAAGCGGCCAAAAGCAAAAAGCATATATTCGTAGATAAACCATTGACAGAAACATCAGAGGAAGCAGAAGCCGTAATGGCAGAAATTAAACAACATGGCGTGTACTGTCAAGTGGGGTTTATGAGAAGGTTTGATCCAGCCTATGTGGAAGCCAAGAGAAGGATTCAAGCAGGAGATATCGGTGAACCTGTTTATTTCAAAGGAATGAGCCGCGATCCCGGTTCGCCGCCTGAGGAGTATATTCAAACGAGTGGCGGAATTTTTCTTGACCTATGCATTCATGAATTTGATATTGCCCGTTTTCTGATGGAGGATGAAGTGCAATCTGTCCAATCTTTTGGCAAGGTGCTCGTCCATCCATTCATGGAAAAGTACAGAGACGTTGATCAATCCATCACCTACCTCAACTTCCGAAGGGGTGCAGCCGCCAATGTAGAAGGAGGGAGAAATTCTACATTCGGCTATGACATTAGGGGAGAAGTAGTAGGGACAGAAGGAGCCATTCAAATTGGCTCCCTTCAGCATCATGATTACATCATTTTGACGAAGCAAAAGAGTTCTTTCGACAACATTCCAAGCTTTCCAATTAAATTTCAAGAAGCCTTTCTGCTTGAATTGCGTCACTTTATCGATTGCATTCGAGAGGACAAAAAGCCGGAAGTTGATGAGAACGACGGAAAAATAGCTCTAGAAATCGCTGAAGCTGCCACGGAATCATTTAAGAAAAATGAAATCATATTTCTTTAATTCACAAGTGAAGAGAGGGGATTCATATGGGAGTAAACGTACAAACAGCAGCTGTGACAACTGAACACACAAAAACCATTCGCCTAACGACTGCGCAAGCACTTTTAAAGTTTTTAGATAACCAATATATCGAATTCGATGGTGAAGAAAGAAAATTCGTCAAAGGGGTATTCGGCATATTTGGCCATGGAAATGTCACTGGCATGGGAGAAGCGCTAGAAAGGCAGCCGGGAGAGCTGACGTATTTGCAAGGCAAGAATGAGCAAGGAATGGTTCATGCAGCGGTTGCTTACGCCAAACAAAAGAACAGGCTGGAGATCTATGCATGCACATCATCGATCGGGCCAGGTGCTTTGAATATGGTAACGGCTGCAGCAACAGCCACTGTGAATAGAATTCCTGTCCTGCTGCTTCCAGGGGATGTATTTGCGAGCCGCCAGCCGGATCCCGTTCTGCAGCAAGTGGAAGATCCGGCTGATTACACGGTCTCTGCGAACGACGCATTCAAACCGGTAAGCAAATACTGGGATCGCATTTCCAGACCTGAACAATTAATGACTGCTGCGATCAATGCTATGCGCGTGTTAACGGATCCCGCTGATACTGGAGCTGTGACATTAGCTTTGCCGCAGGATGTTCAAGCAGAAGCCTACGATTACCCCGAAGAATTTTTTAAAAAGAGAGTACATTATATTGAAAGAAGACTGCCTTCAGAATGCGCGCTTCAAAGAGCAGCAAGCTTAATTGCGAGAAAGAATAAGCCGATCATTATCGCAGGCGGAGGTGTTCATTATTCTTTTGCAACAAAAGAATTAGCCGACTTCGCAGAACAATTTAACATTCCGGTTGGAGAAACGCAAGCTGGAAAAAGCGCGCTTTCCTGGAAGCACAAGATGAATATGGGGAGCATTGGCGCCACCGGCTCGCAGGCAGCGAATAGTTTGGCTAAAGAGGCCGATCTCGTCATTGCGATCGGCACAAGACTGAGTGATTTCTCCACTTCTTCAAAGACGGCATTTTCGAATCGGGACGTTGAATTTCTGAACATTAATGTAAGCGCTTTTGATGCGATGAAATTAGATTCTCATATGCTTGTAGCGGATGCCAAAACGGCGCTTGAACGTTTGACGAAAGAACTGAAGCAGCTGAGCTATCAAAGCCGCCATAAAGCTGAGTCACTACAATGGCTTAAGGATAAATGGAATCAAGAAGTGGATCGCCTCTACTCAGATACGCGCGATACAGGCCTGTCGCAAACGCGGGTGCTGGGAGAAATCAATCAGTTTATTGATGAAAAAGACATCATTGTTTGTGCTGCGGGCAGCATGCCTGGAGACTTGCATCGTCTATGGAGAAGCTCCAAACCGAAAACTTATCATCTGGAATATGGGTTTTCATGCATGGGATATGAAGTAGCAGGCGCTCTCGGCATTAAAATGGCGGAGGAAGAGCGGGAAGTATATGCACTAGTCGGCGATGGAAGCTACTTAATGCTCCATTCAGAGCTCGTCACCAGCTTGCAAGAAAACAAGAAAATCAACATTCTGCTTTTGGATAATAACGGATTTCAGTGCATTCACAACTTACAAGTGGGCCAAGGAAGCGATGGATTCGGAAACGAGTTCCGGTATCGCTCGAAAGCGGATAACCGCTTGTCCGGAGACTATATGCCGATCGACTTTGCAGCAAACGCCAGAAGCATGGGAGCAAAAGCCTATACAGTACGCACTATCGATGAACTGAGAGCAGCGCTTGAAAACGCCAAAAAAGAAACCGTTTCTACGCTTATTGATATCAAAGTGCTACCGGGTACTTGCACGTCCGGATATGAATCATGGTGGCGTTTAGGAGTCGCTGAAATTTCCACTGATAAAAAAGTAGAAAACGCTTATAAAAGGATGAAAGAAAAGGCATCGGAAGCCAGAAAATACTAAATGAAGGAACGGAGGGAACAGCATGTCAAAAATTAAAAATAAGCAAGAACTTCTTGTCCCAGCGAAAGCGAATCCCGAACAGGATGGAAATGTCTTAAGAATCACACCGGAATCAGCAGGATGGGAGTACGTCGGATTTGAAGTATACCAATTGAAAAAAGGCCAGGTTTTCGAAACCGCGACGGGAGATAGAGAAATGGCTGTTGTGCTTCTGTCAGGGCGCGCAAATGCTTCAACAAAATCATCATCTTGGGAGAATATCGGGGAAAGAATGAGTGTGTTTGAAAAAAAGCCAGCCTATACCGTCTACATTCCAAACGATGATGAAGTGAAGGTAGAAGCTCTGACGGATCTTGAAATAGCGGTGTGCACTTCCCCTGGCAAAGGAACATACGAAGCGCGTCTAATCAAACCGGAAGATGTGGATGTAGCCACCCGCGGATTTGGGCGGATTGAGCGAGAAATCCACAGCATTCTGCCGGAGGACAAACCGGCAGACAGCTTGTTTGTCATAGAGGTTTTTACACCGCAGGGAAATTGGTCCAGCTACCCGCCGCATAAGCATGATGAAGACCGTTTCCCACATGAAACTTACCTCGAAGAAACTTATTATCACAAGATTAATCCGGCTGACCGCGGATTTGCCGTCCAGCGTGTGTATACAGAGGACCGTTCATTAGATGAAACCATCGTCGTTAGAGACAATCAGGCCGTGCTTGTTCCAAAAGGGTATCATCCTGTTTCAGCTCCTCCAGGATATGACTTATATTATTTAAATGTGATGGCAGGACCGATCAGAAAGTGGAATTTCACTAACGATAAAGACCATGAGTGGCTGCTTAAATGAAAATGGATGGGTTATTAGCTATAGAAGCTGTTTGTTCTATAGCTAATAACCTCCCTTTTAACAAAAAACATATAGAGGAGGAGCTGACTTGTCTGCAAATTTACTGCCTTTTCACTTAGGTATTCATCCGATTAATTGGGTAGGAGAGGATGTATTAGAACATGGGGATTTTTATTCATACGAGCAAGTGATGGAAGATATCTCCTCATTAGGGTTTCAAGGAACAGAGATCAGCAGAAAGTTTCCGAAAGATCCGAAAAAGCTGAAAAGAGAGCTGGACCGCTATCATCTGCAGCTGACCACTCAATGGAAATCCGTCTTCTTTTCCGATCCAAATAGACATTCGAGTGAGCTGCTGGATTATCGCAGGCATGTGGAGTTTTTAAAAGAATTCGGCTGTAAAGTGGTCAGCACAGCAGAGATTGGCGGCTCAATGCTGAATCAGGATCCGAGGCGCGGACAGGATGAGACGGTTGTTCAGCGGCTGGATGAGGATGGCTGGAAATACATGATCGAAGGGCTGAATCAAGCGGGGGAGATCTGCCGTGAAAACGGGATGTATCTTGTTTATCATCATCATGCTGGAACAGTGGTAGAGCAGCCTGAAGAAATTGACCGGCTTCTGGAGATGAGCGACCCTCATTTAGTCTTTTTATTGTACGATACAGGGCATGGCTATTACGGAGGAAACGACCCGGCCCAATTGCTTAGGAGACACTATGAACGAATAAAATACATTCATTTGAAAGATATAAGGCAGCACATATTAGATAGAGCTCGGCAAGAAAAGTACAGCATCAGGCAATGCATCCGAAGCGGACTGTTTACCGTACCGGGAGACGGTGATCTGGACTTTGCTCCTGTATTTAAAATACTGGCCGAAAAAAGATATTCAGGCTGGGCATTAATTGAAGGAGAGCAGGATCCGGTGAAACATAATCCGTGCGAGTATGCGAAAAAGTCTAAACGGTTTATCGAGCGCACTTTTGAACAACTGTCAGATCAAGAAACGGCTAAAACGGCCTATCAAAGCGGACGTTAAAACCCGAGGAAAACAGCGATAATTTTTAGAAAATTAAAAAAATGATATTGCGCTTTATAATGGATTCACTTAAAATATGAATAAATAGGCAGGAAAGCGCTTTACCTAATAGATCTTATGCATGAGCATTCCCTTTCTAGCTGCTCATCCCTATTTAGTTAAGCGCTTTCTTTAGCAAATAATTAGGAAACTGGTGAATGACCACAACAAGGAGGATGGAAAAATGCAAGAAGTGATACGATGCGCCGTATTAGGGTTGGGAAGGCTTGGGTATTGGCATGCCGAAAATCTAGCATTTAACATAAAGGGAGCTGAATTAGTCAGCGTCATTGATCCGCTGGAAGGCCGGGCGGAACAAGTAGCCAGGGAGCTTGGCGTGAGCAAGTGGTCTCAACATCCAAACGATGCATTTAACGACGACCAGGTCGATGCAGTAGTGATTGTTACACCGACAAGTACTCACGCTCAGATGATTCAGCTGGCGGCAGCCCACGGAAAGCAAATTTTCGTTGAAAAGCCGCTTACTCAAGAATTAACGGAAGCAGATGATGTACTAACAGCCATTGAAAAATATAATACTGTGTGTCAGGTCGGCTTTATGAGACGGTTTGACCCGGCTTACGCGGAAGCAAAGAGAAGAATTGAAGCCGGAGATATTGGAAAGCCGCTTTATTTTAAAGGTGTAAGCAGGGACGGCAATGTGCCGCATGAAGACTTTATCAAGCACAGCGGCGGTATTTTTCTCGATATAGCCATTCATGATTATGATATCGCCCGCTATTTAATGAACCAGGAAATAAGCTCAGTCACTTCAAGGGGCAATATTTTGTTGGAATCCAGCCGCTTTATGAAGGCGTATGATGATGTCGATCAGGGGCTGTCCTATTTAACCTTTGACGAGGGGGCTTCCGGTGACGTGGAAACGATGAGAGTTGCTCCATACGGCTATGATATTCGCGGGGAAGTAGTCGGAACGGAAGGGGCAATCCAAATCGGATCGATGAGATGCAATGATGTCCGCCTTCTTTCCAAAAACGGAAGCACCTATGATTTAGTACAGGATTTCCCAACGAGGTTCAAAAATGCATACTTGCTTGAAATGATGCATTTTATCAGCTGTTTGCAAACAGGCGATACTCCAAAATGCACAGCAGCAGATGGAAAGGCTGCTTTGGAAGTCGCAGCCGCCGCCACCCAATCATTCAAAACCGGCGAAACGGTTTTGGTCAGCAGCCGGGGTGCCAAAGAAAAATTACAATTATAAAAAGAGGGGGAGGAAGCCGCTTTGCTTTTAGAAATAAAGGGAGTCAGCAAATCTTTCTCCGGTGTGCAAGTGCTGCATGAGGTTGACCTGGAGGTAAAGAGAGGCGAAGTGCATGTCTTGCTGGGAGAAAACGGTGCTGGAAAATCAACAATTATCAAGATTTTAACCGGGGCTTACAAAAAAGATTCAGGTGAAATCAGATGGGATGGCAAAACATTAAAGGTAGAAAGACCGAAGGATGCGATTGATGCCGGGATTGCCACGATTTATCAAGAGCTGAACTTGATCCCGCAGCTTTCAGTGACGGAGAATATTTTCTTAGGGCATGAAAAGAAAAAAAGCGGACGGTATTCCTTGCTGAACCGGTCTGAAATGGAGAAAGAAGCTCAGTCACTTATGCAGCGGCTTGGGCAAAAGACAGATGTAAATGAGCTAGTAGAGAATCTAGGGGTGGGCCAGCAACAGCTTGTGGAAATTGCTAAAGCGCTTTCCCTTGATGCCCGTCTAATTATTATGGATGAGCCGACTGCTAGTTTAAGTGCGCAAGAAGCCGATCAGCTTCTTGCCACGATAGAAAAGCTAAAGGAAGAAGGAATGACGTTTATCTATATTTCTCATCGGCTTGAGGAAATCAAGCGCATTGGGGATCGGATAACCGTATTAAGAGATGGCACAAAAGTAAAAACGGTTCCTGTGCAAACGACCTCCATTGATGAAATGATTGCTTTGATGGTCGGACGGACATTGCATCATAAATTCCCTAAAGTAAGCTTTCAAAGAGGAAAAGAAGGACTCAAGGTAGAGAAGCTGAAGCTGAGCGTGGAATCGGAGGAAATCAGTTTTAGCGCCTATCAAGGAGAAATTTTGGGCATTTCCGGTCTTGTCGGAGCTGGAAGGACAGAATTGGCAAGAGCCATATTCGGTGCCGACTCCGCGGTTTTCGGAGATGTGTATATATTCGGTGAAAAGAAAATCATCCGTCATCCTCAGGATGCCATTAAAGCAGGATTGGCGCTAATTACCGAGGATCGGAAGAAAGAAGGGCTTTTTCTCGATCAATCATTGATTTTTAACAAAACGATTACCAATTTGAAACAAGTGAAAAACGGGTCGCTCATCAGCCCGAACAGCCAGCGGCAAGTGGCCGAGAAGTATGCGGGGGAACTAAAGTTAAGACCGAATAATATTCATTTAATGGCCCGCCACTTGAGCGGAGGAAACCAGCAAAAAGTAGTCATTGCCAAATGGCTGTTCACGAAAGCAAGAATATTTATCTTCGACGAGCCAACTAGAGGAATTGATGTCGGCGCAAAGGTAGAAGTGTATCACTTAATCAACCAGCTCGTAAAAGAGGGCGCCTGCGTCATTATTATTTCATCAGAATTGCCGGAAATTCTTGGAATGTGTGATCGGATATTAGTCATGCATGAAGGAAGAATAACAGGGGATTTAAAGCGAGATGAAGCCGATCAGGAAACGATAATGAGAGCCGCGACAGGAGGATGATCTACAGTGGAAGAACGTGTGAAACCGAAAGAACACGCCGAACAAACGGAGCTACAAGAGGTTCGGCCGCCGCAAATGAACAAACAGCGGAATAGTAAGAAGTTGATCAATCGATTTGGCCCTTTATTCGGCTTAATTGGGTTATCGGCCGTGCTGGCGGTCCTTTCACCAAGTTTTCTCCAAATGGACAATATGATGAATATCGCCAGGCAGTCCTCTATTAATGCTTTGCTTGCACTGGGCATGCTCTTGCCGATTTTGACGGCGGGAATTGATTTATCGGTCGGTTCTGTATTAGCCTTTTCAATTGTCGTTGCCGGAATCGTCACCGTGAACTGGGGGCTGCCGCCCATTGTCGGATTCTTTGCTTGCCTTATTGTAGGTGCATTGGCGGGATGGCTAAACGGCATCTTATTAACGAAGCTGCGCCTTCCTCATCCGTTCATTTCTACGCTGGGCACGATGAATGTATTCCGAGGACTGGCGCTTATTATTACGGCAGCATCACCAATTTTTGGTTTTCCGTACTTGATGAACTTTGCAGGCCAGGAAAGTATCGGAATCCTTCCGGTAAGCTTTTTACTAGTGATTGCCGCTTATATTGTCTTTCATATCTTTTTAACGCGCACCGCAACTGGAAGATATATCTATGCCATAGGGGGGAATAAGGAAGCAGCCCGGCTATCCGGTATTCCGGTTGATCGAGTGCTTATTATTGTCTATACGCTGAGCGGCTTGATGGCGGCGATCGGCGGGCTCGTGCTTATTGGGCGCACAAACTCAGCCTCGCCCATTGCAGGTCTAATGTATGAGCTGGATGCCATTGCAGCGGTCATTATCGGCGGAGCTAGCTTTCTCGGCGGAGTGGGAACGGTTTGGGGAACGCTGATAGGCGCCATGATTATTGCGGTATTGCGCAACGGTCTCAATCTTCTCGGAACCTCATCTGATCTGCAAACTGTTGTCATAGGGATCGTGATTATTCTAGCGGTTTATGTGGATGTATTGCGCCGCAGAGGAGAGAAGAAATGAGAACCTGCAAATACCGGTATAAGGAGCAGTGAAAACATAGGGGGATGGAAGGGATGAAGACAAGGTTAATCGCCATAGCGGCCGTTTTTCTGGCGATTTCGCTTTTAATCGGCTGCAGCCAGAAACACGCCAACAGCGCTTCTTCTTTTGAAAATAATGCTGGGAGCGGGCAGCCCAGAATAGCGGTCGTATTAAAAGGAATGGATCAGGAGTATTTTAAGCTGGAAGAAAAAGGAGCCGAGCAGGCGTTTAAAGATTTAGACGTAGAGGGAGCTGTTTTGGCCGCTCCAACACAAACAGAATCGGAAAAACTCATTAATATTCTCGAGGACTTGTTAAGCCAGAAGCCGGATGCATTAGTGTTTATGCCCAGCACCGAGGCCGCCGTTCCCCTGCTGGAAAGATATCAGCAGGACAATATTCCCGTTGTTTTAATTGACACGAACTTAGACTGGGATGGAAAAACTGCTTATATTGGAACGGATAATTACACAGCTGGCCAAGAAGCTGGGAAATTTCTGGCTTCAAGATTATCCAAAGGGGATAAGGTTGCTGTTTTAGAGGGCGTATCAGGAACGGAAGTAAGTGAGGAACGCACACGGGGTGTCAAGGATTTATTAAAAGCGGAAGGAATTAAGGTTGCCGCTTCTCAAGCGGCCGATTTCGACCGTGTCAAAGCCGTGACAGTCATGGAGAATATTCTAACGGCTAACCCGGATATTAAAGGGGTATTCGCCGCTAATGATGCCATGGCACTTGGAGCTCTGCAAGCGGCTGATTTCCGCAATACGGAACTTCCGATTATCGGCATAGACGGTACAACCGATGCGCTCAGCTCCATTGCAGAGGGAGGGGTAACTGCGACCGTAGAACAAAGACCGTATGATATGGCTTATAAGGGAGTAGAAAATGCTTTAAAAGCGATCAAGGGAGAAAAAGTGGAAAAGAACATAGCCAGTGACATCGGGATCATCACCGAAGAAACAGCCGCGGACAAATTGCAAGCAGTTAACGATATTCTGGATCAGGAATAGAGGGATAGAAAAGCGTAAATGCGAGCCATTTTGATAAGCCGCAAGCCATCATGAAATGTAGGGGGCGTGTGAAAGTAATGAAGAAATTTGCAATCGCCTTACTTGCTGCAGTCTTTTTTATGGCAGCGTGCACGGCTCATCAGTCTGATGATGCAAGAAAAACGTATACATTCGGTATGGTGCTAATGACATTAACGACGGAATATTGGAAGCTTGAAATGGCTGGCGCCAGGGACGCAGCAAAAAAATTAGGGGTAGAAGTGAAATTCTTAGGGCCGCCGGAGGAAACTCAATATGAACAGCAAGTAAAAATGGTGGAAGACCAGATCACCGCTGGCGCAGATGCCATCATTCTAGCCGCTAGTCAGCCTGATACAATGATCCCTGTATTAAATTATGCGCATCAGCGAGATATTCCCGTTGTTCTTACAGAAGCGGAGGTAGACTTTAATGAGAAAGTGACCTTTGTGGGCACACGCAATTACAATGCAGGAAAACTTGGCGGTGAATTTTTTAAGGATATTGTAAAAAGTGGTGATAAAGTTGCTATTGTGCGCGGACAATCAGGAAGCAAGGTGCATGATGAGCGAACGAAAGGATTTCAGGATGCTTTAAAAGGAAAAAGGATTGAGTTCATTGTTCAAGATGCCCAAAGTGACCGTGTCAAAGCTGTGAATGTCATGGAAAATATCCTTACCGCGAACCCGGATGTCAAAGCCGTTTTTGCTACGTCAGATGAAATGGCTTTGGGCGCTCACAAGGCGCTGAAAAATAAAAAAAAGAATGAGATTCCCTTAATGGGATTTGATGGTACCCCAGATGGCCTTAAGGCTGTCCAAGATGGGAGAATGCTGGCCAATATCGCTCAAAATCCGTATCAAATAGGCTATAAAGCCGTTGAAGCAGCATACAAAGCAAAAAAAGGAGAAACCGTTGAAAAGAGAATTGATTCTGGTGCGGCTGTGATTACAAAAGAAAATGTAGATCAAGAGATAGAAAAAGCGAATAATCGTTTAAATCAGTAAGCTAATCACAGTCCCAAGCCAATTTGCCGTTTTGGATTATCAGAAGAAAAGACGGAAATCACGCAGTTCGGTAGTCAGCGATTGTACTGATAAAGGAGGAATTTATATGCTGGCGGGAGTTATTGAAAAAAAAGGTCATTTGGCTTTACAAGATAGAGAGATTCCTGTGCTGACGGCAGAAGATCAAGTGAAACTTAAAGTGGAAGCAGCCAGTATTTGCGGAACGGATGTCCATATTTTAGCAGACCCTCCCGGACACCCATCGGCTCTTGGAATCATCCAAGGACATGAATTTACAGGAGAAGTCGTAGAGACAGGAAGTGCTGTTCAGCATGTAAGGGCGGGAGACCGGGTTGTGGTGGATCCCACAACCACTTGCGGATTCTGTTATTACTGTCAGATCGGTGAGCAGAATCTATGCGAAGACAGCTCCACTATTGGAATATTTATGAACGGCGGCTGGGCTCCATACAGCGTGATCCCAGCAAAAAATGTTCATAAAATTTCAAAAACCGTCTCCCCAGACGTCGCTGTTTTTGCTGAACCGCTGTCCTGTGTGATCAATGGCGTCAGCAAACTGGATATGCAGCTGGGAAACAGCGTCGTGATCTTAGGGGCTGGACCAATGGGGCAGCTGTTTACGCAGGTCATGAAAGCATCAGGCGTCGGTGTGATCATATGTGTAGATTTGTCGGATTATCGATTGGGCTATTCTCAAGTCTCAGGAGCTACTCATGTTCTCAATCCTAAAAAAGAAAATGTCGCTTCCTTTGTAAAGCGCCTAACAGGGGCGGGAGCGGATATTGTGATCGATTGCGCAGGAGCCTTATTTGACCAGTCGCTCAATCTTGTCCGCAAAGGCGGGCAGGTCTTGTTGGTAGGCATGAATGAGCATGCAAATCCCTCCATTAAACAATATGACATTACCAGAAATGAAATTGCCGTCAAAGGAACATTCATTCAAAAGTGTGATTTCCCGCGCGTAGTCCGAACATTAGAAGCGAATTTGCTGGATCTGAAGGGGCTCATCACTCATCGCCTTCCTCTTTCTAAGGTGCATGAGGGAGTGGAAGCCATGAGAAAAGGAGAAGCGCTTAAAGTCATCTTATATCCAGAATAAGCGGACATTGGAATTATCCGTCCAATACTATTTGAATTATTAAAAAATTCTTTCGAAAAACCGCAAAATGTATTATAATGAACACACAATAAGGAAAGCGCTTAACCCAATAAATAGAAGAGCAGGTGGTGTTCGTGAAAGAAGTGGTCATTGGCCTGATTGGGGCAGGAAGAATCGGTCAGCTTCACGCTGAGAATCTCGCTCATCTTCCAGGGGTAAAAATCAAGACCATCTCCGATCTATTTGCTGAGCATGCAAAAAAATGGGCCAAGAAAATGAGCAGCATACATGTGGTCAGCAATTATGAAGAAATACTGGATGATCCCGAAATAGATGCGGTCTTCGTCTGTTCTCCAACTGATACCCATGTGCCGATCATCCAAAAGGCGGCCTTAAGAGGCAAGCATATCTTTTGTGAAAAGCCGATTAGCTTCTCTACAGAAGAGACTGAAGCGGCCCTTCAAGCGGTAAGTAAAGCAGGCGTAAAGCTCCAGGTTGGCTTTAACCGGCGCTTCGACAAAAATTTCTTGAAAATTCATGAAACTGTTCAAAATGGGGTGATTGGAGAAGCTCATATCGTTAAGATTACTTCAAGAGACCCGGAGCCTCCGCCGGTGGAATACATTAAAAACTCCGGAGGGCTGTTTTTTGATATGGCTATCCATGATTTCGACATAGCCCGTTTTGTAACAGGAAGTGAAGTAACGGAAGTATATGCCTGCGGGGCTAATTTGATTGATCCCGGAATCAAAGCAGCGGGGGACATTGATACGGCGGTTATCACCCTGACCTTTGCAAATGGGGCAATCGGCCTCATTGATAACAGCCGCAAAGCGGTTTACGGGTACGACCAGCGAGTTGAAGTGTTTGGATCGAAAGGCAGTATCACAATAGAAAATGAACGTCCGACAAGCGCTGAAATCAGCGTGGAGGGGGGCGTATATAAAGATAAGGTGAAGGGTTTTTTTCTAGAACGTTACCAAGAGGCTTATGCTTTGGAGAGCCGCTCATTTATTGATGCCATTCGATATAGCCAGCCCGTTGCATGCACTGGGTATGATGGGCTTCAGGCCGAATTAATCGCCAAAGCTGCCCAGCAATCTCTTGCGACTGGCCAGCCGGTAAAAATCGGCCGGCCGGCTGCTGTCCACACACGCTAATAGAACTTTCGGCAAGATTGAGGAATATCTTTATCTTGTCGTTTTTTCACCCTTTAGGTAAAGCGCTTAACCTATTTTAACTGTTCTTGCCGATAAACTTAAAACTGGGAGGATGAAAAATGAGTCAATTGCTTAAAGAAGATAAAATCCATTTTTTAAAGAAGAAATCAGCCGAAACTAGACGGCTGATTGTTGAAACGGTCCATCATGCAGGAGCCGGCCATATTGGCGGTCCGATGTCAGCGGTCGATCTATTGGTCAATCTGTATTTTAATGAGCTGAATATTGACCCTCGCCAGCCGCGACAAGAGGACCGTGACCGTTTCGTCCTGTCAAAAGGACACTCAGCCATTGCCCTGTATGTTGTTTTAGCTTTAAGAGGGTATTTCCCGGTAGAAGAGTTAAATACATTTGATTCGCTCAACTCCCGTTTGCAGGCGCATCCTGATATGAAAGCTCTTCCGGGTCTGGATATGTCCACTGGATCACTCGGACAGGGGATTTCAGCAGCAGTTGGAATGGCGCTTGGCGCGAAACTGCAAAACAAAGCATTTCGCACCTATTGCATGGTGGGAGACGGAGAATCCCAAGAAGGCCAAGTGTGGGAAGCGGCAGATGTGGCTGCGAAATACGGCCTTGATAATTTAGCTGTGATTCTTGATTTCAATAAACTTCAGCAATTTGGCTGGGATGGCGGGAATGGAAAACGGCAAATCCCTATGACTCAACCTGAAAAGAAATGGGAGGCATTTGGATGGCATGTAATCAGCATAGATGGGCATGATGCTTTGCAAATTGCCGAGGCATTGGCCAAGGCGCGGACGGTTAAAGGAAAGCCAACGATAATCATCGCCCATACTGTCAAAGGGAAAGGCGTAGCCTTTATGGAAAACGAGTACTTATGGCACTCCCGCGTTCCGACAGAGGAAGAGCTCCGTGAGGCCATACAAGAAATTGAAATGGAGGGTCAAGGATGAAAGCGATTAAGTCAGCTGACAAAGTGTCCATGAGAGATGTTTTTGGTGAGACACTGCTTCAATTATCACTCGATGATGAGAAAGTGTATGTTCTGGACGGGGATTTAGCCAATTCAACAAAAATCGATAAAGTGGCAACCCGCAACCCTGAAAAATTCTTGCAAATGGGGATCGCTGAACAAAATATGATGAGCGTGGCGGCAGGTCTTGCGACGACAGGGTTACAGCCTTGGGCTGCAACGTTCGCAGCTTTTCTTTCTAAGCGGGCGATTGATCAAATTCAAGTGCAAATTGCCCAGCCGGAGCTAAATGTGAAAATGATCGGCGGATACAGCGGTTTGTTGACCGGGCTTACCGGCAAAACTCATCAAGCGCTTGAGGATCTAGCGATTTTTCGTTCCCTTGCCCATATGGTTGTGCTCGCTCCGGCAGACGGTGTGGAAGTGAAAGAAGTTATGAAGTTTGCCCATCGTTATGAAGGACCGGTGTATATACGGATGGCACGCGATCCGTATCCAGTCATATTTTCTGAAGGTTATCAGTTTGAATTTGGCAAAGCGGTGACGTTAAAAGAAGGAAGCGATGTAGCTATTATCTCAACAGGAACAGAAACAAGCCGCGCCCTTGAAGCCGCTGAACAGCTTGCGCAAGAAGGGATCTTGGCAGCTGTTATTCATATGCCGACTATAAAGCCAATTGATAAAGAAGCGATTATAAGTGCCGCCGAGACATCTGGTGCGATCGTTACAGCGGAGGAACACAGCATATATGGTGGCCTTGGCAGCGCGGTAGCCGAAGTGCTTGTGGAAGAAAAGCCCGCTCCTATGCTGCGCATCGGCGTTAAAGACCGCAATTCCGAATCAGGGCCAAACGAGGAAATGCTGGAAAAGTATGAGATTTCTTCTTCTTATATTGTTCAAGCAGCTAAGAAAGTCGTAAAGAAAAAATGTTGCACAGATTGACTGCCGGAAAGTTTATGTATGCTATTACACTGAGATGGGAGAGGAGCAAATGCAAAGCAGTATCCTAAAACAAAAGTTGTTCATTAATGGTCAGTGGATCGATACAGAGAACACTCATAAGGTGTATAACAAATTTACTGGGGAGCTTTTTTCTGAGGTTGGATTGGCGGATGAGAAGATTGTCGATCGGGCGGTTGAATCGGCGGTGCATGCTTACAAGCATATTGCATTTGTCCCCAGTTACCGTTATACCGTATTGATGAGCGCAGCCGACCTTTTGCAAGAACACCTGGAAGAGTTTGCCCTTGTGATCGCTCAAGAAGGAGGAAAGCCTATTAAGGACGCGAAGGTGGAAGTCAAACGTTCTGTGGCGACGCTTCAGCTGGCGGCAGAGGAAGCGAAAAAGCTCGTTGGAGAGATCATTCCCAATTACAATGTACCGGACCGCTTTCTTTATACAGTGAAAAAGCCGATCGGGGCGGTAGCGGCTATTACACCTTTTAACTTCCCATTAAATCTAGTCGTCCACAAAGTCGCCCCGGCCTTGGCAGCCGGCAATCCGGTTATTATTAAACCGGCATCGGATACAGCGACGGTTGCGGTTAAGCTATGTGAACTGCTGGAGCAAGCAGGTGTGCCTAAAGGCTATGTCCAATGCGTGGTGGGAAGCGGCCGCACAGTAGGTGAACAGCTGCTTCACGACGAGCGGATTGCCCACTATACATTTACAGGTTCCCCTGGCGTTGGCAAGCACATCCAGCAAACAATCGGACTTCGGAAAGCCACATTGGAGCTCGGCTCTAACTCCGCAACCATTGTGCATAGCGATGCTGATATTGAAAAAGCAGCCTCGCAGCTGGCCAAAATGGCTTTTGCCCATGCTGGACAAATTTGCATTTCCGTCCAGCGGATTTTAATTAACAGTGCCATTTATAAGTCATTTCTTAAAAAGTTCATGGATGAAGTTTCCTTGCTTAAAGTGGGTGATCCCTTGCATCCGGATACCGATGTCGGTCCGATGATAAGTGAAAAAGAAGCCAAACGTGCCGAACAATGGATTATTGAAGCCAAGGAGGCTGGAGCTGCCGCGTTGACCGGCGGCATCCGCGAAGGTAATATCCTCTATCCCACCGTTCTGACGAATGTTCAAAAAGGCATGAAGGTTGTTGATGAGGAAGTATTTGCACCGATTGTCTCGCTTTTCATATATGATGAAATCGAAGAAGCGATTGAGCTTGTAAATGATTCAAAATATGGACTGCAGGCAGGCATTTATACAGCCGATTTACATTTATCTTATAAAATTCCTTATTTGCTTGATGTAGGCGGTGTCGTAATTAATGATACGTGCTGCTACCGGACGGATCAAATGCCATATGGCGGCGTAAAAGAAAGCGGCAGCGGCAAGGAAGGGCCTGCATATGCGATCCAAGAACTTGTCAAGACGGTTACCGTTGTCGTCAACTTGGAGAATGAAAGAGTAAATAGAAATGAAGACGATTAATGTTGCTGTGATTCCAGGAGACGGTATTGGACCGGAAGTAATCTCAGAAGGAATCAAAGTGATGAAGAAAGCGGCGGAGTTAGATGGGCGCATGCGATTGGCATTCACTTCCTTCCCCTGGGGATGTGAATATTACTTAAAGCACGGCAAAATGATGGCGGATGACGGCATGGAGCAATTAAAAAGATTCGATGCGATTTATCTTGGAGCCGTTGGCTATCCGGGCGTACCGGACCATATCTCTCTTTGGGATTTGCTGCTGCGAATTCGCAAGGAATTTGATCAGTATGTCAATATTCGCCCTATAAAGCTATTGAATGGGGCTCCCTGCCCGATCGAGGGAGGAACAAAAGAAACAATTGATATGCTGTTCATCCGTGAAAACAGCGAAGGGGAGTATGCCGGTTTAGGCGAGTGGATCTTTCAGGGAAAGCCAGAGGAATTGGTGCTGCAAACCGGGGTTTTTTCCCGAAAAGGCACAGAGAGGATTATTCGCTACGCATTCGAGGAAGCCGCCAAATCAGGCAGAACTCTGACAAGCATCAGCAAGGCTAATGCACTCAACTATTCAATGGTATTCTGGGATCAAGTATTTGAAGAGGTCAGCCGGGACTATCCGGAAGTCCAAACCTATTCTTATCTGGTTGATGCCGCTGCGATGCTAATGGTAAAGGATCCGTCCCGTTTTGAAGTTGTGGTGACCTCCAATTTATTCGGCGATATATTGACAGATCTCGGAGCTGCGCTTGCAGGCGGCATGGGACTTGCGGCCGGAGCTAATATTAATCCAGAAAAAGAGTGGCCTTCAATGTTTGAACCTATACACGGTTCTGCACCGGACATAGCGGGCAAAGGAATAGCGAACCCGCTGGCGGCTATCTGGTCTGCAAGCCAAATGTTTGATTTCTTTGGATGTGAAGAAGCGGGCGCGATGCTCCTTGATGCTATTGAAACAGTAATGGAAGAGCGTATCGTTCTTACACCGGATCTCGGAGGAACCGCTTCCACTTCAGACGTAGGAGACCGAATTGTTGAAATCCTTTGTCAGCGGCAGAAAGCGGGCAGCTTCTACTAGTTTGTCAGTTTTACATCAATAAAAAACAGCGCGGTGCAACCAGGCTGCGCTGTTTTTTATTGATCATGAAAGGATGTGAGAGGAATGGAGGCTGTGGAAATACAGAATTCGGACACGATCTCTAGAAAAGATCATGTTTACTTTGTCGCAGCTATATTTTGTTTTTGGTTCGCTATTTATATTTACACCCCTGTTTTTAGTGTGTATTTACAGTCGATTGGCTTTTCTTATTCGGCGATCGGCTTCGTTTTAGGCAGCTATGGCATCACGCAAATTCTGCTGCGCTTTCCGCTTGGGATGCTGTCGGATTTTTTACGATCGCTTCGAAAGAGTTTGTTCATTTGGGGATTTGTGATAGCGCTCACCAGCGATCTGCTGCTCGCTCTTTTTGATTCGTTTGCCATGGTTTTAATCGCCCGCTTGCTGGCAGGCGTGACAGCGGCAATGTGGGTAATGGCAACGGTGCTGTATTCTTATTACTATAGACCAGGACAGTCCTCTAAAGCGATGGGAACAATTCAATTCATTACCGTCGCAACACAATTCTTCAGCATGGCCATCTGCGGTTATCTCGTTCATTTATGGGGCTGGCGTCTGCCTTTTTGGCTTGGCGCAGCCGCTTCAGTATTTGGAATTTTCTTTGCCTGGAAGATTAAAGACCTAAGCCAAGAAGGGGGGGAGGTGAAGCTTTCAGGTTTCGGAAGCTTTATCAAACAAACTGTAACCCTACCGAATCTGCCTTTACTTACCTTGTTATCCTTGATCGCTCACGCTATTTTATTTATTACGATCTTCGGCTTCAGCCCGGTGGCCGCCGCTGAAATGAAGGCGGCAAAAACATCATTTATTTGGCTAATTTCCGCCTTTTTTATTCCGCATGCGCTAGCTTCATTCATTCTTACGATTTATGAACTGCACAGCCGTCTTTATAAATCCGTGCTGCTCATCAGTTTCGGTTTGACAGCGGTTCTTCTGGCGCTTGTGCCTTTCACTGCTTCACTGCTTGCTCTAAGTGCCGTTCATTCAGGACTTGGCCTGACACTCGGCTTTATTTTTCCGCTCTTACTTGGAGAAGTGATTCGATCCAGTCCGCCTAAGCTGAAGATGTCAGCAATGGGCTTCTATCAGTCTTTTTATGCGCTGGGGATCTTCCTTGGACCCTTTGCAGCAGGCATCGCCGCTGAAACAAGCGGGATAAGCGGAGTGTTCATTTTTACCAGCCTGCTGTCTTTAACAGCTGTTTTCATAATGGCCCGCTATTGGAGGAACCGGTAGCGGCTGGATTTTTCAGTGCATATATATAAAGCCTAATTTCTTTTCTGGCTCAAGAGAAATTAGGCTGAGGTTTAACAACCGCGCCCGATAGCGGTAGAATTACAAATCCAGATTTTTTTTAAAGACATAACTTGCTTTGTCATAACCCATTTTTTCCTCGTAAAATCGGTGTGCATCAACTCGCTGTACACCTGATGACAGGGCGACGCTTTGGTAGCCATTTTCTGCAGCCCATTTATGTACGAAAGAAAGGAGCTTTTCACCATATCCATTTGAACGCTTGTTTTTATCGGTGACTAAATCACAAACCCACACAAAACGTCCGTAGTAAAGAGTTATCATGGGTTTAAATCCAGTAAGAGCAACAATTTCTCCATGATCATACAAGGCAAATAACTTATACATGTCCTTTTCTTTTGCCTCTATTACTAAATCAAGATAGGATTTTTCATCAAGATGTGTGCGTAATTGATTCATTACTGAAAAGGCTTCAAGGATTTCCTTATGGGTTTGAAGTTCATTAATAGTTAGTGTATTCATTAGTAATCCTTCTTTTTCATAGCAGAAGAGTGTTTCATCTCTTCTTTATAATATAAATGACTCGAACATCATTGGCTATTAGGATTTCTGAAACAAGATTGAAAGCACAGAAGCTGTTGAAAAAGGAAAAACTATCGTTAACGTGCGCAGTTTCGAAAGCAGAGCAACAGAAAAACATCCCGCCATCATTATCGCCCTTGATCGAGTCAAGCCGGACTTTGTGGTCAAAGCTGCAGAAGTTTTCCTCTTTTATTTGGAGGAGCGGGGATGATCGGCTTATTAAGCAGAGCTAGCCTTTGAAAATGTCCTTAACTCTGTGTCTTCGTACAGTTAGCAGGGGTCCGAGGGGGGCTAAGATTCAGATGATGATTTTTGAGTTTACATAATATATATTATAGGAAGTTAAAGCAAAATAGTTTCTTTTGTCTCATATAAATAGAATACTTTTAATATTGAGATATCAAAAAAATAGCGGATGAATTTCTCTTGATCCCTTGGCTGGATCGGAGTTTTTTTATTGAACCATATTCAAAAAAATAAAATAGCGAATTCAGATTTTCAAAAATATATGACCTGTAAGCTTGTCTGTTAAAAATGAATAATTATCTATTTATAGTTGTCTAAACCCCGTATTTTTTGTAAGAATAAATTTGAATATGAATATTTATTCAAATCTTTCCCCTTTTCATTTTTGGTTATACGACTGGAAGATTATACAAAAACATCCTGAAAGCTTGCTCAGGATGTTTTTGTTGATTTATTTATAGACAGCTCGCTGCTCGTTCGCTTGAGCTTCTTTTCTTTTTGGATCAAACAGTAAATGATATAGCTCCATATGACAGCGATCAAAGTGTAAATGAACATGGTTGTTTCCCAATTGATAGCGGTATAACTGAGTATTGCGTGAATATTTGTAAAAATCAACATGCCGCTGACGATAACGGCAAGCATTTTTGTTGGCAGATTCTTAACGATCCATGCGGAAATAGGAGCGGCAATAATTCCTCCAATCATTAGTGCGCCTACCCAAAGCCAATTGAGTTTTCCCGGGCCTAATGACAGCAGAAAGCCGACTGTGGCTGATAAGGCGACTGCAAATTCACTGGCATTTACGGTACCGATCACTTTTCTTGGGTTCATGCCTTTTTGGGACAGCAAGGCAGGGGTAGCGATCGGCCCCCATCCTCCCCCGCCGCTAGCATCAAAGAATCCAGCGACAAAGCCGAGCGGCGTGTAAAACCGGTTGGAAAGAGCGGTATGTTCCTGCTTGCGGGCATCTTTCATCCTCAAAAAGCGGAATAAAATGTAAAGCCCTAAGCAAAGCAAGAAAATCGAGACATATAATCGGACGTATTCCCCTGTTAGATGGCTTAAAAAAGTTGCACCGGAGAAAGCGCCAATGGAACCGGGAATAATCAGGCGCTTGGCCATGCTTTTATCCACATTTCCAAATTTGATATGCGAAGCTCCAGAAGCCGCTGCCGTGACAACCTCCGCCATATGAACAGAAGCGGAAGCGACCGCCGGGGCAATGCCGGCTGACAGCAGCAATGTAGTGGAAGTCAGCCCGTATCCCATTCCTAAAGAACCGTCTACCAATTGAGCGGTTAAACCGACAAGCGCTAAGATGATAAAGCGTTCCATGTCTCATTCCTCCTTGCCATCCATTTTTTAAAGCCGTTTTTAAACAATAAATCATTTTTGCGTAACTTCCTCAGCAATGCGCTCAGCGATAACATGGCATAAGTGAGGATGATAGCCAAGATAAGAGCAGAGAAAGACGGGAGTCGAAGCAGATAATTCCTGAATGTCTTTCTCCATCTTCTTCATTAAAATACCGGTAAACAGCAAATAAGGCAGCACCCATATTTGCTTGGTCTCTTTCTCGGAGAGCCGCTGCAATTCTGCTGAAAATGCAGGCGTCGCGGCAGCTAAAAAGCAAATATTCACATCGTTTAACTTGGTTTTGGAGCGGAATAATTGGCGAATGCGCTGAAAATCCGCTGCTGTTTGAGGATCGCTGCTGCCGCGCCCGACAATCAGGACAGACGCTTCCCTCGAAACAGGAACCCCCTTTTCAGTCATTCGCTCGATTAAAATGTCGATCATTTTTTCATGTACGCCCACAGGCTTCTTGTAAACCGTTCGAACCTTCGGGAATTTTGCTGAGACTTTGCTGAGTGCGGCCGGAATGTCTTTCTTCGCATGTCCGGCTTCAAGAAGCAAGAACGGAAAGACAATGATTTCCGTGGCTCCCCGTTCCACACATCGAGAGAATCCTTGTTCAATCGTTGGCTCGGCCAGTTCTAAAAAACAAGCCTCTTGTATCTTTACATCGGTTAACGGCTTGCATCGTTCTATAAAATCAAGCGCCTCCTGGCATCCTTTTTTCACTCGGCTTCCGTGGCAAATGTAAAGCACGGCTTTCATGAACGGTCACCAGCCGCCGCTGCTGGGATATCGGGCCATTGCCATTCTTCCGCCCATTGAATATTTTCCCTTAGCTTCACGACGTCTCCAATCACAATCATGCTCGGATTAGTCAGGCCTGCCTTTGCGGCTAAATCCGCAATCGCACCGAGTGTACCGGTGACAGTGCGCTGCTGCGCCGTAGTTCCCCAATGAATTAAAGCAGCCGGGGTATCGGGGGATTTCCCGTGTCCGATCAGCTTTTCTTGAATATAAGGAAGGTTTTTCATGCCCATATAAATGGCTAATGTGTCAATGCCGTTTGCTAAAGACGCCCATTTCACTTCTTCAGACTGATCATTGCGGCGATGGCCGGTGACGATAGCAAACGAGGAGCTGTAGTCCCTGTGGGTTACAGGAATGCCCGCATAGGCTGGCGCAGCAATTCCTGACGTTATTCCGGGAACGATTTCAAATGGGATATCATGCCGCGCCAAAAATTCTGCTTCCTCGCCTCCGCGTCCGAACACGAATGGATCGCCGCCTTTTAATCTCGTGACCTTCTTTCCGAGCTTTGCGTGCTTCACTAAAAAGCAGTGAATCGTCTCCTGTTGCAAGTGGTGATGCTTCGGCAGCTTTCCGCAAAAAATCAGCTCCGCTTCCGGTTTGGCATAATTCAGCAATTCTTCGCTAATTAACCGGTCATAAAGAATTACATCCGCTTCCTGAATCGCCTTTAACCCTTTTACCGTAATCAGTTCCGGATCTCCCGGACCCGCTCCAACCAGCCACACTTTGCCCACGTCAGCCACCTCCATCTATCTTTTCAAGCCGCGAAAGACGGGGAGAACGAATCCGCCCCCTCCTCCTATTCTTTTTTTCTCAAACAGGGTAATATTGTCATAATCAGGCAAGGTTAAATAATACTTCTCAAGCTCCGCTTCCGCTAAATCAAAAGCCTCAGCATCATTCTCAGCCGCTATCACTGCATAGGTGACAGACTCGCCTTGTTTAATTTCAAATCGGTAAATATACATGGATCTCCCTCTTTATACGATTGTCTCTTCTGCCATCAGCTCATCCAGCTTTCTTTGCAAAGAATCCGTTCCAGTGCGTTCGATATAGTCATAGAAGGATTCACCTGGAAGCTTCGTTTCTTTGAAATGCTGAAGAATGCTTTTCAAAATACCCGGAAGTAAGTCCGCTGGGATTTTACCTTTGATTTTTTTGTTGAATATTCCGCCGTTTACTAGCGTGCCTCCCACATGGATCTCAAAGGCTTCCACCATCTGCTTATCTTTATTCCGCATTTTAACGCCTTGAAGGCCGATGTCGGCAATCTGCCGCTGGCCGCAGGAATTCGGGCAGCCGACCATATGGATCCGCACAGGAACATCAAGCGAAAGCTCTTCATCAAGATAAGCGGCAATTCTTTTCATGCGCTCTTTGGTTTCTGTTAAGGCTAAATTGCAGTATTCAATGCCTGTGCAAGAAACCGAATAAGCGGTAAATTTGGGCGCATCCGTTTTCAATCGCTGTAAAACGGGCTCCTTTAACACGTTTTCCACACTTTCTTTCGGAACATTCGGAATAATTAAGTTTTGCGAGCCGCATGTGCGGATTTCACCGTTACCATACATTCGAGCAATGCGAGCGATCTCAAACACTTCCGAGGCTTCTAAGCGTCCGACCGGCACATTTAACCCGATATAATTCAGTCCGGCTTGCTTTTGCGGCTTTACTCCGTAGAAGTAACCGGCATTCCACCCTTTCGTTAAGTCCGTTCCCGCTTCTGGCAAAGGACCTGTATATTCGAGAAGCTTCTCTTTAAAAGCCTCCGCCCCCCAGTCCTCGACAAGAAACTTTAAGCGGGCGCGATGGCGTTTTTCCCGGTAGCCAAAGTCGCGGAAGATCGTTGCCGCAGCGATGGATACGTTCAGCACCTGTTCGGGAAGTATAAACAGATCGAGTTTCTGGGCCAGCTTTGGCGCTGCCGACAAACCGCCGCCGACCTTGAGATGAAAACCGATTTTTTTCTCGCCAGCCATCACCTTTTCCGCAGGGAGAAAAGCGACATCGTTAATCTCTGCATTCCCGGCATTGTAAATATTTGCATTGATGGACATTTTAAATTTGCGGGGCAAATTGGAAAAATCACGGTTGTTTTTAAAGAACTGATCGACTTCTTTGACGAGCGGACGCGTATCCAACACTTCATCGGGATCAATGCCAGCTAGAGCATTGCCGATGACATTGCGGGGGATATCTCCGCAAGCGCCGGTTGATGACAGGCCGACACGCTCCAGCCGCTCCAAAATATCCGGCACTTGTTCAATCGTCAGCCAGTGAAATTGGATGGCCTGCCGCGTCGTGATATCAAAAATATTTCTGCCGTAATCTCGAGAGATTTCCGCAAGCGCTATCACTTGTTCGTTCGTCAAAATGCCGGTGGGCACTTTGACGCGCATCATGAAATAACCATCCTCTTTCGGCCGCTGCAAATACAGCCCTGCCCATTTAAAACTGTCCCATTCTTCTTTTGGAATGGAGTCGAAGCCATTGGCCGCGTAATAAGGGATATCCTGAAACACATCCAGCCCATCCTTGACTAATTTGCGCTGTTCTTGTTTATTGAGCTTCGGGTTATCGGCCCAATTTTTCTCATACGCCATGATGTTCCCTCCTAGAACCAATTATTTTCTTTCATATAATCAATCAGCTTCTCCACGCATTCATTCACCGTTAATTGATCGGTAGGAAGAATAATCTCGGGGGATGCGGGTTCCTCATAAGGAGACGAGATACCGGTAAATTCAGGGATATCCCCGCTTCTCGCTTTTTTGTACAGACCTTTTGGATCACGCGATTCACATTCCCCTATCGGACAGCTTACAAAAACCTCCACAAACTCATCGGTTTCTAATAATTCCCGGACGGTTTGCCGATCCTGCTGAAAAGGAGATATGAAAGCTGTGAAGACGATCTGGCCGCAATCGACAAACAGTTTTGCCACTTCGCCGATGCGCCGGATGTTTTCTTTCCGTTCCTCCTCGGAGAATCCGAGATCTTTATTTAAGCCGTGGCGGATATTATCCCCGTCCAGCACATAGGTTTGCACGCCCAAATCATACAGCCTTTTGGCCGCAGCGTTCGCGACAGTCGATTTGCCGGATCCGGAAAGACCGGTAAACCAAATAACCGCGCTATGATGCTGATTCTTTTCACGGCGTTTTGCTTTCGTTAACGATTGATCATGCCACACGACATTTGAACTCATTTCCTCCATCCCCCTATTTCACCCTTTCTTTCTCACGCAATCCGCGAATGAGCACTTCAACCACTTCTCTTCGGCTAAAGGTGGAAGGCGGAATATCGCCGGAGCGGAGCATTTCCCGCACTTTGGTTCCTGAAAGAACAATGTGATGCTCTCTTTCGTGCGGGCATGTTTTTGCAGAAGCCATTCCTTCACATTTTTGACAGTAGAAGCTATGTTCAAAAAAGAGCAGGGTAATGCCAATTTCCTCCGGCGTAAATTGGCTGAAAATCTTTTGGGCATCGTACGTTCCGTAGTAGTCCCCGACACCGGCATGATCTCGCCCGACGATAAAGTGAGTGCAGCCATAGTTTTTCCGAACGATGGCATGAAACACGGCTTCCCGCGGACCCGCATAGCGCATCGCTGCCGGAAAGACAGCCAGCTTTACCCGGTCGGCAGGGTAATAATGATTTAATAAAACCTGATAGCTTTCCATGCGGACATCCGCCGGGATATCATCCGCTTTCGTTTCTCCGACAAGCGGATTCAGCAGCAACCCGTCGACAATTTCAAGGGCTGTTTTCTGTATGTACTCATGAGCGCGATGTACGGGATTTCGTGTTTGAAAGCCGACAATGCGTCTCCAGCCCTTTTCTTGAAAGATTTGTCTTATTTCTGCAGGATCAAAATAAAACTCTTTAAATTGCGTGCGTTCAATCCGGCGAGTCAGCTTGACAGATCCACCTAAATAAATATCGCCTCGCTGATAAAGCTTTCGGACACCCGGATGGGCAGGATCCGCCGTCTTGTAGACATGCTCGGCTTCATGCGGCTTATCCGGACGGTAAATATCTTGAATGTTTAAGATGCCATAGGTCGTCTCTTCATACTGAAGCTGTACGGTATCCCCCACCGCTAAAGAAACGGCTTGTTCCTCCGTTACAGGAAGAGTGATGGGAAGACTCCAAACCGTTCCATCAGACAGCCGCATATCGGTTACTACGCGGTCGTAATCGGCTTTTGTTAGAAAGCCTTGAAGCGGGCTGTAGGCGCCTGTGCTGATCAATTCAAGATCGCTTAATGCTGTTTTGTCAATGGAAATGCGCTGATCGACAGCTGAAAGGTCAACATGCGGATCATATAATTGAATTAGCGTGCCGCCGTGCGGAAGAATAGATGCCATGATAAAATCCCCCTATTTAAATTATTCTAATTAGTTTACTAAGATTTAACTGAAAAAATTAATTGGTATGCAAGCCGCATTCTGTCTTTCCTGTTCCCGACCACCTGCCCGAGCGAAGATCGTCGATTGACAGCGCCGGCTTTGTACAGGTTTCGCAGCCGATGCTCGGGTATCCTTGATCGTGGAGCGGGTTATAATCAAGCTGATGCTTCGTGACATAACGCCAAATATCTTTCCACGTCCAATGAATTAACGGGCAGACCTTCACCTTTTTAAAGCGGTGATCCTGATTAAGATAGTTCGTTCGTTTTCTTGTTTCCGACTGCTCTCGGCGCAATCCGGAAATCCAGGCAGTATAAGGCTCAAGAGCCGCGGTTAATGGAATGATTTTTCTTAATTCGCAGCATTTATTAGGATTCGTTTGCCAAAGATGCCCTCCAAATTGAGCAGTCTGCTCTTCAACGGTTCTTTCAGGCTGCTGGATATGAAGACGCAAAGCTGGATAGCGCTTCTTAACTTTCTCTATCAACTCATACGTTTCTTTGAAGTGATATCCGGTATCGAGAAAGACAATTTGCGCTTCAGGCTGTACATTGGAAATTAAATCGATTAAGACGATGCCTTCAATGCCGAAGCTGCATGCATAAACCAGCCGGTCGCCATAATGACTATACGCCCACTCAAGGGTTTCTGCCGCTCCCTTTGTGTCGCTGTCTTCCGGAAAAAAAGGAGGATTTTCCCTGAAAGAGTCATAAGTGATCACCTCTAACACCCACTTTCCTTATAGGAATTAACTAATATCCTCATTTTATCAGAAAATTTTTGGAAGTCAATCCTATTTTTCTTATCGGAATTATAGTTATAGTGTATGCTCCTCCGCAGAAACATGTGTTTAATTTAGAAAAAGAAAGGAATAGTAATAAAAGAAATTAAAAGGAGGGATTCTATGAATAAAGAACAAATCATGCAAAAGATCAAGCAGGTTCTTGACGAGCAGCCAGTTGGCACGCTTGCCACTGTTAAGAAGAACAAACCGCATACGCGCTATATGACATTTTTTCACGATGAGCTCACTCTTTACTCACCAACCGGCAAAGACACTTACAAGGTGGAAGAAATCGAAGAAAACCCCAATGTTCACATTCTGCTTGGCTATTCAGGCAACGGCTATGGAGATGCATTTTTAGAGATTGAAGGAACCGCTGTAATAACGAGCTCTTCTGACTTAAAACAAAAGCTTTGGAATGGCGAACTAAGCAAATGGTTTAAAAGCCCTGAGGATCCGAACTTCGTCGTACTGAAGATCACTCCTTCTGTCATCCGGTATATGAATGACGGAAAGGAAACTCCGCAAGTAATAGAACTCTAAGAAAAACACCTTCTATGGAGGGTGTTTTTTCATTTAACGAAATAACACAAACTTTTTGAGAAAAAGCAGAATAAAAATATAGTAAACGGGTAAAGAATAAAAAAGTGTGCAGTTTATGCGGAAGGAGGAATTGGATGCATTTGCGTGTTTGCGAACAATGTAATCGCTTCGGACGAGTTCCTCTTATTCGGAACTCTGGACTGCAAAAGGTCTGCAAGCATTGCCACGGCACCGGCTTCATTGATGGCATACAGGCGGCTTTCCGGCAGAATGAAGCGGTTTTTTCAAACGGATTCAGACAGAATTTAATGAATGAATGAGGAGAGGAATGAGCGTGAAAGAGCACGACAAAATATTATATGGGGAAAAAGAATACGAAATTATCCGAATAGATGAAGCGGGCTATTGTGACATTAAGCAGATGACTCCTCCCTATCAAGTGGAGCTGACTCATATTAAGCACATCAAAGATTGCCCTATTATATCGAAAACGTAAAGGAACCTGACTCCCAATGGTCACAGGTTCTTTTTTAATTCGGCTATTCGAATCTTATAAGGTAAAGCGGCTGATTAACAATGTGGAAAATTCAGCACCGCAGCGGCCTGTCATTTGATCTCTTCCGCTTTTGACATAAACTCCGACTTTCCTTTCTCCATATTTAATCCTGTTGGTCCCGCGCTTTTAGGAGAGTTTTTCACATTAATTTCTCAGGAGATCGCCCATTCTTTCTTTTAGCCCTAGCAAGTTAACGATTGTCTCTCCCTTTTGCGGCGGAGAAATGGTATAATCGGAGACGATTACCTATAAAATGGAGGACTTTATACATTGATTACTGTACAAGATGTCAGCTTGCGCTTTGGCGATAAAAAGCTGTTTGAAGACATTCATATTAAATTCACGCCAGGAAATTGCTATGGACTGATCGGAGCAAACGGAGCGGGCAAATCGACTTTTTTGAAGATTCTATCTGGAGAGCTTGAGCCGCAAACGGGGCACGTGTCGATGGCGCCGAATTCCCGAATGGCTGTATTAAAGCAGAATCACTTTGAATTTGAAGAATTCGAAGTGCTGAAAACGGTGATTATGGGGCACGCCCGCTTGTATGAAGTGATGCAAGAAAAGGACGCGATCTATATGAAGCCTGATTTTTCTGATGAAGATGGCATGAGAGCGGCTGAATTGGAGGGTGAATTTGCAGAATTAAATGGCTGGGAAGCCGAATCAGAAGCGGCCATTTTATTAAAAGGCTTAGGTATAGCCGAAGAGCTTCACACGAAGAAAATGGCGGACTTAACAGGTTCGGAAAAGGTAAAAGTCTTGCTGGCTCAAGCTTTGTTCGGAAAGCCCGATGTCCTGCTTCTTGATGAGCCGACAAACCACTTGGACATTCAAGCGATCCAATGGCTGGAAGAGTTTCTAATTAACTTTGAAAACACGGTGATTGTTGTCTCCCATGACCGTCACTTCTTAAACAAAGTCTGTACGCATATTGCGGATCTTGACTTCGGCAAAATTCAAGTTTATGTCGGCAACTATGATTTCTGGTATGAATCCAGTCAATTGGCGCTGAGAATGGCGCAGGATGCCAATAAGAAAAAAGAGGAAAAAATCAAGGAGCTACAAGGGTTTATCGCCCGCTTTAGTGCCAATGCTTCTAAATCTAAGCAAGCGACTTCCCGAAAGAAATTACTAGAGAAGATTACATTGGATGACATTAAACCGTCCTCCCGCAAATATCCGTATGTCCATTTTAAACCAGAGCGGGAAATCGGCAATGACCTTCTGCGTGTGGAAGAATTAACAAAAACGATAGATGGCGTGAAAGTTCTCGATAACATTAGCTTTGTGATGAACAAGGATGATAAGATTGCCCTTGTGGGGACGAACGAATTAGCGAAAACAACGCTGTTTAAAATATTGGCTGGCGAAATGGAGCCGGACAGCGGCACCTATAAATGGGGCGTGACAACAAGCCGCTCCTATTTCCCGAAGGATAACAGTGAATATTTTGAAGGATCGGATCTGAATCTCGTGGAATGGCTTCGCCAATACTCCCCTGAGGATCAAAGTGAAAGCTTCCTTCGCGGGTTCCTGGGACGCATGCTCTTTTCCGGTGAGGAAGCCTTGAAAAAAGCAAGCGTCCTATCCGGAGGAGAGAAGGTTCGCTGCATGCTTTCCAAAATGATGCTGTCCGGTGCGAATGTGCTGCTCTTGGATGAGCCAACGAACCATTTAGATTTGGAATCCATCACAGCCGTCAATAACGGGCTGGTAAATTTCAAAGGTTCTCTGATCTTTTCTTCTCATGACCATCAATTTATTCAAACCATTGCCAACCGTATTATTGACCTGACGCCGAGCGGCCTTGTAGATAAGGAAATGACTTATGATGAATATTTGGCCGATAGCGAGCTGCAAAAGCAAATAAAAGCAATGTATCAGCCATCTTAATAAAAAAAGCCAGAGCATCCTCTCTGGCTTTTTTTATTTGATTTGCTGATAAGTGTCGATAAATTGGTCAGGACTTGTTGTGACCAGATAAGAAAATACGCCTCGGATCGTATGCAAATAGAAAAAAACAAAGCCGGCTGAAAACCTCCGGTAAGACATATCATGTACTTCATGAAGGGCAAATTCATGAGACGCCGTGGTCACTTTATCCTGAAATAAATGAAGATGAGCTTCTTCCTGGTAGATGTGCTGCTGACCTTGTTTAATTTCCCGCCTAATCAACTTATATGACTGCGTAGCTTGGGGCATAGCTCCCTCCCTCTCTCTTTAACGGCTTCTATACAACACAGTTTAACAAATACGAATTCCGGGAAACAAGCCAAAAGCCGTACAGCTCTTTTGTGAACAAACATTCTGCAGCGCATAAAAAATCAGATGCTAAGAATCCGGCTTTCATCTTGTTGAAAAATGGCTTATAACTTCATAAGACGGAATAACGGTGCGCTAAATGAGCGCACCGTTATGGCATGCAAGAAATTGATATGGTTGGCCGAACTGTACCTGTTCTCCGACAAACACCTCATTTACATGAAGAATCGTGAGAATACCGCATCTGGGTCAGTACAATAGTTGTCCAATACCATCACCCCATTGGAGTTTTCGTTCCTTGCCTTATTTATCATGTTCAATCGTCTCTCCTTCTATACCAAAGAATAAAAAAATATTTGCCGCTATTCCTCACAGCTGCATCAGAAACTTTCCAGCTATTCTTCTTATGTGATTGGGCATCATAACAGTGTCACAGAAAATTCTGTGCCCCAAAACTGAACCAGCGGAGGGATCTATATGGGAAGCAGTAGTAAATCGAAACGTTTTGTTCAACAAGGGAAAGACGCTATCGCTAAGCATGATGAACGCTTTCCATATCGGATGTCGTATGCTGAGGCAGAAGAACAGAGCGCGAACGATCATACAGAAAAAATAACCGGTTCCGCGCTAGATGCTTTACAAGAAATGACGCATGGTATTCTCCAAAGCAAAGGGGGTGACCGGGCATGAATAAGCATTCGGCCCGTTCCGCAGCAGAATCTTCCGGACAGCCCAAGCCATTGAGCGGTTCACATAAAGTTAAAAACAAAAATCACTCAAGACAAAAGAAAAACAGCGGGCATGATATGTAGCGGACCCCCTGTTGCCGGTCAGGGGGCTTATATTCCCTGGCCGTTTGCTCCATTATTTAAACCAGCCCTTCTTCTTCGACTGCGAAATCGCTTCAATGCGGTTTTTGACTTCCAGCTTATCAAAGATCGTCGATATATAATTCCGTACCGTTCCTGGCGTGATTTGCAAAGTTTCTGCAATGGCTTTGGTGCTTTTGCCTTCCGCTACCAGCTCTAAAACTTCTTTCTCCCGTTCGGTCAGAGGATTTTCTTCACTGTACAAATCATCCATTAATTCTGGAGCATAAATTCTCTGTCCCTGCATGATGCTGCGGATCGAGTTGGCTAATTCTTCGCTTGGACTGTCCTTTAGCAAGTAGCCGCTTACCTTTGCTTTAATTGCCCGCTGAAAATACCCCGTGCGGGCAAATGTCGTTAAAATGATGACTTTGCAGCCAAATCCCTTCAATTCTTCCGCAGCTTCAAGTCCACTTTTTCCCGGCATTTCAATATCCATTATGCAAATATCCGGCTGCAGCTTTTGCACAAGCGCAATCGCTTCATCACCGTTTGTGGCTTTGCCGACCACTTCCATATCCTCTTCTAAATTAAGCAAGGAACCTAAGGCTCCCAACAGCATTCGCTGGTCTTCAGCTATAACTATTTGAATCATCTTTGTCCCTCCTGCTGTTTGGCGTTAATAGGCACTGTCATGATGATGGTTGTTCCTTGATCGGCCACAATATTCAGGCTTCCGTTCACAAATTCTAAACGCTCTTTCATTCCCAATAAGCCGTTTCCCTTGTTTAAATCGTTGCTTTTCACCAGCCCAATTCCATTATCGCGGACGATCAGCTGGATGTCTTTGTCTGATTGTTTGAATTGAATTTGACAAACAGTCGCTTGGCTATGCTTCACGACATTTGTCACTGCTTCTTTCATACACATGCCCAAAATATTTTCTAAAAACAAAGAAGTCTTAGGCAATGTCCATTCCTGATCGCCGATGAATTCAATTTGCGCCGCTTTTAAGATTTGTTTCACGAGCACAATCTCTTCCGCTAATCTCGTTCCTCTCATAGAAGACACCATTTTCCGGACTTCATTTAAAGCCGTTCTGGCCGTTTGCTGCACATCTTTTAATTCCGCGCGGGCGCTTTCCGAATCCTTATAAATTAACTTTTCCGCCAGATCACTTTTCAGCCCGATTAGCGACAATTTCTGCCCCAATGTATCATGAAGATCGCGGGCAATCCGCTGGCGCTCTTCCAGCTTGACTAAATCTGAAATGCGGTCGTTGGCATCTTGGAGCTGTTCTTCTAATTGCTCTTGTTTTTTTCGGTTGTAAATATTAAACGGAAGCAAAATGACGCTGATCCAGATGATGACGATAAAAGGCAGCTGCTTTAAGAACAGCGGATCTTGAAGCACGATGTTGTAATTGATGGAAATGGTGGTCGCTACTAAATGAATCACATATAGCGTGATAAAGGCCGCCCGATTTTTAATGTTACCATTGTAATAGGCAATATAAAAAGCAAAGTATACAAATTGGAAAAGAATCGTCATCGTAATGGAAATCGAAATTAAAATGCCCGCCCATAAATAAACCGGCCATTTTTTTGAAAGAAAGGCAAAACGATAAGAGAGAAAAAAGACAATCGTCAGCGCAATTCCCACAATCATTTCTCCCGTTGAGGAAGATTGAAAGATGAAGTAAAAGGGAAGGATGCTGAACACGCTCCATATATATGGTGAAATTCCAGACGCTCGCTGAAAGATCGTTAATTTTTTTCGTTTTTGCATCTGCATCACCTCTTTTAACCTGTTAGTAAAAAAGAACTTCTCTGTTATTGTAGCATAGGAGTCACAATCAAGGACTGCCAACAAATATAAAAAAAAGAACAGCCATATTCCTGCCGCTTCCACAAGCAAGTGGAATGCGGTAGGAGTATGGCGATGTGATGTTACTTAATAGGCACTGAGCTGTACACTCTTTTTTGCTTGCTCTTCCTTAACGCTCTGGCTTCTTTAAAGGTCACGAATGTGTCGCTTTTTTCATCCCATAAGCGAAATTTCAAGGATGTTAAGCTCGTCGCTAATGTGACCGTGGGAACGTTTCGTAAAAGCTCTGTATGCTTATGAGCGTCCGCTAACCGGTAATTGGGCACTCTCGGGCTTAAATGATGAACATGGTGAAATCCGATGTTGCCTGTCAGCCATTGCAAGGGCTTCGGTAATTGATAGTAGGAACTTCCTTCAACGGCCGCTTTCACAAAGTCCCAATGCTCATCTTCTTCGAAGTAAGAGTCTTCAAAAGTATGCTGGACATAAAAGAGCCAAATCCCCACTGCTCCGGCTACTAAAAAGATCGGGCCATGCACTAAAAGGAAGGCTTCCCAGCCGATTAAGCTGCAAAGGAGAAAAATGATGCCCGCAAGCGCTGCGTTCGTTACATACGTGTTCACTCGTTCTTTCCAGCGGGCTCCTTTTCTGTTAAAGCGGTTGGTAATCAAAAACACATAAATGGGACCCAACCCAAACATAACGAAAGGATTGCGGTATAAGCGGTAGGCAACCTTGGTCCAAAAGGAGGCAGCATCATATTCCTCGACGGTCATCATCCAAATATCCCCCGTACCCCTTTTATCTAAATTACTGCTCGTCGCATGATGAACGGAATGGCTGTGCTGCCATTGATCATATGGGAAGAAGGTGAGTATCCCTGTAATAGTCCCGATTATTTTATTCGCTTTTCGGTTTTTAAAGAAAGAGTAATGGCAGCAATCATGGAAAATAATAAAAACTCTCGTCAATAAAAAGGCGCCAATGACAGCAAATAATAAGGTGAGCGCATAGCTTACGGACAAGCTTTGATAAGCGAGCACCCAGGTCAGCAAAAAAGGGCCGATCGTATTAACCAGTTGCCATACGCTGGATTTTGTATTTACTTTTTCATAAGGAGTCATTTGTTTTCGCAAGCTTTTTGCATTTTGTATTCCCATATTCATTTCCCTTCCATCATTGATGATTTTATTATAGAGAAAGGAAATGAAAATTTGCAGTAGCACCCGTCATGTACGGAACATGATAAATGTCATACCAGCACAGCCGCCGGGCACAGGGGCCCCATCTTGCTGAACAAATCAGAAATATAAGTTAACATAATATAATTATTGTTTATTTTCTTCCGCGTAAATTTCCATGGCTTCCTTCAAGAAGCCCGCGAATCCTTCACCGAATTGATCAATATTCTTCCTGAACCGTTCGTCCGCCACATACAGCTGCCCCAGCCCTTTAAAGGCCTCCAGTGAATAATTTCCTATTTTGTTCAGAAGGCCATACCATGCTTTCATCGCTTCCTGAGCTTCTTTCGATGCTGGCGAATGGTGACGAAGAGAGGCCATGCTATTCCACAGATCTGCTAAATGTTCATGTTCTGCCTCCGTCAGCTGGCTGATTTTTTCGCTGGCTGTTTCGACTGCTTGGTCTCCCCAGCGCTCCCTGGCTTCTTGCTCATAGGGATTGGCGCTAAAATCAAAGCCCGCGAATTTTTCTTTATGGGTCATGTCGATTTCTCCTTTCATATATTGAATGGTTTGATCAACCATCTTTAGCAAGCGGTCTATTCTGTGCCGTTTTTCCAACAGCATTTTCCGATGCAGCCGAAGAGCTTCTTTTCGATCAAATGCCGGATTATTGATCATTTCTTTAATTTTCTTTAAAGGAAAGTCCAGTTCCTTGAAAAAAAGAATTTGCTGAAGCGTCTCCAAGTTATCTTCGGAATAAACGCGATAACCTGCTGCTGTGACTTGGTCCGGAACTAATAATCCAATTTCATCATAATGGTGCAAGGTACGGACACTAATCCCGGCCAAGTCAGCTACCTCTTTCACCTTCAATGCTTATGCCCCCCTTCATTTCTAACAATAAAGTATAACGCAACGTTAGGGTCAACAGAGAGATAAGAAAAAACCGCTGCGATCTCGGCAATCGCAGCGGTTTTTGTTCACGGCCTTCTCATCATATGTACAAAAAGCAGCAGAATAAAGGAAAGGCTCACCATACAGACCACCCACATCCAGGCCATTCGCATATCGCCTGTTTCCATCGCTGTATAAATAGCTAGCGGAGCCGTTTGGGTTCTTCCAGGAAGATTTCCCGCAAACATCAGCGTCGCCCCAAATTCTCCCAAAGCCCTAGTAAAGCTTAGAATGGCGCCAGAAGCAATGGACTTTAATGCAAGCGGAATAGAAACAAACAGAAAAACTTTAAGCTCGCTCGCACCGTCTACACGCGCTGCCTCCTCAATATCCATGTCGATCGCTTCAAACCCTGCTTTAGCGGATTGATACATCAGCGGAAAAGCGACAACAGTAGAGGCGATCACCGCCGCCCACCATGTAAACATCACAGGCTGATGAAAGATCCACTCCATCACTTGCCCGATGAAACTATTCTTCCCAAAAACAATGATTAAAAGAAATCCAACTACCGTTGGCGGAAGCACCAAGGGCAGCAACATGACAGTTTCCAAAACAAGCTTGCCTTTAAACGTCCGGTTGGCCATCATTCTGCCCAGACAGATTCCTGCAATAAACACAATAAGAGCAGAAACGGAGGCAATTTCAACGGACAGACGAACCGGTGACCAAAAATTGTCTAGCATGAGATTATGTCAGCCCTTTGAATCCGTACTTTTCGAAAATCTCCATCGACTTTTGCGCTTGGAGAAATTGATAAAATTGCTTCGCTTCCTGCGGATAAGAAGTATGGCTGACGATTCCAGCCGGGTAAATAATCGGATCATGAGTTTCTTTCTTCGCTGTATCAGCGAGTTTCACTTTTGATGAAATCTGAGCATCCGTCTTGTATACAATACCGGCATCGGCATTGCCAGTTTCTACGTATGTTAGCACTTGGCGGACATCTTTAGCATAAACGGCGCGGTTTTCAATTTTCTGCCAAATGTTTAAGCTTTTCAATGCTTGCTTAGCATATTTGCCCGCGGGCACTGTTTCCGGAGTTCCAAGCGCGAACCGCTCTGTTTCCGTTATATCGTGAAACGTTTGAATATCTTTTTTCGATGATGCCGGAACAATCAGCACTAATTCATTAGAGACTAGATCTGTCGCGTTCTCTTTATCGATCAGCTCTTCTTTCACCAATTCATCAAATTGATCCTCAGCAGCTGAGAGAAAAAGATCCGCCGGAGCACCTTGGGAGATTTGCTGCTTCAGCGCGCCTGATCCCCCAAAATTAAATGTGACCATAATATCAGGATGCTCCTTTTCAAACTCCTTCTTCACTTCAAGTAGCGCATTTTGTAAACTGGCTGCCGCCGAAACGGTTAATTCCACACGTTCCTGCTTGTCCGTACTCCGCGCTGTCTCTTCTTTAGAAAAACAGCCGGACAGGATCACTAACAGCAGCAGGAAAAGAAATAATTGAATAGATTTTTTCATTTTTTTCTCCCTTTCTTACCTACTAACTATACCGATTATAAATAGTTATCGCAAAAAAAGGAATGGCCAATAGCCGATTGTAAAAGAAACGCAAGCCGACAAACAGCGCGCTGCTACTCTCACAGGGCGCTGTTTTCTCATATTGTCCATTAAAAAATCGCTTCAAGAATAAACCAAATGATCATGATGGCTTGAATGAGAAACTTGGCAAGCGTTCCGCTTAAAAAACCGACAAACGTAGCAAAACCAACTTTGAATGCCTGCTTCGCATCCTTTTGAATAAACCATTCGGTCATCAGCACAGCGAAAAACGGCACATACAAGATTCCGAATGGCGGTGTAATAAAGGATCCTACAATCACAGCAAGCGTTGCCACCCGCTCCCCCCATTTGGAGCCGCCGTATTTCTTCACAAAATAACTGTTTGCCAATAGATCAGACAGAACGATAAAGATGGTTAACAGCACCATCCCTGCCCAAAAAATAACGGAAAGCTCTTCTCGGCTTATACCGAAGTAATAAAGGATAAAACCGCCCCAAAGGACGAAAATACCGGGAATAACCGGGAAAATCAAACCGAGAAAGCTCAAGACAAATAACAGGACGATGGCCGTCCATACAACGATAGACATATAGGCTCTTCTTCTCCTTTTATGATTGATTTCTTAAAGAGGCCAGCATGCGCGCAAGCTCGTGATAAATCGCCGCGATTTCATCTGTTTTCATCCGTACTAAACCGCTTGATGAAGGGGCAACGAAATCGATAGTTCCCGCAACAACAGAATCAGCTTGCTTTCCCCAGTCCACTTTTCTTTTGCCGCTGAATTGCTGATAGACCCCCTTGCCGACAAAGCAGACAATTCTCGGACGATAATAAGCGATTTTCTTTTTCAATTCTACTCTGCCGCTTTCATATTCTTCCTTCGTAATATCTTGCGCGCCTTTCGTCGGTCGGGACACGATATTGGTAAGACCGAATCCTAAGTCTAAAAGCCGCTCATCTTCCAGCGCTGTGTATTTTTTCGGTGTTAGTCCCGACTGGTGAAGAATGGTCCAGAATCGATTCGTCGGATTGGCAAAATGATGCCCCGTTTCTCCTGAACGGAGACTCGGGTTAAAGCCGACAAATAGCACATCTAAACCTTTTTTAATATGGTCACGGATCGGTTTCACTTCAGGTTCCTCCTCCGTCTGAATGCTGGCTA
This sequence comes from Bacillus xiapuensis, assembly GCF_002797355.1. GTDB lineage: Bacteria > Bacillota > Bacilli > Bacillales > Domibacillaceae > Bacillus_CE > Bacillus_CE xiapuensis. The sequence goes on along the minus strand of NZ_KZ454939.1, from coordinate 1,419,564 downwards.
GATACTATATTTCCCTTAAAGCGAGAACAGAAAACGGCAAATGAATAATTTAGAACTCATCTGCAGAATTCAAGAAATCAAATTCAGTGCTGCATCTTTTCCCAATGAAACAATAGATAGAAATCGCCGTTCTTTCCAGTATACACGAATGATAATTGAACGGCTCCCACTTAACAACCTTACGGGTCGTTTGAAGTGGGGGATTCCTGCGAACGAACGCCAAAGTATCCTTCGGTAATTTTAGTAGGCTCACCCTGTTGTTCCAATAGATGCATCTAGAGTAATCGCAGCCAAGACCATAAATAGATCACCCTTTACTGTCGTTAAGTGATTGACACAGTTAAATAATTCCTTTGTTCCTCTTCCGGCAAAAAAACCGCATTATGCGGCTTGCAGGCGGCAAAGGAGCCGTCCACTCACATGCTGACAGCTCCTTTGGCTTGATTATTCTTTATTAATTTCCAAACATTCGAGATTCGAACGGGCGCACAAAGCGGCTCATGATGTTATGCGCGGATTAGCCCTTCGTTTGACTGTTTCATCCGGCGGTGATGAAAGCCGCGGATAATTCTTTTCAGCATATCCAAGTCCATTTGAAAAGCACCTTCTCCGTTCTTATGAAGCAATTCTCTAGTATGACGATCGTCAAAAGCAATCGAACGGTTCAAGTAATCTTTAAAAACTTCTAGCGGTTCGTTCAGCTTCTGTTCAACGAAAGAAAGATCCGTTTTTTTCTCGTAAGGCCAAATTTGCACAGCATCAAAATCTAACACCTGCTTTGCTACCTCCAGCACCTCTTGATTTGTAGGGGGTGCCGGGTTGATAATATTGTAAATGCCGCCGCTTTCACCATGATGCAGTCCTAGCGCTAGCACTTTCGCAACATAATCGACCGGAACGATATTGGATGTGGCCTCTTGATCCATCAGCAAATGAAACACGGTTTGATCATGAGACATTTTTTTCGCTGCTCTTTTCTTTAAGACCTCCAACGTGCGCAAAATGCCGTACAGGCCAAATGCTGTGTCCGCTTCCCCGGTATTTGAATCTCCGATTATGATAGCCGGGCGCATAATCATCACATCAAAGAAATCGAGATAGGACATCGCCACATGCTCCGCATGGCACTTGCTTTCTTCATAGGAATTCGTAAAAACAGAATCAAGCGGATATAACGCTTCGACTCCCTCAGTGCGCTTTCCAAGAGTATAGGCGGTGCTGACTTGAATGAATTTCTTAGCTTGAACAAGCTTTGCTAAGTCTAATGCACGCCTCGTTCCCTCCACATTCATCGCAAAGGATTGTTCGCGCTGACGTTCATCGAAGGATAAGATTGCCGCTGTATGATAAACTGCATCCAACTTTCCAATCAGCGGCTGACGTACGCTGGGATCGATTCCCAGATATTCTTCTGTTAGGTCACCTTTTACCGGGAAAAGGTGACCGCGGTATGTCTTCTCGATTTTTTCCAATAGCGCGCTGAACTTCCGCTCATTTCTGACCAGCGCATAAACTTGGTGCCCATCCTCCAGCAATTTTGTCACTAGCTTGGCTCCTAAAAATCCTGTTGCTCCTGTTATGAGTATATTCAAACTTCTGTCCACCTCTCACTGCCGTCCGTTTGCGGCAGAACTTTCTAATCAGCCGCCGCTTACCGGAGGAATCAATGCAACCGTATCACCGTCCTGCACGATTTCTTCTTCCGGCGCAAAATTTTCATTAATCGCTATCATCACTTGATCCAGTGAGGAGAGCTGATAGCCTTCTTCTAAATGCTTTTTAAGCTGAGCCACACTCATTCCGGCTTCTTCCAATGTTAGTTCACTCGCACCTGCTTCCTCTTGCAAGTGGGCAAATAATAATACCTTAATCATATTTACCATCCTTCCCCATCGGGTTTTCCGTTCGGATAAGGGACGTTTTCCAATTGATCCCCTATCCATTCAGTCCCGTCTTCCCAATGCTCTTTCTTCCAAATTGGAACGATTTGTTTAATGCGTTCAATTGCGTATTCATTCGCTTCATAGGCCGTCTTGCGATGAGGTGAGGACACCGCAATGACAACAGCGATATCCGATATATCCAAGCGGCCGATGCGATGAGTGATCGCCATTTGAGCTTCCGGCCATTTTTCTTTGCTTTCTTTAGCGATTTGTTCAAACATTTTAATCGCCATCGGAACATACGCTTGATACTCCAGAAAAAGCGTTTTCTTTCCCTTTGTAAACTCTCTCACTGTTCCTATAAATGCGGTGATCGCCCCAGCCTCTCTGCGGGCTACCTTTTGAGTAACCTCTTCAGCTGAAATCGGTTTGTCCGTAATTTCGAATAAAGATGGTTCCATGTCAATTCCTCACAATCTCCATTAAAAAGTTCATATATTGCTCCTCTTCTTTCAAAAGAAAGACGGGATATTTCTCCAGATTCGGATCATCCAGTGCCTTCCAGCAGATGACGCACTGAATATTTGTTAAGGAATCAAGCAAGCAAAGATCCTCCTCATTGCGCAGGAGCACTGCTTTAGGATAATCGGCTTGCTTGTATCCTTCAATCAATATAACATCAACGGAAAAGGTTTGGTACAGCCTCAGACATTCCTTCAGGCTAAAGTGAGCCTGTTTCATTGTGAATTGCCAGACCCCTTCCCCTTCGACACCCGCGATCATCGCTCCTGCCCGCTGATGGCGAGCACTGTCTTTGAGTTCGAGTGTTTGGTCGGGAACCCCTCCATGCCCATGATGTTTGATCGAGGCGGGGATCAGTCCATGCTGAGAAGTTCTGGCAATCAGCTTTTCCATTAATGTTGTCTTCCCGCTGTTTTGGAATCCTACCACTTGCAAAATAAAACATGGCTTGGCCAAAAGACAATCACTTCCTTATCTCAGATGCTACATCCTTTTCCCCCTTTAAGAATGGAGCGGGGATCACGGCGCCTTAATGCGCGATATGTTCAACGAACAAACCGCGGAGGATGAAAGAACTTCCGACCATTGCGGGGCCCTTTATCCGAGCAGCCGGTAATAGATGCTCTTCGCTTCCTGAATATCGCTGGTTCCATGAATCAGCACGCGTCCTCCTTGAAAGATGACAAGACGGTGATGCTCCAGCTGACAGGACAGCAAATAAGAATTATACTCGACTTTCCCCTGCATTTTCAATTGCTGTTTCAAGCGCGCAAAATCATATTGTACGGGCTTGGCCGGCCGAATTTGCACGGTATTTCTTCCGCACAGGCTATCTGTCTTTGTTTGATGATCATAAGTCAAATAAGGATAAACAGCCTCTTTTCCGCAGGAAGGGCAATGCTCATCTTTCACCTTTTGCAGGTTGATCGCATAGTGCTGATTCTTCCATACATCAAAGGTTAAAAACGTCCCTCTAAGGGCAGAAAAGTCCTCAGCCAATAATTTTAACGCTTCCGCCACTTGATAAGCGGCCACCATTTGAACCGTTGGACTGATGATGCCGGCTGTATCACAAGTTGCCCCTGAAGCAGGAACAGCCTTCAGAATACATTGGAGGCACGGCGTTTTCTCAGGTATGATCGTACAGGTTGCTCCAAAGCTTCCGACACATGACCCGTACACCCAGGGCACGCGATGCTTCTGCGCTAGATCGTTCACGATAAAGCGAATGTCGAAATTATCGCTTCCATCCATGATGACATCTGCATCCTTTACTAAAGGCTCCAGATTGCCGGCTCCGGCATCCATAATCATCCCGTTGACTTCGACATCTGTGTTGATTCTCTTGAGGCGTTTTTCGGCAGCGACGGCCTTAGGCAGCTGCTCTTTCGCATCTTGTTCGCTGTACAGCTGTTGCCGCTGCAGGTTGCTCCATTCAACGTAGTCGCGGTCGATAATGGTCAGTTTGCCGACGCCCGCCCGCACTAAAGCTTCCGCATTTGCGCTTCCTAATGCTCCGGCGCCGATCACGAGTGCATGCTTCTTTCTGATTTTTGCTTGTCCGCTATTCCCGATAGGCGCGAATAGCTGCTGACGTGAATACCTTTCTGTCACTGACGGGTCTTCCTTTCTTCTATTAATGTCCCCTAAATGAGACGGATGTTCCATAAAGATACAAACAATGGATCTATGCTATTATAATAAAATCCGAGCAGCTTCCTGAAGATCTAATCATTGATTTCCATGGAATTGATCCTCAGAATGGCCGCCGATCTGCATGGTCCGATCAGGCGGTGCATCAAGGAGATGATGCACCGTTCAGTATACCACAATTTATAATGAAAAAACGGTTATTTGCGGCAGCATTTCATGTAAAGCGATAAACATGCCAAACCGGCACAGAAGGAGGTCAAAATGAAAATAGCAGGCGTTGTATTAGCCGGCGGACAGTCATCCCGTTACGGCAAACCTAAAATGTTTGAAATGTACCAAGGGAAATATTTCTATCAGCACAGTTTGCTGGCATTCAAAGCTCAGTCGCTTGATCCTCTCATCATTTCAACCAATACTCAGCTTGCGCCTCGTTTTCAGGAAAGCGAGGCAGAAATCATAACAGAAAAGGAAGGGGAGGCTTTTCAAGGGCCGCTGTTTGCGCTGCATAATGTTATGTCCAAGGTAGAAGCGGATTGGTTTTTCATCTTGGCAAGTGATATGCCATTTGTTACAGCTGACTTTGTGAAACACATGCTGCGCTATACGGAAAATAAGAACTGCGATGTAATTGTTCCCGTCCAATCCTCTAAATTTCAAACGCTGGCAGCATTATATCATCGCAGAAACTTCCCTGTTATCACGCAGCTTTTACAGAATAAAAAAAGAAGCATGATGGCTTTATTAAAGCAAGCAGCCGTAAAGACCGTTGCCTTTCCTGATCAGCAAAAGGACTTCATCAATATTAATCATTCAGAAGACTGGTTGATTTACCAAGCGAAACCTTGATAAAATTGGCTGGACTTCAACATTTTTTAGAAAGCAGGAGGAAATTATGAGCGAATTTACCCATTGGAATCATGAGGGACGCCCGAAGATGGTGGACATCTCCGGCAAGGATGTGACCAAACGGACAGCCATCGCCAAAAGTGTCGTCTCCATATCTAATGAACTATATGAAGCGGTTCAGCGCGGACAAATTAAAAAAGGAGACCCGCTGCAAGTCGCACAGATTGCCGGGGTTATGGCCGCTAAGAAAACATCCGACCTGATTCCGATGTGCCACCCGATTATGCTGCAAGGAACGGATTTTTCATTTGATTATCAAAAGTCTTCTGACGGATATGAATTGACTATTCAGGTGACTGTGAAATGCCAAGGCAATACAGGGGTTGAAATGGAAGCTTTAACCGCCGTTTCCGTTGCTGCGTTAACTTTTTACGATATGTGCAAGGCCGTGGATAAATCTATGGTGATTAAAGAAACGCATTTAGTCCAAAAAACCGGCGGTAAAAGCGGCGATTACTTTCACGACTATTCATAATTACAGAAAAAGAGCACGCATCTGTTTTTCGCAGGTGCGTGCCCTTTTGTTTTTAGGATATTTTTCTAAGATTACTAGTTTGAACCTTTTGTTTTTGATAAGACAAAAAATAAGCCATGCCGACAAAAATTGCTCCGCCGACCACATTTCCTAAGAAGGCCGGAACGATGTTGCTGACCATTTCCAGCCAAGTGAAATGCCCGGCAAAGATCGCCGCTGGAATGACAAACATATTGGCGACAACGTGCTGAAAACCGATGGCGATAAAGGCCATAATCGGGAACCAGATGCCAAAAATTTTGCCGATCATATCATCTGCTCCATAGGCGAGCCAGACAGCAAGACAAACAAGCCAGTTACAGCCAATCGCAGAAATGAATGTTTGGAAGAATGAGTCATCAAGTTTTGCTTGTGCGATGGCCACCGTCTTGTCCAAATAAGGTCCGGTCTCTGTTAGTCCAACGATGTGTCCAAAGAAGAATGCAACAAAAATAGCGCCGAAGAAATTAGCCACTGTTACCCAAAACCAGTTGCGGGCAAGCTGACTCGCTGAAATCTTGCGAGCATATAATGCCATGGACACGGACATCATGTTGCCGGTCACTAATTCTCCGCCGGCAATCACAACTAAAATCAGGCCTAATGGGAAAACAGCCCCCCCTAATAAATTGCTTAAGCTTCCCCATTCAGCAGGCAGGTTTCCGATTACCCGAATATCCAGTAAAAATCCTAAAGCAATGAATGCTCCCCCTAAAAAACCTAATATCAACATGTTGGCAATCGATAGGTTTGCTTTTGATACCCCTGCATTGATCGATACTTCTGCTATTTTATCTGGTTTGTGAAAAGCCACAACAAATCCCCCTCTTACTCACTATTAAAAAATTCTCTTTTTTTATTTTGGCGAATGAAATGGATCAGCCCCCAATATGAGACATCTCCACTTTAGACTGACGTTCTGAAGACGTCCCGCTTGTCCGTTCATCAGAATAGCGGTCTGAGCGATGCTGCCAGACATTGCGGATGCTTTCAGCGATTTCATCATCGCTGAGGCCTGAACGGAGAAGATGACGCAAATCGGTTCCATCAGAGGCGAATAGACATGTATACAGCTTGCCTTCCGCCGAAATCCGGGCTCGCGTACAGCTTGAACAGAAGGAGTCGGTCACTGAAGAAATCACGCCGATTTCTTCTCCTCCCTCCACATAGCGGTAGCGAGTTGCCACTTCGCCTTCATAATTGGGCGCTAGCGGTTCAATCGGTGAAAAGCTGTTCACCTGATGCAAAATTTCTTTCTTCGAGATGACATCATCCAAGCGCCAGCCATTGGAATTTCCCACGTCCATATATTCAATAAAGCGAAGCGGATGATTCCTCTCTTTAAAATAACGGGCCATTGGAATAATATCCTGCTCATTGACACCCTTCTTCACAACCATATTAATTTTAACTTGAAGTCCGGCTTCGGATGCTTTTTCTATGCCTTCAAGCACGGATTTCACCTTTCCTCGGTTGCCGTTCATGGCCAAGAAGCGCTCTTCATTCAATGAATCCAAGCTAATGGACACGCGGGATAATCCCGCCTTAGCCAAGGCTTTTGCGTGTTTTTTTAGCAGAGAGCCGTTGGTCGTCATCGCGATGTCTTCCACTCCATCGATGCTGCTTAACATCTCGATCAGCACTGCTATATCTCTTCGCAAAAGCGGTTCTCCGCCAGTAATTCGCAATTTCTTGACGCCCAAAGAAACGAAAATAGAGGATAATCTTTCAATTTCTTCAAAAGACAGTATTTTATCGGAAGGCAGGAATGAATAGTTTGCCCCGAATATTTCTTCTGGCATGCAATAGCGGCAGCGAAAATTACAGCGGTCTGTTATAGAAATCCGCAAGTCTCTCAAAGGGCGCTTTAACTGGTCTCGCACTTGATCATTCATGTTGTTCACCCCTTTATCTTTTTTTGTGAATCATTGGCTTCCCCTCTGCAAAAAAGCAGCTCGTTAAGAACTGACGTCCACTTTAATCCGCTGAGGGTGGGTGTAAATATTTAACGATTGATTACGAATAAACCCAACTGCTGTTATACCTAATTCCTCGGCTAGTTGCAAAGCCAATTCAGTAGGCGCTGACTTGGACAACACGATTTCGCAGCCGATTTTGGCGACCTTCAGCAATATTTCCGAGGAGATCCGGCCGCTAAATACGAGCACTTTATCTCTGATGGAAATATTATTTTTTAAACAATAGCCGTATATTTTGTCTAACGCATTATGTCTTCCAATATCCATTCTGCTTATTAATACACCGTTCACATCGCATAATGCGGCGTTGTGAACTCCGCCCGTTTTCTGAAATGTCACCGCCGAATTTTGCATTTCATTCATCAGACGGTAACAATCATCCGGAGTGATTTGTACAGTTACGCTTTCCATTTTTTTCGCTGTCAGCGCATCATTCACAAATACAAACCCTTGTCTGCTCATTCCACAGCAGGAGGTAATGTATCTTTTATTTTGGAATTTTTCGTAATAAGGATTGAGTTTATTCGTTGTTACATGGGCGAAGCCTTCCTTTTCTTGAATCCATAGGTCTGTAATATCGGAATAGCGGCGAATAATGTTTTCTGATGCCAAATACCCAATTACCATATCTTCTATATGTTCAGGTGTACAGACCATTGTCACAAATTCTTCTTGATTCACTTTCACAGTTACAGGATACTCTGTTACTATCGTATCTTCAACCGTTTTCGCTCGATTATTTTCCACATGAATGATTTGTCTGCTAACTTCAGTCCCCTTCATTTCCAGCCCACCTAATTTACATTTTTATCAAAAATAAAAACGGAAACAGCCATGTCTTCCTCGATTTTGATATCTGAAAATAAATACAAAAGCTTGGCTTCCATTAGCTCTTCCATTCCTTCAGGCGTCGCTTTTGAATAAACGTCCTGAATCATTTTCGTTCTTGCTGCATGAACCATCGAAATCCCTTCCGGCGTCTTCGCAATGAATTTCTCCGTCGGCGTTAAATTCCCATAAAGTGTAGATATCGCCATTTTATCAACAAAAATGGTATGAATGCGTTCCGGACCTTTTCCGAATAAATCCTTGCGAAGCTTTCTGATAATGTCATTGAACTCATGCACTTTTTTAGACATAACAGGCATTCTCCTATCCTTACTAGAATGTAAAGTATCGTTAAAGCGATTACACCCTTGCAACCTGTTTATGATAAATCAACTTTGAAAAAAATAAAAGAAGAAGTTTATGATAATTATTCTCAAAGAAGAAGTTTTTTTGTTTATGTTGTTTATTTGTGAAGAAAGAGCTATAATAAGCGATGGCAAAGATGGAATCTGAATATTAACCATTGTTCAGGCTCTATTAAAAATATAAACTGGATTGGTCTTTTAGCAAGGTCTGCTAAAAAACTTATCCACCATGAATTCTTTTTTGGCATGTCATTGACATGCAGATTCGTGGTGGACTTTTTTGTGTTTAAAAGGAGGTTATTGGACTTGATCGATATTAAAATTAATGGAAAAGAATACTCGGCTAAACCGGGTTCCACCATTCTAGAGGTTATTAACCAAAATGAAATCCCTCATCCGCAAGTTTGTTATGTTCCGGAAGTGGATCCTATTCAAACTTGCGATACGTGCATAGTTGAAGTGAACGGTGAACTGGTCCGTTCTTGCTCAACGAAGGTAGAAAGCGGCATGAATATTCAATTAGCTTCTTCTAAAGCAAAAGAAGCGCAAACAGAAGCAATGGACCGCTTACTAGAGAACCATATGCTTTACTGTACCGTGTGCGACAATAATAACGGCAACTGTACGCTGCACAACACAGTCCAAATGATGGAAGTAGAGCATCAGAAATACCCTTACAAGCCGAAAGTGGATCCAACAGAAGTTGATATGTCCCATCCATTCTACCGCTACGACCCAAATCAATGTATTGCTTGTGGCCAATGTGTAGAGGTTTGTCAAAATCTTCAAGTAAATGAAACACTGTCCATCGATTGGGAAGCCGAACGTCCAAGAGTCATTTGGGATGAAGGCGTTGCGATCAATGATTCATCCTGTGTGAGCTGCGGCCAGTGTGTGACCGTTTGCCCTTGTAACGCACTTATGGAAAAATCGATGTTAGGTGAAGCTGGATTTATGACTGGAATAAAGCAAGATACGCTTGATCCGATGATCGGTTTAATCAAAGAAGTTGAACCGGGATACAGCGGCATTTTTGCAGTGTCTGAGGTTGAAGCAGCCATGCGTGACAAACGGACGAAAAAGACAAAAACCGTTTGTACTTTCTGCGGTGTTGGCTGCTCCTTCGAAGTGTGGACAAAAGACCGCAAAATTCTTAAAGTCCAGCCATCCGAAGGTCCGGTTAATGCCATTTCTACTTGTGTGAAGGGTAAATTCGGCTGGGATTTCGTCAACTCCAAAGAGCGTCTAACGAAACCGCTTATTCGGAAGAACGGCGCATTTGTTGAATCCAGCTGGGAGGAAGCACTAGACGTAATCGCTGACCGACTAGGCGCTATTCACAAAGAATATGGTCCGGGATCAACAGGCTTCATTTCTTCTTCTAAAATCACGAACGAAGAAAACTATTTAATTCAAAAAATGGCCAGACAGTTATTTGAAACAAACAATGTCGATAACTGTTCGCGCTACTGCCAATCTCCTGCAACGGATGGCTTGTTCCGCACAGTTGGTATGGGCGGAGATGCTGGTACCATTAAAGATATTGCTAAAGCGGGTCTGGTTATTATCGTCGGCGCCAACCCTACAGAGGGTCACCCTGTTCTAGCGACTCGCGTGAAGCGCGCTCACAAATTACATGGCCAAAAACTGATTGTAGCGGACGTGCGCAAACATGAAATGGCTGAGCGATCCGATATCTTTATGAGACCAAAACAAGGTACGGACCAAGTGTGGCTCATGGCCGTAACGAAATATATGATCGACCAAGGCTGGCACGATGAACAATTTATCAAGGAAAATGTGAACTTCTTTGAAGAATTCAAGGAAGTACTGAATCAGTACACATTAGAATATGCAGAGGAAACAACTGGCATTTCTAAAGAGACATTGATCCAAGTCGCCGAAATGATCCGTGATGCTGATGGCACTTGCATTCTTTGGGGTATGGGTGTCACTCAAAACACCGGCGGTTCTGATACATCAGCAGCGATTTCCAACCTGCTTCTAGCAACAGGAAACTACCGTCGACCAGGTGCTGGCGCTTACCCTCTTCGCGGTCATAACAACGTTCAAGGCGCATGTGACATGGGAACTTTACCGAACTTGCTTCCTGGTTATCAAAGTGTGACAGATGATGAAGCGCGGGCGAAATTTGAAAAAGCATACGACGTGAAAATCAATCCGGAACCAGGCCTTAACAATATTCAAATGCTTGACGCTATTGAAAAAGGCGAAATGAAAGCTATGTATCTTGTAGGAGAAGACATGGCTTTAGTGGACTGTAATGCAAACCATGTGCATGAAGTATTATCAAAGCTTGATTTCTTTGTCGTTCAAGATGTCTTCCTTTCCAGAACGGCTCAATATGCAGATGTCGTTTTACCAGCTGCTCCTTCTCTTGAAAAAGAAGGAACATTTACAAATACAGAGCGTCGCGTTCAGCGCCTATATCAAGTATTACCTCCTCTGGGAGAATCTAAACCTGATTGGTTTATTCTTCAAGAAGTCGCGAACCGTTTAGGAGCCAATTGGAATTACAGCCATCCGAGCGAAATCTTTGCAGAAATGGCTAGCCTCTCCCCTATTTTCGGAGAAGCAAACTATGATGTGCTTGAAGGCTGGAATAGCTTCTGCTGGGGCAGCCTAGATGGTAAAAATACGCCGCTTTTATATACAGATGGCTTTAACTTCCCGGATAAAAAAGCTCGCTTTGCTTTATATGACTGGGTGGAGCCGGCTGAATTCCCTGCGGAATATGATTGCCATATTAATAATGGCCGGATGCTCGAGCACTTCCATGAAGGAAACATGACAAATAAATCACAAGGAATCCAGTCAAAAGTGCCGGATATTTTTGTAGAGGTTTCACCTGAGCTGGCGAAAGAACGCGGATTGAAAGACGGTTCACTTGTTCGCTTAGTCTCTCCTTACGGTGCAGTGAAACTAAATGTCTTAATCACAGATCGAGTACAGGGTAATGAGCTCTTCTTGCCAATGAACTCGGTAAATAAAGACTCTGCCGTCAACTTCTTAACTGGACCGGCAGCAGATCACCGGACGAATACACCAGCCTATAAACAAACAAAAGTCCGGATGGAAGTATTGAAAGTGGAAGGAAAACATCCATTACCAAAAACAAATCCGCGCAACAAAAAACGCCATCCGCAAAACGGGGTTGAAGTAGAGCGGAAATGGAATCGTCCAGGATATGTTCATTTAACAACTAAGTAATGGAAGGAGTATCATCGATGGCCGCACCAATTACAGCGATTCATAAACATAAGCTGACAGATGATGAAATAAAGGAACAAAAGCTTGAAGATTTAAAAACACTCCTCTCAGAAAATGAAGATGCGTTAAATCAAATCTTCTCTATTGTGGGAGAGTTAAATAGTATAGGAGCGCTTGAAGCAGCCACTAAGCTGCTTCAAGCGAAAGAAGATGTGGCGAATATCGTTCTCCACCAAATTTCCCGTGAACCGGTAACCAATTTAATCAATCATTTAATGGGCGTAGCTGGAGTATTAACAGCGATGGATCCTGAAATGACAAAGAAATTAGTCAACAGTCTAAACTCAGGTATGGAAGAAGCCAATCAGCAAGTCAATAACAATGAAAAAATTAGCATGTTCGATCTGATGAAAATATTGAAGGATCCAGATGTTAACCGTGCTGTGAAATTTGGCGTTCACTTTATGAAGGGTCTAGGCAAGGGACTGAAAGAATAAGGCAGGTAGAAGCAATGTTAACGAAGGATCAAGTTTTGCAAGCTCTTACCGGCGTACATGACCCGGAGCTTCATAAAAGCATCGTAGAATTAAATATGGTTAGAAACATACAAACAGAAGGTCAACATGTTCAGCTTGAAGTAGTTTTAACCATTCAGGGCTGCCCGCTAAAAGCGAAAATTCAGCAAGATATCGAAGAAGCGCTTAAAGCGGCTGGAGCATCCAGTGTATCCGTAACGTTTGGCGCAATGTCTGCTGAAGAACGCCAAGCATTAACGGCATCCCTAAAGAAAGAAGCCGTGACGGAAACGGGCATGCCGAAAATGCTGCGCCCGGATTCTGGCGTGACTTTCATCGCCGTAACAAGCGGCAAAGGCGGCGTAGGAAAATCAACCGTCACGATTAATCTTGCAGCAGCTTTAGCCAGATTAGGCAAACGAGTAGGGATTTTAGATGCGGATATCTACGGCTTCAGCATTCCGGCTATGATGCAAATTGAGCAGAAGCCGACTATGATTGAACAAACAGCCATTCCTGCAGTCAGCAACGGCGTGAAAGTCATGTCCATGGGCTTCTTTACCAATGATAATCAGCCGGTGATGTGGCGCGGTCCGATGCTGAATAAGTGGATCCGCAACTTTTTAGTGAACACGCATTGGGGAGAGCTGGACTACCTTCTTTTAGACCTTCCTCCTGGTACAGGAGATGTCGCCATTGATGTAGCAGCTATGATTCCCCAAGCGAAGGAGATCATTGTGACCACCCCTCACAGCGCTGCTTCCCATGTAGCTTCCAGAGCTGGTGTTATGGCCAAGCATACGAAGCATGAAATACTGGGGGTTGTTGAAAACATGGCGTATTATGAAGATGAAGACGGTCACAAAAAGTACTTATTCGGCAAGGGCGGCGGCGATGCGCTTGCTAAACAGTTGAAAGCCGGCGTCATTGCCCGGATTCCCTTTGCACAACCGGAAGAAAACACAGGGAACTCCGTATATGATGAAGATTCACTGGTCGGTGAATTCTTCAGTAATTTAGCGGCGGACATCATTTATCAGACCTGAGTCAAAGAAAAAGAAACCTGATCTTACTTGATCAGGTTTCTTTTTTACTTTGATGTTCATTTAACACTTGCATAAAATAAAAGCGGTACGTGTTAGTTAAGAAAGTTTCCAAAGGCAGCTGTACCTCTAGCTGGTATTTGCTAAAGATGAACGGAAAGCGCTCCATTCCCTTTTCGCAAAGCAGTTTTTCTATTTCTGCACCATGTTTCATTGCCAGCTGATCAATCAGCCGCTCCACAACCGGCCAGCAAGCTTCCCTTAAATGTTCTAATGCTTCTTGATCTCCTTGCTGCTGAAAAGCTGCAATCCATTGCTTAATTGTTTCTTCCATATAATCACCCATATTTATTATAGCTCATGCTTTCTTCTATGATAATAGGAATATCAAGCTCAAGACATTAAAAAACCTGAATCGGCACCGATTCAGGTTTTTTGCTAAAGCGTTTCTTATTATTTGCTTTCTTCCGTATCATCCGCATTGTCATCAGCGGTATCATCTTCTGTTGCATCGTCTTCTGTACCTTCATCCGTGCTTGTATCTTCTGTTTCTTCAGTATTTGTTTCTTCTGTGTTCGTGTCGTCATTATTGTCGTCGTTGTTACACCCTGTGGCAACACCTAAGATCATAAGTGCAGCCATCATTAACATAAGCCATTGCTTTAAACTTTTCACTTTCCATTCCTCCTTTAAAGTGACAATCAAATTACATATTTATCATACTAGATTTGCAGGGAAATAGAAGTGTTTATTCCTTATTTTTACACAGCATTAACAATTACTTATAATTTTTAATTTTCTGTTTACTGAGGAGTAATAATTCTAATATTATTGACGTTCTATCCCTTCTGTTTGAAGGGATAGATAAAGGAAAAATACATACGATATAATAAGTGATCGTAAAGTTTGAAGAGCAGCATCACACTCGCTTGACCGCGGAAAAATATTGTTAGAACAGAAAAGAATAGCCCGTTTGCGGGAAAACGGGCTAACACCGTAGATTAGCGCCCCTCCTGCCGCAATAGCAGGAGGGAAAAGCCGTTCGGTGCTTATCATACGCTAAAGGAGTATCTGCTATTCCCCCCTGCTTTGCCAAAGGAGCCCACGCTTCTGTATATCATGCTCTAAGCTCTAATAAGACTGGGCAGTGGTCGCTGCCGAGAATGTGAGAATGAATGGCCGCATCTTTAAGCATGGGGACGAGTCCTTCCGAAACAATAAAGTAATCAATGCGCCAGCCAATATTTCTTTCTCTCACTTTATTCATATACGACCACCAAGAATAAGCATCGTCCCGATCTGGATAAAAGTGACGGAAAGTATCGACAAACCCTTCCTCGAGTAATTGACTCATCTTCTGCCGTTCTTCATCCGTAAAGCCGGAGTTTCCTCGGTTGGATCGATCATTTTTTAAATCAATGGCCTGATGGGCAACATTTAAATCCCCGCAGAGGATGACAGGCTTTTTTTCATTTAAATATTTCAAGTAATTCCGCATGCGATCTTCCCAATTCAATCGTTCGGCCAGCCTTGAAAGATCCCGCTTAGCATTCGGTGTGTATACATTGACGACAAAAAAATTGGCAAACTCCAGTGTAATAATTCGCCCTTCTTTTTCATCTTCCTGTTCGCCTATCCCGTATGAAACCGACAAAGGCGGAATTTTCGTAAACACCGCCGTTCCCGAATATCCTTTTTTCTCCGCATAATTCCAAAATTGATCATACCCCTTCAAATTCAGTTCAATCTGTCCCTCCTGCAACTTCGTTTCCTGCACACAAAAGAGATCAGCATCGACTGCATGAAAATAATCTAAAAACCCTTTCCGAACACAAGCACGCAAACCATTGACATTCCAAGATACTAATTTCATCATGTTTCCCCTTTTCCTTATTTCATTATTTTTGAATAAAAAAAGCACAGACAGCCAAAACGGGTCTGTGCTTTCTAATCGTTTTCTTTAAACGCTTGCTGAGCGATTGACTGATTGAATATGATGCTTAAAGAAGCTTGGCGAGGCATTCAGTAAAAAGACTAAGGCTACGGCCGTAACAAGCATTTCCGGAATTAAATAAGAAGCATTGTAAGCAAGTGAATATAAGGCGACCGGCCAGTCTTCCGGAGCTGCTTCACCGAACCACACAATGCCCGATATAAAATGGCAAAGCAATCGAAGAAGCGTGCCGAGAAGCAATCCGCCAATGATCTTGCCTGCACTTAAGGCCTCTTTTGACGAAACTATCCCGGCAAAGCCCAGTACGGCAAATGCCAGCGGATAATCGAGCACGAGCTGAATCGGATGAACGATATATCCTCCAAACATCAATCCAAGGCATCCAACGATTAAACCCGTAGTAACGCCCGCTTTCCAGCCGCGGCGAAAAGCCATCAAAAAAACGGGAACCATGACAAGGGAAATGGAGCCGCCAAAGGCCCACAAGGCTTCAAACTTCACATAGCTTAAAATGTGCGCCAAACCTGCCATGACCGCTATTTCGATCATCGTTACCAATCTAGTTCTATCCATAAAAAAATCCCCTTTCTTTATCCAAGGGGGGTGTATCGTACAACAGGCTGAAACCGTATAAACGATTTCCTATTCGTACTGATCGCACTTCCCTACGCTGGTATAAACCAGATCAGGTTCCAAGAGTTGAGGTCATCCCTCTCTCAGTCTATCGACACCCCTAGTGGATTTATACTAGTATACTATCATATTTTCCTTTATTGAAAAAGGGGATTTCCTGAATATGCGCCATCTTCATTTATTCATATAAATAGGAAGCAACATCAATATCCATCGCTCGCTCTTTTTGTTTATCAGATACATGAGTATACTTCTGAGTGGTATTTAAATTGGTATGCCCTAAAAGCTCTTGGACAGTGCGGATATCCTTGCCTTCCCGGACTAAATGGGTTGCGAAGGAATGGCGCAGCTTATGGCTGGAGACCTTTTTGCCGTGCCAGCCAGCAAGGTCCGGTTGCTCGCTTAAGCTCTGCTGGATTCTTTCGGTGATTTCTTGAATTCTTCTGCGGGAAATCCTCTTGCCTCTTCGTGAAATGAAAACAGCGTCTTCATGTCCCTTCATCGGGTATATCCTTTCTTTCTCTATGTAACTGGTTAATTCTTGAAATAATAGCTTAGAAAGAGGAAGAAAGCGCATTTTGTTTCCTTTTCCCCGCACTGTGATGGCGTGCTGCTCATAATGAATCGCCGATAAATTAAGGTGATGTATTTCCGTTACACGCAAGCCAGCAAATGCCATTAGCCCCATCATCACTTTATTGCGTTTAATATATAGCTTCTGCGACACACTCTCTATTTGCCGGAAAAATAATTTTAACTCCTCTTTTTCCAGATACACCGGCAGCCTTCCTTTTGTTTCTTTAGCTGCCTCCAGATCGGAAGCAGGATTGTGGCTAACCAGCTCATAGTCCATCAAACATTTAAAAAATGAACGAAGAGCAGTCAGCCGGCGGTTACGAGTGGCGGCCGAGTTTCCGCGCTTTGCTTTCAATTCATTCAAAAATAGCGTTAAATGAATCTTCTTCGTCCCCTCCAACTCTACCTTCCCTTGTTTTTTTCGCGTCAAGAAATCAAGAAATAAAAGAATATCCCTTTTATAATTGTCGATGGTAAAAACAGAATACTCTTTATTATCCATATGTGTTTCAAAAATTAACAGCTCTTCCTCATACCATTGCAGGAGTCTGTCATATGTATGCATGCTCATCTTCCTTCCATCTGCTGTCTATGCCGCATTTCTTTCCTTTCAAGTGAGGAAACAGGGATCAAAAGTCTAAGCAGGAGATTACGGCACCTAAACACCTGACCTGCCTTTGTTCTTCTTTTCAACACAGCGGCCAATGAGACGCCCTGCTGTTTGAAGTTTCACTTTATCTTATTATACTATATAACCGCGCATAAGTGTTCTTATGCGCGGTTATGCAGCCAGAACAATTTACATAGAATGAAATAAAGAAAGCTAGATCATTTACCAGCTCCCTCGATTGTTATTTTTTTGAATTTTTCTAAGGAAGGTGCAAAAATGGAGCACGCACTGATGATGGCTTTAAGAGGTCCCGCCGACTAAATGATATAAAACCGATGATAAGATATTTTTTAGAAGAAAAATATCTGGAAACCTATCAATGGAATCATGCTGTCCGACGTGGACCGTCTGATTCATCATGCCTCGTCATAAACTATGTTGGTGAAAGTCATCGCTTGACGAATCTCAGTTATGAACAAAATAACTGGAAATATTCATCGATGACTAACTATGTGGAAAACTTTGCATTTCTATGCACTTTTTTCTGGAAAAACACCTTGTCTATAGGGTGCGATAGCTCAATGGATGTTAGATGGGAATATTTTCTTGTCATGCTAACATCTTTGTGAATTAATAATGTAATTACTCAGTTAGATTATCAGTTGGCTATAGCATCTTGTTGCATCTTGCGGTACAGGGCCATTCTAGAAATATCTAATTTCTCTGCGGCATCTGTACGACTCATCCCTTGATTAATATTGAAAATTTATATTTTTTCAAAAAATATATTTGCGAATTGAAAATATAATGGAGGTGTGATAAATGTCAATTTTCGATCATTTAAAAGTGAGTATGATAAACGCATCAACGAAGAATATGGAGAAACATCTCCTGAGAACTAAAAGGAACAGTGAGGCTGGGACAAAAGGTCTTCAGCTAATAAAAAAGCCGAACTATTATTTAAAACTCTAATTTAGAGTTTCGTAATAGTTCGGCTTTAATGAGAGTAAATTCAATTATGTCCTGGCCTCTACTTCACTAGCTCAATGCTGGTTAATATAATAGGCATCGAAACGATATCGATTAGGAAAGATCCGGCAATGGGCACGATCAAGAAAGCATTTCTTGAGGGGCCAAATTTTGAAGTGATAGCGGACATATTCGCCATCGCATTTGGTGTTGCCCCAAGACCATGTCCAATAAATCCGCTGACCATAACGGCCGCATCGTAATTCTTCCCGAGCACGCGGAATAGAATAAAGATACTGAAAATCGTGATGAAAATGACTTGAACGACAATGATTAGCAGCAAAGGCAATGCTAGATCCGCGATTTCCCAAAGCTTGATGCTCATAAGCGCCATGGCTAAAAAGATGTTTAATGACAAATCGCCGATCACATGGACAGTAGGCATATTAATGAAATCGTCATTGAATCGGTCAATAATAAAGCGCACAATAACCGCCACAATCATCGCTCCTACATATCCAGGCAGCGTTAAGTCGGTTGTGCTGGCAAATAATTCACTGGCGTAAGAACCGAGCGCCATACAAAACGTCACTAAGAACAGCTGAGCCATCCAAGTGCGTTCATCGGCTAAGCGTTCAACATGATGTTTTTTCGGCCCTTCCCATTTTTTCACATCGACGGCATCCGACGCTAAATTATACTTCTTCATTAAATATTTAGCGACCGGTCCGCCAACAAGACCTCCAAATACAAGACCAAGCGTGGCGGCAGCAAGTCCAATTGTTGTAGCCGTAGACAGTCCGATTTTTTCTATGGTGCTTCCGTATGCGGCTGCACCGCCATGCCCGCCTTCCATAGAAACC
Organism: Bacillus xiapuensis; assembly: GCF_002797355.1. Classification (GTDB taxonomy): domain Bacteria; phylum Bacillota; class Bacilli; order Bacillales; family Domibacillaceae; genus Bacillus_CE; species Bacillus_CE xiapuensis. Next base: position 1,400,520 of record NZ_KZ454939.1, on the reverse strand, counting down.
GCACCGCATAAAATACCAATCAGCGGATTAATATCCATGATATTAGCTAATGAAATGCCGATCGCGTTCTGCATGAAAGCGAGGATGGTGCACATCCCCCAATAGACAAGTAACAACTTCCCGCCTATTTTGATCAATGTCGTGCTTGCCCCTAAGCCTACTGTTGTAAAGAAGGCGAGCATAAATAAACTTTGCAATGAGGTATCGATCGTGATTTCTACAATGTTTAGCTTGTTGAGAATGGTTACCATGATCGCGAAGAGCAGCCCGCCTACGACAGGAGCCGGTATGCAAAATTTATCGAAAAAAGCGACTCTTTTGACTATAAAAGAACCAATTAAGAAAATCAGTACTGCCAAAAATAAACTTGTGACTTGATTAAATTCCATAAATAACACCCCTAGCTGTTAGTGTTGCATTCTATCGATTTGACTTATTCCATTATACAAAATATTATATATACATACTAATACTACCTTTCAATACTGATATAGATTTTGTTTATATCTGAATAAAGGAGCATCTTATGGACTTTCGAAAATTATATTATTTTGTCGTCACAGCACAAGAAAAAAACATATCAAAAGCGGCAAAGATTCTGCATATTTCACAGCCCTCTTTGAGTCACTCTATTAAGAAGCTGGAAGAAGAACTGAAATTTTTATTATTTCAGCGAACGTCAAAAGGCATTGAATTAACGGAATCGGGAGAGCGCTTTTACATTCGCGCGCGAGAAATTCTGCAGCATGTTCATAACATCCAAATGGAGATTGAAGAAATTCAGCAAATGGGGGAAGGAAAATTATCAATTGGACTGATCGAATCGGTCCGCAATTGGCTTCCAGCCGTCATCGCTGCTTATACGAAAGAGCATCCGCGGTTAAAGGTTGAATTAATTGAAATGCTGACAATAGAAGGAATCGAACAAGCGTTAAATCGTCTCGATGTTCATTTCGTGATTACCAATCAACGAATTAAATCGGATATCATTTGCTCCAAAGAGCTGTATACGGAACCGCTGGTGCTTGTAATGAACCGTCACCATCGATTAGCCGGTTATGAGCAAATTTGCGTGGACGATTTAGTATCCGAGTCTTTCATCGTCAGCAATCACGGTCTGCAAACCCAGGAGAATATGTTTCAGCTGTTTAAAAAACATAATTTAACGCCAATTATTCAATATGAAATCGAGCGCTTTGAGATGGCTTGCCGTTTAATCGAGCAAAATGTTGGAATCGCCTTGCTTCCTATCAATTCAGTGAAAAGCTACCATAGCACAGAGCTGGTTTATAAACCGATACAAAATGAATCTCTTTATCGGACAATCTATTTAATGACCGTAAAAAACCGTTACCTTCCACCAGTGGTTGAGGAATTCATTCAGCTCCTTTTAAGCAAAGAAAACGACGAGCTTGCTGGTAGCGACTGCTTGGCTGGCACCCTAGTCTGAATGGAATAACAATACGAAGAAGCGGCTTTCCCCGCTTCTTTTGATTTGGTTAAAAGAACAGACAATTCATCATATTCAGGTCAGAAAGGGAATACATACTTAGTAGGAATCTTTTAATGATGGAAGAAAAGCAGGTGATGAACATCTTTCATACAATCAAAGCGGGAGAAACACTCTTTGCTATTTCACAAAATTATCGTGTGCCGCTGACAGCTCTAATAGCCGCCAATCCCCATATTGATCCTACTATTCTCCATATTGGAGAAAAAGTAAGAATCCCTCATCTGCCCTCGCCTGGGACTTTGCCATATAAACTGAAAGTGTCCCTGTCGAAAAGAACCCTTACACTCATAACGAGTAAAGGAAAAACGGTTAAGGTTTACCCTGTTGGCGTAGGAAAAATGCTGAGCAAGACGCCCGTTGGCGATTTCGTCATTATTAATAAAGCTCCCAATCCGGGCGGGCCTTACGGAGCGATGTGGATGGGATTATCTAAGAAGTCGTATGGAATCCATGGAACAAACAACCCTGCCTCCATAGGAAAATACGTTTCCAAAGGCTGTATCCGTATGTATAATAAAGATGTATTAGAGTTATCCCGAATAGTTCCAATTGGAACACGCGTCATGATTCGCCCTTAAGTTGCGAGGAATGAAAACAGCTGGAGGAACATGAATCATTCTCCTCCAGCTGTCACTTTCTTTGAGCAGCTTCTTCTTATTTAGCAGGAACTTCCTGTCCAACTTCCGTGACCCAATTAAATGGGTCCGGTTCTGTGCCATTTTGAATGCCGGTTAATGTATGATATAACCGCTTGGCTACTTCTCCTGTTTGGCCGTTATGAATCAACAGCTGTTCATCGTTCCAGAAAAACTCTCCAATCGGTGAAATAACAGCCGCCGTGCCTGTGCCGAATGCTTCTTCTAGCTGCCCCGCATGATAGGCATCATACACCTCCTGCATCGAGATCTTTCTTTCGGATACCGTTAATCCCCAATGTCTTAGCAATTGAATCACCGAATCCCGGGTAACCCCCTGCAGAATACTTCCATTCAGTTCCGGGGTAATAATTTCTCCATTGATTTTAAAGAAGACGTTCATGCTGCCGACTTCTTCGATATATTTTTTCTCTATACCATCCAGCCACAGCACCTGGGAATACTTCTTTAAACTGGCCGTTTCTTGTGCTTTCAAACTGGCTGCATAGTTGCCCGCTGTTTTGGCTTCCCCCGTTCCGCCCGCTACCGCTCGGACAAATGCGTTCTCAACAAGGATTTTTACGGGCTGAATCCCTTCTTTATAATAAGAACCTACCGGTGATAAAATTATCACAAACTTGTAGCTGCTGGATGGATGTACACCTAAAAATGGTTCTGTCGCAACAATAAATGGCCGAATGTAAAGCGATGTGCCCTCTGCCTTCGGAATCCATTCTTTATCGACCAGTATTAATTGTTTCAACGCTTCCAAGGCAAACTCCTCGTCAATTCTCGGAATGCACAGCCGGTCGTTTGAACGGTTTAACCTTTGCATATTTCGTTCAGGTCTAAATAGCAAAATACGGTTATCGCTCGTTAAATAAGCCTTCATTCCTTCAAACACGGTTTGCCCGTAGTGAAAGATCATCGATGCCGGATCTAAAGTGAGGGGCTGATAAGGAATAATTTTAGGATCATGCCAACCTAATTCATCTGTGTAATCCATCACAAACATGTGATCCGTGAAAATCTTTCCAAACCCTAACTGATCCGTCTGCGGCTTAGGCTTTCTTTCAGTACTAAGGTTTACTTGAATGCGTTGTTCTCTCATTGTATTATCTCCTTGCTGATTATATATTTGGCCAAATTGGCGGCCAATTATTTATATACTTACTATATTACAATTTTTTCGAATCTTTTAACAATAGGAAACGAGAAAAAAATTATTCTTTTTTCTTATCGTCCTAATTATCGCGCATGGCAGCGGATTGTTCATTCTTTAATTTAATTGCTTTATTTTTTATATTTTTATTTGAATTTTGCACATTATGTATTACTAAAAATTAAAAAAATAAATCCTCGCCTGTTGCAGCAAGGAATTTATCGTTGGCTTTCACTTATAGGCCGGCAAACGAATTTCCACTTTGGTCCCTTTCTTTTCTTCGCTTTCGAAAAAGATTTTGCCTTGATGATGTTCAATGATTTTAAAGCTGACCATCAAGCCCAGACCCGTTCCCTTTTCTTTATTGGAATAAAACGGCTCACCCAGCCTCGGAATCCGGTCTTGGGAAATTCCCACTCCTTCATCAATGACCTCCAAGCATACAAATTCATCGTTTGCGCACCTCGTACGAACCAGCAAATTACCGCCTTCGGGCATAGCGTCAATCGCATTCTTAATTAAATTTAACAGCACTTGCTTTATTTGTTTTTCTTCCAACTTCACTGCTGGGAGATGCTTTCTTAGTTCCGTTTTCAGCTCCACATTGTGCAGCAGCGCTTCGGGTTTCATAAACTCAGCAGTCTCTTGGACAATTTTATTGATGTTTTGGATTGCAAATTTGGTCTCTTGATGAGGCTTTGCCAGCATTAAAAACTCTTGCATAATTGATTCGATCCGCTCCAGTTCCGAAAGAATGATCTCACTATATTTATGGTGAGTCTCCTGCCCCCACAGCTGCGTAAATCCTTTAATGGCAGTTAATGGGTTCCTCACCTCATGAGCAATTCCCGCGGCTAATTGCCCTACAGCTCCAAGTTTATCCTTTTTGTTCAGCAGCAGCTCTTTTTCCTTTAGGCTGGATATATCCTGAGTGACCGTCAGCAATCGGTGCGGATTCTTTTCATCAACGATCGGCGCCTTTCTGGACCGCAGCCACTTTACAGAGCCGTCCTTGTGATACACCCGGTATTCGATCTCCGAATCCAAGCTTTGCTTTAGAGCAAATTGTATAAATTTCTTTTTATCATCCGGATGAATGCACTTTAGAAAAATTCTATAATTCTTATAAAATGATTCCTTCGAATGCCCGAGTATTTTTTCGTAAGATGCGCTAATATACACGGCTTGATGAATGGAAAAATCAAAAATGCATAAAATGTCGTTAATATTTTCAGACAGCTCCATAAACTTCTTTTCATTTTCCTTTAACTCCTCTGCTGTCCGATCGAGAAGAAGAGCCGCTTCAATTCTTCCCGTAATATTTCTAGTAACGCCGATAGCGGCTACGAACTGCCCGTTGGTTTCATATACCGGCGTGGCCGAAATTTTTGCATGAATTAAAGAGCCGTCTTTTCTTTGGTGTATCGTTTTGTAGTTGCGAATTTTTTCGCCTGACACCAGCTTTTCTTTTAAAAACCTAAATTCATCCTTTAAGTGGAATGGGATAATGGGGAGAATCTTCCCCTTTAATTCCTTTAGTGCCCAGCCGTAGCTTTTCTCAAAGGCCTCATTTGCTAGAATGATTTTTCCTTCCCGGTTAAAGATATAGACGGGATCGCTCGTTGTAGACATAAAAGCATCAAACCAGCTGTTGCAGAAGGATATTTCATCTCCAATTAAAAAAAAGATCCCGTTTTCAGAATCGTAAGTAATGCTCCATTTGTATAATAATTTGTAACCGTTTTTATGCTTAATCTCGGAGGTAATGACAGCGCTAGTCTGATTGAAAGGCGCCGTATTCAGCACTGCCCGAACCTGCTCTGTGTCCTGCTCATCACAAATGTCCCGAATAAACAACTTCTGCTCTTTTGGATCGTAGCCAGTAACCATTGTAAAAACAGGATTTGCCATCAGTATTAACCCTTCCTTGTTCATCGCAAAGACCAGATCATTGCTGTGAGTCAAAAGCCAATCCAATAAACTGTCCGTTTTAATTGTTAACATTGTTTTATTTTCCACAAACATCCTCTCCCTCCTTATACTATCTCTAATTTTCTGATCTTTTTCAGTAAAAACCTTTCAACAAATGACGAGCTTTTCTGACAATTCTATCTTAAACCAGCAAGAAAGCAGCGGTTTACCGTTGCCAGTTCTCCTCAATAAATTCTTGATTTATAGCAACGGCTACTTCATATCCTTGGCTCGCAGCGCCGATTAAACCGGTAAATTTATTCTTCGCATCCCCGATAACAGCCAATCCCTCAACAGCTGTCTGACCATGCTCCAGCGTTTCATAAGTACCCGCTTTCGTTAAAGGAACTCCTAGCTTGTTCGGAATCATTGATGCTTGCCGTTCCTCTGTGCTCAGGAGAAATCCTCCTTTGCGCGGAATGCATGTCCCGTTTTGAAGCTCTACAGCCTTTAATTGCCCGTCAGATGAATGAAGCTTGGCAACCGGCTCTTCAATTAATGGAAGATGATGCGCTTTAATATCCTGCTTCTCTTTCTGCGAGAGCTTCGAAGGGCCGTCAGTGAAAATTATTAAATCCCGAGACCAATTGTATATTTCCTTAATATAGGACATGAAGCCATCCCCGTTTCCGATAACAGCCAGCGGCTCCCCCCTTCTCTCCCAGCCATCGCAATATGGACAATGGAATACCGTTTTTCCGTAAACCTCATCAATTCCCGGAATGGAGGGAAGATGATCGACCATGCCCGTCGCGAAAATGAGTTTTCTGCTAATCAGCTCGTCTCCGCGCGCTATGACGGTCCGAAATAATTTATGTTCATGATAAACATCTGTCGCTTCATCTTTTAAAATATGTATATTGGGGTAATGGCTTAACTGTTGAAAGGCTGCTTGACGAAATTCTAAAGGGCTCACTCCATCTCTCGTCAAGAAACCATGGGATTGTAAAGTGATTCGATTTCTTGGCGTGCCTTTATCGATAATTGCCACTTGGCGGCGAGCGCGCCCGAGCACAAGAGCAGCGTTTAACCCAGCTGGGCCGCCACCTACTATGACCACATCGACTTTCTTTCTTTCCACTTGTCTCAGTCTCCTTTCATAAATACACGCTGCTTTCGTTAGAACATTTTCCCGTGGTGCTCATATAAACAAACCTTATTTTGTTAAATCCCTGCTGCTTTTAGTGTTGAGTGAACCGCTGCCAAGAACTTTCCCCTCATCCTGTAAGCCAAATTCATGCTCGAGCTGCTTCTTTTCAATCCTCTTTACTATATTATTATTCTTTCTCAACCTTAAATACCCTGCAAGGAATAGTAAGGTTGCAGTCTATGTTCATTTCATTCTTTACAAACGCGGATAGATGATATACATTGTAAGAGAAGTGAATATTTTCAAACTAGGGGTGTCCAGGGTGCTGGGCTGAGAGAGAAACCGTATCTGTTTCTTAACCCTCAGGACCTGATCTGGTTCATACCAGCGTGGGGAAGTTAGCATCTGCTTTTTGGCAGCATTTCGCTGCTTAAAGACTGACAGCTTAACCGGGTCCTGTATCGATACAGGATCCGGTTTTTTTCATGCTGCTGTAGATCGGGTTCCGCACTTTTCTATCAAAAGGAGGAATAGAACGATGGTAAAATGGCAAGAGCAAGAAAAAGACAAGTCTGTAATGGAACATTTTCCTGCTAGTAAAAAAGTATATGTGCAAGGGGAACGATTCGATATTCGTGTTCCTTTCAGAGAAATAAGCTTATCTCCCACAGTAACCGCACGGGGTGAAGAGGAAAATCCGCCCGTGCGCGTGTACGATACGAGCGGCCCCTACACAGATCCGCAAGCAAATATAAATATTAAAGCCGGATTGCCTCCTTTGCGCAAGCAATGGATAATGAACCGCGGAGACAGCGAAGAATACAGCGGCCGGACAACTAAGCCAGAAGATAATGGCTACAAGAAGAAAGACTTGGGCCAAGAGCTGGCTTTTCCCGGATTAAAGCGCAAACCGCTGACAGCGAAGCCCGGCCGAAACGTCACACAAATGCATTATGCCCGCAAAGGGATCATTACAGCCGAGATGGAATTTATCGCGCTTAGAGAAAATGTCGACCCAGAATTTGTCCGCAAAGAAGTAGCGGAAGGGAGAGCGATTATTCCGGCTAATATTAACCACCCGGAGTGTGAGCCGATGATTATCGGCCGTAATTTCCTAGTGAAAATCAACGCCAATATCGGCAATTCCGCAGTCACCTCTTCCATTGATGAAGAGGTGGAAAAGATGACATGGGCCATCCGCTGGGGCGCCGATACGATGATGGATCTCTCAACTGGAAAAAACATTCACCATACAAGAGAATGGATTATCCGCAACTGTCCCGTTCCCGTCGGCACCGTTCCAATTTATCAAGCACTTGAAAAAGTAAACGGTGTAGCAGAAGATTTAAACTGGGAAGTATTCCGGGATACGCTCATTGAACAAGCAGAGCAAGGAGTGGATTATTTCACCATTCACGCCGGCGTGCGCTTGCCTTACATCCCATTGACAGCGAAGAGAACAACAGGCATCGTCTCTCGCGGCGGCTCGATCATGGCTCAGTGGTGCCTTGCTCATCACCAAGAAAACTTCTTGTATACCCATTTTGAAGAGATTTGTGAAATCATGAAAGCTTACGATGTCTCTTTCTCATTAGGTGACGGACTGCGTCCCGGATCCATTGCGGACGCTAATGATGAAGCTCAGTTTGCTGAATTAGAAACTTTGGGCGAATTAACGAAGATTGCGTGGAAGCATGATGTTCAAGTAATGATTGAAGGGCCCGGACATGTGCCGATGCACAAAATTAAAGAAAATATGGACAAGCAATTAGATATTTGCATGGAAGCTCCCTTTTATACATTAGGTCCTTTGACAACGGATATCGCTCCGGGGTATGATCACATCACTTCGGCAATCGGGGCAGCTATGATTGCGTCATATGGAACGGCCATGCTGTGCTATGTGACGCCGAAGGAACATCTCGGCCTTCCGAATAAAGAGGACGTCCGCGAAGGGGTTGTTACTTACAAAATCGCTGCTCATGCAGCGGATCTTGCCAAAGGGCATCCCGGCGCAGACCTCCGCGATCATGCACTATCTAAGGCCCGCTTTGAATTTCGCTGGCGCGACCAGTTCAATCTGTCGCTTGACCCTGAACGAGCGCTGTCCTTTCACGATGAAACCCTTCCCGCTGAAGGAGCCAAAACCGCTCACTTCTGTTCCATGTGCGGCCCGAAATTCTGCAGCATGAAGATTTCCCATAACATTAGGGAGATGGAGGTTGAACAAGGATTGAAAGAAAAAGCCGCTGAGTTTCGACATGCTGGAGCTGAGCTTTATCAATGACAGCCGAAAAAAGAACGACTGTAAGCTCTGCCACTGTATTAAAGCAGGAAATTTATTCGCTCGAAAAACAGCTTTGGCAGCTGAAGCAAGAATTAGCCGCCTTGCAGCAAAGATGTGTTCATGAATTTAAAAAAACAGAGTTTGTCAGCACTTGCATAAAATGCGGATATACGGAAAGTGCTTGGTGGTAAGCTCCTGCCTTTTCACTTATAAACGGTAATCGGGAAGCGAGGCGAACCTTTTTCAGGTTCCCTCCTTTTCATCTTTTTTCAAACGGCCGCTTTCTTTCTATGCTGTCATAATAAGCGGATAGCAAAGCGCTGACCTGCTAATCATTCAAACAAGCAGTCATTTACCTCTTGACAAAATATAAAATTCATAGATAATGGTGAATAATTATTAATATACGAACGATGAAGGGAATAGTAAATAAGTGGAACGCGCCAGAGAATGGAGCTCATCGGCTGAAAAGCTCCTCGCGGAAAGCCTATTGAACCTGCCCTTCGCTGCATCGCTTATGAAAACATAAGCCGTTTCCCTCGTTACGGGTGTAAAGCGGGCGCGTCAAGCGCCAAAAAAGGTGGTACCGCGGAAAAAGCATGCCCTCCGTCCTTTTACAGGATGCAGGGGCGTGCTTTTTTTTAATTTGATAAAAGGATGATTGATTGTGAAAAAATGCCGAGTCGTCGTTAAAATTGGAAGCAGCTCCTTAACGGATGAACAAGGAAACATTGTGGAAAGTAAGATTATGGATCATGTGCAAGCCATCGCAACAATGAAGCAGCGGGGGCATGAGGTTATCGTTGTTTCCTCCGGAGCGATCGCAGCCGGGTTTAAATCACTTGGCTACCGTTCGCGTCCAAAAACAACAGCAGCTAAACAAGCGGCGGCTGCCGTCGGCCAGAGCCTTCTCATTCAAAAGTATATTTCATTATTCGCCCCGTTTCAGCTGGTAGCTGCTCAGATGCTTCTTACGAAAGAAGACTTTTACAGCCGCGGACGCTTTCAAAATTTTTATACAGCCATGCTGGAGCTTCTCCGGGCAGACGCTGTCCCGATCATTAACGAAAACGACTGCATCTCCATTGAGGAACTGACGTACGGGGACAACGATATGCTGTCTGCGCTTGTCAGCGGCTTTGTGCAAGCCGATGCTCTTGTGATCTTGACGGATATCGACGGCCTTTACGACTGCAATCCGAAAACAAACCCGGATGCGAAACGATTTAACTTCATTCCTCAAGTAACTGAGGAGCTGCTTTCCTTTGCTGGAGACAGCGGGACTTCCATTGGCACGGGAGGCATGAAATCCAAACTGATTGCGGCTAACAAAGCTTTATCGCTTGGTGTTCCTGTATTTGTCGGAACGGGCAGCGGCCCTAATAAATTGATGGATGTCCTTGAAGGTAAAGGCAGCGGGACTTATATCGGTTCGCCGTTCCAAACGCATATGCAAATGAAAAAACAGTGGATTGCTCATCACGCTAAAACCGCTGGAAATGTCATAGTCGACCGCGGGGCGCAGCAAGCGCTTCTAAAGAAAGGAAAAAGCCTTCTCCCTGCCGGCGTGACAGCTGTAGAAGGTTTATTTTACGCGATGGATGTGGTCAACGTGATGAATGAGGACAGAGAAGTGATCGGCAAAGGCCAAGTGTTTTACTCCTCTGTCGACCTGGAAAAAATCAAGGGAACAGCCAGCTCCGAAGCTCAAAAGTATTCCATCAATGAGCGCGCTGAAGTCATTCATCGGGATAATTGGGTTGCTACGAATTTAATCAATTAATGAATAGGAGAGAATATCAGTGAGTGAATTGATTGAAAAAGCAAAGCTGCTAAAGCAGTCCTCTTTTCAAATGGCTTTATTGTCTGAAGACGAAAAGAACCGAGGGTTAGAAAGCATAGCCAAAGCGGTGGCGGATCATTCCGATTACATTTTACAAGAAAACGCCAAGGATATGGAGCTTGGCGCAGCCTCCGGTTATTCTCCCGCTCTATTGGATCGCTTGCGGTTAACTGAGGAGCGAATTGCTCAAATGGCTGAAGGGGTTCGCCAGCTGATTGCGCTGAAAGACCCTGTCGGAGAAACGGTGGAAGAATGGACGCTTCAAAACGGGTTAAACATCGAAACGATCCGCGTGCCGCTGGGGGTGATCGGTATGGTTTATGAGGCGCGGCCTAACGTAACAGTTGACGCAGCAGCCCTATGCTTAAAAGCCGGCAACGCCGTGCTTCTGCGCGGAAGCTCATCGGCTGCTCATTCTAACCAAGCGCTGGCCAAAGTAATGAAAGCCGCCCTGCAGTCATCCCCTATCCCTTCCGACGCGCTGCAGCTGTTAACAGATACAAGCAGAGAAACAGCCAGTAAAATGTTTCAGTTAAACGAATATTTAGATGTCCTGATTCCGCGCGGAGGAGCGGGTCTCATTCAAGCCGTCATTCGTCAGGCGACAGTGCCGGTTCTCGAAACCGGCGTGGGGAATTGTCATCTGTTTATTGATGAAAGCGCGGAAAAGGAAATGGCGATTCAAATCGCCGTCAACGCGAAAACACAGCGCCCATCTGTATGTAACGCCGCGGAAACCTTGTTGCTGCATAAAAATTGGCCTCATCAAGCAGCCCTCTTAACCGCCTTACATGAACATCAGGTGGAAATCCGCGGAGATCTCCGGCTATCCGCTGAATACAGCTTTGTGAAAGAAGCAGCAGAGGCAGACTGGTCCACAGAATACTTGGCTCCAGTGATCGCTGTAAAAACAGTCGACAATGTCGCCGCTGCCGTCTCACATATTAATCAATATGGAACGAAGCATTCAGAAGCCATCGTGTCTGAAACGCCGGAGAATGTTGACTGGTTCTTTCGCGCGCTCGATGCGGCCGTGCTTTATCATAACGCCTCCACCCGCTTTACAGATGGAGAGCAGTTTGGCTACGGAGCGGAAATTGGAATCAGCACACAAAAGCTTCATGCCCGCGGACCTATGGGATTGCGCGCCCTTACAACCGTCAAATCATTAGTAAGAGGAAGCGGACAAATCCGAGAATAATATTCTGGCCGGCGAACATCTTCGCCGGCCTTTCTAATAACCGTCTCTCCTAACAAAACGCCTTTTCAATGTAGGAGCTGTTTTTTAATTGAAAGCCCTGTTCCATTAACTGCTCCCAAATACAGCGGTCTAATTGATAAGCATTTTGCGACTGCAGCCGGGCAGCTTGCTCTTTGCTAATCTGCAGCAAAAACAGCCGGCCATCAATAAAAAACGTCATCGAAATCTCTTTCACCGCGTCCATCCAGTTGAATAGCAGCACTGCTTCATGCCCCCAATCATCCAGCTGGCTCTCCACGCAGTGGATAACATGATAAAAGTAACTTTCATTATCCATGACTCGCGCAAGATAGCGTCTTAGCATCCCTGAGGTATTCATCGTTTTTCCTCCAAGAAAAGTGATCATTTATCTTCTGCTATTCCCGTTTTTTCCTGATTTAATCCCGTTTCCGGATAAAAATTTCTTCGTTCACAGCCCCTTTTTTAAGTAAACCATCTTTATCTAAGTGACATTCTCCTAAACTTTACTTTTAAAGCGAATATGGACGAAAGCGGACCTTTAGCAGAATAAAAAAAATCCTGCATATCATACAGGATTGTAATATAAAAAGAGCATGCTTCTCTTGTCTTATTTCAGTTCTTGAATGACTAATTGTTCGCCGTCTTTTTTATAAACGAAGGTGACTTCCGTTCCCTCTTCCATGCTGCCAAATTTCTTTGCTTCCGGTCCTTCCGGATTCATTTGGAACACGCGAGGCTGTCCTTCCACTTCGATTTCCACCGAGTGAGGATCCGCCATGCCGTTGTACTTACCGGTCACTTCCGTACCTTCTTTTGCTGGTTCCTCCACTTTTGGCTGCTCTCCTTCGGCAGGTGCAGCTGGTTTCGTATTTTCACCCGCTGCCGGCTCTTCCGTTTCAGCCGGCTGCTCCGGCTGATCAGCAGTTTCAGCGGCTGGTTCAGGCTTTTCTGTTTCCGGAGCGGCAGTCTCCTTGTTCTCTTCCTGTTCTACTGCTTTATCAGCTGTTTGTTCCGTCTCTTGCTCTTGTTCAGCTGGCTTTTCCTCCGTTTTAGCAGGCTCTTCATCACCTGAGCAGGCAGCCAGCACTCCTCCTGCTAATAATACGGCTCCCATAGTAGCTGTTAATTTTTTCATATGTATCTCTCCTTTCAGCTGCTTTTCCAGCTGCCTACATTGTAACACAGGAGGAATTGTTTTCTATAAAAATACACTTAAAAATTAAAAAATAGGTCTCTAGATTGATAAATTTATTCAATTTCCTTTTTCATTGTTTTATAAAAGAGGTATAATGTTGAAGTGTATATAGAAAAGAGGTTTTACAATGAAACAAACGATTCATCCAACATTTGATCCATGGGAATCTTATTTGGATATAGAGAAAAGCGGAGAACTTCGTTTATCCAATGTTGAATTTACCACTACCACATTATGCAATATGCGCTGTGAGCATTGCGCGGTCGGGTACACTTTACAGACGAAGGACCCAAAAGCCCTGCCGTTTGAGCTTTTAAAGCAGCGCCTTGATGAAGTGCCAGATTTGCGCGCCATCAGCATCACAGGCGGAGAACCGATGCTATCGAAATCATCCGTCCGCCATTATGTATTGCCGCTGCTAAAATACGCGCATGAAAGAGAGATTTATACTCAAATTAATTCAAATCTGACCATCGATTTATCACGCTATGAAGAGATTGCCCCCTACCTTGATGTGTTGCATATATCACATAACTGGGGAACGGTTGCAGACTTTGCGGAGACGGGATTTGCCAACATGGAAAGAAAGCCCACTATGGCGCAGCGGGAAGCGCTTTTTCAGCGCATGATTGACAATAGCCGCGCTTTGTCGGAAATGGGCGTGTTGGTATCTGCTGAAACGATGCTAAATAAAAAAACGCTTCCTTATTTAGAAAAAATACACCAGCAAGTCGTGGAAGAAATGGGCTGCTTCCGCCATGAAATTCATCCAATGTACCCGAGCGACTTTGCAAGCGCTCTTGAGTCGCTATCTTTAGATGAAATCCGAGAGGCCATTCATCATTTACTGGATTTCCGAAATCAAAAGGTCTGGATGCTGTTTGGCACCTTGCCATTCTACGGCTGCAGCCGCAAGGAAGAAGACCTGCAGCTGTTAAACAGATTAGAAGCTGAAAAGAACGTCACGGTCCGGAATGATCCGGATGGCCGCTCTCGTCTCAATGTGAATATTTTCAGCGGAGATATTATCGTAACCGACTTTGCGGATGCGCCTGCCCTCGGCAACATTCAAACGCATACGCTAAAGCAAGCCTACGACCGCTGGCAGCAATCGACGCTTGCTGCCCAATTAAATTGCCATTGTCCGAGCAGACGCTGTCTCGGCCCTAACCTTTTAGTGAAACACGCTTATTATCCGAATGAAAGCTTTTCTTCCCGTGCGGAAGTGTAATGAAAGAAACCGCCTGGCAGCTATGCCAGGCGGTTTCTTTCATTATGCCATACGATTGTTTCTTGAAGAAGCATTATACCTTCCATTTGCTTTTAATGATGCCCGCTTCCCGCAAGGTATCATAAATAATGACGATAGCCGGTCCGACAAAGAAACCGATGAACCCTAATAGCTTGAAGCCGACAAACAAGCTGATCAAGGCAGCAAGCGGAGAGATTCCCATATTGGAGGAGAATACTTTTGGTTCTAATATCCGGCGAACGACCGTTATGATAATAAACAGCAAAATTAACCCAAAGCCGAGAAATTGATTATCTTGGAAAAAGCAGACGATTGCCCACGGCACTAACACCGAACCGGTTCCGAGGATCGGCAGCACATCTACACACACAATCAAGATGGATAGCAACACCGCATAGGGAACTTGCAAGATCGCCAGTCCGATCAAGGCCATTAAAAAAGTCACGATGCTTAAAAAGATCTGCGCTTTAATAAAGCCGACACCAGCCCGATTCAGCTGATTGGTTATGAGATAAAGCTTTTCCTTCGTTGCTTCTCTTAAATGGCGTTCCGTCTTGATTTTCAGCCGTGAAAGTTCAAGACTGAACAAGAAAACCGCGATTAAATACACGAGGAATTCAATGAGGAACCCCGGGATAGCAGTGGCCAATCCAAATAGCCACTCCACGATGTTCTGCGCCATTTTCGTAAAGGAATCAATGGATTTTTCCATCGTTTGTTCAAATGAATGAATAACATCAGGGGGCAGCGTCTTGAAATAATGAGAAAATTCACTGACCCACTGCTTAAGAGATTCTTCATAAAAATCATTGGCAAAAGACGGAACCTTTTGCGCGAGCGTCACCACTTGATCAATCACTAAATTCACAACGAACCAGACAAATAAAGCAATAAATAATAAATAAAGCAAGAACGTAACAAGCACCGCCCGGAATCGCGGCCACTTAAAGCGTAGCATAAACCATTTCACGGAGTTCTCCAGCAAAATAGCTGTCAGCAGTGCTAGGATAACAGGTAAAGCATAAGGTATGAGAAATATAATCAGCAGCGCGCTGACTATGAAAATGAACCATCTCTTTATCAACCAACATCAACTTCCCCTCATCAAACTTTAAACAAGCGTTCTATACTATAATAAACCATACCATTTAGAAAAGTCACTTCATTTTCATGAAGTCCAGTGATAAAATGAACTTTTGTTTAGGCCTGTAAGAGGATGTATGGGCAGGCGGCGCTTTTTTCTCTGAAAACATGAACGGAGCACGTTTATCGTTTATAATAATCGTATCCGTCTCTCGCATGATTCATACATCAGACGGAAAGAATGAGCAAGTATGATAGGGAGCAGAAATTATTAATGGAACCAAACCAAGCAAAATATGAAAAAATTAGCCGTTATATAAAAGAAAAAGTGATGAGCGGCGAGTGGCCTGTCGGAAGTAAAATTCCGAGCCAGCGAAAATTAGCCGAACAGTTTGGAGTCAATCGGAGCACCATCATCACCTCGCTAGAAGAGCTGAAAGCAGCCGGCTTGCTTGAGGGCGTTATGGGGAAAGGCACGATTGT
Organism: Bacillus xiapuensis; assembly: GCF_002797355.1. Lineage (GTDB taxonomy): Bacteria > Bacillota > Bacilli > Bacillales > Domibacillaceae > Bacillus_CE > Bacillus_CE xiapuensis. The sequence goes on along the minus strand of NZ_KZ454939.1, from coordinate 1,384,784 downwards.
CGTCAATAATACATGGACGCTGCTGGCGACAAGCCCGCCGGAAGATTGGAAGGAATCGCGAGCCCAGCCGTTTTCTCACTCCGAAGGCATTGAAGCAGATGGACATAACTCGGGGGACTTCATTCAGCTGAGCAAAGGAGAGTTAGCACAGGACATTTTCCCGAAGGACAATATGCAGCAAGTCATGATGCGACTGGCCGGAACGATCGAACCTTTCGGCTATGAAGAACCAAAAGGCTACCTGCCGCTGCGTGAAGCCATCAGTGATTATATGAAGGGGCTTGGAGTCAGCCTTTCTCCTTCGTCGATTCTGATTGTCTCAGGAGCCATTCAGGGGCTGCAGCTGATCTCAGCCGGCCTTTTGCATAGGGGATCATCCGTCCTATTAGAACAGCCTTCCTACCTGTATTCCTTGCAAGTGTTCCAGTCTGCTGGAATGAGTCTTTGCGGCTTGCCCATGGATCAAAACGGGTTAATCCCCGACTCTATTTTCAAGAAGCATCAGAAGACGCATCCATCGATCGTTTACACCATTCCATGCTATCATAATCCAACCGGCCTATTGCTGACGAAAGAGCGGCGCCAGGCACTGTTAGATGTCTGCGAAACTCTCCAGCTGCCAATTATTGAAGATGATATCTACCGTGAGCTGTGGATCGATGCCCCTCCCCCGCCGCCGCTTAAATCGCTCGATAAGCATGGCAATGTTCTTTATTTAGGCAGCTTTTCCAAAACGCTCAGTCCGGGATTGCGAATCGGATGGATCGCCGGTCCAGAGCCTGTAATTGAGCGGCTGGCAGAGGTGAAAATGCAGACAGATTACGGATCCAGCTCCCTTTCGCAAATGGTTGCTGCGGAATGGATGACAAGCGGACTGTACAGCCAGCATTTAGCCTTTGTCCGCGAGCAATTAAAGAAACGAAGATCATCGGCTTTAGCCGCACTGCAGAGGTATATGTCCGATCTTGCCGAATGGGAGGTCCCCGCTGGAGGCTTCTTAATTTGGCTGAAGCTCAAAGCCAAAGTCCAGGTGAAAGAGCTGTATGAAAAAGCTTTGCAAAAAGGGATACAATTAAGCCCGGGAAGCATTTATACAGAGGAGTCCGCACCGGCCATCCGCTTATCATACGGATATGCTTCCCCTGAAGAATTCACAGAAGGATTGAAACAGCTGAGAAAGATCATTTTAGAAAATAGTTAAAGAATAACAGGTGATGTCATTGGATTTTACCATTCAGTATTTATCATTTTTTGTCATCGAGGTGGATGGCAAAGGCGACGAAGCAACCAAGCGGGCCCAGCACTATCAAACGCTCAACCAGCAAGACTATGAAGAAAACCCGCTGAAAGACTTTTTAGACGGCGAATTTACTAAAATAGCGAAACGCAAAGCAGACCGTCACCCAAAATCAGAACAGGTGCCAACCAAAATCGGCTATTTCACGGCAGAACCTGGACATGACTTAACGTCAAATCCTAACTACAACTTATTTACTAAAGCACGCACCGCTGACTCTGCCGCAGAATTTCAAAAAGCGAGCGAGCAGTTCGCCTCTCTGTATATACAAACGAGCGCAGTGAGAGGCGGCGTATTTATCGTAGCCAAAGCGCAAGTCAAAAAATACTTTGATGATGCCTTCATCTTCATCCTGAAATGCGACTTTGAGCCAAAAGTCGCTTCCATCACAGACTCCAAGTCATTAATCCAGCATGTGGAGCTGGCCATCACAACCAAAAACATGAAGTCGATTCAGTATCCGTACATGCCGGAAGAAGGAATGATCGAAGAAGGCGAACTGAAAATCCATCAGGCCTCCCACGCCCGCTACTTTGAGGACTTCTTAAAATACGTCGGCTACGAACAGTCCATGCCCGAAATCGTCAAAACACAAGTCATGGACTTCGTACGGGAAACGGTGATTGAAGACTTGGAAGAAGAAAGCCCAGAACGAACACAGCTTGAAGAAGCGATGGAAATCTGGGCGGAGAGCCCGAAACGGGAACTGCAGGAGCGGTTTTCCACGGAAGAAGTCGTGGAAGCCGCCAGCCGCATGGTCGAGCATACGCCTGAATTAGAGCTGAAGATGAAGCTGGACCACATGAGTGTGAAGGCGATGCTGTCAGACTTCGGAGAATCCGTTCACTTGGCTAAAATCGGCGACCGCTATGTCGTTCTGATGGAAGCGGACTCGGTGATCTTTGAAAAAGGCTTCTCCCCGATTGAGTTCCATAAGCCTGAGGAGTTGGATGTGGTCGTGGAGCGGATTCGGGAGAAGCATGGGAGCTTTTCGCGTTGATAGCGAAATGAGAGTTTGGAAGGGTTCTGTGAGCAATTTGTATAAAGGAACTCTGCTCTTTAACTTGTTAACATTCCCCTTCTATTTTGGATAATTAAAAAGGGGCAATCAAAAGCATCTACACGTTTGATTGCCCCTCTTTCCTAATAAATTATCTATTTATATCATTCATTATTGTTGTCAACCGATTCATAGGGAAGACCTCTTTTCTAGGATTGGTTGTGTTGACTTCATTCTACGTAGAATTTTTTATTTACATAAAATACAAACATATTAGCTATAGTTGATTGGGAGGAAAAAATGAATAATCTTTTAACCCAGCTCATGAAACAGCACTTTGATAATCTAAATCTAAGACCGCCACTGTTCTATTTATGGAAATATGGTATCCGCTTTGAAATTTCTATGCCTCAGGTCAAACATGAAGATAAAAATAATCTTCAACAAATCAAAGAAAGAACCAGTGGCATATTCAATAAAGTTTTTCATGAGGGGGAGGAGATGCTGCTAATCACCGATGTCCATTGTGAAAGACATGATAAATTCATGCAAAGGAGACCAACGAAGGTCTATCAAAAATATGTTAAAGACAAAGCGTTAAGACAAAAACTGCAACATAAGATTTTGCCAAATGTTTTTTTAGAGGATGAAAATGGTGAAGATTATGAGGATATGGTGACACACCGATTTATTTTGCCTTGTAAAAAGAACGACATTCGTTTTACACAGCTTTTAACTGCTATTAGTTATGAGGACTTTCCGCATCCATCCCAAATTCTAAAAGGGTTCTCCCGTCCTGCTGTGGACATTTATTTTGTAAATGTTACAAAGAAAATGATTTATCACCTATATGATGACCGAGGCTGTGACGTCATCGCCTCAAACAAAGAAGATTTACGTTCACTTTATGAAGATCTAAATGATTGGATTTTAGACTATGACCGAGATCTGATAAATAAGATATTCAAATAATTCATTCTCTGTATAATTAAAGAAACAAATCTGCAAGAGGTGATTCACTTGAACCCTCTCACCACATTTCTTGCCATCAGGCTCAGCCTGTAATAGCCTAATTATCTTTGGGGGGCTATTTACAGGCTGAGCTTTACCCCAAGGAGTGTGATAGCAATTGAAGCCACATAATAAGAACCGCAGTCGTGTGTATTATCGGCACCACCGAAAAAGAATCCTTCAGCGCAAAGTAAAGATTGCCAAACAATTAGGTTGGCAATCTCGCTTCACTGGATATTTTGCAAAAGGGAAAGTGCATTGTTCATGCTGGATGTGTTCTCAAAAAACAAATACGGATGGATTCCCTCACTCCCAAATCATTCAATTGGAACAGTTAAACAGCCAATTATCTGATTACTTTAGTGAAGAGGAGTATTAACCCACTATGGAAGAGTAGACCTGACTCCCTGCTCTTCCTCGGTTTTATTTATCTCATTTTATTTCCCCCCTTCTTAAAACTTGTAGATTTTCTCATTCTGTTAGCCTCTTTCCGATTCTCCAATGCGATGCTTAAAGCCTTACTTCTTCAGGAAATGGCTCTATCGGCTTTTAATACATGCTTGTCAGCTTGAGGTCAAAAAGTTCGGCCTAGGGTGTGAAGCAAGAGTTTTGGATCTTCCCTTCCAATCATCCCAATTATTTCCGACCGACTTTGGCGCATACCTTGTTTTATGAATCTATTATATTTCGTTAAGCAATTTTCCTTCTCCCCGCCATTTTTGATCAATCAGAAAGAGACATCCAACTAATTTGGATGCACTTTCGCCACTTTATTTCACCTGTTCTTGTAGCACTTCTTTTAATAATTCAATGGCACTTTCTTCACTTGAGTCGTTTGTTCCAAGTTCGCCTCGGAAGGCTTTAGAGAGAATGGATTGTTTTAATAGCTCCAACTTAGATTCAATTTGAAGATTGAATTTGGAATAATCGTCTTTAGCAAAGATATCATCTAAAATATTTACAATAGCATCTTGCTCCTCTCTAGGAGGCAGAGGGAATGGGTAGTTTAATAAAAATTCTTTTGGCACTCGTTGCTGACCAACCGCTCCCGTCATTTCTCTCTTAGCTTCTGCCCTAAATCTTTGTGAACGAACCAAATAATGAATGTACTGTTCATTCACATACTCAGAAGTGCGCAAAACATGAAATTCTGTTGAGCCATAACCAAATCCATTCTTTAATTGTCTAGCTATAGCTGATTTTCCATTTTCCATGCAAGGAGTGATTTTGGCAAACAATACATCATTTTCTAAAAAAAACGTGTAGCCTTTCTTAACTTTTCCGTATTCTCTTTCTTCTGGTTGTTCAATTCTACCAGTTTTATCACTCACTGCAGGCATTGGAATAAACGTACATTTTTGATCTTCAGATACGTCACTTAACTTTTTCTTTGGGGGATTGACTTGTACAACTTCCCCTAGTCTAACCCATTTCCATTTACATGGAATATCTTCACTTTTCCCTTCAAAAATCTCGAGTTTTTTAGGCTTTATTAGACTAGTTATTTTATCGTACAAAACTTCTGCATTCTCTATAACGGGGTTTTCTTCTCTCCACTTCCTAGTCAACTCCCCACGAAACGCCTTATCCAAAATAGCCGCCCGACGAAGTTCAAACGTTTCCTTCGCCTCTTCAATCAACCGCTTTGCTTCTTCAATTTTACTTAAAAGCCGCTCCACTTTTTCGGCAATTCGTTTTTGTTCATTCAAAGGAGGTACAGGAAAAGGAATTTTTTTTAGTTTCTCTATCTGTATACCTTTAACAGTAGAACCTGTTGATATGGATTCAATTAACGGGGTGTTTACCGTAAAAAATAACCATAAAAAATATGGTAATATCCTAATTTTGGGTCTGACTATTTTCAAATCTTGATTAATGCTTGTCGATATCCTTGTTATTGTACTCTTACCAGGAGACATTCTTGTAATTAATAAGAGTTCATTTGGAGATGCCATAGTTGCTGAACTGTTTTCTAAACCTTTTACCGTAATATAATCTATTGTAGATGATAGATACCTATCCTTGATATCTTTAACCGTTGCCCACGGAATCTCCCCGTTCCAATAATCAACATTACGCTTAGAAGGTGTACCCCCACCTATGAAGTTCAGTATGTATCCTGAATTAACCCACATCCAATTCTTTGGAACTCCATACGGCTGCTCTTCCTCAGGCACTAACGCTTCTTCCAACAATTCCTCCACGGTCTTCTTTTTCTTACTCACTTTTTGACCACCCCATCCGCTTCAACCGCACGAAGCTCCTCAACGACTTCATTTAATAAATTCATTGCCTGCTGAAGTTTCGCAATCGCTTCTTCGGCTGATTCAATCGGGTCTGGCAGGTTTTCATAGGAGGATAATGATTCATCTGCAATCAATCCGATGTCTAAGCTATCGCCTTTCTTGGCAATTTCTTCTCGTGTGAATTTATTCCAGCGTTCATCTTCTACTTTTGAGCGGTCTTCTGCGACATATGCTTTCATAAAGCCTTCGAAATGAGCCATTGTCAGCGGATTGCGTTTTCCAAATGAAGTCATATTGGTGCGGAGGTCATATACCCAAACATCTTTCGTGTTATCTTGGTCTGTTGTTCCTCTTGTGAAGAATAATACATTCGTTTTTACACCTTGTGCATAGAAAATCCCTGTTGGTAATCGCAAAATCGTGTGTAAGTTACATTTATTCATTAAATCACGGCGAATTTGCGAACCAATTCCACTTTCGAACAACACATTATCAGGCAAGACAACCGCTGCTCTTGCATTTCCATCATCTTTTAAAGCATTATAAATTAACTGCAAGAAATTCAACTGTTTATTCGACGTTTCAAACGTTAAATCGTCACGGGATACCCGTTCTCCACCTCTTTTTGTACCAAACGGCGGGTTGGTTAAAATCACATCAAAGTTCTTTAGCCATTTCCCATTCCCCGATAAAGAATCCCCTTGTTCCAACCGTCCTTCCATGTTGTGAAGCAAAGCGTTCATCAATGCAAGACGATGAGTGTCTTTAACAAGTTCCATTCCTGTGAAGGCTTCTTTCTTTTGAAATTCCGCTTCTTGCGGATCGAGGTCATAATAATCATCGGTTTTATTTTTTAAGTACTGATCTGCCGCAATCATGAAGCCGAATGTTCCAGCGGCAGGGTCATTACATCGTTCTCCAACTTTCGGATCGACAAGCTGCACCATCACATCAATTAATACCCGTGGGGTGAAATATTGCCCCGCTCCTGATTTCTTTTCGCTGGCATTCTTTTCTAAGAGACCCTCATAAAGATTCCCAAGCCCTTCTTCCTTCGCATTGTACCAATCCAGGGCATCAATTGATTTAATAATTTTCTCTAAGTTTTTCGGCTCGGCAATACTTGTAGAAGCGTCACTATAAATAAGACGTAACTGTTCATTTTCACTGCTTCCTAAATCAAGTAATAATCGCTGATAAAATGTTTTTAATTCTACCCCTTCTTTAGCCAATAAATCATCCCAGCGGTAGCCTTCTGGGATCACACCTTCTGTTTCCTGTTCTTTCATCATTTTTAAAAACAGCAGATAGGTTAGTTCTGTCACATATTGTTGGTAGGTAATCCCGTCATCACGCAGGACATTACATAAATTCCATAGCTTTTGAACGATTTCTTGGTTGTTCATGTTTCAGCCTCCTGATAATTCTAGAAAAGTTTTTAAATTAAGGATTCTTTATCAAATCTTATTAATCAACTAAAATGAAAAATAACTTATCTATTATAACCTGAAAAAATGCCCCTATAAAGAGGCATAATATTAACTAATATAAAGATTTTCGTTGATAGTGGTCACAACTATATCAATAAAGTCACCGAACTCCCGCTTCAGCAATTTGTAGCCACCAGAAGTTTTGAATGGTTCTTCTGAGAATGCCTCTTCTGCAGTTGGTGCGAGAACAGGCACTTGGAGCAATTGTTTTTCAATTCTCTCTAACCATTTCTTCTGCCTTGGCGTCCAGTCATGTAATGCATAGACCTTCTGCATGGCCTGCTTAATACGTGCTTCATGATCGATAAGGGCCTCACCTAAGGCAGCTTGGCGAATAAAGCTAATAATATCCGCTGCAATGGCTTCGTTTCTTGTCTGTTTCCAAGCCGTTTGCAAATGGGATTGCTTAAAGCCTTTTGTTTCAAGAATGGCAATCAGCTCTCGTAAATCCTGCCGCGTTAAATCCTTAGGTCGTGTACAAACAAGCTGAAGGGCAGGGATTTGATTAATATTTTCTTGGACAAAGCGAACGAATCCATCTAAATAATCTTCGGGACGCTTGTTCCATTTGCCATACCCTCGGGTGATCTCTGTCACTTCATCCTCTTTATTGGAGATATATCGTTTCTCTCCTTTTACTCGATACGTTTCCACGTATTCAAATAACATATTGTGCTGTTTGGCTTCTTGCGGTGTATACGACTGAATTTCTTTTGCCCACTCATCAATGTTTTTTCCATTTGAGAGTTCTTCGAATTTCTGTCTTCCTTCTTCATTCAACTTTTGTTTACGGCGCTGAATTTTTGCGGCTAATTGGTCACGATAAAATGAAGCTTCCTCTTCAGTAGCGGCATTGGCGAGTGATTCATATAGTTCACCGATACTATAGTTTTGTTTTTTTACAACAGGCTTCATTTCTGTATAGCTTTGAAGTTTGTCATAAATGCCTACAGCATCGTAAATATTAAAGTGCGTCTTGCCAATCTCTGGGCAAAGGCGGGTCGCACGTCCAAGCATTTGGTCATAGAGAATTCGGGATTGTATTCTTCGTAAAAAGACCAGATTTGTAATAGGTGGAACATCGATCCCTGTGGTGAGTAAATCAACCGTTACCACGATATTTGGCAGCCGCTCGTTCTTAAACCGTTTAATGGCATCTAACGGCTTGTAGATAGAACCGGTAATTTTCATAATGGCGTCGTCTTCCACTTCATCGCCACGTTCTTTAAATGCTTCCTTTAATAACCGAACAACTAAATCTGCATGCTGGTCAGTAGCTGCAAAGATAAGGGTCTTCTCTTTTCCCGCAGGATCAATATATTCCGCCAGCTTATTTAAAACCGCTCGATTAAAAGACTCCGTAATCACCCGTTTATTAAATTGCTCAACTTCAAAGTGCAGCGTGTCTTCCATTTTCTCTAGTTGAACCTGGCCTTTATCAAGATTATACACTTCGACTTCTTCATCTTTTTCAAACGTAATGCCGGCTTGTGAAAGCTCCGTCTTAAATAAATAAGGCGGCTCATGGTCGACTAAATATCCATCCAGCACTGCTTCACTATAAGAATACTTAAAGATAGGCATGCCAAAAATTTTTGTTGTATGAAGAGCGGGCGTCGCGGTAAGTCCTAAACAGGCCGCATCAAAATAGTCAAGGACACGGCGGTATTGACTAATATAGTCATTTTGATCCCGAAACTCTAATTCTTCCTCTGACATTTCTCGATCACTTGTATAGCCGCGGTGCGCTTCATCTACAATGATAAAATCATACTGCCCGACACTTGGGAGCTTTTCGTGATCATTATAGAAAAGTCTCCGAACCATTCCTTGTACCGTTGCAATATGCACCTTCGTTTCTATTTCTGGAGACATGTCTTCTAAAGTCTTTACATCGTATATTTCAGCAAATGAGTAGCCTTCAATTTTTGTATCCTTCAGTGCATCCTCTGTCTGCTTCCCTAACGAATTGCGGTCAACAAGAAAAAGGATACGGCGGCATTTTTTCGACTTAATTAAGCGGTACATGAGGGCGATCGCTGTACGAGTCTTCCCTGTTCCCGTTGCCATCGCAATAAGCATTCTTCTTTGCCCTTCTTTTAATGCTTCCTCTGCCGCGAGTACAGCCTTCTGCTGATAGTGACGCAAGCCAAACTTAGCAATATCCTCTTCCTCTAATCGTTTGTTTGCATCCTGATCATCTTGACTAAGAAGAAGCTGCAGGTCATCAGGTGAGTGCCACCCTTCTAATGGACGGGCATGCTCCAGCGGCTTACGGGAATCCCAAAACCAGATGCCCGATTCTTCTTGAAGTTGTCTTATGTACGGTCTGCCATTCGTTGCGTACAGAAACGGCACTTTATATTCGCCCGTTGTCGGTGTTATGATTTCGTCCTCAATCTGCACTGCGTTTTTTGCATACACTTTTGTTTGGCTTTCTAATGCGCTAGGAATCGTTTTCTTTTCCGCCTTCGCTTCAATAAAACCAACGAGCTTTAGCCCAATAAATAATGCATAGTCAACTCTGCCGCCATCGACCTTCCACTCAGCAATTGCCATATTGCGATTCTTCTCCGGCAACGTCCCGTTCTTTTGATGATTGAAGACAGTTGTGTCTGCTTCCCATCCCGCAGCGCGCAATTTTCCATCAATGATTGCACGTGTTTCATCTTCCGTTAATTGCTGGCGGCGCATAAAGTTTTTAGATATTTTTTTACGTTCGGTTTTTATATCTATTTGTTCTGTTTCTGCTCGTTGGCGAATGGCTTCTAACTCTTCTTCGAGCTTCTTAACTTTTTCTTCATATTCCTGCTGAAGCATTTCTGTATCTGCTTTAGCCTGTTCCTGAGGCTCTATGTATTCTGGAGCGTTAAAGTCCCAATCACCGTAGACTTCCATAAACCAAACAGACAAGCGGAAAGTCAATTGCAATAATGCTTTTGCTTCTTTTGTTTTTCCGTACCCTGCCTCGTGCATCGCCTGATTTCCCTTGCGGCGAAGGGTTTCAAATATTTCAATTAATTCCGGCTCCAGCAAGCCTTCTCGACGCAATGTATTAATACGGTCTACCTGTGTTGTGCCATATGCTTCTTTAATATTCTCAGAAGCCAGAATAAACTTCGTCAGCGTCTCTGCGAACAATCGTAATTTCATCACTGTTGTATGGGGATCATGGTATACATTTCTCTCAGCAGTCTCTCCCAAGTTAGCAAGTACATCCCACTTCCCTTGAAAAAATGCAAAGTTGCTATTCATTATTATCACCGTTTTCCCAAAAGGTTGTAATGATCCTTCTCTCAATATAAAATAATCTGTGAATTTTGGTGTAGGTACTTTAAACTATCAAGAGATTGGAGGTAGCTGAACTACCATGTTTTTGATAAAAACAGATTAATAAGATGGTTAAAAGTACTCTCTGCCAATTCCCTCTTATTTTACCATACTTTTATCATGAACAGACGCCAAAAAGAGCCGCCTTTTTGGCAAATCAAGCAGTACCAAGCCTTTACGGCCAAAAGAGGCCCTCTAGAACTTAAAGTACTATGTTTCCGTGTTTAATGCCAAGGATGAAGAACTTAAAACCGTTGATTAACCATGCCGGTTATAAAGCTCCTGTACGAAAGTCAGCGGCTACGTGCGGTGGAAAAGTTTGCGTGACGGTCCCGTGTCGGATCCATCGGCGAGTTTCGTCGATTTCAGCTATTTACTCTTTGCGCCAGCTTCATTGCGGTTCACGTTGAACCCATTGGATTGAATAGCAGCCGCAATGGATAAGCATTGGACACAAACAGCAAACTGCCTGAAGGCGAAGGCCTTCAGGCAGTTTGCATCCCTTCATAAAACTTAGTAGAATTTCAATCCGCACACGCTAATAGCAGGCGGCAGCGGTTAAACCGGCTGCTGCATTTGTTTTGCGCGCGACCGCTTCCCTTTCATTTGATGGGAAGCCATACCTACTGGCATAATCCCCTTGTATTATAACAGATGTTTCCATTTCTGTGCTGCTATTTTCAGAAAATTAACATCTCTCCTCTGGTTGTATGTCCGCAGCTGGGCAACTGCGCTCCATGAAATTTAAGCTGCTTTTAAAAAGGGTTTATTTTTTAACTGCTCAATCATTTGTTGAGAAAGCGCTTTGTAACCAAGCGAATTAGGATGAACACCATCCGGTGATAAATACTGGAGCTGGCTGCTGTTAATGACTTTTGTCGTTTCCATGACTAATGTGTATTCCAACGAGTTCGCTAATTCGTAAATCTTGACATTCCATTTCGGAAGCAGCTGATCCGCTACGGAATAAAGCTCGTGGCTTTGCTTTAGCGGATTATACATTTCTAAAAAGATAATGGTCGCCTCTTGATTTGATTCCCGGATTTTTCTGGCGATATCGGTTAAGTTTTGAATGAATGTTGACTGCATTGAATCAAATGATTGAAATACTTTGCGGTAGTTCATTCCCTCCATCGTCTGCAAAATGTCATTGCCGCCGACATTGATGGTGATCAAATCCGCTTCTTTCATTTGCCGGTCGAAAGTTCCCTTTTGCACTAAAGCATTCAGCTGAGTGCTTGTGATGCCCGGCACGCCTTCGTTATGTGTTAGGACATTCTTAGATGTCTGATCTTCTAATTTTTTTGAAAAATGGTCAATAAAGTTCTCCTCATTCTCCGCACCAATCCCTGTGATAATCGAATCTCCAAGAGCCAGGTGATGGAGGTTCTCCTTCTCTAACGACCGAAAATAGTCGAGATAGGTTTGCTGATTAGAAGAAGCCACCGTGACAGCCTGCTCCTTCATTTGATTGATCTTAAATTTAGGGTAATAAATCCAAGCTGCAATAGCTAATATAGTACAAACCATCAGAGTTAACATCCATTGAATCAGCTTTCTCATGTTAACCTCCTTTGTTGAAACTAAACGATAGACGTTTCCTATTATATTTGATTCCTGTTCTTTCTTAAATGACCGATGTTGGCAACTGAAATAATTATTAGCTATTTTGCACTTTCTTGAGGAAAAACATACCATATAGAGGAAAATTAACTGTGCACTCTGCACTTGCATGGAAAAGATGCTGTATTGTCTTTCATGTGATAAAATAAAACGGATAATTTACCAAGAAACATGATATTAGGTAAGAAGGAAGGGCTGTAACGATGAATATTACACATCATACCGTGGAACGGCTGGAAGATCCATTTGGCTTATTGCCTGGAGAACGATACGAATTTCGCCTGTATGCTGAGGTCGAGGAAGAAGATGAATTATATACGGAAGCGGGAATTTATATTCGTGTCCTTTATATTATAACAGACGGTCGCGACATGATTAAGCATTACCACATTCACAAGCGGTCATCAGATGACATTCTCGATTTCGAGCTGGAAGAAGAGGAATTAGACATGATCCTTGAATATTGCCGCTCCCACAAGGACCACGAAGGAACAATTGCTGAATAATGGTGAATCCTGCATTGCGGTGCCGTAAGACTCCTCGTTAGGGATAACGGTATCGCAATGCCCGATTTTTCGGGCCTGCACGATGCAAAAGCGTTGCGATAGTAGCTTAGGTTCTTCTTATCATCAGCGAGGAATAAAAGAAAGCGCCCTGCTGTTTAGAGGGGGTACTTTACAGCGAATCTTCCATTGGCTTGAGGAATTCCATTTCTTCTGCTTTCCTTCCGTACTTTATTGAGCTTGCATCACATATTTTTGCAGCTGCTCTTCTGCAAGATGCTCAATGACTTTCTGAAAATGAATCCACCCCATCCCGCAGCTTTCGCACATAATTCTATAATGCTGTAAGCTTCTCCATGCCTATCCAACAGGCTCACTCCTATGTTATATACCACCTTTATTTAACCTAATATGATACAGAAGGGATTCCCTGTCCGTCTAGCATTTTTTAGATTTCTGCCATAAAAAAACTGGCAAATCCTCTTTTTGCAGAAGATTGCCAGTTTCATATTTTCATCATAAATAGCCCATTTTCTTCGCTTCAAAGCGAAGTTCTTCCCGAAATTTCGGATGAGCAATCTGAATCAGTTCTTTCGTGCGCTCGCGAATGGTCTTCCCTCTTAATTTGGCCGCTCCGTACTCAGTTACAACGTAATCTACATCATTTTTGGATGTGGTGATAGGCGTTCCTGGCGCGAAAGCCGGGACGATTTTAGAGATTTGTTCATCTTTCGTCGTCGCATGTAAACAGATAATCCCCCTGCCGCGCTTAGCCAAGCGCGCCCCGATTCCAAACTCCGCCTGTCCGCCTGACGATGACCAGTATAGCGGGCCAGCCTTTTCCGAGTTGCATTGGCCCAGGAAATCCACTTCGATGCTCGCATTAATCGCCACGATACCATCCATTTGGGCTATGCGGCAAATATGATTGGTTTCATGCACAGGAAGCATAAAGAACTGCTGGTTTTCATGCAAAAAATCATAGAGCCTGCGCGTGCCAAAGGCGAAGGTGGCAGTTGTTTTTCCAGGGTAATCACTTCTTCCCATATTGGTCACGGCCCCGCTTTTGTACAGATCAACCAGCTTGTCAGGAATCATTTCTGTAAATATATTTAAATTCCGATGGTTCTTTAAGGACTCCATAACGGCGTTCGGTATCGCTCCAAAGCCGATTTGCAGGCTGTCCCCATCTTGAATTAACTCGGCAATAAATCGGCCAATTTTCTCGTCTTTCTCCGTAACGACTGGAGAAGGCGCTTCTAAAAGCGGCTGATGATTCTCTATGAGAGAGGTGACTTCTGAGAGATGGATTTGATTCAGCCCAAAGGTGCGGGGCATATATTGATTCACCTCTAATAAAATCGTTTTCGCCTGTTTGGCTATCGGTGCGATATAGTCACAATTCGTCCCCAAAGAAAAATAGCCATTCTCATCCATCGGTGAAACCGTTGCCATCACTACCCGTTCAGAAGTAATTTCTTCTAAAAGCTGCGGTACATCTGAAAAATGATTAGGCAATAAGTCCACTTGCCCATCATGAAAAGATTTCCGGTCTCCTCCTGAAAGGAACATGGAAATTACCTTTAGTTGTTCAGGAGGCTTGGCAATCGGCGGTCTTGCCGTCAGCATCTGAAAAAGCCGATTGCCTTTTAAATCGGTTCTCTTTTCTAATGCATCCAACAATCCAGGCGGTTCACCTGGAATGAGAGGGACAATAATATCATCCCCCTCACGTATAAAAGCAGCCGCTTGATGCGGCTGCACCCGTTTCTTCAAATATTCTCTTTCATAATTCACTCTAAAAGCCAACCCCTTTATCCGCTTTCCCCTCCTCTGCCTTAGCAGCTGAGTAGAAATTAGAAAAATATTCTCCTCCCTTAATCATATCGATCAAGGTCAAGTTGTCAAGCTAAAGAGTGACAATAGCTTCCCCTTTGATTATAATTCGTCAAATCCATTGATTTCGCTTGCCTTTGTATAGGCGCGTGACTTTTGTTCAAAGAAATCTGTCTTGCCCAAATCCACCTCTTGATAGGCTATGATCCAGCGCATCGGATTTTTACGGTAACCATCGAACGGAGCTTCGAAGCCCAATTGTTCAGCTCGCTTATTAGCCATAAATTTGATGTAGCTTTCAAGCTCATTCATTTGAATTCCTTCAATTTTATGCCCGATGATGTATCTTCCCCATTCAATTTCCAATTCTGCGGCCTTGCGGAATGTTTCCCGGCCGTATTCTTTCAGCTCGGCCGTGTCGTATTCCGGATTCTCACGCAGAACTTCTTTAAAGATCTTTTCGAATAGCCCCACATGAAGCTGTTCATCACGATTGATGTAATTAATCATCGTACTAGTGGCGATCATCTTCTGGTTTCTCGCCAAATTGTAGAAGAAGGCGAATCCAGAATAGAAGAAAAGTCCTTCAAGAATGACATCATAGACGATCGACCGCAAGAAATGATCGATCGTTGGCTCTTCTGCAAATGCGATATATCCTTCCGTCACAAAATCATTGCGCTTTTGCAGAATCGGTTCGCTTCTCCAAAAGTCAAAGACTTGATCTTGTGTTTTCTTGTCAGCAACACTTGATAACACATAGCTGTAAGAATGGTTATGAATAACCTCCTGCTGAGCTAGAATGATCATTAATGCATGGAGACTTGAATCTGTTAAATAATCCGCTGCTCTTCCGGCATAATCCGTTTGAACGCTGTCAAGCAGGGCCAATAAACCGATAATCTTCAAGAAAGCTTCTTTCTCCGCTTCATCTAACTGCTGAAATTGCTGGCGGTCTTTCGTCATATTGATTTCAAACGGTGTCCAGAAGTTGGCAAGCATTCGTTTGTATTTCGGATAGGCCCAGCTGAAGCGGACATCATCCCAATTTAGAATATTAGAGCTTCTCCCGTTCACAATTCCCGTCGAACGGTTAGGCGCAGTGTGATCAACTAGTTTTCTCTTTTCAAGCTTCATCTTTCTTCCTCCTCATGAATGGCAGCTGTCGCATTCCTCAATGTCGCTGGCTGTCGAACGGACATAATAGGTGGTCTTCAAACCGGATTTCCATGCATCCAAATGCAGATCTAATAATGCCTTTGCTTTAATATCGTTGCGCACATACAAGTTAAATGAAATGCCTTGATCAATATGGCGCTGGCGCTTGGCATTTTGGCGGATGCTCCAGTGCTGGTCAATTAAAAAGACTGATTTATAGTACCAAGCCGTTTGCGGCGATAGATCCGGAGCTGTTACTGGAATTCTGTAATCCTTCTTTTCTTCCATATATTCTTTGCGGAAGATGGGATCAATGCCAGCCGTAGAGCCTGCAATTAAAGCAGTGGAAGAATTCGGCGCCACCGCCAGCAAATAGCCGTTGCGGATACCTGTCGCTTGCACCTGTTTTTTAATGGTCTCCCATTTCTCTCCTCTATATTTCTTGTTTTCAAAGTAAGCGCCGGTTGCCCAGTCAGACCCTTTAAACATCGGGTAAGCTCCTTTTTCTCTCGCCAGGTCCGCGCTGGCTTTTATCGTTAACAGTGCAATATTTTCATACAGTTCATCACAATAGTTAACAGCCTCTTCCGATTCCCAGCTCAATCCTTTTAAGGCCAGTAAATGCTGCCAGCCAAATGTCCCCAGTCCAATTCCCCGGTACTTGGCATTCGTAATTTCAGCCTGCGGGACCGGAATCCGGTTAATATCTATAACATTATCAAGCATGCGAACCTGAATGGCAATTAAACGTTCCAGTACATCATCCATTACAGCTCTCGCTAAAGAAATAGATGAGAGGTTACAAACGACATAATCTCCCGGTTCTTTTATGATGATAATGTTTCCGTCCTCCGTTTTTTCTTCTTTCACAACGGTCGGGCTCATGTTCTGGCAGATTTCTGTGCACAAGTTGCTGGCATAAATCATTCCCGCGTGTTTATTCGGATTCGCGCGGTTGACAGTATCGCGATAAAACATGTAAGGAGTGCCGGTTTCGAGCTGTGAAATCATAATGGCTTTCATAATCTCGATAGCCGGAACTGATTTCTTGCTCAATCCTGGATGGGCGACGCACTCCTGATACCGCTTCCGGAAGGTTCCTTCTCCCTGCTTCTCATCAAATGAATCCTCAAGTGAATAGCCCATTACTTTTCTTACCTCATGAGGGTCAAATAAATACCAATCTTCCCGCGCTTCCACAGCTTCCATAAATAAATCTGGTATGGAGACACCCGTAAACAAATCATGTGTGCGGCGGCGCTCATCGCCGTTATTTAACCGTGTTTCTAAGAATGAGAAAATATCGCGATGCCAAACATCTAAATAGACAGCAATCGCACCTTGGCGCTGTCCAAGCTGATCCACGGACACGGCGGTATTGTTCAGCTGCTTCATCCAAGGAATAACGCCGGAGCTGACATATTTGAAACCTTTGATGTCGCTGCCCTGGCAGCGGATTTTGCCAAGATATATTCCAAGTCCTCCGCCGTTCTTGCTCAATGTGGCCGCATCGGTATTGGCATCAAAAATACTGCGGAGACTGTCATCCACTGTGTCGATAAAACAGCTGGATAGCTGACCATATGATTTCCCGGCATTCGCTAAAGTTGGCGTGGCCGTTGTCATGTATAAATTAGACAGCGCCCAATAGGCTTCTTTCACCAAAGCGAGGCGATGATTTTTTGGTTCGTTGATCATCAGGGTCATCGCAATGATCATCCAGCGTTCTTGAGGCAATTCAGCCGGCTGCTTATCATGTGTTCTGGCCAGATATCTTTCGCTTAATGTCACGATTCCAATGTAGGTAAACAGACGGTCTTTCTTCGGATCAATCACTTCGCCCAGCTGTTCAATTTCTTCCTTCGTGTAACCTGCTACTAACTGCGAATCATAAATCCCCTCGTTTGTTAATAATTGAATCAGCTCATAAAAACGGCCATAACCATGAGCGGAATTTCCTCTCACTGCTGCCGCTTCTTCGTATAATTTGTGCAAGTATAATCGCGCTGCCACATAAGTCCAATCAGGCTCTTCACTTGTAATTCTCTCCACTGCAGCTTGGAGCAGCAGCCGATGTATTTGATCTGCGGTCCATTCTTCTTTCTCTTTTAAAGCGTTATCCACTTTGCTTTCTACCTCTTCGACCGACAGTAACGGATACTCTTCTTGGATTTCCTTTAATAAATCTTGTATAGAATTGGTTTTTAGTTGCATGATGCTATTTCCCCCTATATGTATGTTTGCAAGTTAGCCGCCTGGGCGCTTCCTGCAAGAGCAGCCAGCAAATATGCGGTGGCTGGCGGCAATAAAAAAACCATCTTCCTAAAGAAGATGGGATTTAAGCGAAGAAATATACAGCATTAATGATCCCGGCGAAGCAACACTCGTCCGCATGAAAAACAAAACAGCCAGGATCAATGAAAGAATACATTCCCCGCGCTTTCTTCCCAACTCCCGAAGAAGAATCAACGCTGTAAAAAGGCAGGTCTCCTGGCTTGTGCTTCTTTCTTCCTCAGTTCCTTCCCGTCTTTTGACAGTGGCTTATCTGAGGTCGTCTGCACTTACAGTTGCGGGTACAGCTCCGGACTTTCACCGGATTCCCTATTAGGCTTGCAGCACCTTTTTACTGGTATCATACTAAATATAGTTTTCACAACAAAATAATCACTAAATATTGTGTCTGAACCATTATAGCAATGGCTTATGGTTTTCGCAACCCGCGATTGAGTAACGAGGCTACTTTTTGATGACCAACTCATCTTGATCGGTCGGATTCACAGCTTGAGGAATAACGGCTGTTGTCCGCAAATACGTGCGCTGATGCTCCCTCGTTGCCGGGTGATGCTCTTGAATGGATAGCTTAAATGGAATTTCCTTTGTCTCATCAGGGGAAATGGCTCTGTCGATGTCAAGAGTGATTCGCTCAATTTCATTTTCTTGGTAAGCAAAGTCACTGTCATCCCGCGTCTCTTCAATCTCCGTTACGAGCTGCAGCACAATGGATTGAATATAAACTTCAGCCCTTCCTCCAGAAATCATTACCTTCCCTTTTACGGTATCTCCAGCCGAACAGGTTCTGGGAGTAACTACAGTATCAATTGTTACGCCTCCAATGCCGATACTGGACAAAAACCTTTTCAACATGTGATGACCAGCTCCCTTCCCGAGTAAATAATAGCCCTTATTGCTGCGTTATTCCCCATTATTCCTTACTATAATCCTAAATGATGTGAGCAATGTTGATTATCTTAGTTTGAATTTTGCACATAATGTTATTTGTTAAAATTCTTTATGGACAAACGGCTGGAACCATTTAACTCCCTTCTTATTAAATGACCATGCTTTCATATCGGCAACCAGGTGGCTTGCATAGGCTAAAACGGCTGCAATAAAACTGCCTTCCACTTGAACAGACTGCTCAAAGTGCCAAGCAATATAACCGAAATAAACGAGACCAATCACAGAATGCGTCAATGTCCGATGGGATAAAAAGGAAGATACGATAATAAATCCACTTAATAGCATCATCCAATAAAGGTCCATATAAAAGCCGGCATAGCCGATGGCCGCTCCGGTAAGAAACAGCATAGTTCGCTGCTTAATAAACAGACGCGGCAGCAAGATTAAGCCGGAGCCAATGAGAATACCTGCCAGCTGCATCATTCCTGATAAATCCCAATAACTGTAGATCGCCAGCAACCCGCCGGCCAGAGCAAAAAATAAGATAAGCCACTTCTTGGAGATCGTGATCCGATTGGACAGTTTGCCGTTCACATCAAGGTCTGGAGCTAGTCCAGAAACGGCTCCGATCCCGACGAGGGATGCTGTTGCCAGCGGATCCGTATGCAGATACATGGCGGCAGCCAGTCCGGCGGCCCCCCCAATCGTTAAATGTGCTGATCCCTTCATCCTGCACCTTCCTCTCTTTCCTTCTGCTCCATTATATCAAACAAACGTTCTGTTTCCTACAGTTAAAGGCATGTTTGGTTCCGTTGCTTAGCGATAAACGGCGGAAAAAATAAGCGCTGCTGTGCAACAGCGCAACAAGAACATGAGATAGGACAGACGGAACAGAAACAGCTGCCCGCCAATCCCCCTTATTCCCTTCCCAGCAAAATGCGGCTCAAAGACCATTTCATTTCTCCGCGGCTTTCAAAGTCTTTTGGGGATGGATGAATGGATTATTCCCGCTGTTTCATTTTTTTCCGCAAGAAAACCCCATCGGCAGAAGATGGGGTTATTTAGCCTACTTCATTTTGATAGCCTGCAAAAGCCAGTCTTGAACGATTTCTACATATTCTGCTGACACGTCCATTTCCGCTAAAATGACACCTTTTCCGATAATTTTTAAAGCGGGCATAAGAGCGGGCTTTTTGGGATTCATAGAATAAACAGCTGTATCAATATGCTGCAGGGGAATCCGAACATTTGTAATTAATCCTTTGCTGATTAAGTATCCTTTTTCCACTTTGATGCTGTTTTTTTTCCAACGGCATTCCGTTGCTGTGACTGTGCATTCCGCTGCTGCTTCCGCATCTGTATAGATCACCATGTGAATACCCCTTTATTTGGTAAGTATTTTGACCATCTAAACGTATCAGCTTTCAACAAATTTGTAAATAGAAAATTCAATGAAGAGGCGGCAGTTTAGCGGCATGCTGCTTCTTTTTTCAGCCACTGCCCAGCTGCTGCTAATGCAGCTCCCTCCTGAATGCGGCCATTTTCCTCCCTTAAAACGTCCTCTAAAGCCGCCAGCAAGTAAGTAACATTTTCTTGGCGGGCATTGTAACCCATCAAGCCGATTCGCCAAACCTTGCCTTTAAATACGCCTAAGCCTCCGCCAATTTCCAGGCTGTACTTATGCAAGAGGCGCTGGCGCACAGCCAAATCATCCACACCTTCTGGGATATATACGCAAGTCAGCTGCGGCAGGCGATGGGCTGGTTCGACAAGCAGCTTTAGCCCCATTGCCTCTAGCCCTGCTTGCAAGGCCCCCCCGTACAAAGCATGGCGAGCATGAACATGATCTATTCCTTCATCCGCAATCAGCCGCAGCGCCTCTCTTAATGAATAAATCATCGTGATCGGTGCCGTATGATGATAGAAGCGCTCACTGGCTTCACTCCAATACGCTTGAATCATCGACAAGTCCAAATACCAGCTTTGCACCTTTGTATTCCTCTTGTCCATTGCTTCGAGCGCGCGGCTCCCAAACGTAACCGGGGACAGTCCTGGAGGAGCACTTAAGCATTTTTGTGTTCCGCTGTAAGCGGCATCTACACCAATGGAATCAATTTCTGTCGGACAGCCTCCGAGACTCGTCACCATATCACAAACAAACAATGCACCGTGATCATGAGCGATGCTGCTGATTTCTCGCAGCGGCTGGCAAACGCCCGTTGAGGTCTCTGCATGGACGATCGCCACTAGCTTGATCTGTTTATGCTGAGAAAGCACCTCTTTTATTTGCTGCGGCTGAATGATTTCCCCCCACGGAGCTTGCACTTGAATCACTTTTGCCCCGCATCTTTCGGCCACATCAGCCATCCGCTGGCCGAACAGTCCATTCACTCCTATTAGAGCCTGATCCCCCGGCTCTAATAAATTAGCGAAAACCGTCTCCATTCCTGCACTTCCAGTACCAGACATTGCCATCGTTGCTTTGTTTTTCGTCTGATACACCTGACGCAATAACTCCATTGTTTCATCCATAATGGTTAAAAAAGCCGGATCTAAATGGCCGACTAGCGGAGTAGACATAGCCTTCAAAACATGCGGATGAACATCGCTCGGGCCAGGGCCCATTAAAATTCTTTTCGGCGGTAACAATTCGTTGATCACACTTATTCCCCCTTTTCCACTTATTATAGTCTCCCTGCTGGAAAAGCACAAAGCAAATCCGCATTTATAAATTATAATAATATTATGTAAACCTAAGTTTAAAACGAGAAATTCTTCTCGTTTTAAATCGCTCTGGCTGTCGCCAAAATATCGGGGTATTGTTTTTTCAATCGCCTAAAGAAGGCCCGCCCATTTTGCAAGGTCAGCAAATACGTCAGATTGGTAGACGTATATACAGCTAACCGCTCCGTTTGTCCCAGCCATTGGAAAATGAGGTAGGAGCGGCTGTCGCTTTTCATTTTGACGACTTCCACAACATCAGTCAGCGGAATGCTCACTTGATTGTTTCCTGAGTAAAAGACTAATACATCATTTTCAAATGTATAATTGGCCATTCTTTGTTTCTTAGTAACATAAAACGATAATACAAGTCCGCATCCGCTTAACAAAAAGAATTCCACAATTGCATCCCTCCACAGCTGGTCGCTCCAGGCTTTTGTTTCTTTCTTAGCGTACCCAGATTTTCTCCATGTTAGCCGGTGAAGTGAAACTTTCATCTTCCGCTGTAAAAAAAACAGCGGCTGGCAACGCAGCTCCTTTGCACCTGCATTGCGTATAGGGGGCAGATGTTTGCTTCCCTCCTCCCTTGAAAGAGGGAGAGAAAGGCATCTTACAGGCAAAAAAGAACCGAAAAAAACGCCCCCCATTAAGCACAGGAGAGCAGTCTTGATTGAACTCGAACCTTATCCGATTATATCTTGACGGATGTATCGTCATTAGCGGCCGTCAAGGAACGCCACGCTTCCATTGCCAGAATAATGCACAGTATGAGTAGAACGAAGGCAGAGCCTGCCAAGAAGTATTGACCCTTTGCAAAATTACTCTGCAACAGCACGATCAGCGCAGCTAACGTGACGATAAACATAAAGATCATCGGCAAAATAGCAAACCAGGCCTTCACTCCTGATTTAACCAGCCAGACACTGACCGCCAGCAGCGCAATCGCTCCCAGCATTTGATTTGCTGAACCGAACAGCGGCCAAACGGCACTCCACGTCCCCGATAAAGCCAATACCCCCGCTCCAGCCACAATCACCAAAGTCGCTATATGATGATGATGAAAAAAGCGGGAACGGGTTTCAGCCAATTCCTGCACAGCATATTTTCCAAGCCGCGTAGCAGAATCCAAAGTGGTCATTAAAAAAGCGGACGCCGTGAGGGCTGTAAATGTCGTTGCTGTTACTTCCGGGATCC
Organism: Bacillus xiapuensis; assembly: GCF_002797355.1. GTDB lineage: Bacteria > Bacillota > Bacilli > Bacillales > Domibacillaceae > Bacillus_CE > Bacillus_CE xiapuensis. The sequence goes on along the minus strand of NZ_KZ454939.1, from coordinate 1,362,195 downwards.
CCCAATGGGACATAAAGAACCCTACACCGGCAGAAAAGGTGCCGACCGGCCCTCCTAATTCAGCCATTCGCGATGTAAATTCAGCTTGCGATAAATACGCCACCGCCCCAATTGCAATAATGGCTAGAAAACCTTCTAACAGCATGCTGCCATACGTGATGAAACGCCCGTTTTTCTCATTGTCCAACTGCTTTGCTGTTGTTCCCGAAGAGACGAGTGAATGAAAGCCTGAAACCGCCCCGCAAGCGATCGTAATAAATAATATGGGAAACATAAATCCTAATGTTTCATTATAAAAACCGGTATAGCCAGCCATTTTTATTTCAGGATTCGCTAAAATAATGCCCAGCACCGCTCCGATCATCATTCCGTAAAGCAGAAATGAATTGAGATAATCGCGAGGCTGCAGCAGCATCCAAACAGGCATAACGGAGGCTGCATAAGCGTAAATCAGCAAGATGACGACCCATGTTCCGCCGCTCAGCTCCAGAGGAAAAGCAATGCCCACCCAAATGCTCAAAAGCATCGCCAGAACACCTAAGACGCTGGCTAAGACAAAATTCATGCGGATTTGATTAACCAGCACACCAAAGACCATCGCTATCCCGATAAACAAAACAGAAGCGGTAGCGGCTTGCGGAACAGCAGAGAATGTATCTTTCACAAGAATAATGAAAACGCCTACAATAAGGATCAATGTGGCAATGGAAAAGGCAAGAAACAGCGTCTGTCCCCTTCCGCCCATATATGCCTTAATGATCGTACCGATCGATTGCGCCCGATGCCGCAAAGATGCTTGTAAAGAAGCAAAATCGTGCACGCCTCCGACAAAAATACTGCCCACGATAATCCAAATGACAGCCGGTATCCAGCCGAATACAACAGCTGTGATCGGACCAACAATCGGCCCTCCGCCTGCAATCGTCGCAAAGTGATGACCTAACAGGACCGGCTTCTTAGCGGCCACATAATCGACCCCATCCGCCATCGTGACCGCCGGCGTCGGCCGATTTCCGTCTACTCCCAGCTTCTTTTCAAGATATTTTCCGTACGTAAAGTAAGCAATGGTAAAGATAATACCCGAACCGATTAATAAAGTTAGTAAATTCATTGCTTTCGTCCCTCCTCTATATACGTAATGAACGGCTTAATAAACGGCCGGCCTTTTCGGTGAACATATATTTCATGCTTATGAAGATCCAGCACAGCCACATACATTTCCATCCACCCGCGGGCGCCCCATTTCAAAAAGGTTAATTTCCGAAATTTTGATGCGCTGCGGATGACCTCCTTGCCTACCGGCTGGTCCGTTAAGATTATTCCCATACATACTGTCGACATGTGAGATTGCTCCGGTTCCCATTTATCTGCTTCCGCGAGCATATCCTCCTTCAGCCGTTCAATAAACTCTGCTGTCACTTGTTGAACTGGCGCAGCAGCGAATAGTTTCTGCTGATTTTCGACCTCCCACACTTTCACCTTTTTTGTGAACACATAGCGCTCATCTTTCCGGTGGTAGCACGCTGAAAAAGCAAGATCGGTCTGGCCGATTCTTCCGCAGCGCTCCACATTAAAAAAGGGAGCATACACATTGGCTAGTTCATAAGCAATACTTTGCGCTGTTTTTTCTTGATTCATAGATCACACCTCGTTTCCGGCTGATTCCTTTTGCAGCGCGCCCGCTCTTTTCTCCCCCGCAATCCTGACCTCCTCCTTTTCTCCTCCTGATACTATTAGTATACAATTTTATTTTTAGAAAATACAGAAAATTTTAAACAGAATCCACTCTTTAAAAGACAAATAAAAAAAGATGATGCAATTGCATCATCTTTTGTATGGGTTATTAGTTTTTTTCAACGTTTGCCGCTTGAGGTCCGCGTGGTCCTTCAACAACTTCAAAACTTACGCTTTGACCTTCTTCTAAAGTTTTGTAACCTTCGCCTTGAATAGCGGAGAAATGTACGAATACATCGTCTTGTCCTTCAACTTCGATGAATCCGAAGCCTTTTTCTGCATTGAACCATTTTACTTTACCTTGTAACATGTAATTTCCTCCTCGCGCTTAATGCGCACAATCATTCTTGCTGTTTATCACTATTTCAAGACGAAAGCTATCTTATAAAAGAGCTCTCTTTTGAAACGAACTTAAACAACTAATTTAACTATAGCACTTTTCTTTCCCAATTGCAAGAAGAAATCTTATGTATTTCTGTTTCTTTTCTTATATATCACATCTTCAAGCAATGAAGCCTTTCCTTTCTTTCACCTCCCTGCTGCCGTGCCTTACTAACCTGCATCGTGCAGGCCGAACGAATTGGAGATGCAGATGCTGTGACTGTCACTTAGACTTGAAATTCTCGCTCCATTCTTGAAAGGAAGCCTTATTGCCCTGACACAAGTAATGTAAAAGGACTTTTTAACTAATTTTCAGAATATTTTATTTTGTTGTGTACAAAAGGCAATGAAGGGGATATACTGTATTATAACAGTAACACAAAATAAAATACTGTATTATAAAAGGAGAGGGTAACCATGATGAGTCCAGTTGAGTTTTTCAGAACAATGCCGCCAAAGACATGTCCGGAATGCGGGGAATACATCCGCGAACAAGCCGAGTCTTATTTGATGGAATGCGACCGCTGTTTAGCCAAAAAAGATGAGTAAAGCAGCAAAGAAAAAGACTGGCTGGATATTCGCGAATATCCAGCCAGTCTTTTTCTTTGCCTGTTGGAGTGAACGGCCCTCCATATAAAACTTTTTTTAAAATCCGAGCTGCTTTGCAATGGCGTAAAGATGCTGAGGAATATCTAATTGTGGCTCTCTTTTAGGCTGAACCCACATTCTGATAATATCTAATTTATCTAGGCTGTGTGATAATTGATTCACAATCGCTTTCATTCGATACACATCTGGATTGGCCATGATAAAAATAGTGGGAGCTTCCGCCGATTGCTGAAACCTCATGATCTTTTCTATTTGATCGGAAACATGAGTTCTTAGCTGACTGTTATCAAAGACAATGCCCTTCTTTTGCTTTCGGCTTTTGGAGCCTTTCGCTTTCAGAACGATGCTCCAAGCATCCTTAGCGGCAACGATATCCGGTTCTGTTGCCAAAGCCGACCGTTCTACGCTCCATCCTTTTTCTAAAAGATAGCTGCTGGCCGCGGCAATGACGTCCTCTTGATTAAGTATGCATTCATCAGGCACTTTCAAATCAGCCAGTTTGACAGGCACGTATTTCTCACCTCATTTCATTCCTATTTTCTTTATCAATAATGACATTCGATAAGATCAGCCCAATCCCTTTATCTTCATGCCGAAAAATAGTGTTACAGCGAAAGTAAGTGGTATAATTAAAGATGATATTCAAAATGTCATCAATCAAAGTTTTAGAGCTTCTTACCTGAAAACAAGTACAATAAACAACGCTAGCAAAGTAGCATCTGTACAAACAACAGTTTATCATAATGCTTATGGATTAGTAGGAAGTGGCGGCATTGGGAAAGTGTATTCTGGGGCTTTATCTGCTTCTGGAAAAATAGTATTTTAAATGTAACTAAGAGATACACTGCTACTATTGTTAAGCATTCTGGTAGTGCTTTTACTGTTAATTCAAAATAAAAAAGTAAAGGGGACCATTATGTTAAGTAGTTTAGGAATTCCGGGGATTATTATTACTGCTTTGGCTTTAATGGGATTCATCTTCTTATTTAAAAAAATGTTAAAAAAATAATCGAAGTATGATAGATCAAAAAGAGTAACTCTCATTTTATTGAGGGTGGTTACCCCCAAAAGCTAGAGTTTTTATTATGCAGCTGATTGGCTGGATCGAGTTCGGTATTGGACCGGACTTAGTCCAGTCAATTTGTCTTTGGATCGTTCATTGTTATACCAGTAGATATATTCTTCTATTCTCCTTTTTAATTCCTCATAGCTTACTAGTTTTTCCCCATAATACATTTCTTGCTTTAAAATGCCAAAGAAATTCTCCATCACAGCGTTGTCTACGCAGGTTGCTTTACGTGACATGCTTTGGAATACTATATTTTTCTTTAATGTTCTCACCCATTGGCTGTGCTGGTAATGCCACCCTTGATCCGAGTGGATGGTAGTACGGTAGGTTGCGTGATTCTTTATGATCTCAATTGTTTCGTCTAAACGGTCCATGACAAGATCCAATGTTGGACGCTTCTGAATTCCAAACGAAATAATTTCTCCATTATAAAGGTCAAGAATAGGATTTAAATACAACTTCTCTTCGCCTAGACATTTGAATTCTGTTATGTCAGTTACTAATTTTTGAAGAGGGATAGGTGTGTTAAAACGGCGGGATAGACGGTTTTTCGCTACCTTACCAACCTTCCCCTTATAGGAATTGGATTTCCGAGATTTCTGCATGAATTTTACACATTTCAAACTTAATTCCCGCATAAGCCGATACACTTTTTTATGATTAACACAATGTCCTAATTTCTTTAATTCCTTTGTGATTCGTTTATAACCATAGCGTTCATGAAACTTCCTAAATAGGTAGGTGATGATCTCTTTTAGTTCCGTTTCCGGATCTTCTTTCCCCAACTTTTTTACATGATAGTGGTAGGTTGCTTCAGGAATGCCTACAACAAGGAAAATATCTTTTAATCGGAATCCTTCTTCTTTGAGTTCGAATGCCAATTTTGCTTGTGCTTTTCGAGAAAGACATTCGGATTTTCCCGAAAAGCTCGCAGCTTTTTTAAGTACGCATTTTCTAATCTCAGTAGTTCATTCTCACGTTCTAACTCTGCTTCACGTGTTAATTTTTTTCTACCTTTTTCGTTTGTTTATTGGTATTGGATTTCTTAGACATAGAAGGTCGCCCCTTTGGTTTTGTTTTCAGGCCTTCTAGTCCTTGTTCATTAAATACTTTCATCCAGCGGTAAATTAATGAAGGATTATTTAAACTAAACTATTCAGCGGTTTCCTGATAAGAAGCACCTGTTTTTAACATAAATTGTATCGTATCTAATTTAATTTGAACAGGATGTACTTCCTTCTTAATTCTTCTTTTTAACCCCTCCATCCCTTGTGTTTTATAAGCTCTTACCCAATCTTGTAATGGTGTTTGAGAGGGCATATTGTATTTCTTCGCCAATAATTTATATCCAAGATGCCCATCCAAATACTCGGTAACAAGCTTTATTTTAAATTCCTCACTATATTTGGCCATAAAAACACCCCCAAGAGTTAGATTTATTAATCTAACTTTTGGGGGTCGGTACCGAGGCACTCTTTTTTTGAAAATGGCTCTGTAATAAAAAAATAAAGGAAACCCTCACAATTTGGGGTTTCCTCTTGCTTATTATGGTACATATCCTATAGTCATGCTAAAGAAAAAAGCATAATCAAAGAGCAATGCCGAACCAATTACTTCATCAGCTTACGCAGCCATTTCACCTTTTCCTTATAGGGAGGGAAAATAAATGAAGGATTCCATTTTGTGCTCTTTTTTAAGACGCTTTTTTTATGAGAAAAAGCATCAAAGCTGTATTTTCCATGGTAGCTATTCATCCCTGAGGGACCAATGCCGCCAAACGGCAAATACGGATTGGCGACATGGGATAGTGTATCATTCACGCAGCCTCCTCCGAATGCAATGGATTGCAATACACGCTCTTCCACCGCTTCCAGCTCCGTAAATATATAAAGAGCCAGCGGTTTAGGGTGATAACGGTTCACTTGTGCGATCGCTTCATTCAGTTCGTGATAAGACAGCACCGGCAATACAGGACCGAATATCTCCTCCTGCATGCAAGCGTCATCCCAGCTGGCCTCATCAATCATAGTCGGGGATATAAATAAATCTTCCCGATCCATCTCTCCGCCAAAGATGACTTTGGAACGATTCCGTTCAATCATTTCTGCCAGTCTGTCAAAGTGGCTTTCATTGACGATTCTGCTGTAATCCGGACTTTTCTGCGGAGCCGCTCCGTAAAAATCGAAAAGCACTTGCTGCAGCTTGTGAAGAAACTCCTTTTTCACATTGTGGTGAACGAGCAAATAATCAGGAGCTACACAAGTTTGCCCGGCATTCACGAATTTCCCCCAAGCGATGCGTTTGGCCGCTGCTTCCAAATTAGCCGTCCGGTCAATAATCGCAGGGCTTTTCCCTCCAAGTTCAAGAGTGACCGGAACAAGATGCTTGCTGGCGGCTTCCATTACTATCCGGCCCACCTTAGCGCTTCCAGTAAAGAAAATATAGTCAAACGGCGCATGAAGGAGCGCCGAAGTGATTTCTTTCTCCCCTTCCACTACCTGTACAAATTCCGGCTCAAATGTTTCCTTCATCATTTTTGCCAGCAAAGCAGAGACGTGGGGCGTAGCTTCTGACGGTTTAATGACGGCACAATTACCGGCTGCAATCGCTCCAATCAATGGCTCGATCACTAGCTGAAAAGGATAATTAAACGGGCCAACAATCAGCACCGCACCATACGGCTCTGATTGTATCCAGCTTTTCGCCGGCAAATGATAGGCGGGTGTCGGCACTTTTGTGGGAGCCGCCCATTTCTTCAAATTCTGAATGGCATGCTTCACGCTGTCTAACGTATAGCCAATCTCTGTTCCGTAGGCCTCAAACTCACTTTTTCGTAAATCATGATAAAGCGCTTGAAGAAGCGGCTGTTCATATCGCTGGATGGCTTCTCGCAAGCTCTGCAGCGCCCGCGTTCGAAAAGACAGATCCTTTGTCACGCCTGTTTGAAAGAATTGCTTTTGCTTTTTTACTATGCGGTCTGCTCGCTCCTCCCATTCATTCATCGTTTCTCCTCCTCTTCACCAACTGCTGCTATTCTTTCATTGTACGCTTGACCGATGAATTTTCCCAATCATATGCCGCAATTAAGTAAAGCTTCAAACGGCGGCGGATTGCTCTCGTCCCCCGCTGCTGAGAAGAAAAGAGGCTAACACCACACGCCGCGTCCCGTTGCAATCTGTGTCGTGCAGGCCTGAACGAATCTGCCATTTCGCTGCTTTCCGCTTAGCCATTTCATTGGGAAGCGGAGGTCTTGCGGCAGCTTCTATGCCGGACAAAACGGATCATCTTCTTCAAGAAATTCAAATACATTCTTTCTTATTTAAATAAACTATTATATGATGTTTAAATAATAGGAAGAGAAATGGGGATTTAAACGTATGAATCAAACAGAACAATGGACATCAAAGATTGGCTTTATATTAGCCTCAGCCGGTTCTGCAATTGGGATCGGAGCGATATGGAAGCTTCCCTACGTAACGGGAACGAGCGGCGGCGGAGCTTTTTTTCTTCTTTTTGTCTTATTTACTGCTTTAATTGGACTTCCTTTACTGCTCGGGGAATTTGTCATTGGGCGCAGTTCACAGAAAGAAGCGATTAGAGCTTATCAGCATATAGCCCCTAAATCTTTTTGGCCCGTCACTGGATATATCGGGGTCATCACTTGCTTTATCCTATTGTCCTTCTACAGTGTCATCGGAGGCTGGATATTGCACTATTTGCTGTTAGGGTTCACCGGTCAGCTGCATGCCACCGAAGATTATGGCGCCTTGTTTGCTGAATCGATTGCCTCGCCGTTCTGGTCTGTCGGCGCTCAATTGGCCTTCTTATTTATTACCATTATCGTCGTATCGCGGGGAATTCAAAACGGGATTGAAGCGGCCAATAAATATTTAATGCCGGCACTCTTTCTCATTTTTATCGCGATTATCATCCGTTCACTTACGCTTGATAATGCCGCAGCCGGCGTTGAATTCTTTTTAAAGCCTGATTTTTCTCAGCTTTCATCCAAAGATGTACTATTTGCTTTAGGACAGTCTTTCTTTTCATTGAGTGTTGGGGTGTCCGTGATGGTCACTTACAGTTCTTACTTAGATAAAACGCAAAATCTCGGTAAGTCCGCTTTGTCAATCGCCGGTCTGAACGTGATCATTTCCATGCTTTCAGGCTTAGCTATTTTTCCGGCAGTCTTTTCATTAGGAGTAGAGCCCGAAGCTGGTCCAGGACTTTTATTTATTGTACTGCCATCAATATTCCAGCAAATTCCTTTCGGGATCGTATTTTTAATGTTATTTTTAGCTTTATTTTTATTTGCGACACTGACATCGGCCTTTTCTATGCTGGAAATCATTGTTGCTTCGATCGCTAAAGGAGACCGTTCAAAACGAAAGAGCTTATCCTGGTTAGCCGGACTGCTTATTTTCCTAGTCGGTATCCCGTCCGCTTTATCATTTGGCGTATTGAGCGAGGTCGTGATCTTTAATAAAACGATTTTTGATGCGGCTGATTTTCTTGTGAGCAACCTCTTAATGCCGATTGGGGCCTTTTTAATTGCGATCTTTATTCCATTAAAAATGAATAAGCAGCTTTTATACGATGAGCTGTCCAAAGGAGCCGGCAATATTAAAAGCTGGTTCGCCCTGTGGCTCCTGCTGCTGCGCTTCGTCGTTCCCGTTGTGATTATAATCGTATTTCTGGATGTCATCGGCATCATCTAAAATCCATCTTGCAAGAGCTAATAAGAAGAGGCTGGGACAAATGGTTTTAAGCTAATAAAAAAGCCGAACTATTATTTAGAACTCTCCTTTAGAGTTTCGTAATAGTTCGGCTTTATTTTTTTCATGTTTTTTATTAAACACAATGATTCGGCTTTCATGACAGCAAATTTAGTTATGTCCCAGACCCTTTAGCATTAGCAATCGGCGTTTTTTATTAAATATTAATCTCTTCCTATTTTTCTTAACGGTTCAATGGCTGGGCCTTCTACCACCTCACCCGTAACAGCAAAGCGCGAGCCGTGACACGGGCAGTCCCAAGTGCGTTCCGCTTCATTCCACTCGCATTCACAGCCCAAATGAGTGCATGTCGTATCCACAATGTGAACAGTCCCGTCTTCTTCTTTAAAAGCACCAGCGCGCTTTCCTTCCCAATTAATCACGACTCCTTTATTGGGAGGAAGCGCTTCTTGTTCTCTAAATAAACGATCAAGCTTTCCTTTAATAAAGGTGCCGGCCACATCGCTGTTTTGTTTAACAAAGTTTCTTATGCTTGGGTCCGCTGTAAAGCGCTCAGGAGAAAACAGCTCGGCATAACGATTCTGCTTGTTTAAAATTAGATCAGACAGCAGCAGAGCCGATACGATGCTTGATGTCATCCCCCATTTTTTGAAACCTGTGGCCACATAAATATTTTCGTCTTTTCTGAGCCGCCCAATATACGGGATGTTGTCCAGCGTCACTAAATCCTGCGCCGACCAGCTATGCAGCAATTGTTCAATGCCAAATTCTTTTTCAGCAAAATTGATTAAAGCCTGATAATTTTCTTCAGTTCCTTGTTTTTTACCGGTTTTATGCCCCTCCCCGCCAATTAATAACACCTCTTCTCCATGCAAGCGGGCACTTCGAACAGAGCGTGTTGGCGTTTCAGCTGTAATATACATGCCGCCCGGAAAAGCCGTTTTCGGTTTAATCGCAATCACATAGGAACGCTGAGCATGCATTTTCGCAAAATAAAACCCATCATCATAAAAAGGAAAATGACTGGCGATTACGATATGATCTCCAATTGCTTTGGCTCCATCTTTCGTGATGACTGTTTGCCGATCCCCTTTTTCGATGTCTTTGGCTACCGTCGATTCATATATTTCTCCGCCGTTTTCTGTAATATATTGAATGAGGGGAGATAAAAATTTCAGCGGATGAAATTGCCCTTGGCCTTCCATGGAAACCGCTTCCTTAAAAGGCGTTTTCCATGGCATTGTATCTGTCAATGAGCCGGCAATCCCCAGCTGCTTATAGCTCTCTGCTTCATTTTTAACCGTCTCGGTTTCTTTATCAGCGTTGGTATAAACAAACGCAGTTTCATCTTCCCAATCACAGTCGATCTTATTTTCTTGAATGACGCGCCTAACCCATTGCAGCGCTTCCTGATTCGCTTCATAATATAATCGCGCTTGCTGCTCGCCAATCGTTTGTATCAGCTGGTCATATATCAGGTTATGCTGAGACGTCACTTTAGCTGTCGTATGGCCCGTCGTCCCGTTGACGAGCTTCGTGGACTCCAATAACACGACCTTCTTTCCAGCTTTGGTCAGCAAATAGGCGCTGACAATTCCTGTGATCCCGCCGCCGACAATCACCGTATCAGCAAACGCTGTTTCTTTTAAAGCAGGAAATGAAGGAGCGCTTCCTTCTTCCTTCCACATCGGTTGATGAGATTTGTTCGACATGTCCTTTCCCTCCTCAAAAACTGTTCCTTTTGTTTATCTTCCCAAACTTGAGGAAAAGTATGCCAAGGAAATCCCGTATTCCAAAATCGCGCAAAGCCGGTTATGGCCAATAAAAAATGCTCTTCGCCAGGCGAAGAAGCATTTTTTATTGCGATTATTCCATTGCTTTTTTCAAAGTTTGAATATTTTTTTCCATCAGAGTGAAATAATTTTCCTTATTTCTTTTATCTTCCTCCGTCAGCACGGCTGCATTATGAATGTGCAGCGCTTTGGCGTTAATTTCATTTTGCACGACTTGCGCCACTTTAGGCGTAATATTCTGCTCAAAGATTACAAACTTCGTCCGATGTTTCTTTGCTGTCTCAATGATCTCTTTGAGCTGTTTTTGTGACGGTTCGTTTGCAGGCGACAATCCCGCCACACCGATCTGCTCGATGCCGTAATGGTCTTCCCAATATCCGAAGGCGGAATGGGAGACGAGAAACTGTTTATGAGCCGCCCCTTCAGCCATTTCATGAAAGTCTTGATCAAGCTTTTCCAGCTTGGATTTAAGCTCCTCGTAATTGCGCTGAAACTTCGCTTTATTTTCTGGCTGCAGTTTCACCAGTTCATCTTTAATTGTTTCAGCCATCTCGATGGATAATACTGGATCAATCCAAACATGCGGGTCTGCAGAACCGTGATGGTGGCCGTCCTCATGATTGTGTACCTGCTCTTCTTCAGAATGATCCTGCTGCTTCAGGACTTTATGATGATCTTTTTGAAGAGCGGTCAAATCCATGCTTTTTCCAACCTCTAACACGTTAACGGATTCGCTTTTCATTGTTTCTTTCACCTTATCACCGAACGGCTCCAATCCAAGCCCGTTATATATAAACATGTCTCCGCCAGCAATGTCGATCATTGTCTTCGAAGTCGGTTCAAAAGTATGCGCATCCGCTCCAGCCGGCAGAATGCTTTCAACATCCACATGTTCCTTCCCTATTTCTTCGGTAAAATAACTTAAAGGATAAATCGTTGTATAAATAGTTAGCTTTCCGTCTCTTTTATTATCTGCGTTTTCCTTGCCTCCGCACGCAGCCAGGATCATCATAACTGACAGAAAGACAGTTAAATGAATGTATCGTTTCATCCCGATCCTCCTTCTTATTTAACACTGACTTGGAAATTATATCGTAATGATTACGGTTTGTAAATAGTAATAATTACGATTTATCTTTCATATAAGACTCCGCTTTGAAAATGAAACAGCAGCTGAAAGGCTCAGCGGAGGATCACGCAGCGAAATCCCCGATTCACTCAGGCCTGCAAGATGCAAATGACAAAGGCGCTGCGATGCTAGCCTCTGTTCTTCTTTTCATCAGCAGGGATGAAAGAAAAAACTGCGGTTAGAAGGCACTTATGATATCAAAGCATTAAAAAGGGCCCGTCCAACGACTGTCGGAAGCCCCTTTTTATTGCAGACAAACACTTCAGATGTATAGCTCTTCTTGACAATTAGCCGGCTCTCTATTGAGCTTGCTTAATATTCCTTTCACTTTCCAGCAAAAACTGGATTGCCGCTTCATTAAATTCTTTGCTCTTTTCGACATTGCAGACATGTCCGCAGCCTTGAATAGACTTCATGGAAGCATAGGGATCCTGAGCAATATCCCGGTCAAGCTGTTTGATAAACAAATGGTCCTCCGAGCCTGAGATATATAATTTAGGGATGCCTTTGGAGGACTCTGGCACTCCGCCATACACATTCTCAACTGTATCCACTAAATGGAACCATGCCAAAAAATCACGTCTTTTCATTTTAGCTGCTTGATTCACAAATAATGTGCGTGATCTCCGATTCATTTTTCCCGGCATAATAAGATAGGCACATATTTTATACAGCCACAAAAACGGAGTAAAAGATTTCAAAAGCTTTCCTGCTTGCACCAGTACTTTAGAAAATAAATTAAATTTCGTAATCGCCCCGCCCATAACCGCTGATCGTACCCTGTCCGGAGAGATTTTTAAAATATAGTGTATGATAATTGTCCCGAGAGAAATCCCGATAAAATGAGCCTTTTTAATGACTAAATAATCCATGAGCCGGATTACTTCCCCCGCCACTGTTTCCAGGCTGAAAGGCCCTAATTCTTCTACACCCGGAGACTTTCCATGCCCGGGTAGATGAACAGATAATATATTAAAATGCCTCTTTAAAGCTTTTAAATTACTGTAAAAAATACTAGAGTTCCCGCCCATCCCATGAATGAGAACCACGTATTCTTCTGAATTGGAATGTTCATATAACTTGTAATCTAGCAACGAGTCAAACCCCTTTACTTAATCTGAATGCAGCTATCCATTAAGGATACTCTATTTCGGAGCTTTCCACAATAAAAAAGGGCCTGGCCCCCATTATTGTAAGCAAAAGTTCATACTTTCGCTTAAGTGATTGCGCAAGGGGTCAGTCCTCTTTACTTCATCCTCATTATTTTGTTAAAATAATCGGCTCACCTTTGGTAATGACAAGCGTATGTTCTATTTGTGCCACTTTGCTGCCGTCAGGCGTTTTAAACGTCCATCCGTCACCGCTTTCAACAATCATCTCTGCCCCTGTGGAAATAAACGGTTCAAAAGCAATTACCGTTCCCTCCTTCAGAAGAGCGTTGTCCCAAGGATCAAAATAATTTAATATATGATCTGGGGCTTCATGAAGCGAGCGGCCGACGCCGTGTCCTGTTAAATTTTTGATGACGGTAAATCCTTGGCGGTGAGCTTCATTGATGACCGCTTTCCCGATTTGATTTTGCTTAGATCCCGCTTTTGCTTTCAGCAAGCCTCTCTCAAAAGCACTTTCTGCGGCTTCACATAATTTAGTTAAAATCGGGTCTCCTTTGCCAACGACGAAAGAAATTCCCGTATCAGCAAAGTAGCCGTCATACGAACCGGAAACATCGATGTTCACCAAATCCCCTTCCTGAATGACGCGCTTTCCCGGAATGCCATGAGCTACCTCGTCATTGACACTAATGCAAGTAAATCCCGGAAAATCATATTCGTCTTTCGGTCCGGAAACGGCTCCGTGACGGCTAAATAATTCTCCACCGAGAAGGTCCAATTCCTTCGTCGTAACGCCCGGCTTTGTGGCCGCACGCATCGCATCACGAATTTCAGCAACAATCTTGCCAATTTTTTTCAGAGCCTGAAGCTCTTTATCGTTTTTAATAATCATAAAACTCTTCCTTCTTCTTTAATTTATCTACTGTAAATACTATACAGAAACAAATGGTGGTTGAAAAGTTTTTTTACTTCCGCTCACTTTTCTCCATTAAAAAGCGAACGGCAGCCGCAGCTAGAATTTTTCCCGCGTGGAGCATGGCCCGCTCATCAATATCGAACAGCGGGTGATGGTGAGGATATTTGGCCCCTGACTGGATATTTCCTGCACCTGTTAGAAAAAACGCGCCAGGCACTTCCTGCAAGTAATAAGAGAAATCCTCTCCTACCATTAATGGCTCTGTAATAAAACAGTGATCCTCCCCAAGAATCTCTTTAGCCGCTGATTGAACAAGCGACGTTTCCTGCTCATGGTTGATGACGGACGGATAGCCGGGCTGATAGCGAAAATGGCAGCTGGCTCCTGCTGATTCACACAGCGTCCGCAGAATCGCTTCCATTTTTACCTGAACGGCCTTTCGCGTTTCTTCTTGAAACGTTCGGACCGTTCCTGTAATGGAAACTTGGTCGGCGATAATATTAAAGGCATCCCCTCCGTGAAACGTGCCGACCGATATAACAGCGGAATCCAACGGGCTGACCGATCGGCTAATAATTTGCTGAAGCAGTTGCACATAGTTCGTTCCGATGACGATCGGATCGATGGTTTCATGGGGCATTGCGCCATGGCCCCCTTTGCCGATTATCTCCACTTCGAACCGGTCAGCTGCTGCCATGATGGCTTTGGAAGTAAAGCCGGCTTTTCCAACGGGGATGGTGGTCCATAAATGCGTACCAAAAATCGCGTCCACTCCGTCTAAACAGCCGTCTTCAATCATCGCTTTCGCTCCTCCTGGAACAAGCTCTTCCGCGAACTGGTGGATTAGCACAATGTTCCCCTCAAGCAAATGGCGCTTTTCCTGCAGCACTTTCGCAACGGAAAGCAGCGTAGCTGTATGGGCATCATGGCCGCAAGCATGCATTTTCCCCGGCACCTTCGACCGGTAAGGCACATTCTTTTGATCCTGAAGAGGCAAGGCATCGAAGTCTGCCCGCAGCGCGACCGTCTTCCCCGGTTTCTCTCCGCGGATACAGCCGACGACTCCGCGGCCGCCCACGCCTGTTCTAATATCAATCCCCAGATTTCCGAGAAATTCAGCGATCAACCGCGGAGTTTCCACCTCTTCAAAGGAAAGTTCAGGATGCTGGTGCAGATGCCTTCTTATTTGAACCGTCTCCTGAAAGTTATTTTCTAAAAGCTGATAGATGTCTTCTAACATAGTCCAAGCCTCCCTTAGTGTATGCGGCCCTTCCAGCAGCGGGAGCGCTGTTTTTTCTCTCCGCTGTCTGTTCGTTAGTGTTCATCTCCCGCTCAGGCCTCGTCTTCCTCTCATCCTTGAAGGAGAGATAAAGGCAGCTTTCATCAGTGATCCTCACTGATGAAAGAAAGAACAAAAGCTAGCCCCGCCTGCCTAAAAGAAGGAAAAGCTGCTCCGTTCGGCAGCTTTTCACGAAATATTCCATTTTAATAATATCGGCAATACATCAGCCGGTTCATTGGCAATATAATCGGGGTTGGCATTTAACGCTACTTCTTCGTCATCATATCCCCAGCCTGCCCAAATCACTTTTACTCCTACTTTGTTGCAAGCGGAAATATCCCGTTCCTCGTCTCCAATATATAGCGCATCAGATGGCTTTAATTTGTATTTATTCAGCAGTTTCTTTAGCATTTTATCTTTGCTGAAAATGTATTTGGAGCATAAAATATCGTCAAAATAATTCACTTGATGCGCTTCTAATGATCGGCCGATAATGTCTTTGGCATTGGACGATATGATCGCCAGCCGATAGCCGTGATTTTTCAGCTCATCAAGAAGTTCCTTTATGCCCGGAAAGAACTTCAGATCATTTTGCGATTCTCTGACAAAGCGGTATAACTTCGGCGCAGCGAACGGTATATTTCTAATTGGAAAGTTTAAATATCGGCAGCGTTCAGGAATCGTCATCTTGCTCAACCGGTCAATTTCGGATTCTTGAACGGTGCGATAGCCTTCTTTCTCAGCCAATTGATTGTAAGCCGCAAGAAATACCTTCAAAGAATTCGCCAGAGTTCCATCAAAGTCAAACACTATATATTTCGCCATCGGTCGCAGCACCCCTTATTCATTTGCCTTCTTTCATCAATATTATAACAATATTAAGAATAATTCACATCCTTTATCCGCTATTTTAACGCTGATTTAACATTAGAATATTATAATAAAATCAGCAGTCTAGCACTTAGCTGCTTTAAAATATGTTAATCTTGAAAAGAAAGGGGGAAAAAGAATGGATTGGTTTGGCAGTAGCTATAAAGAGTTCGACTTTCAAATGTATTCAACCAGCCATATTATAGTGCTGCTCTGTATGCTCCTGCTTGTGGGCAGCATTTATAAGTTTAGGCAACAGCTAAGAGCGCCCCGCTTCAGAATTATGGAAATCGCTCTCGCTGTTTTTCTCCTGGTTCTTGAAGCTGTGTACCAGCTATGGATGATCGTCAGCAGCAGCTGGGATGCGAGCCATGCTTTGCCGCTTGAGCTGTGCAGCATCGGTCTGTTTTTAACAGCCGCTTTATTAATTACCAGAAAGAAAATAATTTATGAAGTGTCATTATTTACTGGATTATTAGGCGCGTCTCAAGCGCTGTTTACGCCATTTTTAAACTATGATTTTCCTCATTTCCGCTTTTTTCATTTTTTTATTACCCATCTGCTGATTTTTTCAGTTCCGTTTTATTTCACGTGGGTGAAAGGCTTCCGGCCAACGATTTATTCTGTCGTCAAAACAATGGCCTTCTTAAATATTCTCCTGCCTGTCATCTTCATTGTGAACCTGCTAGTTGACGGTAATTACTTATATATAGCCCGCAAACCCGAAAACGCCAGTCTTCTGGATGTTCTCGGTCCTTACCCTTGGTATATATTGACCTTGGAATTCGTTGCTTTGAGCTTAAGTTTATTGATTTGGCTCCTCTTCAGGCAAAAAGAAACGAACATTCAGTCGAATCGGCCGTTTCAGCGGGAAACCTATGAATAAAAGAATAGATAAGCAGCTCCTGCCGCCGAAACAAACCGTTTCATCGGCTTGCTTCATAGAATATTGGCTCTCGGCTAATCCGCCGCGGCAACTGCCGATTTCCAATCCTTTTTATCATAAGCTTTCTTTCCTCCTGATGTTTCTTCAGCTTTCTATGTAAAACGGCTGATCACTGCACTGTTAAACCGCTAGAATTGCATGGCTGCAACAGAAAACAGAAGAAACAGCCAGCTTAGCTCCAGTGCAGAGCCAAACTGGCTGTTTCTTTAATGGCGATTAACGAACACGTTCACTGTATCCGATCCGGCTCTGGGAACCGCCTGCCGCTTTTCTTGTTTTCGCCCATTTTAGGCTAATCAAAAGGCATGCTGCAATAATGAGCGCACCAAACACGTAAGGAAGCCCCATATTGATATCAAACAATGTCCCGGCAAGAGCTGGGCCAATCACATTTCCAATACTCATATAGGCATTGTTCATGCCGGCTGCAAAACCTTGTTCATCACCAGCCATTTTGGACACCATCGTATTAATCGCCGGACGAAGAAGAGAGGCCGCGATAAAGAACACAGACGAGATCACCATAACGGACCAGAATCCTTGGGCTAGCAAAAGTGAGAGCATAGCAAAGCCCGCAGCTACCAAGCTTACGTTCATCACAGGAATTTCACCGAATCGTCTTAAAGTACGATCAAGAACAAAAGCCTGCACGATCACCCCAATCATTCCGGCGGTCACCATTAAAACCGAGATGTCCATAGGCTCAAAGCCGAATTTTATATCCGCAAATAAGCTGATCGTCGATTGGAAGTTAGCTAAACCAAATGACAAAGTAAACATCATGATTAACAGGGCAAAATAAGGGGTTTTGACTGAAAGAATCAGCTGTTTCCACAAACTGTCCCTCTTCTTGGCGTCAGCTGAGAAATGGGCAGCTTGCCGAGTTTCCGGCAGAAAAGCGACAGATACGACTGCCGATAGTGCCGCCACAGCTGCGGCTATAAAAAAAGGCGCCCTTAAGCCAAATTCTGATAAGAAGCCGCCGATTCCTGGGCCAATCACAAAACCTAAGGACATGGACGCTCCCAATCGCCCCATTCCTTTGGCCCGATTCTCCATTGTCGTGATATCGGCGACATAGGCCATCATGGAAGGAATCATAAAGGCACCGCCCATTCCTCCAAGAACTCTTGATACGTACAAAAGCCATAACTGATTGGTTAAACCGAAGAGAAGCTGTGAGAATGAAAACAGCACAAGCCCGAATACTATCGTTTTCTTGCGTCCGAGTCTATCGGACAAATCGCCGGCAAGCGGTGAAAAAAGAAATTGAGCGAATGCAAACGTAGCAATTAATAAGCCAAACGCCTTCCCGCCCACACCAAATTCCTGGATAACCGTAGGCATAATCGGAATAATGACACCAATTCCAGTCATGGCAATAAACATGTTCACCATCAATATATATAAAGGAAATTCGCTGCTTTGTTTGAATTTCATTTTAACGCCTTCTTTCCATTACCTTTTATTTTGCCGAATGGTTCTCTCCAGCTCGGCAACCAATGGTTTTACACAGGCAATTTCCTTCAAGTTGGCCAGCATGCCTTTTACAATGGCTGCTTTTGGACTAATCTCCATTAATTCCTTCTCTAAAAGAGCAATCGATTCTAACGCAACCCCTCGCGCTTCTCCGAGTGACTGGCTGTTTGTTAACTGAATTCTAATCTTATTCACATATACTAACGGATGAATCGATTCCCGAGTCTCTTGCTGGCCAGCTTTGAAAAAAAGTGATTCTTTAAAAATCGGAGAAGCGTCACTGTCCTTCAGAACGGTAAATATCCCATTTAATTGGCGGATCAAATACCGGGAAAGCTCTATAAACGGAACAGATAGCTGCTTTTCCTTCATCCATTTCATGTAAGCGACCATCATGCCCGTTAAAGAGCAGGCAAGATCTGATGCATACCTCCGCGCGGCTTCTCCGTAAATCATTATGATATTTTGTTCAATATGCTGGAGCTGTTTCCCATTTTGTTTTCGAATATAGAGATTGAGCGCTGAATCATCCAATCTGCGAATTTCTTTCATTTGCATGATATAGAATTCCTGAAACTCGTAATAATGCTCCATTTGAATGGCCACTTCATGAATAAACTGTTCATTATCGCTTTTAAAGCGGCGCTGTCTTGCCATAACTAATTTATCCTCCAGAAGCTGAAAGTAATAAACAAAAATCTCGAACAGCAGTTCTTCTTTGGAGTTGAAATGCGTATAAAGACTTCCCTTTGATTGACCGCAAATGCTAGCAATTTCTTGCATCGACGTTTGATGAAAGCTCTTCTTGGAAAACAGCTTCATCGCAGCCAGCAGTATCTTCCGCTTCTTTTCATTCATCGTTCCATCCACCTTATGTCTGATAAGTTCTCATATTGACTACAAAGTCAGTAAAACGTAGTCTAACATATTTCACCTATCAGGTCACGAAAAAAGATTCGTATACCGAAATAAAGTGAGTCTCCAAACAGCAGGGCTTCTCTTCCATATCCCGCTGATAAAAAAACAGACAAAAACAGCTGGAGAAAAACGAATCGTTTATCTCCAGCTGTTTTATTTTTAAAGCTTACCAAATTATTTTTTTATCTTTAAAATGTCTGTCTCTTTTCCCTGTCCCATTTCTCTTTTGAAATGACAATTAACCGTTCACCATCACATCATTTAGGGAGCAAATCCGTAAAAAATTAAGACGAATATAAAAAATGATACATACCCAACACAAGCTAATACAGCGATCAAAAACAGAAGCATAACACCCCTTAGCCAATTCCGATCAATTAAGCTTGAAATGAACCTGAATATCCTGTACGCAATAATAATGAAGGAAGGAATGATGTATAAGTATGAAAATACACTTACCCATTGCATAAGGCTTTCAAATCCTCCCTCTAAGACAGGGCCCTCTTCTAAATGATACTTAGAGGTAAGGTAATAGAGTCCAAGCAGAAAAACGATAGACAATAAAGAAAAGTAAGAGAGAATAGCCAGTCTTACACTTCTTTTTTCCCCCTTTAGAAAAAGATACATCAGAAGCAAGAAGAGCAGCAATATAATAATTTTAAACATCGTCCACCTCGGATTCATAAAAGTAAAGAAAGGAAGCTTTGAAGGGTGAACCGTTTTGATTCCACTGATCCTTTTCTGAATGCTCCGGCTGTTTATTAAATCATAGCACTTCAGCCAAATATTTGGTAATAAATCTTTTTAGCTGCTAAAACATCTTTAGTGCCGTGAACGAGCATACGACCGTCTTGAAAGAGAACAATGCGCTTCCCTTCAATGCTGGCTGTAAGCAAAAACCCGTTTGAATGAACAGCAATTCCTTGCCGATCAAATAAATCAGCCAGTTCTTTCAGTTGATAGTTTCTTTCCACAGGCGGCCGGATTTGAACGGTATCCCTTCCGCAAAGCACCGCTGTTCTCGTTTGGTTATTCTCTTGTAAAGACGGATATAAGCGCTTTTTCCCGCAAGAGGGACAGTTCTCTCGCTTCAGCGAACGAGCCTGAACAGATGAGTGTGAATTTTTCCAGAGATCAAAGGCCACTAGCTCCTGACGCACCTCAGTGATGTTTCCTGAAAGGATTTTTAAAGCCTCCGCTCCTTGATAGGCGGCCGTCATCTGCACAGCTGCTGAGATTACCCCCATCGTATCACAAGTCATCCCTTCAGCCGGCAATACATCAAGTAAACAGCGGAGACATGGAGTGGTTCCGGGAATAATAGTGAAGCTGATTCCCTGGCTGCCAACACAGCCGCCGTAAATCCAAGGAATTTGATGTTTTTGTGATAAATCATTGATCAAGAAGCGGGTTTCAAAGTTATCGGTACCATCTAAAAGCAGATCGGGACGGCGCTGATCTATTAATTGCTCCAGTTCCCTGGCTCCGGCATCGGCAGTAATCGCCGTCACCTCAACCTCTGAATTGATTTCTAACAGCCTTGTTCTGGCGGCCTCCGCTTTAGGCAGATGGTCTTTGGCATGCTGTTCCGTAAATAATTGCTGACGCTGCAGATTTGTCCAGTCAACATAGTCGCGGTCTATCAGCGTCAGTGAACCGACCCCCGCGCGCGTCAGCATTTCAGCTAATGCCGATCCTAAAGCACCGGCGCCTATTAGCAGTACATGCCGCTTGGCCAAGGAAGCTTGTTCTCCAAGGAAAAGCTCCTGTCTTGAATAACGGTTATCCATGGGACATCCCTCTTATCCTCCTCCGACAAAGTGGACGAGTTCAATTCGATCTCCGTCAGCAATACCGGCTGTCTCCAGTTCATTTTTTGGAATAATCTTGCCGTTCACTTCGACAATCACCGTTTTCCGATCCAAATCAAACGCTTTCAGGAGTGCAGCAGCAGTCGAATCGGACAAATCCACTTTTTCTTTCTTTCCATTGATTACGACGTTCATGAATTCTCCTCCCTTTTTATGGTTTTTTGATAAACAATCGCCTGCTTAATCGGATCGGGACTTCCGAAAACTCCCGACATTACAGCGATTCCGCCTGCGCCAGCTTGTTTGAGCTCTTTGATATGCCCCGGGGCCACCCCGCCTATGGCAATGATTGGAGCAGAGGAAGAGGCGGCTGCTTTTTGCAAAGCTTGCAAGCCAATGGGGGCAAGAAGCGGTTTGCAAGCCGTTTCATAAATATGGCCGAGGAAAATGAAGCTCGCTTGATTTTTCGAGAGCCTTGCTGCTTGATCTGGCCGATGCGCCGAGCACCCGATCAGTTTAGCTGGCGCAAGCTGCCTTGCTTTTATTAAAGGCAGGCTGTCTTCAGTGAGCTGAACCCCGCCCGCATTGACAGCTAAAGCCACGTCCAGCCGATCATTTATAATTAATTTTTGTGAAGGGACTCCGGCTTGCAAGAATCGTTCAGCCCAGCACAGAACTTCTCTTGCCTGCCGATGTTTTTCCCGAATGTGAATATAATCCACAAACGGATGGATGGCCGCAGCAGTGGAGGCGGCTGTTTCGATATCTTGATCGCCCGTTGTGAGCACATGAAGTTGAAAAGTCATCACACTCCTCCTATACGGTAAGAACATCCCAATCTTTGCTGACCGGCTGATAGCCAAGTTCTTTTAACCTTGCTTTCACTTCCGCTACGGACCGTTCATCTGATATTTCAAACTGGCTGTTGTCGTCTATCTTATTGGCATAACCGCCAACCACGGTAGAAGAAGCAGCGGACATCTTTGTGACACCCAATTTGACCAGATGGTCGCGAAATTCTGCTTCTTCGCGTGTTGATAATGTGATGCCAAGTCGCGGCATAAATAATCTGAAAGCCAGCATGGCCTGCACTAAATCTTTGTCTGTAACCTCAACTTTTGGAGCAAACCCGCCGAGATTCGGCCGAATCCGCGGAAAAGAGACTCCGATCTCTGTCTCTAAATACTTCTTCTGCAAATATTGCGCGTGCAGCGCCGTGAAATAGGCTTCCTTGCGCCAATCATCCAAGCCTAATAGCGCTCCAATATTCACCGACCTCATCCCCGCAAGACAGCCTCTTTCCGGTGCATCTAAACGGTAGCGATAGTTTCTTTTCGGCCCCTTTACGTGAAGCTCCTTATAAATGTCTTCATTATATACTTCCTGAAAAACAGTCAAACCGTCCACACCCGCTTGGCATAAGCGTTCGTATTCTTTTGTTTCGAGCGGCTGCACTTCAATGGAAATGGAGGCGGCAGAAGACTTTAAGATTTGCGCGGCTTCAATTAAATAGTCAACGGATGAATGTCTCCGCGATTCGCCCGTCAATAAAATAATGTGCTGTATGCCCATATTGTATAATGCTTCTGCTTCTTCTTTAATTTCTTGAGCTGTCAGCTTTCTTCTAGGAAAATCATTGTCAAAGCTAAAGCTGCAATACGTGCATTTATTAACGCAATAATCTGTTATATAAAGCGGCGCGAAAAGAACGATCACTTTGCCAAAATGCTGCACTGTTAATTGATGGGCTTTTTGCGCCATTTCCTCTAATCTTGTTTGCGCGGCCGGAGATAACAATGCCATCAGATCTCTTTCATCCAGCTGATGCTTAGCAAGCGCCCGGTCGACATCAGCAGCTGTAAATTGCTGAAATAACTGTTCATATGGTTCGTTTTTTATTTGATCATATAGCTCATAGAAACTCAAAATGAAATCCCCCTTTTAATTTAAGAACCCGGTTAATGGTGAGGAAGCAACCGCCTGCTGTGACACGGGGCCTAAGCCGGCCAGGAAAGCTTTTCGGCCCGCTTCGACAGCCAGCCGAAAGGCGACAGCCATATTCACTGGATCTTTTGCCGTGGCGATCGCCGTATTCACAAGCACGGCATCCGCTCCCATCTCCATCGCCTCCGCGGCATCTGACGGCTTGCCGATCCCGGCATCCACAATAATCGGCACCGTTTTTTCCTCAATTAAAATCCGAATCATTTCTTTCATTTTGAGTCCCCGATTGGAACCGATTGGAGAACCTAAAGGCATGACCGCCGCCGCTCCGGCTTGTTCCAGCTTCTTGGCGATCGTCAAATCAGGACTTACATACGGAAGAACCACGAATCCTTCTTTTGCCAGAGCTTCCGTTGCGCGAACGGTTTCTTCGTTATCCGGAAGCAGATACTTTTGATCAGAAATCACTTCTATTTTGATCCAATTTCCCATTCCGGCCGCTTGAGCGAGATGGGCAATCCGCACGGCTTCTTCTGCTGTTCTAGCACCAGAAGTATTGGGAAGAAGCGTCACACCATCCGGAATATCATGCAGGATATTATTCTCCCCTGCCGCAATATCGACTCTTCTCAGCGCTACTGTCACCACTTCCGAGCCAGATTGTTCAAAGGCTTGTCTCATCACCGAGTGGTCAGCAAATTTCCCTGTGCCTGTAAATAAACGATTGGTGAACTGTTTTCCTCCGATTACTAAATGATCCATGTCCTTTCCCCTCTCCTAGTTTAAAATAGATGCGCTTTCGCTTCTCAGCTCCATAAGAAAAGAGCCCGCCACGAAGGCAGGCTCTTTTTTATGCAAAACAATCCCACATAAATAAATAAGCTTCCCTCCGTTGGTGTTAACCAAATCAGGTTCAAGGGTTGAACTTGCGTCCTCTCAGCCATAACGGCACCCCTAGCTTTCAAAATTATTATTCAATTCAACACTAGTATACCTCTATTCTCCACTTTTGTTAAGTGAATGCTTGGATTTTAATAAATCTCTAATTTCAGCCAAAAGCTCTTCTTCCTTGCTCGGTGCAGCCGGTTCTGCTTCTTTCTTCTCTTGCCGCTTCGTCAGTCGAGTGACCAGCTTCACAAAGAGAAATACAGAAAAGGCCACAATTAGAAAGTCAGCAATGGTCTGAATGAATTTGCCGTACATAATTTCTGCCTCTCCAAACGTCAGCTTTAAGTCCGTAAAATCTATCCCGCCGATAAGCAGTCCAATAAAAGGCATCATCACATCCTCTACCAGCGATGAAACAATCTTGCTGAAGGCAGCGCCGATCATGACGCCAACCGCTAAATCAAGAACATTTCCCCTCATCGCAAACTGCTTAAATTCTTTCCACATACCTCTCACTCCCATTGGCAATTTTCAAATGCGTTCTCTCGATCCGATGATGCCTCGCGCTAAGAAAACAAATGCCTTTCGCGCTATTTACTGGCGATCTCTTTTTCTATGCAGCCGTTCTTCCATTCTTTTAAACTTTTCATTCCGTTTTCTTTCAGAATAAAATAAACCCGTTAGTAACAAAATAAAAAAGACTGGAACAGCCAATACAAAGAATAACAGGATTGGTTCCATAATATTCAAAACTACCCGCTCCCTCATCGCTTTTTATTTATTTTATCATACTCTGCTTTCGGCTTGTTGCCCGTCATAATATAAGCGTCATTTCCCCTCTTTCTTACAGGCGCATATAATTACTTAGTATTTTAATTTGAATTTTGCACATAATGCATTAGTTGAAATCGAAAGCACCGTATAGATCGGGTGCCGCTATATAATTCTTTACACAAGGATTGTTTAACCCGCGTACTTGCCAAGAGATAGATTAAAAAAACACTTCTCTGCAGGATGGTTGCGATTCAACCCCAAACATTGAAGTGTCATTGCATATTCTATTTTTGCAATTACATGCGGCATAGTCAGCGATTTACGGTTCTTAAACCATTGATATTCCCTGCTCTCTTCAGAAGGGCAGCATCATTGCGCTGCTCCCCGCAATCATGGCTTTTGAAAGTGGAGAGTAAACGGCCAAAGTGCTACTCATGACAGATCCCTGCCAGTAGAAGAATAGCCAAGGGGGCAGGGCAAATCGTTATTTGCAATCAAATCTTCCGTTATGCCTTTCACAGCTGCATACGTTCTATAGATGCCGCCGTACAAAAATCCTATTTGTCCGCAGCACATTTCATAGCTCTTCGGAAAGCAGCTAGTTTTTTGAACTGCCGTTCCGCCGTGAAAGGATTCAAATGATTGGCGTCATGATGCAATTCATCAATTCAATAAATGCAATGATCAAGCTCTCCGACTCCAAAAATCACGGCCAATCAGTATAACAACAGAAGAACCGTCCTCCAAGGGGTAATCCGCACCCGTCCATTTCAGTTTCATCCATGGGGGATTCCCCTATGGATGACATTCATATTGGGCGCATATAAATGGCCCGATCTCTGCTTTAGAAATGGGCCATTTTCCATTTGCTTATTTTTCTGTTTCCGGCCGGCGCTCCCAGCACTCAGTGTCTCCGATCCCTTCAATAGAATCCGAATAGAACACCGGCTCTTTTCCGATTTTCCTCTGCTTGCGGTAATCGGATAATGCAGCCATGGCAATCTTGTAAAGCAAAGCGATGGCAATCAAGTTGATAAAGGCCATAATTGCCATAAACAAATCGGCTAAATCCCATACTAAGCTGATCTTAGCGATGGAACCGAAATAGACCATGCCTACAACGGCAACGCGGTAAACAAATAATGTTTTTGGAGAGTTTTTAATAAACTCGATGTTTGTTTCGCCATAATAATAGTTTCCGATGACGGAACTAAAGCCAAATAAGAAGATGGCGACTGCAACAAAGATGGTTGCCCAGTCTCCTACGTGAACAGACAGCGCAGATTGCGTTAAATTGATGGATTCGGCGTCTGCCCGCAAGTATTCCCCCGATAACAAAATAATAATAGCAGTGGCAGAACAAATAAGAATCGTATCAACAAATACCCCCAGTGTTTGAATGAGCCCTTGCTTCACCGGATGGCTGACATTCGCTGTTGCAGCTGCGTTCGGAGCTGACCCCATCCCTGCTTCATTGGAAAAGAGTCCCCGTTTAATCCCATTCATCACCGCCGCGCCAAGCGCTCCGCCGGCTGCTTCTTCCAAGCCGAATGCACTTTTGATAATCAGCATAAACATCGATGGAATTTCTGTTATATTCATAATTAAAATGACAAATGCCAGCACTAAATAAATCACAGCCATGACTGGAACAAGAATTTGCGTTACGTGTACGATCCGTTTTAATCCGCCGAAAATAATGACGGCTGTTAAAGCGGCAAGAATCAAGCCGATAGCCGCCTTAGGCACATCAAACCCTTCATTGATCGCCAGCGAGATCGTGTTGGATTGTACGGCATTAAACACTAATCCGAAACAAAAAGTAATCGTCACGGCAAAGATGATGCCCATCCATCTTTTGTTTAATCCTTTTTCCATATAATAAGCGGGACCGCCGCGGAAGCCGTCCTTGTCCTTGACTTTATAAATCTGGGCAAGCGTACTTTCCACAAAGCTGGAAGCTGCTCCGATAAAGGCGATCAGCCACATCCAAAATACAGCGCCGGGACCTCCAGCGGCAATGGCTGTGGCCACGCCGGCCAGATTTCCAGTCCCCACACGGGACGCAGCGCTGATTGTGAAAGCCTGGAAGGAAGAAATCCCTTTTTTTCCGCTCGCATCCACAGTGGATTTCTCGAAGATCACTCGGAACATCTCTCCGAAATACTTGAATTGCACGAAATTTGTTTTAATTGAGAAAAATAAACCGAGACCAATTAATAATGCAATCATTAAGTATGTGTACAAATAATCATTGATTTGCAGAACAATTTGATCCAATGTCTCCAATATCCCCATTTAAAATCCTCCCTTTTTCTCTTTATCTAAATAGTACGTTTCTAGATTATCAAAAAGTATATCGTATGCATAGATAATTATTAAGCAAATCTTCAAGCAATGAGGGTCTTCTCTCCTCCACTGCTGTTGAAAAGAGGAACAAAGGCAGCACCGCAGCGACCTGCTGCAAACGCCTTTGTCACCTGCACCGGGTATTGATCAGACTTTAAGCTTTCCTGCTCCATTATTGAATGGGGAATCTTACGGCATCTTACATGCAGAAGTGAACTACCCGCTCCCGTTTCGCCAATAGTGCTAAAAGCACCTTCACGTTTAGAAGCGGAGGACTTCTTTCGGAGAGCTGTTAAAAAGGGCTGCTATAGAAACAGCCCTTGAACAATCTTACTCTTGCGAATCGACATATTTCCAGATTGCTTGAACTTGACCGCTCTCTTTTTCATCCAAAACAAACGAACCGTTGGAGTAGCGATCGCTTTTCTTTAATCCGCTAAAGTCGAATACTTCCGCCGCGCCTTTTTCTGTTTCTAAAACAATTTCATCGGAAGGATCGACCAGCATGACACCGATCACGCGATGCGGATTCTTTTTTAATTCACGGAGCATAATCACTCCCCTTGTCGCGCGGCTGGCTAATTCAAACTCGGACATGTTCATTTTCTTTGCCGCCCCGCGCTGAGTCACTAACAGCAAATCTTGAGGGGCTCCTTCCTTCCATACTTCCCCTTTTACTACACGATCGCCTTCTTTCAAGTTGATGCCTTTGACTCCCGCGGCTCGCGGACCGACAATATTGGCTTCTTCCTCAGCAAACAGCAGCCCGTAGCCGAAGTGGGTTGCGATAAATACCCGCCCTCTTCCGTCTGTCAGGTGGACATCCACGACTTCATCATCCGCTTTGAGCTTGATGGCGACCAGCGCACGCGAATAGCGCTGCACTTTATATTGCGACAGTTCCGTCCGCTTTACCATGCCGTTTTTGGTGATAAATAAAACATATTGCGGCTGATGAAAATCCTTTATAGCAAAAACAGATACAGCGGTCTCCTCTTTATCGAGAGGGACGAGACTAGCCAAGTGCTGACCTAAGTCCTTCCAGCGAATATCCGGAATCTCATGGACGGGAAGATATAGATAATTTCCTTTATTCGTATAGACAAGCAGAACGTCCGTCGTATTCACTTCCGATTTATACATGAGGTAATCCGTTTCTTTCATGGCCAGATCACGACCGCCGGAAGCGGAATAAGAGCGCAGGCTCGTCCGCTTAATATACCCGTCTTTTGTAACCGTTACGATAACATCCTCGCTTGGAATCATCACTTCCGGATTCACTTTAATGTCTTCAATTTCATCTTCGATCACTGTCCGCCGCTCGTCATTGTATTTCTTCTTGATTTCGCGCAGCTCTTTTTTAATCACACCGGCCAGCTTTCTCTCACTGGCTAAAATTGCTGTCAGCTGCTCAATTAATTGAGCAAGATCCTCGGCTTCCTGCTGCAAAGCGGTAATATCCGTATTCGTTAA
This sequence comes from Bacillus xiapuensis, assembly GCF_002797355.1. Classification (GTDB taxonomy): domain Bacteria; phylum Bacillota; class Bacilli; order Bacillales; family Domibacillaceae; genus Bacillus_CE; species Bacillus_CE xiapuensis. The sequence continues at coordinate 1,333,985 of NZ_KZ454939.1, read as the reverse complement.
CCGATATAGCTGCAAGCTGACAATCGCTTCCGCTTGCGGCTCAGTAAATTGAAACTTGTTCATCAGATTTTGCTTCGCGTCACGCTTGTCTTTCGAAGCCCGGATAGCAGCAATGACTTCATCTAAAATGGATAAGGCCTTGATGAGTCCATCCACAATATGCTGGCGGGCCTTCGCTTTGGCAAGATCATATTCCGAACGCTTCGTAACAACCTCTTTCTGATGGGTTATGTACGCATCTAAAAGCTGGGGCAGCCCCATCAAAACCGGGCGGCGGTTATGAATGGCAACCATATTGAAATTATAGCTCACCTGCAAATCGCTGGCCTTATACAAGTAATTGAGAATTCCTTGCGCATCTATATCCTTTTTTAACTCGATGACGATCCGCAGTCCTGTGCGGTCCGTTTCATCGCGTACTTCAGCAATCCCTTCCACTTTGCGGTCAAGACGGAATTCGTCTATTTTCTTCACTAAGTTCGCTTTGTTCACTTCAAACGGAATTTCTGTTATGACGATTTGCTTGCGGCCGCCTCGAATTTCTTCAATCTCCGCTTTGCCGCGAACAACCACTTTGCCTTTTCCCGTTTTGTATGCTTTCACGATGCCGTCAATTCCTTGGATAATGCCTCCTGTCGGAAAATCCGGTCCCTTTAATACCGTCATTAATTCCTCTACTGTGCAGTTCGGTTTATCCATCCGCATCATCACGGCATCAATCACTTCGCCCAGCTGATGCGGCGGAATTTCTGTCGCATAACCAGCTGAAATACCCGTTGAACCGTTCACTAATAAATTCGGAAATCTTGCGGGCAGCACAGTCGGCTCTTCTGTCGTGTCATCGAAGTTAGGAATAAAGTCAACGGTTCGCTTTTCAATATCTTTCAGCAGCTCGCCGGAAATAGAAGACAGCCTTGCTTCCGTGTATCGCATCGCTGCCGCCGGGTCTCCATCAATAGATCCGTTATTCCCGTGCATTTCTACTAAAAGTTTGCGGACTTTCCATTCCTGGCTAAGGCGCACCATGGCATCATACACCGATGTGTCGCCATGCGGATGGTAATTTCCGATGACGTTACCGACGGTTTTAGCTGATTTTCTAAATCCTTTTTCATGTGTGTTTCCTTCCGCGTACATCGCATATAAAATCCGGCGCTGAACCGGCTTTAATCCATCTCGTGCGTCCGGCAAGGCCCGCTCTTGAATGATGTATTTGCTGTAGCGGCCGAAGCGGTCGCCCAGCACCTCCTCAAGCGGCAAGTCTTGAAAAATTTCCTTTGGCATAGCTTATTCCTCCTCACCGACGGACAGGTTTTCATTTTCTAAAATATTGCTGTGATCTTCCAGTCCAAAAGCTACGTTCGATTCAATCCACTTTCTCCGCGGCTCCACTTTATCCCCCATCAGCGTAGTTACCCGGCGTTCCGCTCTCGCCGCATCATCAATCAGCACGCGGATTAACGTTCTTGTTTCCGGGTTCATGGTCGTTTCCCACAGCTGATCGGCGTTCATCTCGCCCAATCCTTTATAGCGCTGCAGCATGCAGCCTTTCCCCACTTTTTTCATCGTCGCATCCAGCTCTTCATCCGTCCAGGCATATTCCACGATTTCTTTTTTGCCGGTGCCTTTACTGACTTTATAGAGCGGAGGGAGAGCGATATATACTTTTCCCGCTTCAAGCAGCGGTTTCATATAGCGGTAGAAAAACGTCAATAACAGCACTTGAATATGAGCTCCGTCCGTATCGGCATCTGTCATAATAATAATCTTATCATAATTGCAATCTTGCACCTCGAATTCCGGGCCGACGCCGGCGCCGATCGCGTGAATAATTGTATTGATTTCTTCGTTCTTGAAAATATCCGCCAGTTTCGCTTTCTCGGTATTAATCACCTTTCCGCGAAGCGGCAAAACCGCCTGAAAACGCCGGTCGCGCCCCTGTTTAGCGGAACCGCCCGCGGAATCCCCCTCCACTAAATACAATTCGTTTTTCTGCGGATTGCGGGACTGAGCCGGCGTTAATTTGCCGGAGAGGACCGTTTCATTTTTTTTGCGTTTCTTCCCGTTGCGCGCATCCTCTCTCGCCTTTCTTGCCGCCTCTCGAGCTTGAGCGGCTTTTATGGCTTTCTTAATCAGCAGAGAGCTGACATCGGGGTTTTCCTCCAGAAAATAGAATAGCTGCGCGGAAACAACTTGATCGACAGCGGAGCGCGCCTCGCTTGTTCCCAGCTTGCCTTTCGTCTGTCCTTCAAATTGCAGCAGCTCTTCCGGAATTCTTACGGATATCACAGCCGCCAGGCCTTCCCGGATATCTGTCCCCTCCAAATTTTTATCCTTTTCCTTTAAGAGGTTCACTTTGCGGGCATACTCATTAAACGTTCTCGTCATCGCCGTGCGTGCCCCCGCCTCATGTGTGCCTCCGTCCTTCGTGCGGACATTATTGACAAAAGAAAGGATGTTTTCTGAAAATCCGTCATTAAATTGAAAAGCAAAGTCCACTTCAATTTGGCTCTGTTCGCCGGAAAAAGCGACAACCGGATGCAATGTATCCTTCTCCTCGTTTAAGTAGCCGACGAACTCCTCAATCCCTTTTTCATAATGATACACTTCCTGCACTCCATGACGCTCATCACGCAGCGTAATTTTCAGCCCTTTAAGCAAGAATGCCGATTCTCTCAGGCGTTCTCCCAGCGTCTCAAAATTATAGTTGATCGTGCTGAAAATCGTTTCATCCGGTTTGAAATGAATCATCGTTCCCGTCTTTTTCGTTTTGCCGATCTTCTCAAGCGTTGTGACCGGCTTTCCGCCTTGTTCAAACCGCTGTTTGTAAATATACCCATCACGGTGAATCGTCACGGTCAGCCATTCAGACAGCGCATTAACAACCGATGCACCGACGCCATGCAGCCCGCCGCTCGTTTTATAGCCTCCTTGGCCAAATTTCCCTCCGGCATGAAGCACCGTTAAAATCACTTCCGGAGTCGGTTTGCCCATTTTATGCATACCGGTCGGCATTCCGCGCCCATAATCCTGAACACTTACCGACTGATCTTTATGAATGGTAATATTGATCTCGCTGCCATAACCGGCCAGCACCTCATCGACTGAGTTGTCGACAATTTCATAAACTAAGTGATGCAGTCCTCGGGCATCCGTCGACCCAATATACATCCCCGGCCGCTTTCTGACTGCCTCCAGCCCTTCAAGAACCTGGATTGCATCATCGTTGTATTCAAACAGGTTTTCTTTTTTTGACACAAATATTCCCCTTTCTAGCCTTTCCATGGGAAAAAGCAACCAAAACAAATGTTCGTATTATATTTTACCACATTAAAGAAAAACTTTCATCTTTCCCTTTCATACCTTGATCGCGACTCGCTTTATGTATAAAAATCCTCTGCTTTATTGTATGGTCAGCGGGCATTTAAATCAAATTTTATCCTGCATAGAAGGTGCCGGCAGACTTTCCTTTCAAGAATGGAGCGGGGAGTGAAAGAAAATCCTCATTGTTCAAAGGTTCACTTTCTCTCCACGAATAGCTTTGAAACCTTGGCTTTACTGACCTTTTCCACAAACCAACTCGGCAGCAAAAAAGAAACCGCCTTTATTCAAGGCGGCCTTTCGCAACTCGGTATTTATACAGAACGAAATTACAACACTTTTTCACATGCAAGAATCGTTTCATTCCCCCTCATTGCTCGGGTAGCCAATTGAACTCTGTGCATAAGAATTTCTTTATAATCAAAAAAACTCCCGATAACCAATCGAAAAGATTTTGCCTCAGAGTTCCTGTGACCGTTATGTAAGGCGTACAGCTTTTATCTCCTATATTTTTTGAAATCCTGTTTACACAACCTTATAAAGAGGCTAATCAACACCAGATCCACTAAAGTGAAGATTATTTTTGTTCCATGATGGACAACCACTCCTCACAGCGATCAGCTAATCGCTGCAATCCATCAAATAATTGGCTCGCATGATACCCATCACAAACCGCATGATGCACCTGTACGGAAATAGGAAGCAGTATTTTATCTCCTTGCTTAAAGTACTTGCCGCTCGTAATAATTGGTAATAAATACGTACCACCATTATAAATATTCAAATTAAACCCTGTAAAGCTCGTCCAAGGGATGCAAGAAACAGGAAACGTGTTCTTCGGAGCAAACTTCTTTGGGTTCATCTCCTTCGCATCGCCATATAGCTTCATATCCTCTAGATAGCTTTTGTAAAAGGAATGAAAATCAGCCGAATACTCTGTCCACAAATTAGAAAAAGTTTGATTATCATTATGAAATATAGTAAAGCTCGGTGTCATCTCATCCCAGTATCCAAGCCTTCCCTCTTCGTCGAAGCAAGTTCTAAATTCCTTGCGAGAATTGACTATATTAGTAACCATATATATAAAAGCGGGATACAGCTTAATGCCTTTTTCTCGCAATTTCGCTAACAACTCTGTAATCTCAATAATCGCCGTCATACTAAAGGTGCATCTCGTATGAGTTAAAAAATGTTCAAAATAAGCTTTTCTGTCCCAATTATCTAGATCAATTGCATGAAATTTCATTTTGCTCTTCTCCTGTAATTTTAAAAATATCATTAAGAGCTTCTTTGTGCTGCTCAATTATGTAAAATATTGCATATTTCTAAAAACTCGATTTATTCACTGTACAAGTCTTTTTACAACATTACTACGCAAACTCTAGCTTATTCATCGTAAACGATTAAAAATTCATCCTGGCAACTTTACTTGTTGTCCATTGCCTGCCGTAACTGTATCAGAGCCTGCTCCCTTGCACAGTTTATATAATGTTACTTCAGCACGCCTTCTCCTTCCACAATTTTCCTTAGGTTTCATTGTTCAGAGGCATCATACGCTTGAATATTTTTGCTTTTCTTTTATAAAATAGCATAACACGCCTGTTGATGACAAACCAAGTTACAAGCAATTTCGAACAGCTCAACCTACTCTATCCGAAGAACAAACCAGACAAGAAAAGATCCTAGAAACACTCGCTTTACACTTAATTAAACAAGAAACAGAATTACGTGAACGAAAAAGAGAAGTGGTTTTGATGGAGACATTGTTTTTCCCACTGAGACATAAACCAGTCTTATGAAAAAGCATAATCTTTAGGAGAAAGAAAAATTAAATACGGAGTATGTAAATTATGATCATGAATGGACTCCCCTTGAAAAATTAAAGATCCAGGGCCACCTTTTTCCAAAGGCGCCCCTGGACCCTGATCCAATCGTTTTGCACCTGCCTATCAACAGCATCGTGATGGATGTTTCGTTAAAACCGCGGGGAGGCAGACAAAGCCTACCGCATTAGTTTTTGGGGCTTAGACTATGCTCCACCTTAATGCAGCGATTCATGATCACAGTCTTCCCTCTCTCCTTTAAAAATTTATAGGCTTCTTCGTTTTCAATCCCCAGCTGAGCCCAAAAAACGTCACAATCTATTTGCACAAACTCTTTCGCGATTTCAGGGAGATATTCCGGGCGGCGGAAAATGTTAACGATGTCCACCTTTTCTTCAATATCTGCGAGCGAGCTGAATGCTCTTTCACCAAGCACTTCGTCTATCGTCGGGTTAACAGGAATGATTCTATACCCCGCTTTTTGCATCGCTTCGGATACCATATAACTCGTTCTTTCCGGATTGTTGCTTAAACCTACAACCGCAATCGTTTTCGCTTGTTTCAGGATTTTTCCGATTTCTTCTCTTGATGGATTTTCAATCATTGAAAGCCCTCCTATCTATTCAGTATTATGATCGTTTCTCTTCTCTCGGTGAAGTAGCCATATAAACTGCTCCACAAGAATGGCCGCAATCGTTCCTAAAATGAGCCCATTGTTTAAAATAGAAGTTGCAGCCACCGGCAACTCTACAAGCGATGAAGCCGGAACGAACATCGCCCCTACCCCTGTCAGCAAGGCGATCCCTGCGATTAAGCGGGCTCTTGGCTGATCTTTCTCCTTGTCCAGCTCAGAAAACGCGAAGCCGGCCATTTTGGAAAAAATGACAAAAGTCACCGCATACCCGACAGGAGCAGGCAGGGAGGCAAGGACATGTACTGCCGGCGGACATATACTTAACAGAGCAACAAACAGCGAGCCGAGAATAAACGGACGAATGGCTGCATTTCCTGTTTGCGCTATAAATCCGGCCGCTCCTGAGATAGGAACGGAGCCGATGGCTGAAAAGATGCCGCCAATCGCTTGGTTGACTCCTGCTGCAAACCCGGATCCTTTATAATGCCCCTCTTGCTTCTTAGCGGTTACATGACTGATTACTTCTTCCATTACCCTGATAGATGCAATCATATTCGCCGTTAATAAAAGTGTAATGAAAGCCGCTGTTACCATCGTTCCTGAATCGAATAAAGGCGGCCCAAACACAAAAATCTGAGGGAGCTGCAGCCAATTCCCCCCGCTTGCTGTGATGGCTGGAGCCTCGCCCAGAAGTATAAAAAGCAGCCAGCCAAACGCCAAAGAGATCATAACAGAATATTGGCGTATCCACTGAATGCGGTGAGCGGCAAAATAAAAAGCGAACACGAGCGTCAGCAAGCTGCCGAGCATCGTCACCGGCCGAACTATGCCTTCCTCATTCGGCAACCCAAGCATTCCCTTCATGAAAGAGCCGCTCAATTGCAAGATCAGCAGCAATAAATAAACGAAGGTTACTGTAGGTGTAAATAAACGAACTAGCCGGTTAAGCAAGCCGAACGCGGCGAGCAAAATAAAGATAATTCCTGAAACGATCATGCCCCCTTGCAAGCTCTGCAATGCCGCTGCAGAAGACGAATAAATCGTGCCAGCAAAACCGGCGTAAATGGCAAAAACCCCCCACCATAGTCCAGCCGGCCCTTCATTGATTGGCAGACGATGTCCAAATAACGCTTGCACCAGCCCTGAGATGCCCAATACAAATAAAGTGCGCTGTACAAACGCCGCGGTATCTGCGCTGGAAAATCCAAATAGCTCTGCAATGGCAATGGGCGCTACCAGCGAGCTGGCCAACATAAAAGCGGTCCATTGCATGCCGCTAAATAGTAGTTTCATCTTCCCACCTGTTTCTTATCAGTTTTTTCATTGTTGTTTTGCTTTCACCTTTTAGCGTACGCCAGTTTTTTCATGTAAGCAATGAAAAGTTCTCCTTTTCTTTTTCTTGACATGGTAAAATAAAAATCACGTATGAAAGATAATTTGATTAGTGTTTAAAGGGGTAGATCTATGCTTAATGCAATGATTATTTTCATATCTTATTTGCTTGGTTCCATCCCATCAGGGTTAATAATCGGCAAAAGTTTTTTTGGCATTGACATCCGCGAGCATGGAAGCGGCAATTTGGGTGCCACCAACTCCTTTCGCACATTAGGTGTTAAAGCTGGCATAGCCGTAACGGCTGCTGATATTTTGAAAGGAACGGCAGCTACCCTGCTTCCTTATTGGCTCGATTCGGGCCTAAATCCGCTGATTGCTGGAATGGCCGCCGTAATCGGACATATGTTTCCTGTTTTTGCGGGTTTTAGAGGAGGGAAAGCCGTAGCCACCTCTGGAGGGGTGCTCCTCGCTTTAGAGCCGGTCATGTTTGCTGTGCTGGTTCTTGCCTTTTTTATTACGCTATATTTAACAAAGTATGTATCATTATCCTCTATTGTCGTGGCTATCACAGCGGTTATTTATTCCATCGTTTTATCGCAGGTAGCGCTAATTATCGTTGTCTCGATTCTTGCCTTTTTTGTGATTTATCGGCATAGGGCTAATATCATTCGCATCAAAAATAAAACGGAACCAAAAATCACCTGGATGTAACGATAAAAGCAAGTCTCGCCAGCTATGAGAGTACATGCACCTAAACAAAAGTGAGCTCAGCAATGGGCTCACTTTTGCTTTGATGGCATGGGTCTTACTTGCAGCATCCCCTCCTCATCGAGACTGGCTGCAACCGGACCTTGTTTCTTATAAAAGGTCTGCTTCCTGCGTCCGACTTGAATGGTCGTATCCGGATATACCGTATGCAGCAAAATTTGACCGTGCTCGGCCACCTTGATTAATGTGCGCGCCCCTGTTTCTGATCCGGCGACATTAACATTTACTTCCTTTCCGGCTTCTGCCTCGCCTCCTTTTATATAACCGGCAATCTCAATCTTTCCCCCTGCCTTCAACCTTGAATTATAGACGCCTTGCCCCGTAATCATAATATCGCCGCTGCAGGTGATTTGGCTGTTTATGGCATACGGCACGCTAATAAATACTTGGTCATCTGCCGGTGTTGCGTAATATTCATATAACTGTGCCGCTTCTTTAATCACTTGCTGCATCTTCTTATGCACATCGTTCTCTGCCGATTTCATAATAAAGCAGCGGTACAGATTATTTGCTAAATCCGTCCATTCTTTTTGCAGCGCATGCTGATTATGCGATGCCTTTCTGACAAATGCCTTGATTTCCGTTAAGAGTCCGGAAAATTTATTCTGCAGCAACAACTGAACTGCTTGATTGATAGCTTCTGGCTGCAGCCCGTTCGTTTTGGCTTGCAGGCGCGGAAGCAGCAAATCTAATGAATCGCTGAATGCCTTCAGCTTTTCCATAAGAGATGTAAATTCAGTGGCAAGTGTATTAGCCGTCAAATGAGCGGTGCCCGAATGGACGACAGTGGCAAATAAGTTTTTTTCAAAAACAGCAGATTTATTAGCAAATAAAAAAGCTCCCGACACTTGCCCTTTGACATCAATGTCTCCTTCTGCTTCTACTTTCATTTTCTCCTGAATGCTTCCCTGTACTTCAATATCTCCTTGAAAGCGGAGATTTCCGCTAGAAAGATCGACATCCCCCTCATGCACTAAGCGGCTCAAAACCTCGATTTTCACCGTTCTTCCGCGAATTTCCGCATGCAGCCTCCCCGTTTCTGAAGCATATATATTTTCTTTTTCTCGGTAGACTCCCTTCCCAAGACGCACCGATGCTTCTTGAACAGGTTTAGCAGCTGCAATGTTTCCTGTAACATCCATTCCGTCAACTCCGGGTTCAGGCGGCAGTACAGTTGCGATACACTGACCTGCGTGCACCTCGGGAATGCTGCGCGTTTCCCGAAAGTTCGCATTGCCTAATAAGTCCACTTGCGGGGGGATGAGTCCGATTTTGTAATCAACGTGAAAATGCACGCGGCCATCTTGCCCTTCTTCAGGTTCCTTTCCCTTCGCTAATACAAGCTCAGAAGCTGTTAATAATTCCGCTGCTTGCTGGACCAGTTGCTCATCAATACCAAACTTCACGCCAAGCTTTGCTAAATCCGCGTGAATAAGTTCGGGAGTCCATTCATTAAAATAAAATTTTTCCTCTTTCACTTTTAACCGGAGCAGTGCATCCGGCCGGTGATCACATGGCTGATAAGCAACTTTTTCACCAGGCTCAAAGCTCCATACAGCCTTCATCTTATCTTCTGCTAATGTAATCTTAGAGACAGCCGGCTTCTTTTCAATAACCGGTTGAATCCCGACTTTGTCTGTGTCTGAAATAACCGTTTCCTCTTCAATCTTTTGATCATTTATGTACACTTCAAGCTTCGGGTGGGGGACGATCGTCAGTTCTCCCGCTCCGGAAGTTAAATAAGAAAATTGACCGTTTTTAATTTGGGCTAACGCTCTTTTTCCCGCTTCCTTTGTTTCTTCTGCAGGCTGCTGAACCGCGTTTTCCTTCAGCTGTTTTTGATCTTCGCGAATGGACACCCTAACTACCGCTTTCTTGCGTTTGATGCCCAGCAAACCCGAAGATGGCGGCTGAATAATTTCGACATCCGTTTGATTTTTTGAAACGCCTAATTGTCTAAGGGCAATTTGAACAGCTTCCTCTACTGTCGCGCCTTCTGTTTTCACTGTTTTCTCCATGACACACCTCCATGTATTATTATTCGCAATGACTCCTCTATTGTCTATGCTATTATTCACTTTGCGTTTCATTTGCTTGCGGCTGGCACATTTTTTAATATTCAGATATCTAAAATGAACCCCTACCACTTGACACCTTGCGTTATGATGGAGGGGTTCCTCAACTTATTGCTGCTTTCAGCAGCTGCAAAACTGGCCGGGCTATCCCTCTCGTCCAAGCGTTCTTTTGGCTAAGCGATATTCCACTTTCACAAATGATGGTGTACCTTCTTTCGGAGGGAGATAAAAAAAGAGGTGATCTCAGAGCTTCTTTTTTCAGCAGGAAATAAAGCTGGAATCAGAAAGAGAGAGGGCTTTTCGCTAAAACAGCAAATAGATAGCAGGATGAAGCCGCCGTTGCAAAAAGAAGGCAACAGCCTATCCTATAAGGCTATGCAGAGTGATGGATCGGTTTGGGCTGAAATCCGTTTTCCAGTGTATTGAAACAGCAGCCCAAAGAACTTAACCGCCATAGATAAAAGCATATAAGAGAAGGGCGAAAAGGCCGGGCTTCCCCTTCGTCTTCAGGCCGCTGGCAAGATGATCCTTAGCTGGCGGTTATTTTTTATTTTCCTCATAGGCCTGATGCCAATCAGGAAAAATTTTTTTAAGAGAAACAGGACGAAACGTATCCTTCTTTACAACCGTATGGACGCTTTGACCTGTTACACATGCTTCGCCGCGGCTATTTTTTATGATGTATCCGTAAGTCGTCCTTACGCCTGTATGCTCTTCAATCCAAGTATATACCCAAGCACGGTCTCCGTATTTGAATGGCTTTTTATAAGAAATTTGGATATCCAACACCGGAGACACAAACCCTTCCTTTTCCATATCAGCATAATTAAATCCTAAGTCCTCAATCAATTGAGTCCTGCCCAATTCAAACCACACAACGTACTGCCCGTGATACACAACTTGCATGGCATCCGTTTCGGCATAGCGCACCTGGATTTCTTTTTCTGATAGTAACATTCACTCTTCTCCCCTGTCTCTTTTTTTTAGGAAGCTTGTTCAAGCCGTCCATTTAAGTATAATCCAGTCATTTCACAAATGAAAGAAAGTTTATCTTGTTCATCAATTCGGGTATTAGTGTTACACAAACCTGAAAGAGGAGGCCTGTCCATTGATTGATTATATAAAAAAACATAAAGATGAAATGATATCATTGCTGGAGCAATTGGTGAATACAGACAGCAACTCTTATGATAAAGCCGGTGTCGACAAAATCAGCCGGCTGTTAAAAAGAAAATTCGAAGAGATCGGCATGCACGTGACGGTTCACCGGCAAGTCGAGCAAGGAGATCATCTTGAAATCAAAGCGGATCGTGACTGCGATCCGAAAATCCTGATTATTGCTCATATGGATACAGTTTTTCCTAAGGGGGAGGCAGCAAAGCGCCCATTTAAAATTATTGATGATAAAGCGTACGGTCCAGGGGTGAACGATGAAAAAGCCAGCCATGTACAAGTGCTTTACGCCATGAAAGCATTAAAAGCCAGCGGTTCCGAAGCCCTTAAAAATGTCCATATCATCTTCAACAGCGATGAAGAGATCGGGTCGCTCTCTTCCAAGGCATTGATCGAAGAAGCAGCTGCCGGCAAAGACTATTCTTTAGTCGTGGAATGCGGCCGCCCTCATGATGGTGTTGTGACCGAAAGAAAAGGCGTTGGCCGTTTTATGATGGATGTTCACGGCAAAAGCGCCCATTCCGGTGTGGAGCCCGAAATCGGCAGAAGCGCCATTGAAGAGCTGGCGCATAAAGTTATTCGGCTGCAGCAATTAAACGATTACAAGCAAGGCTTAACCGTTAATGTCGGTCTCATATCGGGCGGAACCTCTGTCAATACCGTCGCGCCGGAAGCCAGTGCGCAAATCGATGTTCGCGTCAAAGATAAAGAACAAGCACTGGATGTGACAAAGGAGATTAATGATATCGCCTCTGAAGAATCCATCTCGGGAACACGAACGGATATTAGCGGAAGCATCGGCCGGCCGCCAATGGAAAAGACGAAAAAAACAGATGAGCTCTTACAGATCATTCAAACGACCGGCAAAAAGCTCGGCTATCAAATTCAGGAAGTCAGTACAGGCGGTGGCTCAGATGCCGCTTATACGGCTTCGAAGGGCATCCCTACCATTGATGGAATGGGGCCGATCGGAGAGTATTCACACAGTGAAACGAATGAATACACAGATTTACCTTCGCTAGTTGAGCGCACGATTCTTCTGGCGAAAACCATTGAAGCATTATCTTTGCAAAAATAAATCATAAGGATGAATGAAATGAAAATTCAAGATTTGCTTAATAAACAAAAATTACATGATCCGCATCCGCAGCGCGCTTGCAGTCAACAAGGGATGGCCGTAAGTGCAACAAAGGAAGCTTCAGCTATTGGAGCAAAGGTGCTCAAGTCTGGAGGAAATGCTATGGATGCATTAGCCGCTATGCAGTTTGGATTAGCGGTTTCTGAACCTTTTAATACCGGTCTCGGCTCCAGCGGTTTTATCCTTTATTATGATGCTAAAACGAAAGAAACAAAGGTCATACAGGGACATTCACAGGCGCCAAGACATATTCAAAAAGATTGTTTTATCGATGAGAATGAAAATGTCATTCCTTTCTTTGAACGTTCAACACCTGGCACAGCGGTCGCTATTCCCGGCATTCTAAAAGCGTTCCATAAAGGTTTAGAGCTTTTCGGAACCTTATCATGGGGGGAAGTAATAGAACCGGCCGTTCAGCTTTCCAAAAAAGGGGTGGAAGTAAATGAGATGTGGCAGACCGGGCTGACTCGCTTCGGTAATCGGCTTGGTGAAGAGGCGAAATCTTTTTTCTTTCCTGATGGCGTTCCACTCACGAAAGGCGAGATAGTGGTCAATCATGATCTGACCGCGGCACTTGAATTACTGCAGCAAAAAGGAGTCGATGTCTTTTACCGCGGAGAAATAGCTGAAGCGATCGTGGAAGCGACAAAAAAGCTGAATGGCTGCTTGACGGCAGAAGACTTAGAGCATTATGAAGCGCAAGTTAAAACGCCGCTGCAGGCATCGTATAAAGATGTCGACATCATCGTACCGCGCCCTCCTAACGGCGGAGGATTTGCTTTGCTTTACATGCTTAAACTAGTGGAGCAATTGGATATTAGCCGCTATGATGTCCGCTCATGGGAAAAATATTATTTAATCGCAGAAACTCTGCGGATTATGACAGCGGACAAGCTTGCTTTCATGGGGGATCCAGCCTTTTATGATATACCTGTAGACGGATTGCTTCACCCAGAATATTTGCAAAAACGCTTGAAACTGTATAATTTCAAGCATCGAAACGATAAGGTGGCGCCGGGAAATCCTTGGGTGTATGACGAGGCGAAAAAGCCGAGCGGTTTAAATGCCCAGCCATTTGAAATCGGCTCGGAAACCACTCATTTCATAGCTGCAGACCGGGAAGGCAATATCGCTGCCTGCACCTCTTCATTAGAACATTTCTTCGGTTCCGGTATTATGGTTCCTGGATACGGCTTTTTATTAAATAATGATATGACGGATTTCGATCCCTCTCTGGGCGGTATTAACAGCGTAGAGCCGAACAAATTTCCTGTGAGCATGAAAACTCCTACCCTCGTTATGAAAGATGGCTTGCCATTATTAGCGATCGGCTCTCCGGGAGGACCAACAATCGTTGCATCCGTCCTGCAAACGCTGATTCATGTGCTCGATTATCAGATGGATTTAAAAGATGCAATCGAAGAGCCCCGCATTTATAACGGGACCGGTCCTTTGATTTGGTGGGAAGAGGGGATTCCCGATGAAGCGCAAGCGACCCTTGAAAAAATGAATTATCAATTTGATGAGATTGCTCTTTCCATGGGAAATGTCCAGGCCATTTTGTTTGATCAAGAACAAAAAATCATGTACGGTGCAAGCGATTCTTCAAGACCTGGTGTTCCCGCAGGGGCTGAATAAAATAAAACGGATTTCTATTAATCTCGGCCGTAAGCATCCGTCAGGCGCGGAGCGGGGGTTCGGATTCAAAAGTCTCAAAGCGGAATCACGGCACCGGGGTGCACAATGCAGCTTATAAAGGCGCTGCATCAGCCTTTGTTCTTTTTTCAGCAGCGGAAGAGAAAGGGCTCTCTCCACTGCTTGAAGGTTCACTTTATTAATTGGCTGTACCATTTCTTCCTAATGGTACAGCCTTATTATGTACAGAGCACAATCAATTGTTTCTCACATCTGCTATCACTTTGCTTGAGCCAAACGTTTCTTCTCCAGCTTCTCTTCGATTCTTTCCTCAATCGCTCTCATCGCTGCTGGATCTTGAAGCAATTCACGTTTATTTTCCCTCACCAACTCAGCAAAAGACTTTTTCTTCGCTTTTCCCACTTGCCACCCCCCTTTCCATGTTTCATTATGAGTATTTTTTCCTAAAACACAAGTTCTTATACCGAATTTTCAAATAATTTTAACGAAACTTCAGTGAATTTATACAAAACTTTAACAAATCTTACAAAACAAAAAGGCTAGCTGTGATAGCTAGCCTTTTTACACTGTCATGTTTTATGCTTTTTTAATTTCTTGCAGTTTACCGCGAAGCACCATTTGCAGGATGCCGCCATGGCGATAATAATCCACTTCTACCTCTGAATCGAAGCGAGCAAGAGCTTGGAACTCTTTCTTGTTGCCTTCTTCATCAATCGCAGTGACCGTCACCACTTGACGCGGCTTGATGTCATCGCCTAAGTCAACTTCGATGACTTCTTTACCTGTCAAGCCAAGTGTTTTAGCATTTTCACCCAGTTTGAATTGAAGAGGAAGCACTCCCATCATAACTAGGTTGGAACGGTGAATACGCTCGTAGCTTTCCGCGATAACCGTTTTCACTCCGAGCAAGCTAGTTCCTTTCGCTGCCCAGTCACGTGAAGAACCCATTCCGTAATCTTTTCCTGCAAGCACAGCCAAACCTGTGCCATCTTCTTGGTACTTCATGCATGCATCATAGATTGGCATGACTTCATCTGTAGGCCAGTAAGTCGTATAGCCGCCCTCTGTGCCAGGAGCGATTTGGTTGCGGATGCGGATATTGGCAAATGTGCCGCGCATCATCACTTCATGATTTCCGCGGCGAGATCCGTAAGAGTTGAAATCTCGCGGTTCCACACCTTTGGAGCGCAAGTATTTTCCTGCCGGTGTATCTTTGCCGATGGCTCCAGCCGGAGAAATATGGTCTGTTGTGACCGAGTCGCCAAATTTGCCGACTACACGCAAGCCTTTAAGTGCCTGAATTTTTTCTGGTTCAGCCGACAAACCTTCAAAGAATGGCGGATTCTGAATATAAGTGGAATCTTCATTCCAGTTATACAGCGCTTCATTGCTTGTCTGGATTTGATTCCAGCGAGAGTTGCTGTCGAATACACGCTCATATTCTTTTCGGAATAGCTCAGGAGTTACCGCGCGACTGATATATTCCTTCACTTCGGCAGTTTCCGGCCAAATGTCTTTTAAGAAGACATCCTTTCCGTCTTTGTCCTGCCCAATCGGCTCTTTATCAAAATCAATATTCACCGTTCCGGCTAAGGCATAAGCTACAACTAAAGGAGGAGAAGCTAAGTAATTCGCTTTTACAAGCGGATGAATTCGTCCTTCGAAGTTACGGTTACCGGAAAGCACAGATGTAACAAGAAGGTCAGAATCAGCGATCGCTTTTTCAATCTCCTCTTTAAGCGGACCGGAGTTACCGATACAAGTTGTACAGCCGTAACCTACTAAGTTGAAGCCAAGCTGCTCCATATACTCCATTAAACCGGCGTCATTCAAATAGCCAGTAACGACTTTAGAGCCCGGCGCTAAGGATGTTTTCACATATTTAGGCACTTTCAATCCTAATTCGACGGCTTTCTTCGCCACTAGCCCTGCTGCCAACAGCACATAAGGATTGGATGTATTTGTACAGGATGTGATGGCCGCGATGGCTACCGCACCTGTTTTCATCTCGACTTTATCTCCGTCGTTAAATTTCACGGTTGCATGTTTATCCAGTTCTTCGGGCTGCAAGCCGAAGCCGTGATTGCCTTCCGGTGCACTTATTGCTTCATGGAATGCATTTTTCATATTGGAGAGCGGAATTAAATCTTGCGGGCGTTTTGGACCGGCTAAATTCGGCTCAATCTCCGCTAGATTCAGCTCAACAACATCTGTATAGACAGGTTCTTCGTTGTCAGGTGTAAAGAACATCTGATTCTCTTTCAAATATTTTTCAACCACTTGAATATGGTCTTCATCTCTGCCTGTCAAGCGCATATAATCCAATGTTTCTCCATCCACCGGGAAGAAGCCGCAAGTTGCGCCATATTCAGGAGCCATATTAGCGATGGTCGCACGGTCCGCTAACGGAAGCTCGGAAACGCCCGGGCCAAAGAACTCAACAAATTTGCCGACGACTCCTTTTTCCCGAAGAACTTGGGTCACTTTAAGCGCTAAATCGGTTGCAGTTGCACCATTCGGAAGTTCGCCAATTAATTTAACACCGACAACTTCAGGAATTGGGAAATAGGAAGGTTGGCCAAGCATGCCTGCTTCAGCCTCAATTCCGCCTACGCCCCAGCCAAGCACGCCAATTCCGTTGATCATAGTCGTATGGGAATCAGTGCCGACAAGCGTATCCGGATAAGCTTCAAACTCTCCGTTATCCGCTTCAACCGCATGAACCACATTCGCTAAATACTCGAGGTTCACTTGGTGAACGATACCAGTAGCCGGCGGCACCGCACGGTAGTTATTAAATGCTTTTTGCGCCCAGTTTAAAAATTCGTAGCGTTCAGCATTTCTCTCAAATTCGAGATCCATATTTCGCTCTAATGCCTCAGGAGTGCCGTATGTATCCACCTGAACGGAGTGGTCAATGACAAGATCCACGCCGATTTCGGGGTTAATCACATCCGGATCGCCTCCCATATCTGCCATCGCCTTGCGTAAGGAAGCCAAATCAACCACTACCGGCACTCCCGTAAAGTCCTGCAAAATAACGCGGGAAGGCTTGAATGGCACTTCAGCCTCTTTCACGTCTGCGGAACCCCAGTTCGCCAAATTTTCAACATGCTCTTTTTTGATGACATAGCCATCAAACTGGCGAAGTACAGATTCTAAAAGAACTCTAATAGAATATGGCAGGCGGGAAACTTTCGCCACACCCGCTTCTTCCAAAGCTGCTAAACGATAGTAATTATAGCGCTTACCAGCCAATTCAAAATTAGAACGGGCATTAAACACATCATTCTTTGTCATCCCGATTCCCCCTCTTTCCAAAAGTATGTAGACAATAGTAGAAAAGTATAAAGTTATCTTAAAACTTTTCACACAATTCCATCATAATATAATCCTTTACATAAGTAAATAACAAGAATTGAATCATAAACAATAAGTTTTCCTTATCACCGAGTAATTCCATATGATTAATTCCAAGAGCTCCGTAACCTTTATCAGCCGCTGTCTGAGCACTTCAAATATGCAGCACATACCCAGCTCAGAACACGCAATGAACCGCGGTTCCAAGCGATCGCAAAGGGCGACTTAAGAATTCTGAGCGCTGCTTCATATAAACGTGTGCAGGTCAACTACATTGGCGCAGCGCGGGCATACGGCTACAATGGCTTTTCCTGACCAGTCGGCCTTTAGGCGGACGCGGCAGGCTGCACATTCCGCTCCCGTATGATCCAAGTAACTTTGCAGCATGGGCTTAGAGGGAAACTCTCCTGCTTGGCAAACCGGACATTCAAGCCGGACAAAGCGGTTTTTAGTTACGCGGACATCCCGTCTGTTTGCGCACACCGGACAGCGGTCGAAACAGGCGATAAAGTCCGTGAATGCCCGACCGTTTGCAAAAGCAGCCCGCGGACTTTTTTGCTGCTTCACCCACTGCTGTATCTCTGCCCGATTATTGGCTGTGTTAAACATTTGACTGAAATGACGCGCGAACGGAACCGATGATAACCGGAATTGTACAGATCCTTCTCTATATAGAGGAGCTCCCAGCCAAAAAATCTTCTCATCGATTAAGATAAAAGGAAACGGAAGCGCAGCTGCCACTAATTCTACATTTGAAAAGGGAACTTTTTTAAATTTACATAATATTTTTATAGAACACTTATGCTGAGCCCTTTGAATCGCCTGCCAAAATGCCTTAGGCGGCTTGGATTTAGGCGGTAGACCGACCACGATCGAATGCTTAGCCTTGATCAAGTCCTTTAAGCAGCGGGACATACGTTCCTCTTGCTGATGCGCTAGGTGAGGATGAACCGCTGAACAGTCTCTTATAGCTTCCCCATACTCAACCATCTGCCCCTTGCCCTTTAAATAATGCATCAGCTGTCTCAAGGGCTGTGAAGCCGCCATTGTCTTGCTGATAAATCCATCATCTGACAGCAGGATGAATTTTCCTTTTGCTCTTGTCATCGCCACATTGATTAAGCGGGCGCTGTCCTCCCCGGTCAGTAAACGTCCGGGCACTAGCTGAGGCGGCGCATCGACTGCATCAAACAGAATCATTTCTCTTTCTGCCCCTTGAAACTTATGAACAGTCGCTGCGGAGTAAGCACCGCTTGACCATTCTTTTGAAAATAGCTCAGCTAAGCAAGCATTCATCAGCTGTGTTTGGGCTCTGTATGGCGCAATAAAGCCGATGGACTGTACTCCTTCTGCTCTCGCTTCAGTGATCAGCTGCAGCGCAATGAATAAAGAAGTAAGATTAAATTTGGAAGCGGAATTTTCTTCCTTTAATACGGCTGGCCATGAATCCGCTATATTTACACAGATGGCCGCCTGTCCCCGGAATGGAGCCTTGGAAGCCGTAATCTCTCTCTCTGTTTGCACAGCAGCTCCGTCCGCTACCTTGCCTCCATAAAAGACTTTATTCGTAAAAGCTGAAATATCCGGATGCATTCTTCGCTGAATATTTAGCATAAGCAGCTGAGAATGTCCTTGTTCAGTCATCGCAGCCGCAGCTATGCCAGAATGATGAAACACGTCTGTCTTCAGCCATTTTTGTGCGATCGCATGCCGGCTTAACACAATGGGAGGCAGCTGCCGAAAATCTCCGCAAATAACAGCATGCTCGCCCAGTGAAGCGGCAAAGGCCAACTGCGGGAGAAAAGCCATGCTGGCCTCATCGACGATCACCAAATCGAATTCTCTTTTATAAATAAAAGGATCGACAGCCGCCTTAGCTAAGGTTGTTCCGATCACCACCGCTCTTTCAGCCGTTTGCCTGCATAAATCCTCCCATTCTTGACTGGCTGCTCTTTGCCTCTTGTCCGTCCTGCTTTCGCTGCGCTCTCGTACATCGGCGCGAGCTTTTTCTTCTGCATATCTTTCATACACTTGCGGATAGTCATTCTTGACAAGCTGTTGGGGGATCATATCATGCAGTTCCATCATTTGCTGCTGACCGGCGCTGCCATAGCGAATGATCTCTCCCCGCTTCCATCTTTGCCTGCCCTCCAGAAATTCCCTCACTTCTTTGAGGAGCACATCAACCGCTGCGTGGCTGTGGGAAAGGATCAAGACTTTTCTGCGATTAACATAATGCCGTCCCGCCACCCGGGCAAGTGTATACGTTTTTCCGGTTCCGGGAGGTCCCCATATGTAAGTGACCGGGTTATACTGTGCCCGCAGCGCTGCTTCATGCAAAGTGTTTTTCACTTGATCTGCCGGATGCCGGATCGTTTCAGGAGGTGAAAGCAACCGTTTCATTCTCCTTAGGCAAACGCTTTTTTCTCCAGCTTCCTCTAACCGTTCTGCTAACTTCTGCAACAGTTCCCACGGCTCACTGAATAATTCGGCTTCTTCCACCTCCTCGCCAACAAATCTTTCGAATGCAATCGTGATCTCTTTTCTGAAACAATCCAATACCGTTCCCTTTACTTCCTGATCAGCAAGCACAATGGTTACGGGCACCCCTTCTGGTATTTGCATATCCCAAAGACCGGTGAAAGCATATACCGTTCCTTTTCCTTCATGATAGAGACATTCCCCATTCATTAAGCGTATGCCACCGCTTCTTTGCTCTTTTAACGCCTGCACTTCATAATGAAGAGCTTGTTCCCATTCTTGTATCATTGTTTTTAAATCCATACGCCACTCCAAATATAAAAAAATAACATGCCTACTATATCAAAAAAAATCTGCCTGTTACAGCAGATTTCCTGATGCCAATCTATTTGAAGAAAGAATTTTTTCGCTTGCTCTTTAAGAGGTCGCCCATCCACCCTTTTTTTCTTAAATAAATGTAAATAATAAATGTAGAAATTAATATAGCGGCCCATGAGAACAGGTAGCCAGCCTCCCACTCCAATTCAGGCATATGTTTAAAATTCATCCCCCAGACAGCTCCCCAAGCCGTAACAGGCGTAAATAAAGTGGTGAGAACCGTCAATGTTTTCATAATCTCGTTGCCGCGGTGACTCGAAACATTGTTCTCCAGGTCCACCATGGCGGTTAATTCTTCTCCATATTCGCTGATCAAGGTTTGGGCTCGCTCGATTCTCTTGCAGGCACGCTGGAAATGGACTTTTGAGGAAGTGTCTTCTCCGAACGCCTCCTCCACACCCATTCTGATTTCCGTAATAGGAATGAGCAAATTTTTCCAAACCAACAGCTCATGGCGGCTGTCCGCAATTTTGTCTAATATATCCGTGCCATTCTCTTCTTTTATTTCCCATAAAAGTTCCCGAAGCTTCATTTCAAAATCATCAATCTTTTGCAAGAAATGAGAAATGATTTCTCCAATTAAGATTAGAAACCCTTCTATCGGGTTATCCGACTGATGCATCTTTTTATATACAGCTTCAGCATCCAATTCATCCAAGACATCAATCTTAAAATTATAAGTGATTAAGAACTTTTTCGTTAAATAGAAATGGAAAATATCCTTTTGATCTTTATGATTGATGTCTTGACGATATACTAAAGATCCCCACAGCGCTTCTTTGCCAATAATGCTCGTATCCATGCGCAAATTATTCGTATGATATCCTTTTATGCCATCATACCAGCGCTGGCATGTAGGGTATTCCTCCGCCAATTCTTCCAATTGTTCATGACTGGAGAAATCATAATCAAACCATGTCCATTTCCCTTCACTAAAAACATGTCTCATCTTTTTTCCTCCTGGGTATTCATCCATTTCCTCTACTTTATTCCCTTAAAACTGCCGATTCTAAACTTTTCTTTACCAAGCATTAGAGGTTTCAAAAAAGCTGGTTAGGGTAAACATAAAACATGACCAGAAAGACAAGCTTACATTTCACTGAAGGAGGAATAGATAGATGTTTGGTATGAATACGGAAAGAGAACGCAACAGTAAACCGATGGGTGGAGGGTTAGGCTATATGCTGTTAGGTGCCGGCGTGGCAGCTTGGTGGCTATCAAAAGAGGAAAACCGCTCTAAATTTGACCGCTTCCTAAACACGACTAAAAATAAAATCAGCAAAGAGCCCGTTCCTTCGCCTGAGAATTTTCCCGTCTTAAAAGCAGGAAACCCCGATCCTGAAGACATCGCTGATAATAAAATGGTGGAAGAAGGTTCACAGTTCGGAGTCCACTATTACGATGAAAAACGCACTAAATTAGAATAGAGAACCATTCGCACGCGG
This sequence comes from Bacillus xiapuensis, assembly GCF_002797355.1. GTDB lineage: Bacteria > Bacillota > Bacilli > Bacillales > Domibacillaceae > Bacillus_CE > Bacillus_CE xiapuensis. The sequence goes on along the minus strand of NZ_KZ454939.1, from coordinate 1,312,398 downwards.
CCATGCCCTAACCGAATAATTATTGTAAAACGACAAGACTCCTTGCGTATGGGTCTTGTCGTTTTTTGGTGCCTTTCTTTATTGAATTTATAGGAATCGTTCAGCGCTTTACAATTTTCCAGGTATTGGTTAAAAGACTTCACAATGGAATACGAACATAAAATGGCCCGCAAAAATGTATTTCTACTAGTTGTCCAGCATGAACCAAATCGGAGCAAAACTATACGAAGAATTCGATCTCCCTTTTTGACTTTTCCTTCACGTATTTCCAGATCAAGAGCTAAATGGCCATATTAGACTATAGACATCACTTAGTAAATTCCATCTTCCAGCTGAAGTATTCGTTATCTGGATTCTTTTCATATCTCATATTAGCATCGAACTTGTTTCCTTTTTTGCTTGTTAATCCTTTCACGGTCACTACTCCATTTTTTAAAAGCGTTTTTACCATCGTTTTCGTCGGTTTCTTCTTCATCGAAGCTAAAAACTTGTCGTTTTTCCAAATAACGAATTTACAGCCGCTTCTCCAATTACTGCAGCCAAACCCCTTCTTCCCTTCAATAATCCCATGCCCACATAGAGGGCACTTGCCAAGTATTTCAGCTTGTTTCTTCTCTTTAGATACTTCATTGATGACGATTTCCTGGTCACTTTTTATTTTTTCAACTGCCTTTGAAGTAAATTCAGAAATTACATTCAGGAAAGATTCTTTGGTGAATTTTTGTTTTTCGATATCTGATAATGTTTTTTCTAGCCGGCCGGTAAACTCCAAATCAAATAATTCCTTCACTGGAAAGGTCTCTACTAGTTTTCTGCCGAGTTCGGTGCATACTAAATTTTTATTTTGCGTCGTAATATACCCAATGTCTTTTAGTTTTTTGATGGTTTCAGCTCTTGTAGCTGGCGTCCCAATGCTATAGCCGCTGAGAATGGAAGTAAGCATTTCCTCTCCCTCTTCACTCTCTCCACCTCCGCTGCCTTTCCCACAGGTTTCCATGACTCTTAGTAATGTCTTTTCGATATGGGGCTTGGGAGGCTTTGTGACATGAGCCGATACGTTTTGCTTTGTGATGGCCACATGCTCATTGATATTGACAGTGGGTAACAGTGTATCTTTTGATTCGATTCTTTCTAGTTTTTTCCAACCAACAACCGTTTGCACTTTTCCCTTTGAAATGAACACACCTTTTATCTCGTTCATATTCGCTTTCGTTGTGATTTTCGTTTCTTCATATTCCGCAATGGGCATAAACTGAACAATAAAGCGGTTTTTAATAGCCGTATAAACAAGCTCTTCGTCCCTCGTTAACGATTTAGGCGCTAAATAAGTGGGCATAATGGCGCTATGGCTTTCAACCTTAGCGTTATTAAATACCCGTTTCGTTTTATGGAATTTGATTTCCTCTTCAAAAGGCAGCCCTTTTTTTAAGACATCCAACACTTTAGCTGCTTTGCCGACAAGACTTTCTTCTAAAGCAATGCTCGCCGTTCTAGGATAAGTGATCAATTTTTTCTCATACAGGGATTGAGCTACCTTCAATACTTTGTCAGAAGTCCAGCCTTTATATTTGCTCGTTATGTAGCCTTGTAAATTGGAGAGGTTAAACAAATAAGGAGGATACTCTTTTTTTCGCTCCATCCGCTTATCGGTAACGGTTGCATTTTCATTGATGAGAATCTGTTCAATTAATTGTAAGGGTTCTTTGCTTTTAAATTTATCCTCGTTATTTTCGAAATAAGTCCCCTCATATTCTTCTTCATTTTTTGTTCTAAAGGTAGCCGTTAATTTATAATAATCCTCCGGTACGAAATTCTCAATCTCCTGATCGCGATCATAAATAATCTTTAAGGTTGGCAGCAATACCCTTCCGATATTTAAAGTCTGCCCTCTTCCCTTTTGATATTTTAACGTAGCCACTGAGGTTAAATTGATCCCAATCATCCAGTCTGCCCACTGCCTGCTTAAACCGGCATCCTGGAGAGGCTTCATTTCACTGTTGGGTTTAATATTCTGAAGGCCCTTTAACACCTCTTCAGATGTCCACTCGTTTAATAACAGTCTATATACTTTTTTCTGAGGCTTGAGATTATAAATAACCGTGTCACCGATAATTTGCCCCTCGCGATCATAGTCACAAGCCGAAACCAGAGCTTCTACGTCCTGTCTTTTGATTAAAGAATAAATAATTTTCAGCTGTTTCTTTGCCCCTAGGTCTTCCTTTTCTCTATTACGCGGATCACTTTTTATTTTGTAACGAAAATGCGATGGGATGAAGGGGAAATTCTCCATACTCCATTTTTTCAACTTTTCATCATAATCTTTTGCATCGTAAAGCTGCAATAAATGCCCAAAAGCCCAGGTGATGATATAGCCATTGCCCTCAAAATAACCCTCTTTTTTCGTTTTTATTTTTAAAGCATCAGCAATATTTTTAGCGACAGACGGCTTTTCTGCCAAAATTAATATACATCCCATTTTTCGGTTAATCTCCTTTATTCTTCACCTGATCAGATATAAGTCTTGTTTGTCTTAAACTAGTAAGCGTCAAATAAATATCACACTAAGAAATGCGAACATTATTTGACGCTTTTTAATTTCACTTCGTAAAAAGTAAAAAATCCTCTATTTTACTAAAGGAATAGCTTGATAGAGCAAAGTGTAAAATCCTATCAAACGAAAACTGCCAACACTTTGTTCTGGCGTTTACACTTGAGCGTTCGCCGTGATAAACGGTCCAAGGATGTCGCGGCGATCATGGCGGAATCCACAAAAGCAGATGCTTAGGCATGCTCAACGCGCGGTGGCTTGATGGCCTTTCTAGACCACTAAAGCAAATACGGTCTTCGTTCCCCCGTAATCAAGCTGGCCCATCTTTTTAGACAGAATGTAATAGTTAACAGCAACAAATGAATCAAAGCCAGGAACATGGAATTCCATTTTATGGGAGGTAGCTCTGCTCGTTTATGTTTGACCGTATTTCCATTTCACAAGGAGTTGTCCCTTTTGCCATCCCCTCTGGAGGATTATGTATAATCAGTGCGCGTAAGATCTTATTTTAATTTATTTTATAATATTTTTTGCATATTAAAAAATGATGATTCTCATGTATACCGATTAAATCTATACTTTGAATTAAATTTGGATTATGAGCGATTGGATCTGGAAAACGGATTTGTCCAGCTATATCCTCACTAATATTAGAAACCATTAGTTCTAAACTCTTCGTTTCTTCGTCTATTTTTTTCAGTAAATTTCCAAAAGTAATTTCATCTTTTATTCCTTTAGGCGGAACTATAATAAAAGGAGCTTTCATTGGTTTATGGTGTTTTTCTTTATATTGTTTGTATACGTCCTCACTTTGAGTTTTATAAGTTTTATCTTTTATTACGGCGGCAATTGGTTTAGATAATGGCAAATAAATTTTATTTAACCTCCGAAACCACTTGATCATTAAAAATAAATGATAATATGTTTCTCCAATTGACCATTTATCTTGATAGGGCCTCTTCCATTCCTCCCCTTCAAAACTCCTAATTTCCTTCTTCATTCCCTCCCTTTGTTCATATATTTTGCGAAAGTGTTTCTCCATATATTTACTCTTCATCATTCTCTCCTCCTTGCAGATGGGGTAAGGTTTTAAAAAGCTCCGATTTGCAAACTACCTTTACACGAAATTTCTTAAAATCTGCTTTACTTAATAAACACCAGTATCGGTGAGCTTTGACACCCCCGCATCATACCAAGAGGGCTTTTGGGTTCACGTCCCCGAAAAAGCTGCTTACAGGCAAGCTCCTTATTGTTTTTACTGATAATGGTTTAAGTATATTTTATAATGTTGCGCAAATCTACCCTTCCACAATCTGACCCTTTAATAAGGCGGTACTAATAAAGGATTACAACATCAACCGTACAAAAGAAAAATCCTTCGTCAACTATGTTCTTGATCCAATCTTATTAAAACTTATCAACCTTTTTTCAAATCTACAATACAATCGGATTTTAGGGATTTGAAAAGATCCCAATCGAAAAGGGACGTGCTAAAGACGCCCCTGTTTTGCTGTTATTCTGTTCGATATCCATTTCTTCTTGCAGTAGCTTCGTCGCTTATTTCCTCTTGAAAAGCTGCTATGCTTTGCTGTCTGCGCTCATTTTTAGCTGCAATCGCCTGCCGCTGCTCGCCTGTGGCAAACTGTAAGGAATCTTCTGCCTCATGAATGTTTTCTTCCGTGTTTTGCACCATTTCTTGAAGCTTCTCAACATTATCCGCCCGATCATCGGGTTTTGGTTGATTTCTCATTCATTTCCCTCCTTTATGCATTCGTCCCATCATCATTAGATTGCCCCTTTCAATGTGAAACTTGCCAGGAAAATACTGGATACTCCCAGTTTTTATCCTGCATGTCGGATTTTCAAGAATATAACGAGGAACCCAAAGTTTAAAGGGAAGGCCACGGCCTTTATATGCCCAATTTGTTCAGGCTTTGACGATATAGGAAACAAAGGCAATGCAGCCGGAGGTGGCGATGGCAGCCTTTGCTCTTTTTTCGTTTTATATAGCCGCCAAAGAACTTTGCTGGAATTTGTCTAACGATTTACCGTTAACTGGATGATATTTCATGATATCATTTTAGTACAAAGGATATTAAGCAGGAGTGATAAACATGGACATCGGGGAATTAATTTACCAGTTCATCTTAATCCAAAAACGGAAACCAGCCCACGCCAATGAATTGCTTGATTACATTCAAAAAAGTTATATGCAAGGAGATCTTACCATCAAGGAATACAAAGCTTTGCTTTGTGAGCTAGATCGGCGTTCAGCCAAAAAGCCGATCTATTATACGGATCACGATTGTTTTTTTATTCAAACACGGGCTCAGTAAAACGCAAAACACACGTTGAGCGCCAACGTGTGTTTTGCTCATTATCGCCAATTTTCGATGCAGCGCCGGCTCAAGCCCGCTATCGCAAACATTCATCTTTTTCCCTTTTCTTCCTTCAGAATTAATTGCTGGTGCTCATTAAATAAATGAGGATAGACAAGCAAGCCTAAAATAATGCTTGTCAGCGCCGCTGTAGCCAGAAAGGTAAATACGATAATAATTTGGTAGCGGACAGCTTGAACCGGATCGGCTCCCGCGATAATTTGTCCTGTCATCATCCCGGGAAGCTGGACTAATCCAATCGTCTTCGCTGAATCAATGGACGGAATCATGCTTGAGCGGATGGCATCTTTCATAATCCATTGCATCGCTTGCTTCGGCGTGCCTCCTAAAGAAAGCGTAACGAGGACTTCCTCTTTTCTCGAATAAATTTCAGCCTGCAGGCGGTTGAGCAGCAAACTGCATATGACCATGGAGCTTCCGATAATCATTCCGCTTATTGGGATCACGTACCTCGGTGCGGGCGGAATAATGTGAAGACCTAAAAGAAAGATCATGGAAATCAGTTCAATCACGGCGATGGTAACCGTCACTCTTACCCCCACTCCAGAAAATCCGTTGCCGCGCTTCATGACATTGCGAGCGGCTACACCAATCATCACCATGATCATCATAATGATAAATATCGGATGATCAGCTGAAAATATAAAAGAGAGAACAAACCCGATAAACAGCAGCTGAACCGTTGCCCGGGCGGCAGCGATAAGTAAATCCTTCTCGAGCCCTAGGCGCAAGCTTTTGGATAAAGTAATTGCTAACATGACGAAAACAAAAGCAAAAGACAATGTAATCATACTCATGAACGCTGCCCTCCTGACAGCTCACCACGCAAAAAACGGTATGTAAGCTCCTCTTTTGGGTGATGAAAAAAAGAATGCGTATCCGCCGCTTCTACCACTTGCCCTTCTGCGAGCAGCCAAGTCCATTCGCCCATCCGCTTCGCCTGGTCTAAATCATGAGTCACCCATAAAATAGTCTTTTGATCGCGCTCATGGATATCGCTAATTAATTGTTCTATTTCACGGGCTGCTGAAATATCCAATGCCGATGTAATCTCGTCCAATAATAATATAGCCGACGGGTTCACTAATGTGCGTGCGAGCGCGACCCGCTGCTTTTGACCGCCGGAAAGCTCTTGCGCATTTTGCTTTAGCAAGCTGGTTGGCAAATGCACTCGCTCCATAAATTTTTCTACACGGTCGATTTCAAAATGATGCAAGCGGGCCGCATGAACAATATTATCTTCCACCGTTCCCGGAAGCATGGTGCCGCTTTGAAAGGCTAGGCCTACATATTTGCGCAATTGATTGACGTCCCAACTGCGCACCTCTTTGCCGTTTATCCATACTTGACCGGCATCAGGAGTGATAAGTAAGTTACAAAGGGATAAAAGCGTGCTTTTCCCCGATCCTGACGGGCCGACAAGCGTTAAAATGCTGCCCTTTGGAACGCTGCCAGACACTCCGTTCAGCACCTTCTGTTCCTTATTTTGATAATATTTCTCTACTTGTTTAAACTCGACCGCAGCCGTTTCCTTTTCCTCTTTCATCTGCCTAACACCACCGCTCCTCAATATATCCGGACATCTCACGCACACTTTTTCCAAATAGGTTTGCCGAAATCAAAGCATTCTGCCCTGTATGCGTGCCCCGCTGTCCACCCTCCTATTTCCGTCTCTTATTAATATATAACATCTTTATCCGAATTAATCGAATATCCGCCGTGATACACAAACGAATTCTTTTATTTTCCAAAACATACACAACTTATTACCTATTTATAACTAATTTCAAACATTTATAATAGATATATATTATTGAAGGAGTTGAAGTTGTTGAATTCCACATCCAAATTGATGAGAAAAGTATTTCTGCTTTTTGTAATACTTCTGATCATTGCCGCTGGATTCATTTGGTTTGCGAAAAACATGGACAAGGCCGTCACCATCCCTTACTCGTCAATGGAAAAAACGATTCAAGAACAAGGGGGAGAACAAGTGGCGCTCCAAGAAAAATCGGATGGCACGCTGTATCTCACCACAAAAGACGGCCAGTACATTTCACATATTTCACCGGGAAGTCAATCAGTAGACCGCTTGGTGGAGACATATAATATTAAATATTCCTATTCCAATAAAGGCCCCTACGATAACTGGATTATTGGCGGTGTCCTTCTTCTGATCATTGCCGCTTCTTCGATTGCTTATAAGAAAAGCAAAAGCGGAACGAGCAAGTCCATGAAAAAGAGCTTATCTAAGGCCAGACCGCTTCCTTCTATTACGCTCAACGATGTAGGCGGTCTCTCTAAGGAAATGAAGGAAGAAATTATGCAGACGCTTTCGATATTTAAGGATCCGAAGCAGTCAGCTGAAATTGGCCTGAAGCCGCCGAAAGGAATTTTATTTTACGGACCTCCCGGCACAGGTAAAACGCTGCTTGCTCAAGCCATTGCAAAAGAATTAAATGCCCATTTCTTTTCAGCAAGCGGATCGGCCTTCACTGAACTGTTTGTCGGAGTGGGAGCTTCGCGGGTGCGCAGCTTGTTTGAACAAGCGCGGAAACAAAAGCCTGCGGTGATCTTTATTGACGAAGTCGATGCGCTGGCCGCCCGCAGAAAAGCGCACGGCGGAGAAGAAGCCGAAAAGACTTTGACCGAGCTGCTTGTTCAGCTTGACGGCGGCCATGCGAATGATAATATTTTATTCATCGCAGCCACCAATAGAAAGGACCTGCTTGATGAGGCGTTTCTGCGTCCTGGCCGAATCGACTTTTCTTTCCTTGTCCCGCTGCCGGATACGAAAGGACGCAAAGAAATTATGGACATTCACACGAAAGGAAAGCATTTAGCTGAAGATGTCGCCGCAAGCCTGGAAGAACTTGCGGAAAGCACATCCGGCTTTTCCGGAGCTGACCTTCAATCATTATTTGAAACAGCCAGCAGGAACGCCCTGCGAAACGGCCGGAAAATGATTGAAAAAGCTGATATCCATAATGCGCTGGACCGCATTATTCTCGGCAGCACATCCCGAACTTTAAATGATCCTGAGACGAAGCGCAGAGTAGCAATCCATGAGGCCGGTCATGCTCTTGTCGCCGCTGTGACAAAGCCCGGATCCGTTAGAAAAGCGACGATTATTCCGAGAGGTCAAGCCCTTGGATATGTCGCCCCCATTCCGAAAGAGCTTCATTTATCCACTGTGAGTGAACTGCTTGATCAGGTGGCTATGATTCTTTCAGGCGGCGTAGCGGAACGGATGGTTCTTGGTGAACACAGCATTGGCGTCAGCGGTGATGTGCAGCAAGCGAAAAAAATGATCGAGCAGATGGTCGATACCGGCATGCTGCAAGATGGTTTCACCTTAACTTTTCATAAGGTGGAACGCGAAACAAAAATGCAGGAGCTGTTTCAGAAAGCTCTTGCACTCTCAGAAAGCATTATCTCCGAGCATCAGCCACAATTCCAGCGTTTAGTCGATGCTTTATTAAAGGAAGAAACGCTGGAAGGCTCCGAAGTCGAGCAAATCGTACGGGACAAAGAAGGGCTGGTCATCGCTTAGCTGTATAACCAAAAAGCACCTGAATCTTCGAAAGAGAGACAGGTGCTTTCTTTATGCCTTTCTATTCACGCTCTTTTTCTTCTTTGCTTGGAGGAGCCGGACGACGTTTCCCCCACCAAAATTCATGGCGGCGACGCATTAATTCCTCCCACTCTTCCTCGGACATTTCATGTCTTTTTTCTGGCTGCTTTTCCTTTGCCATTTTTCCCTCTCCTTTCACATATATGTTGACACCACATCTTATGCGAAATTCCCCAAAAAGTGCTTGATGGGGCAAACAGTCCTGTGTGTTTACCCCGCATGGAAGAGGCCCTTCAAAAATAAAGAAGGAAAGCAGGAAACACGGCACCTGCAGCTTACAAAGCGTTGTGATGTTAACCTTTGTTCTTCTTGTCATCAGTGGGAGATGACAGAAAAGGCTCACTTTATCTTTTTGCTGACATGACTTCCCTCCAGGAACATAATAGATTCTTTCTCCGGATCTTGAATTATTTCCTTACATTCGGCAGCCGGCTGCAGCGGTCGCACTCGGATTTTTTTATACTATAAATATCAGAAAGCCCGATTTCTCAACATTCTAAGTAAGAAACCGGGCTTCGGAATTGAACTCTAATAATCTTTCATTAAATCCTGCGTTTACTAACTCCATTAAAACACCAACGTACTGCAAACAGATGGGACAGCGGTACAATAAGCAATCCATATGCCATAGCTACAAGTACAATACCTATTTCATTAGGTCTTTGCAGGATGACAACAATAACCGCGAGTATGCCCCCAACAAATAGTTCCTTGATCACGCGGCTTTGGAAAATTCGCATCCAAGACCGGCCTGCCAGCCGCAATGGGAAATCGCGCTTCGCCTGTAATGTTGCGGTAATCAGCGCACTGATTGCAGTAGCTACACTGAAAGCAATCATCAGTGCAAGCAGCGAAAGATTCTGCAGCCACACAAGATATGCTGCGAACTGAGCTCGCAATAGGCCCTCTTCGGCAATGTAAACAACTTTCAGTTCCCCTTGAATACCGCGATCGCGTAGCGCCTGTACATCAAGACTGTGTGTTTCTAATAGTTGTTGTGCAGCAGCTGCACCAGTGAACACTACGTTGCCACTTGAGATCATAGATGTCAAGGTAAAATCATTAAAGGTGTCGGACAGTGAGGGAATGACAGCGAGCAGAACATCATCGCCAAAGTGAAGACTTTCTCCTGCTCCCCCTTGAGCCACTGGAAGTTGGAATCCCTCAACTGGTTGAAGAAATTTTAATTGCTTAACTATATGATTGGAATGCTCTTTCCTTGACAATATATTCATCTCTTCCCGGAGTTCGCGAACTAAATCTTCTGAAATGTTGTGACGTGAAACTGGCGTTAAAAGCGGCTGCTCCGTCCCCATAGCGACTAAGTCAAGCCAGCGCTGGTTTACGAAAGAGACGGCGGAGTACTTGCCAAAATCAACCGATGGCCACATTTTTTTAGTGTAAGTGTAGGAGAGTGCTGCAACTCTCTTGGATTCCGCATCCTTTGTCATCTCGCCGATCATTGACTCCATGCGATCCATTTCATCCATGTCTGTTGCAAACACGATTGACACTTGTTCTGCAAGCTTCTTCCACTGCTCCATTTCGGCCGCCTTGGCAGACGAGTGTTTATATGCAGACCAAGCAAGAGAAGCCATAGACACCACTAAAACAAATGTTAGCGCCTGGATCACAAACGCCGCCGAACGCAAGCTTTTTACAGCTGGTTGTCTAGTGGCAAGCATGACAGCACTCGGCCACGCAGAGGCTGACATAATAAGCGCAGCTAGCATGGATATGGCAATAACTACAAATTGAAGAATGAATAGGGCTTTGAGAAAGGTACCGACGTACATCCAGCCATGAAAAACACCCACATAGCCTGCTGCAGCTAAAGCGACAATTCCTGCCGAAACGAGCAGCGCCCCACAAAAATCTGTAAGATCCTGCATCTGAATCCGCACAGTTGGAGAGCCGCCCAGAACTCGAATCGCACGTCCACGCGCCCTAACTGAGAGCCAGAACAAGGCCAGCGATGAAACGAGCGCCAATGAGGCGAGAATTACGGTTGTAAATCCTCTTTCCTGTACCACGAACATAAGACTATCCAAGATGGCGGCGTCCCTGCGGGTAATCTCTACCCCCGCATCTTTCAAAGCATCCTCAAATTCACCCAAACGAACAGGGTTGCCTGTCACGAGATATAATCCATCGGGATAGGAATTGGAAAGCCGCTCTTTCCCAACAATCTTGCCTGTATCGTTGCTACTAAACCAGGTAAATTTATCGGGTAGCGCTTCATTGTTAAGCGCAGCAAACACCTTGCCCTCTTGATCGCCAGCGAGATCTGGAGTGATTTTGACCAGTCCAAGATCTAGACGTTCATTGAGTTCTTCTAACTTGGAAAACGCTTCATTGATAGAGAATTCCGTTTCCGCGAAGCTAATGTTAAGCATGCTCTTGCTTCCGATAGCCTGCGGAAACTCTCTATCATTCAGATCGGTAATGATTCCGGCTAACAGAGCAAGCAAAGCAAACAATGCGCCTGAAACCATTACTATAATACGTTTATGCCTGTTCATCTCCTCATTCCCTCCTTTCTTATTGAAACGTTTACTCATTAGCTGCTGTTTGGATTCGGCATAAATTCAGGCGAGCCAGTCTTATATAAAAGCAAATGTTCCTATTTAGCACGATTGGCCACAAGACAGTGTTAGCGCTTCACCAAATGTACTGGAACCCCAAATCCTTCGTTGCGAGTAAGCAGCTTGCTGATAGCATCATGTTCTGATTTCGAATTATAGCTCACCTGGACAAGTCCGCGGTCTTGATGGTCTGGACACGGCTTGACTACTTCCACTTTAACCCCATCCCCCAGCTTTTCTATTTCCTTGGCAAAACGTTCATGATTTTCTAAAGCAACGGCGGCTTCTGAAACGCTCGGCAGCTGGCCGCACGGCGGATGTGTATCTTTTGGTGATGCTGTTATCCAGCCGTTTAGATACGCATATGCTCCTCCTGACAGCAGTAAACCCACAACGACACTGATAATCATCTTCGAAGTTGATTTCAAAAGTATCCTCCTCATAATTCTTTTTTAATTAATGTGATGAACTGCTCGAACCGATCTGATGCATCGCGCCGCACGCAGCAATCATCTCAGAATCATGCGTAGACACGATGACCGTCCGGCCACGCGCAGCAAAGTCCGCAAGCAATGCGATGACCATTCGACGGTTAGTTGCATCCAGTGAAGCAGTCGGTTCATCAACAAACAGGATATGAGCATCTTTATAGATAGCACGAGACAAGGCAAGACGCTGTTTCTCTCCTCCGCTCAGATGTCCAGCCAACTCATTTTCCCGGCCTTTAAGACCTGTCTGGTCAAGTGAATGCAGCAACCGTTCTTTGTTTCCTGAGACACGCCTTCCTATGATGCTCGCCTTCATAGTGACATTGAAGGCAACTGACTCCTCATCCATAATGCCATAATCCTGAAGTACGAATGCCGCATGATCTCGCCAGAACCGGCGTCGTGACGCGGTGCCGCACCTTGTGACATCGTTCCCGTCAATCAGGATGCTTCCCTTATTCACCGGAAGCAATAATCCGAGGCAGTGAAGGAGAGTCGTTTTCCCAGATCCACTTGCGCCAACGAGGGCTGTCATGATACCGGGCTTGCACTGAACGGACTCACCGTCAAGTACAAGCCGCCCACCTATTGCTGCCGAAATGTTTTGGGCTTCAATTAACATGTACTTCACCACCCGATTCAACGCCTGTCAGGAATATTTCCAGCCTGGTGAACATCCCTTTGATAACCGGATTCAAGGCTGTCTTCATGCGCTTATATAAAAGTTTTATCATTTCATTCATTCCTTTCAATTCCGTAATGAATGGCTCGCTGCGGATTATCAATTTCTATACATAGTATAGGGCAAAAAAATAAACACCATTTCAATGGTGTCTTAACAGAATCTTAATTTTAGCAATGAAATAAAATATTGATCTCTGTCCCTTTATTCAGTTCACTTTCGACTTTAATCTGTCCCCCTTGTTTTTCAATAAACTGCTTGGCAATAGACATACCTAGTCCAGAGCCAAGAGGAGATTTGTCCGTCGCCGTACCTCGGTAATATTGATTAAATAACTGTTGAATAGTTTTGTCATCCATGCCGATGCCATCGTCTTTAATTCCTATTAGGACCGAACCTTCTGTTGTTTCAATGGAAACAGAAATCGTTGTTCCCCGAGGATTATGATAAATAGCATTCATAATGAAATTTTCTAATGATCTTTTTAATAATGTCTGATCGAAAGATAATAAAATATCGCCTTCATCCTTGACGTTTAAATGAATGGGATAGTCATCGGCCATCGGATACTGACGAAGATCTTTCAAGACATTTTCCACAAAAGCGACTAGATTTGCAGTGCGCAAATTCAAAGGGATTTGCATTTTATCAAACTCATAAACAGCACTTAAATCATTAATTAACTGTTCCATATATAATGATTTTTCTTCAATAATTTTAGCAAATTCCTTAATTTCTGCTTCATCCCATTTATGCTCGGAACGAAGCATGGCTGCATAACCTTTAATGTATGATAACGGCGTTTTTAAGTCATGTGTCACTCCAGAGGTCCAGTTTTTTCGCGTTTCTTCAAGTTCTTTTCGTTCTTTCTCTGCCGCATTAAGCTGCTGTGTTAAACCGTCCAGCTTTAATTTAAGTTCCCAAAATGGACTTACCCTCATCTTATTGAAAGAGAAGTTCTTTATTGTGTCGGGCATTTTAAAGACCCCAAGTGATAATTGATCAATCCAGCGTATGAAGAAGAAAAGAGGCTTCCTAATTTGGCGGTCGATAACGAAGCCAAACCAAGTAAGCACACCAATGATTAGCAGCGGGAATAAAATATAGGTCACTAGTCCATCAATTCCCAAAGGAATGCTCAAAAAGCTGAGTACTGAAAAACCGGTTATAAAAAAAACAGCCCCCATGGTTAGAAGAATTATTATTAGTATCCATGAGATTTTAGTTTCTAATTTCATTGGGGACTCCTTTGGTTTTCGGCATTTAGCATATAACCTAAACCTCTGACGTTTTTTAAACACTCTGGATGTTTGGGATCTTTTTCAATTTTTTGACGCAGGCGACTAATATGGACCATGACCGTGTTTTCTTTCCCTACAATGCTATAATCTCCCCAAACATGTTCATATAGATGGTCTACGCTAAAAACCTGATTGGGATGCTGACACATGAATTTAAGTAATTGGAACTCCTTAGCCGGGCAATTTACTTCTTTTCCTTCTACGATTAACTTTGCTTGGTCATAATGCAGAACAAAACGGTCTGTTCGGAACACTTGCGGCGCTTCCAGCTTTGTTCGTCTTTGCCGATGTAAGATGGCCTTAATGCGGGCAGCGACCTCAAGGGGGTTGAAAGGTTTCGTTATATAATCATCGCCACCCATAGAAAATCCAGTTAATTTGTCCATATCAGTAGTGCGTGCTGTTAAAAAGATAATGGGAACATCTGAGATTTCTCTGATTTGCTGACACAAATCGAAACCGTTTGTATCAGGTAACATGACATCGAGCAATATTAGACCAATCTCATGTTCCTTAACCTTACTCAATGCTTCAGCACCCGATTCCGCTTGATAGATCTCTTGGAATCCTTCCTTATCTAACAATCGTTTTAGCATTTTAATTAATCCTATTTCATCTTCTATAATGAGTATACTTTCACTCACAGTTTCCCCTCCTCGTCTTAGATACCCGTTTTTGAGATGGCGGGTGGGATAGCCAGGCTAGAACCCATTCTTATTGTTTTAAAGGACGAAAACCAGCCTTTACTGCCTCTTCCTCCGTACAAAACATTACTTCCGGTTTGGTTTGTTCATACCAAGGAGAGTTTGGGGTGTGATAAATTTTTCCCGAAGAACCCATATTGCCTTTGATTTGGCAATCTTCAGAAGCTCCATCTTCAGTATCCTGCCTCTCTTCAAATTCAGGGTGAAAACCGTCTTTTTGTGCATAGTTTTCAATTTGCCAAATACCAATTCCTTGTCGTTGTGCTTTTTCCTGAAATTCATTCAATGGATCAATATAGCGAGTATTCGGCGGATAAACATAGGCTATTCTGGCCAGACCCTCCTTTAATAATTCTTCTTGAATCATTTTTCCGTCAGCATAAACATAGGCTAATAGCCGATTATATTTATCTCTTTGCGGTCCGATGTCAAATTCTAATTCAATCTTCTGTGCATTTTCTACTAAACTTCTGGTAAACTCTTTAGCTTTCTTGCCATAGGGCTGTTCACCAAGACGCGGATGGGAAGTCTCAGGACTATCTACCAGCAAAAATCTGACACTTTCTCGATGGCCCTTATAAATTACAGCAATTGTATCGCCGTCATATGACTGGGCTAATTCAACCTCCACTCTTTTGTAATCTGGGTTGTGTCCTTGACCAGCATTGGAGCATCCAGAAATATTTAAGACGAAAACGCACATGCATATGAAATACAATAATCTTTTCAAAATTCACAAACCCTCTGACTTTCTAAATAAGTTATTCACGCGGTTAATTATGCATAATTCCCCATAAAAAGACAATAAAAAGGGACACCTTCTTGTAAAATGGATGTGCTACCAAACATTCACGAGAAGAGGCATCCCTATGGAACAGAATACCATGTTCCCGAACTTGATTCAAAAATTTATTTCCGATGAAGATACTGCACAGGAACGGACTGTCAAAACATTAATCCAATACCTTGTCATAGCGGCCGTTTGTGAGTGGAAAAGCTGCTTTACTGGGCCGGTGTCGCATCACCAGTTGGTCTTATCGCTGTTAACTCTATTCCACTCTATCTAAAAAATGAGACAGCCAGAAAAGGCGATGCCCAGAAAGTTACTGAAAACTGACTTTTTGTGACGGCCCTTCTTTCATTTATGGAAAAAATCCAACACACGCTTTGAAGAAAAGCTCAAGCCAAAGATCCCGCCCATGCCTCAACCTATTTCTGCAATATTGTGTACTTTTATTTTGCCATACAAAAGAGTATTGAACACGATTGGTGAAAAAATGAAAGCAAAAGCCAAAACAGCCCTTGCATTTGCGGTGAATGATACGATCTTGCCTGGCGAAAAGCCGAACCTGAAAGTGCGCTCGGTCAAATGAAGGGCAACCGGCCGTTCCGCAGATTTTCCTTGCGGGAGATCGACAAGAAGCACACCGAATTTGGAATTGCAGCTTTAGACCGCAACTTTCTGAAAGCAGCCGGCATATAAAAAAACGGCAAAAAGAGGCGGAGAAAAACGAGCTGTTTTTCCCCGCCTTTTTTATTTTGGGGACTTATTAGGCGGCCCCTATATCCACATATAATTATGTACAAAATAATAACCCTTTAGGCTGCGCCCTGCACATTCCTTGAAGCGGGAGCCTTCTGCGGGAAAATAGGAATAAGCCACCCGCTGTATAAGAAACGATCCCCGAAACTGCTTGTTGCTTCTAACCATACTGCGGGCTGGCCTTTCTGGCATCCGCCTGATCATAGGAGAATGCGGAAGTCCGCTCTTTCTCTAGCTCCAGGGAAGCACAGCCGCCGGTAAAAAACGGCTGCACTGATCATGATTGTGCGGAGCCGTTTATTGCTTCTAATTTGCTTTCTTTTTCACTTAGCCCCTACCGGCTTTGCTTCTTATATTGATTCATGTAATTCAGCACATCATTGACATACTTCTCGCTGTGGTTATATGCAAAAATGGCTTTTTCCAGATTGCCGTCAGCCGCTCCATGCTTCTTTAAATAATTCGCGGCGCTGAAGATGGCATCCTCTATATTATACGGATCCGCCACCCCGTCCCCATTGGCATCAATTCCATAACCGCCGTACTTTTTAATAACTGCAGGGTTCTTTTTTTCTTCTTCTGGAATATCTCCCTTTCCAAGTCCGCTGCAGCTCGGATGCTTCCAGCCGACAAAGCTGCAAGGCATAAACTGCATATGACCTTCAGCGCCAACCGGTGATAAGAGCGGATCCATTTCCGAAAACTTTGTTTCCACCCGATGATGGGCAGCGAGAAGCTGCCATGGAACACCGTATTTTTTTTCAGCGGCTTTGTAGATTGGGAGAAACTTCTCTGGAATATCAATTGCCGCCTCTTCCTGCACAGGCGGCTGCTGCCAGTTAAATAGAATATATAAACTCATTCCCAATGAAATAAAAGCCATCAAAATCATCGTTCGTTTTACTGACTTTTTCAATCTCCTCTTCGCCATCATAATCTCCTCTAAAAAAATTTCATCCGCTCTTATATTAGAGAATGGCTGGAAAATCTGCAAGTTTTTCATATTGTCTTTTAAAAAAACCGCCCTGCGGCCAACAGGGCGATCGGTCTGAAGACTTACTTTTTATGAGGTCTGTGAGGACGCAGGGATTTTAAAATTTGCTTCCGTTCTTGCGACAATGACTTATACAAAGACACCATCATTAAGATCATAATAATCGAGAAAGGAAACGCCGCAATGATTAACGCATTTTGCAGAGCGGTCAATCCCCCGCTATACAACAGAATAATAGCGACAAGTGATTGGGCAATCCCCCATGTTAATTTTACGCGGTTTGGCGGGGTTAAAGATCCGTTAGTCGTTTGCATACCTAATACAAACGTAGCCGAATCGGCGGAAGTAATAAAGAACGTTCCTATTAAAGTGATCGCGACGAACGATAAAACAGTAGACCAAGGCAATTCACTAAAGACAGCGAACAGCACTTCTTCCGTTGCATTCTTGGTTAGGTCAATGGTGCCTGACATTTGCAAATCCATCGCTGAGACACCAAATACGGAAAACCAAAAGAAGCTAACTAAAGCAGGCATAACGAGTGTACCGATTAAAAATTCTCTGATTGTGCGCCCTTTGGATACGCGGGCAATGAAAATTCCGACAAACGGTGACCAAGAAATCCACCATGCCCAATAGAAAATCGTCCAGCCGTTGATCCAAGAGCGTTGGCTTTCTTCCAACGGAGCAATCTGAAAGCTCATCTTTACGATATTAGACAAATACGAGCCAATGGTATCTGTAAACAGATTAAAAATGAGCAAGGTTGGTCCGACAAAAAGCATTAGGGCAAGAAGCAAAACAGCCAGCGCCATATTCGTATTGCTGAGAATTTTAATTCCTTTTCCTAAGCCGCTCATGGCGGAAATCATAAATAAGACCGTTACAATCACAATAATCAGAAGCTGAATCGTGAAGTTGATCGGTATGCCAAATAAATAAGACAGCCCTCCGTTAATTTGCGATGCGCCGAATCCCAGTGTTGTCGCTACGCCTACAACGGTAGCAAACACGGCGATGGTGTCAATTAAGTGACCGATCGGACCTTTCACTTTATCTCCAAGAATCGGCGTTAATGTAGCACTGATCAACCCCGGCTCATCTTTGCGGAATTTATAATAAGCCAGCGCGAGTGCCACTAGCGCGTAGATCGCCCAAGCATGAATTCCCCAATGAAAGAACGTATATCTCATCGATTCTTTTAACGCTTGGCTGGATCCCGCTTCCTCGGAGGCTGGATTAATGGCAAAATGACTTAGCGGCTCAGCCGCTCCCCAAAATACTAAACCAATTCCCATACCTGCACTAAATAGCATAGCAAACCATGTCGGTGTAGAATAATCCGGCTTTTCACCCGGTTTGCCTAATTTAACCGCCCCGATCGGACTGAAAATCAAAAGAATACAAAATAAGACAATAACTGAAACGATAATTAAATAATACCACCCGAATGTTGAGGTGATAAAAGACTGAATATTGGCAGTGATTTGTTCAAACGTTTTCGGCGCTGCCACACCGAAGATTACTGCTACTAATACAAGAGCAGCTGAGTACCAAAATACATGTGAAATTTTCCTCATGAAGTTCTCCTCTCTCACTAGATTACTTTTAATGCACATGGGAACGGGCAGTATATAAATTTGGCTCACAGTCATGTACCAGCCCTTATAACCCTAACAAACATTTGGGATTCTATCAACTGTTTAGCCGTCTTGACCAAGTTATCACGAAGGAAATCAAGGGTTTATGTACAGTTTGCCTCTTTTAAAAAAAAACGTATACAAATGAAATAAAAGTTGTCTGATAAAAGCTGTTTGCAATCACCCCACCCACAATATCTAGTGTTCAATCTCCTTTTCCCTAACCAGATATGGAGTAAACAGCGATTTCGCAACTTTTTCCAGACAACCATTTTCAGCATTCTATTCTTCAGCGGAATGAACCGCCTTCTTCTCCATCTCAATCTCATACACTTCTGATAAGCCATAGGTTCTTTTTTCAGCTTCAGTGATTTGGCTTCTCACTTCTTTCTCTTGATCGGCCGCTTCCCGCAATTTCTCTTCATAGGCTGTTATTTCTTCATCCAAGTTCTGCATCTCATCTTGGATTTTCTGTAAATTTCCTCCTGTTTCATTGATTTTTTCAACCAGCTCCGGTTCATAATCTTGATATTTTTCCAAAACAAGGGAATTCATCTCTTGAAAAACTTTCTCGATCTTCTTTTCCAATTGGACTTTTTCTGTATGATAATAACTCGACTTTACAAAAGAAGAAATCCTTCCCACAACCCCGCGCTTAGCAGAGGCTTCACGATCAAGCTTAGCGGTCACTTTCATCAAGCTTTCCTGAAGCCTGTTATTTTTCACGCTGAGCTCGCCAAAGTAAGGGCGCTCCGGATCCCGCTTTAATAATTGTGTCAGCCTTTGAAGCAATTGCTGATGATAAACATTGGTCTGATAGGCTTCGCTTTCCATTTTTTTCTTTTCTTGATGGAGACGTTCCAGCGTCTCCTTCCAGTCATTCCCTTGAATTACTAACTCATTGACTTTCCGCAGCATCAGACGATATTGTTCAAAACGGCTCTCCCAGACAAGAACCATTTCTTCTAAGTACTTCCCCTGATCGAAATCCTCCTCACTTTCTGACAGATAAGGAAGAGCAGCTTCAAGCAGAACAATCGGCAGCAGCCCTTTGTTAAACAGCAAATTTTGGTATCTGTACAAAATTCCTCCGCTTTTGAAAATTAACGATAAAAGCAGATTAGGGTTGGCCATCCAAGAGAAATAAGCGACATCATCTGAAGGAAGATCATTGGCATCACTTTGATTGGAATAGCCTTGCAGGAGTACTTTATAAAAGCGGAATCCCGCTCTTTCAGCAATCGCTGTAAAGGTTCCAAAAGCATCCTGCTGCAGGGCAGCGGTCAGCTCAGCTTTCGACCAGCCGCTCAGGTGTAATGACTGTTTAATTTGCTCCTGCTGATAGTCAGGAAGCTCCTGCAGAAACGAAATGATTTCGTCAAGCCACACAGCGGAGCTGCTGTCATTCTCGGAATCCTTCCTTTGCTCAATCAAATGCGTGTACATTTCAGCCATTTCCCAATGAATAATAAATTCTAATTTGTTTTTGCTGTAGGATTGGTCATAGACAGCCGCAAAGGATTTATGTTTTTTTTGCAGCTGCTTAAACACCTCTGCTGTAATGTCGGCACATTGCTTCTCAATTTCATAGGAATTATGATAAGAACGCCCTGCCAGCTTCAATACTCTGCTCAGCTGCAGCAGTAAATCCAGCTGCAGCTCGCTATCCTTTATCCCCTGTAATTTCTCTGCTTCCCTTTGCATCCATTTATAAAAATGAGCCGATTTGTCCTTTGAAACGAGATCCTTCGTTTTAGAGGAGACGACATCCCATAAATTTAAATCGTTGAGCATTACATAAACAAAGCGCAGCGGCATTCCTTTTAAATAAGTTAATGCCTGCGCTAATTGTTGACCTTCTCTCACAAACATCCGTCCCATCTTTTTGGATTATTTCAGTCTATTATATACCACATGGCTGAAAGATTGAAAATGAGTACCGTCTATTTTATAATTTGGACCCCGGGGAGTGTCAATCAGTGTCGGAATTTATTTGAACATTTTATGAACTTTTTATTGACTTCAAGCTAATTTATTTTAAAATTAATTTATAATTCTGAATTTTGTAAACGGTTTCTTTATTTTAAAAGGGGGATTATTGGATGGATCAGCCAATGCACAAGCCTGTCCAAACGCTTCATCAGCCGACTAAATATGAAGAGATGGCCAAGAGGCCAGAATTTATTCAGCTCGTTCAAGCCAAAAAGAAGTTTCTCGTTCCGCTATCTGTTTTTTTCTTAGTTTTTTATTTTGCCCTGCCGCTATTGACCTCTTATTCAACCTTATTAAATGCACCTGCTGTCGGATCCATTTCTTGGGTTTGGGTGCTTGCTTTCTCTCAATTTATTATGACCTGGACGCTTTGTATGGTATATGTCAAAAAGGCCAGTCAATTTGATAAAATGGCTGAGAATATCGTGAAAGAGGAGCGGGCTCCTCTAAAAGGAGAGCTGCATAAATGAGCGCAATCGGGCTGACTTTTTTCGTCGCTATCGTCGGATTAACCTTGATCATCACCTATTGGGCGGCCAAAAGGACGAATACGGCCAGTGAATTTTACACGGCCGGCGGCGGGTTATCCGGATGGCAAAACGGATTAGCCATCGCCGGAGATTATTTATCTGCCGCCTCTTTTCTCGGTATCGCCGGAGCCATTGCTCTCAACGGCTTTGATGGATTTTTCTTCAGTCTCGGTTACCTCGTCGCTTACCTTGTCGTTCTTTATATTGTAGCCGAACCTTTGCGAAACCTAGGAAAGTACACGCTGGCCGATATGATCAGCGCCCGCTTTGACGAAAAGAAAATTCGGGCGGCAGCCGCAGTCAGCACCATTACGATCGTCATATTCTATATGATTGCCCAGCTCGTGGGAGCGGGCGCCCTGATTCAGCTGCTGCTGGGAATTGATTATGAGCTGGCTGTTCTGATCGTTGGCGTGATGATGACGATCTATGTTCTGTTTGGAGGCATGACTGCGACAAGCTGGGTCCAAATCATCAAAGCAATTCTGCTTATGATTGGAACCGTGATCATATCGCTGCTCGTGCTGGTTAAGTTCCATTTCAATATTTTTGATATGTTCACACATATGAAAACCGCCACACCTTTAGGGGAAGCGTACTTACATCCGGGCGTCCAATACACAAATCCAATGGACACGTTATCGATAACGATGGCCCTCGTACTCGGAACTGCAGGGCTGCCTCATATCCTGATGCGCTTTTTCACAGTAAAGGATGCCAAAACTGCAAGAAGCTCCGTTGTCGTAGCTACCTGGGTCGTAGGCATCTTCTATATCTTAACGATCTTTTTAGGTTTCGGCGCAGCTGCCTTTGTGGGATCAAAAGAGATTATCGGGGCGAATGAAGCAGGTAATATGGCGGCTCCGCTGCTTGCTCAAGCTCTCGGCGGAGATATGCTGATGTCTTTTGTTTCTGCTGTCGCCTTCGCCA
Source organism: Bacillus xiapuensis (assembly GCF_002797355.1). GTDB lineage: Bacteria > Bacillota > Bacilli > Bacillales > Domibacillaceae > Bacillus_CE > Bacillus_CE xiapuensis. The sequence continues at coordinate 1,290,428 of NZ_KZ454939.1, read as the reverse complement.
CCATCCTGGCAGTAGTTGCCGGTCTGGTCCTTTCTGGCGCATCCGCTTTCGCTCATGATGTTTACAGCGAGATCATCAAAAAAGGCCGCGCTACAGAAAAAGAGCAAATGCTGGCGGCTCGCTTTGCCTCCATAAGCGTCGCCGCGCTGTCGATTGCCCTTGCTCTATTTGCTCAAACTATGAATGTCGCTTTCCTTGTCTCTCTGGCCTTTTGTGTCGCAGCAAGCGCAAACCTCCCGGTGATTATTTATACCATTTACTGGAGAAGATTTAATACAGCAGGCGCAATGGCGGCCATGAGCACTGGCCTATTAAGCTCCTTATTGCTAGTAGTGATCAGTCCGAATGTGTTAGGGCCAGAAGGTACAGCAATCTTTGCCGGCGAACCGCTCTTTCCATTAACAAATCCTGCTATTGTATCGATTCCAGCCGGATTTTTAGCAGGATATATCGGCACGGTGCTTTCCGCGAAAAGCGATGTCCGGAAGTTTGCCGAAGTAACCGTCAAAGCCAACACCGGACTGAAGGAATAATCTTGTAGTCAGCTTAGATGGCACCATGCTTTACACAACCGGCCATTTCTTTCTTGAGAAGTGGCCTTTTCTCGAGTTTTCGTTCTCCAACATCATAAGGCCGCGCGGGATTGGCCTCCATTTGCCCAATCTCATGCCATTACTCTTTTGCTTCTCCCATCCTTTCTGTCTGCAGCTTCTATGGCTACACTTGCTTAATCATTTGCTTGAGCTTGCCTAAACGTTTTTTTAAATCACCCTTTAATTTTTCTTCTTCCTTTATAAAAGAATCAGATGAATTTGAGGATGTCAGAATGAGCTTCACATATTGTTTGTAGGATATATGGGCGTCTAATAAAGCCGAATAAGCAGAAGCCATCGATTGAGGCGGCTTGGGCAATTGGATCAGGAGCTGGCGGCATTGCTCTGTTTTCTTTTGCAGCTTATCGATCATCTCGCTGCTTTTATAATTAGCAAATGAGTTGCTTTTGTCTGCAACGACCCCTTTTCCCTGTTGGCTGATCGCCACCCCTTGAACACCATTGCTTAATGCAATCTGCTGCGCTTTCTGGGAATTATCTTCCATCATTGTATAAATCCGCTCCATTTGATTCACATAAGAAGCCCGTTCCTTTTCTTCCTTCCAGTTCCCATAGGCGGTCAAAACAAAAGCTAATAACACACAACTAAGCAAGATGATGCATAACCGTCTATATGGTACCTTCGCCAATGACATGCTTTTCCATCCCTCCTTCACAGGGTACTCTATGTACATATCTAATTCGGCAATTTATTCTTTTAGCATAATGCTCTATCTGTTTATACGTGAGAACCGAGAAAAAGTTTTGCTTATTTTAAAAAAATTGAGAATGAGGGATTTTTGTGGAATCCGCTAATAGACGTCATCTTTTTCCTCTCTCACTTGCGGCGATTATAGCATAATTTTTTGCCGATACTTTTCTATATTCTATAGTTAAACCAATTGTTAGGTTTGTAAACCTGCTAAAAAAACCTCGTCATTATATGACGAGGTTTGTAATATTAGATAAGCTCTTCGACGGTCTTGTATTCATATCCTAAATCATCCGCAACTGCTTGATAAGTAACATGCCCTTTAAATGTATTGACTCCGAGCCTTAGGCCGGCGTGATCAGCGATCGCTTTTTCCAAACCTTTATTAGCGATTTGCAAAGCGTATGGAATCGTGACATTTGTTAAAGCGACCGTTGACGTGCGCGGAACGGCACCAGGCATATTCGCAACCGCATAATGAACAACGCCATGCTTTTCGTACGTTGGCTGATCATGCGTTGTAATTCGGTCAACCGTTTCAAATATGCCTCCTTGGTCGACTGCGACATCCACCACAACTGAGCCCGGGGTCATCATCTTGACCATTTCCTCTGTGACAAGCTTCGGTGCTTTCGCTCCTGGAATGAGCACGGCTCCGATTACCAGATCCGATTCTTTGACCGCTTCTGCAATATTGAAAGGGTTGGACATTAAGGTTTGTGCGCTTGAACCAAATAGATCTTCTAATTGCCGAAGCCGATCTGCATTTACATCAATAATTGTGACTTCAGCACCAAGACCCGACGCAATTTTTGCGGCATTTGTTCCCACCATTCCGCCGCCGATGATGGTAACTTTGCTTTTTCTTACTCCCGGAACTCCTCCAAGAAGCACCCCTTTGCCACCGTTGTTCTTTTCTAAAAATTGAGCGCCGATTTGTGCGGCCATGCGTCCAGCCACTTCGCTCATTGGAGAAAGAAGAGGGAGTGTGCGATTAACGGAAACCGTTTCATAAGCAACACCTGTTACTTGATGATCCACAAGCGCTTTCGTCAGCTCTGGTTCAGCCGCTAAATGAAGATAGGTGAAAAGCAACAAATCGTTGCGAAAGTAAGAGTATTCCGATTCAAGAGGCTCTTTGACTTTCAAAACCATTTCAGCTCGACCCCAGACCTCTTCTGCCGATGGGATAAGCTCAGCTCCGGCTTTCTCATATTCCTCATCAGTGAAACCGCTTCCAATTCCTGCATCCTTTTGCACAAGCACTTTGTGGCCTTCATTTACTAGCGTAACAACCCCCGCAGGAGTAATCGCAACACGGTTTTCGTTGTTCTTAATTTCTGTTGGAACCCCAATAATCATAAATAACATCCCCCTATTCCTGAATATATCTTTATAGTATGACAATTTAAACAATATTTCATCATTTCAAATTTAAAAATAAGGGGGATGTTTTTGTGCAATTTTACAAATGACTGTTCTCTAATTGTTCAATAAGTAAATCTAAAAACAAGGTAATTTTCTGATTCGCATCTTTTAAATTAATATTGGCGATGTCAGAAATCCTCTTTAAGCGGTAAGCCAGTGTGTTTGCATGAATGTGAAGAGCTTTAGCCGCTTCATTCATATTTCCGTCATGCTGAAGAAATGTAAAGATCGTCTCCTGTAAATTAGAGTGATGGGTGCGATCATAGTCTTTTAACTTCGCAATCATCGGATTTTTAAAGCCCGACTGCTTGCGAATCGCGGCTAACTCCTCGATGAACTGAAACACTCCAAGCTGCTCAAAGCAATGGATATGTGCTGTCGCTTGCGGAAATTGATTTTTTATCTTCAGCACGTATAATGCTTCCTGATAGCTTTGGCTGATCGACAGCGGCTGATCGACCACGCTCCCAGCCCCCGATACCATGCCGTTGATTTTTTGGCGCTCACTTATTTTTAGCAGGAAGCTGTTGATGAATTGCGTGAGCGAGCCAGTCTGCGACTCCTCTGACAGCTTGACTAACAGGATCATTTGCGTATTATCATAGGTTCTGGCTATGATCTGCAGCTGCTGAATCGTTTCAGCTAAATAATTCGTTTGCCGTTCTAATGATGGGGTAATCGGCTGCGGGAAGTCAAAAATGATCACAGAAAGCGGCCCTTTCAAGTTTAACTTATGCCGTTCATTCATTCCCTCAATCTCTCTCATTCGAGAGAAATGACCCGTTAATAGCTTCCAAAAAAACTCCTGATAGTTTTTTTCTGTTTCTTTCCGTTGTTTCTGATGCTGAAGCAATTGATTTTTAACCGCCTTAGCAGCTTCCCGCAAAATAGAAATTTTCCCCTGTGAAAAAGGTTCCTTCGGATGCGCCCAAATAAAACCGACCACTTCATTTTGCTTGCGGACTGAAATTGCCACCCGTTCCCCGAGCGCCACTTGATCGATCCTAGGAATAATGATGGGTTCCTCTGATTGAAATAACTGGGGAATGGCGCCGCTCTTCCACAGACTGTTTATGACATTCTCCGGCACTTTTCTCCTCATAATTGTTGCGATTCTTACCGGATCCACTTCATCTTCGTGGCGACTATAAGCAATAATACGATGATTGGCATCCTCTATCGTAATCGGGCACTCCAGTTTTTCACTGATCAGATCAGCCAGCACTTCGATCGATTCATAATCGCTCCCAAAGATATTCTCTGCTGTGTTTACCATATACCTATGTTCCTCCATTACATTCATCGATTAATTACATCCTAATGGTGAAAGACGAAAGCCCTCGCTCCAGTGTCCCTTGTGTCACCTTGCCTGCCGCGCTTGCTTAAGCCGGCGAATTCCGTCTTTACAAACTCCGGCACTGAGCCAGGAACAGCCGTCGCATAAATATTCCAAATCGTCCGGCTCCGTTCTTTCAGCCGTACGCTCTATTAATTCAGACTTGAGATAGGTCTTATTTTTATGGATACCCAGGTGCTGGATCACCTTTTCATCAAACCCCATGACCTGCATCTGAGAGTCTTCGGAGGCTTCACAGATAGACTCCCCTTTATGGGGGCAAGAACAACAAGCCTCATCAAAGCCGGCCACGACTTCAATGCGGAAATCACTTTGCTCATCCTTCATTTTTGTCACAATTTCTTGCATTTTCTCAATAAACGCTGGACTATAGCCCATTCCTTGAAATCCGTGAACGCATAAAAGATGATGGCCTCTTATTTTTATTAACATCGCCATTCCTCCCACCTTCTCTCTATTATACATCAGCAGTTTTTGTTGCGAAATAAAAGAAATATGCCGAATGAAGCTGCAGGGGAAATTAATTCCCTTTATTGCAGCTGGTACGATTCATTTGCAAGCTTCCTCGCCCCCGAAAGCGGAGGTGCGTTTGGTTATGATAAAATTTTTTCGTTTCAATCAAAGTATGAACTCTCAATTCGCCATCTTTGACTATAACTCTATATTTATATGGACGTAATTGAGAGAAAATATTTTTGAGGCGGATGTCACCATTCTGTAGATAGCCCCGAAAGCTCAAGAAGTTCGTCCTATTTAAGCAGGCAGGCGACCGCCGCTTTCCGTCAGCTGCATCCGCCTTTCCTTTTGCTAGGAGCTTTTTCCTTCCTCCGATTGGCATTCATTTGAAGCAGTCCAAATGAAAAACGGAGCCTGCCGCAAAAGCAGGATCTCCGTTTTGATAGAATGAAAATAAATTAGAAATAAGCAGACGAATAAAAAGGTGTGTAGGCAAATGGGAATGGGATACTTGAAGATAGGTAACTCGAGGAATTAATACTTTCTGGAATTGCAGTTAGGGCAGACATAGACATCTTCTGCATCTAAAATAGAGCCGCATTTCGTTTGCTCGAGGACCACTTGAGCTTTTTTCAGATCCGCTCGCAAGCCTTCCCACCCGCATTCACATTTGACTTTGTTAAAAGAGCCAAACTTATATACTCCATAGTTCATTGTCTTCACCCCTTGTTGAATATTCAGAAGTTTCTGTACCTATATCTTACACAAAAATTATGTAAATAGCAATTAAAAAAATGTGAATTTTTTGTAAAAAATTAAAATGTCAAGTCTTGATTTTATTTTTTTCATTAAAAAACATCCGCAATAGATGAGAAAGAGAATGCAAAAAAACTGCCTGCTAACAGACCACAAACGGGCCTAACAGGCAGCTGCCGCTTATTCCTCAGTTAATTGTTTGATATCTAAGACGATTTCATCAAAAGGAACATCCTCGTTTCCATTATAGCTTTTTACGATTGTTCCGGTTTTATCGATTAAGTAAAAGCTCGTTCCATGCATCACCTGATCTGAATCGGGCTCCGGCACGGCAAGCGTCTGAAAGTTTTTCTCCGCAAAGTCGCGAATATATTTCTCATCATATCCAGTCAGCAAGTCCCAAGTTTTTTCATCAGCATTATAATAGGATATGTATTGCTTTAATTTCTTTGGCGTATCATTCTTGGGATCGACGCTGAACGATACAAAATGAGTATCTTTAATGCCTTCCTCTTTGACCCTTTTCTGAAGCTCCGCCATATTCTTTGTCATTGGCGGACAAACCGTGCGGCAGTTGGTGAAAATGAGATCCGCTACCCAGACCTTCCCTTTCAAATCTTTCAGGCTCACCTTTTTATTATCTTGGTTCACGTGGCTAAAGTCTTCCATCTCAACATCCATATTTCCCTGAAAATCACTGTTGCTGCAGCCAGCGATGACAAGCAAAACAGAAGCCGCCACCATCCATATTATCGAGCGAGTTACCTTCAACTAATTTCCCTCCCTGAACATATAATAGCCATTATAAATTATATGGTAGGGGAATCCAGTTCAATTGACAACGGTCTTTTCCATACTGGTTCTGAATAATTTATGAACAGTCTCCCCCAAAAAAGGCAGCTTCTTCCCGCTGCCTTGTGATCACAATATCTCTTTTTCTTTCTTTGTTTCCACTAAAATAGTCAAACTGATCAGCGTCACGATAATTGTCGCTCCCATATCGGACAAGATGGCAATCCAGAGAGTAAGCCAGCCGGGAATGGTTAGCAGCAGGGCGATTAGCTTTAATCCGAGAGTAAGCAAAATATTGCTTTTAATGATGCGATTCACCCGCTTGCTAATGGCGATTGCTGCTGGAAGTCGCCCTAAATGATCCTGCATTAAAACAATATCCGCCGTCTCGATCGCGCTGTCCGTTCCTTTGCCTATCGCAATGCCAAGATCTGCTGTGGCGAGAGCGGGAGCATCGTTGATTCCATCTCCTACCATTGCTGTCGCCGATTGCTTTGTCAGTTCTTTTATTTTTTGCACTTTTTCATCGGGCAATAGTCCGGCAGCGTAATCGGTCAATCCGATTTTTTGGGCTACTTTTTCAGCTGTTTTCTCATGATCGCCTGTCAGCATAACCGTTTGCTTAATCCCCGCTTCCTGCAGCTGTTTGATCAGCTGAGGGCTTTCAGAGCGAATCTGATCAGCTATGCCAAACATCCCCAGCACTCTGTGGTCATCTGCTGCAGCAACTAGTGTATAGGCTGAATGTTTCAATGCCTCTATATCCGCTTTGACGCCAGCGTCTAATTGAAGATGAGACAGGATCCCTTCATTCCCTAAATAATATCGGGTGCCGCCAACAATCGCTGTGACCCCTTGACCAGCTACCGATTGAATTTCCTCTGCTTCGGCGACGGAAACATTGGACTGCGCTACTTCTTCCATCACCGCTTTGGCGAGCGGATGGGAAGAATGTTTTTCTATTGCACCAGCAACCTGATAAAAAAGCTCAGGTTCATACACAATCGCTCTTTCTACATGAGGAGCGCCTTTCGTCAGTGTTCCCGTTTTATCAAAAGCGATCGTCTCGATTCTTCCCAGCTGCTCAAGATGTGTTCCTCCCTTGACCAGTATGCCGTTTCTGGCATTGCGGGTAATACCGGAAACAATCGCAATCGGCGACGATAAAATGAGCGCGCATGGACAGCCGACAATCAATACGGCCAGCCCTTGATAAAACCACGAACTCCAATCACCGCCAAGAAACAGCGGCGGAACCAGCATGACGAGAGCGGCGATCACCATAATGGCGGGTGTATAGTATTTAGCAAATTGATTAATGAACAATTCAGTAGGTGTTTTCGTCTCCTGGGCTTCTTCGACCAGATGCAGTATTTTCGCTAAGGAAGAATCTTGATACAGCTTGGTAATTTCCACTTTCAATGTACCTTCGTTATTGATGCTTCCGCCATAAACAAAGTCTCCCTTTTCTTTCTCCACGGGCATGGACTCACCTGTAAGTGCCGCTTCATTAACAGAGCTTTTGCCATGTGTAATCCGGCCGTCAGAAGGGATTTTTTCTCCGGCTTTCACAAGAACCGCATCCCCGATACGAAGCTCTGAAATCGGGATCTTTTTCTCCTGTCCGCCTCTGATGACCAGCGCTTCTTTTGGCGCTACTTCAAGCAGGGCGGCCATTGAACTTCTGGCCTTTTCCATTCCGAGTCCCTCTAAATATTCATTCAAGCCAAACAGAATGGCGACCATTGTTCCCTCGCGCCATTCTCCGATGCTGAATGCCCCGATCAGCGCAACCGTCATGAGCGTATCGATGGTGAACTTAAAGCGAAACAAGTTCTTTATGCCTTTGATAAAGGTGCGATAACCGCTGATTGCCGTTGCTGCCAAATACAAAGCGATCACAGCGGGTGACGGCAGACTATCCTGCCCTATGAGGGCGGCTGTAAACAGCAGCGCTGATATTAAAATAAGAATCCTCCAATCAATTTCTTTCCTTGGGCGGTCTGTTGAAGAAGGCTGCTGGCTATCCTTTATAATGGCGGCGCCGTCAGAAGCCAAAATCCGTTCAACCTTCGCTAAATCCACCTCTTCAGGGAGGGAAAGCTTACTGGAATTGAATAATATTTTCGCATCCTTTCCATGCGGCAGCTTTTGTATTTCTTCTTCCATTTCACGCGCGCAATTGGCGCAGGAAAGGCCTTCTATCCGATATTCTGCCATCCATAACACCCCTTATCATTCCTATAAGGCCATAGTAACACACGCTTAGTCCTTTGTATGATTATATGCTCATATTCCAAAACAGCTATCGGTTCACGGCTTTTTCGTCTAGGAATGACAGAACTGAAAGCGTGTGAAGCTGCCGCTTTGGGTGGAGATGACCTCTAATCTTGCATCTATTCTTTCTTTTAATTCAGGCACGTGAGAAATGATCCCGACAAGCCTGCCGCTGCTTTGAATATCCATGAGTGCGGCAATCGCTTGATCTAAAGATTCCGGATCAAGCGTTCCAAATCCTTCATCGATAAACATCGTTTCTAACGATACGCCCCCCGCATACTGCTGAACGACGTCTGCCATGCCAAGTGCCAGAGCTAAAGACGCTTTAAAGCTTTCCCCTCCTGATAAAGTTTTCACATGGCGCGTCTGCCCTGTGTACTGATCGGACACTAAAATCTCTAAACCGCTTTGCGCATTCCCTTTAGCGCGGCCGGTTTTCCTTAGTAAACGATAGCGGCCATTGGTCATTTTCACCAGGCGCTCATTGGCGAGCTCCAATATTTCATCTAAAAACGCGGCTAACACAAAGCGTTCAAAGGTCAATTTATGAGTATTGTTTCCATGAGCAATATCATAAAGGTTGCCGATGAGACTATAATCGCTTTCCAATTCTTTTAATGATTCATTTAATGATTCTACTTCTTGCTGAATTCGGGCTGAATCACGGATGACCGCTTCTATGGAGGATCGTTTGTCCTGCGCTTCGCTTATTTTCCGTTCTAATTCGTCAAGCTGAAGCTTTACGCTTTCTACTTCTGGTCTTTCTATACCTTTCAGCGCTTCCTCAAGCTCTTTTAAGCGGTCGGAAACGGAACGTATTTCTTCTCGGAAGGACTGAATCTGTTGTTGAATTTGTTTTATTTCTGCTTCTGTGCGCTTGCTGCTTGCATAATGCGTATAATCTTTAAATTCATATTGCTTCATTAAATTGATAAACACTATCCGCTCACGGTCTAATTGGGCCTGCCGCTGCTTTATCATGCGGTCCATTTCCTTTAAAGCAGCTTCTACAGTCGCAAGTTCTTTTTCTGCTGCCTGTTTGTTCTTCGCCGCCATCTCCAGCTGTTCGGCCAGTTGGCGTTTTTGCTTGAGCGCCTGATCCAAAGCGAATTCAAAGCGATCTTTCTGCCGGAGTTCTTCCGGAATCTGCTTCAGCCATTGCTCTACTTCAGAACGCTTGGAAATAAAGGCTTTTTGCGCATTTGCTTCATGCTCTTGGCACATGAGCATTTCCTGCTGCAGCATTCGCCGCTGCTCTTTTAGACGGTCTTTCGCTTCGAGCAACGCCGCTTTTTGATTTAATTTCTCCTTCGCTTCCCGAATTACGGTTTTTGTTTCTTTTTCTGTCTGACACAGCTGACGCTTTTGGTTCTCAATCGCATCCTTCGTAAGCTCTAATGAATAATCACCCGCTTCTGTCTGCAGCTTCTTCAGCGCTGCCTCCCCAAGCTCCAGCCTCGTTTTCGATTCTATCAGCGCTTTTTCCAGTTGATTCCATTCCTTCTCTATCTGAGCAATCTCGAGTTTAGCAGCTTCGATCTCTTCTTTTACAGGACCTTCAGCTTGTTCAGCTGCAGGAGCCGGATGATCTGTGGATCCGCATACTGGGCATGGCGTTCCTGAAATTAACCGGCTGGCAAGAAGACCGGCCTGATGCTTGTCCCAGCTGGCCTCCAGCCGCCCTAATTTATCTCTGGCTTCGGTTAGCCGCTGCTGCTTCTCCTGATGCTCTTTTTGCAAAGAAGTAAGCTGACTGCTTAATCTTGCTGCCTCTTTGTCCCCCTGTTCAAAATCCCTCACTAACTGCAGATATTTGCGCGTTTGCTGAAGGTGAGCCTCTTCTTGATAAAGGCGAGTTTGCCATTGATCTAATGCAGCTAATTCTTTTTCGATTCTTTCTAATTCCTTCTCCGTCTTTTCGCAGCGTTCAGCCGCTGAAACACGCTTGCCTTCCAGCTCTCTTGCCCGCTTGCTTAACCGCTCAAGCGCTTGCTTTTCCTTCTCTAATGAATCAACGGCTGGTTTCATAGCCGTGAGCTGGCTGACTCGCTCAGCCGCTAGCTCTCTTTCATTTTCCTTCGCTTGCTCTCTCTCCCATGCTTGCTGCGCTAATTCCGCCCGTTTTAGCTGGCGGGTTCTTTCCTCTTTCGTCCGGTCTGCTCTTTGCTGCAAGCTATCTAAGTCCTCTCGCAAATCGGTGCACTCTTTTTCCTGCCGCTCGAGCTTGGCTGCTTTTTCCGCCCAATCTATTTCATTTTGTTTTCCCGTTATCACAGGCTCATGCTCCTGGAGCTTTTTCCATTGCTCGTTCAACTGTTCCAGGCGTTCCATCTGCTTGATTACTCGCTCCGCCTCATCCAGCTGTTTCGTCAGCTGATCGCGCTCAGAATGCTGCAGTTCAAGCATTTGCTTTAATTCTTCAGACCTTGCAGCCAATTGCTGAATCTCCTTGGCTAATTGCACAAGAATCGCCCTCTCGTTCAACGGCGATTCCTGCAATAAAGCCGCCATCTCCTCACTCGACGCCTGAATGCTTTTTAAACGCTGAGTGCGCAACTCCATGCTTGCTTGGACTTGGTTTTTTAAAGCGGCCGCATTTTGCTTCAGCTTTTCTTCTATTTGCTTATAAAATTGGGTATGAAACAGCCGCTGCAGAATCTTTTCTTTCTCTTTGCTGTCGGCGATTAGCAGCTTTCTAAATTCTCCTTGGGGAATCATCAATATCTGCCGGAACTGATTGGCGTCCAGCTGCATAATCTCTTTGATTTTCTCATCCACTTCCCGCACGCTCGCGCCAAGCTGTTTTCTCTCTCCGCTGTCTGTTATTTCATAAAGCTCTGCTATGGCATTGACCACCCGGTATCCTTCGCCGCGCTCTTTCTTCTTCTCTTGCTGAGGTGCGCGGCGGATCTCATATGTACGTCCCTTTAAGGAAAACTTCAGGCTGACCTCTGTGGCTGTATCGTCTGCGGCAAAATGACTGCGCAGCTCGGTTCCAGTACGCTCATCACCGCTTGTCCTTCCATAAATTGCAAAACTGATTCCATCGAAAATCGTTGTTTTTCCGGAACCCGTTTTTCCGGAAATAACAAACATGGTCCGGTTCTCCAGCAATTCAAAATTAATTACCTCTTCCTTGGCATAAGGGCCAAACGCTTTCATCTTTAATCGCAAAGGTTTCATTGTTGTTCCGCCTCCAGCTTCGCTTCATAAATCATTTTTTTCATTATGTTTCGCTTTTCTTCGGTAAAGGCTTCCGTTGTCATCTGTTCATAGAACTCAGCGAAAAGATCTAATTCTGTTTTCTTTTCATTCCGCAAAGAGAGGTACGCTTTTTTTTGGCGTTCATCAATGAGTGCGCTCTTGCGTTCAAGGTGCAGGACATTCGGATATGCTTGCCGAAGCTTTCCCATTGGATCAATCAAAGCCCCCTTGTCAAGGAGCGTGACTTTCAAATAATCTTCAGCCCGCTCCCTTTGCACCCGCGCAGGATCAAGCAATTCTTCCAGCGTACCCTCAATTTCTCTCATATCCCTTCTAGGAGATAATCTTCTTTCACGGCGAGTGAATTTCCCTTTGTCATCTATCTCAATTATGGAAATGCTCTTTTTCTGTTTGGCTTCTGAAAACGAGTATTTTAATAGCGAACCAGAATAAAAGACCGTATCATGCTTAATCGCATCCGGACTATGCAAGTGGCCGAGTGCCGTATACTGAAACGGAGCGAACAAATCGGCAGTCACACAGCCCGATCCGCCCACTGACAGCGTTCTCTCCGAATCGCTCGTCTTGCCTCCAAGAACGAAAGCATGGCCGACAAATACATTCACCGCCCGATGATCCATATGCTCTTCTAATTTACCTAGGAACGCTTTCATCGCCTCTTGATGAGAATGAATCGTTTCATCGCCAAGCAAATGCCGGACAACTCCCGGTTCCGCATAAGGAATACAATAGAAATTCACTCCGTTTATATGAACTGGCGAGAAGTCCAGATCGAGCTTCCCTTTTAAATAGAAGCGGCTTTGTTTAAACCATGATGACCCGAACGCCAGCCGTTCAGCGCTATCATGATTTCCGGAAATGGCCACAATCGGTATTTGACATTCTACATTTAATTGAAACAGCACCTCGTTAAGCAGTTCCACCGCGTCGGTAGGCGGAACGGAACGATCGTATAAATCGCCGGCTATGACAATCGCATCCGGCTTTTCCTCTTTGACCACCTCCACGAATTGCCGCAGCACTTCCTTCTGTTCCTCTGTCATGTACACGCCGTGGACTAACTTTCCCAAATGCCAGTCTGCTGTATGAATAAACTTCACTTGTTTCACCTCTATCATAGTCTGTATAATTAATAGTAACGGAACTGAACTAGAAATCAATTGGCGATTCATGCCTGCTGCTTAGATCGAAAGCGCACAGGCTGTTAACGGTACGGTTGTTTCCGCCCTGTCAATTGTCTATAATAGTTAACGAAAGTCCGTGATAAGTGGGGGTTGCCATCATGCTAGAAGGCTGGTTTTCTTATCTGATTTTATTTTGGGGGATTATTTTAATAGGAAGTTTCGCAATTGGCGGTTTTTTTATGTTTCGGAAATTCTTAAAACGCTTACCGAAAGCGGACGGCCGCTCAGATATGGATTGGGAAGAATATTATGTGGAGCGGACGAGGCATTTATGGAAAGAGCCGGAGAAAGAGTTATTAGAGGAGCTTGTCCGCCCTGTGCCTGAGCTCTTCCGTGATGTCGCTCGCCATAAAATCGCGGGCAAGATCGGCGAATTAACTTTTAAAGAAAATGCCAATGCCATCACGCAAGATTTAGTCATCAGAGGCTATATTATGGCTACGCCGAAGCGTGATCACAAATTTTTAAGAAAAAAATTGACCGACATGCAAATTGATATGTCTCCTTATGAGCATTTGTTTTAAGCAAAAGAGCTTGCTGGAAAAGCAAGCTCCTTTCTGTATGATAGCTAGCTGGCGCTAACCGTCATAGCATGATCTGCCAGGTCCAAACCCCCTGAGTTGGAAAACCTTTCATGTAAGATTACATTTATTGGATGAGCCGGCACCTAATTGCTGTCTCAACTGGCGATATTGAAGATACATGGCAATTCGCCACGGAACAATCATTGAAAAAGCGAGAATAAAAAACATCCCGCTAAGCTCACCAAAGTCGATCGATGTGCTGAGCAACGCTTTACCAGCCAGTCGAATCACCAGCAAGCCAATTAATATAATAGGAAATGCTTTCGAACGCTTTAAATAAATATCTTTATCTCTTATTTCAAACTTAGACGTTTTAATTAAAAAAAGAGAGAAGAATGCGCCTACTGCCACCGCTTCTAACAATTCTGCCACGGTGACCCTGAACTCCGGCACCACAAACATAAGCGCCCCGGTGCTCATAAAAATAGGGGGCAAAATTATTTTTTTTGCTGAGGTCGGTTTTTTGGAGGCTTTCATGCGGATGAAAATAACTCCAATCCCCATCATGACAGCAAAAATGGATGAAGCTACATACAACATCTTCATCATTCCTTATCTGCGTAAAATTTGCATTGTTATTATAATGGAATTTCCGAAAAAAGACAAAATCGCCCAGGGAAAGAGCCATTTATCCCAGCAAACGACGCAGTGCTTCATTGACGCGCGCTTCATCGAAAGGTTTCGTGACAAAATCCTTCGCCCCCGCTTCAATTGCTTCCATTACCATTCTTTGCTGCCCCATTGCGGAACAGATAATGATCTTGGCTTCCGGAAACTCCGCTAATATCTTTTCAGTCGCTTCAATCCCATTCATACCGGGCATGGTGATATCCATTGTTACGACATCCGGCCGCAGCTTCCGATACTGTGAAACAGCTTCTTCCCCGTTCTCTGCCTCTCCCACCACGACGTGATTTAACTTCCTAAGCATATCCGTCAATGTGACTCTCATAAATTTTGCATCATCTACGATTAGTACTTCTGCCACAAATGTTCCTCCTCGTTTCTTCGATGGAAATGACTGCATATTCGTTTTCTTAACCATATAGGTTCCCTCTAAATTTAGCAACACTTTTCAGACATTTGCTTAAAATCCAGTAAAATCCCCAAACAGCGGACTTAATAACGCGATAATTTTTGTCATCCAATCAAAGAACAAAACAATTCCCATAATGATCATGACATAACCGCCCGCTTTTACAATCATCTGGCTATGCGCTCGTATCCACTGCATACGGCTAAGGAAGAAGGACAGCACAAAGAACGGAATTGCAAACCCCAGCGTGTAAGCCAGCATGTACAAGAGCCCCGAACCTGGATTTAACCCTGCCAAAGAAATGACGGCCATCAATATCGGCCCTGTACAAGGCGTCCACCCTGCAGCAAATGCCAGTCCGATTAATACCGAGCCGAAATAACCGCTGGGACGATGCTTAAACTCTATACGGCGGTCCTTCATCATAAATTCCGGCTGAAGAATGCCAGTGATCACCAAGCCAAAGAAGACGATAAAAATAGCCCCTAATTGCCGGATTAAATCCTGATATTGTTTCAGAAATTCCCCGACAAACGAACTTGTAAATCCGAGGGCGATAAAAATAATGGAAAACCCGAGCAAAAAGAAAAGCGTATGAAGCATGCTTCTCCTTTTTAGCATCGCGTTTTCTTGTTTTAATTCATTGACACTCATTCCCGTTATGTATGATAAAAATGCCGGATACAGCGGTAAACAGCAAGGTGAGATAAAGCTAAGAAATCCCGCTCCGAACGCTAAGAATATATTGATGTCATCCATTCATATCCCTTCCTTTCCTTTGCTATTGTAACAAAGTTTCACGGCATTAGCGAAATAAGAATTTTTAACCGTTTTGTGTCGTTTTTATGAATAATTACAACCGACGGCGCTTTCTTTGTCGGATTTTTCAATCATCTTAAGTCATCTTTTTTGAAAAAAAGTAAGAGATTGGGTATACTAATTGAAATATAAGAGAATGGCGATCGTTCAATTTTTGTTACAATAAAGAAAGGATATGCGGCTGTGGGCAAAAATAAAATGTTACATGACATTGAAAAGAAGCGAACGGAATTATTCAAAGTTGTCGCCATCAATGGGCTGAATTCACAACTGGCTGTCCGTTATAGCCAAGAGCTTGATACGCTGCTAAATGAATATAACCGAAAGTACATTCAACCTTTCTATTCCTCTCCCAGCAGGACATCTAAATAAAGCTAGGCTCCTATACTGTCCGGCTCGCTGTTCAGTCTTTTTTTCATCGCGGCTAAAAGCAAGATTCAATCATTGACTGATAGCACAAAAACCACCTTTCTATTGGAATGGGTTCCAACTCAAAAAGTGGTTTCAGAGCTGCTGGCTAAGCCATGTATCTATTCATGCTCATGAAGTGCTACTTACTGGCAAGTCACCTTTATTGGTCTTCCCTGAGCAACCTATGTAGCCGTTATTTTTTATCAAATTGCTTATTCATTTGCGCCATCATTTGATTTATTTTCTTTTGGGATGGTTTTTGTCCCATCTGCATCATCATCATCCGTAACATTTGTTCATTAATAGGCGGATTCTTTTTTAAGTAACCCATCATATATTTGCGGGCAATGAAAAACCCAATTGCAATTCCAGCGATCAAAGCCAGAATCACAAAGATCACATTCCACATATAATACTTCCTCCTTCATGTTGTCTACTCAAAGTTTACTAAACCAAAAGACATTATACAATATGAAAGAGAAATTTTTTTCATTTAAAGAGGATTTCTTTCTTGATCGGCTGGAGCCATCCGTAATTATTCCTTTCGAAATCAACCGCAAACAGACAAGCGTTCATTTTTTTGAGAGCGTGAAAAAAGATCGTTTCTGATTCGTAACTTCCTGTCGCTTTTAAATAAAGACACTCTGACTCCGCAAATAATTCCGCTCCCCCTTTTTCGTTCGGAAGCTCAATTCGGTAATAGCCGCCCTTTTCTATGGAAAACCCGTGTCTTTCTCCTAGAGCTTCCGTCAGCAGCTGCTTTACTTTGGATGGAGCAAACTTGTTCGTAATATATTGCACTTGCTTCTCGATAATCTGTTGTTTGTCAGTCCCAGAGCAGGAGCTTTCAAAAAACAGCTGAAAAAAATTTCTTTCTCTGCCGTAAAAATAGTGAGCAAATTCCTCGCCAATCCAGTAAATTTGATAAGTTCTCATCCTATTTACCTCCTGCTTGTCCTTTTCCTTATTATAGTCAAACAATCAGGCTGAGCTTGTTGAAGCTTGAAAAAAATCCCCACTAGTTTTGTCGATTACCGTTTTGTCTTCATAGAAAAGCCGGTCAGCTTTTCATCTCCATAAGCTGACCGGCTTTTCATTAATTATCTAAAAGTGCTTTTGCGCGGGAAACCACATTTTCCACCGTAAATCCATATTCTTTCATTACGAGTTCTCCCGGAGCCGAAGCGCCAAACTGATCAATTGCCAGGATATCGCCTTCATCGCCAGTATAGCGTTCCCATCCCAGCGGTGATCCCATTTCAATCGCGAAGCGTTTCTTCACTTCCTTCGGAAGGACGGAGTGTTTGTATTCTTTACTTTGCTTTTCAAACAGCTCCCAGGAAGGCATACTGACGACTGATGCGTGAATGCCCTCTTGAAGCAATACTTTTTGCGCTTCAATTGCTAAATTTACCTCTGAACCAGTAGCCAAGAGAAGAAGATCCGCCGTCTCTTTTTCCGCAGGTGAAATGACATAAGCACCTTTGGCGACTCCTTCTTCCGCTAATTGATCCGTTCCTTTAATCGTCGGTAAGTTTTGACGAGTCAGAACTAAAACAGTCGGTGTGGATTTAGAGGTTACCGCCAGTTTCCAAGCTGCTGCAGTCTCG
Organism: Bacillus xiapuensis; assembly: GCF_002797355.1. GTDB lineage: Bacteria > Bacillota > Bacilli > Bacillales > Domibacillaceae > Bacillus_CE > Bacillus_CE xiapuensis. The sequence goes on along the minus strand of NZ_KZ454939.1, from coordinate 1,273,186 downwards.
TTGCCGTCAGCAGGACGAACAACTTGCAAATTCGGGATGGAGCGCAGAGAGGACAGCTGTTCAACCGGCTCATGAGTTGGACCGTCTTCTCCTACTGCAATACTGTCGTGAGTGAAGACATAAGTGACAGGCAGCCCCATTAACGCAGCTAATCGAATTGCCGGGCGCAAATAATCCGAGAAAACAAAGAACGTTCCGCCAAATACTTGCAATCCTCCATGAAGAGCCATGCCGTTCATCGCAGCGCCCATGGCAAACTCCCGAACACCGAACCAAATGTTGCGGCCCTCATAAGAAGCAGGGAAATAATCGCCGGATTTTTTAATCATGGTTTTATTGGAGCCGGCAAGATCCGCCGATCCGCCGATCAAAGTCGGTAAATGATTGGCAATGGCATTTAATACTTCACTTGAAGAAGCTCGGCTTGCCAGACTTTGGCCTTCTTTGTAAACAGGAATGTCCTTCTCCCAGCCATCTGGCAATTCATGGTTTATCGCCTTTTCCAGCTGTACAGCAAGCTCTGGGTATCGCTTTTTGTAGTCTGAAAGCAATTGATTCCAGGCTTCTTCTTTTTCTTTCCCTGCCCGGATAATCGTTTCCTCAAAGCGATTGTATACTTCTTGCGGTACATGGAAGTCTTCTTCAAATGTCCACTTGTAGTACTCTTTTGTCAATTTCATTTCCTCTTCGCCTAGCGGCGCTCCGTGAACGTCAGATTTTCCGGATTTATTCGGACTTCCGTAGCCAATGATCGTTTTGACTTCGATCAATGCCGGGCGGCGGTCATCTTGCTGTGCTGCTTCAATTGCTTTCGCAATTTCTTCCATATTGTTGCCGTCTTCCACGCGAATGTACTGCCAGCCGTATGCTTGGAAGCGGTCTTTTACGCTTTCTGAAAACGATTTATCCAAATCGCCATCCAAAGAGATATCATTTGAATCATATAAGACAATCAGCCGGCCTAATTGAAGATGTCCAGCAAGAGAAGCTGCTTCAGATGCTACCCCTTCCATTAAATCCCCATCACCGCATAATGCGTATGTATAATGATCGATGACATCGATATCATCCTTATTGTAGACGGATGCTAAATGGCGTTCAGCCATTGCCATCCCAACTGCCATGGCAATTCCTTGACCAAGCGGACCAGTGGTGGCTTCTACTCCATCTGTATGTCCATACTCAGGATGCCCGGGCGTTTTACTTCCCCACTGACGGAAATTTTTGATTTCCTCCATTGAAAGATCATAGCCCGACAGGTGAAGCAAGCTGTATAAAAGCATTGATCCGTGTCCAGCTGAAAGAACAAAGCGATCACGGTTAAACCATTTGGAATTCTTAGGGTTGTGGTTCATAAAGCGGCTCCACAATGTATAAGCCATCGGCGCAGCGCCCATTGGCAAGCCTGGGTGTCCCGATTTTGCCTTTTCAATCGCATCGATCGATAATGTGCGGATCGTATTGACAGCTAGTTGATCGACTTTATCAAACATCGTAAACATCCTTTCTATAACGAGTGTAGTCAACCTTAATATTATAGGTCTTGGTTGCATTATACAAGAAACACGTCTATTTTTCGAAAAATTTTTTCATTATATAAGATTATCAAGTACACAGCTGAAGATAAGCGCTGCCCGGAAGATTTCATCATCCGCTTCCTCCTGATTTGTACAGCGACCAAGCTTAAAAAAAGCCGGAGCAGCCCGGCTTTTTAATGCATATTATTTCTTTTTTGTACTTCTTTAAGCTTCTTGGGTGTCACTTCATCCCCATTCGCATCAAAAATGCGCACCTTTTCTACCGTTTTCTTCATTGAAGAGCGAAACGCCTGTAAATATTCCTGACGCAAAGCCGTCTGCTCTTGTCTTTCTTGTTCTGTTAAACCCGCAGATTTTGATTTTTTCGATAGTTCATTAATGCGGGCGATTTTTTCTTTTGAAAGCATAAGCAGTGTCTCCTTTTATGTGCATTCGTTCCTATTATCTTAAAAATACATACACCGGACAAGGGAAAAATTCATCGCTCTCCCCTCATCTGATTCTCCACAAACTCTTTGTATCTGCGGTGAACGGTTGCTTTAGACACATGGTAGCCAAACCCTCTTAACGTAGCGGCAATTTCTTCAAAAGTTAAGTCATTTCTCCGCAAGCGGACAATTTCCTCCACAGGAACTGTCTTGCGGTCTCTTCCGGCGGGATTTCCCCGGTTTTTTAAATTTTTCTCCGGCCGAAAACCATTTTCCACCGCGCGCTTCATGCCTCTTTTGATTTTTAAATTATGAATTTTCCGCTGATATTCTTCTACCATGCTCACGATGCTGATGACCATGGAATCGGACTCAGAAAGCTGCAGTTCTCCGTCATCCGCTATCGTAAATACCTTAACGCCTTCTTTGAACAAACAATGCAGCAGGGCGATCTTAGCATTTCCCCGTCCGATTCTCGTTTCATCTTGAATTAATACCGCTTCCGCCCGTCCCGCTTTCACTAAATCAAGAAGATCCAGTATTCCTTCCCGGTCAAGATCGTAGCCGCTTGCTTGCTCTTGAATCACCGCCTCGACCTCGTACCCTTCCTTCGCCGCCAAGGTTAGAAGCTCCTCTTTTTGCCGCTCAAGAGAGGTTTCCTGCGCTTCCTTCTTCGTGCTGACCCGGCAATAAATAACTGCTTTCATCATCTGTTATTACTCCTCTTTCAATACCACTTGCTGATCGCCGGATGAATGAGCCGAGTTCACAGGTATAACCAGCACATCCCCAGGCTGAATTCTGGCTGAGAGCAGCTGATTCTCCTTTTGCACCCACATGATGAACTCTTCTTTATTCATTCCGTTGGTTTGTTCATATTGATCAGCAATGCTCCATAGTGAATCTCCTTCTTGAACAACAATTTCTTGAAATGGCCCTTTTTCTGCGCTTAGGCTAAGGATCAAAACAACACCCGCTATGAACGCAACCGCCGTAAACAATAATACAAAAGAATATTCTTTTAATAAAGCATGCATAAGAACAGCCCCTTTGCCGAATATTTGTTCGCATATTTTCTTTTATTGTAATCAGAACATTTGTTTGTGTCAAGCGTTTGTTCGAACTTATGTTTGTACCTGGAAAATGCGCATGTTATAATATAGAAAAGATATGAAGCGAAGAGGTGCGATAATGACAAAAATTTCAAAGAGGCAACAAGATATATTGGACTTTATTAAATGTGAGGTTAAAGCAAAGGGCTATCCCCCTTCCGTAAGAGAGATCGGCGAAGCTGTCGGGTTAGCATCAAGCTCGACCGTTCATGGTCATCTTGCGCGTTTAGAAAGCAAAGGGCTTATTCGCCGCGACCCGACGAAGCCGCGGGCCATTGAGATCCTTGAAGCGGATGAAACGGTGCCGAGACAGCAGGTGGTCAACGTTCCTTTAGTCGGTAAAGTAACAGCCGGCCTGCCTATTACTGCCATTGAAAATGTGGAGGAATACTTTCCTCTTCCCGAAAGCCTCGCTCCTGCTGATGAGCAGGTATTCATGCTGGAAATCATGGGTGACAGCATGATTGAGGCCGGCATCCTGAATGGTGACTACGTCGTCGTTCGCCAGCAGCAAACAGCAAAAAACGGCGAGATCGTCGTCGCCATGACAGAGGAAAATGAAGCCACGGTGAAACGCTTCTTTAAGGAAAGCGATTATATCCGTTTGCAGCCTGAGAACTCCTCTATGGAGCCCCTCATATTAAAAAACGTGACAATCCTGGGAAAAGTGATCGGCGTTTTCCGCCACGTTCACTAATCTTTCCTTTTCTCCCCTTCCATTTCGGCAGGGGCTTTTCGTTTCATTCAGTACGGCACAGCTCTCTGAAAATCTTTCGCGAGTTTGTAAGTTTTTAATTCTTATTTGGACACGTTTTATGTTATGATGAGCAAGTGAAAAAAAGTCCTGTTTTCTTCAGGCAGTAAGGCTCAATACTTTCCATTATTGGATTGGAAGCCAGCTTTGCAAATGATGATTATTAAAGAGAAGGGTGAAAAATTAAATATGTGCGGCTTTATTGGTTGTGTGTATGATGATAAAACAGCGTCTAACAGACTTACTGAACAGCAATTTAAACAAATGAATGATAGGATTTACCATCGCGGCCCCGATGATGAAGGCTATTATTCCGACAGTTATGTGCAATTCGGCTTTAGACGCCTAAGCATTATCGATATTGAAAGCGGAAGCCAGCCGCTGTCTTTCGAAAATGAACGCTACTGGATTATTTTCAACGGAGAAATTTATAACTATTTAGAGCTTCGCGAAGAATTAGAGAAAGACGGTGTGGAATTCAGCACCGCTTCCGACACAGAAACCATCATTGCGCTTTACAGCCGCCTCAAAGAAAAAGCGGTTGAAAAGCTGCGCGGCATGTTTGGTTTCGTGATTTGGGACAAAAAAGAAAATGAATTGTTTGGCGCCCGCGACCCGTTCGGCATTAAACCGTTTTTCTATAAAGAAGAAGCTGGGAGAACCTTTTTTGCTTCTGAAAAGAAAAGCATTTTGCACGCCATGCAATCCAGCGAGCTAAACGAAGAAGCAGCGCAAAACTACTTTACTTTCCAATACGTTCCTGAACCGGAAACGATGGACAAGGAGATTTTTAAACTGGAGCCTGGGCACTATTTCACTAAAAAAATCGGACAGAAAATGGAGATTAAACCCTACTGGAAAGCTTCATTCAATCCAATCTTACGTTCTGAAGATGAGTACATTAAAATGGTGCAGGACGCGCTCTTGGATTCAGTGAAAATCCATATGCGCAGCGATGTGCCCGTTGGTTCCTTCTTATCTGGAGGAATCGATTCTTCCATCATCGCCTCGATTGCCAAAATGTATCATCCGAACATAAAAACTTTTTCCGTCGGCTTTGAACGCAATGGCTACAGCGAAGTGGATGTAGCCAAAGAAACAGCGGATAAGCTTGGCGTAGAAAATATCAGTTATACGATCACGCCGGAAGAGTATATGAAAGAACTCCCGAAAATTCTATGGCATATGGACGATCCGCTTGCTGATCCAGCCTGCGTGCCGTTATACTTCGTAGCAAGAGAAGCAAGAAAGCATGTGACGGTCGTGCTCTCTGGTGAAGGTGCAGACGAGCTGTTTGGCGGCTATAATATTTACCGCGAGCCGCAATCGTTAAAAGTGTTTAACAATATTCCAGGCATCTTTAAATCCATCCTTAAAAAAGTCGCTCAGGTGATGCCAGAGGGAATGCGAGGCAAGAGCTTTATCGAACGCGGGGTCACTCCGATGGAAGAACGCTATATCGGCAACGCAAAAATGTTTGAAGAAACCGATAAAAAGCTGCTTTTGCCTAATTACCAATCCGGTTTAGAATACACTAAAATTACGAAGCGCTTCTATGATGAAACACAAGGCTACGATGATGTAGACCGGATGCAATACATTGACATCCATACTTGGATGCGCGGTGATATTCTATTAAAAGCAGACAAAATGACAATGGCTCACTCTTTAGAGTTGCGCGTGCCGTTTTTGGATAAAAAAGTATTTGAAGTCGCTTCACAAATCCCGACGCGCTACAAAACAGCGAATGGCACAACAAAGTATATTTTAAGAAAAGCGGCTGAAGGCATCGTGCCTGACCATGTGCTAAACCGCAAAAAGCTGGGTTTCCCAGTGCCGATCCGCCACTGGCTGAAAGATGAAATGCATGATTGGGCAGTCAAACTGATTAAAGAAAGCGGCACCGATCACTTGATCAATAAACAATATGTTTTGCAATTGCTTGAAGATCATTGCAGCGGCAAGATGGATTACAGCCGCAAAATTTGGACCGTTCTCATCTTTATGATGTGGCATGCGGTCTTTGTTGAAAAACGCTATGAAACTCAAGCAGTAGGCGCATAATCAAGCCAAAAAGCATTAGGAACTTACATCATCCGTTCCTAATGCTTTTTTTGTGTGTAATCGTCAACCCCAAAATTGAGCACCCTCTCTTATAAACATAAAATAACCTCTTTTTGTTTCGTTCACTTTTATTCAACAAGAGTCAGAACGCAGAAAGAACCTGGCAAAATTGATAATTCCGTCAGGTTCACATATCGATTTGGTGTAATGTATGGTTTTCGGCGATGTATTTCATGATGCAATCTTGTAAAAATATTCAACCGAACAGCCACCCCCTCGCTGCCAGCCGTCCTGCTCATTTTGCTGAAGAATAGTCCGACCGCCTAAAAAAGCTCCCCTCTTTCTAAGCAAAAAAACTGCATCTTCAATTGCTAGTGAATCACAATTGAAGATGCAGTTTCATCCAAGCTTCTTGCTAACAGAGCTAATAACAGGCTGTCGCTCCTGCTGTCATGATAAAGCAGGATCTTACAGCCCATTTGTGCAGCCTTAATACATTTGCATGTACTGCTCGCGCTCCCAAGGATGGACTTGGGTTCTGAACATATCCCATTCAATTTCTTTCGCTTCAATAAAGTGCTCAAGAATGTGATCGCCAAGTGCGGCTTGAATCACATTATCTTTTTTAAGCATTTGCAGGGCTTCCGCCAAAGTGGCCGGCAGATCTTCTACCCCTTCTTGCTCGCGCTCTTCTTGGTTCATGGCATAGATATTGCGATCGACTGCCGGAGGAGGAGTCATTTTATTTTTGATGCCATCGAGCCCCGCTTCAAGCAATACTGCCATCGCTAAGTATGGGTTAGCAGCTGGATCGACGCTGCGCACTTCCACACGAGTGCTCATTCCGCGTGAAGCCGGTATGCGGATAAGCGGGCTGCGGTTTTGACCGGACCATGCCACGTAGCAAGGCGCTTCATAGCCTGGCACTAGGCGCTTGTAGGAGTTAACCGTCGGGTTGGTAATCGCCGTGAAAGCTTGCGCATGCTTAATCGTCCCCGCGATAAATTGGTAAGCAACGTCGCTTAGTTCCATTTCGCCGTTCTTATCATAAAAAGCATTTTGGCCGTCTTTAAATAAAGACATATTACAATGCATTCCTGAACCGCTCACTCCGAAAAGAGGCTTCGGCATAAATGTCGCATGCAAACCATGCTTGCGGGCAATGGTTTTTACAACTAATTTAAAAGTTTGGATTTGGTCACAAGCCGTTAACGCATCGGCATATTTGAAATCAATTTCATGCTGTCCAGGTGCTACTTCATGATGAGACGCTTCAATTTCAAAACCCATTTCCTCTAATTCCAAAACGATATCACGGCGGCAGTTTTCTCCTAGATCCGTTGGCGCTAAATCAAAATAACCGCCGTTATCGTTTAATTCAAGAGTAGGCTCTCCATTGGCATCCAGTTTAAATAAGAAAAATTCCGGTTCTGGCCCTAAATTAAAATTAGAGAAGCCCATTTCTTCCATTTCCTTCAGCACGCGTCTTAAATTATTGCGGGGATCCCCTTCAAACGGTGTGCCGTCCGGCTTGTATATATCGCAAATTAAACGGGCCACCTTTCCTTTCTCCGCTGTCCAAGGAAATACTACCCATGTGTCAAGATCAGGATATAAGTTCATATCGGATTCCTCGATGCGAACGAAGCCCTCGATCGATGAACCGTCAAACATCATTTTGTTGTCCAATGCTTTTTCCAGCTGGCTCACAGGGATTTCAACATTTTTGATTGTTCCCAATATGTCGGTAAATTGCAGACGAATAAACTTTACGTTTTCTTCTTTTGCTAAATTCAAAATGTCTTCGCGTGTATACTTACCCATGTACTAAAACTCCTCCTCAAAATTATAGCTTGCTATATGCCAAAAGATCAGTGGAAAAACCGGTATCTGTTACTGTGAGGGTTATCTTGCCGATGAAAACGGCCGGCATTAATCAATTCTTTGCGCAGCAGCTTTCTCAGCTCCTCATCCGTAAAGTCCTTTTTATGTTTACCCTCTTTTTCTTTTGAATCACTATGTAAAGCATATTGTTTTTCATTTAACAGCAGTTTTTTGATGCCAGCGATATTGATCCCTTGATCAATTAGATCCTTAATCTCCAGCAAGCGGTCAATATCATATAAAGAAAAGAGACGCCGATTTCCCTCCGTTCGTTCAGGATGAATCAATTGATGCTCTTCATAATAGCGAATTTGCCTAGCCGAAAGATCGGTGAGCTTCATCACCGTACCTATTGGAAATAATGGCATGGACCGCCTAATATGACTGCTCATCAACTTCTCCCCCTTTCTTTATCTGGTATTAACTATATACCACGTAATTACTTATGTCAAACCTATGTCATAAAATCTAACATGAAAAATCGGCTGATCTAGTTTTACTTAGAGCATCTAAAGCTTCTTTAAGCAAAAAAGCGAACCTTAACGGAGTTGGTCACTTCGTTAAGGTTCGCTTTGTCTATTTTCCTGCAGCTCTATTCCCTTTTTGAAAGAAAGGATGGCTTCTTCATTAAACGAAACCTTTCTCCATTAATTGATCAATCGCGCTGCAAACGGCAATTTTTACATGGGAATAGGTTAGCCCTCCTTGGACATAAGCCGCATACGGCGGCCGCAAAGGACCGTCTGCTGACAACTCAATGCTCGCCCCCTGCACAAAGGCTCCCGCAGCCATGATCACCTCGTCTTCATACCCCGGCATATAGCTGGGATACGGCGTCACATGGGAATTCACCGGAGAGGCAAATTGAATCGCTTGACAGAACGCAATCATTTTTTCACGGTCTTCAAATTGAACGGCTTGAATTAAATCCGTCCGGCTTTCATGCCATTTCGGCATCGTGTTCATTCCCAGGCTTTCAAGCATGGCCGCTGTGAATATTGCGCCTTTCAAACTCTCGCCTACCACATGCGGCGCCAGGAAGAAGCCTTGATACATTTCCTGCAGGCTATAAAGACTGGCTCCTGCTTCAGCACCAATTCCCGGGGAGGTCATGCGGTATGAGCAGCTTTCAACCGCCTCTTGCGTTCCAACTAGATACCCGCCTGTTTTCGCTAAGCCGCCTCCGGGATTTTTAATTAACGAGCCTGCCATAAGATCAGCGCCTACATGACAAGGTTCACGGTCTTCCGTAAACTCACCGTAGCAATTGTCCACAAAAACTAAGACGTCACTTTTGACTGCTTTTACAAAGCGAATCATTTCTTCGATTTCAGCGATTGCAAAAGAAGGGCGGACCGCATAGCCTTTCGAACGCTGAATTCCGATCATTTTAGTATGCGGCTTGATGGCCGCCCGAATCGCAGCAAAATCCGGCTTTCCTTCTTCATTAAGCGGTACGCTATTGTAATGAATCCCGAATTCTTTCAATGAACCATTTCCATCGCCGCGAATGCCCACGATTTCTTCTAACGTATCATACGGGCTGCCGGTAATATACAGCAGCTCATCACCTGGCCGGAGCATTCCAAAAAGGGCAATAGAGATGGCGTGTGTGCCTGAAATAATTTGCGGCCGAACGAGAGCCGCCTCTCCGCCGAGCACTTCTGCATAAATTTTTTCAAGCGTATCCCGGCCGAGATCATCGTATCCATATCCAGTGGAAGGCGCAAAATGAAATTCGCTTACTTGATGGTTCTGAAAGCTCCGCAAAACGCGAAACTGGTTTGTTTCTGCCCGGCGCTCAATAGCCTTATGCATATCAGCTATTTTCTTTTCCGCGGCGGCAGCCAAATGCTTTATTTTATCACCGTGTTTAAGTAATTCAAACATAAAACTCTCCCTCAACTGTTTACTTTATATTTTTCGATCGCTCCATAGACGGGGTGATCGGTAAATGAATAGCCCATTATAAAATAAGCTTGTTCCGCTTCACTGTATTTTATTTGTTCCACGATTGTTTCGGACTGCAGCTGTGATATTAATTTTCCTTCTGCGGATGGAATTTGCGCATAATAAGCGGTCATCTGCTCCTTCAGCATCCCTTCGATCTGTTCTTTTAACCGCTCTCGATCGCTCGGGTTAAGCGCACTGATCAGCAGGCTTTTCGCCTGCGAGGAAGGAACAAATTCCGAATGGACTTGATCCTTTTTGTTATAAACGGTCAGCTCCGGCAAATGATCCATTTCAAGCTGCTTCAGAAGCTCCCTCACAGTCGCTTGATGCTGGGCGTAATCGGGATTGGAGCTGTCAACTACATGGAGGATCAAGTCCGCTTCGCGCACTTCTTCCAGCGTGGAACGGAAGGCGGCCACTAGCGTGGTGGGCAAGTCCTGAATAAAACCGACTGTATCGGTTAAAATCGCTTGGTAGCGGCTAGGAAGAACCAGCTTTCTTGTCATAGGGTCTAAAGTGGCAAACAATTGGTTTTCTTCCAATGAATCAGAGGATGTCAGCCGGTTAAATAAAGTCGACTTGCCGGCATTTGTGTAGCCGACAAGCGCAATTTGAAAAGCTTTATTTTTTTTGCGGCGGCTGCGGTAACGCTGCCGATGTTCAACTATGATTTGCAGCTGGCGTTTAATCTCGTCTATTCGCCGGCGTATATGGCGGCGGTCAGTTTCTAATTTTGTTTCTCCCGGCCCTCTCGTTCCAATGCCGCCGCCCAATCTGGACAGGGCGGCCCCCTGGCCGGCAAGCCTTGGAAGCAAATATTGCAACTGAGCGAGTTCAACTTGAAGCTGGCCTTCTCGAGAACGCGCGCGCCGAGCAAAGATATCTAATATTAATTGGGTGCGGTCAATCACTCTCGCATTCAGCTGAGCTGATAGGTTTCGCACCTGACTCGGAGACAGCTCATCGTTAAATACGATTAAGTCCGGTTCGAACTCCTCCTCCAGCTGCTTAAGCTCCTCAACTTTCCCCTTGCCTATATAGGTGCTTGGGTGAATGCGGTCTCTTTTTTGCGTTAACATGAGAACAGCTTCTCCTTGCGCCGTCTCGATCAGTGAAGCCAATTCATCCATGGAATAAAAAAACTGGCCATCCTGTTCATCTAATTGACAACCGACCAGAATGGCTCTTTCTTTTAGGTCATTGTTCAATGAGGTTCCCACTTTCCTAAAAATTTTCTACCATTCATCTTACCAAAAAATACGTATAAATACTAATGCGTTAGACATAGATAGGCCATTTCCAAACAGCTGGTACATTTCAGCCGCTCATACTATAATGAATTTCTCGATGATTCTTTCAATTGAAGCGAGGAGGAGACTATATGGGGATCACATGGGAGGTCTTTACTGTCATCGGAACGGCAGCATTTGCTATCTCCGGAGCGATTGTCGCAATGGAGGAAGAATATGATCTGTTTGGAGTATATGTACTGGGAATGATCACAGCGTTTGGCGGCGGGGCTATTCGCAATCTGTTAATCGGAGTGCCCGTTTCTGCTTTATGGGGACAAGGAGGATTTTTCCAAATTGCTTTGCTATCGATTACTGTCTTTCTTTTATTCCCCCATAATCTTCTGAAGCACTGGCCTGTATGGGGAAACTTCTTTGATGCAATCGGATTGTCCGCTTTTGCGATGCAAGGCGCGCTATTTGCTGCCAGCATGTCGCATCCCATCAGCGCGGTGATTGTCGCTGCCGTGTTGACAGGCAGCGGAGGGGGGCTGATCCGCGATCTCCTCGCCGGACGAAAACCCGCCTTGCTTCAAAATGAAATTTACGGCGTATGGGCAGCGGTCGCCGGCGGAATCATTGGCTTCAATATCGTCCATTCAACGCTTGAGCTTTGGTGTCTGTTCATCGCCATTACCGTGCTTCGGGTGCTTTCTTATAAATACAATTGGAAGCTTCCTCGAAGATCGCTTAGCTCCGAATGACAAAGCCGCCCCCTCATCCTGTGGACGAGGGGACGGAAGCTTGCTCTTCTTAATAAGCGTGAAGCTTAACATCTTCACTGATAACTAATTCTGCTTCAGTGCAATCGATCACATCCTGAACAGAATATCCATCAGCCACTTCTATCAGCTTTAAGCGCCCATCTTCCACATCCATTACTGCCCGATCGGTAATGATTCGCTGGACGACTTCTTTTCCTGTCAGCGGCAGCTGGCATTCTTTTAATATTTTGGACTGTCCGCGCTTATTGACATGATCCATAATGACAATCGTTTTGCGGGCACCGTGAACGAGATCCATCGCTCCTCCCATGCCTTTCACCATCTTGCCCGGGATCATCCAATTGGCCAAATCGCCATTTTGAGAGACTTCCATTCCGCCTAGAATCGCAACGTCAATATGTCCTCCGCGAATCATGGCAAAGGATTCCGCGCTGTCAAAATAGCAAGCGCCCCGAATGGCTGTCACGGTTTCTTTGCCGGCATTAATTAAATCCGCATCCACTTCTGCTTCCGCTGGGTACGGACCAATCCCGAGCAGCCCATTTTCCGACTGCAGCACCACTTGCTTATCATCAGAAATAAAATTGGCGACTAATGTTGGCATGCCTATGCCTAAATTGACGTAATGACCGTTGTCTATTTCTTTTTCGGCACGCTTTGCAATCTTTTCCCTCATCTTCATGAAGATCCCTCCTTTCTAATGGTTCTTTTTTCTATCCGCTTTTCTTGAGCGCCTTGAATAAGAGCCTGAACGTAAATTCCCGGCGTATGAATACATTCCGGGTCCAATTCTCCTGCCTGCACAATCTCTTCTGTTTCGACAATTGTCACTTTGCCGGCCGCAGCCATCATCGGGTTGAAATTGCGGGCTGTTTTGTTGTAAACGAGATTGCCCATCTCATCCGCTTTCTGCGCACAGACAAGACTGAAATCCGCGGTCAAGGATTCCTCTAATAAATAACTTTTGCCATTAAATTCACGAATTTCCTTTCCTTCAGCTACAGGCGTGCCCACCCCCGCTGGAGTATAAAAAGCAGGGATGCCGGCGCCGCCTGCACGAATTTTTTCTGCCAGCGTCCCTTGAGGCGTTAACTCCACCTCCATTTCACCCGCTAACATTTGCCTTTCAAACTCTTTATTTTCTCCCACATAAGAGCCTATGATCTTTTTGATTTGCTTGTTTTCCAGCAGCAATCCAAGCCCCCAATCATCGACTCCGCAATTATTAGAGATCACGGTTAATTCCTTGACTCCGGAGGCGGCCAGCGCTTGAATTAAATTTTCCGGTATTCCGCATAAGCCGAACCCTCCCACCATCACCGTCATTCCATCTTTGATTTCAGAAACAGCTTGGTGAAAATCTGTATAAATCTTCTTCATCGCCCTTTCCCCCCTCCTACACTGGATGAACACCATGTTTGCGGTCTGTAAAATGCAAATATTTTGACATATATGCATCCAATCTGGCGGCAAGTTCACTTCTAAGATTATTCGGTTCCACAATATCATCTATAATCAGTTCAGAAGCTAAGCGGTAAATATCAATATCGCGACGATATTCTTCTCTTTTTTCATGAATAAAAGGCTGGCGTTCAGCTTCTGGAAGGGAAGCAATCTTATTCGCGTACACGGCATTTACCGCTGCCTCCGGTCCCATCACCGCAATCTGCGCGCTAGGCAGCGCCAGACAGCAGTCCGGTTCAAAAGCAGGGCCAGCCATCGCATATAGTCCGGCTCCATAGGCCTTACGCACAATGACGGTCATTTTGGGAACCGTTGCTTCACTCATAGCAAAGATCATTTTGGCGCCGTGGCGAATAATCCCCGCCTTTTCCACATTTGTTCCGATCATGAATCCGGGCACGTCAGCAAGGAATAGCAGCGGAATGTGAAACGCATCGCACAGACTGATAAATTTCGCTGCTTTGTCAGCCGAATCATGGAACAAAACGCCCCCTTTTACGCGGGGCTGATTGGCGATAATCCCGACCGGCAGCCCATTTATTCGGGCAAGTCCTGTGATCAGCTCAGCAGCAAACCGCTTCTTGATTTCACAGAAGCTATCTTCATCGACCAAGCGATCAATCAATTGATACATATCGAAAGGGGCGTTTTGATTTTTCGGAATTAATTCTTCAATCGTTTTTTCGAATCGTGCCGGCGCTTTCGGAGCGGCAGGCTCAGGCTTTTGCTTATAGCTTTTCGGGAAGTAGGTTAAATACTTGCGGACGTATGCAATCGCTTCTTCTTCTGTTTCTGCCAGCACATCGCCGCAGCCCGAAATGGTGCAGTGCATTTTAGCGCCGCCCATTTGCTCGAGTGTCACTTTTTCTCCAATCACCATTTCCGCCATCCGCGGTGATCCTAAATACATGGAGGCATTCCCGTCCACCATCACGACGATATCGCAGAAGGCCGGAATATAAGCTCCACCTGCAGCAGAAGGTCCGAACAGCAAACATATTTGCGGAATTTTGCCTGATAATTTGACTTGATTATAAAAAATCCTGCCTGCTCCCCGGCGGCCCGGAAACATCTCCAGCTGGTCGGTAATGCGGGCCCCGGCAGAATCAACAAGATAAAGCATCGGACATTCCAGCTTCTCTGCTGTTTCCTGAATGCGAATAATCTTTTCAACTGTTCTTTTTCCCCACGACCCTGCTTTCACAGTTGAATCATTTGCCATAACGCAAACCGTTTGACCATTGATCTTTCCCATTCCGGTTACAACACCATCGGCAGGCAAACCGTCAGCCAGGACATTGGCAAACAGTCCGTCCTCCACTTGCAAATCGTCATCAAACAGCAAGCGAAGCCTTTCTCTGACGAATAATTTACCCTGCTCTTTGTTTTTTTCGTGATACTTTTGTTTGCCGCCTTTTACGACTTCTTCTTTCTTCTCGTTATAAACAGTCTTCAGCTCGGCTTCATTCATCTCTTTGTTTCCTCACTTTCCTTGGTATTGGGGCGGCCGCTTCTCAGCAAAAGCGCGCAGTCCTTCCAGACGATCCTCCGTGGCAATTAATGATTGGTAGGCAAGCCGCTCGATTTCCAATCCCGCCGTTAAACTCACTTGCATGCCTTGATTGATCGCTGTCTTCGCTTGCATTAAGGCCAAGGGAGCATTTTTCACTATTTGTTTCGCCAAGTTTAATGCAAACTCCCGCAGCGCTTCCGGCTCAACGGCATACTCCGCCAGACCGATTTGCTCCGCTTCCTCAGCGCTAAGCTTTTTCGCAGTAAAGATTAATTCCTTCGCTTTCCCGACCCCGATTAAACGGGGCAATCTTTGCGTTCCCCCTGCGCCCGGAATGATAGCTAAAGACGTTTCCGTCAGTCCCATTTTCGCCCGTTTGGACACGATGCGGATATCGCAGGCTAACGCCAGCTCTAATCCTCCTCCGAATGCCGCTCCATTCACTGCAGCGATGACTGGCTGAGGTAATGCCTCCACCTCATGAATGGTTTTCCCGATCAGCTGAACAGTTTGCTTTACCTCGGCTGCGGTCATCGTCTTGCGCTCTTTTAAATCCGCGCCTGCACAGAATGCTTTTTCACCCGCACCCGTTATTAACACAGCCCGCACGGAGGAGTCATGCCTGATTTGGCAAATGGCCTCACGCAAATCGCCTAATAGCCGCTTTGAAAGAGCGTTGGCAGCGTGCGGACGATTCAGCGTAATGACGGCGATCCCCTCTTCTCTCCTTTGAACATCAACGCTTTCTTTCAAGCTCTTGCCCCCTTTTTAGTTGGCGATGAATCTCCATTTGTCTGCTTCTTAACGGCTTTGCTAATATCGCCTCCATGTATTCTCCAGCTGCCACTAAAGCTTCCATTTGCACTCCTGTTTCAATCTTCATTTCAGCCAGCATATACAAAAGATCCTCTGTCGCTACATTTCCAGCAGCACCCTTGGCATACGGGCAGCCCCCGAGTCCTCCGAGAGCGCTGTCAAAAGTGGTAATTCCCATTTCTAAGGATTTCAAGATATTCGCAAGCGCCGTACCGCGTGTATCATGAAAATGCATGGCCAGCTGCTCAACGGGAAAGTGCGGCAATATTTTCTCCAGCATTCCTTCTACTTGTGTAGGCACCGCCACACCGATTGTCTCCCCAAGCGATAATTCATCAATGCCCATTGAAAACAGGTGATCGGCTGCTCGGAGGACTTGCTCCGGTTCAACCGCTCCTTCATACGGGCAGGCAATGACGGTGGACAAGTAGCCGCGAATGGTTTTTCCCGCTGCTTTTGCTGCTGAAATCACTTCTTTAACCACGGGATATGTCTCGTTAATCGTCTTATTGATATTGCTTACATTATGGCTTTCACTCGCCGACATAAACACGCTGATTTCATCAACATTGCTTTGTAAGGCTCTTTCAAGCCCCTTCATATTGGGAACAAGTGCTGCATAGGTCACCCCCGGCTGCTTGTTTATAGAAGCCAGAACTTCCTTGCCGTCTGCCAGCTGAGGAATCCACTTGGGATGAACAAAGGAAGTCACTTCAATATAGGAAAGCCCGCTTTCGGACAATTGATTGACCCAAGCCGTTTTATGTTCTGTGCTTACTTGATGAACTTCGTTTTGCAAGCCGTCGCGCGGGCCTACTTCTTTGATTGTCGCTTTAATGGGAAGCGGCAACATGTACACCTCCTATTCAAGATCGATTAGCCGGTCAGCCTCGTTGACGAAATCCCCCTCCTGAATGTGCACCTTCTGAACTATGCCGCCTGTTTCTGCAGCAATGGGGATTTCCATTTTCATCGATTCTAAAATCACCACATCATCGCCAGCTTTCACTTCCTCTCCTTCTGAAACAAGGACTCTCCATACATTCCCTGCCATGCTTGCCTGTACAGTTGTCATTTGCATTCCCTCCTAATCAGCAGATATTAATTGCGGCAAATAGTATTCACTTACAAACTGAGTAGTCGTATTCCCTTTTAAAAACTGCTCATGGCTGATGGCTTGAAGCAACATCGGAATATTGGTTTTGATCCCTTCAATTTTGTATTGTTCGAGTGCCCGCTTGATCCGCCGGCAGGCTTCCTCTCTCGTTTCTCCCCATGCGATCAGCTTTCCGATCATCGGATCATAAAATGGCGTCACTTGCGAACCCGCCTCGACCGCACATTCATTGCGGATCCCCTCTCCTTCAGGCAATTGAAGAGCGCTGATTGTTCCGGGTGACGGGAAGAATGTTTTCGGATCTTCAGCATAAATTCTCACCTCAATGGCATGCCCACTTTTTCGCAGCTGTTCTCGCGTCATGGAAAGTCTTGCGCCCGAAGTGATTTTCAGCTGCTCCTCTACAAGATCGAGACCGGTAATCTCCTCGGTAACCGGATGCTCTACCTGAAGTCTTGTATTCATTTCGAGAAAATAAAAATGCTGCTCGCTGTCCACCAGAAATTCAATAGTTCCGGCATTTGTGTAGCCGATATACTGAGCCGCTTTTACGGCTGCGTCCAGCATTTTTTGACGGGTGTTTTCAGAAATAAACGGAGAAGGCGCTTCTTCTACTACCTTTTGATTGCGGCGCTGGATGGAGCATTCTCTTTCCCATAATGGCAGAATATTTCCATAAGAGTCGGCCAGAATTTGCACTTCGATATGATGTGAATGCGGAATATACTTTTCTAAAAACATCGTTCCGTTGCCAAAGAAAGATTGGGCGCGCTTTTTATTGCTGGCGAACGCTTTGATAAGCTCTTCTTCCGAATGGACGAGCTGCATACCAATTCCTCCGCCGCCGGCCGAGGCTTTCAGCATGAACGGATACCCTATGCTTTTGGCATATTGAGCCGCTTCCTCTTCGCTTTCTATAGGCCTATCAACCCCTTCAATGACGGGCACGCCGGCCTCCTTTATTGTTCGGCGCGCTTCAATTTTGCTTCCCATCGCCTCCATCACCTCAGGAGAAGGCCCGATAAAGGATAAGCCCGCCTCTTGGCATTTCCGGGCAAAGGCTGCATTCTCCGATAACAGGCCATAGCCCGGATGAATGGCTTCTGCCCCGCTGTCCTTCGCCACACGGATGATCTCCTCCCCGTTTAAATAGCTTTGATGAACAGGAGGCTTCCCAATGCAATACGCTTTATCCGCCTGGCGAACAAACGGCGCATCCGAATCGGCTTCCGAGTAGACAGCGACTGTACGAATCCCTAATCTTCTGCAAGTGCGGATGATCCGCAAAGCGATCTCGCCCCGGTTGGCAATGATGATCTTAGAAAACAATTGAATCTCCCCTTTTCTTTATTTCAGCAAATTAAGCGATTGCTCGCGAAGCTTAAACTTCTGAATTTTTCCTGAAGCGGTCATCGGGTATTCCTTGGTAAAGTGAATATATTTTGGAATTTTGTGGCGGGATATTTTCTCTACAAAATGTTCTTTTATTTCCTCTGCGTCCGCTGTTTCTCCCTCTTTTAAAATGATCCAAGCCATGATTTCTTCCCCGTATTTTTCATCTGGAACGCCAATAACTTGCGCATCCAATACTTTCGGATGCGTATAAAGAAATTCCTCAATTTCCCGAGGATAAATATTTTCTCCGCCGCGGATGATCATATCTTTCAAACGGCCTGTTATTCTGATATATCCTCTCTCATCCATTACTGCCAAATCTCCGGTATGAAGCCAGCCTTCTCTGTCAATGACTTCGTCTGTGGCTTCCTGGTTATTGTAATAACCTTTCATAACATGGTAACCGCGGGTGCAAAGCTCTCCTTGAACATTTGGGGGAAGCGCATCTGTTGATCCCGGCTCCACGATTTTGATCTCTACATGGGGCAGCGCTCGGCCAACCGTTTCAACTCGAAGCTCGATTGGATCATTCGCCCTTGTCTGCGTGATAACCGGCGATGATTCCGTCTGTCCGTAGCATATTGTTATCTCTTTCATATTCATTTGATTCATAACGGACTTCATTACCTCAATCGGGCAATTAGAGCCTGCCATGACCCCTGTTCTTAAAGTGGAAAGATCGTATTCCTGAAAATTCGGACTATTCAATTCAGAGAGAAACATCGTCGGAACCCCGTGAAGCGCTGTGCATTTTTCTGCTTCAACGGTTTGCAGAACTGCTTCAGGATGAAATTCCTCCACGGGAACCATCGTAGCACCAACCGCTGCACAAGTAAGTGTGCCAATCACGCAGCCAAAGCAGTGAAAGAAAGGAACGGGTATGCAAAGGCGATCTTTATGCGACAGCTCCATACACGAAGCAATATTTACAGCATTATTGGTCAAATTGCTGTGCGTCAGCATGACCCCTTTCGGAAAACCGGTCGTCCCGGATGTATATTGCATATTGATGACTTCGTCAGGCCGCAAGCTGCTAATTCGTCCATCAAGTTCGGCATCGCTTACTTGTTCCGCCATTTGCAAAAGATCCGACCAATTGTACGTCCCGCTGTATCGCTTCTCGCTTATAAGGATGACATTTTTCAATAGCGGCAAACGCTCAGATTGCAACTTTCCCGGCTCGCATTCCCGCAATTCAGGACATAATTCGAACAGTGTTTCAATATAAGAGTTTCCTCGATAGGCTTCCATTAAGATGAGTGTTTCGCTTTCTGATTGATTCAATAAATATTCCAGCTCTGCCTGGCGATAATTCGTATTGACCGTAATCAGAACAGCCCCCATCTTTCCAGTAGCAAACTGAAGGGTGACCCATTCGGGAACATTGCTTGCCCAAACAGCTATATGATCCCCTTTATGAAGGCCGAGCGCCATGAGACCTTTAGCAGCATTCCGGCATAACTTCTCAAATTCGCTATAGGTAAGTCGCAAAGGGCGGTCAGCATAGACGAGTGCCTCATGATCTGAAAATTGCCGGGCTCTTTCCGCTAACAATTCCCCTACCGTTTGTTCTAGTAAGCCGGTCATGATCTCCTTCCCCTCCATTCATTAGCAGCCGAGATGACGGGCGATCACCAAACGCTGAATTTCTGACGTTCCTTCCCCAATTTCAAGCAATTTGGCATCTCTTAAATACCTCTCTACCTCATATTCACGCATATAGCCGTATCCGCCATGAATTTGAATCGCTTGATTGCTTGCCCGAAAGCTTGTTTCTGATGCAAATAACTTCGCCATCGCCGCTTCTTTTCCAAATGGCTTGCCCTGGTCCTTAAGCCAAGCAGCTTTATAAACCAAATTCCTTGCTAATTCAACTTCTGTAGCCATATCCGCCAGCTTAAATTGAATTGCTTGAAATTTGGAAATCGGCTGCCCAAATTGAACTCTCTCTTTGGCATATTGCACAGCTTTTTCCAAAGCGGCTTGAGCAATGCCTACCGCTAATGCCGCAATAGAAATCCTTCCGCCATCAAGGGTGAACAGAAATTGACTGAATCCTTTTTGGCTGTCACCAAGCAAATTTTCTTTTGGCACGCGAACTTGATCTAAGATAATCTCACATGTATTCGAAGCGCGCACTCCCATCTTGTCATAATGGCAGGAGATCTTCACTCCCGGCGCATCGGTTGGTACGATGATAGCGGAAACGATTTTTTTTCCATCTTCCCGCTTCCCTGTAACCGCTGTCACAATTATTTGCCGGGCATACCCGGCATTGGTAATCCAGCATTTCTCACCATTAATGACGTACTCATCATCCTCTAATTCCGCTTTCGTTTGCGTTCCACCAGCATCCGAACCGGCATTCGGTTCCGTTAAGCCAAACGCCCCTAATGCTTCCCCTTTCGCCATGGGTACGAGCCATTCCTGCTTTTGCTTCTCCGTTCCGAAATAATAGATGGGGCTTGCGCCTAAGCTGATGGCCGCAGCGTAGCTCAACCCGGTGCCGCCGCATGCTTTTCCGATTTCTTCCACACTGATCGCATAGGAGATCGTATCCCCGCCTGCTCCGCCATACTTTTCAGGAAAAGGAATGCCGAGGAGTCCAAGTTCCCCCATTTTCTTGAAAGTCTCACGGCGAAATTCGGATGTTTCATCCAAGCGCTGGGCATAAGGTTTAATCTCTTGACTGGCAAAGTCCCTTACCATTTCTTTTAGCATCAGCTGTTCATTCGTTAATTCAAAATTCACCCTGACTCCCCCTTTTTAGATAATTCAAAAAATAAAACGGACTAGTCGGTCTCTTTCATGCAAATGAATAGCCAGCAATTAATTGACCGGCTGATTTTTGAGCAAATATTTGAAAGTTCCCGCATTGTCCCTTCCTTTTTCCGTTATTAAAGCATGCACCAATAAATCATTAAAAATCTCTGCAATTTTTTCAATAGATAATTCACCGTCTTGTTTAAACCATTTGTACGTCCAATTAACCATACCAATAATCGCCATCGTTGTAATCTCCGCAGGCACCTCCGGGCGAAAGTCACCGCTTTCCTGCCCTTCTCTAATCACTTGCAAAATAATCTTTCGGTAAGCATCCCGCTTCTCGTGAATTTCCTGTTGAAATTCTCCTTTTAAGTACGTGCTTTCTTGATAAAAGACGGTGATATGGGGCTTGTAGAGATCAAACACTTTAGTAAATGAAAGCACAATCGCACATAGCTTTTCCACCGGAGAATCGCAGTGGTGATAGGCTTCTTTAGCACGATTTAAAACGTAAGTAATGAACATATCATGAATATGATACAGCAGTTCATCTTTCGATTTGAAATTGTGATAAAATCCTCCTTTAGACGTTCCCGTTTCTTCCACGATTTGATCAACGGTTACCCCATGATAGCCGTACTTCTCAAACATCACCAACGAAGTATCAATTATTCTTTGCTTTAAATTCCGTTTTGGCATCCTCATCATCCTCTAATATGTATACTACCATATTTCATTTACTACACACAATCATTTTTCAGAAAATATAAAATAGTCTTTTATTTGTCCGCATTGACGGATAAGCAGCAAAAATGGCTGCCGTGCCATCTCTTTCAGCTGCTCCTCCATCAAGCTGATATAATCAAAGGACAGTCATTCATGCCGAAGAATCATTGCAGGCTGATGTCTTTTGCGTGAATGATCATTAAATCCCGATAGTTATAATTGCTTTCTTTCAATAACCGCACTGCGTGGCTGCGGATCGCTTTTTCTATCAAATTCCTCACATACCGGCCGTTTGAAAAGGTAGACGGGTGCTTTTCTTTAGCGATGATAAAATGTTCACGCAATTTCAATTTTGCTTCTTCATTGAATTCATATTGCTTTTCCGCCGCCATTTTTTCAGCGATGGCCATCAGCTGCTCGGCTTGATAATCTGGAAATTCAAAGACAAAAGGAAAACGAGATTCCAACCCGGGATTTAATGAAAAAAAATGATTCATTTCCCTTGGATACCCCGCCAGTATGAGAATAAATTCATTTTGCTTGTCTTCCATATGCTTTACAAGAGTATCAATCGCTTCTTTCCCGAAATCTTTTTCTCCCCCCCTGCCTAAAGAATATGCTTCATCAATAAATAAAATTCCGCCCATGGCTTTTTTGATTAAGTCTCTTGTTTTTTGCGCTGTGTGCCCGATATACTCGCCCACTAAATCCGCTCGTTCCGCTTCGATTAAATGCCCTTTGGAAAGTACCTTCATCTCATAAAACAGTTTGCCGATAATCCGGGCGACCGTCGTTTTCCCTGTGCCCGGATTTCCTTTAAACATCATATGCAACACCTGAGAGCCAGGTTTTAATCCGCTTGCTTCCCTTTTTTTGTTGATGAAGATCCAAGCATAAATTTCCCTGATCATTTGCTTTAGGTCATCAAGTCCGATTAAAGCATCCAATTCACTTTCGATGCTTTTTAAAACAGCGTGCTCTGTGGAGTTCGACCATTCGAACAGCTTGTCATTACGGGCTGGTTGTTGAACGCGGTCTTTTTTCGTATGCAGCACAACATTAATTTGTCCGTTATCTTTCAACCTTATTGGCTGCTTCATCTCCCTCACCCCATCAGCATTGTTGTAATTTGTCGAAGGATCACTTAATTTGCGCTTTCCCAAGAAATAATTTCCCTTTCTTCATTCTATTCATGACCTGAGAAAAGCATACATAAAAAGACAGCCGCAGCTGTCTTTCCATTAGTAAAGCTTCTTATATTCAAGCAAAGACTGGTGGACGGTCTTGCGCAAATACATCAAAGCAATCAAGTTAGGGATGATCATCAGTCCGTTGAAGAAATCGGCTAGCTCCCATACTAAATCGACTTGATGAATAACAGACCCGATAATAATAAATAATAATACGACCGTCCTGTAGATCTGAACTCCTTTGTCCTGCCATAAATATTTGACATTTAATTCTCCAAAATACGCCCAGCCAATAATGGTCGTGAAGGCGAAAAATAACAAACAAATCGCGATAAATATTTTCCCGCTCTCACCAAAGCCTGCAATAAAGCTCTGCTGAGTCAGAGCAATACCCGTTTCACCCGTTGTATAGGCACCCGATACTAAAATGACTAATGCCGTCACGGTACAAATGATAATCGTATCAATTAAAACACCTAATATTGCTACGAGCCCTTGCTCTGCCGGATGGCGAACTTTCGCTGTTGCGTGGGCATGAGGAGTGGACCCCATTCCCGCCTCATTGGAAAACAGTCCGCGCGCAACACCGTAGCGAATCGCTTCTTTAATGGTCGCTCCAAGCACGCCTCCGCCTGCCGCTTCAAATTGAAAAGCGGAAGTGAAAATCAGCTCAAAAACCGGAATAATTTCATTTCTAAATTGGAATAAAAGCACGACACTTCCGATTATATACAAGAGCGCCATAAAGGGTACTGTTTTCTCTGCAAACAAAGCGATCCGCTTGATTCCTCCAAACAGCACAAAGCCTGCCAGCAAAGCTACGGCGATTCCGATCCACATCGATGGAACGGGAAGAACTCCGTCAAAAGCAGCGGCAATAGAGTTAGACTGAACCATGTTGCCGATAAACCCTAATGCCAGTATGATAAATACCGCAAAAAGAACCGCCAGCTTTTTGCTTCCGACGCCGCGGTCTAAATAATAGGCCGGACCGCCGAGATACTCGCCATTCCTCTCCACGCGGTACTTTTGCGATAGTACAGCTTCAGCAAATATTGTCGCCATTCCTAAAAATGAGCTGACCCACATCCAAAAGATAGCACCTGGACCGCCGGCGGCAATCGCTGTAGCCACACCGGCTAAGTTTCCAGTACCTACTTGTCCAGCTACCGCCGTCGATAAAGCTTGGAATGAGGAAATGCCTCCGCTCTCTTTCGTATTTTTTTTAAAAACCACTTTAAAAGCTTTTGATACTTGCGTCAGCTGAACAAACCTCAATTTAAAGGTGTAATATACACCTGTGCCGAGCAAAGCGATGATTAAAAACCATCCCCATAAAAAACTATTTGCTGCTGACACTGCATTCCATACATCCACTTTCATCTGCTCCTTCTCTATTTGTACATCTATTTTAACTGATTTTCCCCATAAAAAAAACGTGTACAAGTAAATGTACACGCTTTTATCCGTTTTACCCGTTTATTCCTGCTCTTCTAATGAAATTGGAACGTTCCGCTGCGGAGCAAATGTGGAAATTGCATGCTTATATACTAACTGCTGCTTGCCATCTGATTCAAATAAAACCGTGAAATTGTCAAAGCCTTTTATATGACCGCGCAATTGAAATCCATTTAACAAAAATACAGTTACTAGCGTACCATCTTTACGCATTTGATTTAAAAACTGATCTTGAATGTTAATCCCTTGTTTCATGACTACTCCTCCTCTTTCTATCTATACATTAATAATTCTATTTCAAACGCAGCTTTCCTGCTAGGAAATCACTAATTTCTTTAATTTTTTCCGTTCGGCGCTTTTCATCGGTTACATCGAACCAGTCGACCGGCAATTTATTGCGGAACCAGGTGAGCTGACGCTTGGCATATCTTCTTGAATTTTGCTTAAGCTGATCCACCGCTTCTTCAAGTGTGCATTCACCAGCAAGGTAAGCAAATAGCTCTTTATAGCCGATGGCTTGGACTGCTTGCCCCTCTCGAATGCCCCGCTGCCACAAGCTTTCCACTTCTTGAAGAAGCCCCTCCTTCATCATTTGATCCACGCGCGCGTTAATGCGGCTGTAAAGCAGTTCGCGATCCATCGTCAATCCAATGAGGGCGACATCATACAGCTGCTTGGACTCCTGCTTTTCCAGATATTCCGACATTTTTCTTCCGGTGGTTTGGAAAACTTCCAAGGCTCGAATGACGCGGCGGACATTATTAGGATGGATCTTTTTAGCTGCCTCCGGATCCACTTTCAATAATTCTTCATAAAGTGCTGCTTTGCCAATCTTTTCGGCTTTTTCTTCGAGCTTGAGACGAAAGGCTTCGTCCCCTCCTTTGTCTGAAAAGCGATAATCGTAAATTACTGATTGTATGTATAACCCGGTTCCGCCCACAATGATGGGCAGCGCGCCTCTTTCGGTTATTTCTTTGATTTTCCTTCTTACGATGTCTTGAAATTCCGCAGCGGAAAAGGATTGATGCGGCTCTTTTATGTCAAGCAAGTGATGAGGAATCCCTTCCATTTCATCCTGTTTGATCTTCGCAGTGCCGATATCCATTCCGCGATAAATCTGCATTGAATCTCCGCTGATAATTTCTCCATTAAATCGTTTGGCCAAGTGAATGCTGAGCGCTGTTTTTCCAACCGCTGTCGGGCCAATAATCACGATAAGTTTATCAAGTTGCTGCAATGTCTTCCCTGCCTTTTGTTTTTTCTTATCGTAACATAAGTTTAGGCTCCTTGTTGATGATCATCATTCATTCTCGCCATTTTTTTCTTTTTTAAACCTATAAGCACGCCTTCTAATAAAAAGAAGGGACCCGATTCCCTTCGCTATCCATCGCTGGATATTAGCTGGTTTGCAGGAATTTGGTCCCTTCATCTTCCGTCGATAATTCAGGTTTAAGGCTGTACGTCAACTGGTGTTTCGGCATCTTGAATTTGCTGATTCAATTCTGCGGTGTAGGCTTTCTTAACAGCCTCATCCCAACCAAGCATCTCAGCCATCAAATCAATTACGGGTTCTTTATATTTTTTTGCCCATTCAATATTGAAAAATACAGCTCCAGTGCGGCGAATAAAGAAGTCAACCGGCTTTGTCGCCATCTCATGCTTCACGGCATACACCGCTTGCGCATAGACGTCTTTCGGCAGCATCGGATTCTGGTTCTCTTGCGCAATATTAAACAGCTTATCCACGTTTGAACCGTACATGCTGGCTAACCTTCTTCCCTGTTCTTCCGTTAGGCCGAAGGAAACCGCTTCTTTTGCTTTCTTGTCCACAAAAGACTGCAGATTTTTCGAGCCGCCGATATCTCCTCCTGAAATTGGCAGATGCCGTGTTTGAATGCCTTTAAATGATCTCCCCTCTTCCTCAGAAAGGCGCTTTGAAACAAGGTCGACTACAGTTTCGGCCATTTTGCGATAACCTGTCAGCTTTCCGCCGGCGATCGTCATTAAGCCGCTCTCTCCCTCCCAAAGCTCATCTTTTCGGGAGATTTCAGAAGGGTCTTTTCCTTCTTCATATATTAAAGGACGAACGCCGGCCCAGCTTGATTCCACATCTTTTGCTGTTAATTTCACTTCAGGGAACATATAATGAATCGCCTTCAAAAGATAATCACGGTCTTCAGCAAGCGTCTTCGGATTCGCTGTATCCTTGTCGAAGAATGTATCGGTCGTTCCTACATACGTTTTGCCTTCACGCGGGATGGCAAATACCATGCGTCCGTCCGGCGTGTCAAAATATACCGCTTGGTGCAGCGGAAACTTCGATTGATCAATGACGATATGCACGCCTTTCGTTAATCTTAGTTTCTTATTATTTGTGGAGTAGTCTTTTTTGCGGACGGCATCCACCCATGGACCGGCCGCGTTGACTACCTTCTTCGCTTTAATCTCGAGCATTTCACCGGTCAATAAATCCTTCGCCTTAATACCGGCCACTTTTTTGTTCTCATAAATGAAATCTTCCGCTTTTACATAATTAATGGAAAGCGCTCCTTCTTCAACGGCTTTTTTCATGACTTCAATCGTAAGCCGGGCATCATCCGTGCGATATTCCACGTAATAGCCGCCGCCGATTAAACCTTCTTTTTTAATCAGAGGTTCTTTTTGGAGCGTCTCCTCTCTAGAGAGCATCGATCTTCTCTCCGACTTCTTCACACCTGCGAGATAGTCATACACTCTCAGGCCGATGTTTGTTGAGAACTTTCCGAATGTCCCGCCTTTGTGCAAAGGAAGAAGCATCCACTCAGGCGTCGTCACATGCGGGCCATTTTCATAAACAATTGCTCGTTCCTTCCCTACTTCAGCCACCATTTTCACTTCAAATTGTTTTAAATAACGAAGTCCTCCGTGAACCAGTTTGGTGGAACGGCTTGATGTGCCGGCGGCAAAATCCTGCATCTCTACTACGGCTACTTTCATCCCTCTTGTTACGGCATCAAGCGCAATCCCTGATCCGGTTATGCCGCCCCCGATTACAACCAGGTCATATACATTAGACTGTAATTGATTGATTACATCGCTTCGCTGCATGCTTGAAAAAGTCATCATGAATTCCCTCCAGTTATTAAAGTACCCATTCACTCGCAAAAAAAAACAAAAAGAGACCGTCTAAACATAGCGAAATCAAACACTACGCCGATCGGTCTCTCTTAGTCTCCAGACAAGCTATTAACTTAATTCCATTATACTACAATGCCTTATAATTTGAAAGTCAAAGTTGCTTCAACGGCTTTTTTCCAGCCGCTGTACAGCTTTTGCTGCTGCTTTTTGTCCATTTGGCTGCGGAATTCTTTTTCCACACTCCATTGTGAAGAAATGTCACTGCGGTCATTCCAGAACCCAACAGCCAATCCGGCCAGATAAGCGGCCCCAAGCGCTGTCGTTTCATTAATTGTCGGGCGTTCCACAGGCACTTGCAAGATATCGCTTTGAAATTGCATTAAGAAATCATTTTTAACCGCTCCGCCATCCACTCGTAATTTTTTTAATGAAATGCCTGAATCAGCTTCCATAGCGTCTAGAACATCTTTCGTTTGATAAGCCAGAGATTCAAGGGTAGCCCGAATGAAGTGCTCCTTTGTTGTTCCTCTCGTTAATCCAAACACAGAACCGCGCGCTTCGCTGTCCCAATACGGAGTGCCGAGTCCAACAAACGCCGGAACGACGTACACGCCTTCGGATGAGCTGACGCGCGCAGCGTATTCTTCGCTGTCAGCGGCATCCTTTATCATCCGCATGCCGTCCCGCAGCCACTGAATAGCTGAGCCGGCA
The DNA here is from genome assembly GCF_002797355.1 of Bacillus xiapuensis. Classification (GTDB taxonomy): domain Bacteria; phylum Bacillota; class Bacilli; order Bacillales; family Domibacillaceae; genus Bacillus_CE; species Bacillus_CE xiapuensis. Next base: position 1,245,166 of record NZ_KZ454939.1, on the reverse strand, counting down.
ACAAAGATGCTGCCTTCAAGCGCATAATTGACTTTGCCGTCAATTCCCCAAGCAATCGTTGTCAATAAGCCATGTTCAGAGGTAACTGCTTTTTCTCCAGTATTCATCAGCATAAAGCAGCCAGTGCCGTAAGTGTTCTTGGCCATTCCTTCTTCATAGCAAGCTTGGCCGAACAATGCCGCTTGCTGATCACCTGCAGCTCCAGCAATCGGCACTTCACAGCCGAAGAAGTGATGGGGAGCCGTTAAGCTGTATACTTCAGATGAAGGACGAACTTCAGGAAGCATGGCTTTCGGCACATCCAGTATGCGCAGAAGCTCTTCATCCCATTTCAATTCATGAATATTATACATCAATGTGCGTGAGGCATTAGAGTAGTCCGTGACGTGAGCCTTTCCGCCTGAAAGCTTCCAGATAAGCCATGTATCAATCGTGCCAAATAATAGTTCCCCTTTTTCCGCTCTTTCTCTTGCGCCTTCCACATGATCCAAAATCCATTTTACTTTCGTGCCGGAGAAATACGCATCAATGAGCAGCCCAGTCTTCTCCCGAAATAAGGGATCATGCCCTTGTGCTTTTAATTCTTCACATATATCCGCTGTTTGGCGAGACTGCCACACGATGGCATTGTAAATAGGGCGTCCGGTTTCTTTCTCCCATACAACCGCCGTTTCCCTTTGGTTCGTAATCCCGATTCCGGCAATTTGCTCAGGCTCAATGCTGTTTTCTGATAAAACCGTAGCCATGCAGGCAAGCACCGTTCCCCAAATTTCATTAGCGTTATGCTCCACCCAGCCCGGCTTTGGAAAATGCTGCGTAAATTCTTTTTGAGCTGTGTAAGCTACTTCACCTTTTTGATTAAATAAGATCGCTCTTGAACTCGTGGTTCCTTGATCTAAAGATAAAATATATTTTTCCATCGGTTATTCCTCCTGTTTTAATCAACATGTGCCATTTATCGTTCTGTTTGAACATCCGCCTGGGTTCTTCCAAAGAAGAATGCTGCCGCTAATAAAACGGCTGTTGCAGCTAAGACTCCCCAAAATGCAGCGACCAATTCTCCGGCAAATACGGCTCTATAGAACAAACCGCCTAAAGATCCGCCCAGCGTCGGGCCTAATACCGGTATCCATGCATAGCCCCAATTGGATGATCCCTTCCCTGCAATCGGCAGCAAAAAGTGCGCAATTCTCGGTCCCAGATCCCGGGCCGGGTTAATGGCATAGCCTGTTGTCCCTCCTAGGGATAATCCAATTGCAACAATTAACAACCCTACAATAAACGGATTTAAGCCATCCGTAAATTTATTTGCTCCAATTGATAATATTCCCAGCGTCAAAATAAATGTACCGATTATTTCGCTTAATAAATTTGAAAATGTATGCGGTATTGCCGGTCCTGTAGCAAAAACAGCTAATTTCGTACCTGGATCGTCTGTCACCTTCCAGTGCGGCAAAAAGTGAAGATACGTAATCGCTGCTCCGATGATCGCTCCAATCATCTGAGCCAGCACATATCCCGGCACATCCGCCCAAGGAAAATCACCATTAAACGCTAAAGCAAACGTCACAGCTGGATTGAGATGCGCTCCGCTGAATTGTCCGACCGCATAAACAGCCATCGCAACCGCCAAGCCCCAGCCCCAAGCGATAACGAGCCATCCTGCTCCAAAAGCATAAGATTTTTTTAAATTTACATTCGCTACTACCCCCGCTCCCAATACAATTAATAAAGCGGTTCCAAGTAGCTCACCTAGAAATGGGGTCATGTGTTTCATCCTCTCAATTAAAATAAAAAGAGAACAAAAAAAGCACAACAAACGCCTTCATTCTACAGAAGGATCCAGCTGTGGTTCTCATTGTTCTCTATCACAAATTATTAACTTGCATCTATCATAAAATGGATTGAAAGCGTTGTCAACATTTTTTTAGGATCGGAATCAGAATTTTTGAACCTGCAAGCCGCCTTTCTCCCTGACCAAGGATGGCATGGGAAAGCAAAAGGCTAAGCGGGAAATCGCAGCAAGCAAATCGGCGACTCGTTCGGGTCTGCGCGAAGCAAGAGACGCTGCGATGCTCTCTTGAGTTACCCTTTTCACAATAAGGACAAAAAACCCACTGCCGAAAGCCCTCTCTTATGGTAAAATAGTACCAAAAGGAGGAACCTCAACTATGCAGAAACGATTAGCAGCTACCGATCTAACGAAAAAAATTGAAAGCAAAAAAACGTACAAAAAGCAATTAAAGCTGTACCAGCAGCGACTGCTCAGTCTTCAGCAGCTCTTATTTAAAGAAAAAATCGCCCTTATTCTCGTAATGGAAGGCTGGGATGCCGCGGGTAAAGGCGGAGCGATTAAACGCAGCACGGAAAAATTGGATCCTCGCGGCTTGCAGGTCCATCCTATTTCCGCCCCCGCTCCGCACGAGCTGCGCTATCACTATTTGCAACGATTTTGGCGAAAAATCCCGCAGCACGGGCAAATCGCGATATTTGACCGTTCATGGTATGGGCGGGTGCTGGTCGAACGGATAGAAGGCTTTGCTTCATCAGGTGAATGGAAGCGTGCCTACGAGGAAATCAATCAATTTGAGAAGCAATTGAGCGATGATCACTATATTATATCCAAGTTTTGGATACACATTAGCAAAGATGAACAAGAGAGACGCTTTCTTGAGAGAAAGCATAACCCGCTCAAACGCTGGAAACTGACGGACGAAGATTGGCGGAACCGGGAAAAATGGGACTTATATGAAGAAGCGGCTGAAGAAATGTTTCATAAAACAGACAAAGAATGGGCTCCATGGCATATTATTGCCGGAAATGACAAGCGTTATGCGCGAGTAGCTGTGATCCAACAAATTGTCGCTGACATTGAAAGCAATTTAATACAAAAAGGTATTGGACTGCCCGATTACAGCCAATTTGAATAGTTGGTAGGATACATACGCAAAATAATTGCTGATCAAAATGGCTGGCGCTGCCGAGCATATGAAATGGCAAAAAAGGAGGCTGATTGATTAAGAATCAGCCCCCTTTTTCATTTAATAAAAATGCTTCCATAAATCGCGGTTGGATGTGGTGATTGCACAGGCCCCAGCCTCCAAAGCAAGCTCCACTTCCGCCGGCTCCTCGATCAAGCCCCCGGCAAAAATAGGCTTACCGGTTTCTTCATGCAGCGTTTTAATGACTTTCGGCACTACACCAGGCAGCACTTCAATATAATCTGGATTGGTTTTTTCAATCAGTTTAACGCTGCGCTTTAAGGCGCTTGAATCAATAATAAAAGCCCTCTGAGTGACATAGAGGCCTTTTTGCTTCGCTTTTATAATCGCATTTCCCTTAGTTGACAGAATGCCGTACGGCTTTACATACTGAGCGACAAACTCAGCGGCATGTTCATCACTTGTAAGACCATGAATTAAATCTAAGTGCAAAAACATTTTTTTCCCGTGCTGCTTCGCATAATCAAACACGCTTTTAACCATCCCCACGTGCAAATCCAAGAACACTCCATATTCAAAGGGCGTGTCTAGCATCTTTTCAAAATCCTTCATTGTCCGAATAGCAGGCAAAATCTTTTGTCCATGAAAGCTCATCTGTATTCTCCTTTCCTCTTGACCGGCATTCTGAACCATTCGTCTCCCATTCACTCATTCCGTGCTCGATCTTTCTTCCTGATATATCCGCCATTTTCTATCTTTCTAGCAGGATAAAGCTCCCCTCTTGGGATCCCTGAGTGGGACTTGCGCTTTCCATGCTTTTGCTTTCATCATAAATGACCTTCTTAGTTCAGCTGTCTGCCTCTGAAATCAGTGATTGATACGCAAGAATTCTTTAAGAGAAACAGCAGCGCGATGTGAAAGATCCCCCCTATTTCTTGAAGGTTCACTTTATGTCACTGCAGTAAGATTCATTTACACCATCTTCTTATTTTAGGAGAAGATCCAGCTTACGTACAGCAGTTTTTGTTCATTTATCCAATTCATTGCAAAAAGATTTGGCCCTCACCTAACATAATGTCTTACAATAAAATTACAATCATTTTTTGGAGGTTATGATATGAAGAAAAGTTACAGCATTGGCCAAAGAAGAAAAATGGATAGGAGAAGCGATCATTTGCTATCAAGGAAAGGAGGAAAAAGCAGATGAAAAAGAATGATGAGCAGTCAGCTGCTTTACGCTGGAAATCCTTTCTGCAGATGTTTACGAAGAGCGAACTGTCCAAATGGATGATGATTGCTGCGGTTGCTTTAAGTTTGCTGGAAACGGCCGCGGGGCTAGTTGTCCCACTTTTCACACGGGATCTCGTGGATCAGCTAGCCGAAAATCAGCTGCGGGCTTCGGTGATTTTATGGCTGTGCGGAAGCTTCTTCATTCAAATCCTCTCAGGCGGCTTTTCATTTTATTTAATGAGTTATATCGGCGAATCCGTCGTCCAGTCAATTCGGCAGCGGCTATGGAAGCAAATTCTTGCTCTGCCGATCTCCTATTTTGACCAGCATGAATCCGGCGAAACGATGAGCCGCGTAACACAGGATACCAATATGATCAAAATGCTCATCAGCCAGCATCTGATTTCCTTTGTTACAGGCATTATTTCCATTATCGGAGCGGTCATTCTTCTATTAATGATTGACTGGAAAATGACGCTGATCATGATTGTAGCGGTACCGCTGGCTGTGCTGATTATTCTGCCGTTAGGACAAAAAATGTATCAAATTTCTAAAAGTACCCAAGAAGAAATGGCCGGATTTTCAGGTGATCTCGGCCGAGTACTGGCGGATATTCGTCTTGTTAAAGCCTACAGCTCGGAAAGCGCTGAACGGTCGAAAGGCTACCAGCGAATTCACCAGCTTTTTCAATATGGACTAAAAGAAGCGCTCCTTCAATCGGTGGTTTCTCCGCTAATGACCGTTATTATGATGCTCGTGCTCGTTGTATTAATTGGCTACGGAGGCGTTCGCGTCGCTTCTGGAGCGCTGAGTTCCGGCTCGCTTGTGGCCATTATCATTTACCTGTTTCAAATTGTTATCCCCTTCAGTCAAATGGCCGCTTTCTTCACTTCTTTTCAAAAGGCAATGGGCGCAACAGAACGGATTCAAGAAATGCTATTATTAAAACCCGAAGCAGAAAAGCAAGGCCAGCTCGCAGATGCCGCTTCGCAATCTATCTGCTTTAAAGACGTATCGTTCGGCTACTCTGAAGGCAAACCGCTATTGAATGACATCACCTTGACGATCCCTAGCGGCAAAACCACCGCTTTCGTCGGTCCCAGCGGCAGCGGAAAGACGACGCTGTTTGCATTGCTTGAACGGTTTTATCAGCCCGACAGCGGAGAAATCACACTAGGAGAAATGAACATCGCCTCGTTCCAGCTGGAATCCTGGAGGCAGCAAATCGGTTATGTTTCCCAAGAAAGCCCGATCATGTCAGGAACAATCTTTGAAAACATCCGTTACGGAATGAAAGACAAAGTTTCCATCGCAGAGGTAAAAAAGGCCGCTCAGCTGGCGAATGCCGCCGAGTTTATCGAAGCGTTGCCCGATCAATACGACACACCAGTCGGGGAGCGGGGAATGAAACTGTCAGGCGGGCAACGCCAAAGAATCGCTATTGCCCGGGCATTCATCCGCAATCCGAAAATCTTGCTGCTTGATGAGGCTACCTCCAATTTAGACAGCGGCTCGGAGCGGCTTGTGCAACAAGCTTTAGAAGAGCTGATGACCGGCCGGACCACTCTTGTGATCGCTCACCGTCTGTCTACAATCGTCAAGGCTGATCAGATCGTCGTCATTGAGAATGGACAAATTACTGGTATGGGCACGCATGAGCAGTTATACAATCAGCATCCTCTTTACCGCAAGCTGTCCGCTCAGCAATTAGAAAACTGATACCGCTTCCCCTTTGAACAGGCAAAAAAACTGCACCTCCAATTGTTGAATGGATGTCTGACAATTGGAGGCCGTTTTTTACTTGCCGGTAAGGTACCATTTAAAGATGGCAGCATATTCTCTAGCATATGCATGTATTTTAATCGCATCAGGCGTAGGAGCAGCAAGCGGGTACATTTTAATTCCTTGGCTTTCCGCGATTTTTTTCGATCTGTATAAGTGAAAATCATTGCTGACCACTACAGCTTCTTTGATATTCCATAATTTTTTAGAAAAGACAAAGTTTTCATAGGTAGAGGTGGAGCGCCCTTCAACGAAAATTCTCTTTTCCTCTATGCCATTTTCAAGAAAAAATTGTTTCAAAGCAGCTGCTTCTGTGATTGCCTCTCCCGGCCCCTTTCCACCTGAAACAATCACCTTGGTGTCCGGATTTTCCCTTGCATACTTTAAGGCTGTTTTCGCCCGTTCCTGAAGGCTTGGTGACATGTCTGTCCCATTCACCTTCGCCCCCAATACCATCAGAATGGGCACATGGCTAGGCGGCTGCTTAGAAGCCGTCTTTTTCATTTGATGATAAAGATAGGTACAGCCGCCGATCATCATCAGAATCAATAAACTGCCGACCACAAGTCCTTTCCTCTTTTTCATGCTGGCCCTCCTTATCTGTCAGTCTGTCTCGTAGAGAGGCGGACAAACTGTTTACTACATTACCCGCTTGAACATCTTTTCAAGGTCATAAACGGAGTAGTGAATCATAATAGGACGGCCATGCGGACAGGTGAAAGGATCCGAGCTCTGACGCAAATCGTCAAGAAGCTGCTGAATTTCATCCGTTCGAAGATGATGATTGGCTTTGATTGATGCCTTGCAGCTCATCATGATCGCCGCTTCTTCTCTCAGCTTTTTCACGTCGACTTTTTTCATTGATAACAGCTGTTCAATCATCTCTTCAGCAATGGCCTGCTCTTGGCCCTTCGGAAACCACTGCGGATGTGAACGCATGATAAATGCGCGTTCGCCAAATGGTTCCAAGAAGATGCCCACTTTCTCTAATTCTTCGAGATTCTCAGAGATTTTGATGGACTCATCCGCTGAATATTCCAATGTAATCGGGACGAGCATATCCTGCAATTCCTTCTCTACCTGTCCAACTTTTTCACGGAAATATTCATATTTCAATCTTTCTTGAGCGGCGTGCTGATCAATCATATAGAGTCCTTTTTCATTTTGGGCAAATATATAAGTGCCGTGCATCTGGCCGATTGGATAAAGGGGCGGAATCCGGCTTTTTTCCAGCTCTGCTTCTTCCTTTTCTGCTATTGGTTCTTTGGAAAAAACTCGTTTCTCTTCCGCGGCATAATACGGGACAGAGTTCTCTGCTTCTTGTTCAGCAGCATCATCTGTTTCGACAGAGTCCGCAGATTGAAAAGTCTCGCGCAAGGAAAAAGGGGCGGGCTTCTCCAGAAAACCAGTTTGCTCTGTTTTCAATGCTGGAGCAGCTGGTAAATGATCGAGCTGCAGCTCTTGCTGAGAAGCTTCCCATTTTTTCATCTTGGGAGCAGGAGAGACTGTCGGTATCAGCGTTTCTTTTTTAAAGGCCTTGCGAATCGCTTCGCTCAGCAGTTCCATTAACGGCTGTTCCTTACTAAACCGGACTTCAAGCTTAGAAGGATGGACATTCACATCCACCAAAAGAGGATCCATTACAATGTTCACCAAGGCAATAGGATATCTTCCGATCGGCAGCAGCGTATGATAGCCTTCCTGCACCGCTTTTACTAGCCGATAATTTTTAATAAACCGGCCATTGACCATAATTGTTATATAATTTCTTGAGGCTCTCGTCGCCTCAGGCAATGCCAGCCAGCCGTCTATTTCAAAATCAAGTGAAGACGCTTGAAAGGGAATCATTTTTTTGGCGATATTGATTCCGTAGATGGCCGCTAATACTTGACGGACATCCCCGTTGCCCGTCGTGTGCAAAAGCTCTCGGCCATTATGGCGAAGGCGTATCGCCACTTCCGGATGAGCCAGAGCCAGCCGGTTCACTACATCAGTAATATTGCCAAGCTCTGTGTGAATGGTCTTCATGTATTTCAAGCGGGCGGGTGTGTTAAAGAATAATCCCGATACTTTAATATCCGTTCCTTTGCGGCTGCTGGCAGGCAGATGCTCTATGATGTTCCCGCCTGAAAGGACGATTTTCGTGCCGGCCTGATCTCCTGTGCTGGTTGTCATTTCCAATTCCGAAACAGATGCAATACTCGGCAGCGCCTCTCCGCGGAAGCCAAGCGTGCGAATGCGAAACAAGTCATTTTCATCTTTGATCTTGCTAGTGGCGTGGCGTGCAAAGGCGGTCAGTACGTCATCCGGTTCGATGCCCGCTCCATTGTCCAAAATCCGGATGCTGCTCAGTCCCGCTTCTTCCACGTCAATTTCAATGGCTGTGCTCTCGGCGTCTATGGAATTCTCCACCAATTCCTTCACCACAGAAGCCGGACGTTCCACCACCTCACCAGCGGCAATCTTGTTTGATAACACTTCATCGAGCTGGATGATTTTTCCCAATTTCATCACCTGCTTTCACCAATCTCATCGTTATTTCTTTAGCTTTTTCTGCAGAGCATAAAGCGCATTGATCGCGTTGAGCGGAGTCATTTCTAATAAATCAAAGTTCTTCAGTTCCGCAATTACCTTCTTCTCCTTCGTTGTGAGCGCCGGATTTTCTGCTGGCGAGTCAGCAAAAAGTGATAACTGCCCGGACGTTTCCTCCGTTTTGGCTAGATGAACCCGTCCTTGTTCTTCTTTTACTTGCTCCGCTTCTCTTGGCTGATCCGGATGCTCTAATTCTTTTAAAATTTCGTTGGCTCTCTCAATTAATGCACTCGGCAGCCCTGCCAGCTGGGCAACATGAATGCCATAGCTTTTGTCTGCCGCTCCTTCCTTAATTTTATGGAGGAATACGACGCGGCCATTTTGCTCAATCGCGCTGACATGCACATTTTTTAGATGCTTGAGTTCATCAGCAAGCACCGTCAGTTCATGGTAATGTGTGGAGAAAAGCGTTTTGGCGCCAATATGCTCATGGATGTACTCAATGATCGCTTGTGCTAGTGCCATGCCATCATAGGTGGATGTTCCGCGGCCGATTTCATCAAATAAAATCAGAGACTTCTCTGTGGCGTGCGTAATCGCGTTTTTAGCTTCTAGCATCTCTACCATAAATGTGCTTTGTCCGGAAATTAAATCATCAGCGGCTCCTATTCTAGTAAACACTTGATCAAATATTGGCAGCTTTGCTTCCGCAGCTGGCACAAAACAGCCGATTTGCGCTAGTATGGATATTAATGCGACCTGTCTCATATAAGTGCTTTTCCCCGACATATTTGGCCCGGTTACTAGCAGCATCTCCCGCTGACTGTTCATCAGACAGTCATTCGGCACATATTCCTGGGAATCCATAACCTTTTCCACAACCGGATGCCGGCCATCTTTAATGACCAGCTCGCGGCTATCTGTCAGAACAGGCTGGATGTACCGTCTCATTTCACTAACAGCGGCGAAGCACTGCAGCACATCCAACTGACTCACGAGCTGAGCTAGCTTCTGCAATCTTGGAATGTAATCCTTCACCCGCTCCCGCAATTCCAAAAATAAATCATATTCCAGCTCGACGATTTTTTCATTAGCCTGCAAAATCATCGTTTCTTTCTCTTTCAGCTCCGGCGTAATAAAGCGCTCGCAATTGGCCAATGTTTGTTTGCGTTCATACCGGCTGTCATCCAGCGCATGCAGATTGGCTTTCGTCACTTCAATATAATAGCCAAAGATTCGATTATAGCCGATTTTTAATGAGCGAATGCCCGTTTTTTCTCTTTCCTTCCTTTCCAAATTAGCAATCCAGGTCTTTCCGTTCCGGCTGGCATCACGGTACTCATCCAGCTGCGCGCTGAAACCGTCGCGGATGATGCCTCCCTCCTTAATCGTCAGCGGAGGATTCTCGATCAATGCTTGTTCTAAAATATCCGTCAGTTCTTCACAAGGATCCAATTGGTTGGACAGCCGTTTGAGATCTTGGTTATCTAAGCGGCTCAGCAATTGCTTCAATACCGGAATTTGCTGAAGTGACTTTTTTAATTGCACGAGATCGCGGGCATTCACATTGCCAAATGCGACGCGGCCCGCCAGCCGCTCTAAATCATAGACTTCTTTCAGCTGCTCGCGGATTTCTTGCCTTTCAAAAAAAGAGTCCAGTAATGTCCCCACCATGGAATGGCGTTTTTCGATCTGTTCTCGCTGAATAAGCGGCCGATCCAGCCATTGCTTGAGCATTCGTCCCCCCATCGCTGTCATCGTCTCATCCAGCAGCCATAGCAAGGAGCCTTTTTTTCCTTTCGAGCGGATTGTTTCCGTTACCTCCAGGTTACGCTTTGAATAATAGTCCATTTTCATGTATTGATGGACATGATAGATTTCAACCGGCTGCAAATGATCCAGCCCTCTTTTTTGCGTGCGGTACAGATAATGAAGCAGCAGGCACACCGCTTGTCGGAGCTTAGACTGCTCAATCGGTTCAAGCAGCGGCAAGAATTCCTTTTTTTCTTCCGTTTCTTCCTCCACCGATAAAGTAACAGCCAGTCTCTCTTTTAATTTTTGCTGGATATCGCCTGAAAGCTCGGTTAGAATCACCACCTCTTTTGCTTGCAAAGTAGATAATTCATTGATTACCTCCTCAAACGCTGAAAGCATTGTGACTTTGTTTTCTCCGGTCGTTAAGTCACTGGCTGCCAAGGCGAACGTTTGATCCGGGAAGGCAGTTAAAGCCGCAATATAGTTGTTTTCCTTTTCCTGCAGTCCCTTTCCTTCCATCATCGTTCCAGGCGTAATAAGCTGAACGACCTCCCGTTTCACTACTCCTTTCGCCTGCTTCGGGTCCTCTATTTGCTCGCAAATAGCGACTTTATGACCGAGTTCAATCAGCTGTTCAATATATCCGGCTGCCGAATGATAGGGCACTCCGCACATCGGAATCTTTCCAGCCGCTCCGCCGTCTCTGCTCGTTAAAGTGATCTCCAGCAGCTGGCTCGCTTTCGTAGCATCTTCGAAAAACATCTCATAAAAATCGCCTAAGCGAAAAAATAAAAAGGCATCTTGGTATTCTGCCTTGACCTTTAAATACTGTTGGATCATTGGGGTATATTGTGCCATTAATCTCCAGTCCCTTTCCGTGTTCCCTTTCTATATACAGCTAATAATTATAACATAATCATCGGCTTTCTGCTGTTTTCGACCTACATGATCGTAAAAGCCGCCACAAAAAAAGTGCAGGCCACATTATTCGGCCGGCACTTCAGATTATCGTCCTTCCTCCTGCTCAATAAAATCTGTATCCAACTTCTCATACTCTTCATCATCAAAGTCACAATCCCAATCGTCTTCGCAATCATGCGGATGGACGGCCACACATATCTTTGTTTCCCCGACGACTTCCACTAAAAATTCCCGTTCAGCTTGCACGATAATCTTGTGGCCATTCTTCGAAATCACCGCTTCACAACAATTTGGCTGCTGCTGCACCCTTGCAATCACTTCATTGTCTTCAAAGCATTGCTCATCGCGGTACTTTAACTTAATGACATCTTTATATTCCACTTTCTCTGTGACGACCGACGTTTTCGTATTGTCGTGATGTGAATACCATACGTTAATTTCGTATGTGCCGTATACTTCCACCCTTTTTGCTACTTTTTTTGCTTTATACTCATGATTAATAATCCAGCAGCCTAAAATGCTCGATGGATGATGCGGCGGACAAATCGTATGATGTGTCTGGGTGAATTTCCGGCCTTTGGCAACGACCGACTTGGTAATGATCTCCCTGAATTCTGCCATTCGAGCGTACCTCCTCATGTGTTTTCCATTTATCTTATGCAGCAAAAGTGAGGCATGTGCCTAGATCAAGGAAAATAAATTGTTCATAAAGAAAGAGACTTAGCACTTTTGGCTAAATCTCTTTCCTGGTTTTTCCTTAACGGCAGCTTCCTGGCATCCGGTTCTGAACTTGAGCGCCTGTTTCTCCGCGCAGTATATCGCCGCCGGTTGATTCAATAATATCATCTGTCACTTTATTGGAAATCGCGGTCGCAACCATCTGCAGAATTTCATTCACTTCTATTTGAGATTGTTTAAACTGCTGTACCACAGGAATTTCATCAAGCTCCTGCTCAATTTTCCCGATTTTTTCTTCGACCATTTTCAATGCTTCTGTCTTGCCGTAATGTTGAAAGTTCACCGCTTGCTTTTGCAGGCTTTTTAAGCTGGCAATCTTCTCACGAACCTTTTGGTTTTCATGAATTTTTGCTTCGGCTTCTTTAAAAAAAGCGACTTCTTCCGTTTCTGCAATCATGCGGGCAAGATCCTTGGCCCGGGACACAATCTCATCTTTCGTATACTTCGCCATCTCAATTCACCTCAGCCATCATATGTTCTTCCACCACTTCACCGTTTAATGACCATGTTTTCGCTTCTGTAATTTTCACCTTGACGATCTTGCCAATTGCAGTTTTCGGCCCTTTAAAATTAACCAGTTTATTTTTGCTCGTATAACCCGCAAGGATATCCGGGTTGTTCTTGCTTTCCCCTTCCACAAGTACTTCAACAATCTGGCCTTCATATCGTTTCATTGCCTTAGCAGACAGCTCATTAACCACTGCATTTAACCGCTGCAGCCGGTCTTTTTTCACTTCCATCGGCACATTGTCCTTCATTTTCGCTGCCGGCGTTCCTTCACGCGGTGAATATATGAATGTGTAGGCAGATTCAAAGCCCACTTCACGATACAAGGAAAGCGTTTCCTGGAACTGCTCCTCTGTTTCATTCGGGTAGCCGACGATAATATCCGTCGTTAACGCTACATCCGGAATAGCGGCTTTAATCTTGCGGACAAGCTCGAGAAATTGCTCACGGTTATACTTTCGCGCCATTATTTTTAGAATATCTGAAGAGCCTGATTGCACTGGCAGATGAATATGATCCATTAAATTGCCCTTCTTCGCCAGCACCTCAATTAAGTGATCATCAAAATCACGCGGATGGCTCGTCGTAAACCGAACACGCGGGATATCTATTTTCCGGATTTCATCCATTAAATCGCCAAGACCATATGTGCGATCTTCAAAGTCTTTGCCGTACGCATTTACGTTTTGTCCAAGAAGAGTGATCTCCTGATAGCCTTGCGCAGCTAGGTGGCGAACCTCTTGAATAATTTCTTCAGGGCGGCGACTTCTTTCTTTGCCTCTCGTATAAGGAACGATGCAGTATGTGCAGAATTTATCGCAGCCGTACATAATATTCACCCAAGCCTTAATATTGCCGCGCCGGACCTTCGGCAAGTTCTCAACCACATCCCCTTCCTTCGACCATACTTCAATGACCATTTCTTTCGATAAATAAGCGTCATTTAAAATGTTCGGAAGGCGATGGATATTATGTGTGCCAAAGATCATATCGACATGAGGATAGGTTTTTAGAATCTTGTTTACAACGGATTCTTCCTGTGACATACAGCCGCATACACCGAGCAATAGATCTGGACGCTCTTGCTTTAGAGCTTTTAAATGCCCCAGTTCGCCAAAGACTTTATTTTCCGCATTTTCACGAATTGCGCAAGTATTCAGCAGCACTATATTGGCATCCTCCACGGAGTCCGTTGCTTCATAGCCTAACGCTTGAAAAATTCCGGCCATGACTTCGGTATCATGCTCATTCATTTGGCAGCCGTAAGTGCGGATATAAAACTTGCGTCCATTGCCCATGCCGCGGAACCGTTCCTCGATTTTAAAGTCATTGTGGTACTGAACCTCTTCTTTTCCCCGTTTTTTCGCTTCTTTTAACGATGGAGGCTGATAGACACTTTCAAAGTATTTACTGTAATCCTTTTCGGATTTTTGGTCCGCTGGATTCTTTTCCTTCACTTGCTGACTATGCAGTCGTTGATCTTCGTTCATAACATAATCTCCTTTCTCTTGCTCATCAATACATCTATTTATTCTAACCCTGCCGCCAGACCATGCTTGTTTAACGGGGTATGTTTCGCTAATAATCTGTACACATTATTTTAGTATATAGCTTTCTAAATGATTAAACAACAAAAGATTTTTGTCGAGCGCCAATAGAAAACCCAGCAGTTTTTCATCTGCTGGGTTTTCTGTCAGCCTTACATAAATTCTTTCACAAGTCCGTTAAAGAAATCTTCATCCAGCGTTAAATCCTGAGAAGCCAATGGTTCCTCCGCATAGCCATGGATCATCTCTTGATAGGACGGCTTTTCCTTATCGTGATAAATGATGCCGGTGACAAGCCCTTCTTTCTCCATTAATACATTCATAGCCATTTCACGGTTCGATGAATCATAATCTTCAATGGAGGATAAGCTTGTTAAATGTTCTTTAAACCAATCATACGTGTTAATTTTATTATAAGTGACACATGGACTGAATACATTAATAACAGAAAAGCCTTTATGCTGTATACCTGCTTCTATAATCGCTGTCAGCTCTTTCAAATCTCTGGAGAAGCTTTGGGCGACAAATGTGGCCCCGCTTGCAAGCGCCAGTTCCATCGGAGATAATGCACTTTCAATGGCTCCTTGAGGCGTGGACTTCGTTTTGAATCCAGCAGCTGAACGCGGAGACGTCTGCCCTTTTGTTAAACCGTAAATTTGGTTATCCATAATAATATAGGTTAGATCAATATTCCGTCTCATCGCATGGATAGTGTGCCCCATTCCAATCGCAAAGCCATCGCCGTCGCCTCCGGCTGCAATCACTGTCAAATCTTTATTGGCCAGCTTCACGCCTTGAGCAATGGGAAGCGCCCGTCCGTGGATGCCGTGAAGGCCATAAGAATGAATATAGCCTGAAATCCGTCCAGAGCATCCGATCCCTGAAATAACGGCCAGCTTTTCTGGTGTTAAGCCGATGTTAGCAGCCGCCCGCTGGATGGCCGCCTGCACGGAGAAATCGCCGCAGCCGGGGCACCAGTTGGGTTTCACATCATTGCGGAAATCTTTAAATGTCACCACTTAAAACAGCTCCTTGCTTCCCGTATAAATATGATGCGGCTGGAATGGATTCCCATCATATTTACACAGGCTCTTAATTTTTTGCGGATAGCCGACATTCATTTTAATGATGTTTGCCAGCTGTCCGGTTGCATTGTTTTCAACAACTAACACATGTTTGGATGATTCAATCAGCGGCCGCAATTCCTCCGCTGGGAATGGATGAATCAAGCGGACGTGCGCATGGCTGACTTTCAGCCCTTCCGCTTCTAAGCGAACCATCGCTTCTTCAATTGCACCGCGGGTAGAATTAAAGCCTATGAGCAGCAAATCCGCTTCCTCGTGTGGAGCGTTTGTGTGGACAGGTGTCTGAAAACGAATATTATTCAGCTTGCGCATCCGCTTATCCATTTGGGATTGGCGGTTGGAAGGAGACTCAGACGGTTTTCCTGTTTCTCCATGCTCAACTCCTGTTACGTGATGCACCCCATGCTTCATGCCTGGTATCACCCGCGGGGAGATGCCGTCTTCTGTTACTTCGTAGCGCTTGAAGTATGCTTTCTGCTCCGCTTCGGGAAGTTCTTCCTGAAGCAATTTGCCTCGGCGAATGTCCACTTTCTGATAATTAAGCGGTTCGACCGTCTGCTTGCCCAAAGATAATTGTAAATCAGATAAAATGATGACTGGACATTGGTATTCTTCCGCCAGATTAAAGGCTTCTGCGGTATCAAAAAAGGCCTCCTCCACCGTGCTCGGCGCCAGGACAATTTTCGGGATTTCACCATGTGTTCCATAGATCATTGCCATCAAATCGGATTGTTCTTGCTTTGTTGGCAATCCGGTAGAAGGCCCCCCGCGCTGCGTATCAATGATCACAAGCGGTGTTTCCGTCATACCGGCAAGGCCGATCGCCTCTGTCATTAAAGAAAGACCAGGACCGGCGGAGGCTGTAAAGGACCGGGTACCGGCATAGTTAGCACCGATGGCCATCGTGGCCGCCGCAATTTCGTCTTCTGTTTGAATTACAGTTCCGCCGACTTCCGGCAGTTTTTTAATTAAATATTCCATGATTTCAGAAGCCGGGGTAATGGGATAGGCGGCCATTAACCGTGCGCCTCCGGCAAGAGCACCAAGCGCAATTGCATCGTTGCCGATCATAAACATCCGCTGCTTGCCATCGGCTTTACGCAGTTTCATTGCTCCCACATTGTCGCCAAGCTCTTTCATCATATATTGGTACCCACGGTGAACAGCTTCCATATTTTTCTGAACAACCGTTGCACCTTTGCGGCCGAAGATCTCCTGCACCACGCTTGTGAATGCTTGAGGATCAAGATCGATGATTGCGCATGTAGCTCCCACCGCCACCATGTTCTTCATCAGCGATGTGCCGAGCTCTGTGGCAATTTCAGTAAATGGAACTGCATAGAAATCGGCGCTGCTGTCTTCCGGCTTGACAGGATCAAACTTGGCATCGGCTATCATGATGCCTCCATCCTGCAATTCTTTATAATTGACATCTATAGTCTCTTGATCAAAGGCAACTAATATATCTAGATCATCCGCAACCGCGCGAACCGGGGTTGTGCTGACGCGAATTTTGTTATTGGTATGACCACCCTTAATACGGGACGAAAAATGACGATACCCATACAGGAAATACCCCAAGCGATTTAAAGCCATGGAGAAGATTTCTCCGGTGCTCTCAATCCCTTCGCCTTGCTGTCCTCCAACTTTCCAAGAAAGCTGCTCTATCATAGAATATAACACTCCTTTAATACGCTCGGATCTCCAAAGCTATTACTAAATTAGTTTATCACTTTTAGTATTAAATCACTATACTAATGCCTGTTGATTAATTTGGAAATCGATTCGCAAAATTATAAAATAAAAATCGGGCTGTTTGCTTGGCCGAATAATGTTTAGAAAGAAGTTCTCCCCATTGCTCATAATTTCTGTAAGAATTCAGTCCCGGAATCGTTTCATCGATCCCGTCAAAATCAGAACCGAACCCGAGATGGTATTCGCCGCCAAGCTCACACAGATGCTCTACATGCTTTAATACATCGCTCGGCGATACGCTGCCTGCTTTCTTCACAAAAAACGGCACAAAGGTTAAACCAATGACACCGCCTTTGCTGATGAGCGCTTTTATTTGCTCATCTGTCAAATTGCGCGCGTGCGGACAAAGGCGGTAGCAGTTTGAATGACTGGCTATCGGATAATCCGCCCGCTCGATCACATCCCAAAAAGCCCTCTCAGATAGATGGGATACATCGGTCCACATTCTCCATTCATTTAATTTTTTTACGATCTTTTTGCCGAATGCGGTGAGTCCCGCCCCCCTCGGTTCCATCACTCCATCAGCGAGCGCATTAGCGCGATTCCATGTTAACCCAACTGACCGGACACCGAGCTGATAAAGAATATTCAGTTTGAGCGGGTCCTCTTCAATCGCTTCGCATCCCTCTAATGTCAGCATCGCCCCTATTTCATTCTTATTCAGCCGGAGAAGCTCTTTCTTCGATGTCACCAGTTTGATATCCGCATGTGGCTTAATAATTTTCTCATAAAAGATATTTACTTGTTCAAGGGCCGCCCTAAACCGCTCGGACGGAGGCAATAACGGCGATAAGAAGATGGCGAAGCCCTGCACCCTGCTGCCTGCTTTTTTCAACTGAGAATACGTTACATGCAGAGAATGTTCATCCTCAAATTGCCGTCCGTCTTCATTTTGCAGCCGATAGAGCACATCGCAATGCGCATCAAAAATCATCCGTTCTCCCCCTAAAACTTATTATATCAATCGGATTAATATACTTAATATACCTGTTAATTCTTAAAATTGCAAAGCTTTTATCATTTAAAAAACCAGACCCCTGCCGCCGAGCGGATGAGAACAGGCAAAGCACTTGCCTGTCAGGAGTCTGGCCTTTTTAATAATGTCGATTCAGCGAGGCTCGACAATCAATTTGATTGCTGTTCTTTCTTCTCCTTCAATCAATATGTCTGTGAAGGCCGGGATGCAAATTAAATCCACCCCGCTCGGAGCCACAAATCCTCTGGCAATGGCAACGGCTTTCACCGCTTGATTAAGCGCCCCGGCGCCAATTGCTTGGATTTCTGCCGCTCCTCTTTCACGCAGAACACCGGCAAGTGCACCAGCTACAGAATTAGGATTAGATTTTGCTGAAACTTTTAATATTTCCATTTCTTGTCCCCCTTTTATTAACCACACCGAATGCTCATTCCATTGAACATAGTTGGTCGCTATCTTTCCATTGCTACTATATTCGGAAACAAGCATATGTATTACTTGTCGCCAACATAAAAGGGGGGCAGACAGCTATTCAGCGATAAACGGGTGATCCCCGTTAATTAAAATCCGATCAATGGATTGAGCGAGACCTGTTTTGCGGTCAAGCTCTATTACGCAGCCGCTCAACTGCGACCGGCCGCTTTTTGGCACTTCAAAGCGAACGGGCAGGCTCGTCAAAAACTTTTTGAGCACAGCTGTTTTTTCCATTCCGAGGACACCATCATACGGTCCGGTCATCCCGACATCTGTTAAGTACGCTGTTCCCTTCGGCAAAATCCGGTTATCAGCCGTTTGTACATGTGTATGCGTGCCAATCACCGCTGATACCTTGCCATCTAGAAACCAGCCAATCGCTTGCTTTTCACTGGTCGCTTCTGCATGAACATCCACAAATATAATAGGCGTTCTTTGGCGCGCTTCTTTCACCAGATTCTCCAATTTTTGGAAGGGGCAGTCTAATGCCGGCATAAACGTCCGTCCCTGCACGTTAATTACAGCCGTTTCCACCCCACCCTGCTTCACATACACCAGTCCTTTGCCCGGTGTTCCTTCCGGAAAATTTGCAGGGCGAACAAGCCTTTGTGCACTGTCAATAAATTCGAAGATCTCTTTGTTGTCCCATGAATGATTGCCTAATGTGACCGCATCAGCCCCGTCTTGTAAAAACTGTTTATAAATCTTTTCAGTAATGCCCCGTCCCGCGGCAGCGTTTTCTCCATTTACAATCGTACATTCTGGACGGTATTTTTGCTTTAACATCGGTAAATAGTCGTGAATCATGCCGCGTCCCGGTGAACCGACTACATCGCCTACAAATAAAATTTTCATAGTAAATCCTTTCTTTTTTCTTTTTCGCAGCCATAGGGAAAGCGGTGTGAACGATCACACCGCTTTACTTCGCATATTCCACAGCTCGCGTTTCTCTTATAACTGTCACTTTAATATGGCCTGGGTAATCCAGTTCCCCTTCAATACGCTTGCGGATATCCCGCGCCAGCCGATGAGCTTGAAGATCATCAATCTGTTCAGGTCTTACCATGATCCGAATTTCACGTCCAGCCTGAATCGCAAATGATTTTTCCACGCCATCATACGACTCGGAAATTTCTTCAAGCTTTTCAAGGCGGCGAATATAATTTTCAAGCGTCTCGCTGCGCGCGCCTGGTCTGGCTGCAGACAAGGCGTCAGCCGCTGCTACAAGAACCGCAATAATTGAAGTTGGCTCCGTATCGCCATGATGCGATGCAATACTGTTAATCACGACTGGATGCTCTTTATACTTCGTTGCCAATTCTACGCCGATTTCGACATGACTGCCTTCCACTTCATGATCAATCGCTTTTCCGATATCATGGAGAAGTCCGGCGCGGCGAGCGAGCGTTTCATCTTCACCAAGCTCAGCTGCAAGCAACCCTGTAAGATAGGCTACTTCCATCGAATGCTTTAATACATTCTGACCATAGCTTGTACGGAATTTCAATCGTCCAAGAATCTTAATCAAATCAGGGTGGAGACCGTGAACACCGACTTCAAATGTCGTTTGTTCGCCCACTTCACGGATGTATTCATCCACTTCTCTTCTTGCTTTATCCACCATTTCTTCAATGCGTGCCGGATGAATGCGTCCATCTTGGACAAGCTTCTCAAGCGCAATTCTGGCTGTCTCGCGACGAATTGGGTCAAATCCAGAAAGAATGACCGCCTCTGGTGTATCATCAATAATTAAATCAATACCTGTAAGTGTTTCCAGTGTGCGGATGTTCCGTCCCTCGCGGCCGATGATCCGGCCCTTCATCTCGTCATTTGGCAAGTTAACGACTGAAACAGTCGTTTCCGCTACATGGTCTGCCGCACAGCGCTGAATCGCCAGTGAGAGAATGTTTTTCGCTTTTTTATCAGCTTCTTCTTTCGCACGGCTTTCTTGCTCTTTTGTCATGACGGCGATATCATGCGCCAATTCCTTCTCCACACGCTCTATAATAATAGCGCGTGCTTCCTCACGCGTAAGACTTGAAATTCGTTCCAACTCAGATTGCTGCGCCTTCACCATCTCTTCCACTTTGCTGTCCATCTCTTCAATATGTTGTTGTCTCTCAGTAAGAGCTTCCTCTTTTCTTTCCAGCTGAGACTCGCGTTTATCGAGCACTTCATCTTTCCGATCAAGGTTCTCTTCTTTCTGTAGCAAACGATTCTCTTGTTTTTGCAATTCGTTTCTTCGTTCACGAAGTTCTAACTCAGTTTCTGTACGAAGTTTATGAATTTCATCCTTTGCTTCAAGCAGAGCTTCTTTCTTAAGCGCTTCCGCTTCACGCTTGGCGTCATCTATAATTTGTTCCGCCGCGCTTTTCGCTCCGGCAATCTTCGACTCAGCAATGGACTTCCTAACAAAATAGCCAACAACGACACCGACGATTAGGCCAAGCAAAATGGAGATGATTGTAATGGGTTCCATGATTTCACCTCCCCTTGCTATGAACTTTTGTCATGCTTTTAACATGTCGGCTGATACATTGTGTTAACCTTGCAATATTCAGCGTTGATTCTTCCATTTTCAAGAGAAAAAATGTAAAATATACATACTAATTTTATAGGCGCAGAAATTCATTGTCAAGGGTTTCATCTTAGACCGCCCATTTATAGCCAGCTATGCAGCAGAAGGAGCAATGCCCGCAGCACTGCTCCTTCTGTCTTTATTCTTCCAATAAATTGAGCTCTTCAGGCACATCCTCTTCTGACGGCTCTGCCATCTCTTGATCCAGACCGTAATGCTGACGGATTTTCATCATAATTTCATAGCGAATATCCGGATTCTCTTTTAAGAATTGCTTCGCGTTTTCACGCCCTTGGCCTAAACGCTCATCATTGTAGGAATACCAAGCGCCGCTCTTTTGAATAATATCCTCGTTTGAAGCCAAGTCGATAATCTCGCCTTCCCGGGAAATTCCTTCCCCGTACATAATATCCACTTCTGCTACGCGGAAAGGAGGCGCCACTTTGTTCTTGACGACTTTAATTTTCGTCTTGTTTCCGACCATTTCATTGCCCTGCTTCAGAGCCTCGGCACGGCGGACTTCCAAACGGACAGAGCTGTAGAACTTCAGCGCCCGGCCGCCCGGAGTTGTCTCGGGATTTCCAAACATGATGCCGACTTTTTCCCGAATCTGATTAATGAAAATAGCGATTGTTTTGGACTTGTTAATCGCTCCTGAAAGCTTGCGAAGCGCTTGCGACATTAAGCGCGCCTGCAAGCCGACATGAGAATCGCCCATTTCCCCTTCAATCTCGGCTTTCGGCACAAGAGCAGCCACGGAGTCAATCACGAGAATATCAATCGCTCCGCTGCGCACCAAAGCTTCCGCAATTTCAAGGGCTTGCTCCCCTGTATCCGGCTGGGAAAGAAGCAATTCATCGATATTGACGCCAAGCTTCTGAGCGTACACTGGATCGAGAGCATGTTCCGCATCGATGAAAGCCGCTTGGCCGCCGCTGGCCTGCACTTCTGCAATGGCATGCAAAGCCACCGTTGTTTTACCCGAACTTTCCGGTCCGTATATTTCAATGATCCGCCCGCGCGGATAACCGCCCACTCCTAAAGCAGCATCGAGAGCAAGGGAGCCGCTTGGTACGGTGGAAATTTTCCGGTCGGTCTGTTCACCTAATTTCATAATAGAGCCTTTGCCAAATTGCTTTTCAATTTGTTTTAAGGCCATATCTAATGCTGCTTGACGATCGTTCACTAAAATTCCTCCTTAAAAATGAAAATCTATTAAATAAAGTTATTTTGCAGTCTCTGTTTCAAAATCTATTACTACTATACCTTTTTAATGAGATTATTTCAAGCGAAAACCGAACATTTATTCGCTTATATTTATTATCGGGTTTTGATTGATAGAGGAACGGGGATTCACATGTTCAACAATGAAGAAGATTAAAAGGAAGGATTGCTTTCCGCTCTTTCAGTTTACCACATTCTCAAGCGAAGGGGATCGTTTGCCATGCAAAAAAATTCCCCGCGGGAGGCAGGGAATGATCAGAGCTGCGTTTACACCTCGGTTGCCGCGCCGGTAGCCTTCTCGATCGCTTGGTTTAAATCGGCTATCAAATCTTTTGGCGATTCCAGCCCGACCGATAAGCGAATTAATTCTTCTCTTACCCCGGACTGAACCAGTTCTTCCGGACTTAATTGCTGATGTGTCGTAGAAGCTGGATGGATGATCAGCGACTTTCCATCCCCCACATTGGCCACATGTGACCATAATGTTATGTGATCAATTAATTTCTTGCCCGCTTCCCGTCCGCCTTTAATGCCAAAAACGACAATGGAACCGCTGCTGTTCTGCAAATATTTTGCAGCAAGCTTGTGTGACGGATGATCGGGCAAGCTCGGATGAGACACCCATTCAACGCCGGGGTGATTCTGTAAATATTCAATAATCTTCGTTGTATTCTCATGATGGCGCTGAATACGAAGATGCAATGTTTCCATGCCCTGCAGCAATAAAAAGGCACTGTGCGCACTCATCGATGGACCGAAATCTTTCAGCATCTGCACGCGCAGTTTGACAGCAAAGGCCGGACCTTCAATCTCGGCATATTTCAAGCCGTGATATGAAGCATCAGGTTCCGTAAATCCCGGGAATCTTCCGCTGCTCCAATCAAAGGTGCCGCCATCAACGGCCACCCCGCCAATCACTGTGCCGTGGCCGCCGATCCATTTCGTTGCGGAATGAACCACAATATCAGCTCCCCAAGCAAGCGGCTTGCAGACGTAAGGGGTGGCAAAGGTATTGTCCACAATAAGAGGAACCCCAAATTCGTGAGCGATATTCGCCACTTTCTCAACATCCAAAACATTCAGTGAAGGGTTTCCAATGATTTCTCCATAAAGCGCTTTCGTTTTCGAGGTAATGGCCCGGCGGAAGTTTTCCGGATTCGTGGAATCAACAAACTTGACCTCTATTCCGTATTTAGGAAGCGTGTTAGCGAATAAATTATAGGTCCCCCCATATAAGTTGGCCGCTGCAACAATTTCATCGCCGGCATGGGCAATATTCAAAATAGAAAAAGCGATCGCAGCCATCCCTGATGAAAAAGCGACAGCCGCCGCTCCCTCTTCAAGCAATGCCACACGCTTCTCCAAAACGTCAACCGTCGGATTCATAATGCGAGAATAGATGTTTCCCGTTTGTTTCAAGCCAAATAAATCGCTTGCATGCTGCGTATCTTTAAATACATAAGATGTCGTTTCATAAACCGGCACGGCTCTAGCGCCTGTCAATGGATCTGGCACTTGACCGCCATGAAGCAATACCGTTTCTGGACCCCACTGCTCTTTCGGCATTCTAAACTCCTCCTGTTAAAAGATCATTTTTTCCGGGGAAGATCAAACCCCCTCTTCTAAAATCATAGAAGAGGGGGTTGATAACATGATCCTCCTCTTATCTTCCAGGCTAATCGCCTGTAGGAATTAGCACCGTTTCAAGCAAATGCTTGAAGGTTGCCGGGCATCATCGGGCCTAATCCCTCCGCCGCTCTCAATAAGAGTGTTGATATAAATATTGGAAATGAAATGTAACTCTTGCCGTTCATTATAAGGCAAGCGCCCGTAAACAGTCAATAATATTTAGAATATTCCTACTCTATGTTCAGTGTCTGAAGCAAATAGTGGCAGCCGTATTTGACAGAACGTTTGCGGATTCCCGAGCGGCTTCCAGACAAATGGAGCCGGAAGGCTTTAGCCGAACCCTTCCGCTGAGCTATTCCGATCCAGACCGTTCCGGTCTCCTTCCCTTCAAGCGGATCCGGTCCTGCCACACCCGTAAAGCTGATGCCGATATCCGCATCCAGCAGTGCACGAATATTTTCTGCCAGCTCGATGGCACATGCTTCACTTACCGTTCCATGCTCAGCGATAGTGGCCGCTTTGACTCGGACAAGCTGCTGTTTGATTTCCTTTGTATAACAAACGACGCCGCCTTTAAATACGGAGCTGATTCCAGGTGCGGCTGCCAACTCGCTTTGAAAAAGCCCTCCTGTCAAGCTTTCCGCCGCAGCAATCGTCACGTGCTTCCTTTTAAGCAGATCCGCCAGTTCTGCGGCAATCGTTGTATTGTCATAACCATAGAAATAATGGCCTACTCTGCGCAATATCTCATCCTCTGCTTCTTGGATCATCCGGCGCGCTTCTTCTTCAGACTCATGCTTCGCTGTGATGCGCAGAGTGACTTCCCCATCCCCCGCTAAAGGGGCGATGGTCGGATTTTTTTGGTTCACTAACAGATCCTCTACTGCCATTTCTAAAGCAGCTTCTCCAATGCCAAAAAACCTTAGCACTCTCGAATCGATTTTTTCCACTTTTTCAAGAAGACCGGCAAGCGCTGTTTTGCCGTATTGAATAAACATCGGCTGCATTTCCCTGGGCGGTCCGGGCAAAAGCATATAGTGATGGTTCCCAGCTTGCAAAAACATGCCCGGCGC
This sequence comes from Bacillus xiapuensis, assembly GCF_002797355.1. GTDB lineage: Bacteria > Bacillota > Bacilli > Bacillales > Domibacillaceae > Bacillus_CE > Bacillus_CE xiapuensis. The sequence continues at coordinate 1,220,418 of NZ_KZ454939.1, read as the reverse complement.
CATGCCGTGATCATTAGGCAGCACGGTTGCCCCCTTCATAACGAGCGCTTGCTTTTTATTATTTTCCGTCATGATCCGCTTCGTTTTCATAAAATACTTTTCCATGCTCCTCAGCGCCTCTTCGTGGTACACTAATTCCCTGCCGATGTGAGCAGCGATCGCTTCCTTTGTTAAATCATCCTTTGTCGGGCCCAATCCCCCGGTGAAAATTAATAGATGAGCTCGTTTTTCAGCTTCTTGAACGACATGGATTAAACGGTCCATATTATCTCCTACAACACTATGGTGATGGACATTAATTCCCAATTCGGCCAAATGCTGCGAAAGAAATTGAGCATTGGTATTCGTAATTTGCCCTAATAATAATTCTGAGCCTACAGCTATGATTTCAGCATTCATTTGATGTTCTCCCCGCTTTTTAAAAAACACCACCGGCTGATCGCCAATGGTGTTTTCCTTATTTTGAATTTTTAAAAACACGGCGGTTGAGATAAAAATAATCCCAGCCGGACCAAATAGTGAAGAAAGTAGCCACCCATAATGCATATTCAGCGAATGGAACTGACAGGCTCTCAAACGGTGCGTTATGAAGCAGCAGCGCTGAAACGGCAATAATCTGCGTCCATGTTTTTATCTTTCCCAGCATATTGGCTGCGACTACTTCTCCTTCACCAGCAAGAATAAGTCGCAAGCCCGTTACTGCAAACTCACGGCTAATGATTATAATCACAATCCAAGACGGAGCAGCGCCCAGTTCAACTAGAACGATTAACGCAGCTGAAACCAGCAGCTTATCCGCAAGCGGGTCCAAAAACTTCCCCAGATTTGTAACAAGATTGTATTTTCTCGCAAAGTGGCCATCAATCCAGTCAGTGGTCGAGGCTATGATAAAAATCAGCGCACCTACAAAATGGTTTGTTGGCATAGCCGTTCCAAGGAAGCGGATCTCTCCCCAGCTGAAGTCAGCCACCATAATGATGATAAAAATGGGAATCATTAATATCCGTGATACAGTAATCTTATTCGGTAAATTCACAATTGTCCCTCCACTTATGATCAAGACAAACGGTTAAGAGAACCAGCATTCCACAGCGGAAGCCGGCTGTCTTGAACCGTTTGCCTCCTCCAAACAATATGTTACTCTGCAGTTTGTTGCACTTGAATAATAATGTTTTGCGTCACTTGATTCGCAGCAGGAATCTGATATTTCAACGTTTCGCCGTTGACTTTAATTTCCGTATCCGGCGCGTTTCCTACTCGAATCTTTGCGCTCGTTTGTCCCGTCAAGTCAAAGGATTGCGTCTCGCCAGATGGAATCATATCGCCAAATCGGCTCTTGCCGCTTCCATCCGTTACACCTACCCAAGTGGAGCCTTTCGATGAAACAGTCAGTTCAAATTTCTCTGCATTTTCTAGCTGATAGGTCGCGTTACTACCGCTCACACCTGCGGCTTTAAGCACTTGTTTCTCCTGCTCTTCCGCTTTAGGCTGCTCTTTCGGCGCTTCCTCTTTTACCGCTTTTTCTTTTTTAGGAGCCTCTGTTTGTTTGTCCTCTTCGGATGAAACTTGAGATTCTTCCACTACCGTTTCTTCCTTCACGGCTTGATCACCGGAAACGCTTTTTGAAATAAAGTACCACAACAGCACCAGCACTCCAATAATAAAAGCGGTCACTACTATTTTCGGCAAATATTCAAGGAGTTTTGAAGGTTCTCTGGGAACCGTGGATTTTGCTGATTCTACATTTGTAGCCCGCTGAGGAATTTGATCCTCATGAGAGGAAGGAATCTCGCTTTTATATTCCTCAAATAATTCATCCGGGTTTAACCCGACAGCTTCCGCATATTGCTTAATGAATGCCCGGATATAAAATTTGCCTGGCATCATATCATAGTTCCCTTCTTCGATGCCAGTTAAATACCTTTTTTGAATTTTGGTCATTTCCTGCACATCAGCTAAAGACAACCCTTTTGCTTTTCGCGCTTCTTTTAAGCGGTTTCCTAGTTCAGTCACCAATAACACCTTCCATAATTAAAAGTCAAAGCCTTCGATGCTTGCATCCTGGAAAAAGTTGTTTCTTCCAACAGGTTCGTATGTAATTTCCTCATTGGGATGATGGCGAAGTTCGATAATATAATCAAAATCTTCCAATTTATACTCGCTGTTTCGAACAAAGATATCCGGATGCTCCACCACTTTTACTGCCGGCAAACGCATGATTTCCCGGACAAGCTGCCAATGTTTTTCGTTCGCTCGTTTGGTGGAAACAACCCCATCCAGAATAAAAATATGGTTCGGGTTGTATTCCCCGCGAATAAGCTGATCACGAATGGTCTGCTTTATCATCGTCGAAGACATAAACAGCCACCTCTTATTGGCGCAGACACTGGCAGCCACTATCGATTCCGTTTTTCCCACTCGAGGCATGCCGCGAATGCCAATTAGCTTGTGGCCTTCCATTTTATACAATTCTGCCATAAAATCCACGAGAAGTCCAAGCTCATCTCGCACAAAGCGGAAGGTTTTTTTATCATCGTTGTCCCGCTCGATATAGCGGCCATGCCTCACCGCCATCCGATCGCGCAGCTTAGGCTCCCGCAGCTTAATAACTTGAATTGTATCAATGGTTAGCAAGATGGATTCCAGCCTTCTGATTTGATCTTCACTTTGCGCACGCATTAACAAGCCGCGGCTGCCGTCATCCACTCCATTAATGGTCACAATGTTGATCGACAGCATGCCCAGCAGAGAAGAAATGTCTCCTAACAGCCCAGGGCGGTTTTTGACGATTTTATATTCTAAATACCACTCTTTTTTGGACATCAAAACACTCCTTATGCCTCTCCAGTGATCATGCTTGTCAAATGTATAATATCTAGGTTCTATCATATATGATTTAAGCTGCTTTTAAAAGAAAAAAGAGAGGAAATCCCTCCCTCTCTTTTAACGAGTGCCGTTATTTTGGACTAATTTCACCATCACACTGGCAATGGCACGCTGCTCTTCTTCGGAAGCAACAGACCACAAATCGGATAATACACGCTCTTGTTCATTTTTAGGATCTACTTTGTTCGCTAAGTAGTCGCCAATCTGATAAGCGGTATTATTAATTACATCACTGCTCATTCCCCGGTCTTCTGCTTGATTAAGCTTTGTTCCTAAAAAGTTCTTCCATTCGTGCCAATTATCAAGTACAGACATTGTGTTGTCCCTCCTTTAGTGAGTTACAACCTTAGTTTGTATCGATCTCTTGAAATTATGCACGAAGTTCAGGCATACCATCCCCCATTTACAGACAGCAGCTGTCCCGTTATGTATGAGGAGGCGGGCGAGCAGAGAAAGCTGACAGCCTCCGCTATTTCAGAGGGTTCCGCTAATCGGCCCATTGGAATTTCCCGAGCGAGCTCGTTTACTTCCTGATTCGAAAAGCGGGCAAGCATCGGTGTATTGACCGCACCTGGCGCAACAGCATTGACCTTTATTTGCGAGGGGGCCAGCTCCTTTCCCAGCGCTTTCACAAGAGCATTTTGCGCCCCCTTGACCGCAGAGTAAGCCACTTCGCATGCCGCTCCAGTCTGTCCCCAAATGGATGAAATAAAAACAATGGAGGGCGATTTCTCTCTTTGCAACTTAGTGATCAGCTGCTGAATGATCAGCATGGGAATCTTCACATGGAGATTCCACAATTCGTCGATTTCCTCCTCCTTAGTATCCTGAAATAAGCCGTAATGCGCCGTTCCGCCAGCAAAGACGACTGCCTGCACAGTAAACAGCTCATTCAGAAGCTTTCTCGCCCCTTCAGGAGAAGATAAATCGGCTTGGATTATGATCGTTTCAGCTCCGAGCATCTCCACTTGCTCTTTGACCTCTTGGATCGCTTGTTCCCCTTGAAAATACTGGAGATAAAGATTCCACCCTTCTTTTGCTAGCTTCTTGGCGACTTCCCGGCCGATGCCGCCGCTGGCTCCCGTTATTAGTGCATTTGGTTTCATGATCGTACTTCTCCTCTATATGGCCCAAAGCCAAACACAGACGCTTATGCGCCGAGCTGGCTTTGCTTCAATCTATTTCTCTTTTGGCAAAATGTGAAAAGCGGTTAAACGGTCCGCAGCTATTAGTTTCTTGGCTGCCGCTTGAATATCTTCAAAGGTAATGGTTTCTAAAATAGGCACTACATCAAACAAGTCCATGCCATTAAATTGATAGCGTGTGAATTGATTGGCAATATATTCAGGCGAATTCACCGCGCGCAAAAAGGCTCCAATTTTTTTCTTAACTGACCGCTCCAGCGCCTTTTCGGTTATGTGCTTCCCTGCTTTCGCCTCCAATAATATCGATTGAATGCGCTGTTCTAATTCCTCGGGACGGCTCGTATCACCGCCGATCGTCGCAAATCCAAAGCCTTTTTCCTGAGTAAAATCATAACCGAACGTGTCATCAATCAATCCGTCCCGATACATCGTAAAATACAGCTCGGAGCTTTTGCTAAACAGCATATCAAGAAGAATGTTCATGGCAAGCTCCCGTTTTTGCAATTCTTTCCCTTGCAATTCTGTATCAATCGCTTTCAATCCCACTTCGCATTTGGAAGTCTGAACATTCATCTTCAGTACCCGCCTCTTCTCTTTCACCGCTTCCGGTTCCGCTTCAAAGCGACGCTGAATGCTCGGCTGAGCTTCGAAAGGCTTTTGTGCCTGGTTGTCGCGGACAAGCGCCATCGTTTTTTCCGGATCCACCGAACCGACGACAAACAACAGCATGTTGCTCGGATGATAAAATGTGCGATAGCACTCAAATAAATGATCCTTCGTAATCTCGGCGATCGAATCAACTGTACCGGCAATATCAATCTTCACCGGATGCCTATGATACATATTTTGGATGACGCCAAAATACACTTGCCAATCCGGATTATCGTCATACATCCGGATTTCTTGCCCGATGATCCCTTTTTCCTTCTCTACTGTTTTTTCCGTAAAGTAAGGGTCCTGCACAAAGTTAATCAGCGTTTCCAAATTTTGAACAACGTTGGCTGTGCATGAAAATAAGTAAGCCGTTCTTGTAAAGGAAGTGAAGGCGTTGGCTGAAGCACCTTGCCGGCTGAAATGCTGAAATACATCCCCTTCCTCCTTTTCAAACATTTTATGTTCTAAAAAGTGAGCAATGCCGTCGGGTACTTGGACAAATTCCTGCTTGCCGAGAGGAACGAAGCAATGATCAACCGAACCGTATTTCGTAGTAAATGTAGCGTAGGTTTTGTTGAACCCTTTTTTCGGCAAAACGTACACATCAAGCCCGTTGGACATTTTTTCATAATAAAGTTCTTCTTGGAGCTGATCAAACACTATTTTCTCCATCATGCATCCTCCGTTCCAGACAAGAAGTAAATGGTGTCGGTTTCCACCTGAGCTGCCACGGCCGTTACTTCTTCAATCGTCGTCCTTTCAACCGCTTCCAGCCAGTCATCAAGGGTGACGTGCTTGCGGGCAACGACATTCTGATACAAAAGCTCAATTAATCCGCGGGCGGTATCGGCCGTTTCCAGCAATTGATTGCGGATGACGGCTCTTGTTTGCAGTATTTCCTTTTCCGAAATTTCACCTTTTTTCATCGCATTGAGCTGTTGATCAATAATTTGAACGGCCTGATCGTAGTTTTTGCTGTCGATGCCCGACAGCACCATCAGAAATCCTTTATGGCTCTCTACGCGGCTCGCCGCATAATAAGCCAGACTTGCTTTTTCACGCACGTTGGCAAAGAGCTTCGAGTGAGAGAAGCCGCCAAAGATGCCGTTGAACACTTGCAGGGCAAAATAATCCGGATCGCCGTAGACCACGTTCGTTTGGTAGCCGATGTTCAACTTACCTTGATTAATCGGCTGCACCTCCTTCACAATCTTTGGCTTGTCCTTTCGCGAAAGAGCCAGCTTTGCGCTCGAAGGCAGCTGCGGCCGCTCGTTAAAGGCGAACAGCTGGTCAGCGATTTGTTCTGCTTCATGAGGGTCAATGTCTCCAACCATATACAAATCCATCTCATTCTCAGCAAAAGCTTTTTCATAATAGCGGAATAAAGATGCAGGATCAATGGGGTCCACCGCTTCAAGATAACCGTTCGACTGCAGGGCGTAAGGCTCGCCATCATACATTTCTTCTAACAACCGCACGCTCGCAAAGCGCATTTTATCATCATACACCGCTTGAATGCGATGCTTCAAATTGCGCTTTTCACCGGCAACGATTGCTTCATCAAAAGAGCCGTCTTTGGCCAAGGGCTTGCACAGCACCTCATGGAAAAAATCCATCGCTTGTTTTAACAGCGGTTCTTTGTCCTTTAGAAAACGTTCGTTGGCCACTTCAACTGAAAAGCTCATGATGTGATAATCGCCCTTCTTGGCCACATCCACAAAAAAATTCGCACCGTACAGATCGTCTAAATGAGCGCGCAAAGCGGTTGAAGCGGGATAAGCCTCTGAGCCGCTCTGCAAGACATAAGGCAGCAAAGCTCGCATGGTGACTGTCTCTTTTTCAAGAGGGGCTTTCATCTTCCACACAAGAGTGTTGGTTTTGTATTTGTCCGTTTGAATTATATGCAGGGTATATCCTTTTTTCTTTTTTACTATTTCATCCACTAAAGTCACGTAAAGATCCTCCTTATCCATGCATCTATGTCTATATTTCTATCCGATAAAGCCCTTCTTCATGCCCGCAATTATTAAAAACTTAATTTCACTATACACGAGTGCCGGCTGGTTGAACATTGAACTGCACGCTGAGCTCTCTTTGGAAAGAGAGTTTCAGCGGCTTTTTCCCATCTGTTCTTAACAAAAAAACGCCCGCGGACGGACGGCTTTTCTCATTTTCTGCTCGGCATAACACGGTAGGCGTCCGCATAGATTTTATGTAAAGTGACCTTCAAGCAGCGGAGTTTTCTTCATCCCCGCTGCTTGAAAAGAAGAACCCAGACTAACCCGCCGCAGCGTTCTGCTGCAGCGCCTTTAGATGCCTCGTTCTCCCGCTTCGGCTTTCGTTGCTGACGCCGTCCTTAAAGGAAGAGACCGAAAGGCATTTTACAGCGGGATAAAAGACTAGATCCGTTTTCTCATCACATGAAATCTAAACTTATCCGCCTTAAAATAATTCATTGAATAGAGAATGGGAACGTCCGAATCATCAAAATGAAGCTGCTTTAATAATAACAAAGCGGTTTCCGGATCACACTGCAAAATCGGCGACACCTTTTCATGAAAGCCGAATGGTTCAATATGCGCGACCGCATAAGAAATTTTCCGGTTTCCAATACGGTCTAACACGGAAAATAGCGATTCATCGTCGTAATTGTATTCCTTTGGAAAGAGCTTGACTGGAATTTTATCCAGACAATAAACGACGGGCTCCCCATTAGCTGTACGAACTCTTTCAATAATGATAATGTCCTCATCCGGTTCACTGCCAAACCGCTTCATATCCTCCTCTGTCGGGCTTTCGATGTTGGAGCTTAAAAAGATCGTACCCGGCTCCATCCCTGCTTGAATAATCATATCCGTAACGCTTGATAATTGTTCGATTCCCGAGGTAAACAGCGGCTTGGCATTAACAAAGGTGCCGACCCCATGCCTTCGGGTGATCACATTTTCCTCTTCCAGAATGCGCAAAGCTTCCCTTAATGTCGCCCGGCTGACTCCGAGCTGTTTGGCCAGTTCGAATTCTGAGGGGAGCTTTTCTTTTCCCTTGTACACTCCCGCTTCTATATCCCGCTTCAAGCGATCGATGATCTGTAAATATAGATGTCTATTATCTGACTTGATCGTCATGTAACCACCTGCTTTCCTGTGACGTCTGATGACAATTGTAATGATAGGTATTATATTCCCTTTTAATACAGTTTGAAAAGATGATTTCAGATTGATCATCCGGCAGTCAAATAAAGTGAGTCTGCATTTAGGATAACCAAAAGCCGACTGCTAGCTGCTGCTTTCAGCCGGCCCTTGTTTTATGGAGACTGTTCCTCTGACGGTTTAGAAATCAGCACATTTCTCGGCTTGCTGCCTTCATAGGGACCCACTACCCCGCGAAGCTCCATTTCATCAATCAGCCTTGCCGCCCGGCTGTAGCCGATGCGGAATCGGCGCTGAAGCATCGAAACGGATGCTGTCTGCATTTCAGCTACAAGATGAACAGCTTCATCATATAATTCATCTTCCACTTCATCCTTCGTCTCCGGCACATCTTCAGGAATCATACTCTCCTGATATTGCGCTTTCTGCTGGGAGATGACAAAGTTCACTACATCCTCCACTTCTTCATCAGATAAGAAGGCCCCCTGTATTCGCACGGGTTTGGAAGAGCCTACCGGATGGAAGAGCATATCCCCGCGTCCTAACAGCTTTTCGGCTCCGCCCATGTCAAGGATCGTTCTTGAATCAGTCATCGAAGAAACAGCAAAAGCAACTCTCGATGGGATATTAGCTTTGATCACACCCGTGATGACATCAACGGACGGGCGCTGTGTGGCAATGATGAGATGAATGCCGGCCGCCCGAGCCATCTGAGCTAATCGCGTAATCGAATCTTCCACATCTTTAGACGCAACCATCATCAAGTCAGCCAGCTCATCCACAATCACGACGATATATGGAAGAAGCGGCTGTTTTTCTCCCGTTGCTGCATTATGGCGCTTAATATGTTCATTATAGCCTTCGATATTTCTTGTTCCGCTATGGGAGAATAGATCATAGCGCCGCTCCATTTCACCGACGACCTTCTTTAAGGCCTGGGAGGCTTTTTTTGGATCTGTAACAACGGGTGCCAGCAGATGGGGAATACCGTTATATACATTCAATTCCACCATTTTAGGGTCGATCATCATCATTTTCACTTCATGAGGCTTCGCTCTCATCAAAATGCTGGTAATAATTCCGTTGATGCAAACACTTTTGCCGCTGCCCGTTGCTCCTGCAACGAGTAAATGCGGCATTTTATTTAATTCCGTTGAAACCGCTTCTCCCGTAATATCGCGGCCGAAAGCAATCAGCAGCTTCGATTCTGGCTTTTTATGGGCATTGGCTTCCACGACTTCCCGCAGGGACACAACGGCCACCTCCGAATTGGGCACTTCAATGCCGATGGCCGATTTGCCCGGGATGGGTGCCTCCATCCGAATATCTTTGGCAGCAAGAGCCAATGCCAAATCGTCACTTAAGCTAACAATCTTGCTTACCTTTACGCCCACGTCCGGGTGAACTTCATATTTTGTAACAGCAGGCCCAAGATGAACCTGAGTGACCTTGGCCTTTACACCAAAGCTTTGGAACGTTCTTTCAAGCTTGGCGGCATTCGCATGAATTTGCTGGTATTCCCTGCTTTGATCTGTTTGCTTCGGCCTTTTCAGCAATTTAAGCGGCGGCAGCTGATAATCTTTATTTTCCACTTCAGTAAAGGAGATTGCCGGCGCATCTTCCTCTTTTCCCCCCGCTTTTGCAGCTGATTTTTTGCCAGGCTCCGCTGGCTCTTTGTCCGCATGCGGTTCCTCTGTATATGCCCGTTCCGAAAAGCTTGAAATAATTGGATCGGAATGGTCAAACTCCTCTTCCTCGCTTGCCGCCGAAGACGAGGACACCCCCTTGATCTTGACGGTGCGATCAGCTGCTTCATCTTTCTCCGCTTGTTTGCGGGCGCGGGTTTGCCTCTCGCTTTGCCAGTCCTTTAAATCTTGCCGGAAGGCTCGCCATTGCTTTTGAATGTTTTTCTTGACAGCGGCAGACAGTTGACTGAATAATTCTCCCGCCGATTTTCCCGTTATTAAAATTAAACCGATCATTATGAGAACAAAGCTTAGAATTCGGGTGCCTAACGTATCAAATAAAAAATGCGAGACAGAAAACAAAACCGCTCCAATCATCCCGCCTCCGAGATCGCTCGTTAAGCGAGCCCCTTCCTTCACTTCCAGCCAATACAGCTTCCACGTATTGACCAAAACGCTAGGTTCGGCAAATAAACGGCCATTTCCTAACAGCTCAAACAGCTTTACGTGGCTTAATAGCAACAGGCTGATGACAACAATATACACGCCCGCCTGCCTGCGCTGAAATAGAAGCGGTCTTTCCCGTTTAACCATTATGTAGGTACCGTATAGGATGGTTCCGATAAACCCCAGCATATACCATTGGCCGAAAAAAAAGCGAAAAAAATAAACAAATGCTTTTCCTACTGCTCCTAGCTGAATGATTCCTATTAGACTCAAAGCAATTAATATTATGCCGATAAGTTCAAGCTTTAATGCCTCTTTTATTTGCGGCGATTTCTTAGTCCGTCTAGACGATTTCTTTCTTTTTCGAGTCATGGCCAACCACCTACTCCATAGATTATTACATAAAAGTAAGAAAGCAGCCGCTTTGGCTGCTTTCTTTATTATAGCATATTTGTTCGCATCCTTCTAATACTGTTTAACGAGAAATCATGCTTCCGGGTGTAAGGGAGTCGTTCAAATAATGAGATGGATCGGTGCTGACGATTCGAATGACCCGATATTGGTGATCGGCGCGCTCCGCATAAAGAGGAATGCCATTCCAGGAGATCAGCTCGAGTTCCTCCGATGTAAAATCATGCGGGAAAATATGTTCTTGAGGCATCGTGGTATATAAAATCATTGGATCATCTTGCTTTCTGTTTCATTCTCTTGAATGAATTTATTCAGTTTTTTCATCGCCTCGCCAATTCCTCCGACTTCATTGATCAAACCGTAGTTGACCGCATCTTTACCAACCACATTCGTACCGATATCTCTCGTTAAATTGCCTTTCGCCAGCATTAAATCTCTAAACGCTTGCTCTTGAATGCCCGAATGTCTGGTGACAAATTTAACGACGCGTTCCTGCATTTTATCTAAATACTCAAAGCTTTGAGGAACGCCGATGACCAATCCAGTTAAGCGAATAGGATGAATCGTCATTGTAGCGGTTTCAGCAATAAAGCTGTAGTCGCAAGAGACTGCAATCGGCACACCAATGGAATGGCCGCCGCCGAGCACGATAGAAACGGTCGGTTTCGATAAAGATGCGAGCATTTCGGAAATGGCAAGCCCTGCTTCCACATCCCCGCCAACCGTGTTTAAGATCACAAGCAGCCCTTTAATATCAGGATTTTGCTCAATGGCTACAATTTGCGGAATCACATGTTCATACTTGGTCGTTTTATTTTGGGGAGGTAGCTGCAAATGCCCTTCAATTTGACCGATAATGGTCAAACAATGAACGGATGTATCCTTAGCCATTTGCGGAACGTTCGTTTGGCCAAGCTGCTGAATCTTTTCCATTAAAGCGGATTCTGTTTTTTCCTGTGTTTCTTTAGGCTCCGCTCCAGCCTCCATTCTCTTTCTATCCTGATCCGTATCCAACTCCATCTGCTCCTTTCATTCTTGAATAAGAATATCTTTCTCATTTTTTCTGAATTTATCCTTTCAAGGCTGCGAAGACAGAAAAAAAGAGCCCTGGGGCTCTTTTCAATCCTCTTATGGCGCCATTCTCACTCCCTCTGCTGGGAAGGGCATGAGCACTGAGGCCAAGAATGGTTTTTTATGATTTTATACTTCCATGATTATTGGCAGGATCATTGGGCGGCGTTTTGTTCTTTCAAATAAAAATGTATTAAGCTGGTCTCTGACATCCTGTTTAATGCTGGCCCATTCAAACGATTCACCAGCCATATTCTTTTCGACAATGTCAGTGACCAGCTTAGTGGATTCATCCATTAATTTTTCGGATTCCCTCACATAGACAAAGCCGCGAGATATAATTTCTGGACCGGAGACTATTTTCTTTGCTTTTTTGCTTAATGTAATCACTACTATAAAGATGCCATCTTGAGAAAGCAGCTTCCGGTCCCGCAAAACGATATTGCCGACATCTCCTACGCCAATGCCGTCAATCAGCACATTTCCAGCTGAAACCTTTGAAGTGACGCGAAGCTTATTGTTCTTATACTCGATGACGTCTCCTTTTTCGGGAATATAAATATTCTCTTCTGGCACGCCTGTCTGCACAGCTAGTTTCGCATGAGATTTCAGCATGCGGTACTCCCCTTGAATTGGAACAAAGAAACGCGGTTTCATGATGTTCAGCATAAACTTCAAATCTTCCTGAAAGCCGTGTCCCGATACATGAACTTTGCGGTCCCCTGTTAATACGGTCGCTCCGGCGCGGTAAAGAAGATTGACGGTTTTAGCCATCAGAAGCTCCAATCCAGGGGATGGCGTCGCCGTCAGCAACACGGTATCGTTTTGTTTGATTTTGACATGCTTATTCGCCCCTTTGGCCATCTTCTGCAATGCTTCGATTGGCTCGCCCTGAACACCTGTCGTTAAAATGACCACTTTGTGATCCGGGTATTCAGAGATTTCCTGCAGGCTAATTAGCACATCCTCTTTGACATTTAAATAGCCCAGCTTGATGGCAATATCATTGACGCGCTGCAAGCTTCTTCCGCTGATTGCCACTTTCCGGCCGTTTTCATAAGCGGCATCAAATACTTGCTGAATGCGGACAAGATTGGAAGCAAAGGAAGCTACAATCACCCGCCCTTTCGCCGAATGAAACGCATCGGATAACTGGCCAGCAACCACAGATTCAGACGTTGTATGTCCGGGGCGCTCTGCTTCCGTTGAATCAGACAACAGCATAAAGACACCATTGCGGCCTAACTGAGCCATCTTGCCGATGTCCGGTTCATAAAAGCCTTTAGCCGCCTGATCAAATTTAAATTCTCCGGTATGAACAATCGCCCCTTCTGAAGTTAAAATCGCAACACCGAGTGAATCAGGAATGCTGTGCGTTGTACGGAAGAATGTGACATCCACCCCTTCAAACCGAAGCTTGGAATCCGAATGAACGGTGTAGTACTTCACTTCATCTTTAACGTTTTCTTCACGCAAGCGCATCTTCGCCAAAGCAATCGTCAGTTTCGTTCCATACACCGGCGCTTTTACTTTCTTCAGCACATAGCCTAAAGCTCCAATCGCGTCTTCATGTCCATGAGTAAGAAAAATTCCTTTTACGCGCTCTTTATTTTCGATTAAATAAGAAATATCGGGAATGACCGTATCGATCCCGAGCATTTCGTTTTCCGGGAACATCAATCCCGCATCAACCACAAAGATCTCCTGGTCAACTTCGATGACCGTCATATTCTTTCCAATTTCACCTACTCCGCCAAGCGGAATCACTTTAATTATTTCGTTTTTCTTCTTACCCAATTTATAATTCCTCCTATATACAAGACCAGCCCGTCCCATACCAATAGTTTTATTATAATGGATGAAGGAAAGTAAAGCCAATACATTCTTCTGTCCGGCGGAACATCGCTATGTATTCCCGCAATCATGAGGCGGGGATAACAGGTTTTCAACTAATAATAAAAGCCGAACTATTATTCAGAACTCTAATGGAGAGCTTCGTAATAGTTCGGCTTTATCGTTTTTCATATTTAATTAAAACACAAGATTTGGCTTTCATGTCAGCAAATTTAGTTATGCCCCAGCCTCATGCATCAAGATTATTTATTCTAGTTATTCCTGCAGCTTTTGTGCAAACGGGATGATTAGAGCAGTTTCAGTAAGCGGGCTCTCTCGGCTTCTGTCAAAGGAACGAGCGGCAAGCGAACCGATCCCATATCCATTCCTTTGATTTGCAGAGCTGTTTTGACCGGCACCGGACTTGGCGCAGCAAACAATCCTCTCATCAGAGGCAGCAGCTCTTGATGAATCTTCGCTGCTTGCTGAATATTGCCTTCAAGGAAAGCTGTGACCATTTGCTGCATTTCCTTTCCGGCAATGTGAGAAGCGACCGATACGACTCCATCTCCGCCGACAGACAATACGGGAAGAGTCAGCCCATCGTCCCCGCAATAAACAAGGAAATCATTCGCCGTTTTTGCAATGATTTCCGTCACCGCATCTATATCCCCGCTGGCTTCTTTCACAGCGACAATATTGTCGATTTCAGACAATTGAATGATCGTTTCCGGCGCAATATTCACCCCTGCACGTCCCGGAATATTGTAAAGCATCACCGGCAGTGAAGTAGCAAGAGCAGCTGTTTTGAAATGCTGGTAAATCCCTTCTTGATTCGGCTTATTATAATACGGGGCAACGAGCATAATCGCGTCCACACCGGCTTCTTCCGCTTTCTTTGTCAGCTCAATTGTGCTCTTTGTATTATTGCTGCCTGTACCGGCAATAACCGGTACTCGTCCAGCTGCCGCTGTAACTGTATGTTTAAATAAAGCGATCTTCTCTTCGGAAGTCAGCGTAGGGGACTCCCCTGTTGTGCCGGCTACAACGATTGAATCTGTTCCATTTTCGATTAAGTAATCAACCAGTTGCGTAATTTTCCCAAAATCAATATTCCCTTTTGAATCAAAAGGGGTTACCATCGCGGTAGAGACCCGACCAAATGAAGCCATGCTTTCTCCTCCTCTTTCTAAGCGGCTTATTTCTTAAATTCATATTCAAAATGTTCTTCATGCAAATGAAATGCATCATGCAGGGCATTAACGGCTGTGGTTAACTCTTCGTTCTTGACAAGCACCCAGATCGTAGTATGGCTGTCTGCTGACTGCAGGATGCGCACTCCTTTATCAGCAAGCGCATGAACAATCGTCGAGGTTACTCCAGGCACGCCAGTCATGCCGGCTCCAACTACCGAAACCTTGGCACATCCCTTTTCAATTTCTGGTTCGTATCCTAAGCTTCGCAACACCTCTCGGGCGTGCTCTGCCATTTTCCCATTCACAGTATAGACGACACCAGTAGGAGAAATATTGATGAAATCAACTGAGATGTGCTCATTCGCCATCGCTTTAAATACTTCCGCCTGCAAATTATAGTGGTCCTTTTTCGCATGCACTTTGATTTGGGCTACATCCGCTACGTGAGCAATTCCCGTCACTAAACGTTCGCGAATATCGGACCCTTTGTTTTGCTTAGCTAGTGACGTCACTAGCGTTCCTACACCATCTGAATACGTGGAACGGATGCGGATAGGCACCTTCGCCTGCATCGCAATCTCCACCGCTCGCGGATGGATGACTTTTGCCCCCTGATAAGCCATATTGCACACTTCGTTATAGGTCACAACAGCCAGCGGGCGGGCTTTATCGGCAATTCTAGGGTCAGCCGTCATAATCCCTTCCACATCCGTAAAGATATCGACCCACTCCGCTCCCAAAGCCGCACCTAAAGCGGCCGCTGATGTGTCGCTTCCGCCGCGGCCGATTGTTGTCACATCTCCCGCCTTATTGGCTCCTTGGAAACCAGCAACGACAACCACATCATGGGTTTCGAGTTCGCTTAGCAGTCTAGTGCATTTCATTTCCAGTATTTTCGCGTTCGTATGTTCGCTGTTTGTCATAAATCCCGCCTGGGCGCCATTTAAGGCGCAAGCGGAGATTCCATTATCCAGCAGCATATTTGCAAAAACGAGACTGGAAATAATCTCTCCACAAGAAAGAAGCATATCCTGCTCTCTTGCAGTCAGCTTCATTTCTTCCCCGTTCACTAGTGACAACAGCGTGTCGGTCGCATACGGCTCGCCTTTACGGCCCATAGCGGAGACCACGACAACGACCTTGTACCCCTCTTTCATTGCTTTTTCAATATGACGTTTGGCATTTAATCGCGATTGCTGATCGCGGACAGATGTTCCGCCAAATTTTTGTACGATGATTTTCATTATTTACACCTCTACCTGTCCTTGGTGAACGTTAGGCTTTTTATTTCGCCTGAACAAGGCCCATTTCAATTAATGTTTCTGCAATCTGAACGGAGTTCCAAGCCGCTCCTTTTAATAGGTTATCAGAAACGACCCACATATGAAAACCTGCATCTTCATCCAGATCTTTACGGATGCGTCCGACAAACACATCGTTTTTGCCTACGCAATTCGCTGGCATTGGATATACTTGCTCGGAAGGATTGTCTTCAAGCACAATTCCAGGCGCTTCTTTTAATTGCTCCTGAATATCTGAAGCATTTAAGCCCTGCTTTTCCACTTCAAAATAGACGGACTCTGAATGTCCTGTCGCCACCGGAAGACGGACGCAAGTAGCTGCCACATGCAATTGAGGCATATGCATGATTTTCTTCGTTTCATTAATCATTTTCATTTCTTCGAATGTATAGCCATTCTCCTCGAACTTATCGATTTGCGGAATTGCGTTAAAAGCAATCTGATAATGCTTCTTGCCGCTGCCCACCGGCAGAATTCCCGGTTCATAATTCTCCCCGTTGATGATTGCTTTCGTCTGCTCATTCAGTTCTTCAACCGCTTTCGCTCCTGCTCCGGATACAGCCTGATACGTAGAGACGATGATCTTCTTCAAGCCGAACGCCCGGCGAAGAGGCTCGAGCGCCGCCACCATTTGGATGGTGGAACAGTTTGGATTGGCGATAATTCCCCGGTGCTCTCTTAAATCTTCTTTGTTGACCTCCGGCACGACTAGCGGAACGCTTGGATCCATACGAAAGGCGCTCGTATTATCTATCACGATGGCTCCGCGCTCAGCTGCTTCAGGAGCCAGCGTTTTAGAAACACTACCGCCCGCACTAAACAAAGCGATATCCACCCCGTCAAAGCTTTCCGGCTTTGCTTCCTGAACGATCACTTCATTCCCTTTAAAAGAAATTGCTTTCCCGGCGGAACGAGCCGATGACAGCAATGTAAGTTGACTGATTGGAAAATCTCTCTTCTCTAATGTTTTTAACATCTGTTGGCCGACAGCACCTGTTGCGCCAACTACTGCTACGTGAAATCCTTTATTATTCATTACTTCTTCCCCTTTCCATTCACCGATATTACCTTGAGGTATGTAACGTGTTTTCTAATAATATAAAATAGTAAAAAGAGTGTAATAACACTTTTTAATAGCTACTATTTTAACATATTCATGTTTGAAAAGAAGAGCAAATTGTCCGGTTCCGTGAAAACTTTGCAGAAAGTATTGGCAACAGGCTAATGGCACATAAGGCATAAGAATGGTGTGAGCGGAGACCGTGCTTTCAAAGTCCCGCTCTTTTATTATCCTCATATAAAGTCAAGAAGACTTTTAAGTTTCCTCTCGAAATTTCTCAATAATGACAGGCTGCAGCTGTTTTCCGGCTAAAGCCGCCTCAACTGTGTCGGTTAAACGGTCCATGCTGGCCACCATAGAATTCGGCTTTTGATGCGGATTATCTTGGCCGAACGGAACAAAATAAATATTCTTTGTAGCCAGCAATTTCATGATGTTCTGTCCGTTTAAACCGAGTGCGTCATTCGTTGAGATGCCTAGAACGACCGGCCTGTGAGTCCGCATCGTTGCTTTAGCTGCCATCAATACGGGAGAATCCGTCAGGGCATTGGCCAGCTTGCTTAAGGAGTTTCCTGTTATTGGCGCAACGACCATGCAATCAAGCGGCATCTTCGGTCCGAGCGGCTCTGCGCTTTCAATGGAATCAATGACCTTTCTGGCGGTTGCTTCTTCAATTTTCTCCACCCATTCACCCGGTTTGCCAAAGCGAGTGCCGGTATTCTTCACTGTTGCTGTGACGATAGGAATAACATCAGCTCCCATATGAACAAGCTTCTCAATTTGAGGAAAAATCTCGCTGTACGTGCAATGCGAACCCGTAATGCCAAAGCCAATTCTCTTTCCCTGCAAGGTCATGATCGTTTTCCCCTTTCATTTGGAATCTTCTGTTTTCAGCAGCTCTGCCAGCACTCCCGCTAAAATTTGTCCAGCCGTTTTCGGAGCAACTAACCCCGGAAGCCCTAAAGCTAAAATCGCTTTGATGCCCCTTTTCTCCGCGTATTCAAAGTCCGTGCCTCCCGGCTTTGAAGCCAGATCAAGGATGAGTGTATGCGGCTGCATTCTTGCAATTGCAGGAGCTGTGATCACTAATGTAGGGACCGTATTAATCATGATATCAGCGGACTCTGCTTCTTCAGCCAATCTTGAAATATGAAAGGGCTCAAGTCCCATTTCAACCGCACGCGCCAAGTGTTCACTCTTTCTTGCACCGACCTTCACCTTTGCTCCTAAATTCTTAAATGTTCTGGCCACACTCATCCCTACTCTTCCCATGCCGATCACAGCTACAGTTGAACCGTGAATGGTGAAATCTGTATGTTGAATCGCCAACATCACCGCACCTTCGGCTGTTGGAATTGAATTGTAGATAGCGACATCATCCCGATCGAACAGCCGGATGAGGCGCCGCTCTGTTTGTTCGGCCAGCTGAGTCAATGCAGACGGGCTGATACCGGTAAAGATCGTACAATGCTCAGGGGTTCTTTCTATTATCTCTTTCGTCAAACGCAAATCATGATTTGAAAAAACGGTCTCAATTTTTCCGCCAGGCTGCAATCCGGCAACCGGAAGCAAAACGGCATCTATTTCTTCAAAAGGAATATCTTCTATATTTTCTTTGACAGCTCCGGTGAAACTTTGCTCTAATTGGTCAAAACCGGCTAAATAAATTTTCGCGTCGAGCTCTGTTAATTTCCGAATAATCTCAAGCTGGCGTGCATCCCCTCCCAGCACAGCCAGTTGAAGGCCTGTAAGCATCGGCTTCACCATCCTTCTTATTGTTGATCTCCAGCTCACTTCTATATTCTATGACAAAAATTCATTTAGGTGATTGTCTCGGTTGTGAATTTCTCTTTTCCACTCATACAAAAAAGCTCTTGCTTCTATGCAGCAAGAGCTTGCGCTTATTTATAATGAAACCGGCAACTTTCCATCCGGACTGATAAGAGCAGCTGAGAAATCCTTATTAAACAGGCGTTGAGCCATTTTATTAACGCTTTCAAGAGAGACTTCATCAATCAAGCGGACCACTTCATCAAGGGGGCGGTGCTTTTTCAATATCAGTTCATTTTTGCCGTTTCGGCTCATGCGGCTGCTTGTGCTTTCAAGATTGAGCACCAAGCTTCCCTTTAATTGCTCTTTGCTGTTTCGAAGCTCCTTCACTGTAACGCCAGTACGCAGTAAGGTTGCAAGCGTTTCTTGAATCGTCTCAAACAGCTGGTCCAATTGGTCAGCGCCCGTTCCGCCGTAGATCGTAACAAGGCCGCTGTCTTGAAAAGAAGAATGATAAGAAAAAACGGAATAAGCGAGGCCGCGCTGCTCTCTCACTTCCTGAAAGAGACGTGAAGACATACTGCCTCCTACAATATTATTTAAAGCGACCAAGCTGTATATATCTTGATGGCCGATTGGCAGCCCTTCAAATCCTAAGCAGAGATGAGCCTGTTCCGTTTCTTTCTTTCGGGATACTTTATGGCTGAAAAATTCGGGAGCCGATTGCCCCGCTGGCCGGCTTCCGCCTTCGTATTGGCCAAATAAAGAATCCGCCTTATTCACTAGCTCTTCCCTCACATTTCCGGCAATGGAAATCACAACACGCTCAGGAGTATACATATCATACATATATTGTTTTAATTTCTCTCTAGTAAAGCTGGCTAATGTTTCTTCGTTTCCAAGTATGGGATAACCGAGAGAATGATTCTTATAGACAGCTTTGCTCAGCAAATCATGCACAATATCATCCGGTGTATCCTCGTACATCTTTATTTCCTCTGCTACCACTTTTTTCTCTTTGGTCATTTCCTCTTGATCAAAAGCAGAGTTAAAAAACATATCGGCCAGCGTTTCTAATGCATATTCCGCATGATTATCAAGAACCTTTGCATAGTAGCAGGTGTATTCTTTAGAGGTAAACGCATTGACTTGACCGCCAATGCTGTCAAAGCTCTCAGCTATCTCTTTCGCTGTCTTCGTTTCTGTTCCTTTAAAAAACATATGTTCAAGAAAATGAGAAATCCCGTTGTTTTCCAATGTTTCATCTCTTGAACCAGTCGCGATCCATATGCCTATAGCCGCGGATCGGACGGTTGGAATTTCTTCCATTACTATTCTTACACCATTATCGCATGTGAATTTCTTTATCAAAATAATCCTCCTATTCTAGCTGCAGAAAAAAGCATCTCCTGTTCTATGTTAATGGCTGTATTCTGTATGCACACGCGTCTCACTTAACAAGTTGGACACCGTATCGATTTTTAGCTGTTTCGCCTTTATTTCTTGAATGAGCATATCCAATGAAGCGGATGAGGAATGGGTTGGATGCATTAATATAATAGCTCCCGGATGGATCTTACTCATCACCCTGTTAATCAATTCATCCGGAGCGGGCTTTCGCCAATCAATTGTATCAACCGTCCACAAAATGGTTCGCATCCCCAGCTTGTCAGCCTCTTTGACCGTCTGATCCGCGAAGCTGCCGCTTGGAGGAGCAAATAATGAAGGTTTTACATTGATGGTTGCTTCAAGCACATCATTGGTCTTGATCATTTCTTCCCGGGTTTGGCGGGCACTTAACACGCCCATATCCGGATGAGAATACGAGTGATTGCCCCCTTCATGCCCGGCTTTTATGATCATCTTTGCCAATTCAGGATGCTTTTTCACCCAGCGTCCTTCGAAAAAAAATGTAGCATGAATACGATGTTTTTTCAATACTGCCAGCATCTTTGGCAAGTATTCTTCTCCCCAAGCTACATTAATGCCAAAGCTGACCATCGGTTTATCTGGATGTCCCCGGTAGATGGGTGAAGGAGGCAAATCATCTAAATGGCGCTTGGGAGATACTTGCTTGTAAACTAAATATTTTGGTGAGAAGGCGCCGTTTTTCTTCATGATTTTATAGGATTTTTCCCTATCGACCTCAAGGCCGTTATAGCCAGGAATCGCTTTCCACACCCGATCGATCTTGGCGTCCTGCGCTTCAACATAACGCTTTTTTGCCTCTTGCCCGATCTTGCTTCTCAGCGATGAAACTGAGCTTTGCACGGTGACGGCTTCGTTCTTCAATTGATCAATATACGTACCGACTGCTGTCCTTTCAACAAGCAGCAGAACACCTGACACTATAATCAATATACCTATCATATGTTTAATAGCTGACATTGTCCATACCTCCTCCCGTCCATTTAAAATTATGAATGGCTCTCAGGAAGTAGAACTTGGATAAGCAGCAAGCTGTGCCTGCATATAAAGCAAATCCTTAAACCAGGGAGTCTTTTCCTCCTCTGTTGAACAGAAGAAAAAAAGGCTAGGACCGGGCATAGATGGCCATGATCTTACGCTCCGGCTTCTCGTGCCTCTCTTCCTTCTTTATCAGCAGGGATCTTATAAAAAACAAAGAGCCGGACATCCTCTGCTGCTGAGCAATAGTATTTATGAATTGGCAAAACACTATTATTCACTCGCAATGGAATAGCCCCGCTCTTATAAGACAGCCTCCAATTATTTAGATTGCTGCTGTTTTTCTTCTTGTTCTTTCTGTTCTTTCTGTTCTTTCAATACCGCTTTGCGAGAAAGGTTTACTCGCCCTTGGTCGTCAATTCCAATTACCTTCACGAGAAGCTGATCACCAAGAGACACGACATCTTCGACTTTTCTCACCCGTTCTTCGGCTAATTCAGAAATATGAACGAGGCCGTCTTTTCCAGGGAATAATTCTACAAATGTGCCGAATTTCTCAATGCGTTTGACGGTTCCCAAATACATTTGTCCAACTTCCACTTCACGTACGATGTCTTCAATAATTTTCTTGGCTTCGTTATTTTTAGCGGCATCGACGGAGGAGATAAAAATAGTTCCGTCTTGCTCAATATCGATTTTAACTCCTGTTTCTTCAATAATCTTGTTAATTTGCTTGCCGCTTGGTCCGATGACATCTCGGATTTTATCAGGATTAATCGTCATTGTTAAAATTTTCGGAGCATAGGTGGACAGCTCTTTCCGCGGTTCGGAAATAATGGTCATCATATGCTCTAAAATTTGCATGCGCCCTGCTTTAGCCTGCTGCAAGGCTTCTTCAAGAATTTCACGGTTTAAACCTGAAATTTTAATGTCCATTTGCAGCGCAGTAACGCCTTTCGACGTGCCGGCAACCTTAAAGTCCATATCCCCTAAATGGTCTTCCATTCCTTGAATATCCGTTAAAACGGTGTAGTTTTCACCTGATTTTACCAGCCCCATCGCAATTCCGGCTACCGGTGCTTTAATTGGCACACCCGCATCCATCATCGCCATCGTGCTCGCACAAATACTGGCTTGCGAAGAAGAGCCGTTTGACTCCAGCACTTCGGAAACTAACCGGATCGTGTAAGGGAATTCCTTTTCACTCGGAACAATCGGTTCTAACGCCCGTTCTCCAAGCGCTCCGTGACCGATTTCACGGCGGCCCGGCGCTCTTAGCGGGCGCGTTTCTCCTACGCTGAATGATGGGAAATTATAATGATGCATAAATCGCTTCGATTCCTCTACACCCAGTCCATCAAGAATTTGCACATCTCCCAATGCACCTAATGTACAGATGCTCAGCACTTGCGTTTGTCCGCGAGTAAACATGCCGGAACCGTGTGTGCGCGGAAGAATGCCGACAGCTGAAGAAAGCGGGCGAATTTCATCAATTTTGCGCCCGTCCGGCCGGATTTTCTCCATTGTGATTAAGCGGCGAACTTCTTCTTTTACTAGCTTGTCCAGCGTTTGAGCCACTTGTTTCAGTGTATCCTCATCCGCTTCCTCCGCTGTGAATTTGTCCATAACTTCATTCTTCACTTCTTGAATGGCTTCTTCGCGGGCATGTTTTTCCTGGACTTGAATCGCTTGAAGCAGTTCCTGTTCGCACAGGCTGCGAACCTGCTGCTCAATCGCCTCATCCACTTCATACAATTCTATTTCTAACTTTTCTTTCCCGACTTTACTAACGATCTCTTCCTGGAAGGCAATGAGCCGTTTGATCTCCTCATGGCCGAACATAATTGCTTCAAGCATGACCTCTTCCGGAACTTCATTGGCGCCGGCTTCTACCATGTTAATCGCTTCTTTCGTTCCGGCCACAGTTAAGTTCATATCGCTCTTTTCCATCTGTTCCACTGTAGGATTAATAACAAATTGGTCGTCGATCCGGCCAACCACCACGCCGGCAATCGGACCTTCAAACGGAATATCGGAAATGCAAAGCGCCAGTGATGAACCGAACATGGCGGCCATTTCCGGAGAGCAGTCCTGGTCGACACTCATGACCATGCTGATCACTTGTACTTCATTGCGGAAGCCATCAGCAAACAGCGGACGGATCGGACGGTCAATTAACCGGCTCGCTAATGTTGCTTTCTCACTCGGACGGCCTTCTCTTTTAATAAATCCGCCTGGGATTTTCCCTACGGCATATAATCGCTCTTCATAATTCACTGTTAATGGAAAAAAGTCGACAGCTTTTGCTTCCTTCGACGCTGTCGCTGTGCTCAATACGACGGTATCTCCATAGCGGATGAGCGCCGCTCCGTTTGCCTGTTTAGCAACCTCGCCGACTTCAACAGTCAGCTGCCGGCCTGCCCATTCTATGGAAAATGTTTGTTTCCCTTGCTCCATAAATGAACCCCTCTCTATATCAATAAAAGTTAATAATTTTCAACCCTAATTATTAGCATAACACTCGTTGCAATGCATGCAAAGCTAAAACATTGAATTTATCCATCTTATGTATTATTTACTTCATGAACATAAGTTAATCATTGTTTTTATCATTACATGGAAGCAAATCCCAACCATTTTTCTCCTAATAAAAAAGCGGGAAAAATCCCGCTTCTTGAATTGCTTATCGACGTAAGCCAAGTTTTTGAATTAATTCACGGTAACGTTGCACATCTTTATTGCGAAGGTATGTTAACAAGTTACGACGGCGACCTACCATTTTCAAAAGACCGCGACGTGAATGATGGTCTTTCTTATGAGTACGTAAATGTTCGTTTAAAATGTTGATTTGTTCTGTAAGCACAGCGATTTGTACTTCTGGAGAACCTGTATCACTCTCGTGTGTTTTAAATTCGTTGATGATTTCGTTCTTGCGTTCTTGTGTTAATGCCATTTGTAATTCCTCCTTATTTTATCAAATCCCCTGTTACTGAGCATACGTCGGAGCGGCGTAATGCCAAGCAAAGGTTCAAATAACGCATTTACTATCATAGCAAAGAAACAGATGATATGCAATATCTTTTACGAGGTAACAGCGAAATACTGCATAGCCGCCTGCTTATCTTGTTCAATTTGCTTAATCAATGACGCAACGCTGTCAAATTTCTTTTCACCGCGCAAATAAGCATGCCATTGCACCGCTACTTCTTCCCCGTAAATGGAGTGGCGGAATCCTAAAATATGCACTTCAATGGATAAACATGTTTCTTCTGGATTCTTGAAAGTCGGACGATAGCCAATATTGCAAACGCCTGGATGCCACTCCCCTTTGACCTTGATCTTTACAGCATAGACGCCCGTTTTAGGGATCAAGTAATCATCATCAACATCAATATTAGCAGTGGGAAAGCCTAGCTTGCTTCCCCCCCGCTTGTCGCCATGAATGACAGTTCCCACCGCTTGATACGGCCGGCCAAGCAGGCAGGTGGCTTCTTCTGCTTTTCCTTCTTTTATCAGCCTGCGAATTCTGGTTGAACTGACTTTTTCATCTTGATACTCAAGCTTATCGACGGTGGTTGATTCAAACAGGCCTCTCGCGTGAAAAGGCATGGTTTCCATCGTCCCTTTTCCTAGATTTCCATATGTATAGTCAAATCCTGCTACCACATGCTTGACATGGAGGTTAATGATATATTCATCTACGAATTGCTGAGGCTCTAAAGCGGCAAAGTCGGACGTGAAGCGCACAACAAATAAATAATCGACCCCCAAAGACTGAATGACTTTTTGCTTTTCTGCTAAAGGCGTAAGATATTGAATGGGCCGATGCTTATGTCCAAGTACGACAGAAGGATGGGGATCAAACGTCATAACAGCGCTTTTAAACTGCCATTCCCCGGCCTTCCTGACAGCTGTCTCAATCACACGCTGATGCCCCTTATGCACCCCGTCAAAAAACCCTAAAGCCATGACAAGCGGCGGCAGTTCATTTCTATTCAGCTGATGAGGATGGTTCAACATGATCATTTCCACTTTTTCAACCTTCTTCCCAATCAATCGGCCAATACTTTCACCGGTTTTACCTTTCCCGGCTTTGTCGGATGGAGCTGATATATTGCCAGCAAATGGCCCTGTTCAAATACAGCCGCTTCCCTTTCTCCCTGCGGCCAATCGGACGGCTGCGCAAGAACCGCTCCGTGTTTCACTTTCCCTGCTAATGTATCACTTATCAGCCATTTCGGCAAATGAGAAACACCCGCCTCCAACGGATGAAGAAAGGAGGAAATCTCCCCGCTTTCTTGCCTAGCCTCCACTTCTTTTAACGTCAAGCAATCCTCTTGCTTGAAGCCTCCTGAGGATGTTCTCACTAGCTTAGACATATGGGCAGGATAGCCGAGCCTTTCCCCTATCATGACGGCTAGAGTCCGAATATACGTGCCTTTGCTGCAGGAAGCACGAAAAGAAAAACGCACCGTTTCCCCAGCAAATTCCTGGCGGTCATCTAACAGCTCCAGTGATTGAATGATGACTCTCCTTGAAGGGCGCTCGACTTCAATTCCTTCCCGGGCATACTCATACAGGCGTTTGCCGCGGACTTTCACGGCCGAAAACATCGGCGGGGTCTGGACTACTTCCCCCGTTAAAGATTGCAGCACCTGTTCAATTTTTTCTCTTGAAAAGCGCTCAGTGACAGCCCGCTGTTCCACCATATCTCCAAAAGCATCTTCCGTTGTAGTGGAAACACCGATCGTGACCTCCCCGATATACGTCTTTCCTGTGTTCATGATGTACTCAGAAAGCTTCGTTGCGCGCCCAATGCAAATTGGCAATACCCCCTCCACTTCCGGATCCAGCGTCCCGGTGTGCCCCACTTTTTTGGTTTGAAGAATTTTCCGCAGGCGGAACACACAATCATGCGAGGTCATTCCTTTTTCCTTCCAAAGCGGCAGAATGCCATCCATTCATCCCCTCTCCTTTCATCCATTTTCCGTAAAAAAAAGAGGTCTAAAGCCTCTTTAAGAATGATATATAGATGTGAAGCATATGGACAGTCTATATAATATTCACTCAAGAGGCCAGAGACCTAATAATCCAGCGCTTGCTTAGGAGCGATCTGATGGCTCGCTGCCAAGCTCTCTAAGCAATGTTTCGATGCGGTTGCCGTATGCAATCGATTCATCGAATTCGAATAATAATTCAGGAGTTTTGCGAAGACGGATTCTTTGCCCCACTTCAGAACGGATGAATCCTTTCGCTTTTGTTAAAGCTTTTAGTGTTTCTTCACGCTTCTGTTCATCACCAAGGACAGTAATGTACACCTTCGCCTGCTGAAGATCTCCTGTCACTTCCACATCTGTCACCGTGATAAAACCGATGCGCGGATCTTTTACTTTGCGATTTAATATATCCGTCAGCTCTTTTTTCATCTGTTCGCTGACACGATTAGCACGAAGACTCATTTTTTTTCACCTCTTTATAACCATTCATAGGAAGTCGCCAGACGCTCCCACTCGGGGAAAGAGTCCAAAAAATGCAAGGCATTCTCCAGCTCTCTTTCCGCCGCTTTTCGGGAGGATGCGGCCGTGACAACGGCAAGCTTGGTACGCTGCCAAACGTCCTGATGGTCGATCTCGGCTACGGAAACATTTAACCTTTGCTTTAAACGGGTCATTGTCCGCTTGAGCACCGCCCGCTTTTCTTTTAAAGAATGCGAATCATAAATTAAATATTCCACTTCAAGATAGCCGATCATTTGCGCTCGATTTCTTCCTCAATAAAGGCTTCAATAACGTCTCCTTCTTTCACATCATTGAAGTTCTTGATGGTAATGCCGCATTCGTAGCCTTGGCTGACTTCTTTGGCATCATCTTTGAAACGCTTAAGCGCATCGATTTCCCCTTCAAAAATTACAATTCCGTCACGGATTAAACGCACGCCGCTGTTGCGGGTCACCTTGCCCTCTGTCACATAAGAACCGGCAATAGTTCCCACTTTTGATACTTTAAACGTTTGGCGCACTTCCGCTTGACCAATAATTTTTTCTTGGAATTCAGGATCAAGCATGCCTTTCATAGCTGACTCGATTTCTTCAATTACTTTGTAAATAATGCGATGGAGACGAACATCCACCTCTTCTTCTTCCGCCGCCCGCTTAGCATTCACATCCGGACGGACGTTGAAGCCGATCACGATGGCATCGGAAGCGGAAGCGAGGATAATATCAGATTCTGTGATAGCACCAACGCCTGTGTGAATTATTTTTACATTGACGCCCTCTACTTCAATCTTTTGCAGAGCAGCCGCCACCGCTTCAAGCGAACCTTGCACATCCGCTTTTAAAACGATATTTATTTCTTTCATTTCCCCTTGTTTCATGTGCTCAAACAAGTTGTCTAAGCTGACGCGGGTTTTCTCGCTTCGCTGAGCCTGCAGTGCTTCCTGTGCACGCGCTTCCCCAATTTGGCGGGCGGTTTTTTCATCTTTAAATACGACAAAGCGGTCTCCAGCTAAAGGAACTTCATTGAGTCCGGTAATTTCTACCGGAGTAGAAGGCCCCGCTGTTTTGACGCGCCGGCCAATGTCATTGACCATAGCCCGCACACGGCCGTGCGTATTTCCGACGACAATAGGGTCTCCCACATGCAAGGTTCCGTTTTGCACGAGCAATGTCGCCACAGAACCCCGTCCTTTATCCAGTTCAGCTTCAATCACTGTACCGATGGCGCGGCGATCTGGGCTGGCTTTTAACTCCTCTACTTCTGCCACTAGCAGAATCATTTCCAGCAGCGTATCAATTCCTTCTCCATGCTTGGCTGATAAAGGAACGAAAATCGTATCGCCGCCCCAGTCTTCAGGCACAAGGCCATGCTCAGTCAATTCCTGCATGACGCGATCCGGGTTAGCTGTCGGTTTGTCGATTTTATTCACCGCCACAATGATCGGAACTTCCGCTGCTTTGGCGTGATTGATGGCTTCAATGGTTTGCGGCATGACTCCGTCATCAGCGGCAACCACGAGAATGGTAATATCGGTGATTTTCGCACCGCGCGCCCGCATTGTTGTAAAGGCTGCGTGCCCTGGTGTATCAAGGAAGGTGATTTTTTTATCTCCCGCTTCGATCTGATAAGCGCCGATGTGCTGAGTGATGCCGCCGGCTTCTCCTTCCGTTACTTTCGTGTGCCGGATGGAATCCAGAAGAGTTGTCTTTCCATGATCGACGTGCCCCATAATTGTCACAACAGCAGGGCGTTCGATCAAGGTCCCTTCGTCTTCTTGCTCAAAATAAATTTCAAGATCCGCTTTATCAATCAGCACTTCTTCTTCGACTTCTACGCCGTATTCTCCGGCGATCAGTTCAATAGCATCGCTGTCAAGTTCCTGGTTAATGGTTGCCATGATGCCTACCATGAAGAGCTTTTTAATGATCTCTGACGGTTCACGGTTTAATTTCTTCGCAAGCTCTGACACCGTTAACGAACCGGTGAATGTAATTTTTTCCGGCAGCTCTTTCACTTTTGGGGCTTGTTGCGGGGCCGGCTTATTATTTCTTTTGGCTTGATTTTTATTGCGGCCTTGATTTTTATTATTCCCTTTTCCTTGATTCAATCCTTTTTTGTTGCCGGATGGCGATTTGCCCCCTGCTTTACCTCTATTGCCTGCTTGTTTGTTCTGACCAGCTTTTGTTTGATTAGATGATTTATTCTTTAACGATTTATCCAATGTTTGTATAGCCTCCTCTTCAATAACAGTGATATGGCTAGAGACTTCTACATGTCACCTTTTCTCCTTATCGGAGACTGCTTTTGCTTGATGCGCTCTTGTCTTGGGCGCGTTCATTCGCTTTTTTTTGCTAAATACCGGCTTCTCGCGCACATTGATCAATTAGGGAGCTAAGCTTGCCGGCAAACCCCGCATCTAAAACAGCTAGAACCACCCTTGCATCTTTGCCGATTGCTTGGCCCAGAGCATAGCGATTATCCACCCATTTTACAGGCACCTGATAATACCCGGCTTTGTCCTGTATCTTCTTTTTTGTATTGGGGGAGGCATCACGCGACAGCAATACGAGCTTAGCCCGGCCTTTCTGAATTTCTTTAACTGTCAACTCTTCACCTGATATGACCTTTCTTGCGCGATTAGCTAACCCGAGTAACCCTGCCCATTGCGGCTGCTTCATGGATCAATGATTCCCCTTTTCCACGAGAGCAAGCAGCTCATCATAAACGGCATCCGGAACCTCTGCATTTAGCTGTCTTGATAAGACGCCTCTTTTTCTAGCCATTTCAACTGCTTCTTTATCTTTGGATAAGTAAGTGCCGCGGCCTGGTTTCTTTCCCGTCAGATCCACGGACACCTCGCCTTCTTTTGAACGGACGATCCGCACCATTTCTTTCTTTGCTTTCATCTCGCCTGTTGCCGCACATTTTCTTAGCGGAACTTTTTTAGATTTAGCCATTTTTCTTCACCTCTTATTCAATTTCTTCGGAGGAAAAGTCGCTAGCCTCATCTGCGGGAGGATGTGCCTCGCCATCTTCCCGAGGATATATCCCTGCTTCACGGGCATCTGTTTCGCTTTTAATATCGATCTTCCAGCCGGTTAATTTAGCCGCCAAACGGGCGTTTTGTCCGCGTTTGCCGATCGCCAGAGACAGCTGATAATCCGGCACAACAACTGTGGTAGCCTTCGCTTCTTCATCCACCTGTACATCCAGCACTTTGGACGGACTTAGGGCATTAGCCACAAATACAACCGGATCTTCAGACCATTTGACGATATCAATTTTTTCGCCCTTCAGTTCGTTCACGATGGCTTGGACGCGGTTTCCTTTTGGACCTACGCATGCTCCCACCGGATCAACCTCCGGATTTTCCGCGTAAACAGATATTTTAGAACGGTCGCCCGCTTCGCGTGAAACGGAACGAATTTCCACCGTTCCATCGAAAATTTCAGGAACTTCAATTTCAAATAAGCGCTTGAGCAGTCCCGGATGGGTTCTCGATACGAAGATTTGCGGTCCTTTCGTTGTGCGTTCTACCTTTGTGATATACACTTTAATGCGGTCATGCGGTTTATAACTTTCATTGGGCATTTGCTCAGATAGCGGCAGCAGCGCTTCAATTTTACCAAGGCTTACGTAAATGAAGCGAGAATCTTGCCTTTGAACAATTCCAGTCATAATATCCTCTTCGCGGTCAACAAATTCTGAATAGATTATGCCTCTTTCCGCTTCCCGCACCCGCTGTGTTACTACTTGCTTGGCCGTTTGCGCAGCAATGCGGCCGAAGTCCTTCGGAGTCACTTCCATCTCCACGATATCGCCAATTTCATACGCCGGATTGATTTCGCGCGCTTCCGCTTCCGAAATTTCCAAGCGGGAATCAAAAACCTCTTCCACGACTTCCTTGCGGGCAAAAACACGCATTGTGCCAGTCTCAATATTTAAATCGACTCGGACATTTTGCGCTTGATTGAAATTGCGTTTGTATGCAGAAATCAGCGCGGCTTCAATCGCTTCTGTAATTAAACCTCTTTCAATTCCTTTTTCTTTCTCCAAATATAAAAGAGCATCATATAATTCAGTGCTCATCGAACGTTCCGCCCCCTTAAATATGATCAAACGCTGCTTTAGCGATCCTTTTTTTGAAATAGAAGGCCGCTCGGCAGCTTGCAGCCCCAAGCCGCAATCGCTTGCTGATAAGCGGTTGCGGGGTTCCATGCTCAAGCCCTTACTCGCCCTTCTTCCCGGTTAAGAGAAGGAAACAGCCAGGCGGGCTTTCGCCACTTTCTCCATAGGGATTTGCACTTGTTTCTTGCTTGTTTTCACCATATATTCAATGGTCAATTCACTCTCTTCGAATGACAATAGCGTGCCTTCAAAAACCTTCTCTCCAGCGATCGGCTCGTACGTTTTCACATTCACTCTTTTGCCGACGGCTCTCTCGTAATCCGCCGTTTTTTTGAGCGGCCGCTCCGCACCGGGAGAAGACACTTCAAGGAAGTAATTATAAGGAATCGGATCTGCTTCATCGAGCTTCTCACTCAAGCGCTCGCTGACAATGCCGCATTCTTCGATATCGACTCCTGTTTCTTTATCAACGTACACACGCAAAAACCAGTTCTTTCCTTCCTTTACGTACTCGACATCAACCAATTCCAAATGCAGCTCTTCCGCAATTGGTTTTGCCAGCTGTTCAACAATTTCAATTACTTTACTCATATATACCCTCCTGGTTGACTAGCCTTCCTGACCAAGAATGAAACTCCTTTACAAACACGAAAGAGTGGGGATGCCCCACTCTTTCAAAGAGAGTTATCAATTAGTATTTCTATTAAAGAATATACCACAACCCTCTATTTTATGCAACTGGGGCATCTGATGCTAGAATAAGGAAAGCTGATTTTGATCAGGAAGCGAAGCGAGACATCCATGCTGATCCAAATATTCGATAATGGTTTTGGATACCTTTCCGCGCTGCTGCAAATCTTCTTTTGACAAAAACTCTCCCTCTTGGCGCGCTTTGACGATGTTATAGGCTGCGTTGGTTCCAAGGCCCGGGATCGCATTGAACGGCGGTATTAAGGAGTCTCCGTCAATTACAAATTGATCCGCGCTCGAACGGTACAGATCGACCTTTTGAAAACGAAAACCGCGCTCCGTCATTTCCAGAGCAAGTTCAAGCACAGTCAATAAACTTTTTTCTTTGGGCGAGGCATCTAAACCTTTGGCGTTGATTTCTTCCAACCTGGATCTGATAGCGGCTGTTCCTCTCACCATCGCTTCTATATCAAAGTCTTCCGCCCGCACAGTAAAGTATGCAGCGTAATACAGCAGAGGCAGATGCACTTTAAAGTAGGCGATTCGCACCGCCATCAGAACATAGGCGGTGGCATGTGCTTTTGGGAACATGTATTTGATTTTCTTGCATGAGTCAATATACCATTCCGGCACTTTCTTATTGCGCATTTCCTCTTCCATTTCTTCGGTCAGGCCTCTCCCTTTTCGCACAAATTCCATGATTTTAAAGGCAAAGGCCGGGTCCAGGCCTTGGTAAATTAAATAAACCATAATATCATCGCGGCATCCGATGACGTCGCTTAGCTCGCAAATTCCATTTTGGATAAGCTCTTGAGCATTTCCGAGCCATACATCGGTGCCATGAGATAGTCCTGAAATCTGCACCAGCTCGGAAAAAGTGGTCGGTTTCGTGTCTTCCAGCATTTGCCGAACGAAGCGCGTACCGAATTCCGGAATACCCAGCGTGCCGGTTTTACATAAGATTTGTTCAGGGGTCACTCCAAGCGATTCCGTGCCGCTGAAAATCTTCATCACTTCAGGATCGTCGGTCGGAATCGTTTTCGGATCAATGCCTGAAAGATCTTGAAGCATCCGAATCACCGTTGGATCATCGTGCCCGAGAATATCAAGCTTCAGCAAATTGTCGTGAATGGAATGAAAGTCAAAATGAGTGGTGCGCCATTCGGACTTATCACTGTCTGCCGGATACTGGATAGGTGAAAAATCATAGATATCCATATAATCGGGAACGACAATAATACCGCCGGGGTGTTGGCCAGTCGTCCGCTTCACTCCTGTGCAGCCTTTCGCCAGCCTATCGACCTCTGCCCCGCGGAGCTGCAGATTATGATCAGCTGCGTATCCTTTCACATATCCGAAGGCTGTTTTATCAGCGACCGTTCCGATCGTACCTGCCCGATACACATTGTCTTCACCGAACAGGACTTTCGTATAATTATGGGCGCGCGGCTGATATTCACCCGAGAAGTTGAGGTCAATATCCGGCACTTTATCGCCTTTAAAGCCTAAGAATGTTTCAAACGGAATGTCATGGCCGTCCTTTGTGTAAGCAGTGCCGCAATTCGGGCAGTTTTTGTCCGGCAAATCGAAGCCTGAACCGACAGAGCCGTCATTAAAAAATTCAGATGTCTGGCATTTTGGACAAACGTAGTGGGGCGGCAAAGGGTTCACTTCTGTGATCTCTGTCATCGTGGCGACAAAAGAAGAGCCGACAGAGCCCCGCGAACCAACCAGATAGCCGTCATCAAGCGATTTCTTTACAAGCTTATGAGAAATGAGGTAAATTACGGCAAACCCGTGGCCGATAATGCTTTTTAATTCCTTTTCCAAGCGGGCTTCCACGATTTCAGGGAGTTCTTCTCCATAAATGCTTTTTGCCCTGTCATAGCTCATGTTGCGAATTTCCTCATCCGCACCTTCAATTTTTGGTGTAAACAAATCATCCTTAATCGGTTTAATTTCTTCCAGGCGGTCAGCGATGAGATTGGGTGTTTCCACCACGACTTTTTTCGCTTGTTCTTTTCCTAAAAAGCTGAAAGCATCCAGCATTTCATTCGTCGTCCGAAAATGAACGTCAGGAAGTTCATGACGGTTCAGCGGATTGGCTCCACCCTGTGAGCTCACTAATATTTTCCGGTGAATTTTATCGCTTGGATGTAAATAGTGGACATTGCCGGTAGCGGCTACTGGCAGCTGCAGCTTTTCGCCGAGCTCAACGATCTTTCGCAAAATGTCCTCAAGCGCTTGTTCATCGCGCACGAGCTCCAGCTCGATTAAATGAGCGTAGACTTCTTTTGGGTGAATTTCCAAATAATCGTAAAACCTGGCCTTTTTCTCCGCTTCTTCCTTCCCTTTTTGCATCATGCTTTCAAAGACTTCACCTTTGTCGCAGCCTGAACCGATAATTAATCCTTCCCGATGTTTTTGCAGTACGGATCTTGGAATTCGCGGAACCCGATAAAAATAGTTAATATGGGAAATGGAGACAAGCTTAAAGAGATTTTTTAAGCCGGTGTCGTTTTGAGCCAAAATGGTACAGTGATACGGACGCGCCCGTTTATAAGCATTTCCCTCTCCCATATGTGCGTTGAATTGATCATGGTACTCGATCCCTTTTTCAGCGGCATCCCTCAGCATCTTTAATAATAAATAACCGGTGGCTTCCGCATCGTAAATCGCCCTATGGTGCTGTGTCAGCTCGACATCAAACTTTTTAGCGAGTGTATTTAAGCGGTGATTTTTCATCGTAGGATATAATAATCTGGCCAGCTCCAGCGTATCAATAACAGGATTATCTGCTTTGCCCAGCTGGTACCGCTGATAGCCGGCATTCAAGAAGCCCATATCAAAAGAAGCGTTGTGAGCCACTAAAACAGCATCCTGTGTCCATGCTTGAAACTTCTGAAGCACTTCCTCCACTTCCGGAGCCGACTGTACTAAATCATCCGTGATTCCTGTCAAGTTAATCGTTGTGGCTGATAAAGGATGATGAGGATTCGCGAATGATTCAAAACGGTCGATAATTTCCCCATCTTTAATTTTTACAGCCGCCAGTTCAATGATCGTGTCGTAGACGGCTGATAAGCCGGTTGTCTCGACATCGAATACGACATAGGTCTCGTCAGGCAAATAGCGGTGCACCTCATTATAAGCAATCGGAACACCATCATCCACTAAATTCGCTTCGATCCCGTACAGCACTTTAATGCCGTGTTTCTTTCCCGCACTGTACGCCTCAGGGAAGGATTGCGCGACCGCATGATCGGTAATCGCAATGGCCTTATGCCCCCACTTGCTCGCTTGGGCAACCAAATCACTCACTGGTGTTACAGCATCCATTTGACTCATTGGCGTATGCAGATGCAGTTCCACTCTTTTTTCTTCAGCCGGCGCCGTATCCTCGCGGGTAACGGGAGCCACCTCGTTAATATCGTTGGCAATCATGACCAAATCGCGGACGAACGTGTCATTTTGCACGGTACCTCTTGCTTTCAGCCACATGCCCTTCTTCACTCTGCCGAAAAGAGCCGCATCTTCTTTGTCGCGGGAAAACATTTTCACCAGCAGCGAATCTGTATAATCCGTTATTTTAAAAGTTAAAAGTGTGCGTCCGCTGCGAAGTTCTTTTGTCTCCGCCTCAAACACATACCCTTCAATGGCTATTCTCCGCTCTTCATCGCGAATGTCTTCCAGCCTTTTAAAATCCGCGTCATTTTTTATCTTCAAGCCGATCATTAACGGGCCCTCGTATTCTTCTCCACCCTCGCCGGCATTCGTTTCCCGTTTTTGCATTTCAGCAACGGCTTGCAGCGCCCGTTCAGCATCTTCTTTATGCTTAGCTTCTAAAAACTGCTGAAATTCTGTGTCTTTGTTCTGCTCGGAAACTTCGATGCCCAGACTGACAGGTGGAAACCCATAACTTTGATAAATTCTCGAAATCCAATCCCCGTATTTGCCTTTCAATGCCAGCCCTTCCGCTTCGTTATGAACGCGGACAATCAGTTTATTCCCTTCAATTTCAGGAAGACGGCGGTTTAATAAGGCAAGCATCGGCGGCGATATACCGTCTAATTGCTTAATGCAAAACATCCAATAATCCGCGAGGAGCTCCTCTGAAACGTCTGTTTTTTCCGCTTGAACAGAAAAGGTAACGGCAGCGATTTCTTTAAACGCATGAGTTAACGCATGAGCAAATATCTCTAGCACTTGACATGGAACGATCTGTTTCACTGCAAACAAGAAATGCCATCTCTTGGATTTGCGCTCGACGGTCAGCTTTGAAATTTCCGCTCCTTCAAAATGCTTGATGATTGTATCATCCGTCAGCTTTAGCTGCTGCAGCAGCAATTGAAACCGTTGGCGTTTGCCCTGGGATTCTGTACTCATCCTTATGCCTCCCAAATGTATTTTGCCCGGGACTAAAAAAGGCGCCTGCAGCAGGCACCTTTTTTATTTATCCCGCATCAGCCGGACAGCCGCTGCCCCCTTCGCCTGTTGGCGTCAGGAAGGCGCCGCGCCGGCAGTTGCCTGGCTTGTGGACCGGTTATTTTCTAATGGAGAAGTAATCATCCACTCTTATAAAGTTTGATAAAGTTCATGAATTTTAGCTGCTAGTTGATTTTCAGGCACCTCGATCATTTCACCGCTATGGCGGATTTTTAATTCAACAATGCCTTCGGAAGCTTTCTTGCCGACAGTGATGCGAAGCGGCAAACCGATTAAATCGCTATCAGCAAACTTTACACCCGGCCGTTCAGCCCGGTCATCCATTAACACATCATAGCGGTTCTCACGTAGCATGCTGTAAATGCGCTCGGCTAAAACGCGCTGATGCTCATCCTTCATATTGATCGGAATGAGATGCACATCATACGGTGCAAGTGCTTTTGGCCAGACAAAGCCTTTCTCATCGTTAAACTGTTCGGCGACCGCTGCTAACGTCCGGGATACTCCAATCCCGTAACAGCCCATAATCATCGGCTTTGACCGCCCGTTTTCATCCAGGTACGCAGCATTCATCGCTTCACTATAGCGCGTGCCGAGCTTGAACACATGCCCAACTTCAATTCCTTTGGCAAACTTAATAACCCCTTGACCATCTGGTGAGATATCGCCTTCTTGAATGAAACGCAGATCGGCGTACTGGTCGACGGTAAAATCTTTCTCAGGATTGATGTTGATATAGTGGTATCCTTCTTCATTCGCCCCGCTCACACCGTTTGTGAGTGCTTGAAGCGCCCGATCCGCTACTATTTTCACCTCTTGTTTCACATCGATTGGCCCCAAGGAACCGATTGTACATCCTAGCACTTGACGCACTTCCTCCGGCGAAGCCAACTCTACCTGCGCTGCCTGGAATAAGTTTTTCAGCTTAATATCATTGACTTCGTGATCCCCTCTTACCAGCACTAGGACATATTCTTCATCCACTTTAAACAGCAAGGATTTGATGCATTTTTCAGCAGATACGTTCAAGCTCTCCGTCACTTCGGCGATTGTTTTGATGCCAGGTGTGGCTACTTTTTCTTTCTCCAGCTCCGCTTCATTTCCTTTTTCGTATGCTGTCACAACCGGTGCCATTTCGATATTGGCGGCATAATCCGACTGATCGGAGTAGGCGATAGTGTCTTCACCAATTTCCGATAGCACCATGAATTCATGCGTATCTTTGCCGCCCATCGCCCCGGAATCGGCGATGACGGCCCGGAAATTTAAGCCGCAGCGTTTGAAAATATTGGAATAGGCTGCAAATATTCTTTCATACGTTTCGTCCAGGCTTTCTTGAGACGAATGGAAGGAGTAAGCGTCTTTCATGACAAATTCCCTGCCGCGAAGCAATCCAAAGCGAGGACGCTTTTCATCGCGGAATTTTGTCTGAATCTGATAGAAGGTCAGCGGCAGACGCTTGTACGATTTAATTTCATCACGAATTAAGCTCGTGATGACCTCTTCATGTGTGGCACCAAGGGCAAATTCCCGCTCATTGCGGTCTTTTAAACGCATTAATTCAGGACCATACGTATACCAGCGGCCTGATTCCTGCCAAAGCTCAGCCTGCTGCAGAGCCGGCATTAATAATTCAACCGCTCCCGCCGCGTCCATTTCTTCGCGAACGATCTCTTCCACTTTGCGCAAAACTTTCTTACCGAGCGGCAAATAACTATATACCCCGCTGGCATTCTGCCGGATAAAACCAGCTTTAAGCAGCAGCTGATGGCTTTTTACTTCCGCATCAGCCGGAATTTCTCTCAATGTAGGAATTAACGTTTGGCTTTGTTTCATTACACGCACCTCAAACTATATTATTGTAAAAAGAATCGCTGAATATCATTCCAGGTCACAACGATCATTAACATGATTAATAAAGCAAATCCGACAAAGTGCACCATTCCCTCTTTCTGGCGATCAAGCGGCTTGCCTCTAATAGCTTCCACCAGGAAGAATAATAATCTTCCGCCATCCAGCGCAGGCAGCGGCAGCAAGTTCATAATTCCGAGGTTGATGCTTAACACACCCGCCCATTTCATCAAGTTGATGATCCCTGATTTGGCTATTGTTTCTGTGGAAACATAGATGCCGACCGGACCAGACAGCATATCAATTGAAAATTGCCCAGTGACTAATTTCCCCAGCAGACGGAATATTTCAATCGTCCAAAAATAGGTCTCCTTCGCCCCGTATACAATGGATTGGAAAAAGTCTTTTTCCATCGGGCTGTATGCACCAATGACTCCAATCTTCTGATCTTCAACTTCCCGAATCGTAGGCGTTACGGAAATGTTCAATGTTTCTTCTCCGCGCTGCACTGTAAATTGCATTTCTGTTTGAGGATTCTTTTGAATGGTCGCTTGAATATCCTTCCAGCTGGAGACTGCTTCCCCGTTGATGCTGATGACTTTATCTCCCTCGGCTAGTCCAGCTTCAACCGCTGCACCTTCAGGGACCAGAGGGCCGAGCTTCGCTTCATTGGTTGGCACCCCTTGAATAATGGCGATAATCGTAAACACAATAAAAGCTAATATAAAGTTAAAGAGCGGTCCGGCAAAGATTGCCATGGCTCTTTGACCAAGTGTTTTGGAATCAAATTGACGGTCCCAGGGAGAAATTTGACTTTCAACCCCATCCTCCACCAGCACAGCTTCCCGGTGGATAGAGAAAGTTTTCAGTTCTTCTTCTCCGTCTTCATAGCCGCGGATCGTCAGCTGATGCTCTAAATCTGCTTGTTCAACTTCAATCACCCGCGCCTCAGGATAGCGATCCTTGCCGTTCACGATGATTTTGACGATCTCTTCCTTTTCATTAAATAGGACACCGATGCGGTGACCCGCCTTCAAATCCACCATTTCCGGATCTTGACCGGCCATGCGGACGTATCCTCCTAACGGCAACAACCGCAATGTGTAGGTTGTTTCGCCTTTTCGATGGTAGAAAACTTTCGGCCCGAGCCCTATGGCGAATTCGCGGCAAAGGATGCCCGCCCTTTTGGCAAATATGAAGTGGCCCAATTCATGAAAGAAAACCAAGGCTCCAAATATAACAATAAACGCAATAATAGAACTCAAATGTATAACCACCTTTTTATAAAAGTGAGTGGACGAATAATCTCGCTTCCTTGTCGGTTTGCTGGATGGTCTCTAAATCAGGGTGAACAATGAGGGTGTGCTGTTCCAACGCCCGCTCGACCAGTTCATCTATTTGTAAGAATGAAATTTTCCCGTCCAGAAAAGCCGCTACCGCCGCTTCATTAGCAGCATTGAGCACCGCAGGCATCGTTCCTCCGGCTTTGCCGGCCTGGTAGGCTAAGGCCAGCATGCGAAAACGTCCTGTGTCCATTTTCTCAAAATGCAGCCGGCCTATTTCAGTTAAATTCAGCCTTTTTGCTTCCGATCTCGGCAAGCGGTCTGGATAAGAAAGCGCGTACTGAATGGGAACGCGCATATCCGGTGTGCCCAACTGAGCCATCACCGAGCTGTCATGAAATTCCACCATTGAATGGATAATACTTTCTCGATGTAAAATAACATCAATTTGCTCATATGGCAACTTAAATAACCAATGAGCTTCAATCACCTCAAGCCCTTTGTTCATCATGGTAGCTGAATCAATGGTGATTTTGGCTCCCATCGACCAGTTCGGATGATTTAAAGCTTGCTTTACCGTCACATTCTGCAGCTCTTCCCGGGAGCGATCGCGAAAACTGCCGCCGGAAGCTGTCAGTATTAACCGTTCGATATTTCTCGGCTGCTCTCCTTGCAAACATTGGAAAATCGCCG
Source organism: Bacillus xiapuensis (assembly GCF_002797355.1). GTDB lineage: Bacteria > Bacillota > Bacilli > Bacillales > Domibacillaceae > Bacillus_CE > Bacillus_CE xiapuensis. The sequence continues at coordinate 1,180,815 of NZ_KZ454939.1, read as the reverse complement.
AATGTTCACTGTCAACAGGCAGAAGCTGCACTTGCTGTTTCTCTGCAGCCTCCATCACAAGATGCCCGGCGGTGACGAGCGTTTCTTTATTAGCTATAGCCACCGTTTTGCCTGCTTCAATCGCCTGCAAAGTCGGAAACAAGCCAACGCTTCCCAAAACCGCATTGACGAGTATATCCGCTTCGGAAAAGACGGCGACCGCTGCAAGTCCCTCTTCCCCGTGCATCACGGCAAGAGACGGGTATTCAGAGCGCAGGCGGTCCGCATCGTCCCTAGTTAGAACAGAGACAAGCTTCGGCTGAAACTTAGCAATAATCTTTCTTGTTTCCTCAATATTTCTTCCAGCTGAAAAAGCGACTAAGGAAAACGCTTCACTATGCTGATCGATCACATCGAGCGTTTGCATCCCGATGGACCCTGTAGCCCCTATAAGACTGACCTTCTTCAAACTATTCATCTCCTCAAACAAACTCTAATTCACAATTTGCAAAATATGGATAAGCGGAAAGACAAACAGCCAACTGTCCACACGGTCTAATATGCCGCCGTGTCCCGGCAAAATCGCTCCTGAATCCTTGATGTGAAAATGCCTCTTTAAAGCCGACTCCGCCAAATCGCCAATTTGCCCGGCAACAGACAACACAGCCGTTGCCAAAAGCAGCTGCGGCAGTTCTGTTTGCAGATCCGCAAAGAAGAAGAACAATAAAGCAATCAGCACCGCTGATAAGATGCCTCCCAATGATCCTTCAATGGTCTTTTTGGGGCTGATTTCAGGCCAAAGCTTGTTCCTTCCGAAGGAACGCCCGATAAAATACGCCCCCGAATCGGTTGCCCAAGTAATAAATAATGCAAAAAAAACAAATAGAGCACCTGCTTCCCGGGTTTCCATGAAATAATGAAAACCGAAGCCGACATACAGCACAGATAATGTGCAGAAGCCGGCGTCTTCAAACGTGAAGCGGTTTTTTGAGACAACCATATATACGAGCAGCAGAAGGACCATCAGCAAGATTAGCTGCAGCTTATCGTATCCGGCTTGTACGATCGCCTTGGTGTATCGCTCAGGAATCAACAGCACAAACAGCATGAGAACCGACAGTGTGCCAGGGGCGGAAAGCAAAGGGATTTTTTTCATTCGCAAGGCTTCTCCGAGACCGATCACGGCCATTAAATACGTTAACAGCACAAACGGCCATCCCCCGTAAAGCACAATCGGCAGGAAAGCAGCTGCCGCTATGACAGCTGTAACAATTCGTTGCTTCATTTTTCTACTCCTAACTATCATCCAATTCGTTATTTATCTGTAAGACCGCCAAACCGCCGGGTACGCCGCTGGAATGCTTCCACGGCTTCAAGCAAATCCGCTTCAGTAAAATCTGGCCACAGCACATCTGTAAACCAAAACTCCGTGTAGGCAAGCTGCCAGAGCATAAAGTTGCTAAGGCGAATTTCTCCGCTCGTGCGGATCAATAAGTCCGGATCAGGCAAATGGCGAGTCATTAAATAGCGAGAAAATAATTCCTCACTAAGGTCATCCTCGCTTAGTATACCACTCTTTGCGTCACGAATGATGTTTTTTACCCCGGCCATAATTTCTGAGCGGCTGCCGTAATTTAAAGCGAAATTGAGAACAAGCCCGTCATTTCCCGCGGTTTCTTTCATCGCTTTCTCCACAGCGTATAGCGTGTGGGCTGGGATTTGTTCGCGGTCTCCCATCATCTCCACCCGCACGTTCTCCTCAATTAACTCCGGCAAAAACGTGCCGAGAAATTCTTCTGGCAGCTTCATCAGGAAATCAACTTCGACTTTCGGTCGCTTCCAATTTTCTGTCGAAAAGGCGTATAAAGTCAATGCTTGAACGCCGAGATTGCTGACAAGCCGTGTTACTTTCCGAACCGTCTTCATGCCTTCATGGTGCCCGGCCATTCTGGGAAGAGCTCTTTTTTTGGCCCATCTTCCATTCCCGTCCATTATAATAGCAATATGCTTAGGCACCGGCTCTTGCTTAATTTCCTCTATTCTATTTTTTGGATTATGGCTTTCCTTTTTGCTCCATAATTTCTTTTTATTAATCATAAAATATCCTCCAAAATGTAGCATCATCCAATTAAAATTCAATCACTCTCTATTATAATACCAAAATCTATTGATGATTACTTTGTAGAATTTTATGTATTTATTATTTCAAGCGAGCCGCACGTTTAAAAAGAAGGCAAAGGTGCATAAGAATAAAAACCCCCTTGCTAAGAAGAGGGTTTAAAACAGTTACACTTCCATAATCTCTTTTTCTTTATCCTTCGAGATGCTATCGACTTTTGCAATAAATTGATCGGTTTCTTTTTGGACATCGTCCGTGTAGCCGCGCAATTCATCCTCCGTGATATCACCGGCTTTTTCAAGCTTTTTGAAATCTTCGTTTGCGTCGCGGCGAATGTTGCGGATCGCCACCTTGGCATCTTCCGCTTCTTTCTTCACGAGCTTAACTAATTCTTTCCGGCGCTCTTCAGTCAGCGCTGGAAAAGCTAAACGAATAACGGATCCATCATTGGATGGGGTCAATCCAAGGTCGGATTTAAGAATCGCCTTTTCAATATCGCCGAGAGCCGTTTTATCATAAGGCTGAATCACCAGCAGTCTGGCTTCCGGCACGGAAACCGATGCCAGCTGATTGATAGGCGTCGGCGCTCCATAATAATCAACCATTACCCGATCCAATAATGAAGCGTTGGCACGCCCTGCACGGATGGAAGCTAATTCTCTCGTAAACGCTTGAATCGCTTTTGTCATTCTTTCTTTCATTTGTTCCATTACTTGCTTTGGCATTATTCTTTCCCCCTAACAATTGTTCCAATATTATCTCCCATGACAACTCGTTTAATGTTTCCGCTTTCCGTGACGGAGAATACAATCAGCGGAATGTCATTATCCATACATAGGGAGGAAGCAGTAGAATCCATGACAGCTAGTCCTTCTTTAATGACATCCAGATAGGAAAGCTTCTCATATTTAAAAGCGTCTTTATTCACACGAGGATCAGCGGAATAGACGCCGTCCACATTATTCTTAGCCATTAAAATGACTTCTGCTTCAATTTCAGCGGCCCGCAAAGCGGCAGTTGTATCTGTGGAAAAGTATGGATTTCCGGTTCCGGCAGCAAATATCACGACTCGTTTCTTCTCCAGATGACGAATAGCGCGGCGGCGGATATAAGGTTCCGCTACTTGACGCATTTCAATGGATGTTTGCACGCGAGTTTCGATTCCGAGCTGCTCCAAGCTATCCTGCAATGCCATGGAGTTCATAACGGTTGCCAGCATTCCCATATAATCGGCTGTTGCACGATCCATGCCCATTTCACTGCCTATCTTACCTCTCCAAATGTTTCCGCCGCCAACTACGACTGCGACCTCTACATCCAGTTCAGCAATTTCCTTCACTTGTTCAGCAATTGACTTGATGACGGCTGGGTTAATGCCAAAGCCAGCTTCGCCAGCCAGCGCTTCACCGCTTAGCTTCAATACTACACGTTTATACTTAGGAATGCTCATGTAAACCTCCATATGTAATGGTTTGTTTATTTTCTAATGCTCGCTATATGAAATCCCTCACCAGCAATCGGCAAGGGATTTCCATTTGATGGTTCATTCTTTTCTATGTACTCAATGGAAAAGAATTATTTTTTGACTTGGTTCATGACTTCTTCAGCGAAGTTATCTTGACGCTTTTCAATACCTTCCCCTACACCGTAGCGCACAAGCTCTTTCACTTTTCCGCCTTTAGATGCTACATATTCTCCAACTGTTTGGTCAGGGTTTTTAACGAAAGCCTGGTCAACTAAGCAAATTTCTTCAAAGAATTTACCTAGGCGGCCTTCAACCATTTTAGCGACGATTTTCTCTGGCTTGCCTTCGTTTAAAGCTTGCTGAGTTAATACTTCACGTTCATGAGCTACTTCCTCTTCAGAAACAGCATCGCGTGAAATGTATTTTGGATTTAAGGCAGCGGCATGCATAGCGACGTCCTTAGCAGCTTGAGCATCTGTTGTGCCTTCCAATACCGTTAATACCGCGATGCGGCCGCCCATATGAAGGTATTCCCCAAAAGAGTCGTTGTCACCTTTTGTGACGACTTCAAAACGGCGAAGAGTGATCTTTTCACCAATTTTAGCGATCGCTTTGTTAATGTACTCAGCAACGGTATCGCCGCTGGACATTTTTTGCTCAAGCGCTTCTTCTAAAGTTGCCGGCTTTTTCGCTAATAATTGTTCGGCTAATTCTTTCACAAGCTGCTGGAATCCTTCGTTTTTGGCAACGAAATCTGTTTCAGAGTTCACCTCTAAAATGACCGCCTCATTGCCTTCGCTTTTGATGAAGGCAGTACCTTCTGCTGCGATGCGATCCGCTTTCTTAGCTGCTTTCGCCATGCCTTTTTCGCGAAGGAAATCAATCGCTTTTTCCATATCGCCGTTTGTTTCAGTCAGCGCTTTTTTACAGTCCATCATGCCCGCGCCTGTTTTTTCACGAAGTTCTTTTACCATTTGAGCAGTAACTGCCATAAGAAATCTTCCTCCTTCAAGTCGTATGTAAAGCCTTTATGCATTTATCATCAGCATTCGAAAGGCTTCTATACCTTTCGAATAGCTTTTTTCTTTAAAAAAAGGTGATAAGGGACTCTCGTCTTATCACCTTTTCGTTGCATCTTACTCAGCAGATGCAGCTGCTTCTTCGGCTTGCGCTTCTTCGGCTTCTTCTGCAGTTTCTTCGCCTTGCTTAGCTTCTAGAATCGCATCAGCCATTTTGCCAGTCAGCAATTTAACGGCGCGGATCGCGTCATCATTCGCTGGGATGACATAATCAATTTCATCCGGATCACAGTTTGTATCAACGATTCCGACAATTGGAATATTTAATTTGCGAGCTTCAGCAACCGCAATGCGCTCTTTGCGCGGATCGATAATGAACAGCGCGTCAGGAAGATCTTTCATATCTCTGATTCCGCCTAAGAATTTAACTAAGCGCTCATGCTCTTTTTTCAGTTGAACGACTTCTTTTTTAGGAAGCACTTCAAATGTTCCGTCTTCTTCCATTTTCTCGATGTTTTTCAAGCGCTGAACACGCTTTTGAATAGTTGAGAAGTTCGTTAATGTTCCGCCTAACCAGCGTTGGTTTACATAGAACATTCCAGCGCGTTCCGCTTCAACCTTCACGGATTCCTGAGCTTGTTTTTTCGTACCGACGAAAAGAACCTTCCCGCCGTTTTCAGCTAGTTCTCTCACGAATTTATACGCTTCTTCGACCTTTCTGACGGTCTTTTGAAGGTCGATAATGTAGATTCCGTTACGCTCTTGGAAGATGTATTTCTTCATCTTTGGGTTCCAGCGGCGTGTTTGGTGTCCAAAGTGCACACCAGCTTCAAGCAATTGCTTCATTGAAATAACTGACATGTGTAATTCCTCCTAATGGTTTTTAATGGTCCTCCGCTCTCATCATCTTTGTTCAGAAACTGTATAAATACAGCACCGTCTGTCCAAATCAGGGAGCGTGTGTATTAACACCGTTAGTAAATATAACATAAACCGGCAGTGCAATCAACTATTTTTGCCGGCATTGAAAAATTTCAATGCCAGTTCAATTTCGGTCTTGCCCTTATTTAATTTCTTAGCAATTTCTTCATTGCTCATCCCTTGATTGCGCAGCTGAAAAATCCGGCTTTCGATATTATCCGGGGAAGCGGAAGCCTCTTCCGTTTCCTCTTCCACAGCTTGCTCTTGACTGCTTATCGATTTATATCCATTTGCTGCTCTCGCTCTTTGCAGAGATGGCAGCGTCAGCGCCAAATTGGGTGACGTGCCCTTTGCTCCTTCCGCTTTAGCCGTTTGTTTGTCTGACGGCGCAGGTGGCGGCTCCTTGACCGGTTCGGATAGCTCCCGAATGAATTTCTCGTTTTCTTCTTTCATTTCTATTAGATAGGCTTCCATCATTTCTTCCATGTCCTTCGCGATCTTTTGCTGCTGCTTCTTCACTTCGATCAAACGATTCTGCCTTGTAAACAGCAAGATAACGGCGAACAAGGAAACGGCGTGCAATAGAAATGAAATGAGTATGAAAGCTGTCATCATCATAAATCATTATCCTCTAACATCAATTTGTTGTCCTTTGTAAGGATGGTTTGCATGAGCTTCTTCTGCTTTTTTCTTTCTTCCGTTCTGATGAAGCGGCTGCCCGCTTTCTCCCTCTTCACCCGTCAAGCTCGCCTTTGCCGCTTCTTCTTTTTCAACCACCGTTTTGCGCTTTTTCTCGCGCTCTTTTTCCGCTTGAACACCAGCATATTCCTGCATCAGCTGGCCATGCTGCTGATGCTGCTGGCTGGTTTTTCCCGCTTCCACGCTCCTTGAGAGAGCCAGCTGCATGTCAATCGATTCTAAGCCCACTTTATTTCCCCACCCATCTGTTAATGGTTTAATTTACGGAGCTGGTTTTTCAGTTTAAATATCGCTTTAGAATGAATTTGCGAAATTCTAGAAGTGGAAAGGTTCATGACTTCGCCGATTTCTGTAAGGGTCAGTTCTTCATGGTAAAACAAACTCAGCACCATCTGCTCTTTCGACGTGAGCTTCGTAATTTCCTCCGTCAATTCTTCAATTAGCTCTCCCTTGACAAGCTCTTCCTCGGGCGTTTTCGTCTTTTCATCCTTCAGGACAAAGCCTTTGCCATCCGCTTCATCATGATCTTGAATTTGCTCATCCATGGATAGCACATGGGAGAATAAATGCTCGGTCATCGCTTGATGAACCTCAGCTTCTGACATTCCAAGCTGCTCTGCAACTTCAGCAGCTGAAACTTGGCGCAAGAGCTTTTGTTCCATTTCTTCTATTTTAGCTTCAATTCTTTTCGTTTTTTCTCTCGTTCCTCGAGGCAGCCAGTCCTCTTTACGAAGACCGTCAAGAATCGCTCCGCGGATGCGGAAGGATGCATACGTGTCGAATTTCAAATCCCTGGAAGGATCGAATTTTCGCAATGCATCTAACAGACCCATCAATCCTAAGCTCTTGATATCTTCTTTATTGACGCTCTTCGGCAAATTGGCTGATATCCGCTGTGAATGAAAGGAAACAAGGGGCATGTACCGTTCTACGAGCAAATTTCCTGCATGCGCATCTTGATTACCTTTCCACGCGGCCCATAATCGTTGTTCTTCATTCACGTTGGCTTTAGCCATGCTCATCTCTCCTCCTCGGATTGAACTCGTAGAGAAGTTTATTGTATCTAACCTTATCATCAGGCGGCTGATCTTTTCTGTTTCGCATTTTAAAGAAAGGGATCGTGATTAGACAAGCGCTTCTTCTTTTTCTAACCGTTTTTCACTTCAGGGCGACCTTTACTCATTCATCATGTTGCGAATGACAGCCGCTGTTTTTTCACTGTTAATCTCCGTTTTTTTCTCTGAAGGATTCACTTCCCCATCTGAATTCGCAGAAGCTGCCGGCATCTCTTCCTTCTTATTCTGATCAGAAGATTGCTCCTCATATTCTGTCATATCCGCGTAGCTTCCAGGCGGAAATGCCACATGCAGCATCCACCGCACGATAAATGTCAGTATAAAAAAGACGGCACCAGCAGCAAAGGACCCTGCAATCACCGGCAGGGGCTCCCCTTTTGTGAAAGAAAGCAAAAAATAAAGAGTGAAACCGGCAATCAAACTCCAAATATTCCAGAAAATTGACCCTCTCATTAAATCTCACAAACTCCTTTATTCACCGTCCGAATATGCAGTTGGCACGTGTCCGGATAAAATTCGATCGTCCGGCCGCTGTTTCCTCCGACATCTTCAGCGACGATTTGAATATGTTCCTTTCGCAGCTTTTCCTTTACAGCTTCGACATTTCTTGGACCGATTCTCATGGCATCGCTTTGAGGACTGAATTTAAACATTTGAGCACCGCCAGCAATTTTTGCCTTCAGTCTGAATGACTGCGCACCTTCCTTTTTTAAGAGCCTCAGTAATTCTTCAATCCCGGTATCAGCGAATTTTGCTTTGTTGATATTTTCTGTTTTGGCGAGCGCAGAATCCGGAAGCATGACGTGCACCATTCCCCCCAAGGATAGCCGCTCGTCATAAATGACGACGCCGACGCAGGAGCCCAGCCCGGATGTGCGTATCGATCCGGGAGAACGAACGATATTTAAATCAGCGATCCCTACTTTTACAATTGGCGCGACGCTATTCATTTAACTCGACCCCTAATGCGCGAAAGAGCGGGGGAAAAGACTGCGGGTCAGGAAGCAAAAAGAAATGGCCCTTTACTTCTTCTCTCTCTGTTGCTTCCGCATCCTCGAGCACCGTATCAATCACGATGGCGTAGTCTCCGTACCGGGAGGCTTCCACCAGCCCGTAGCTAATGATAGCCCCAAACATATCGATCGCGAGCTCCGGCACAGATGGATAAAGCTGCAGTTTGGTGAAATCCCCAAGTGCGGATAAATATGAACCGGATAAGATATTGCCGAGCTCCTGCATGGCGGAAAAGCCCAGATGCTTGTCATCAGGACGCTGGAAAGAAAATTCGCGGTCACCGGTCATCTTTTGGATAAAAAGCTCCGCTTGCTCAAAAGACAAGGTAAAAAACATGTTTCCCGTAATATCCCCTTCAATCCGCAAACTGACGCTCACAATTTCTTGGTCGGCTCCGCCGGCCATCTCCATCATGTCGTTAAATGCGGCAATGCGCACACTGGGAACCATCATATCGATCTTTCTATTTAACAGCGTGGACAGAGCTGTTGCGGCGTGACCGGCTCCGATGTTTCCGATTTCTTTTAAGACATCCAAATGAAAATGTTCAATTTGTTCAATATAGTTCATCTTTTCTGCCTCTATTTAAATACTTTTTCTAAACTTAATAGAATTAACAATCTTTTATCAAGCTTAGCCACTCCAGTAATGTAATCCGTTTCTACTGAACCGACCACATCCGGCTGAGGTTCAATAATCTCGCTCGGTATGTCTAAGACATCATTGGCACTGTCAACGACAAGACCAATTTCCATATCTTCGAGAGAGGCGATAATAATTCTAGTGCTTTCACTATATTCTTCGCTCGGGAGATTGAATCTTTTTCTCAAGTCAATGACAGGCATAACGACTCCCCGCAGATTAATCACTCCCTTAATAAAAGGAACTGTTCCGGGCACGCGCGTAATATGCATTAATTTCTCAATTGATTTGACTTGATGAACAGGAAACGCATATTCCTTATCTAATAATTGAAATGCGATTACTTTGATTGCAGACGGAGCTACTGTTTCAGTCATATTGATCCTTCCTTCTACCAATTATTTTATCAAGGCATTGCAGTCAATAATTAAAGCTACCTGTCCGTCTCCTAAAATGGTAGCACCAGAGATAGCGAATACATTCGTCAAATAATTGCCCAGTGATTTCAATACTACTTCCTGCTGGCCAATAAAGGAATCCACCACAAGCCCTGCCATTCTGTCTCCTTTTCGCACAATGACGATGGAATAGTATTCATCCGATTCACTGACTGCCGGCACATCAAAGATTTCTTCCAAGAAAACGAGCGGTACAACTTTCCCCCGGAAATCAATCACTTGCTGTGAATGAGCGTTCAATACATCTTCCTTCTTGACAATCGCTGTTTCAATAATCGATGACAGCGGAATAGCGTATTTCTCTTTCTCCACTTCGACAAGCATGACGGAGATAATCGATAATGTCAGCGGCAATTGAACAGAGAAGATCGATCCCTCTCCTTCTACAGCGTCGATGCTAATGGATCCTCCCAGCGACTCGATAGTTGTTTTTACTACATCCAAGCCCACTCCCCGGCCTGAAATATCGGATACCTGATCAGCAGTTGAAAAGCCGGAGGCCATGATCAGTTCATAAATTTGTTTGTCTGTCAGCGAAGCCGCCTGCTCCTCTGTGACGACCCCTTTCTCTAAAGCTTTGCTCAGCACTTTTTCTTTATTAATGCCAGCGCCATCATCTTCAATTTCTATGAAAACATGGTTGCCGCTATGGAAGGCTTTGAGCTTCACCGTTCCTTCTTCCGGTTTGCCTTTTGCTTTTCTTTCCTCCGGCATTTCAACCCCGTGATCAATCGCGTTGCGGATTAAATGCACGAGCGGATCGCCGATTTCGTCGATGACTGTACGGTCCAGCTCCGTTTCAGCACCGATGATTTCCAGATTGACCTGTTTGTTTAAATCGCGCGCCAGCTGACGAACCATCCGCGGGAAACGATTGAATACCGTTTCTACCGGCACCATCCGCATATTAAGAATAATGTTTTGCAAATCACCCGACGTACGGGACATGCGTTCGACGGTTTCATTTAGTTCGGGGTGATTAAGCTCTCCAGAAATTTGCTCCAGTCTTCCTCTGTCGATCACTAGCTCTTCAAACAGATTCATTAAGATATCCAGACGTTCAATATTGACACGAATGGTCTTATTAGTGACCGCTTTTTGCTTGGTGGATTTTCTTTCCTTCTTCTTGTCCTTCGCTGCATCAGGGGCTTTCGCCTCGGCTGAGGCAGGGACCGGCTTTTTCTCTTCCGTTTCTGAAACGGCTGTTACTTTAAGCGGTTCTAAGACAACTTCACTCACCGTCACAGTGACCACTTCAGAAACTTTTTTCACTTTGCTCTCAATTTCGTTCATGGCGTCTTTCGTGATCAGCGTCACAGTAAACATCTCATCAAATTGCTCTTCTTCCAGCTTTTCTGTGGGAGGGGAAGACTTGACTACTTCTCCGCATTTTTCCAGAACTTCAAAAACCATGAACACCCGGGCCGCTTTAAGAACACAGTCACTTCTTAGTTCAACGGCGACTTCATAGCAAGAGAAACCCTGCTCCGCCGATTGCTGAATCACGGTGCGTTCAAATTCATCGTACGTTAATCCAGCCGAAGACGGCGCCTCAGCCACATCTTGCGCAGAGGCGGTTTCCGCAGCTGCAGAAATGCTCTCTCCGTTTTCGATACTCAATAACTTACTCACTATATCTGTCACATCGCGCTTTCCATCGCCGCCAGCCGCGATGTCGTTGACCATCGCTTCCAAATCATCTATTGACCCAAAGACGACATCCAAGATTTCAGGAGTAACATGGATTTTATGATTGCGAATCGCATCTAGCACATTTTCCATCTTGTGTGTTAAATTGGCTAAATCTTCATAGCCCATCGTAGCAGACATGCCCTTCAATGTATGAGCAGATCGAAAGATTTCATTTACAATCGCCATATCATCCGGGTTTTTCTCTAATTCTAATAGATTCTCATTTACTGCTTGCAAATGTTCCTTGCTTTCGTCAATGAATATTTCTAAATATTGATTCACTTCCACAGGCCGCTCACCCTTTCTGAGGTAAATACTTTTCAATTGTTGCTGCGATTTGATTAACAGCGACAACATCATCCACTAGATGCGTTGCGATGGCCGCTCTTGGCATCCCATATACGACACATGAATCTTTAGATTCTGCAATCGCCCGCACCTTCCCTAGCTCTTTCATCTTCATCAGTCCCTCTGCCCCGTCAGCGCCCATTCCGGTCATAATAACAGCAATTTTCATAAAGCCATCTACTGCGCTGACGGATTCAAATAGCGCGTCTACTGATGGACGATGCCCGTTCACCGGCGGGGACTGATCTAAATGTACCGCTAATGACTCCCCCGCTTTTTTAACTTTCAAATGGTAATTGCCCGGTGCAATGTAGGCTGTATTCTTCCTGATAACCTCCCCGTCTTGCGCTTCTTTTACCGTTATTGCAGAAAGGGAGTCCAGCCTTTGTGCCAGCGATTTAGTGAAGCCTGCTGGCATATGCTGAACGATTAGCACAGGAGCGCCTAAATCAGCAGGCAGTTTTGTCAATACTCTTTGGAGGGCTCTCGGTCCTCCCGTTGAAGTGCCAATCACAACCAGTGGCTTGTCCCTCTGGCCTTCGCGATTCTTAAGGCTAAGCTTCGGCGGGTGGCGAAGCGACTTATTCTCTCTTTCTATAACTAAATTAGAAGGCTGAGGAGCAGCAGGCTCCGCGATCGGCCGAATATTTGCCTCGCTGGCAGCCAGAACTTTTTCGATTAATTCATCCTTAATTCGTTCCAAATCCAATGAAATGGTGCCTGAAGGCTTGGCAATAAAGTCAACCGCACCTCTCTCCATCGCCATTAGCGTCGTCTCTGCCCCTTCTTTCGTCAAGCTTGAGAGCATGACAACTGGTGTAGGCGTATGCTTCATTATATGACTTAAAGCATCCAAGCCATCCATTTCAGGCATTTCCACATCCATTGTCATGACATCCGGCTGATATTTCTCGACTTTAATAATCGCATCTTTTCCGTTGCGAGCAGTGGCCACGACGTCCAATTCTGGATGTGCTGATAAAAAATCTGTAATCAACTTTCTCATAAAAGCCGAATCATCGACCACTAATACTTTTTTCCCTCTCATATCAGCCCCTGCCTTTCAAGAAAAAATGACGAAGCTTTCGGATAAATCCTTCAGGCTCCTGCGTAGCTGGTTCGCCAAAAGAGCCTGTCATGTACTTTCGGGCAGCCTTTTGAAGAGCAATAGAAACCGGTGCATATGGAAAAGAAAGCAAGAATGGCACTTGGTTCGTAACTGCTTTCCTGACGGTGTGATCTTCAGGCAAAACGCCCAGCAATTCCGTCTCTATTTGCAAAAAACGGCTCACCGCTCTCTGCAGCCTGCTTAACGTATCCAGCCCCTCTTCCTTTGTTTCCACTCGATTGCCTATTAGATAAAAGTGTTCATTGCCGCCATGCAAATGCATATATTTGATCATTGAGTAAGCATCCGTTACCGAAGTCGGCTCAGGGGTTGTAATCACAAACACATCCTCCGCCGCCATAGCGATATCCAGCGTTTCTTTTGTTGCTCCAGCTCCCATATCAAATAACAAATAATCATAGTGGTGCTGCAATCTCTCTATGGAAGAGATCCATCTCTCAAAGCGATGCTCATTCCATTCCATTAAGCGGCCAAGCCCGGAGCTTCCCAAAATATAAGCGACACCTTCCGGACCTGTCACGATCAGTTCTTCCAGCGGCGTGTTTTTTTCAAAGAAATCAACGATCGTGCCATCAGCCGTTTGGCCAGTAAGAACATGGAGATTGCCCATACCAATATCCATATCAAATATTAGCACTTTTTTCCCATGACGTGTTAAATCCAGGGCAAAATTCATGGAAATGTTTGATTTTCCAACGCCGCCTTTTCCACTGACGACCGCAATGGTTTTGGCTGTGTCTCCTCTTAATTGATGGAGCTTTTGACGCAGCCCTTCCGCCTGATCATAACTCATGATCGTTCACCCAAAAGGAGATGAACTATTTGCTCTGCATCCGGCACAATTAAGTCATCTGGAACATCCTGCCCATTTGTCAAAAAAGCCACTCCTTTTCGATATTGGCATATTAAGTTCATAATCGTTCCATAGGATGCCGTCTCGTCAATTTTCGTAAAAATAAACTGATCGATCGGAATAAGGGAGAATTTCTCAATAATCTCTTTTAAATCTTTTTCTTTCGATGTTAATGACATCACCAAGCAGCTGGTCATATCTCCTGTAAAGAGCATCATATTTTTTAATTCTTTTACGTAACGGGCATCGCGGTAATTGCGCCCTGCTGTGTCAATATACACGATGTCGTAGGAAGAGAAGCGCTCAATCGCCTCTTTGAATTCTTCCTGCTTATAAACCACCGCAACGGGGACTTTTAAAAGATCCGCGTAGGTTTTCAATTGGTCAATCGCTGCAATACGATAAGTATCTGTTGTAATAAAGGCGACTTTTTTCTTTTTTTCAAGGACGCTGTTGGCCGCCATTTTGGCAATGGTCGTCGTCTTGCCCACACCGGTTGGCCCTACGATATGAATGTACTTACTAATGAAAGGAGCCTTCTTCTGCTGGATTGGACTAATTTTTTGCAAGAGCCATTCACGGCTCCATTCGAACGCCGTCTCTGGATTGACTTGTCCGTTTTCTTGCTTCCATTTGCTTATAAGAACATCCTTCAATTCCGCAATGAACTCCTCCGCAACTTCTTGCTGCTGCAGATGTATCAGCGGACGGCTGAGCTCTTCCGGAAAATGATGAAGAGAAAGAGGTTCCGCATGGGCCTGCTTTTTCATCCATTGCTTTAGTTCTTTAATTTCCTCCGCAAGCTTCTCTGCATCTGACGGGGAAAACTTTTCCGCAGGAGCAGGGCGCACTGGCTCCTGCGCCTTTTTCTCACGGTCAGGATCCACGGCGGCCACAACCTCAATCCCCTTTTTTTTAAATAAGCCAAAAATCCCGCCCGAATACACCGTTTTCGATTGCAAAATAACAGCGTGCGCTCCGAGTTCTGATTTGATTTTTTTCATTGCTTCTGGCATGGAAGATGCCTTATACTTTTTTACCTTCAATCTATATTCACCACCCCAACACTCTGCACTTCCACACTTGGTTCAAGTTCATTATAGGAAAGAATGGGCAGCTGAGGAAAGTATCTTTCCGTAAGCTGTTTCATATACATCCGTATGGCAGGCGAACATAAAATCACCGGTGTTTGCTGCATAAAGGCCACCTGTTCTACTTGAGAAGCAATCGACTCTAAAATTCTTTGGGAGTCTGTCGGATCGATGGAAAGGAAATTGCCATGTTCTGTTTGCTGCACGCTGTCAGCAATCAGCTTTTCAATTCCTCCCGATAACGTAATAACCTTTAATGTCTGATCATTTTCACTATATTGTCTCGTAATTTGCCTTGAAAGGGCTTGGCGAACATATTCTGTTAACAAGTCGGTATCGGAGGTCATCTTTCCGTAATCGGCTAATGTCTCAAAAATGATCGGCAAATTTCGAATCGACACATTTTCTTTTAATAGCTTGGCCAATACTTTTTGCACTTCCCCAACGGATAAAGGATTAGGTGTCACTTCTTCCACTAAAATCGGGTAGGACTCTTTCAGATGATCAATAAGCTGCTGTGTTTCTTGTCTGCCCAGCAGTTCATGGGCATTGGCCTTTATGACTTCTGTTAAATGGGTGGATACTACACTTGGCGGATCGACCACGGTATAGCCTAAAATTTCCGCCTGTTCTTTCGTTTCTTCGGTGATCCACTTTGCCGGTAAGCCAAAAGAAGGTTCAATCGTGTCAATTCCGTTTATGGAATCTTCTTCTTCACTTGGACTCATTGCCAAGTAATGATCTAAAAGCAAATTCCCGGAAGCCATCACATTTCCTTTAACCTTAATTTGGTATTCGTTTGGCTGCAGCTGAATATTATCGCGAATGCGGACGACGGGAATGACTAAGCCCAGCTCCACGGCCAACTGCCGCCGGATCATAACGACCCGATCCAATAAGTCCCCTCCCTGATTGGCATCGGCCAAAGGTATGAGACCATAGCCAAACTCAAATTCAATCGGATCAATATTTAACAAATTCACGACGCTTTCAGGGCTCTTTAATTCTTCCGTTTCGATCTCTTCCTCCGCTTCGATCAGGTCGGCCTCATCTTTTGGCGGTACGCGCTTGAGCATCCATGCGCCGGCTGCCAAAGCTCCGGCAATCGGAATTGTTAATAAATCATTGATGGGTGTTGCGATGCCGAGCAGCAGAATGGTTCCGGCTGCCACATACAGCATGGAAGGATACGCCAGCAATTGGGACATGATATCTTCTCCCAAGTTCCCGTTACTGGCCGCTCTCGTCACTACGATACCGGTAGCCGTGGAAATCAGCAGCGCCGGCACTTGAGAGACGATTCCGTCCCCCACGGTTAGCAGTGAATATCTTGTTGCCGCTTCGGCAAGAGGCAGCCCCTGCTGCGCAGCTCCAATGATGATCCCAAATATCAAGTTGATGATTACAATGATAATTCCAGCAATGGCATCCCCTTTTACAAACTTCGTGGCTCCATCCATTGCCCCGTAAAAATCTGATTCTCGGCTGACTTTTTCACGGCGTTCCTTCGCCTCTTGCTCGGAAATGATTCCTGCGTTCAGATCAGCGTCAATGCTCATCTGTTTGCCCGGCATGGCGTCAAGCGTAAAGCGAGCCGCCACTTCCGACACACGCTCAGAACCTTTCGTAATGACGATAAACTGAATAATAATCAATATTAAAAATACGACCATTCCGACAACGACATTGCCACCAACGACAAATGTTCCAAACGTCTCGACAACGCCGCCTGCTTCACCCTTAGTTAAAATGGAACGCGTTGTCGACACATTTAGTCCTAAACGAAATAATGTCAGCAGCAATAAAAGGGAAGGGAAAATAGAAAATTCCAGCGCTTCTCGCATATTCATCGAAATAAGCAAGACTAATAGCGCAAGAGAAATATTAATAATAATTAATACACTCAGCAGCCAGGAAGGCAGCGGAATAATCAGCATAGCCACGATCAGAATGACACTTAATAACACGGAGATATCTCTTGCCTTCATATTTCTCTCTCCTAACACCAAAACTTACAATTTATTTTTTACCCGGTATACATATGCTAAAATTTCAGCAACTGCTTTAAAGAATTCTTCTGGAATCGGATCCCCGATCTCTGCTTGATCATATAGAGCGCGGGCAAGCGGCCGGTTTTCTACCATTGTCACGTCATTCTCCCCGGCGATATACTTAATCTTTTGCGCCATATAATCAACCCCTTTGGCAACCACATAAGGAGCATCTAATTTCTCTTCATCGTACTTTAAGGCAATGGCAAAATGAGTCGGATTCGTAATGACGACATCTGCCTCAGGCACCTCCTGCATCATCCGGCGCATAGCCATTTCCCGCTGGCGCTGCTTGATCCGCGACTTAATCATCGGGTCCCCTTCCATGTTTTTATACTCATCCTTTACATCCTGCTTAGACATGCGAATGCTCTTTTCAAAATCGTATTTTTGATAAAGATAATCCAAAACCGCCAGAAAAAGCAGGACGGCTGAAGCCGCTAGCCCCATTTGCAGGGTTAAGATGCCCACTGTTTGCAGCGAGTCCGCTATTGATTTAAAGGAAAGCTTCAGCACCTTCTCAATATTTGACCAGAGCACAAGAAAAGTGACCGCTCCTATAAAGGAGATTTTCATGATGGATTTCAGCAGTTCCACAAGCGCCCTCATGGAGAAAATCCGTTTAAATCCTTTGATTGGGTCGATCTTCTCCAGCTTGGGCTTCAGCGGCTCGCCCGTCAACAGAAAGCCAACCTGAAGATAATTGGCTGCCAACCCCGCTAATAAAGCAACGAGCATCACGGGGCCGAGAATATACATGAGCTGCTCCATGATTTCCATGACAATCAGCTTTAAATTCGCCTCTGTCACCGGCATGAGCAGATAATCTTCCAATGAATGATGGAACAGCTGAATGATGCGTTTTCCCATAAAGGACGCTGCGATAAATAAGAAACCGAATACAGCGAAAAAGCTGATTGCTGTATTGATATCCTGACTTTTCGCAACTTGCCCCTTCTTTCGCGAATCTTGACGCTTTTTTGGGGTAGCCTTTTCCGTCTTTTCTCCGGCAAAAAACTGAAGATTCAATTGACTATTGCGCAAGATTAAGCTCCCCCCATCAGCTTCATGACATCCCGCATCGTATAAAGCATCATTTCAAACAGCTGCTGAACAACAGCTAACATAACTCCCATGACAACAAGCAGCACGATGAAGGCTACGCCGATCTTAACCGGAAAACCAACGACAAAGATATTTAACTGCGGTACAGTCCGCGCCACAATTCCCAGAGCAACGTCCACTAAGAACAGCACCGCCACTACCGGCATCGCCATCTGAAAGGCGATGATAAACATGGAATTAAACATCCGGCTGATATATTCCGCCATCCGGCCGTCTCCAAACGGAATGCTTGTCTGCTCGAGCGGAATCAGTTGATAACTGTAAAAAATTCCGTCCAACATTAAATGGTGACCGTTTAAAGCAAGCAGCAAAAGCAGGGAAAACATATATAAATATTGGCCAACGAGCGGACTTTGCACGCCGGTTTGCGGATCAATGACGTTGGCGATGGCAAACCCCATTTGAAAATCAATGAAGCCGCCGGCGATTTGGATCGCTGACAGGATGATATAAGCAACGAGGCCAATCATTAACCCGACAAGCGCTTCTTTGATAATCAGCATAAAATACTGTCCATTGACTTGCAGCGACGGAGCATCAATGGCGTAATACATCATCCAAGCCAGCACGACCGAAAAGCAAATCCGGTGCATAGCTGGAATTGTTCGATAAGAAAACAGGGGCATTGTAACAAAAAATGCACTCACCCTGACAATCATTAATAATAGAACCGATATTTTGGGCAATAAAGCTTCCATACCATCAACCTACAAATCTCGTTAAATTTGTAAAAATATCCAGAGTATAAGAAAGCATCCGGCTAAGCATCCACGGCCCAAAGAAAATCAAACCAACCAGCACAGCGACAATCTTCGGTATAAAGGCAAGCGTCTGCTCTTGAATTTGCGTCGTTGCCTGAAAAATGCTGACTGCGAGACCTACGACAAGAGCCAATACGAGCAATGGCCCGCAAATAATAATGGTTGTGTATACTCCTTTTTCCGCTAAGGATATCACCATTTCTGAACTCATTGTTTCCACCTACTTAAAAGCTTTGCAGCAAAGATTGAATCACTAAATACCATCCGTCTACTAGAACAAAGAGCAGAATTTTAAACGGCAAGGAAATCATAACCGGCGGCAGCATCATCATCCCCATAGACATGAGAACACTCGCAACGACCATGTCAATGACGAGAAAAGGAATAAAGATCATAAACCCGATTTGAAAAGCGGTTTTAATCTCGCTTAAAGCAAACGCCGGAACTAACGAAGTTAATGGAATATCTTCAATTGATTTGGGCTGCTTGGCATCCGCATAATCTAAAAACAGCTGCAAATCCTTCTGCCGCGTATGTTCACTCATAAATTCTTTTAGCGGTAAGCTCGCCCTATCATACGCTTCTTCCAAATTGATTTCTTCATTGAAAAGCGGAGTCAGCGCTTCATTATTCACTTCCTGAAATACAGGGGCCATGATAAAGAACGTTAAGAAAAGCGCCAGACCGATTAACACTTGCGTAGGAGGCGTCTGCTGGGTGGCCAATGCTGACCTGACAAAAGACAGCACGATCACAATCCGGGTGAAACAGGTCATTAAAATCAAAATGCTTGGCGCCAGTGATAAAACTGTAAGCAGAAGAAACAGCTTGACAGACGTCGATACTTGATCAGGCGAACTGCTGTTAAAAAACTCCATAAACTCATTCATCTTGCTGATTCTCCTTGCGTTTCAATTTACTGATTGTTTGCTGACGCTCTTTTTTCATATCACTGAGCCTGTTTTCAAGCACTTGCTTGAATCCCGCTTGGTCTTCAGCCGTTTCTTGCGATTGTTCTTTCCTTTTATTAAACCACTTCGTCATGATGTCTTTCGGCTGAATCATTTGGTCCATTTGCTCGTTATACTGAGCAAGAATTCGCTCGTGCTCCTTTTGGTCGTCAATTTCTTTCAGCAGCTTGACTTCCTCTCCGACTCCAAGGACGAGCAAACGGCTGCCGACTTTAACAATTTGAACGGAACGGTTGCCTCCAAGCGGTGTGCCTCCGATATGCTGAATCAGTTTTGTCTGCTGGTACGACCGGCTTTTCTGATTAATAAAGCGCAATAAGAAATAAATCAGGGCGATAACAAAGATGAGAGCTCCGATCATTTTGGCCACATCCCAAAAGGAGATGCCGACTGCTTGATCCCTCCCAGCCTCTTTTCCTTGATTGTCTTGCTGTTTCTCAGCTGTTTCCTCTCCGCATTTATCCGGCTGCTTCATGCACTCCTTAACATTATTGTTAAATGGCTCTGCCCAGGCAACAGAGTGATTGCCTGTGAACAGAGCCATAATGAATATTATAAAAGCGAAAGGCTTAAAAAAATGTTTAATCAAAGGTAACACCTACTTAAGCTAGTGTTTTTGAAATCGCTTCAATAACACGGTCAGCTTGGAATGGTTTCACAATAAAATCCTTTGCTCCAGCTTGAATGGCGTCAATCACCATAGCCTGCTGCCCCATTGCCGAACACATGATGATTTTAGCGTTGGGATCTTCCGCTTTAATTTCCTTTAAAGCGGTAATGCCGTCTTTTTCAGGCATGGTGATATCCATCGTGACTAAGTCCGGCTTTAATTCATTATATTTTTCAACAGCTTGGGCACCGTCAGCAGCTTCTCCAACTACTTCAAAGCCATTCTTCGTTAAAATATCTTTAATCATCATGCGCATAAACGCAGCATCATCCACAACTAAAATGCGATTACCCATTGTGTTTCCCCCTAAAGAAATATTAATTTAAATTTAATAAACGCTCGCTTTGACTCAGTATATCGGTAATCCGAACGCCAAAGTTTTCTTCGATAACCACCACTTCGCCCTTGGCGATTAATCGTCTGTTAACTAAAATATCTACCGGCTCTCCAGCCAATTTATCCAATTCAATTATGGAACCCGAAGTTAAATCAAGAACGTCTTTCACCGTTCGAGTCGTTCTTCCAAGCTCTACTGTTACTTGCAATGGAATATCCAATAGCATGTTTAAATTGCGCGCTTCATGCTTTTGAAGCTGAGACGGTTCAAAATTGGTAAATGTCGCAGTTTGCACATTTACCGGTGATTGCCTTTGGCTTTCATGTTGCTGAGGCATTGTCTGACTCCCTCCTTGCGCGGCAGCTTCGTTCGGCTGCTCGTTAGGCTCAGCTGCAAGCTGAGACGGCGCCTGTTGCTGAGGCTGAACTGGATCCGCTTGCGGCGAAGGCTGTTGCTCCGCTGGTTCGTTGGATGGCGGATTCACAAGTTCATTGACCAAGCTTTTAGCGAATGTAATTGGGATAAGCTGCATAATGTTCGAATCAATTAAATCTCCAATCGTTAAGCGAAACGATATTTTGGCGAGCAAATCCTGTTCCGGAATGTTTTCCCCTCCTTCGCCAACCTTTAAATCCATCAAGGCAATAGATGGCGGTGAGATGTCCACTCGCTTGCTAAAGATGGTCGACATCGATGTAGCGGCGGAGCCCATCATTTGATTCATCGCTTCCTGTACAGCGCTCAGCTGGATGTCCCCCAGTTCCGGATTCGGGTCGGTTCCATCTCCTCCAAGCATTAAATCAGCGATAATCGCGGCATCTGTTTGTTTAATGACTAATAAATTGACGCCTGAAAAACCCTCCGTATATTTTACTTCAATCGCTACATAGGGATGAGGAAACTCATCCTTCAACCTACTTTTTTCAATAATGGAAACAGCCGGTGTGGTGATGTCCACTTTTTGGTTCAGCAAGCTGGAGAGGGCTGTGGCGGAGCTGCCGAATGAAATATTCCCAATTTCGCCTAGCGTATCTTGTTCAAAAGAATCCAAATAGTCCTCCACATTGGCTCCTTTCTCATTCGAATTGCCGTCTTCTCCCGATCCTTTCAATAAAGCATCAATTTCCTCTTGCGATAGCATATCATCACTCATCATCGTCTTCTCCCCCCTTTATAGTATCCAATATTTGCACAGCAATCTTTTTATTTAATTTGCCTGGCTGGGCTGTGAATTTCGGAATATTTCCCACCTTGACCGTTAACGGATCATCAATCCGCCTGTTTAATTCAAGTACATCACCCTGGTCAAGTGTCAGGAATTCTTCGATCGTAATGGAGGAGTTCCCCAGTTCAGCCACAACAGACACATCCGCTTTCTTTACGCGCTTTTGCAGCTGTTCCATTTCCCCGGGTGCTCTGTCCTTTTTATCGGACGTTTGCATCCAGTAATGCACAGAAAGCTTTGGAATAATCGGCTCCAGTACAACGTGAGGAATGCAGATATTGATCATTCCCGTTGTTTCGCCAATCGTTGTGTTTAATGATATCACAACGACCGTTTCATTCGGTGACACCATCTGCAAAAATTGCGGATTTACTTCAAAATCCGCTAGCATCGGATCGATGTCAACAATATTCGACCAAGCCTCACGATAATTGTCAAATGATCTTTCAAACATATTCGACATAATCTTCGTTTCGATCTCGGTTAAATTTTCAACCTTGTTGACGCTTGTGCCTCGACCGCCTAACAAGCGATCAAGCATCGCATAAGCGATGTTCGGATTTACTTCCATTAATATCCGGCCTTCAAGCGGCGGCACTTCAAACACATTCAAAATGGTCCGGTTGGGAATCGAACGAATAAATTCCTCATATGGAATTTGGTCCGCCGAAACGACCGAGATTTGTACATAAGTGCGCAGCTGAGCCGAGAAAAACGTCGTCAGAACGCGAGCAAAGTTATCATGCATCCTCGTTAAACTTCTAATCTGATCTTTTGAGAAGCGCAGCGCTCTTTTAAAATCATATACTTTTACTTTTTTCTCTTCTTCTTCTTTCTTTAACTCATCTGCATCCATCTCCCCTGTTGATAAAGCCGACAACAGGGCATCAATTTCATTTTGAGATAATATATCTCCCGCCATGTGCTCACCTCCGTCAAATAAAATGGCATTCGTTATTGGATGATATAAGAGGTGATATACACTTCAAGAACCTTTCCATCCTGCATAATATCATTTAATTCTGATTTCAATTGACTGGTCAAGCGCTCTTTTCCTTCTTTTCCTTTTAACTCCTCAGCCTTCATTTCTGACAGCTGCTGAATAATAATATTTTTCGCCTGAAAATCACGCTTGGTCATTTCTTCCATAGCTTCTTGGCTGTCCGTTTGAATTTTAAATGAAATACGGATATAGTCGTCTGAAGCCAAGTTTGTCGTCATCTCAGGAATATCCACTGACGATTCAATGACTTCATCAATTGTTGGTTCCTTTGCAGTGCCTTCTCCTGTTGTTTTTAAAATAATGATAATGGCAACTGTGCCTACTAATAAAATTACTGTTAATAGAACGAGCATGATGGTGAGCAGTTTATTTTTTCCTTTTACTTCCTGCGTTTCAGTTTCCATCCTAATCCTCCCCGAAATCTATTTTCCCTAATATTTGCACGCGGCGATAAAAATCCTCCATCCGCTTCCTCACCTCATCCTCCGACTCGCAGACGAGAAATTTCTTTCCGTTCAAAAGCGTAATCGTCGTATCAGGAAAGCTTTCAATTGTTTCAATATAAATCGCATTCACTAAAAAGGGTTTGCCGTTTAATCTTGTCACTGTGATCAATTTATTTCAGGGCTGGAGTGACGACTCCAGCCCTGGCCCCTCCCTCATGTTGAAAAATCAGTTATTATCGTTTCAAATTGACAAGCTCCTGCAGAATTTCATCGGATGTCGTAATGATCCGCGTGTTCGCTTGAAAGCCGCGCTGCGCCACAATCATCTCTGTAAATTCTTCTGAAAGATCGACGTTAGACATTTCTAAAGTACCGGGGACAATTTTCCCGCTGCCTCCTTCTCCAGGAGCTAGAGATTCAGGATCACCAGAGTTCGGCGTTGGAGAGAACAAATTATTCCCGACCTTCATCAGTCCGTCTGGATTGGCAAATTTGGCAAGCTGAATGGTTCCTGCGGTTTTTAGAGCACCATTAGCATCTGTGTAACTTACAGTTCCATCCGCCCCGATAGACAGCTTTGTCGCACCTTTAGGAACTGCCCCTCCATTTAACAATACTAATTTAAGGCCATCGGCATTGACTATCGTTCCCTCTTTATCTAAGTAAAAATTTCCGGCTCTTGTATAGAAAGTTTCATTTCCGTCCTTTACTTGGAAAAAGCCATCACCGGAAATTGCCAAGTCTAACAGTCTATTCGTGGTTTGGGTGCTTCCTTCTGTATGAATCGTATCAATGGCGCCTAATTGGCTTCCAAGCCCTACTTGGCGCGGATTCGTTCCGCCGCGAGTACCTGTAGGTGCGCTGGCTCCTGAAATCTGCTGACTGATCATATCTTTAAAGATCACGCGGCCTTTTTTAAATCCAAAGGTATTGACATTGGCAATATTGTTTCCAATAACATCAAGCTTCGTTTGAAATCCTTTCATTCCGCTAATTCCAGAGTACATAGAGCGTAGCATCGTTTTATTTCCCCTTTCATATTAAGCCTGTTATTCGCAGGCGCTTTCCTTCGTTTTCACTTTGTTTCTCATCATTGCCGTGCGCTGAACGGCCCCCTTTTCTCTCTTCTTCATTTTTCAATTTTCGTTAAAGAAGAGGGAGGGATTTTATCGCCATTATCTAAATGCAGCAAGATAGCGCCCTCCTTCGATGAAACGGAGCGCACAATCGCTGAAAGCTCCTTACCGTCTTTATTCCATGATACGGTATGTCCGATTAAGTGACTGGCTTCCACTAACGTGCTGCTTCCGCCAGACGCTCCGCCTTTCACTTCAGAAATATTGGCCGGCTCCAGTACCGTGCCATCTGAGAGAGTAAATTCCACACCGTCCCCTTTATAGCGAATGGAAGCAATCGTGCCGCTTCCTTCTTGAACGGCTGGCTTTTCTTGCGCATCTTCACTCGGAATGATCTTATGCCAAGTGACTTCTTTTCCGACAAACGAATGATAGCTGACCATTTGTGAAGATTGCTGCATTTGCATAAATTTCTCAAAGGAAGAAGCCATCTTCGTCATTTGTTCAAGAGAAGAAAATGTTGCCATCTGTGCGATAAAGTCTTTATCCTCCATCGGATTTAACGGATCCTGATTTTGCAGCTGAGTCATTAAGATTTTTAAAAACTCATCTTTTCCCAAATTGCTGTTTCCAGTTCTTTTTTCTGCTGGCTTATTTTGCAAGTATAAACTTGGATCAATCTTTGCCATACGATCACCTACACTTCGATATTTAATAGCACATCTTTAAATTCCTCTGCAGGCTGCTCCTCTGGTTCCGGCTGCTGTTTTTGCGATTGTTGCTGTTTCGCTTGCTGTTGCTGCTGCTGTGATGAGCGATCAAACTTTTGCGGGTCTGCCTGGCTGAAAGTAATCTCCAGTTTATCCACAGCAATATTTTGCTGGCCAAACGCTTGCTTTAAGCTGTGGGCATGCTGTTCAAGCAAATCTTTCACCATCGCTGTTGAGGAAAGAATTCTAGCTGTCATCACGCCATTTTGCTGAAGCAGTTCCACTCGCAAACTGCCAAGCTGTTCGGGATATAACTTAATCAAAAGCTTATGGCCATTTGGCGTTTTGACCATGTTTGAGCTTCCAAGCATGCGCGTGAACTTTTCTATAAACTGTTCCATGTTCATCGGTTTCGGATTCGTAGACACGGTCATGGTAAAGCGATCGGTATTGCCTAAAGTATGAAGCAGCGGCTGGATGGACTGTGCTCCTTCTTTCCCCAAAGCCGATGGTTCAGCTATGGTTCTGGAATCGGCAACTATTTTTCCGTTGGCATGTTGAATGAATGCATTTTGTAAATTTGAGCTATTCATCCGGTCAGCAGCCGGCTGAAGATAATGAGTGAATGCTTTTTGCAAGATTAGCGCTGATTTTTGTTTCGGTGACGGCAGTTGCTTTCCCAGCTGAACAGCCAATTCTTCCAGCTGCTGTTTGACTTTTTGATGCAGCTGAATCTGTTTGCTGTTCATGTCAGCTTTTGTGCCCATCAATTCCCACAGTTTTCCCGCTTGCAATATAGTTTCGATGGTTTTTCTTTCCTTCACCGGCCAATTCTTTGGCTCGGCGGCCGCCAGCAGCTGAATCACGTGCAGCACGCTTTCCGCTGCGATCCCCTCGCCCTCGGCAAATGATGGGCTTTCCGCATCTTCACTTTCCTGCTTCAATGGAATGTGATTTAATTGCTCTGAAAGCTGCTGAATCAGCTGCTGCAGTTCCCCCATCTGCACTCCAAGCAGAGCAGCAATGTCTGAAAATGCCGGCATTTTCCCGTCGGACATCCATTCTTTGAGTAGTTGCTTTAACGCCGGAGGAATAGCCGGGATTTCTTCCATGCTCTTTGCTTGCAATATCCCGATGTTATTTGCGATCGATTGCGTTTGTTGATCCGGCTTTGGCTCCAAAGCAGCCACATCGGTTTGTTCCTGCAATAACGACTGAAAACCCTTGCCTGAAGCAGCGGTTTTTGGAGCCGTTTCCTGTGGGGCTGCTGCCTGGTTCGCTGCGGCGGTTACTGCCTGCATCATCCCTTCCACCTCCTATCCTTTTTCATTACTGAGCTGTCTCTGATAATTTTTTTGTATAGTTCGCAGCTGTAGCCGGCGGAAGCTTCTCCATGATTTCTGCCTGCTTTTTCGTATCTAATTCAGACAAAATAGCAATCGCCTCATTGTCTTTTAAATTGACTAAAATATTTGCGATGTTTTTGGGTGACATTTCTTTATACGTAGCCGTTAAGGTATTTGCTTTTTTCTCTTCCGTTTTCGGTTTTTCTGCTTGTTTTTGAAGCTGTTCTAATTGAACTTCCAGACGATCCCTTTCCGTTTTCAGGCTTTCAATCTCTTTGTCGGAATCATCCAGTTTCTTCTGAAGCTTCTCTAGCTTTGCTTCTTTATTTTTTAATTCCGCCTGTAACGAAGTCATTTTTTCTTGAGCTGGTTTCCCGCTTTCATCGGCTTTTTCATCATCGAGCATGCTGGATATCCCCGGGATGTTCTGACCGATATCCTTCGCTTTTTCAAAAACATTGACACCTGCAATTGTCATGACAATCAAAGCGATTGTGATAGCGAAAAGAAGCGGAATCACAATTACAAACAGCACCCATTGAAACACACTGCTTTTCTCTTGATTTTCTGCTACAGCGGCATCCTTTTTCTTTTTCTTCGCCATATCATCACCTATTTTCCGCGGTTCATAAACTGAATGGCTGAGATTTCGTCCATTTGCATGGCCTCATTCATCCGCAAACATTCATTGAATCTTTGAACATCTTTTTCTTTGATCTTTTCGTATTTCTTCACTTCTATATTCTTTTCTTTTAACTGCTGAGCGCACCATTGCATGCGGCTGCGGGCATTCATGACGATTTGCTGCTGATAGCTGATTGTTTGTTCAAGATTGGAAACAAATTGCTGATAATGCTGAATTTCATGGATAGCAAAACCACTGGCCATTTTCACCTCTTGAAAGTCGATCAGCTCCTCTTTCTTTTTCAACAGCCAATAGAGCTTTTCTGCTGCCTTCTCGAAAGTTTTTGCCGCTTCCGCATAAAGTGATTGTGTTTCTTCTTTTTCCCGCTCTTTTAACTGCAGTATTTTGGAAAATTTATATTGATAACCCACTCTACCATTCTCCTTTTTCAGCTAACTGAATAAGAGATTGCACACTGTCAGCTAACGAAACTTTTTCATCTGTGCGCTGTTTTAAATAGGAATTAATCTTCGGGTAATAGTCAATCGCCTGATCAATTTCTGCTGAAGAACCTTTTTTGTAGGCGCCGATATTAATCAAATCCTCCGAGTTTTTATACGTGCTTAGCATATCGCGGATCTTAATTGCCGCTTGCTGATGCTCATCCGTGGCCAAGTGGCTCATCAAGCGGCTGACGCTTTTCAGTACATTGATGGCCGGATAATGTCCTTTATTCGCTAACTCTCGGTCTAAAACGATATGTCCGTCTAAAATTCCCCGAACCGCATCGGCAATCGGCTCATTCATATCATCTCCGTCCACCAAAACGGTATAAAAAGCAGTGATCGTGCCGACATGATTAGTTCCAGTGCGTTCGAGCAACTTAGGGAGGATAGCAAAAACAGAAGGAGTATACCCTTTCGTAGCTGGAGGCTCGCCAACGGCTAAGCCGACCTCGCGCTGCGCCATCGCCACCCTTGTGACAGAGTCCATCATCAGCATGACGTTCAAGCCTCTATCACGAAAGTACTCAGCTATAGCCGTGGCGGTAAAGGCGCCCTTGATTCTCATGAGCGCCGGCTGATCCGATGTGGCCGCCACCACGATGGAACGCGCTTTTCCTTCTGGTCCGAGATCACGCTCAATGAATTCTCGAACCTCTCTGCCGCGCTCTCCTATTAAAGCTATGACGATTAAATCCGCCTTCGTATTTCTGGCAATCATCCCGAGCAATGTGCTCTTTCCCACACCGCTGCCGGCGAATATTCCAATCCGTTGCCCTTTGCCGACTGTCAGCATACTATCAATGGCTCTCACGCCTACCTCCAGCCGCTCGCGAATTGGCGGACGGCTTAACGGATTGGGAGGTTTCTGTTCTGTGCCAACCGCTGTTAAGGCTTTCGGAACAATCGATCCATCGAGCGGATCACCCATTGAATCAATGACTTTTCCAATCAGCGAAGGCCCGACTTTAATCTCTAGAGGCCCTCCTAACGGTTCGACAAGACTGCCGGGAGAAATGTCGCTAATATCTCCATATGGCATCAGCATCACCATGTCCTCTTTAAACCCAATGACTTCTGCGCGAATATAGCTTGAAGGGGCGCTTTCTTTATTGGGATAAATCAGACAAACGTCTCCGATGGCGGTTTTCGGTCCTTGTGACTCCACCATCAGCCCGACCACCCGTTTTATCCGGCCATAATGCTTGTATGTGTCCAAATGTTCGATTTTGGCTGTTAATTTTGTCAGATTCAATCTTCTTCACCCTCAAGCAAATCGAATAATTGCGCGCGCAGCTGATGAAGCTGGCTATCGATTCCCACATCCATTCTTCCTTGGCCCGTTTCTATATAGCAGCCGTTCTCACCCACTTCTTCATTCGGATAAATATAGCAGGCGGCATCCGCCGGAATCATCTCTTCAAGCTCCTCTTTCTGCTCGACGACCATTGGATATTGAACGGGATGTACATGAATTTGTATTTCTTTTTGATCATACAAATCTTTCAGCGCTTGTTTTATCACAGGGAAAAACCTTTCCGGCTGCTCCTCTAACACCTGATTCATGATCTTTTCAGCTGACTTTATGGCAATATCAAGGATGGTTTGGTCGGCATGCTGAACGTTTCTGATATACTCTTCCTTCGAGCAGTCAACGGTCCTTACAGCAGTTGCGATTCTCTCTGCATACTCGCTGTAGCCATTTTTCCGGCCTTCTTGAAATCCCGCCTCATACCCCTCTTGATAAGCCTGTTCCCGCAGCTGCTTTTTCTCTTCTTGCCAAGATTGTCTCTCTTGCTCCACTTGCCGACGGATTTGCTCGCTTTCCGCTTGTGCCCTCTCCAGCAAGCTGCTGGCCTGTGCATGCGCTTCGTCGAGGACTTTTTGGCGATCCTTCTCAAAAAATACCGCCGAATTTTCTAACGCTGCTTCCCTAGCTTCGAAAGTTTTTTTTTCTGTTTGAATCACTCTGATCTGAATGGTTTTGCTGGCGTTATCCACGTGCTTGGCACTTTGAGACTTAATAATATTAGACAATAATATCATCTCCCCCGCCGCGGGCTATGATGATTTCACCTGTCTCTTCCAGTCTGCGAATGGTTCCTACTATACGGGATTGCGCTTCCTCTACATCCCGCAGACGCACAGGTCCCATAAATTCCATTTCTTCTTTAAAGGTTTCAACCATCCGCTTCGACATATTGCGGAAAACAACCTCTTTCACCTCTTCGCTGGATACCTTTAAGGAAAGCAATAGATCTTCATTTTCACAATCCCGGATGACCCGCTGGATTGAACGATTATCCAAGGTAACAATGTCTTCAAAGACAAACATCCGTTTCTTAATTTCTTCAGCAAGCTCAGGGTCTTGTATTTCTAAGGCATCCAATATCGTTTTTTCTGTGGATCGGTCGACGCCATTCAGCACTTCCACAACTGCTTCGACTCCGCCAGTTTGGGTAAAGTCCTGCGTCACCGTTGCACTCAGCTTCCGTTCAAGAATAGCCTCCACTTCATTGATAATTTCCGGCGATGTAATATCCATCACGGCAATCCGCTTCGCGATATCCGCTTGAACCTCCTGAGGCAATTCAGACAGTATTTGACCGGCTTGCTGCGGATCAAGATAGGATAAAATGAGCGCGATCGTTTGTGGATGCTCATTCTGAATGAAATTTAAGATTTGGCCCGCATCTGCCCTGCGCGCAAAGTCAAATGGTTTGACTTGCAAGGAGGATGTCAGCCGATTAATGATCGCCTGAGCCTGGTCTTTCCCTAATGCTTTTTCTAGAACGGTCTTGGCGTAGCCGATTCCTCCTTGGCTGATATAGTCTTGAGCTAGAGCGATGTTATGGAATTCTTCAAATACTTCTTCTTTCGCTTCAGTATCGACTTTTTTCACACTGGATATTTCCAATGTTAAACGTTCAATTTCCTCTTCAGACAAATGCTTATAGACGGAAGCGGATACGTCGGGTCCAAGGGATATAAGAAGGATCGCTGCTTTTTGCTTGCCTGTAAGTTTCTTTTCTTTAACTGCCAACTCTCATTCCCCCCTAATCCTCTGACAACCATGATCTCAATAATTTGGCAAATTCCTCCGGCTTTTCTTTTGCCATTTTTTCCAGCTGTTTTCTCTTGGCGCTTCCTTCTGGCTGCACCTCACTAATATCTAATTCCTCTTCTTCAATGAAGGCTTCTTCCTCGTAATCTTCCTCCTCGTCTTCTTCTTGTTTTCTTCGAGAACGGATCATAAAGAAAACGAGAAGCCCGATTACGACAAGCAAGATTCCACCGATGACATAGGCCCACCACGGAAGCAATGGTTTTGTCTCTTCTTCAAAATCCACTTTGCCTTTAAACGGCTGAACAGAGACAGAGATTTTATCATTTAAGTCTTGATCGGTAATGTCTGCACCGAAGTCTTTATCAATGGATGTGCGCACAATCGTTCCAAGCATTTGCTGAATATCATCCACTCGCTCCTGAGGCAGAGATTCGGGATCGTTAGCCTTAGGCGGTTCCACCATCACTTGGATACCTAAATCCCTGATTTTATAAGGGCTTTCGGTAATTTTCTTACGGATCCGGTTCACTTCATTATTGATGGTTTCTTCCGTTCTTTCATAATCGCCGTTGCCCTCTGCTCCCTCCATGTAGGTGGAGCCTTGCGCATCCGCTGGGTCCTCGGCTTGCGGAACGCCGCCGGCCGCAGCCCCGTCACCTGTGAATGTCTCGGTGATTCTTTGGGCGCTGATTTGAATGCCTTCCATATTTTCTTCATCGACCGGAGCTACCAAGTTTTCTTCACGGTTTTCTTGGGTAAAGTCAACATCAGCTGTTACAGAAGCAACTACTTTATCTTGTCCCATCAGTGTGCCAAGCATATTTTGCACTTGACGCTGGATGTCTCGTTCAATTCGCTTCTTCACTTCCATCTGCTGAACGATGCTGTTGCCAGATAAAGAACCATTTCCACTTTCTAGATCAAAATACTCAAAGTTTTGGTTCATAATGACTATATTTTCAGTCGGCAGATTGGGGACACTTTTAGAAACTAAATGATATAAAGACTTAATTTGCTTCTCATCGAATTGATATCCCGGTTCGGTGTTCAGCACAACAGAAGCTGAGGCTTTTTCACCGTTTTCCTTTACAAATATCTCCTTCTCAGGGAGGGTGATCATTACTTTGGCATCTTTAACCCCTTCAATCCCGGTCATCAGCTGGGCTAATTCTGTTTGCATCGCATCGAGCTTAAGCACGTTAAACTCATTATCTGTCATCCCAAATCCGGC
This sequence comes from Bacillus xiapuensis, assembly GCF_002797355.1. Classification (GTDB taxonomy): domain Bacteria; phylum Bacillota; class Bacilli; order Bacillales; family Domibacillaceae; genus Bacillus_CE; species Bacillus_CE xiapuensis. Next base: position 1,149,163 of record NZ_KZ454939.1, on the reverse strand, counting down.
ATTTTCACTGAAAAAGCTGTAATCAATGCTTCCTGATTTCGGTAGCCCTTCCGCTGCCAAATCGACTTTCAGCGCATCGACTTCTTCCTGCGGAACTAAGATGCCATTGCCACCCTTTGTAATTTCATAAACGATGCCCCGCCCGTCCAGGTTTTCTTTAATCGCTCCGATTTCTGTTGGCGAAAGATCACTGTACAACGGGACCATTTTTTCTTTTGTCGCGAGCAGAACGGTAGCTGTAATTGCTGCAACCAACAGCAAGAAAGCCCCAATTCCGATCATTTTTTGCTTTTTTGTTCGGCTTTTCCAGTATTCTTTTATTCGATTGACTTGCTGGCTTATGTTTTCGTTCATTACAATCCCCCGGTTATATCACTGCTCATCAAAGTGAGCTTTCACCTCTAATATTAATTATATTTGCATTCTCATCATTTCCTGATAGGCTTCCACTACCTTGTTGCGCACTTCCATTGTCAGCTGCATCGTCACGCTGGCTTTTTTGCTGGCAATTAACACTTGATGCAGATCAACATTTTCACCGCGAACTAGTTTGTCAGTCATTTCTGCTGATTTAGCCTCCGCTTGATTCAATTTACTTATAGACTCTTTTAAATAGCTAGAAAAATCACTTTGAGCTTCACTGGCAGAAAGCTTAGGAGAAGCTCCATCGATTTTCATATAAGGCGTCATTCCTTGAACTGATTGAATGGCCACTTTCTTCACCTCCGTTATTTACCAATCTCTAAAGCTTTCATCATCATCGCCTTTGACGCGTTCAATACAGTCACATTCGCTTCATAAGAGCGAGTAGCTGACATTAAATCGACCATTTCTCTTAATGGGTCGACGTTAGGCATTTGCACATACCCTTCTTCATTTGCATCCGGATGACTGGGATCATAGATCAGCTTAGGAGGAGTTGCCTCATCCTCCACGATTTTGGTTACTTTCACTCCCGATCCGGCGGCATGCGGCTGCTTTCCGATAGCTTGATTTAAAAAAGAAGAAAACGGGCCTTGTTTCGGCTGCAGCACAACAGATTTGCGCTGATAAGGCTGCCACTGCCCATCCACCATCTTGGCTCTAGTCGATTCCATATTAGCCATATTAGAAGAAACGACATCCATTCTTAGCCTTTGAGCCGTCAGAGCAGAAGAGGTGACATTCATGCTGTGAAACATAGACATCCTTATTTGCCTCCTTTAATGACATTGGTTAATGAATTAAATTTCCCTGCCATACGATCCGCCAGCGCATTGAAATAGATTTGGTTCTGAGCTAAGCTTGACATTTCTTTATCAATGTCAACCCCGTTGCCGTTTTGATTAAACGATTGATTCTTTTGGGTAACAACCGCCCCTTCACCGCCTGTACCTTTGAAGGCAAAATGACGGGCATCCGTGCGGTGTGCCGTAATGGTATCGTGTAGAGTATCGGCAAAGACTTTTTTAAAGCTGACGTCCTTTGCTTTATAGTTTGGTGTATCCGCATTTGCGATGTTATTCGATATGGTTTTTTGCTTAAGCGCGGAATAATTAAGCCCTTTTTCCAGGGCGGTAAAAGTACCACTAAAAATCTGCATCCTCTGTCACTCCCCTTGAATTCAACTGACGTTTACCTTAAATAAGACTATCTTCCTTGTAATTCGACATATTCTGTTGACAACTATACCACATTATCCCTTTTGGATCAGTAAAATTTACAAAATTAACAAAAACAATTCATAATTGAGATTAGCCTTACAAATATGGTAATTTGATCATGGTTTTCATTATATATTCATGAGCTTACCACATATTTAATCACAAAACAGGAAAAGTAATAAATGACAAAACGCACAATTTTATAAAAAAATATAAAAAAATTTAAAAAACCTCTGTCGAATTCTGTTTTTCATTACAGAAAACCAGCTGCAAGCCTTTCTCTTACGTTTAAACATGTGCTAAATCCACGGCGCCGCCTTTAGCCAGTGATAACTTCTCTGTGGCCAAACCGGCATATTCGTTCCCCCCCAAAAAAAAACGCTCTGCTGAATTGACCTTATTCAAAAGGCCGAATTCAGCAGAGCGGCAATACGCACAGACTTAGCTGGATTTAAGCTTTTCTAATTCCACTAAAAATTTGTCGTTAAGAACTTTAATATAGGTTCCTTTCATCCCTAAAGACCGGGACTCAATCACACCGGCACTTTCTAATTTGCGCAGCGCATTCACGATCACGGAACGTGTGATGCCGACACGGTCAGCAATCTTGGAAGCTACGAGCAGACCTTCTTTGCCGTCCAGCTCTTCAAAGATATGTTCAATCGCTTCCAGTTCACTGTAAGACAAGGAACTGATCGCCATTTGAACAACCGCTTTGCTTCTAGCCTCTTCTTCGATTTCTTCCGTTTTCTCGCGCAGGATTTCCATGCCTACAACCGTCGCTCCATATTCAGCCAAAATCAAATCGTCATCATGAAATCTTTCTTCTAAGCGGGCAAGCACTAATGTGCCCAGACGTTCCCCCGCTCCTTTGATAGGAACGATCGTGGTATAGCCATTTTTGAATAATTCTTTATTTTCCACCGGAAAGGCTGTATACTCACTGTTCACATCCAAATTTGAGGATGTTTCTTCAATGTTGAACAGGTTTTTCGTATACGCTTCTGGAAATTGGCGTTCAGCCAGCATTTTTTTCATGCGCTCGTTTTCAATTTGCTGATTTACACCGAAGCCAAGCAGCTTGCCGCGGCGGCTGACTACAAAAATATTGGCTTCTATCACTTCGGACAAAGATTCGGCCATTTCTTTAAAATTAACGGATTTGCCCGCCGCATTTTGCAACATTTTATTAATCTTTCTGGTTTTATCTAACAAATTCATTATGAAATCCTCCTACAATTACTGGTTAATCTTGAGTTGATAGATCATCTATTTTTTATTTTCTCCGGGTATATGGTACACATTAACTATTATATAGTCTCAATTGCCTATTACAAAATAAATTGACTTAAGTCTTTATCCTTTGAAATCGCTTCAAGCTTTTCATTTACATACTGTTCGGTAATCTTGATTTTATCCATGGTGATCTCAGGTGCTTCGAATGATAAATCCTCAAGCAGCTTCTCCATAATCGTATGAAGGCGGCGGGCACCTATATTATCCGTGTTTTGATTAACGTCAAAAGCAATTTCTGCAATTCTATGAATAGCATCGTCAGAAAATTCAATTTGTATACCTTCCGTTTCCAATAATGCCGCATATTGTTTAAGCAATGCATTGTCTGGTTCTACAAGAATGCAAACAAAATCATCCACAGACAGCTTTTGCAGCTCTACACGAATCGGAAAGCGCCCCTGCAGCTCCGGTATTAAATCGGACGGTTTAGACATGTGAAACGCTCCGGCGGCAATGAAAAGAATGAAGTCTGTTTTGACCGATCCATATTTGGTTACGACGGTTGATCCCTCTACAATAGGCAAGATATCTCTTTGCACGCCCTCCCGCGAGACACTTGCCGAAGAGGAAGCAGCTCCTTTGGCGGCCACTTTATCAATTTCATCAATGAAGATGATTCCCGTCTGTTCTGCGCGCTTGAGCGCTTCTTGCGTCACATCGTCCATATCAATTAACTTCTGGGCTTCTTCTGCCGTTAAAACTGCCCGCGCTTCCTTTACCTTCAGTTTTCTTTTTTTCTTCTTTTTCGGCATCAAACTGCCAAGAGCATCCTGCATATTCATCCCCATTTGCTCCATACCCGAACCTTGAAACATGTCAAACATGGAAGGGGGCTGCTCCTCCACTTCAATTGTTACGATTTGCTCCTCAAGCTCTCCGCGAGCGAGCTTCTCTGCGGCCAGCCGGCGCTTTTCGCGAATGGACGCTTCTTCTTCTGAATCCTCGCCTTCCGCTTGTGTCTCCTGGCCGCTGCCGCCAAACAGCATTTCAAACGGGTTTTTCATCGTTGCGGCCTTTTTCTTCGCCGGCACCAATAACTCAACCAGCCGGCGGTTCGCCGCTTCTTTCGCCGGTTCCTGCACCTCCTGGACCCGCTCTTCCTTGACAATTCTTACCGCTGTTTCAGCTAGATCACGCACCATCGATTCCACATCACGTCCGACGTAGCCGACCTCTGTAAATTTAGTAGCTTCCACCTTGATAAACGGCGCCCCGGAAAGCTTGGCGATGCGGCGGGCGATTTCTGTTTTCCCCACTCCTGTCGGACCGATCATTAAGATATTTTTTGGAATGATTTCATCACGGATCTGATCGCTTAAAAAGCGGCGGCGGTAGCGGTTTCTTAAAGCGACAGCCACAGCTTTCTTCGCTTCCTTTTGCCCGACAATGTACTGATCCAGCCGCTCCACGATTTGTCTTGGCGTCAACTGCATTGATTTTTTCTCCATGCCATTCACTCCTTAATCCAGTTCTTCCACTATGATTTGATCATTCGTGTAGACACATATTTCCCCGGCAATCTCTAAAGCAGCCCGCGCGATCTCCTTTGCGGTCAAATGGTCACCTGAGTATTTTTTGAGGGCCCGGCCTGCAGATAGCGCATAGTTGCCTCCAGAGCCAATGGCAAGCATCCCGTCATCCGGCTCAATCACTTCTCCAGTTCCTGAAATTAAAAGCAAATTATCTCGGTCCATAACGATCAGCATCGCTTCCAGTTTGCGCAGTACTTTATCCGATCTCCATTCTTTTGCCAGTTCAACAGCCGCTCGCTGTAAATTTCCATTATACTCCTGTAAGCGGTTTTCAAACAGCTCAAAAAGTGTAAAGGCATCCGCAACGGAGCCGGCAAATCCTGCGAGCACTTTTCCGCCGAATAGCTTGCGCACCTTTTTCGCCGTATGTTTCATTACGACGGCATTTCCGAATGTTACCTGCCCGTCACCCGACATGGCACTTTTCCCTCGGTGCTGCACTGCAAAAATCGTCGTTGCATGAAATTGTTCCATTCTTCAGATTCCTCCTTTAGGCGCGCGGATGATGCAATAAATAGCTTTTCCGCAAGTGTTCCTTTGTTACGTGAGTATAAATCTGCGTTGAAGACAAGTGGGCATGCCCTAAAAGCTCTTGGACTGTCCGCAAATCCGCTCCATTATTCAGCAAATGTGTAGCAAACGTATGCCGCAGCATATGAGGATGAATATGCGTTGTTAGCGATGCCTGACTGATCAGATTCGTTAAAATGTGACGGATGCCTCTTGCTGTCAAGGGAGCGCCACGATGATTGACAAATAGAAAAGGGTGATGATCGGCCGCTTTCATCAACGGATCTCTCGCTTCCTTTATGTATCGTTCGATCGCTTGATGCGCAAAGCTTCCAAATGGCACATACCTTTCTTTATTGCCTTTGCCGTGAACCAATACAACGGACATATCAAAATCAATTTCTTTCAATTGAATCGCTGCGCATTCACTCACCCGAATACCGGTAGCGTACAATATTTCCAGCAAAGCTTTATTGCGGATTTGCAGCGGCTTATTTCCTTCACAAACAGCAAAAAGCTCTTCCATCTCTTCTTCATAAAAGAAGGACGGAAGTTTTTTATCCGCTTTTGGCTGCTGAACGAGCGAAAAGGGATTTTCAGAAAGCAGCTTTTCTCTATTCAGGTAACGAAAAAAGCTCCGCAAGCTGGAAATTTTTCTGGCGATGGTTGCTCTAGCTATGTTTTGTTCGTGCAGACCAGTTAAATATAATCGCACGTCAAAATATTCAATTTCTGCAAGCTCGGTAATACTTTGTTCAGTAGTGAACTTAAAAAATTCTTCGATATCATATTTGTAACATTCAATAGTAGACTTTGAATAATTTTTTTCAAACTGCAAATATTCTATAAAATCACGCGAATAGTTATGGAAAAGTTCGGACATATCAACACCCCATAAAGGCTACTAAATCGTACCATACTCTGGTAGACCTGACAACAAAGTTTACAAACTTTTCACAAAAGTTCGAATTGTTTCTAAAGCGCGGGCAGCCTGGGCTTCGTACCGTTCTTTCTTATTTTTAATTTTGACAGAAAGTTCAGGGAATAAACCAAAATTTGCATTCATCGGCTGGAAATTCTTCGCGCTGGCGGCAGTAATATAGCGGGCCATGCTTCCTATCGCTGTTTCGGCAGGCGGTACAACCGGAGCTTTCCCCTGTGCCAGGCGCGCTGCATTTAAGCCGGCCACCAATCCGCTGGCTGCCGATTCCACATAGCCTTCTACACCTGTCATTTGGCCAGCAAAAAACAGCCGGTCATTCTCTTTGAACTGATAGGTTGCCTTCAAAACCTTTGGCGAATTGATAAACGTATTGCGGTGCATCACGCCGTAACGGACGATCTCTGCCTGCTCTAAACCAGGAATCAGCCGAATGACTTCTTTTTGAGGTCCCCATTTAAGATGCGTTTGGAAGCCGACGATATTATATAGCGTTCCCGCAGCATCATCTTGACGCAATTGAACAACAGCAAACGGCCTCTTACCCGTTTTCGGATCCTCTAGGCCAACTGGCTTCATCGGTCCGAACAGCATCGTTTTTTTGCCGCGCTTTGCTAACACCTCGATGGGCATGCATCCTTCAAAAAAGATTTCTTTTTCAAATTCTTTTAAAGGCACGGTTTCCGCAGATATTAACGCTTCATAAAAACGGTCAAATCCCTCCTCGGTCATTGGACAATTCAAATAAGCGGCTTCCCCTTTATCGTACCGAGATTTTAAATACACCTTATTCATATCTATGCTGTCTTTTTCCAAAATAGGAGCGGCTGCATCGTAAAAATATAAATAATCCTCTCCCGTTACATTTCTTAGCTTTTGCGATAATGATTCGCTCGTCAAAGGGCCTGTGGCAATGACCGTCAGCCCTTCCGGAATTTCCGTCACTTCTTCATGGAACACCGTTACATTCGGATGATTCTTGACGCGGTCTGTCACTTTCGCGGCGAATTCATGGCGATCCACTGCCAATGCCCCTCCAGCAGGAACCGCACAATCGTCGGCTGCTGATATAATAACAGAATTTAAACGTCTCATCTCTTCTTTTAACACACCGACCGCGTTTGTCAATGCATTCGCACGCAATGAATTGCTGCAAACGAGCTCCGCAAATTTATCTGTATGATGAGCAGGAGTTTGTTTCACCGGGCGCATTTCATATAAATGAACCTTTATTCCTCTTTCCGCTATTTGAAAAGCCGCTTCGCTCCCCGCCAAACCGGCACCGATTACATTAACCGTTTGCTCCATATTGCAATAACCTCCTGTACTATTAATAGCGCGCACATTTAGATCCCTAAAGCATTGTACAACAGACATTCTTATAAAAAAAGCTAAATGCGTTAAAAAAGCATAAAAAAGCGGGGGAACCCGCTTTTAAGCTTGCGTCTCTTCTTTATAGTCACAATTTGTGCATTGGATTTGGACGCCTTTTTTGAGTCTTTTTTCTACTAACATCTGCTCGCACTTCGGACATTTTCTCTCAATCGGCTTATCCCAAGAAAGGAACTCGCATTCAGGAAATTGATCGCATCCGTAAAAAATCCGTCTTTTTTTACTTTTTCTTTCTATTATATTCCCATCCTTGCACTTCGGACACTTAACGCCGATTTCCTTTACAATGGCTTTTGTGTTGCGGCAATCCGGGAAATTAGAGCAAGCCATGAATTTACCGTAGCGGCCCATTTTGAACACCATCGGACTGCCGCATTTCTCACAATCCTCTCCAGCTGGTTCGTCCTTTATTTCCACCTGCTCCATTTCTTCCTCAGCCTTAGTTAAATGCTTCTCAAATCCTTTATAAAATTCATCAATTATCTGTATCCATTCGACTCGGCCTTCTTCCACTCCGTCTAGATCCTTTTCCATCTTCGCTGTAAATTCCACATCAATTATATCTGCAAAAAATTCCGCCAGCAAATCATAAACGATCTCACCGAGCTCTGTCGGAATAAAACGCTTATTGTCGAGCGCTACATATCCCCGTTTCTGAATCGTATCGAGCGTTGGGGCAAAGGTTGAAGGCCGGCCAATTCCCAGCTCTTCCAGCGTCTTAACCAGCCTTGCCTCCGTATATCTTGGAGGCGGCTGCGTAAAGTGCTGCTTCGGATCAACATCAGAAGACTGCACCTTATCGCCTTTCTCTAAATGAGGCAATTGCCTGTCCTTCTCTTCTTGTCCGTCATCCGTGCCTTCTACGTATACCTTCATAAATCCTGGGAATTTCAACTTTGAACCAGTAGCCCGGAAAGTGATGTCACCATTGACAATATCCGCACTCACCGTATCCATAATAGCAGCTGCCATTTGGCTCGCCAGGAAACGTTCCCAAATCAGCTTGTACAGTCTTAGCTGATCGCGTGACAAAAATTCCTTCAGACTGCTTGGCTCTCTCATTACACTCGTCGGACGGATTGCTTCATGGGCGTCTTGCGCCTTTGCTTGCTTCTTGTCTTTTTTCGTTTCCGATGTTTTTGTGTATTCTTTGCCATGAATAGAAGAAACGTATTCGTAAGCTTCCTTTTGAGCAATGTCCGAAATTCTTGTTGAATCCGTTCTCATGTAGGTGATTAAACCGACGGTTCCTTCTTTCCCCAGATCAATTCCTTCATATAGTTGCTGCGCCAGCATCATTGTTTTCTTCGCCCGGAAGTTCAGCTTGCGGGCTGCTTCCTGCTGAAGGGAAGAAGTCGTAAAGGGCGGAGCTGGATTTCTTCTCCGCTCTCTTTTCGTCACGCTGGCCAGTTCAAATTCATTCCCCTGAATAGCACTAAGTATTTCCTTTACTTCTTGCTCGGACTTTAAGGATACTTTTTTTCCATTCTTGCCGTAAAAGGAAGCTTGGAATTGATGTTTTCCTTTTAAGAACTGGGCATCAATCGTCCAGTATTCTTCCGGCTTAAAGTTCTGGATTTCTTTCTCCCGGTCAATGATTAACCGCAACGCAACTGACTGCACCCGGCCGGCGCTTAAACCTTTTTTTACTTTTTTCCACAGCAGCGGACTGATGTTGTACCCAACGAGCCGGTCTAAAATCCGGCGGGCTTGCTGAGCATCCACCAAATCCATATTGATTGGACGCGGATGCTTAAACGACTCCTTAATAGCGTCCTTCGTAATTTCATTAAAGACGACCCGGCAATCAGAAGCTGTATCGAGATCTAAACTGTGGGCCAAATGCCAGGCGATCGCTTCCCCTTCTCTGTCGGGGTCTGCTGCGAGATAAACTCTCTTCGCTTTTTTGGCTGCGGTCTTCAATTCTTTCAATACAGGACCTTTTCCGCGAATTGTAATATATTTAGGCTCATATTTATTTTCGATATCCACGCCCATCTGACTCTTAGGCAAATCGCGCACATGGCCCATTGATGCTTTTACTTTGTATTTTTTCCCCAAATAGCGTTCAATTGTCTTTGCTTTTGCAGGGGATTCCACTATCACTAAATAATCCGACATGCATAAACCTCCCCTAGAGGTGAAAATAAATAGATGTAACAAACATTATTAGCTGTCTTCATAACGATTGTCAATTAATTACGTTTATTTATTCTCCAATTGTTTAGTTCCTGGCATCCTCTATTTATTCGATGTCCGTTTTTATTGATGATTCTTTTGCAAAATTTAATACAGATTGAGAAGAAATGCAACCCTTTTTTAAAAAACTTTCCAGAATAATCTAATCATGAAGCGGATATTCACCTCTTCTCTGCATTCTATGAATCTTATTCTCTGCTAATTTCATTTAAAATATCCTCACTGCTGCGGACTAGTTTAGCCCCATCGCTTAATAAGTCGTTTGTCCCAGCCGACAAAGGATCCGTAATCATTCCCGGCACGCAGAATACTTCTCTCCCTTGTTCTAATGCGCAATGAGCAGTAATTAGAGAGCCGCTGCTTTTCCCTGCTTGTACGACTACCGTACCGAGGGAGAGGCCGCTGATAATTCGGTTTCTTGCAGGAAACTGCCATTTTTCCGGGCGAGTGCAGGGAGGATACTCTGATAAAAGCAGATGAGAACGGATAATCTCACTGGCAAGCCGCTTGTTTTCAGCCGGATAAAGATGGTAGAAGCCTCCGGCAATGACGGCTATAGTACGACCCGAGCATTTGATCGCTTCCCTATGAGCCATCGCATCAATCCCTTTAGCCAGTCCGCTGACAATGACACAGCCGTGAGCGACTAAATCAGGCATAAGCATTTGAATGGCTCGGGCTCCGTATTCATTCGCCTTGCGGGCTCCGACAATCGCCAGCTTCCGGCTAGCTTGCAGCAAGGATAGATCGCCAGCCGCATAAATCCCCCACGGCGGCTGCGGAAGCGTTAGCAGGAGCTTAGGATATTGCTTGCTAAAAAGAGGAATAAACGAGATGCCTTGGTTATGGTATTCTGTTAGGATAGCATTCATGGATTGGTGATGGAGCTGATGTCTGATGGAAGCTGCTTCTGTAATCGGGAGATTTAACAGAGAGGAAAGCTGAGGTGCTGAATAATGGTATAAGTTTTCTAACCGCGAATCCTGCTTTAATAAATTAAAGATGGACTTCCATCCTATTTTGCGGCAATGCTGCAAATGAATGATTCTTTTGGCTACTTCCTTCAACTAATATCGCCTCCTAATATACAGCAGAAGCAGCTTCTCGGCCATCATAGCGAGAAGCTGCAATTCTGACAGGATTTATTCAGGTTTCCCTCATCGATTAATGAGTTTTGCACTCATCGTATAAGCCTTTTTCTTTCAGCACTTTGATTAATGTCTCACCCATGACAGCCGGTGTTTCAGCTACCGCGATTCCGCATTCATTCATCACGCGGATTTTCTCATCAGCAGTACCCTTGCCTCCGGAAATAATCGCTCCTGCATGACCCATGCGCTTTCCTGGAGGGGCTGTCCGGCCGCCGATAAATCCGACAACTGGTTTATCCATGTTCTCTTTAATCCAGCGAGCCGCGTCTTCTTCAGCTGTTCCTCCGATCTCGCCAATCATAATAACAGCCTTTGTTTCCGGATCTTCATTAAACGCTTTTAGCACGTCAATAAAATCCGTGCCATTGACAGGGTCGCCGCCGATTCCTACTGCGGAAGTCTGACCGATTCCGGCTTGTGAGAGCTGGTGAACCGCTTCATACGTCAAGGTGCCGGAACGGGAAACGACGCCAACATGCCCCTTCGTATGAATATAGCCGGGCATGATGCCGATTTTACATTCGCCAGGTGAAATGACTCCAGGACAGTTCGGTCCGATTAAGCGGGTTTTCTTATCCTTCATATACCGCTTTACTTTCACCATATCTAATACAGGTATATGTTCCGTAATGCAAATGACTAAGTCCAGCTCAGCATCTACAGCTTCCACAATCGCATCGGCTGCAAACGGAGCAGGAACATAAATAACCGAAGCGTTGGCTCCAGTCTTTTCAACCGCTTCTTTCACGGTGTTAAATACAGGCACTCCCTCTGCTTCTGTGCCGCCTTTTCCCGGGGTTACTCCGCCAACGATTTTGGTGCCGTATTCAAGCATTTGTTTCGTATGAAAAAGAGCCGTAGAACCAGTAATACCTTGAACGATTACTTTCGTATCTTTATTTACAAATACACTCATGCCTATACCTGCCTTTCTATTATCAACTATCTGATGTTATTTGCTCACTAGTTCAACAATTTTTTCTGCACCGTCGGCCATGGATTCAGCAGCAACAATATCGATATCCGATTCGCGTAAAATCTTCTTCCCTAAATCAACATTTGTTCCTTCTAAGCGAACGACTAACGGCACGCTGAGGCCAACTTGCTTAGCAGCTTCCACTACGCCGGTTGCAATGACGTCACATTTCATAATTCCTCCGAAGATGTTCACAAAGATGCCCTTCACATTCTTGTCAGAAAGAATGATCTTGAAGGCTTCTGTTACCTTTTCAGCTGTTGCGCCACCGCCAACATCCAGGAAGTTGGCCGGATCGCCGCCGTAATGCTTAATGATATCCATCGTTGCCATCGCAAGCCCCGCTCCATTCACCATGCAGCCGATATTTCCATCAAGCGAGATATAGCTTAAGTCGTATTTGGACGCTTCGATTTCTTTTGGATCTTCCTCTTCTAAATCACGGTAATCTACAATGTCTTTATGACGGAATAAAGCGTTGGAATCAAAGTTGAATTTTGCATCCAAAGCCATTACGTTGCCGTCTCCGGTTACCACTAGCGGATTAATTTCTGCGATAGAGGCATCCTTCTCTATGAACGCTGTGTAAAGGCCCATCATAAATTTCACTGCTTTATTCACTAACTTTGCTGGTATATTCATGCTAAATGCAATGCGGCGAGCTTGATATGGCATCAAGCCTAAAACAGGGTCAATATACTCTTTGAAAATTTTCTCAGGCGTTGCTGCCGCTACTTCTTCAATGTCCATCCCGCCTTCTTCTGAAGCCATTAAAACGACTTGCGAAGTGGCGCGATCCAGAACAAGACCAAGGTAATATTCCTTTTGAATATCGCAGCCTTCTTCAATAAGTAAGCGCTTCACTTCTTGGCCTTCAGGACCCGTTTGATGAGTAACAAGCTGTTTGCCTAAAATTTCATCCGCATATGTACGTACTTCATCAATGCTCTTTGCTACTTTTACACCGCCAGCTTTTCCGCGGCCGCCCGCGTGAATTTGGGCTTTCACTACGCAAACGTCTGTCCCCAATTCTTTCGCAGCTGCCACTGCTTCTTCTACAGAAAACGCAACCTTGCCGTTCGGAACGGCAACCCCGTAACTTCTGAGGATTTCTTTACCTTGATACTCATGGATATTCATACTCCATCCTCCTATCAATCTCAAAAAGTAGACTGCGCTTCCATTGTATATAAACTCGGAAATTATGTCCAGATTTTGAACTTATTTTGTCCATAATCTCAATATTCAATTTTTAAGTGACAGAAGGAAACAGAAGGTCCAAATCCTGTCATTTCCTCTCCTGATCAAGGCGGTAAATAAAAGCAAAAACTTCAGCAACAGCTTGATACAGCTCTTCAGGAATGGATTCATTGATTTCCAGCTTTCCCAATAACTCCACAAGATTTGGATCCTCCTGTACGGGAATATTATGCTCTATCGCCTTGGCGATGATGCTGTCCGCTATTTTCCCTTTTCCTTTTGCTAGCAGCACTGGCGCATGACTTTCCGGGCGATAAGAAAGAGCAGCTGCCTGCGTTCTTTTCTCTTCATTTTTCATACGCGAATATCCACTCCCGCATACGGTTGTTCATGCATAACTTCAGCCATCGGAGCGACGTGTGCTTGTTTTGGCTTCTTAAATTGAACGTTTGAAAGCTGGTAGCCCCGCTTTTCCATCCCTGCTTTTAAAGCCGGAATAAACGGCTCAGCTGCGGCTTTCAGCCCATCGGTTTCATTGAAGATCTGCAAGCTGATAATCCGATTTTGCACTTGCATGTCAATCACCGTTTCCCGAATGTTTTCTAAAGTCAAATAAAACAGCACCCGGCAATAACTGGGATCCAACTGATCCCGCTCGGTTTTCTTTCCTGACCATTGCAGTGTTAAATCCGTTTGCCAGCCGAATAAGTGTACGGGCACTTGCATAACAAGCTGCTGCATTGGCCCATTATCGCCCGATAGAAGCTGCTGGGCATTGATTCGGCCGAGCATTTGCTCAGCTGCATCTTTAATAGAAGCCGGAACGCCTTCCGCCATCAGGCGCAATAGCTGCGGCTTAATCATTTGCTCGAAATCCGCATTTTCCCTTCCTTTAGCTCCAAGCAGCGATTCTAAATCAACACCCAGACGCTGAAAGGCTTCCTTGATCAGCGCGAGCGCATCCTTCCCGGCCAGCTGCTGATGGGCCTGCTGTTCGGCGCTCACCACCAGCTGCTGGAACCAGGCTTCTGCTTTGAGCGGCGTTGCGGGTGACTGGATTCCCGCCGTTTGCGCTTGCCGGCGCACTTCACGAAGCAGCATCCCTTCCTCTTGCTGAAATAATGCATCCAGCTGGCGAAGACTGACAGACAGATTGTCATTTTCCACAATCAGCTTTGCAGCCAGCTTAAAAACGGCAGCCGCTTGTTCCGACTTGAAGCCATGCTCCCTCACGCTGGCCACAAGCCGGGGAATCTCTGGCATTTGCTCTCCCGATCCTGACGGGCGGCCGGATAATTGCTGCAAAGCTTGCAGCAAGCTTTGCAGCGCTTCCTTGTTTGTCGGTTCCTTGACTAGCTGACGGACGGCCGCTCTCAATTCCGCTACAGTGGCTTCAATAGCTGCCTTTTTTGCGGTCAGCATTCGTTCGTTTGAGGTAACAGGAGTCTCTTGGCGGACAGTGAGCTCCGGCTTATGCAAAAGCCCGGAAAGTGCCATATCCAAGCTTTGAGCGTTTGCCGGAATCACTCCCCATGACTTTAACAGCTGAAGTGCCGCGGCTTGTTCTGCCGCTGGTTTTCCCGGCAGAACAAGCGCATCCACGACTGCGGATAGAATGCGATGCGCAATGCTTTTGGAAAGCGGCATCTGTGTTTCATCCAGCAATTTCATTAAACGCTGAGCTGAAGCAGGCGGATCAGCAAGCTGCTTGAGAGCCGTTACCAGCTCTTTGCTCAGCTGATGGAAGCTTGCAGGAGACTGAGCGCTTGCTAAAGATTGAAATACATCCTTTGTAAATGGAAACGACCGGTCCAGCATCGTTTTAATGATCGACATCCCCCGAGAAACCCCTGTGTCTTCCAGCCATTTTCCGGCTTGAATAATCTTCTCTTTTGTAAGCGGTATTTGATCACGAATCATTTGTTCCGCCAATGCTTTGTTTTCTTTGGTCACTGGAATGGAAAGCTGCTGCAAAAGTGTTTCCGCCAGCTTGGAAAGAGAGCTTTTTGCAGAAGCGGGGGGAGAAATCACCTTGACCTCAAGCCCGTTTGCCAAGGAATGAACATGAAACCAGTAGCGTTCTCCCTGCTGCAGCGGCACTTCTAGCTTAGCAATAAGTTTGCTCGTGCCCACCTCGATTTCCGCAAAGCCATGAGGGAGCATTTTAGCAATTTTTCCCGCAAAGATCTGGCCCTCGCGCATCACAAGCGGCTTTTCTGCTTTCAGCTGTCCTGAACCGGCTCCTACTTGTCCGATATTCATATTTCACACCACCTTCAGTTTTTTAGCAGTCCCATCATCTCTTTTACTGGGGAAAAGCTTGTGCGATGAATGGGACAAGGGCCAAACTCTCTCAATCCTGCTAGATGCTCCTTCGTCCCGTACCCCATATTTTTATCAAATCCAAAATGAGGATAGGTTAAAGAGTACTTTTTCATTAAACGGTCCCTTGTCACTTTGGCTATGATGGAAGCAGCTGCAATGGACGCACTTTTGGCATCTCCTTTAATCAGCGAGGTTTGCCGAATGAGAACGTTCAGCTCCATTGCGTCAATGAGCAAATACTCTGGATGTCCATTTAATTTCCCAAGCGCTTGGATCATTGCCAGTTTTGTCGCTTCATAAATATTGATCCGGTCAATGTCGCTGGAAGGGATGATGCCAATTCCCACATCGGCTGTTTCCATAAGGATGTCGTAAAACCGTTCGCGTTTGGATGCGCTGAGCTTCTTAGAATCATTGATTCCCGGCAAGTAAACATCGCTGGGGAGAACAACCGCCGCGGCCACTACAGGCCCCGCCAGCGGTCCCCTTCCCACTTCATCAATCCCTGCGATACGCTCGATCCCTTGAGTCCATAACCCGGTTTCATAAGTTAGCATTTCTTTGAACTGCATTTGCTCTTTTTTCATTTTTTCCTGAGCTTTGTACCATTGCTGTACGGCCTGCTGAACGCCTTTGCGAGGGTCTTGCAGCCACTCTTGCAGCCGGGGATCGTCCTCAGATACAATTTCTTTGATGATTTTCTTTATTTCAGAAATGGGCTTTGTCATTTGTCTTCCTTTCTATCGGCTAGTGCGTTTATTCTTATATCGGTTCTTTCTAAATGAAATAAAGGCCCTTTTTGAGGGGCCTTATCGTTTCTATTATTCAGATGGGGATGGAGGAATATCAAAAGTGAGCTTTCCGAGCTTTTCGCCGCGGATCTCGCGGATAATCAAATCGGTTGTTTTGTCATAATCGACTTCTGCTCCGCTTGTTAAACAGCCGCGTAGCTTTGCGATATGATTGAAGATCTCCACGATTTCCTCAGGCGGATCCTCCAGCTGGAAACGTTCCTTTAAACGCTGAGGATAATGCGCTTCTAAAAAGCGCAGAGCAAAGACGGCGACATCCTGCAAGTTCAATACCGTATCTTTAATCGCACCGGTTAACGCCAGCTTATAGCCGGTCTCTTGGTCTTCAAATTTCGGCCATAAAATCCCTGGTGTATCTAAAAGTTCCAGTTCTTTGCCGGCTTTAATCCATTGCTGGGCTTTTGTTACTCCCGGCATATTACCCGTCTTGGCAATGTTTTTTTTCGCCAGACGGTTAATCAATGTCGATTTGCCGACATTGGGAATGCCGACGATCATGGCCCGGATGGCCCGCGGTTTAATGCCGCGCGCTTTCATGCGCTCAAACTTTGGCCGCAGGATGTCTTTGGCTGCTTTATTGATCGCTTGCAGCCCGCTGCCGGCTTGCGAATTAATCGCTAGCGCTCGGATTCCTTCCCGCTCAAAATAAGACAGCCACTTGGCGGTCAATGCAGGGTCCGCCATATCCGCTTTATTCAATAAGACGAGTCTTGGCTTTTGCTGAATGATGTCATCAATCATCGGGTTTCTCGATGACATTGGAAGACGAGCATCTACTAATTCAAATACAATATCTACGAGCTTTAACTTTTCCGTTACTTCCCGGCGGGCTTTGGCCATATGGCCGGGAAACCATTGAATTGTCAAAGGCGCCACCTCCGTTCTTCGATGTTTATTCCGTTCAGTCTACGAGACGCATTCTGTTTAAAGGCCAGAACACTACACTCGTATCGCCAACCACCTTATCCATACTGATCGTTCCTATATGCCGGCCGTCTTTGCTTCTTAGACGATTATCCCCTAATACGAAGATCTCTCCTTCCGGCACGGTCTTGCGGGCGATGATTTCCTCCAGCGTGAAATCAGGAGTCAGCTGGCCGCCCGCTTGTTTTTTATATTCATCTAAATACGGCTCTTCATAATATTTCCCGTTTATATATAATTTGTCATCCTTGTACTCGACCGTATCGCCCGGCAGTCCAATGACCCTTTTTATGTAATCTTTATTTTCAGGAGCATGGAAAACAACAATGTCAAACCGTTCCGGCTCGCCAATTTTGTTTACAATCATCCAGTCTCCATTTTGCAATGTGGGCATCATGGATTCTCCGTCTACTACAATGGGCGCAATGATAAAGTAACGTATGATTGCCGCTAACCCAATTGCAATTAAAAAAGCT
Source organism: Bacillus xiapuensis (assembly GCF_002797355.1). Classification (GTDB taxonomy): domain Bacteria; phylum Bacillota; class Bacilli; order Bacillales; family Domibacillaceae; genus Bacillus_CE; species Bacillus_CE xiapuensis. Next base: position 1,131,787 of record NZ_KZ454939.1, on the reverse strand, counting down.
TTTGTCCATTCCCAAAATTCGCTTTTTGCCTTTGCCAAATTTGCCACCACCTATATTTTATATCTTTTATCATATCACGTTGTCTCCGTTAGAGAAAAGCCGCAAGAGTTTTTCATTTGAAAAAGGAGCTTGTCTCCAAGCTCCCTTCACAAAAGTTGTATGATTATCTGATTTCTTTAATACGAGCTGCTTTACCACGCAGATTGCGTAAATAGTAAAGTTTAGCACGGCGAACTTTACCGCGGCGAATAACTTCGATTTTAGCAATCTTTGGTGTATGAAGCGGGAAGGTTCTTTCAACGCCAACACCGTAAGAAATTTTGCGGACAGTGAATGTCTCGCTAATTCCGCCTCCGCGACGCTTGATAACCACACCTTCAAATACCTGGATACGCTCGCGAGTACCCTCGATAACTTTAACGTGTACGCGGACAGTATCTCCAGCACGGAAAGCCGGAAGATCTGTGCGAAGCTGTTCCTGAGTAAGTTCTTGAATCAATTTATGCATTCTATTCCTCTCCTTCTAACAGATGCTCATAACGGTTTATATACGGCCGCAGCGGAACACCGTTTTAATGGGTCTGGGCTGAATAGCCGCAAACCACGCTAAGATCTTACCATACTATAACTAGCAAATCAAGAGTTTTTTTCTTTTTGCCAAGCTTTCAGCCATTGTAATTGCTTATCAGTCAGCGGGTAGCTTTCCAGCAAATCGGGACGCCGTTCCCACGTCCTCCGCAGCGATTGCTGGTTTCGCCATTCGTCAATTAAACGATGGTTCCCAGAGGTAAGAACGTCCGGTACTTTTAAGCCGCGGAAATCTGCCGGCCTTGTATATTGAGGATGCTCAAGCAAGCCGGAGGAGAAGGAATCGAGCACGGGAGAATCTTCATTTCCCAGCACGTCCGGCAGCAGACGGACGACGCTGTCAACGACCACCATCGCCCCCAATTCTCCCCCTGTCAGGATGTAATCGCCGATGGAGATTTCATCGGTGACAAGCTGTTCACGAATGCGTTCATCATAGCCCTCATAATGACCGCAAATAAACACTAAATGTTCTTCCTTCGCCAGCTCTTCCGCCTTTTTCTGAGTGAATGTTTCTCCTTGCGGGCACATTAAAATCACGCGTTGCTCAGCAGACTCCGCCCGCTGTTTGACATGATCAATGGCGTCAAAGATGGGCTGAGGCTTTAACACCATGCCCGCACCCCCGCCATAAGGATAATCATCTACCGCTTGATGCTTTCCTTCAGCGAACTCTCTGAAGTTGATGACATTATACTGAACTTTGCCTTTCTCTGCCGCTTTCTTGAGCATTGAAGACCGGAAAACCCCCTCAAACATTTCCGGAAATAGGGACAGAACGTCAATCTTCATCATGACAGCAATCCTTCCATCGGTTCGATGACGATGACTTTCTCGTTCACGTCCACTTTCTTAACGACTGATTCGATGTACGGAATGTAATAGTCCTTCCCCGCTTTTCCTCCCACAACCCAAACGTCGTTCGCTCCGGGCGTGAGAATTTCCTTTACGAGGCCGACTTCTTCTCCCTCTATTGTTTGGACAGTACAGCCGATAATTTCATGGAAATAGTACTCTCCTTCTTCCAGTTCACCGAGCTGGCTCTCTTTCACCTTTAATAACGCTCCCTTCAGCGGCTCGACCTGACTCAATGTAACGAATCCATCAAACGTTAACAAATCAAAGGTCTTATGTGTTCGGTGAGAAGCGACCGTCACCGGCTTTCCTTCTGTATCCCCTGAGACGAATAAATAGAGTATGCTGCCAACCTTATATCTTTCTTCGGGGAAGTCCGTTCGTGAAATCACACGGACTTCCCCTTTGATTCCGTGTGTATTAACAATCTTGCCTACATTAAACCACTTTTCCATCAATCGCTTCACCTCTATCGAATTTCAATAATGATGCCGTCTTTAACTACAATCGCTCTTTCCTGCTCCGGCCCGCTCCAGCAATCGCCAACTTTAACGTCTGTCAATGTCTGCCTCTCACACTCTTTCAGCTCGCTTCCAAGCGGCAAAAGCTCCAGCTGTTTTTTCTGAAATTCGATATTCTTGATTTTATCTAATCGCTGCTGCGTTTCCTTTTCGTAAAACTCCGCTATGTCTTTTTGATTTCCTTTATATTGTTTATCTGTTTTTTTGCGTTCAAAGCGAAGCTGTTCACACTCTGTTTGCAGCTGATTGATTTTTTCTGAGTACGAGGCAAGGAGCTTTTGTTTCAGCTTCTCAGTCAGCACTTGTTTGACAATGACTGTTTGCAAAATCTGCATCAACCGAACCTCCCATCCATTTTGGGGAAGAAATTAAAAGTTTATACGCAAATAGGGAGGTTTCCCCTCCCTATTTGCCTGCTTCTGCATCCATTTATCGATGGGGCCATCCGATTTCCGCTTCACCAAAAAGCAGCGGTCAGATGGCTATGTCATCATTGAAAAGCGACTTTTCTCCGCTAATTACTTGCCGTGTTTCGCAAGATGGAATTTCTCCATGATGCCAGCATTAGAGAAAAGGTTGCGCACTGTATCAGATGGTTTCGCGCCATTTTGCATCCATTTAAGCGCAAGCTCCTCGTCAATCTTCACTTCAGCTGGCTGAACGACTGGATTGTATGTGCCGATTGTTTCGATTTGGCGTCCGTCGCGAGGAGAACGAGAATCTGCTACTACGATACGATAGAATGGGTTTCTTTTTGCACCCATGCGTTTTAAACGAATTTTTACTGCCATTTTTAAAGCACCTCCGAATAGTTTCACACAAGATAGAATAATATCAAATAACACTATTGTTTGTAAAGGTTTTTTTCTTTACATAAAAGGGAATTTGAAGGGCATGCCCTTTTTCTTGCCTTTTTGCTGCATGCCAGACATTTGTTTCATCATTTTTTTCATTTCCTCGAACTGCTTCAGCAAGCGATTCACTTCCTGAATGGACGTGCCGCTGCCTTTAGCAATTCGTTTTCGTCGATTGGCGCTGATGATTTCCGGGTGCTGCTTTTCTTCCTTGGTCATTGAGCGGATAATAGCTTCAATATGACCAATTTGTTTTTCATCCACTTGAATATTATTCAAGCCTTTCATTTTATTCGCGCCCGGAAGCATCTTAATAATTTCATCCAATGGTCCCATTGAACGAACTTGACCGAGCTGCTCAAGGAAATCATCAAACGTGAATGACATCGTCCGCATCTTTTGTTCTAGCTCTTTCGCTTTCGCTTCATCGACATTGGACTGCGCCTTCTCAATCAACGTCAGGACATCGCCCATGCCTAAAATACGGGAAGCCATTCGTTCCGGATGAAAAGGCTCTAAAGCGTCTAATTTTTCACCCATACCGGCAAACTTAATCGGCTTTTCCGTCACCGCGCGGATGGACAGAGCAGCTCCCCCGCGCGTGTCGCCATCAAGCTTGGTTAAAATAACCCCGGTTACGCCCAGCTGCTCATTAAAGCTTTTCGCCACATTGACGGCGTCTTGACCGGTCATAGAATCCACGACAAGAAAAATCTCGTCGGGTTTGGACAGTTCCTTTATTTCTTGAAGCTCGCCCATTAATTTTTCATCCACATGGAGACGGCCGGCCGTATCGATCAATACGTAATCATGATGATCAGCTTTTGCTTGTTCGATCGCTTGCTTAGCAATCTCAACGGGATTCACTTGATCGCCTAAAGAAAAAACCGGCATATTTAATTGCTTGCCTAAGGTTTGCAGCTGCTTAATGGCCGCTGGCCGGTAAATATCAGCGGCAACGAGCAGCGGCTTGCGGTTGTAACGCTTGCGAAGCAAGTTTGCCAGCTTTCCGGTAGTGGTTGTTTTCCCGGCTCCTTGCAAGCCCACCATCATTATGACAGTCGGCGGCCGCTTCGCTGCAGCGATTTGACTTTGTTCTCCGCCCATCAGCTCCGTCAGTTCTTCCTTAACGACTTTGATCACCTGCTGGCCCGGCGTTAAGCTCTTCATGACCTCTTGGCCGACGGCGCGTTCGCTTACTTTTTTAACAAAGTCTTTCACCACTTTAAAGTTAACATCCGCTTCCAGCAGAGCAAGGCGCACTTCGCGCATCATTTCTTTTACATCCGCTTCGGTTACTTTCCCTTTGCCGCGAATTTTTTGCATCGTATTTTGCAGTCGGTCGGCTAATCCTTCAAATGCCATCTGTGCCGCCTCCTAATCTAATTTCTCGAGCGCTTCAATGATCGGAAGCACGTTTTTTGGAGCTCGTGTTCTCAGCTGCTTCAGCAGTTTGGTGCGCTCTTGAAATTTTTTTAATAACAATAATTTGCTTTCATACTCCTCCAGCATCAATTCCGTGCGTTTAATATTGTCATAAACCGCCTGGCGGCTTACTTTATACTCTTCCGCAATTTCGCCGAGAGAGAAATCATCCAAATAATAGAGGGACATGTAGCTGCGCTGCTTATCCGTTAACAGCGACTGATAAAAGTCATAAAGAAAATTCATTCTCGTCGTCTTTTCAATCACTGGCAGCCCCTCCTTTTGTTAAGTTAAAAACCTTTACACTCAGTTAGTGTACCCGCAAACAGGAATGTTGTCAAGAAAAGATCTTTACACAAAAAAAGAAAAGCGGCCCGCTTGGAACTGCCGGTTTCAATCTTCGTTTTCGTTTTCTGTTTCCTTCTCCTGCAGCATACCGGAAAATAAGCCATACACATATTTCTCAGCATCAAACGGCTGCAGATCATCCACTTTTTCTCCAAGACCGACAAACTTGACAGGAATATTCAGCTCTTTGCGGATAGCCAGTACTATGCCGCCTTTTGCAGTGCCATCCAACTTAGTTAACACAATTCCCGAAACATCCGTCGCCTCTTTGAAGGTTTTTGCTTGAATCATCGCATTTTGTCCGGTCGTAGCATCCAGGACAATCAGCACTTCATGCGGAGCATTTGGCACTTCCCGTTCAATAACGCGCTTCACTTTCTCCAGCTCTTTCATTAAATTCACTTTATTTTGAAGACGCCCAGCTGTATCGCAGAGCAAGATATCCGCTTGGCGGGACTTCGCCGCACGCACCGCGTCATACATAACAGCCGCAGGATCGGAGCCTTCCTTTTGCTTGATTACCTCTACTCCTGTCCGTTCTCCCCACACTTCCAGCTGTTCGATCGCCCCGGCACGGAACGTATCTCCCGCAGCCATCAGTACTTTTTTGCCTTCTGATTTATATTTATGCGCTAATTTTCCAATGGTGGTGGTTTTACCGACGCCGTTTACACCCACGAATAGAATGACGGTCAATCCATCCTCCTGCATATTGACTTCATTTATCGCTTCATCGCTTCCCTGATAAATTTCAACCAGCTTTTCCGTTATGATGTCCTGCACTTCGGCCGGGTCTTTGGTATTGCGGCGCTTCACTTCGAATTTAAGCTTCTCAACAAGCTCCATCACCGTATCAAAGCCGACATCAGCACCAATTAAAATTTCTTCCAGCTCTTCGAAAAAATCTTCATCAATTTTGCGGTAGCGGGCTACCAGATCATTCACTTTATTAGTAAAGCTGTCCCTCGTTTTCGTCAACCCCGATTTAAATTTCTCTGTCGCTTGATCGGTGGTAGATGTAAATTTCTCTTTAAGCTTTTTAAAAAAACTCATCTAGCGATTTCCTCCTTTAACGTTGATGCTTCTTCCATTCTGACGGAAACCAGCCTGGATACGCCGGATTCCTGCATGGTCACGCCATATAGAACATCCGCTTCTTCCATCGTGCCTTTGCGGTGAGTAATCACGATAAACTGCGTGTCAGCACTGAATTTCTTTAAATATTGGCTAAAGCGCTGAACATTCGCTTCATCAAGCGCTGCTTCCACTTCATCTAGCACGCAGAAAGGAACCGGGCGCACCTTTAAGATGGAGAACAGCAAAGCTATGGCTGTCAGGGCTCGTTCTCCCCCTGAAAGCAAGCTTAAACTCTGCAATTTCTTCCCTGGCGGCTGCGCGACGATTTCGACCCCTGTGTTTAATAGATCATTCGGATCCGTTAGCTTCAGCTCTGCTTTCCCTCCTCCGAATAGCTCTTGGAAGACCGGAAGAAACTGCGTGCTGATTGCTTGAAAGGTCTCTTTAAACCTTCTGACCATCTCTTCATCCATCTCACGGATGACTTGAAGCAGCGTATCCTTCGCTTCCTGCAGATCCGCTCGCTGCTCTTGTAAAAATGTATAGCGCTCATGCACCCGTTCATATTCGTCGATGGCACCGAGGTTGACGTTTCCAAGCTCTTCAATCGCCAGTTTAATCAGCTTAATTTTCTTTCTCACTTCTTCAATTGGCTCCGGGAGAGGATAGCTGTTTTTTGCGGCTTCATAGGATAGCGAATAGTCCTTGCTTAATTGCTCCAGTCTGTTTTCAAGCTCAACATCCAAACGGTTTATTTTGACTTCCTCATCTTGCACCGCTTCATTCATGGCCTTATGTAGGCGACGCAATTCCTTGAGTTCAAGTTCTTCATCTTCGAGCTTTTGCTGTTTATCCATACGCTCCTTGCGCCGCAATGAAATCAGCTCTGCCGTCCGTTCTTTATCCTGCTGCTTTTTGCGGACAGCGGCTTTCAGCTCTTCTTCCCCCTGATCGCTATTGGTCATTTCTGATTTCAGCCAATTCAATTCTTCTTTCCACTGGCTGTATTTCTTTTCGGCAGCGGCCAATTCCTGCTCCACTTGTGAAAGCCGCAACTTCCCGGCAGACAACTGTTCATTCTTGACAGCAAGCTCCGACTTGAGTTCGCTGATATCATCCAAAATCTCTGCCTTCAATGAACTTTCTTTTTGCTTTTGCTCTGTTAACCTTTTAATTCGGCCATCAAGGTCCGTCAGTTCTTCCCGTTTTGCAGCAAGCTGTTGTTCCACCGCGCTGCGGCGATTGGCCAGCCGTTCTTTTTCCTCTTTAAATTCTTTCATTTCTACATCATATAGCGCCAGACGATCATTGATCGTTTTAAAAGAAAACTGCCATTCCAACAGCTCATTCTTCCAATTTTGCTCGTTCATTCTCAGCTGCTCTCCGCGATGGCGCATCTGTTCTAGCACCGCTTCTTTATCCGCTATCATTTCTTTCAGCTTTTTGACTTCCCGCTCGACAGCCGCTGTTTTCTCTTCCATAGAAACAAGCTTTCCCTTTAAGCTTTCCAATTCATTTTTCCGGCTTAACAATGAAGAAGATTTTTGTTTGACTGCCCCGCCTGTCATGGAGCCGCCTGGATTGACCACATCTCCCTCCAGCGTCACAATCCGGTAGCGGTAACCGAGCATTTTCGCCAGTTCATTAGCGCCGGCTAAGTCTTTGGCAATCACCACAAGTCCTAATAAGTGAGCGATCGCCGAGCTGTATTTTGGATTGTAGCGGATAAGCTCAGCCGCAATGCCAACGAACCGGTGATCGTTCTGCAGGCTTTGCCGAATAGACGGCGGGAATTTCTTTTCTTTCATCGCCGTCAGCGGCAAAAACGTCGCCCGCCCAAACCGGTGCTTTTTCAAATAAGCAATGGCCTGCCGGGCAGATGCTTCATCCTTTGTAATGATATGCTGCATGCTGCTGGCGAGAGCAATTTCCAAAGCGGTTTCATATTCTTTCGGCACATCGATAACTTCTGCAACCGCTCCCTCAATGCCGGACAGGGTTTGGTTTCTTGCTTTCAATATTTCTTTGACGCCTTGAAAAAAGCCTGAATAATCTTCCTCCAACGCCTCCAGCATTCCTTTGCGCGATTTCGCTTCCTGCAAAATTTTATAAGCTTGATATAGATTGCTTTCTTGTTTGGCATACTTGGACTTCAGAGCCTCGAGGGTCTGCTGGTCTGTGCGGAACGTCTCCACATAAGAGGCTAATTCCTGCTGAGCAATGGTCAGATTGGATTCTATTTCTGCTTTTTTCGCCTCTATCCGCTCTCTCTCCGCCACCTGCTTTTCATTTTCCTTTTCAATCCGCTGCTTCTTGCGGGCAAGGAGCTCCGTCTGCTGATGAATGTGAGAAAGCTCATTTTTAGCAGAAGCTTGTTCGTTTAAGCTTTCAATATAGTCCGCTTTTAATGTTTCAATCGTATCCTCAATGTTTTGCGAAAGATGATTCAGCTCTTGCTGCTTTTCCGTCAGCAGCTCCTTCAGCTTGGATGCTTCTGTCTGATCATGCTCCACTTTCTGTTTTAATTCCGCGGCCTGCTGAGATAGCTGCTTGATTTGGGCTTCAGATTCTTTCATATAGCCCGCCAACTGGCTTTCATTGTGAACGGCATTTCTCTTGCGTTCCTTCAGCACCTGCTTGCGCCCTTCCAGCTTTTCTAATTCCTCGCTCACCGCCAGCAAGACATTTTGCAAATCATTCACCGATTCATCAATCGCTGTCATTTGATCGCGAAGTTCAGCCGTTTTCGCTTCCTTCTTCTGCAGCCTTGAAGAAAGCTGAAGTTCTTCCTGCTGATGCTCCGCGAAGCTTTGCTTCAGCTCTTGCCACTGTCCGTGCAACTGATCAATTTCATACACGATGCAGGCGATGTCATAAGCCGTCAGTTCTTCCTTCTTTTCCATGTAGTCCTTAGCGATGGAAGCTTGGATTTTCAGCGGTTCTATTTGCCCTTCAAGCTCATGCAATATATCCTGGACACGATTTAAGTTTTCTTGTGTTTCCGTTAGCTTCTGTTCTGCTTTTCGCTTGCGTGTTTTGTACTTTAATACACCGGCAGCTTCTTCAAAAATCGTCCGGCGGTCGATTGGCTTGCTGTTTAATATTTCTTCTACCTTCCCTTGTCCAATAATGGAAAAGGCCTCTTTACCAAGACCTGAATCCATAAATAATTCTACGATATCCTTTAAACGACACGGCTGTCTATTAATGAAATATTCGCTATCCCCCGACCGGTATACCCGTCTCGTCACATTAACTTCATTGTACTCAATTGGCAGCCTTTGCTGTTCGTTGTTCAAAGTTAACGTCACTTCTGCAAAATTAAGCGGTTTCCGGCTGTCGCTTCCAGCAAAAATAACATCCTCCATCTTTCCGCCCCGCAAGCTCTTTGCTGATTGTTCGCCAAGCACCCAGCGAATCCCGTCTGTAATATTGCTCTTGCCTGATCCGTTGGGTCCTACAACAGCTGTCACCCCATCAACGAAATCCACGGACACCCGCTCAGCGAAAGATTTAAAGCCGGCGATTTCTAATCTTTTCAGGAACATGTTTCTTTTCCCTACCTTCTATTCTGTCTGTTGCCGAAGCGCCATTAAAGCCATTTGGGCAGCTAATTGTTCCGCTTCTTTTTTCGATCTTCCTTCCCCCGTGCCGAGTACGTCTCCGTTCAGCGCTACTTGCGAAACGAATTCTTTGCTGTGGGCCGGGCCTTTTTCTTTAAGAATTTTGTACTCAAGCTGCCCCTTTGTATTGCGCTGCACCAGCTCCTGCAGCTGACTTTTATAATCCATCACATGAGAAAAAGCACCGGAATTCACTTTTGGAAAGACGATATTTTCTAAAAACTGAAGCACTTGCTCCATGCCTTGATCTAAAAATAAAGCGCCGACAAAGGCTTCAAATACATCTGCTAAAAGAGCGGGTCTCATGCGCCCTCCCGTCATTTCCTCTCCTTTTCCTAAAAGCACAAGCTGACCGAACTCCAGCTCATTGGCAAACGTGACAAGCGATGGCTCACAAACGATAGCCGCTCTCAGTTTCGTTAAATCCCCCTCCGATAACAGCGGATATTTTTTAAATAAAAAATGCGAGACGGTTAATTCTAAAACGGCATCTCCTAAAAATTCCAGTCTTTCGTTATCTTCATGAGGCTTTTTCCGATGCTCATTCACATAGGATGAATGTGTGAATGCTTGCTTTAATAATTTCTCATCATTAAATTGAATGCCCAGCTTCTGCTGAAACTGTTTAAACTTCTCACTTTTTCGCTGTGATGCTTTCCAATAATCTTTATGTGGTTTCCTCATAGGACATCCTCCGCTATCAAACAAATTTACATCCAAAGACAGTTTAGACGAAAATGAAAAAAATCGCAAAAGAAGAAAGCCCCGTTCATAACGGAGCTTGCAATCTTCCCAACGATTAGTTTTTGCTGTTTATGTAGTTCACAGCGTCACCCACTGTTGCAATCTTTTCCGCATCGTCGTCAGAGATTTCCATATTGAACTCATCTTCTAACTCCATGACAAGCTCTACCACATCTAAAGAATCCGCTCCAAGATCTTCTTTAAAAGAAGCTTCCAGCGTTACTTGAGACTCTTCCACTCCAAGACGATCGACGATAATTTTCGTTACTCGCTCTAATACGTTTTCCATTACGTTCACCTCCCCTCAAGTCATTATAGACGATTTTTCATCAAGATAAAATAAATTTTCAATTGAAACGGCACCAGCAGCTATTGCTTGCCGCTCGTCTTACATAACCATGCCGCCATCTACGTGCAATGTTTGGCCGGTTATATACTTTGCATCTTCGGATGCCAAAAATACAGTTGCTTTGGCGATATCGGCCGGTTCACCGAAGCGGGCCAGCGGAATTTGGCTGAGCATCCCTTGCTTTGCCTCTTCCGGAAGGTCTTCCGTCATGTCGGTTGTAATAAAGCCCGGTGCAATGGCATTGACCGTTATGCCGCGCGACGCCAGCTCTTTGGCTGCGGTTTTCGTGAAGCCAATGACTCCTGCTTTAGCCGCGACATAATTGGCTTGACCGGGATTTCCGCAAACGCCGACAATCGACGCAATATTAATAATCCGGCCGCTTCTTTGCTTCATCATTGGTCTAGTGACCGCTTTCGCACAAAGAAACACACCTTTTAAATTAGTGTTCATGACCTCATCCCATTCTTGCTCCTTCATCCGCATAAGCAAGTTATCCCGGGTAATGCCGGCATTGTTCACTAAGATATCCACCTTGCCGAATGTGTCCACCGCTTGCTTTACCATCTTTTGCACAGCTTCTCCATCCGCCACGTTACACTGAATCGCCTTCGCTTGACGGCCAAGTGCTTGAATTTCTTGCACCACCGCATTGGCCTTCGCTTCATTGCCTGCATAATTCACAACTACATCCGCTCCTTGACGGGCAAGCTCCAATGCGATCTCCCGGCCAATTCCGCGGGATGCCCCTGTGACTATTGCTGATTTTCCATCAAGCTTCATTTGGCTACCTCCTTCAATTCCGCAATTGCCTTTCGGATCGTTTCTTCATCTTGAATAGCCATAACCCGAACTTGGCGATTGATTTTTTTAATTAATCCGGACAGCACTTTTCCCGGACCTATTTCAATAAAGGTATCTACACCCGCAGCAATTAACGCTTCTACACTGTCTTGCCAAAGTACCGGAGAATAGAGTTGCTGAAGCAGCTTCTGCTGAATGTCACTTGCTTTCTGCACCGCTTTAGCATCCACATTCGCCATCACCGGTACATCACAGTCAGAAATCGTGATTTCATTCAATACTTCTTCAAGTTGTGCTGTTGCAGGCTTCATTAAAATCGAATGGAAAGGACCGCTGACATTAAGCGGAATAACGCGCTTAGCGCCCTGTTCCTTCGCTAGCGCTGAGACCTTGTCCACCCCTGCCGCTGTGCCGGAAATAACAATTTGGCCAGGGCAGTTTAAATTGGCAAGCCCGACAATATCGCCGTTAGCAGCTACGTGATCAACGATGTGCTGAAGCGCATCCCGCTCCATACCTAAAACGGCTGCCATCGTCCCCTCTCCCGCTGGCACGGCCTGTTCCATAAATTGGCCCCGCTTGTGGACAGCGTAGACCGCCTCTTCAAATGATAAGGCATTGGCTGCTGTTAACGCCGTATATTCCCCTAAGCTGTGTCCGGCCATATAGTCAGGCGTGATGCCTTCTCGAGTAAATCTTGTCAGCACGGCTATGCTGGCTGTTAACAAAGCAGGCTGCGCATTCATCGTGAACGTGAGCTCTTCCTGCGGCCCTTTCCACATAATATCGCTTAAAGAAAAGCCCAGCTTCTGATCCGCTCGTTCAAACAATTCACGAATGTCTTGATGTTCATCGGCAAGAGACCGGCCCATACCGACAATTTGGGATCCTTGTCCCGGAAATACAAATGCTATTTTCCCCATCGTGTTCTCCTCCTTACCTTCCTTCCGCAGCCGCTTTTTGAATCATGGCCGGAACATTCGCTTGAGCCATTGAGTACGCTTGCTTGAGCGCATTATAAAATGCATGGGCATTCGATGATCCGTGCGCTTTAATAACCGGCGCTTTTAATCCGAACAGCCCGGCTCCGCCGTACTCTGTATAATCCATTTTGCTTTTCAGCTTATACAGCTCGTCTTTTAACAGACCCGCTCCGATCTTTGCTTTGAATGATGACGTCAGCGAGGACTTCAGCATGGAAAAGATAGAGAGGGCTGTGCCTTCTAATGTTTTAAGCACCATATTGCCTGTAAATCCATCTGTCACAATGACATCCGCCGCACCGTTGAGCAGTTCTCTCGATTCCACATTTCCAATGAAATGCAAATCGGTTTGCTGGCTCAGCAGCTCAAATGCGCCTTTCGTCAATTCATTTCCTTTCTTCTCCTCTGTTCCGATATTTAACAGACCTACTTTCGGGGAAGAAATACCTCTTACTTTTTCCGCGTAAATCGAGCCCATGAGCGCATACTGCACTAAATGCTCCGGCTTGGCGTCGGCGTTTGCTCCAAGATCCAGCATCACAAACCCTTTTCCGTCAACTGTCGGCAATGTAGGCGCTAAAGCCGGCCGCTGAATACCGTCGATCCGGCCAACGATAAATAACCCTGCTGCCATCAATGCACCTGTGTTTCCTGCAGAAACACAAGCCTCAGCTTTGCCGTCAGCCACCGCTTGCGCCATCATTACCATGGACGCTTGTTTTTTTCGCCGCACAGCCCGCACCGGTTCATCTGTTCCTAAAATAACCTCATCGGAATGAATAATTTCCACCCGGCTGTTGGGGGTTAAATATTGGTTAATTTGCTCTTGATCTCCAAAAATCAGCACTTCTAACTCGGGGATTTCCGCTAACGCCTGATTAGTTCCTAAAATGATTTCTTTCGGTGCATGATCGCCGCCCATGGCATCTACCGCTATTTTCATTTCGTTTCATCCTTTGCTGATATATTGGAACGATACATCGTAAATTCTCCTTGAAATACAAGCTCCTGGCCCACATAGCTGTTCACTTCAACTGTTGTCCGTTCTTTCTCTGTATTCACATTCGTCACCTTAGCTTTCGCTACTACCCGCTCACCTTCATAAACCGTGCGGGTAAAACGAATATTCGCTTTAGCCGTCAAAGCCAGTTCATCGTTAATGACAGCAACCGCAAGCGAATTGGCTTGGGCGAATAAGTGATGACCGCGGGCAATGCCGTTTCTTGTGAAGACGTGATTCTTCTTGACATCAAAAATAGAGATCGCGCTTTGGTCAAGTTCAATGTCAATCACTTCACCAACTACTTCCTCAATTGGCAGCGAGCGCACTTCATCGGCAAGCTTTTCTTTCGCAACATGCTTGATTCTTTCACGAAGCTCAGGTATGGACAGCTCCATCCGATCCAAACGAATTGTCTGCACGCTCACTTGAAAGCGGTCAGCCAGCTCTTCATCTGTTACAAAAGGATTGTCAGCAATCGTCTCCTGAAGCTCTGTTTGTCTGTCTTTTTTTGAACGTCTCATCCACTTCACACCATCCGATATTAGGACTAGGTACTAATAGTAGTATAAAAGCTTAAAAAAAAGAATGCAAGAAAAAACTTGCATTCTTTTTAAGAGAAAAGCAAATACGATCCCCTTCCTCTGTTTAACTTGAAAACGCTGATGAGACCGGAAGCATCACATCGAGCAAATCCATCCATGAAAGAACAAGTGAGACCGCGGCGGATACTGCACCTGTCAGCAGAGGGATTAGAAGAAAACCCTCCCTTTCCTTCTAATCCAATTTCTCCCCGGACAGAACACCTGATTTCTCCAAGCAGTCACGAAGAAACAGATATGCGCGATCCGTCCAAAACGCGTCTGATTCCACCATTTGTTTGGCATCTGCCCTCGCCGCTTCAAGCGTGCGGTAATCGTGAACCATGTCCGCCATTTTAAACTCGGGAAGTCCGCTTTGCTTTTTCCCAAAAAAATCTCCGGGACCGCGCAGCTCCAAATCCTTTTCGCTCAGTGTAAAACCGTCATTCGTTTCCGTCATGATCTTCATTCGCTCTTGGCCAACCTCCGTTTTCGGATTAGCCAGCAAAATACAATAGGATTGCTCATCTCCCCTTCCGACACGGCCGCGCAGCTGATGAAGCTGAGAAAGTCCAAAGCGCTCGGCATCATAGATGACCATCACAGTAGCATTCGGCACATTCACTCCTACCTCTACCACCGTAGTGGAAACAAGCACTTGAACCTGTCGCTCGGCAAAACCTTTCATGACCGCTTCCTTCTCATCCGCATGAAGACGTCCGTGCATCAGACCGATGCGGTATCGCCCGTGGAAATAATGCACAAGCTGAGCATGTACATCCAACGCGTTTTGCAGATCCAGCTTCTCGGATTCTTCGATTAACGGGCAAATGACATACGCCTGCCGCCCCTTGGCCAATTCTCTTTCCATAAAGCCAAGCACGCGGTTCAACATCTCCTCCCTTGCCCAATACGTTTCGACCGGTTTGCGCCCCGCGGGCATTTCATCAATGACCGATACGTCCATTTCCCCAAACACCGTGATGGCTAACGTTCTCGGTATCGGTGTGGCCGTCATGAACAGAACGTCCGGATTTTCTCCTTTCTCCCTTAGCACCCTGCGCTGTTTGACGCCAAACCGATGCTGTTCATCTGTAATGACGAGACCCAGATTATGAAAATTCACATCCTCCTGAATGAGAGCATGCGTTCCAACCACTACATCAATTTCGCCGGTTGCCAGCTTGGAAAGCAGCTCTTTTCTGCGGTTTCCTTTTACAGAACTCGTAAGCAGAGCCAGGTTCAAGCCCATTGGTTCGTACATTTTTTGAAGCGATTCTGCGTGCTGCTCCGCTAAAATTTCAGTTGGGACCATCAGCGCTCCTTGATGCCCTGCCGTCACGCTGGCATAAAGACTAACCGCGGCCACGGCGGTTTTGCCGCTGCCGACATCTCCTTGAAGAAGGCGGTTCATCCGATAAGGAGCTTTAAGATCCTTACAAATATCATTGATCACTCTTTGTTGAGCCTTCGTCATCGTAAAGGGCAATGACTGAATGAATTGCTTCAGCTTGCTTAAATCGTAATGTTGCGCGGTCCCCTTTGAATGCTCCCGTTCAAACTTTCTGAGCGCCTGCATTTTCAATTGGAAATATAGAAATTCTTCATATACAAATCGCCGCCTTGCCTGCTTAATGTCCTCCTGACTGGCCGGAAAGTGAAGCTGATGAAGGGCTTCACGGCGGCCGCGCAGTTTATACTTATGCAAAAGCGGTTCAGGAAGCGTTTCCTCGATGAACTCTCCATACTGTGACAGCGCCTGTCCGATAAATTTGCGAAAGGGCTTTTGGGCAATTTCCCCTTTTAATAAGTAAACGGGCTCAAAGTCTTTTTGGTTCTGATGAGGACCGCCAGTCAGCTGCTGGGCAGTGATCGTTTGGCGGTGTTTATCCCACTTACCCGTGATCGTGACGGTGTCATTCAAATTGATTTTATTCTTTAGGTAAGGCTGATTAAAGAATGTAACATTGATTAAATAGCGGCCAACGAGCAATTTAAACGTCAGCCGCGATTTTTTTTTGGCATAAAACATCACTGCAGGCTGGCTGTGCACTTTTCCTTCAACGGTCACTCGCTCTTCATGGGCAACATCTGCTAAATCGCGAAGACGATAATCCTCATATCGAGAAGGAAAGTAATCGAGCAAATCCTTGATTGTGGCGATGCCAAGCTCTTTTAATGATAATGCCGTTTCTTTTCCAACCCCCTTTAACGCTTCCACTGTTTGCAAAAGCGGTGAATTACTCTCTGTTACTGCTGTTTCGCGTTCCATATATTTGTCCCTCCAGCTTGCGCCCGGTTGGCGTGGCAGCGAGACCTCCTCCCGCTGTCTCCCTTAAGGCAACGGGCATCGTTTGGCCAATTTGATACATTGCCTCTATCACTTCATCGCATGGGATTCTGCTCGTAATGCCGGCAAGCGCCATATCCGCCGCTACGATCGCATTGGCTGCGCCCATCGCATTCCTTTTCACGCACGGCACTTCGACTAATCCGGCCACCGGATCACAGACAAGGCCCAGCATATTCTTCAGTGTGATCGCCATCGCCTCTGCGCTCTGCGCAGGTGTTCCGCCAGCCATTTCCACAATTGCTGCCGCCGCCATCCCGGAAGCAGACCCTACCTCCGCCTGGCATCCTCCAGCTGCTCCTGAAATAGAGGCATTATTCGCCACAACATATCCGAAAGCACCCGCCGTAAACAAAAAACGAATTTTCTCTTCTTTTGTCGGCTTTAATCTTTCTTGAACGGCAAATAATGTTCCGGGAACGACGCCGGCGCTCCCGGCCGTCGGCGTGGCACAAATAGTGCCCATCGCTGCATTCACTTCATTCGTCGCCACAGCTTTGCTGACTGCATCCAGCAATAAAGGCCCCGAGAGCGCATTCCCCTTTTGAATATACTCCTGCAGGAGGACTGCATCTCCCCCGGTTAGCCCTGTAAGAGATTGTACGCCTTTCAGTCCGCGATCCACCGCTTTCTCCATTACTTCCAAGTTTCTTTCCATAATGGATAGGACTTCCTTATATGATTTTTCCGCGAGGCTCATTTCCTGCTCAATCATAATATCTGAAATTTTTTTATGCTGGCATTGAGCCAGCTCAACCAACTCAGCCACACTTTTAAGCAAATGGCTCCCTCCTGTTCCTCTTTTCAGTGGAATCATGATCAGTCGGCGATCCGAGCAACTTGGATGACATTGGGCAGCAAGCGGATATCATCCAGCACTTCTTCATCAATCGCATGATCCACTTCAATAGTCATCATCGCCATTTCTCCTTTGGCTTTCCGGGAAACTTCCATATGGCCGATGTTAATCTGATGTTTTGCCAGCTCGTTAGCGACGGTTGCAATCGCACCGAAGCGGTCATTATGAACAACTAATATAGCGGGATGATGACCCGAAAGCTTTAATTCAAATCCGTTTAGCTCCGTGATTTCAATCTTGCCCCCGCCAATCGAAATACCGGCAAGTTCCATTTCTCCAGTGCTGTCCCCTATGCGGATTCTTGCCGTGTTGGGATGAGCAGGAACCGCCACTTCTTCGATAAATTGAATCTTCATTCCCCGGCTTTTCGCTAAAGTAATCGCATCTTTGATTCGTTCATCACAAGGGTCGAAACCCAACAAGCCGCCGATGAGCGCTACATCTGTTGCATGCCCTTTATACGTTTGAGCAAATGAACCGTATAAAGACACAGTCGCCCACTTGGGTTCTCTGCCGAATAACTCCCTGGCAACCCGGCCAATTCTTGCCGCTCCAGCCGTATGTGAACTGGAAGGCCCAATCATCACCGGGCCAATAATATCAAAAACGCTTTTATATTTCATAACGCTGCCTCCTTTCGTCTCCTGAAGTACGTAAGCCGCAAGCCTTCTTTATCCCGCGCATAGGAAGCCTTTATCTCCCGCTTCAGCAATCGGAGGAGCAGAAGTATAAGTGTCCGCTGGGAGAATCACGGCACCTAAATGCCCGGTTCATTCGGGCCTGCACGGAAGCGGATCAAAAAGGCGCTGCAGCAGGACGTTGCGGTGGTAGCCTTTCTTCTTTTTTTCAGCAGCGGGCATGAAAGAGCATCCCGCTGTCTGAAGATGCTCTTTATCTATTCGTCTCTATCTCATTTTATAACGCTGTCGCTGAAATTGCACACATAAAAAAAAGAAGGGGAAGCCCTTCTTTTTTTATTATTCAACCGAGAAAATAAAAGAATACAGCGGCTGTTTGCCGTTATGCACCTCAACTTCTACATCCTCATACTGCTCTTCAATAAAGGAGGTTACCGCTCGTACTTCATCGGCGCGGGCATCTTCTCCATAAAGAATTGTGACAATTTCCGATTCTTCATCCAACATTTCTCGAAGCAGAGAGATCGCCGCCTGTACTTTATCTTTATTCGTTAATACGATCTTGCCATCCGCAATCCCCATGAAATCATCTTTGGCAATTTCAATGCCATCAATATTCGTATCGCGTACAGCAAAAGTAATTTGTCCTGTTTTCACATGTCCGAGTGCCGCTGTCATAGCTGATTGGTTCTCTTTGATTCCCAATTCCGGGTTGAAAGCAAGCAAGGAAGCTATTCCTTGAGGTACCGTTTTCGATGGAACAACGATCGCGTCCATCTCCACCACTTCAGCGGCTTGCTCTGCAGCCATGACGATGTTCTTGTTATTCGGTAAAATGATGACTTTTCTAGCGTTGACTTTTTCAATCGCTTTTACGATGTCCTCCGTGCTCGGGTTCATCGTTTGGCCGCCTTCGATGACCTCGGCTGCCCCGATGCTTCTAAACAATTCAGCAATTCCTTCCCCCATGGCCACGGTTACAACGCCATATTCCTGCTTTTCCGCTTTGCGCGCAGAGGTTGAGGAAGGTGCCGCATCCCGTTCGATGATATGGCTGTGCTGCTCGCGCATGTTTTCGATTTTCATGCTAATTAAACTGCCGTACCTTTGCCCGTAAGTTAGCACCTCACCAGGCTGTTCGGAGTGAATATGAACTTTAGCGATTTCATCATCCGCAATGACGAGCAATGAATCGCCGAATCGGCTTAAATCAGCGCGAAAATTCTCTTCGGAAAAAGGATGCTTGGCTACCTTATCCTCTTCAAACCGAACCATAAACTCTGTGCAGTAGCCAAATTCTATATCTGCTGTATCCATAAAGCTCTGCACGCTTTTATGATGCTCAGCGCTGACAAGCTCTTCCATATCCGGAGAAAGCCCTGGAACTTCAGGCAAGTCCTCCCCCTTTAACGCAGCAAGAAAGCCCTCATATACTAACAGAAGCCCTTGGCCGCCGCTATCGACGACTCCCACTTCTTTCAGCACCGGCAAGAATTCAGGCGTGCGAGCCAATGAAGCTCTAGCCTCTTCCACTAGCGCTTCCATCACAGCAACGATATCCTTCTGCTTTTTGGCCACAGCAACTGCTTTATTGGCCCCGTCTTTAGCAACAGTCAGAATCGTCCCTTCCACCGGCTTCATCACCGCTTTATAAGCTGTTTGCATTCCCGCTTCGAACGCATGAGCAAACTCCTTGCTGTCCACTGCTTCCCGATGCTCAACCGCTTTTGCAAAGCCGCGGAACAGCTGGGATAAAATGACGCCAGAATTGCCGCGCGCTCCCATCAGCAGACCCTTTGATAAAGCAGCTGCCGTCTTCCCGAAATGTTCGCTCGCGTATTGATGAACTTCTTTCGCCCCCGAAGTCATAGATAAATTCATGTTCGTTCCTGTATCACCGTCAGGAACAGGAAAAACATTGAGAGCATCTACCATCGCAGCATTTGCTGCCAGGTGGCTTGCTCCCATTTTTACCATGTCGGCAAACCGCTTCCCATCTAATGATGTAATTGACACAAATCTTTCCTCCTCACACTATGGGTTCGTTACCCGAACCCCTTGCACAAATATATTTACCGAATCAACGGATAGACCGACTGTTTGATCAAGCGTGTATTTAACTTTTGATTGAACATTGTTGGCCACTTCAGAAATTTTCGTTCCGTAACTTACAATAATGTACATATCAATGTAAACTTGATCTTCCTCTTGTCGGACGACTACTCCTCTAGTGAAGTTTTCCCGGCGCAATATATCGGTAATTCCGTCTTTTATTTGATTCTTAGATGCCATGCCGACGATTCCATAGCAGTCTACTGCTGCTCCGCCCGCAATCATAGCAATTACATCGTTAGAGATATCAATTTGCCCGTACTTTGTTTTCAGCTCAATGGCCACTGAAACCCCCCCTTTTTTATTTGGTGCTAAACTAAAGACATTTTACTATACTTGCTGTGGTTTTAAAAGTCATCTATTGTCCGCATCTTATCATTTCAAAATTCTGCTGATTGTGTCAAGGCTTTTTTCTTGAAAGACTTCAACAGAAGTATTGCATTCAAAAAAGTTGTATGGTAAATTATTAAGGTATCTTTTAGAATATAATGAAGTGTTGAAACCTATGTATTTTCAGCTTCAATGATGAGGAGTGAATAATATGCCTAAAAAGTGTGTTGTGACAGGTCGTAAAGCTCGTTCCGGCAACGCTCGTTCCCACGCTATGAACGCCAACAAGCGTACTTGGGGTGCTAACCTTCAAAAAGTTCGCATTCTAGTAGATGGAAAACCTAAACGCGTTTGGGTTTCTGCAAGAGCATTAAAATCCGGAAAAGTTGAGCGTGTATAATACTCTCAAAGTGAAAAGCCCAACCGCAATGCGGCTGGGCTTTTCACTTTTGCCTCTGATTATCTATTCTCACCTAAATCGACATCACTTTTTCAATGTGCCAAGCATTGCACGAACTAATCCGCCTAGAAACTTAGGCAATTTAATGGTATAAAATTTCATGAATGCCACCCCTCCATATAGAAACTGCTTCAATCATCAGCGCTTCTTACTACCAATAATATGCCAGCTGCAAATGAAAAAGTACCACTTTCTCCAATTAATTCATTGCTTACATATAATGTTGAACCAAATTGAACAGTATGATTTGTCAGCGGATATTTAAACCCCGTTAAGGTAAAGCCTGTCACTTCGGAAGAAAGCGGAAAAAAGGAAAAATACTCTTTACTGTCATTCTGAATAACATGATAGCGACCCGGGCGACGAAGGGAAATTCGATTGCGGCGATCGATGATTTCGATGTCCGCATCGGCATTGATCATTTTTTCGTTCATTAACAGACTGAGCGTGCCAAAAAAATGATCCAGCCGGCCGCCAGTTGCTCCAAAAATCGTGATCTTTTGCGGCTCATGTTTCAGCGCCCATAAAAGAGCAATTTCCAGATCCGTTTGATCTTTTTCAGACGGAAATCGCTGAATCTGATCGGCTTTGAGTATTGTCTTGATTCGTATCCACTCAGCATCTGTGATGGAGTCAAAGTCCCCTATAGCCGCTTGCGGCACAATCCCTCTCTCCAGCAAATAAAGATTTCCTCGGTCTACCCCCACCCAGCACACGTCTTCATTATGATATGTATTCAAGTCGGCCAGTTCTGATTCGGGGCCGCCGCCGACAATCGCTATTCTCATCTTTCTCCTCCCTTTACAGAAAATAAATAGAGCGCCCGCAGGCAGCTCCATTTACACAATTTCAACCGTTAAACAAGGCTTGCAGAAGCTCTAATTTCTGCAATTGCCTGCTTGCGATCGTCTTTATTATAAATAGCAGAGCCTGCCACTAAAATATCAGCGCCAGCCTGTGCGCAAGCTTTCGCCGTTTCTGCATTGACTCCTCCGTCAATCTCGATGGCTACATCCAGTCCCTTCGCGTCAATTATTTCCTTCACCTGTCGGATTTTTGGCACGACGGAGTGAATAAATGACTGGCCGCCAAAGCCTGGATTGACCGTCATTAGAAGAACCATATCAATATCTTCTATTATATAGTCAAGCACAGCGGCAGGGGTTGCAGGATTGACCACTACCCCCGGTTTCACCCCATAAGAGCGAATCAATTGAACCGTTCTGTGGAGATGCGGACAAGCTTCTGTATGAACGGTGATATAATCCGCCCCCGCTTTAGCAAAAGCCTCAATATATTTATCGGGATTTTCAATCATTAAATGCACATCAAGCGGGAGCTTCGTAATCGGACGGATCGCTTCCACAATAAGCGGTCCAATCGTGATATTCGGAACAAAATGTCCATCCATAACATCAACGTGAATGATATCAGCTCCACCCGCTTCAACCTCTTTAATTTCCTCTCCCAGCCGGGAGAAATCAGCAGATAAAATAGACGGTGCAATTTTGACCATTTCTAATACCTCGGCTTTCTCTCTTTAATTTCTTCCATAAATTGCAAATAATGCTGATAGCGGTACAAAGGCAGTTCTTCATGTTCCACCGCAGCCTTGACTGCGCATTTCGGTTCATTTACATGCAGACAGCCTCTAAACTTACATTGCCCGCTCACTCTGACCATCTCCGGAAAGAAGAAAGGAAGATCGTTCCCTTCAATATCTGTTAAATCCAAGGAACTGAATCCAGGCGTATCGGCAACGAGCCCTCCTTCAGCGCTAATTAATTCCACATGCCTGGTTGTATGCTTTCCGCGGCCAAGGGAATCGGAAATTTCATCTGTCTTTAAGCAGAGCTCTGGACGGAGAGCATTGAGCAAGGAGGATTTCCCTACTCCCGACTGTCCTGCGAACACCGAAACTTTATGAGCTAAGCAGTGCCGCAGCGGATCAAGACTTGATTCGTCGGCTGTAGATGTTAACAGAACCTTGTAGCCGAACGAGCGGTATTCATCTGCAAAACGAAGAATATTCTGTTTATGTTCCTCTGACAGCAAATCCATTTTAGTGATGCAAATCAGCGGTTGAATATGCTTAGATTCAATTAATACTAAAAACCGGTCAAGCAGCGCTGTACTGAAATCGGGGCGGACAGCTGAAAAAACGAGAATCGCTTGATCGACATTGGCAATAGGCGGGCGGATCAGCTCATTCTTTCGCTTATGAATAGCCAGTATATATCCTTCCTGATCATTATCAGCTTGGTACTCCACATAATCACCGACGAGCGGAGAGACTTTCTGTTTGCGAAAAACCCCTCTGCCGCGGCATTGAATGAGACGATCTCCGGCTAATACATAATAAAATCCGCTCAACGCCTTTACTATTCTTCCTTCTGGCATTACATTCCTCCTCGTTATTCTTCCTTATTATCAGGGTATGGAATCGTTTCATCCATAATGACCTTCTGATCACGAATGACTTTATAGCCGGCTTTTGTTCCTTTAGCGATGATTAATTCCAATGTTTTTTTCGTCTCTCCTTGAATCATCGTTACTTCATACGGCTCCGTCATACTGTGATTCATATCCTCAATGTAGATCTGCACTTCCTGCACTTCCCCTTCGACTTCAGGTTCATAAGGAATGGTAATTTCTTTTGTGACGGTTTTGGGCGGTATTTCTTTCGCTCCTTTAGATACCGTCACTGCCACCCGGTCTCCGGCATCGAGCTTTGTTCCTGCTGCCGGTGTTTGGGAAATGACAAGCCCTTTGCTGACCGTATCGGAATATTCTTCCCTGCTGATCACAATATCCAGACCGGTAGACTCCGCATAATCATTTAACGATTTTTCATTATAATCCGTTAAATCAATAAGCGGAATTTTCTCCGGACCGGCGCTAACGGTCAATACCATATCTGTTTCATCCGGAATCACTTCTTCTTCTGCATCCGGACTTTGCTCAATAATTGTTCCCGGTTCACTGTCATCATAAGCGGTTTCTTTTGCAATCGTTTTGAATCCGGCCTTTTTCAATTCTTCTTCTACTTCATTAAATGATTGGCCGCGATAATCTTCAAGCGTAAATGTTTTTTTCCCTTTGCTTAAATAAATATTGATCTTCGCCTTTTCCTTCACTGTTCTGCCGGCTTCCGGATCCGTTTTAATAACTGAGCCTTCCGGGAGATCTTCATGGAATTGCTCATACGTTTTGTTAATAGCAAAACCTTTTGTCACTAATTCCGATACAGCTTCGTCTAATTTCTTTCCGCTGACGTCCGGGACGCTGACCTCTTTTGGACCCAGTACTCCTGGAATAAATACGGCAGCTAATATCGATAAAGCGGCAAGCGTAGCAATAACTGAAATAATCATAGGCCATTTTTTCTTTTTTTTCTTCTTTGGAGCTCCCTCTGGCTTACGGTCTTGTTTCACGCCAGAAACCGGATGAACCATCGTGGTTTGGGGGTCGTCCATCTGCTTAGCACTATCCTTGATAACCGGCAATTGTTTCGTTTCTTCTTGATCATCATTCACTATAAATTTCGGCTCATTGACGCGCTCAGGATCCAAAGCAGTGGATAAATCCTGAAGCATTTCATCAAGATGCTGATAGCGGTGAAACGGATCTTTGGCTGTGGCCTTCAGCACTATATTCTCCACACTTTGCGGAATCGACGAATTCCACCGTTTCATTGGAGGAGTTTCTGTCTGCAAATGCTTTAAGGCAATGGAAACGGCTGATTCTCCTGAAAACGGGAGCTGCCCCGTCAGCAATTCAAACATCACGATGCCAAGCGCATATATATCCGACTTCTTTGTTGCCATTCCGCCCCGAGCCTGCTCTGGTGAAATGTAGTGCACAGAGCCTAGAACAGCGTTGGTTTGAGTGATGGATGTGGCACTCAATGCCATCGCGATGCCAAAATCGGTTATTTTCACATTTCCATCATGGTCTACTAAAATATTATGAGGCTTGATGTCACGGTGAATGATAGAATTATGATGAGCAAACGCCATGGCGGATGCAAGCTGCTTCATAATTTCAAGTGCCTTTTCCACTGAAATTGGAGAAAGCTGATGAATATATTGCTTCAATGTCATGCCATCAACGTATTCCATCACAATATAATTGATGCCTTCTTCTTCTCCCACATCATATATATTGACGATATGCGGATGAACGAGACTGGTAGCTGATTGCGCTTCCCGCTGAAACCGGCGGATAAACTCATCTTCATTGGCGAATTCAAAGCGCAACACCTTGATGGCTACGTCCCTTTCCAAAATGACATCTTTAGCTAAGTAAACATTAGCCATTCCGCCGCCGCCGATCATTTTGATAATTTTATACCGGCCGCTTAATCGCTTTCCTATTAACATAAATTCTCTCACCCGCTTTCAAGGCCAGCAGAATGTTCGAGAATAACAAGAGTAATATTATCTTCCCCGCCGTTCTCATTTGCCTGTTGAACAAATAAATCAGCTTTTTCCTCTATGGAAAGATCGGTCTGCAGAATGTCTTGCATATCTTGCCGCGCCAGTTTATTCGATAACCCATCCGAGCAAAGCAGCAGATAATTTCCTTGCTCGAATGTAATCGTGTAGTAATCTGCCGTCACATGAACATCCGTGCCAAGCGCTCTCGTCAGCACATTTTTTCGCGGATGGTGCTCCGCTTCTTCCTTTGTAATCTCGCCTGACTTCACCAATTCATTAACAAGCGAATGATCCTCTGTCACTTGTGCAAAGCCGTTTTCGTTAAATAAATAACAGCGGCTGTCACCAATGTTGGCAATGGTACAAAAGCGATTTGTGCATAAAGCGGTCACTAAAGTTGTGCCCATGCCATTGCATTCTTGATTGTCTCGCGAATGCATCAAAATTCTTTCGTTAATCAAATTAATCGTTGATTTTAACCATTCCTCCGCATGGCTGGCATCTTCAATAGGACTGGCCTGCTGCCATTGGACCCTCATCGACTCAATTGTGATCTGGCTGGCAACATCTCCCGCATTGTGACCGCCCATGCCATCAGCTACAATAGCTAGGCAGTCCGAAGAAGAGTTAAAGAAAATCCCGCCATTATCTTCATTATGAGTACGAATTCGGCCTTTATCTGTCCGGAAGACAGAATTCATATGAACTCACCTCGTTTCTTCTGTCCGCTCTTTTGCGCGGAGCTGTCCACATGCCGCATCGATATCATGGCCCTGTTCCCGACGAATCGTCACATTAATTCCATGCTTCTTCAGCGCTCTTTCAAATTCATGAATTTGCTTTTTAGGCGTTCGCACGTAGTTACGTTCCGGAACGTAATTCACCGGGATTAAATTGACGTGACATTTTAACCCTTTAATGAGCCGCGCCAATTCTTCGGCATGTTCTACCGTGTCGTTTTCACCGCCAAACAGCCCGTATTCGAAGCTGATTCTGCGCCCGGTCTTTTCCACATAATAACGGCAGGCTTCCATGAGAGCAGGCAGCTTATACGCTTTATTGATCGGCATCAACTTCGTGCGAAGCTCTTGGTTGGGAGCATGTAAAGAAACGGCGAAATTGATTTGCATATTTTCATCAGCGAATTGATAAATCTTCGGAATGATTCCGCTCGTCGACACGGTGATATGGCGCGCTCCGATGTTCAATGCCTTGTCATGATTAATAATTTTTAAAAAAGCGAGCATTTGATCGTAATTATCAAATGGTTCACCAATTCCCATTATGACAACAGAGCTCACTCTTTCTTCCGTCTGATCGAGCGCCTGTTGCACTTTGACAACCTGAGCAACGATTTCACCCGCTTCTAAATGCCGTTTGAGCCCTCCTAAAGTGGAAGCGCAGAACGTGCATCCGATGCGACAGCCTACTTGTGTTGTAACACAGACAGAATTTCCATATTCATGCCGCATTAATACTGTTTCAATGGAATAGCCGTCATGCAGTTCAAACAAGAATTTAATCGTTCCGTCTGATGATTCCTGCTGAACGAGAGTTTTGAGCGTAGTGATGGTAAAGTGGGCCGCCAGCTTATCTCTTAACGCTTTTGATAAATTGGTCATCTCCTCAAAAGTGGCTGCCCGCTTTTTATAAAGCCAGTCAAAGATTTGTTCCGCCCTAAACGGCTTTTCGTTTTGCGCTTGCAGCCAATCCTTTAATTGCTGCAGCTGCAATGAATAAATGGAAGGCAGATGTGGCTGTTCGGTTGCTTTGTCTCTTGTTGTTTTCGTTTGTTCCATTACTGCACCTTCTTTCTAAATTTGCTGATGAAGAATCCGTCTCCGCCAAAGTCCTGAGGAAGTATTTGCAGCCAAAAGCCATCCGCTAACGCTTGAATGGATGGAGGCAGCTTTTCCAATTCAGCCGGCTCAAAGTCCCGCTGTTGCGAGAGAAACGCGCGGACTGTTCCCTCGTTTTCTTCTCTATCGGTTGTGCATGTACTGTACACAAGCACGCCCCCCTTTTTCAATAGCGGGGCCACTGCGGCTAAAATCTCTAATTGCACCTTCTGTAAAGATTTCAGATCCTCTTTTCGTTTGGCATATTTAATATCAGGCTTTCTTCTCAGCACTCCCAGTCCTGAGCATGGAGCATCAACCAGTATCCGATCGAAGCTTTCTGCTTGGAAATATCCCCTTGCTTCACGGCTATCCAATGCTTTCGCTTCAATATTATTTAAACCAAGCCGCTCAGCGTTATCATTGATCAGCTTTATTTTGTGATCATGCAAATCCAGCGCCACCACTTTCCCGCTCGATTCTAATTTTTCCGCGATGTGGGTCGTTTTTCCTCCTGGAGCGGCACAGGAATCCAGCACTATATGTCCAGATTCAAGGTCGAGTGCGTAAGCTACAAGCATGGAGCTAACATCCTGAATAGTGGCCAGTCCCTCTTTATACACGGTTGAACGGGCAATATTCCCCTTCATAATATGAAGGGCCTCTGGGATAATGGGACTTTCCGCCACTTCAAACCCTTCCGTCTCAAGCTTCTGCTGGACTTCTTCACGGCTAGCCTTGGCGGTATTCACTCGGATAGATTGTACGGGCGCTGTTAAGTTCACTTCGCACATTTCTTTCGTCTTTTCCAAGCCAAACTGAGCAATCCAGCGTTTAACGAGCCAAAGCGGGTGGCTGGTTGCAATGGATATTCTCTCTGCGTCATCCTTGATTTGACCGATATCCGGCAGCCCCTCTCTCTGCACGGAACGGAGCACGCCATTTACGAGCCCGCTGATGCCTTTATGGCCTCTTGCTTTGGCGATTTCCACTGCTTCATGAATAGCAGCTCTATCAGGCACTTTATCGAGATAAACGATTTGATATAGGGACAGACGCAGCAATTGTCTGACCCATGGCTCCACTTTCTTTTTTAAAAACGGGGATAGATAATAATCGAGCGTCATTTTGCGCTGAATCGTTCCATAAGTGATCTCGGTCAGCAAAGCTGCATCGCGGCCGGAAAGGCTGTTTTTTTCAATGGCTGAATGCAATAAAAGATTGCTGTATGACTGGTTCTTATCCACCGCTTCAAGTATGTCGAGCACGATTTCACGCACTTGTTTCTTCCGTTGTTTCATATTATTCTCCTAACTTTTTGCCGGCAGCAAGGTCCGAGCCGGCGCCTCTTAAATACTGGGAAGCGGACATTCGTTTTTTCCCGGACGGCTGCAATTCTGTCACTTTAATGGCTGTACTGTTTCCTGTGCTTACAATAAATCCGTCTTCTTCAACAGCAAGAACTGTACCCGGCTCCGCGTCCGCTTTGCTTGGCACTTTCTCCCCCCACCAGACTTTTAATATTTTTCCGTCAAGCACAGTGTAAGCAACTGGCCAAGGGTGTAATCCGCGAATATGGTTGTATATGTCTTCACCGTTTTTTGACCAATCAATCTTTTCCTGCTCCCTTTTAATATTCGCCGCAAAGGTGGCCTTCTGATCATCCTGCTTCATCGGATCAATTTCTCCTGAAAGAATTTTCGGCAGCGTTTCCGCTAATAACCGCGAACCGGCTTGACTTAATTTATCATGCAAGCTGCCCACATGATCCGTTTCTTCTATTATAACCTCCGCTTGACTAATGATATCCCCCGCATCTAACTTTTCTGCCATATACATGATCGTAATGCCCGTCTTTTCTTTCCCTTGTAAAATGGCATAATGGATGGGAGCGCCTCCCCTCAGTTCCGGCAATAGCGAGGCATGAACATTAATGCAGCCGTATTGGGGAGCCTCCAGCAGCTCCTTTGGCAAAATTTGTCCGTAAGCGGCTGTTACGATGATATCAGGCTGCATTGCGAGGATTTGCCGCAGTTCCTCTGATTCTCTTAATTTTTCAGGCTGCAAGACCAAAATTCCATGTTTTTCTGCTTCGGCTTTGACCGGCGGAGGCGTCATGACCCGCTTTCTTCCCACCGGCCGATCCGGCTGCGTCACCACCGCTTGAATATGGTAGTCTTCTTGAATGAGCCTTTGCAGCACAGGCACAGAAAAATCGGGCGTACCCATAAATACAATATTCGTCATTCTGCCCCCTCCTTTTCTAGCTTTTCTTCCTCTATATACTCTTCTACCTTTGCCGTGAATAAAATCCCGTGAAGATGATCGATTTCATGCTGAATCGCTCTCGCCAAAAAGTCTTGGGCTTCCAATAAGAAGTAACGGCCTTTTATATCCTGCGCTTTCACTTTAATATAGGAGGCGCGAGTCACATAACCGTATACGCCCGGAAAGCTCAGGCAGCCCTCCACATCCGTTTGTTTTCCTTTAGATTCCACGATTACCGGGTTGATGAGCGTAATAAAGCCCACTTCAGGATCCGTCTCAACGACCGCTACCTGGAGATCAGCGCCGACTTGCGGAGCCGCCAGTCCAACCCCGTCCGCTTGAATCATCGTTTCATACATATCTTTTACCAGCTGTTTTAGTTCTTTATTAAAATCTCTCACACGCGCACATTCTTTTTCTAGAATATCCGCCGGATAATGTACAATAGGTAATTTCGCCAAAAAACAGTCCTCCTCCGTTGCTTCGTGATGGATTAATTTTTCACATCATCATATATGGATTCACATCTACTGCTACTTGCAAATCTTTATCCTTATATTGCTTTGTATAATGCTCCGTGACGGTTTTTAATAAGCCTTTCAGCTTCGGTTCCCGTTTGTATTTTATCAAACATTGGTAGCGATATCTATCATTGATCCGGGGAATAGGCGAGGCAACAGGGCCAAGAATTATCGCTTCTTCAGAAACATGAGATTGAAGGTATTGCGTAATTTTTTCCGTTACGGATGAAGCGGTCATCACATCAGAATGACTGACCGTCACGAGGGCCAAATAATAAAATGGCGGATAATGCCCCAGTTTCCTGATCATCATTTCCCTCTGGTAAAATTGATCATAATCCTGCTGTCCAGCCAGCTGAATGCTGTAATGCTCCGGAGTATAGGTTTGAATAATCACTTCCCCGAGCAGCTGATGGCGACCGGCCCGGCCGCTTACTTGGGTCAATAATTGGAACGTCTTCTCCGCAGAGCGAAAGTCCGGAACATGCAGCATGGTATCCGCCGTGAGTACACCAACTAAGGTAATATTAGGAAAATCCAATCCTTTTGCAATCATTTGCGTTCCTAATAAAATATCGGCTTTTCCTTCTCCAAATTGCTGGAGCAGCTTTTCATGCATCCCTTTTCTGCTCGTTGTATCGACATCCATCCGAATCACCCGCGCTTGCGGAAGCAGCTTGCCAAGCTCTTCCTCAACCTTCTGTGTCCCCGTGCCAAAATAGCGGATATAATCGCTTCCGCATTCTGGACACCGCACGGGAACGGGCTCTTCAAATCCGCAATAGTGGCACTTCATCCGGTGACTGTAGCGATGATAAGTCAAGGAAATATCGCAATGAGGACAGCCGGCAACGTAGCCGCAATCACGGCACATAATAAAAGAGGAATGGCCGCGTTTATTTAAAAACAGCACCGATTGCTCGCCTTTCTCGAGTCTATCTTGCAGTTTATCAAACAAGGCTCTTGAAAACATGGAGCGATTGCCCGCCCGCAGCTCCTCTCTCATATCGACAATGGATACTTCCGGCAGCTTCTGGTCATTCATTCTCCTTGAAAGTGTCAAAAGTTTATAGACGCCCTTTTGCGCTCTTGCGAAGCTTTCAAGAGAAGGAGTGGCGCTTCCTAAAATCACCGGGCACTGATAGTAGCGGGCGCGCTGAATTGCCGTTTCTCTCGCATGATAACGCGGATTTTCTTCCTGCTTATAACTTGTTTCATGCTCTTCATCAATAATAATAATACCTAAATTTTCAAATGGCGCAAAAACAGCCGATCGCGCCCCCACTACAACTTTCACTTCTTTGCGCTGAATCTTGCGCCACTCATCATATTTCTCCCCTGCTGATAATCCGCTGTGCAGCACAGCTACTTCATCGCCAAACCGCCCTTTAAAACGGTGAACCATTTGCGGAGTCAATGAAATTTCAGGGACAAGAACAATCGCTTCCTTGCCTTCTTCAAGAACTCGCTGAATCGATTGCAAATAAATTTCGGTTTTCCCACTGCCCGTGACCCCATATAAGAGAAAGGTGTCATGCCTCTTTTCTTCGATTGATTGAAGAATAGGCGCAATAGCCTTTTGCTGCAGCTCTGTTAAAGGAAGCGGCTCCGTTTTTTCAAATTGCCTATGGGCGTAGGGATCCCGATACATTTCCTGATGAGTCTCGCTCAGTATCCCCTTGTTTATCAATGTCTTTAATGTTTGATTGGAGGCCCCTGTAGCTTCCATAATCTCTTTTGCCGGCACCGAAAGTTTCTCTGTCTTTAATAAATAATCAAGCACCTTTTTTTGTTTGCGGGCATTCGGAGCAAGACGCTGAAGATAGCTGATCATCTCCTCCTGCGAAGCCGAACAGCTGATCAATCGCATCATTTTCTTTGCGCCTTTACTCTTCACCTTGTAGACGAGCTCTATTCGATCTTCCTTCACTTCTTGGCGAAAGACTCGCAATAAGCCTGTTTCAGCTGCGGTTTCCCATGTGACCTCGGCTTGTCCTTCAAAAAGCTTAGCCACCTCTTGAGCGGCCGGCTCCCTATCATTCCGCTTGCGAAATACTTTTTCATATTTCGCTTTCATCGCGGACGGCAGCATCGCTTGATAGGCGGAAATTTTAAAGCATAAAGCGGAGGCGGTCAGCCAATCAGCCAGCGCCAATAACTCCTCGTTTAAAACAGGAACAAGGTCCATCGGTTCGATCAGCTCTTTTAATTTTTTCACATCGGAGCTGCTCTTCACCTCTGTGACAAATCCCTGAACGCGTCTCGGGCCAAATGGGACGATCACCCGCATGCCCGGGTGGATTAATCCAGACCATTGTCCGGGAATGAGATAATCAAAGGGACGGTCGGTCTGTCTGGCAGCTACATCAACGATGACACTAGCTACTTGCATTCCTTCTCACCCGGCGCCAACTCCGCCACCGCCTCCCGCAGAATTTCCTGCGCCGCTTCTTTCTTCGTCATTAACTGGCACTCTTTCGCAGATCCGTCCCGCTTGTAAATCGTAATAATATTTGTCTCGCCGCCAAAGCCGGCCCCCTTTGTTTTCACATTGTTGGCAACGATCATATCCGCATTTTTACTAATCAGCTTTCCTTTCGCATACTCTTCCATGCGATCGGTCTCAGCAGCAAAACCGATCAGCAGCTGATGCGTTTTTTTCTGCCCCAATATTTTTAATATATCCTTTGTCCGCTCCATTTCTAATACAAGATCTCCCTCTTGCTTCTTCAGTTTATCGCCATGAACGGTTTTGGGCCGATAATCAGCCACCGCAGCTGCCTTAATGACAATATCAGCGTCAGAAAACCTCTCCATAACCGCTTGATACATCTCTTCCGCACTTTGAATGCGCTGAATTTCCACTCCCGCCGGCTCTTTGAGTGAGACAGGGCCGGATATTAAAGATACATTCGCTCCCATATCGCGGGCAGCCTCCGCAAGAGCATACCCCATCTTACCCGATGAATGATTGGTTAAAAAACGGACGGGGTCTATCGCTTCCCTCGTCGGTCCCGCTGTGATTACTACATTTTTATTTTTTAGCGGCTGCTCTTTTGCCGCGGAAAAAAAATCCTCTATTAAATGAACAAGTGTTTCCGGCTCCTCAAGCCGGCCTTTGCCTACATAGCCGCACGCCAAAAAGCCTTCATTCGGCTCGATAAATCGATATCCAAACTCATCCAGCCTAGCCATATTCCGTTTGACAGCCGGATGCTCATACATATGCACATTCATCGCGGGAGCAATCCAAACAGGAGCGGCAGCCGCCAGCAAAGTGGTCGAAATCATATCATCCGCAATCCCGTTCGCTAATTTGCCAATCATATTCGCCGTAGCCGGCGCCACTAAAATCAAATCCGCCCAATCAGCCAAATCAATATGAGCGATCACTTGCGGATGCTTTTCATCAAAAGTGTCGGTATATACATCATGTCTGGAGAGTGCTTGAAAGGTGAGAGGGGTGACAAACTGCTGTGCGGAAGCGGACATAATCACTTTCACCCGCGCCCCTCCCTGTGTGAGCTTGCTTGTCAAAGCCGCCGCCTTATAAACGGCTATTCCTCCTGTGACACATAACAAAATCTTTTTACCCTGCAGCATAACGAACCTCCCAAAATCAGATTAGTTTCTTCGTCCATTTCTAGCCTTCGAAACTTTTCGTGTAAAAAAATAACAACCTTCCAAAAGGTTGTTATTCTTACTGTGCTGTTAGACTTCATCCTCATATGTTTCGCTATCGTCTTTTTCTTTCAGCGTTAACTTATCTGCATAGATTTCCTCAAGCGCTCTTCCCACATATTTGTGTGATACGTAAGATTCAAGCATTTGTGTTGAATGATCTTCCTGCAAGCTGCGGGCACGTTTCGCCGCAACACTTACTAATGAATATTTCGAATCGATCTTAGTCAATAAATTATCAATTGATGGGTATAGCATCTCATTCACTCTCCAGCATTTTATTATAACGATGCTGCACGCGTTCACGGCGGCAATGCTCCGCCACTACAATCGCTTTAATTTTGCTGCATGCATGTTCAATTTCATCGTTTTCAACAACATAATCATAAAGCTCCATCATTTGTATTTCTTTGCGTGCTTTCTCCATTCTTCCTTTAATAACTTCTTCGCTCTCTGTACCGCGGTTCGTAATGCGGCTATGAAGCTCTGAAAGGCTTGGAGGCGCAAGGAAAATAAATAAGCCCTCCGGGAACTTGTCGCGAACCTGCTTAGCGCCCTGCACCTCAATCTCCAGAAATATATCTTTCCCGGCATCCAGCGTTTCGCGAACATAATCGACCGGCGTGCCATAATAATTGCCGACAAACTCTGCGTACTCAAGCAGTTTGCCTTCAGCAATTAACTGTTCAAACTCTGCTCTTGATTTAAAAAAATAATCGACTCCATCTACTTCCCCTTCACGCGGAGCGCGGGTCGTCATGGAAATCGAATATTCAAATTCCACATCCGGCTGCGAAAAGATCTCTTTTCGCACCGTTCCTTTCCCTACGCCTGAAGGTCCTGATAGAACGATCAGCAGCCCTTTTTCCTTCATGGTTTTCCCAACCCTTCTTCTGTTTCTTCCTCTTTAGAAATAATGCGCTGCGCCACCGTTTCCGGCTGAACAGCCGACAAAATAACATGCCCGCTATCCATCATAATCACCGCTCTCGTTCGCCTGCCGTATGTAGCATCAATCAGCTTCTCCCGGTCACGCGCCTCCTGCATCAATCGCTTAATAGGAGCCGATTCCGGACTGACAATCGAAATAATCCGGTTGGCCGAAACGATGTTCCCGAATCCAATATTGATCAATCGAATGGACATAAGCTTCCTCCATTATACCGCTTATATAACACCGGCTTATTCGATATTTTGCACCTGTTCTCTCATCTTTTCCAGATAAGTTTTCAACTCTACAACTTGCGAGCTAATCATCGTATCATTGGCTTTAGAGCCAATCGTATTCACTTCCCGGTTCATCTCCTGGATCATAAAGTCCAGCTTTCTCCCGATCGGCTCCTCCAGTTCAAGCGCCTGCCGAAATTGCTGAATATGGCTTTCCAGCCGCGTGCATTCTTCATGAATATCGGCTTTATCGGCGAACATTGCGATCTCGGTTAAGACCCGCTCTTCATGAAAAGGGGCAGTCATCCATTCAGACAGCCGGCGCTCCAGTCTTTTCTTGTAAGCATCTAACACGGACGGCGCCTGCTTCTTAACTGTCGTCAGCCGCTCTTCCAGATTGGCCAGAAGTTTGACAAGATCTTTTTTCAGCTCAGCTCCCTCCGCTTGCCGCATCGCCAACAAGTTCTCGGCCGCCAAAGTGACAGCTTCTAATACGAGCTTCTCGACTTCTTCATTCTCATCTTCTCTTTCCTCAATGGAAATGAATTCCGAGCGGTGTAATAAATCCTTTAATTCGGGGTGGCCCACTAGCTGAAATTCATCGGATGCTTTCTCCATCAGCTGCACATATTCCTTCATTAAAGACCAGTCCGCATGAAGAGTCCGGTGAATAAGCCCTTCCCCTTCAATCGTAATAAATAATTCCACGCGACCTCTATGTATGTATTGTGCCAGCTTTTTTTTAATTTTATCTTCTATCTTCATTAATTGTCTGGGCATTCGCACTTGATATTCACTGAAGCGGTGATTGACCGACTTCATTTCCGCCGTTACGGCATGATCAGCTGATTTTACCTTTCCTCTTCCGAAGCCTGTCATACTTACAACCATCAGCCATTCACTTCCCGTCAAATAATAAAAGGCAATAGAGTACACTCTACTACCTTTTGGATTATACCATATTTTATTTTCTTTTTCTTGCAAAAAGTGAGCCCGCCAGCAAAAATGTCGGGATCGCACCCATCCCTGCCACAAGCAGCCATTCTCTTGGAGCCAGGGCGACCGTATGAAAGATCGGCTGAAGACTGGGCAAATAAATAACCGCAACCATCAGGGCAAAGGAGGAAATAACAGCTCCGATTAAATAAAGGTTGCCGAAAGGATTCCTTGCAAAGATGGACCTCTCACTGCGGCAATCGAACACGTGAATTAACTGAGCGGTGACGAGCGTAGCAAAGGCCACTGTTTGCGCATAAGCCAATTGGTCGGGATGATTCTTCAAGACAATCCAAAATGCGAACAAGGTAACCGCACCAATCATGAATCCCCTTGAGATGATCTTCCAGGCGAGACCTCGAGCAAAAACACTTTCCTTCGGATGGCGCGGCGGCCGCTTCATGACATTATCTTCAGCTTTATCGAGCCCAAGCGCCAGCGCCGGCAAACCGTCCGTCACTAGATTGACCCATAAAATTTGAATTGGCACTAATGGCAATGGAAGAGCGAGCAGCATGGCAAACAGCATCACTAATATCTCTCCCACGTTTGAAGCTAATAAATAACGAATAAACTTTCGAATATTTTCATATATATTTCTTCCTTCTTCCACGGCTGCCTTGATTGTGGAAAAACGGTCATCCGCCAATATTAAAGAAGAGGCTTCTTTGGAGACATCGGTTCCCGTCACCCCCATAGAAATGCCGATATCCGCTGCTTTAATAGCTGGCGCGTCATTTACTCCGTCGCCGGTCATGGCCACAATATGCCCATTCTGCTGCAGTGCTTTGACAATTTTCAATTTGTCTTCCGGCGATACCCTGGCATACACCGCTGTTGTTTCTGCCGCCTTGGCAAGCTCTTTTTCTGACATTTGATTAAGCGCTTGGCCATCCAATATTTTAGATGATGGCTTGGCAATTCCTAATTCGCTGGCAATAGCTGCTGCCGTTTGGACATGATCTCCCGTAATCATAACCGTCTTGATGCCCGCTTGCCGGCATTCAGCGATCGATTGCTTCACTTCCGGCCGCGGCGGGTCAATCATCCCTTCAATCCCTATAAAAATCATGCCTTTTTCAGCTGATTCTGTTACAGGTGCCATCGCAGCCGGAAGCGGCTTGTACGCCACTGCAATCATCCGCAAGGCTCTTCGGGCAAGAGTATCCATCGCGGCTTCTGTCTGCTTTCTTAATTCTTTTGTGAAAAGCTGCTTTTTTTCATTCCACAATATATGGTCGCTTCTCTCCAGCAAAACATCCGGCGCCCCTTTAGTGACCGCAAAACGCTGGCCATTGCCATCCTTCACAATGACCGTCATCATTTTTCTTGCAGAGTCAAAAGGAAGCTCATCCTCGATTGTAAATTGGGAAAGCAAGCGCTCCTTGCTTAGTCCCGCTTTTAAAGCAGCGGTTAACAGCGCCCCCTCTGTCGGATCGCCTTGGACGGCAAACTCCTTGCCCTTTTGCTGCAGCTCAGCATGATTACAAAGCATGCCGAATGTTAATAGCTGATACAAGCTTTTTTCGGAGGAGGGCTGCACTTCCCTATGATCTTCATAGAATTTCCCGTTTGGCTCATAGCCTTTCCCGCTTATAAGCCAATGCTTTCCGCCGCTCCAGGCGTCTGTCACAGTCATTTGGTTTTGCGTCATCGTTCCCGTTTTATCGGAACAAATAACGGTCGTGCACCCAAGGGTTTCTACAGCAGACAGCTGCCGGACGATGGCTTTTTGTTTGATCATTTTTTGGACGCCCAGTGACAGCACCACCGTCACAATCGCTGGCAAACCTTCCGGAATAGCCGCGACTGCTAAAGAAACGCCCGCAAGTAGCATCGTATAAAGATCATGCCCCTGCCACACGCCCAACAAGACGACCAGCATCGTTAGAAATAGAGCCGTTGCAATTAAAATTTTCCCTAGCTGTTCAAGCCGGCGCTGCAAAGGCGTGTCCAGCTTTTCTGTTTGCTGGAGCATGGCCGCAATATTTCCCATCGCCGTTCTCATTCCGATGGCTGTCACCACTCCGACACCGCTTCCGCGTGTCACAAGAGTTCCCATGAAAGCCATGTTCTTCATGTCACCGAGCGCCACATTTTCTTCTTTTATCGGCGATGCGTGCTTTTCCGCAGGAACGGACTCCCCGGTCATTGCAGATTCTTCGATTTCCAGATTCGTTGTTTCAAGCAGTCTAACATCCGCGCCAATCCGATCTCCCGCTGTAAATTTAATGACGTCACCGGCGACAATTTCCTTAGATGCGATTTTTCTCCATTCCCCATCCCTCCGCACAAGCGACTGGGGGGCGGATAATTCTTTTAAAGCTTGGAGTGACTTTTCCGCTTTCCTTTCCTGCAGAAAACCCAGCACCCCGTTAATAATGATAATCGCCAGAATGGCAGAAGCATCCATATATTCCCCCATTAAAGCCGAGATGACGGTTGCCGCAATCAGCACCAGCACCATAAAATCTTTAAACTGGCGCAGAAACACTAGCCAGGCGGAAGGCAGCTTCGCTTGATTTAGCTCATTAAAGCCCTGGTGCTCCTGCCGTTTGAGAACCTCTTGCGCCGATAAGCCCCGCTGAACGCTTGTCTGAAGCTGAGTTTCAACTTCCTCGTGTTTCAGCTGATGAAAATTCATGTACTCACTCCCTTTAGCGAACAAACTTGTCCTTCTCATAGCAAGATTATTCAGCCGCAAGCAAAAACATGATATGATTTGAATAAAGATCTAAAGAAGAAAATTAATTGTAAAGAAAAGGAAGACAGCCTATGTCATTTGACGGTTTATTTACAAGAGCCATGAGAAAAGAATTACTGGAGCGGCTAAAGGGGGGCCGCGTGAATAAAATTCACCAGCCCTACAAAAACGAAACCGTTCTAGTCATCCGCGCCAAAGGAAAGAACCATAAACTGCTGTTGTCTGCTCATTCCAGCTATGCCAGAGTGCAGCTGACACATGAATTATATGAAAATCCGCAAGAAC
Organism: Bacillus xiapuensis; assembly: GCF_002797355.1. Classification (GTDB taxonomy): domain Bacteria; phylum Bacillota; class Bacilli; order Bacillales; family Domibacillaceae; genus Bacillus_CE; species Bacillus_CE xiapuensis. Next base: position 1,093,387 of record NZ_KZ454939.1, on the reverse strand, counting down.
CGCCGCTTTTTTGCATGATGATGAGAAAGCATTTAGAAGGGGCTGTTTTGGAGGATATTCAGCAAGCGGATCTCGATCGGCTGCTCATCTTCCAATTTAAGGGGAAAAATGAAATCGGCGATGTGGCGCATAAACAGCTGTTCGTCGAGATTATGGGACGGCACAGCAATATTGTGCTGGTCGACCAGCAGAAGGGGACCATCATTGACAGCATTAAACACGTCTCTTCAGCTGTAAACAGCTATCGCTCCATTTTGCCGGGATGCGAATATGTCTTTCCGCCTGCACAAAATAAACTCAATCCATTGGAAGCTGATCAGGAAGAAATTTTGCGGCAAATTGATTTTAACAGCGGCCGTTTGGATCGGCAGCTCGTTTCTCATTTTGCCGGCCTTTCTCCTCTGATAGCGAAAGAAATCGTTCATGCTTGCGGATTGGCCAATCGAAAGACCCTCCCCGCTGCATTTATAAGGGAGCTGGAGCCGATTAAGCATCATCAGTATGAACCCGTCATCATTGAACATGAGTCTAAATCCTTTTTTTATTTAAAGGAGCTGCGCCATCTTTATGGCGAAAGAAAAACATTTTCCACACTGAGCGAGATGCTGGACCGCTTTTATGTCGGCAAAGCGGCTCGCGACCGCGTCAAGCAGCAGGCCAACGATCTTGAAAGATTCATAAAAAATGAAAAAGAAAAAAATGAAACGAAGCTGCTTAAGCTCGAGCGTACACTTAAGGATGCGGAGAAAGCTGAACGCTACCAGCTGGCAGGAGAACTGCTGACAGCCAACTTATATGCGGTGGAAAAAGGAATGAACGAAATTGAAGTCGTGAATTATTACGATGAAGCCGGCGGCAAAATCACCATTTCCCTCGATCCGAGAAAAACGCCTGCTGAGAATGCCCAAAAGTACTTCTCAAAGTATCAAAAAGCCAAAAATGCGGCGAAAATCGTTCAGGAGCAAATCGCCAAAACGAAAGAAGAAATCCTGTACTTTGATAATCTCTTGCAGCAAATTGAATCTGCTTCTCCGAAGGACATTGAGGAAATTCGGGAAGAAATGGCGGAAGAAGGATATATGAAGCAGAAAGCAGCGAAAAAGAAAAAGCCTGCACATCAAAAACCCGAGCTCGAAACGTATAAGGCCAGCGACGGCACGCTCATCGTTGTTGGAAAAAACAATAAACAAAATGATTATTTAACCAATAAATATGCCCGCCGTGATGAAATCTGGCTGCATACGAAAGATATTCCCGGGTCGCACGTCGTCATCCGGCATGAAGCACCGGCGGAAAAAACCATTCTTGAAGCCGCGAATCTCGCCGCTTACTTTAGCAAAGCTAAATCATCCAGCTCCGTTCCTGTGGACTTTACCAAAGTGCGCCATGTCAAAAAACCTAATGGGACCAAGCCCGGATTCGTTCTATACGACCATCAGCAAACCGTGTATGTCACACCCGACGAAGACTTGGTATTAAAGATGAAAGAACAGAAGTAAACTGAATCAAGCAGCAGACGAAAAACGGACCGTTTTACTTCTGCTGCTTATTTTTTAAGGAAAAAGGGGAACTCCTGGTCCGCTTTTCATGATCTCCACGCTTCAGGATGCTTTTGCCATGTTCGGAGCGTTTCCAAATCGCTCGCTTTTACATATTGTTTCTCGGCAGCCACCTCAATCAGCGTAGAATAATCGCTCAGGCTATAGGATGAAATGCCGGCCTCCGCTAATTTCTCTTTGCCGGCAGCCAGCTCATAGGTAAAAATCGAGACGATTCCCAGCACATCGCAGCCGGCCGCGCGAAGAGCTTCCGCAGCTGTTACCGCGCTCCCTCCCGTTGATATGAGATCTTCCACCACAACCGCCTTCATCCCCGGTTCCGCTTTCCCTTCAATTTGATTTCCTTTTCCGTGCCCTTTTGCTTTTGAGCGGACATAGCACATCGGCAAGTCCATTAACTCGCTTACCCAAGCCGCATGAGGAATGCCGGCCGTCGCCGTTCCGGCAATGAGCTCCGCGTCCGGATAATGCTCCCGAATTAAGGAAACCAGACCTTTGGCAATCATCTTTCTTACGGTCGGATAAGATAGCGTTAAACGATTATCACAATAAATGGGTGATTTCATGCCGGAAGACCAAGTGAAAGGCTGATCCGGCTGCAGGAAGACGGCTTGAATTTCTAATAATTTCTCTGCGATTTGTTTATTTAACATGCGACATTCCTCCCCATAGCTGCTTTACTTTTTGATAGGCTAATAGCGGCCGCTCCGCTTTCGTAATGGAACGCCCCACTACGATCATCGTGGACCCCCGATCCTTTGCAAGCTTTGGATCGGCTACCCGCTGCTGGTCATTGGCTTGATCCTCTTTCATTCGGATTCCCGGCGTGACCTTCATAAAGTGACTTCCGCATTTTTCACTGATGGCCGCCGCTTCATAAACAGAGCAAACCACTCCGTCACAGCCCGCTTCTTTTGATAATTGAGCATAATGAAGCACCGATTCCTCTAAAGAAACGGAGATGAGCTGTTCTCTTTTCATTTGATCTTCTGAAGCAGACGTCAGCTGAGTCACGGCCAGGAGAATCGGACGCTTTCCTTTAGCTGTTCCTTGCTCTAGCCCTTCGCGTGCAGCCGCCATCATGTTCTGGCCTCCTGCCGCATGAACATTGATCATATCCACATCAAGCCTAGCCAGACCTTTCATGGACTGCTTCACCGTATTTGGAATATCATGAAGCTTTAAATCTAAAAAAATCCGGTGATTCTTCGCCTTTATTTTTTCAATAATGGCCGGTCCGTTTTGTAAATAGAGCTCCATTCCGACTTTGACAAATAAGGACTCCTTCTGAAAAGGCTGTAAGAAAGCCTCCGTCTCCTCCCATGTTGGAAAATCAAGTGCAATGATAGGCTCTTTTTCCATGTTCACTCCAGCTCCTTCCCACCAGCTCGCTAATATGCCCAATCTTCTCCCGCTGCAAATAATCATCCAACTGCTGAATCAGCTTCGGGCAAATGAGCGGGTCGACAAAGTTGGCTGTCCCAACCGCTACTGCGTCTGCTCCTGCCAAGAAAAATTCGACGATATCCTCCGCTGTAGAAATTCCTCCCATGCCGATAATCGGCAGCTTAGTTTGCTGGCTCACTTCATAAATCATGCGAATCGCCACTGGTTTAATAGCCGGACCTGACAAGCCGCCTGTCTGATTCGCCAATATCGGCTTCCCGGTTTTGATATTCATGCGCATGCCAATCAATGTATTAATCATCGTTATCCCATCCGCGCCGCCATCCTCTACTGCTTTAGCCATATCCACAATATTTGTCACATTGGGAGAAAGCTTAACATACACCGGCACTTCCGATACTTCTTTCACTCTTTTCGTCAACTCTTTAGCTGTTTCGGGAACCGTTCCAAAAGCGATCCCTCCCGTTTTCACATTCGGGCAAGAAATATTCAGCTCCAGTGCACAAACATTTTCCGCAGTTGAAATATGCTTGGCCACTTGCACATAATCTTCCACTTGAGAACCGGCCACATTGGCAATAATCGGCACATCAAATTGAGATAGCCATGATAGTTCGTTCTCGATTACTTTTTCTAAACCCGGGTTTTGCAAGCCGATGGCATTTAACATTCCTCCAGGTGTTTCTGCTACTCTGGGGGTTGGATTGCCAAAGCGTGGCTCTTCAGTTGTCGCCTTGATCATGATCGCCCCCAGCTCACTTAAGTCATAAAACTGGCTGTATTCACGGCCAAAGCCAAAACATCCGGAAGCCGGCATGACAGGGTTTTTCAAATTAAGTCCCGGGAGCTGCACATTCAGCCTGCTCATAACGCCACCTCCCCTATTGGAAATACAGGGCCGTCACTGCACACTTTGCGATATTGAAAACCGTTTGGATCATTTTGGGTATGGCAGACGCAGGCAAAACACGCACCGATGCCACAGCCCATGCGCTGCTCGAGAGAGATAAAACCTTTTGCCGTCAATTGCAGTCTCTCCACTGCTTTGAGCATCGGGGTTGGACCGCATGAGTATAATATATCCGCTTGCATTCCATGCTGATCAAGCACATCCGTAACGAATCCTTTCGTTCCTAAACTGCCGTCGACAGTCGCCACATGCGTTTCACCCAGCGCAGCAAATTCATCGATGTAAAAGGCGGCCGTCTCGTTCTGAAAACCGAGCACATGGATCGTTTTCACTCCGCGGCTGTTCAAACGCTTGGACAGTTCATATAAAGGAGGAACACCAATGCCCCCACCGATTAATAAAGCTGTCTCCCCTTCTGCAGCCGCTTCTACCGGAAAACCATTTCCAAGAGGGCCGAGGACATCCACACGGTCCCCTGGTTTTTTCTTTGTCAGCATCTTTGTTCCTTCCCCTTCCGCCCGGTAAATCATCGTGAAGGTCTCCCCGCGGCGATCAATGCTGGCGATACTGATCGGCCGTCTTAAGAGCGGTAGCATTTGGCTATTTGCTTTGAGATGAACGAACCGTCCCGGCTCGTTCATCTCTTGGACAAGCTCACCTTGCAAGGTAAGCTCATAAATATTTTCGGCAATTCTTCGCTGGGAAGAAACTGTCATCCACTCCTGCTTTATCATGACAGCACCGCCTCTACCCCGGGAGCAGATTCCGCCTGAGGCATGGCTTCTGCTGAAAAAATCATAGACTCCAGCACAAGAAGAATCGCTTCTGCTGTATCTAATGACGTGAGACAAGGAATGCCGTTCTCCACGGCTTCGCGGCGGATGCGGAAACCATCACGCGCTGGCTGTTTTCCTTTGGTCAATGTATTAATCACAAACTGCGCTTGTCCCGAGCGGATTATATCCAGCATATCAGGCCCCTTGGCGCCAATTTTCGCCACTGTTTCTGCCGGCACACCGGCTTCATTCAGAAATTGGGCGGTGCCGTGAGTGGCGAGCAGTTTGTAGCCAATGTTATGGAAACGTTTAGCAAGCTCCAGCGCTTCTTCCTTGTCCTTATCCGCGACTGTCATTAAAACGGATCCTTTTGTTGGAATTTTCATACCGGAAGCCACCAGCCCTTTATAAAGCGCTTTAGCTAGCGTTGCATCTTTCCCCATCACTTCTCCCGTTGATTTCATTTCCGGTCCGAGCGTCGTATCTACCCGGCGCAATTTAGCAAAGGAGAAGACAGGCACTTTCACAAACACGCCTTTTTCTTCTGATACCAACCCGGTTTTGTAGCCCATTTCCTTTAATGAATGGCCCAGAATCGCCTTTGTAGCCAAATTAGCCATTGGCACATTGGTGATCTTACTTAAAAACGGAACCGTACGGCTAGAACGCGGATTCACTTCTAATACGTACACTTCACCTTTAGACACAACGTACTGGATATTTAATAATCCGATGATATTTAATCCCTTCGCCAGTTTGATCGTATATTCGATAATTTTATTTTTTTGTTCTTTCGTTAATTGCTGCGGCGGGTAAACGGCAATCGAGTCACCGGAGTGCACACCCGCTCGTTCGATATGCTCCATAATTCCCGGTATGACCACATCTGTTCCGTCAGAAATCGCATCTACTTCAATTTCTTTCCCCGTTAAATACCGGTCAATTAATACCGGATGATCAGGATTGACTTTGACCGCATTCTGCATGTATTGCAAAAGCTCTTCTTCTTTGTACACGATCTCCATCGCGCGGCCTCCCAGCACATAGGACGGGCGGACCAGTACAGGGTAGCCGATTGTTTCGGCAATTTGTACAGCGGCTTCGACTGAGAAAGCTGTTTTTCCAAGCGGCTGCGGGATATTTAATGATTCCAGCGTTTGCTCGAACTTATCGCGATTCTCTGCACGATCCAAATCTTCAAGACTCGTGCCTAGAATTTTCACGCCATGTTCGACTAGCTTCTCGGCCAAATTGATGGCTGTTTGCCCGCCGAACTGAACGACCACTCCCTCCGGCTTTTCTAAATCAATAATATGCATGACGTCCTCAACCGTCAGCGGCTCAAAATATAGTTTGTCGGAGATGCTGAAGTCCGTGGAAACCGTTTCTGGGTTGTTATTGATGATAACCGCCTCGTAGCCGGCTTCTTTAATCGCCCACACTGAGTGCACAGTGGCATAATCAAATTCCACTCCCTGACCGATGCGGATGGGACCCGAACCAAGGACAACCACGCTTTTGCGATCGGTTACGATCGATTCATTTTCATCTTCGTAAGTACCGTAATAATACGGTGTAGCTGATTCAAATTCAGCGGCGCAAGTGTCAACCATTTTGAAAACAGGCATGATTCCGCTATCCTTTCGCCAGTCATAAACAGCTTTCTCAGCTGTTCCCCAAAGCTTAGCAATTGTGCAATCAGCAAATCCCATTCGCTTGGCCGTTTCTGCCACAGAAACGTTAAACGGGTTCGCCTTAACTTCCTCTTCAAATTCAACGATATTCGCGAATTTTTCCAAGAAGAAGGGATCAATCTTGCTCCACTCATGGATCGTCTCAACCGCCACCCCGCGGCGCAATGCTTCTCCGATGTAGAAGAGGCGTTCATCGCCGGCCTTTCGAATACGCCTTTCAATCAGCACGTCGTCCATTTCTTTGATTTCATCCAATTCGAGATGGTATACGCCACTTTCAAGGGAGCGAACAGCTTTCAATAGAGACTCTTCAAGCGTGCGGCCGATCGCCATCACTTCTCCTGTTGCTTTCATTTGCGTGCCCAGAGTTCGATTGGCCGATTCAAATTTATCAAACGGCCATCTAGGAATCTTAGAAACGATATAATCAAGCGCAGGCTCAAAGCATGCATAGGTTTTGCCCGTAACCGGATTTTTCATTTCATCAAGCGTCAGTCCAACTGCAATTTTTGCCGCCAGTTTAGCGATCGGATACCCGGTGGCTTTAGAGGCGAGCGCGGATGAACGGCTGACCCGCGGATTCACTTCAATAATATAATAGTTGAAGCTATGCGGATCGAGCGCCAGCTGCACATTGCAGCCGCCTTCAATGCCTAGTGCGCGGATGATCTTCAGCGACGTATTTCGCAGCATTTGATATTCGCGGTCGCTGAGCGTCTGGCTTGGTGCCACTACAATGGAATCTCCTGTGTGAATACCGACCGGATCAATGTTTTCCATATTACAAACCACAATGGCGTTATCATTCGAATCGCGCATCACCTCATATTCAATTTCCTTGAATCCAGCAATGCTTTTTTCGATCAGACATTGGGTGACCGGACTGTGCTTTAATCCGCTCGTTACGATTTCAGCCAATTCTTCCTCGTTCGTGCATATTCCCCCGCCAGTTCCGCCGAGTGTATAGGCTGGACGAACGATGATCGGGTAACCAATTTTTTCAACAAACGCATGCGCTTCCTCCAGCGTATGAATGATTTCACTTTCAGGAACCGGTTCATTCAATTCATTCATAAGCTGGCGGAATAAATCCCGGTCTTCTGCTTGCTCAATCGCTGACAGCTTTGTTCCCAGCACCTGCACTCCATATTCCTCCAGCACGCCTGCATTGGCCAATTCAACGGCCATGTTCAAGCCAGTCTGACCTCCCAGTGTCGGCAGGATGGCGTCCGGACGTTCCTTTTGGATAATCCGGCTGACAAAATCCAATGTGATCGGTTCAATATACACGGCATCGGCAATTTCGGTATCCGTCATAATCGTCGCCGGATTGGAGTTCACCAAGATCACGCGATACCCCTCTTCTTTCAGTGCAAGACACGCTTGCGTGCCGGCATAGTCAAATTCCGCTGCCTGCCCGATGACAATCGGACCGGAACCAATCACTAATATGCTTTTAATATCTGTTCGTTTAGGCATGTTGAAGCTCCTTTCCTGCGTTATGTTTCATCATGCTGATAAAGCGGTCAAATAACTGGTTATCATCTTCCGGCCCCGGCGAGGCTTCCGGATGGTACTGCACGGAGAAGGCCGGATATCTTTTGTGGGCCAAACCTTCCACTGTTCCGTCATTTAAGGCGATATGAGTTACTTTCAAATCTGTGCCGGCAACAGAATCTTCACAAACCGCATAGCCATGGTTTTGAGAGGTTAATGCCGTTTTTCCTGTTTCCAAGTCTTTCACAGGGTGATTCGATCCGCGATGACCGAATTTCAATTTGAAAGTATCCGCTCCGGATGCGAGCGCAAACAGCTGATGGCCTAAGCATATTCCGAATATTGGTACTTTTCCGATCAGTTCTCTGACCGTTTCAACCGCATGCGGCACGTCTTTCGGATTGCCCGGTCCATTAGTTAGCATAATGCCATCCGGGTTAAATTGGAGTATTTCTTCTGCTTTTGTATCGTGCGGAACGACGATTACGTCGCAATCCCGTTTGTTCAGCTCGCGCAAAATGCCATGCTTCATGCCAAAGTCCATTAATACGACTCTATAGCCTCGCCCTGGACTGGGATAGGCAGATTTCGTTGAGACCTGGTCCACTTGATCCTTTGGCAAAACGGTTGCTTGCAGCCGGTGAATCATCGCTTCCGCATCTTCCTCCATGGACACAATCGCCCCTTTTAATGTACCGTGCTGGCGGATAATTCTAGTTAGCTTTCTTGTATCAATTCCCGCAATAGCAGGAATGCTCTTCATTTTTAAATAGGCATCTAATGTCATTTGACTGCGGAAATTAGATGGATCACTTGCCGCTTCTTTGACAATCAGGCCTTTGACAGCCGGATGAATCGTTTCGAAGTCATCGCGGTTAATGCCGTAATTCCCGATTAAAGGATAGGTAAATGTGACAATTTGCCCGCAGTAGGAAGGGTCCGACAACACCTCTTGATAGCCCGTCATTCCCGTTGTAAAAACAATTTCGCCGATTGTATCTTTATCGCTGCCAAAGCCTTGGCCGACAAATGTTGTGCCATCTTCTAAAATCAGTTGTTTTTTCATGCTTCCACCTTTCCTTCCTGCCAAACAAGTTTTCCTTCTGAAAATGTAGCTGTTGGCCATCCATTGCATTTCCAATTAACAAACGGCGTATTCTTTCCCTTTGATGCAAAGCTTTCCGGACGGATAATTCGTTCCGCTGTCAGATCTATTAAAGCGAGATCAGCAATGGCTCCTTTTTCCAGCTTGCCATATGGAAGGCCGAACGCTTCAGCCGGCTTAATCGTCATCCAATCTACTAATTGTTTAAGAGTAAAGACGCCCGTTTTCACCAGGTTGGTATATAAAAGCGGAAAAGCCGTTTCCAGTCCGACGATGCCAAACGGTGCTGTTTGCATGCTGGCCGCTTTTTCTTCAGCTGTATGCGGAGCATGGTCAGTGGCAATAAAGTCGATTGTGCCATCCAAGATCCCCTCTAATAAAGCCTGCTGATCCGCTTTCCCTCGCAGCGGAGGATTCATTTTATAATTAGTGTCTATTCTCGGTATATCTTGATCACAAAGCAATAAATGATGCGGAGTGACTTCGGCCGTCACGCGAATGCCAGCTTTCTTAGCCTCTCTCACCGCACGTACGGATTCTTTTGTACTGATATGGCAAACATGATAATGGCAGTTTGCTGCTTCAGCAATCAGCACATCTCTTGCTATATGTACAGCTTCACAGATGGACGGAATACCTGGAAGATTATTCTCCTTTGCAAATTTGCCGTCATGTACTGCTCCGCCGTATATGAGCGTATTATCTTCACAATGCGCTACTACCGCCGCATTGAGGCTGGCAGCTTTTTTCATCGCCTCATACATCATGCCTGCCTCTTGAATGCCGACCCCATCATCCGTAAAAGCAAAAGCGCCATTATTCTTTAAGCTTTCAAAATCGGTTAACTCTTTTCCCGCTTCACGAATGGTAATGGAGGCATAAGGGAGCACGCGCACATGCGCTGCTTCTGCAATCCGCTTATTTAATGCTGATAAATGTTCAGCTGTATCAGGCACCGGCCGCGTATTTGGCATAGCGGCGACCGTCGTAAATCCGCCTTTAGCGGCAGCCATCGTGCCAGTTGCAATCGTTTCTTTATGCTCGCCGCCGGGTTCGCGCAAATGAACGTGGAGATCGATAAATCCGGGGACAATTAATTGGCCATCCGCCTCCACGACCTTTTCCCCCTGCTCTGTCAATTCCGGACCCATTTCTGCGATTTTATCAGCTTTAATCCGGATGTCTTGCTTGATCCATTCTCCATTTTCAGCAAGAATATTGCCATTTTTGATTAACCAGTTCATTTGACATTCTCCCTTCAAGCATTTGTTTCAGTACGGCCATTCTGACATACACACCGTTTTCCATTTGTTTAAAGATTCTTGAACGCTCGCACTCTACTAAGCTGTCGGCGATTTCCACATCGCGGTTTACCGGCGCCGGATGCATAATGATGCTCTTTGGCTTCATTCGCCGCTCGCGTTCGACCGTAAGCCCATACATGCGATGATATTGCTCCTTCGACATCAGGGTATGTTGGCCGTGGCGTTCATGCTGGATTCGAAGCAGCATCAGAACATCGGCTTCTTCGACTAATTCATCTACTTCAACGAATGCTCCAGCGGCTAAATAATCCTCTTGGAACCACTCGGAAGGTCCTGAAAAGCGAACCTCAGCGCCCAGTTTTTTTAAAGCTTCAGCATTTGAACGAGCCACCCGGCTATGGCGTATATCACCGACTATTCCGACTTTTAGACCTTCAAAACATCCGAATTCTTGCCGAATCGTAAATAAATCAAGCAAGCATTGTGTCGGGTGCTGTCCGCAGCCGTCCCCCGCATTGATGACCGGTATGTTGACTTTATTGATCAGCTGCTGATAATATTCATCCTCGTCATGGCGGATAACAACCGCATTCACACCGATGGATTCAAGCGTTCGGACGGTATCATACAATGTCTCCCCTTTAAGTACGCTTGAAGTTCCAGCTTCAAAAGGAATGACATCAAGGCCGAGCTTTCTTTCTGCTACTTCAAAGCTGCTCTTCGTTCTCGTGCTCGCTTCAAAAAATAAATTAGCAATGAACGTCTGCTTAGCCGGCCGCCAGCTTTCACCTTGAGAAAATTTCTCTGCTTGCATTAATATTAACAGAATCTCATCTTTATGCATATCCTTAATTGAAACAAAATTTTGCGTCATTGTTTATCCGCCTCCATTTGCATAAAAAAACACCCGACTTCACTCGGGTGTTTTGATTGAAGATAAAGCTATAGCAGGCCTATCCATAACCTGTACCATATCTCTTATCTGCGCACCCTTGAATGCCTCACTGGACATTATTAAAAGGCTTCTATTCAATTGAATTTTTATTCCTCCGCTCTTCGCCAGTCTCTCTGGACTGCGTTTAAAAAGCGCCCTTACTCATGAATAGCAACTTGATCCTTCGCATCCACTTCCTCTAAAGTGACAACGATTTTTTCCGTGCTGGCTGAAGGTATATTCTTTCCAATATAATCGGCTCGAATCGGCAGTTCGCGATGCCCTCTGTCTACGAGCGTTGCCATTTGAATTTGTGAAGGCCGGCCGAAATCCATGATCGCATCCATTGCGGCGCGAACCGTTCTGCCTGTATAAAGAACATCATCCACCAAAACCACCGTTTTATCGGTCAGATCTCCGGGGATATCCGATCCTTTCACCTCGGGGTCCTTGCTTTCCGTCTTTATCGATAAATCATCCCTGTACAGCGTGATATCTAATTCTCCAACCGGAATCTCTCTGCCTTCAATCTGCTGAATTTTCTCGGCAAGCCGCTTGGCTAAGTAGATGCCCCGCGTTTTAATCCCGATGAGTATACAGTTTTCGATTCCCTTATTTTTTTCCAGTATTTCATGGGCAATCCTTGTCAAAGCACGCCGTATAGCCTGCTGATCCATGACTATTGCTTTTTCCATTTCCATCACCCTCCATATACAAAAAAGCCTCCCGCCACATGAGCGAGAGGACAGATTACATGCATAAGCAAGCAGCTCTTTGCCTGCTAAAGAGATCCGATACCTTCTCAGCCTCACGGGACTGTATTTAAAGGACTTATTCAACTGTTGTCATCATACATTAAGCTGTGTCATTTGTCAATTGCTTTTGGCCAAATAGTCAAGAAGTTTCGCAAATTCAGCAGGAAGCGGCGCTTCAAATTCTAAATATTCTTTTGTGCGGGGATGAACAAAGCCAAGAATGCCGGCGTGAAGAGCCTGCCCATCAATATCCAATGTTTTTTTCGGGCCGTATTTAGGGTCGCCGGCAAGTGGGTAGCCAATATATTTCATATGGACGCGAATTTGATGCGTGCGGCCCGTTTCAAGCTCGCATTCAACAAGGGTATAATGTGAAAAGCGCTCTAAAACTTGAAAATGAGTAACGGCATGTTTGCCGCCTTCAATAACGGCCATGCTTTGCCGTTCCTTTGGATCTCTGGCAATCGGCGCATCAATCGTGCCATAATCATGGGGGATCACTCCGTGTACGATCGCTTTGTATTTCCGAGTGACCGTTTTCTCAACCAGCTGCTGCACAAGCTTCTCATGAGCAAAATCGTTTTTGGCTACCATTAATAGTCCGGATGTGTCTTTGTCGATACGGTGCACAATTCCAGGGCGCATTACACCATTGATCCCGGATAAATCTTGGCAATGAGCCATCAAACCGTTTACAAGCGTTCCTGATAAATGACCGGGAGCCGGATGAACGACCATGCCTCTAGGCTTGTTGACCACTAGCACATCTTCATCTTCATAATAAATATCCAAATTCATATCCTCCGCCTCGATATCAAGCGGTTGGGGGGACGGAATTTCAATTATAAGCTGATCTTCTAATTCGCATTTATAATTCGCTTTTACCGGACGGTCATTTACTTTCACAAGCCCTTCTTTGATCCATTCTTGCACCTGCGTACGCGACCACTCCTCATTGAGGCTAGCTACTACTTTATCAATGCGCAGATTGTTTTCAGCTGCTCCAACGCTATGTTCTATTTTTTCCATTCATGAGCTCCTTTTCTTTCCGATCTTCTATGATCATAGCCCCCATCAGCAATATGACCCCCATCGTTAAAGAGGCATCTGCAATATTGAAAATAGGGAAATCATAGCTAAAAATATACGTGTTAATAAAATCAACCACTTCTTTACGAAAAATACGGTCAATAAAGTTGCCGATGGCTCCGCCAAGCAAAAGAGCTAAGGCGCTTTGCATCAACGGCTTATTTTTGGCCTGTGTCTGCATATAATAAACAATTCCAATGATCACTACCACCGTAATAATATAAAATAACCACAGCTGCCCTTCAAGCATCCCCCAAGCAGCTCCCCGGTTCCGATGGGAAGTAATATAAAGAAAGTCCTTGATCACTTCTGAGCTTTCCCCAATTTCCATCCCCTTGACGACCAGCCATTTCGTCCACTGATCTAATAAAACAATAAATAGAGCTAGTAAATAGTACAAGAAAGCACCCCATTTCCTCCATTAGATCTTTAAGATTCTTCTCGACATCCGCTTGCTCAGCCCCACATAACAGAAAAAGCTGTCCTGCCTATGCATCTGCTTCCGATTATTACTCCAAATTGGCATAATTCATCAGAGAACAAACACGAGCAGGACAGCCTCCCAGTATGGCTGACAGATGCCAGGCTTTATTTAAGCTTGTGAATAATGCTTCTCGACCACATCAGCACAGCGCGGACAAAGCGTTGGATGCTGCTCATTTTGGCCAACTTTCGGCGATACTACCCAGCAGCGTTCGCAAGTTTCGCCTTCTGCTTTTTCCACAACGATAGCTGCATGTTCAAGCTTTAAGGTCGTATCCGGCGCTTCATCTGCCGAGCCTGCCAGTTCTAATGCCGATACGATGAACAGCTGTTTCAAATCTTCCTGAATGGATTCAAGCAAGGCTTTCGTCTCTTCATTCACGTATAAAACAACCTTAGCTGTCAGTGATTTCCCAATCACTTTGGCATGGCGCGCTTCTTCCAGCGCTTTTAGAATATCCGCACGCAAATCCATAAAACGAGTCCATTTGTCCTTTAATTGATCGGCCCCGTCAAGCTGCTGGTACTCCGGCATATCGGTTAACTGCACACTTTCTTCCTCTGCGCCCGGAATGTACTCCCAGACTTCATCCGCTGTATGCGACAGAATGGGCGAAAGCAATTTCGTTAGCGACAGCAGGGTTTCGTACAGAACAGACTGAATTGCACGGCGATCCGGATGATCAGCTGACTCGATATATAAAATGTCTTTGGCAAAATCAAGGTAAAAGGCACTTAACTCTACCGTACAAAAATAGTTGACCGCGTGGTAAATCGCAGCAAATTCGTAATGTTCATAATGCTGGCGCACATCTTTAATCAGTTCATTCAGCTTCACGAGCATGAATTGATCAACTTCCCGCAAATCTTCATATGCCACTTGGTGTTGCTTTGGATCAAAGTCAGCTAAGTTGCCAAGCAAGAAGCGGAATGTGTTTCTGATTTTCCGGTACACTTCAGCGACTTGCTTAAGAATGGCATCCGATACCCGAACATCCGCCTGAAAATCAACGGAGGCGACCCATAAACGGAGAATATCTGCTCCCAGCTGTTTCATCACTTTAGCCGGCACCACGACGTTGCCGACAGATTTACTCATTTTGCGGCCTTCTCCATCTAAAGCAAAACCGTGGCTCAGCACACCTTTATAAGGCGCTTTGCCGGTGACAGCAACCGCAGTGGTTAAGGAGGAATTGAACCAGCCGCGATACTGATCAGAGCCTTCTAAATACAGATCCGCCGGCCGCTGCAAATCGCCGCGCTCTTCCAGCACCGCTTGATGAGAAGAGCCGGAGTCGAACCAGACATCCATGATATCCGTTTCTTTCGTGAATTCTCCATTCGGACTTCCCGGATGGGTAAACCCTTCTGGAAGCAATTCTTTCGCGTCCTTTTGGAACCAAATGTTTGATCCATGTTCACGGAACAGCTCGGAAACACGGGCAATCGTTTCATCGGTAACGATCGCCTCGCCATTCTCCGCATAAAAGACCGGAATCGGCACACCCCAAGCACGCTGGCGGGAAATACACCAGTCTCCGCGATCGCGGACCATGTTAAATAAGCGGGATTCTCCCCAGGCAGGCACCCATTTCGTCTCCTTCACCGCGTGCAGCAGTTCATCACGGAATTTATCAATGGAAGCAAACCATTGCGCCGTTGCCCGGAAAATGACGGGCTTCTTTGTCCGCCAATCATGCGGATAGGAATGAGTAAAGAATTCCAGCTTCAATAGCGCGCCGACTTCTTCAAGCTTCTCAGTAATTGGCTTGTTTGCTTTATCATAAAATAAGCCTTCAAAGCCCGGTGCTTCCTCTGTCATGACACCGCGGTCATCAACCGGGCAAAGAACATCCAGCCCGTATTTTTTTCCGACAAGGAAGTCATCCTCCCCATGTCCAGGAGCTGTGTGAACACAGCCGGTTCCGGAATCCGTTGTGACATGTTCCCCGAGCATGACGAGGGAATCACGGCTGTAAAGTGGATGCTCCGCTACAATATATTCCAATTTCTCGCCTTTTATTTTTTGGGATACTTGATAGTCTTCCCATCCTAATTTAGATGCAACTTCTTCAAGCAAAGCTTCCGCCACCAAGTACTTGTTCCCAGCTGCTTCTACCACCACATAGGTTAACTGAGGATGAACAGAAATCCCGAGGTTCGCAGGAATCGTCCACGGCGTCGTGGTCCAAATGACGATGTTGACTCCTTCTTCAAGAACCCCTTTCCCATCTTTAACAGAGAAAGCAACGTAGATGGAAGGAGAACGCTTATCCTGATACTCAATTTCCGCCTCCGCTAACGCCGATTCACTGGACGGCGACCAGTACACAGGCTTTTTCCCTTTATAAATGTACCCTTTTTTCGCCATCTCGCCGAATACTTTAATTTGCTGGGCTTCATATTCCGGTTTTAATGTGATGTAGGGATGATCCCAATCTCCGCGTACACCAAGGCTCTTAAATTGTTCTATTTGATTTTCAATTTGCTCGTAGGCATATTCCTCACAGAGCTTGCGGAACTCAGCTGTTGTCATCTCTTTGCGCTTGATGCCTTTGTTCGTCAGCGCCTGTTCGATCGGCAGCCCGTGAGTATCCCAGCCCGGAACATAAGGTGCATGGTAACCGCTCATGGACTTATAGCGAACAATGAAGTCTTTTAAAATTTTATTTAACGCATGCCCCATGTGAATGTTTCCGTTAGCAAACGGAGGGCCGTCATGCAGAATAAACAGCGGGCGCCCTTTTGTGCGTTCCTGCACTTTTTTATAAATGTCCATTTCATTCCATTTTTGCTGCATACCCGGCTCACGCTTCGGTAAGTTGCCGCGCATTGGGAATTCCGTTTTCGGCATTAACAATGTATCCTTGTACTCCATTTGTATCCTCCTTTTTTTCTGACATTCACGGATGCGGTGTAAACAGTGATAAGCAAAATAAACAAAAAGCCTCCCCATCCCTCTATAGGGACGAGAAGGCTCCCGCGTTACCACCCTGCTTAACAAGCTTGTATCACTTGCTCACTTAAACATTCGTATCGTGAATGACCCGCTCGTCTCTACTAAACATGCGTTCAAGACGAACGCTCCAGGGTGATCTTCCATCTCCCGCTTTCCCTAGGCTTCCACCATCCCTAGTTCGCTGTTAAAGCTTGTGGAAATGTACATTCCCTTTCATCGCATTATTTTATAAAAATCATGTTGCCTCAATTATAAAAATTGCTGAAACTTTCGTCAAGTTCAGTTCTCATCTTCGCTCAATTTCTCTAGTTCTTCAGTATTAACTTCAAAGTCCATCAGACCGTCCCAATCATCGCTGTTCAATAAATCCAGCTGCGCTTCCATCAGCATCTTGAATCGCATCCGAAAGACTTTCGACTGCTTCTTCAGCTCTTCCGTCTCCACGGCAATCTTTCTTGCCCGCGCCAGCGATTCATTCACGATCCGATCCGCATTTTTCTCCGCTTCCCGAATTAACAGCTTCGCTTCTTTATGAGCATTTCTTTTCACTTCTTCAGCTGTTTCTTGGGCGATGACAATCGATTTATTCAGCGTTTCTTCAATATTGGAAAAGTAATTGAGCCTCTCCGTTTGGGAGGCCAGCTGCTCTTCTAACTCTTTCTTTTCCCGGATAATCAACTCATAATCTTTAATGATCTGATTAAGAAAATCATTGACTTCATCCTCATCATATCCGCGAAACCCGCGGCTGAATTCCTTATTATGTATGTCCAACGGCGTTAAAGGCATAAGCCCACCTCCACTGCAAATCTCAATCTGACAGATTTTTTTATTATATTGCTTAATATTATAAAGGTTTTTCGCCTTCTTGTGGTAAAAATCCTGCTTTTTTCAGAAATTATTTCAAAATACCTAACACAATCCGCCATTTATCCTTTTTGGTTTTTCCTTCCGTGGCGATAAGCTTGCTCCTTCCTACCCCCCTGACAGAAAAGATATCCCCGGCGGAGCACTCGAAGGCAGTATCCTCAACCTTTTTCCAGTTGACTTTCACGGATCCGCTTTTAATAAGCGTCTGCGCCTTTTGTCTTGATAAAGGAGAAGCCGCCGACAGGATTGCATCCAGCCGCAAAGAGGATACCGTTGTTCGGATTTCTTTCCATTCTTCCGCTTCCTTCAACGCTTCCGAAAGCGGACAGCCCTTAAGAGAAATGGATATTTTGCCGATCCGAGTTAGATTCAATTGCATATAAGAGCTGACTTCCTTTGCCGCAAGCACTTGAAATTTTCTGCCATCCGTTAAAATATCCCCAAACTTGCCTCGGCGCAGCCCCAGCCCCATAAGACTTCCAAGAATTTGCGAATGCTCTAGAGTAACAAATTTGGCAGGATAGAGAAGCTCATACAGTGCGATTTCAAAGTCGCTTTCTTGAGGCTGAAAATAATCGGGCGTGATGAACGCCCGCTTTCTTTCCGATGCTTCGCTTCCCCCAAAGAAAGTAACTTGAACTTCATCCTGACTGCCGACAACCGCCTGAACAATTTCTTGCTCTCTAGGATCAAGGAAATCCGTCAGCTTGGGCGCATATAGCTGAGCAGCTTCGTATTTCCATTCAATGACTTGGTCGATAAATTCTTTTTCCTCCGGACGAAAATGCTGATAAATCGAAGACATTAGTATTCCCTCATTTCTTTCAATTCAAAAAAAAAGAAGGGCTCGGTTCCCTCCTTTCAAGAATGAACTACAATAACCAGACCGCTAACTGGTTGAGTCCTTTTGTTGCCAGTCTTAACACAAAAAAGGCCACAAGAGGAGAAAGGTCAATCATGCCTAGCGGAGGAATGATTCGTCTGAATGGCTCTAAATAAGGCTCGCAAATCTTTTCTAAAAATTGTCCAATGCTTGTTTCCCGCGCGTTCGGAAACCATGTCATCAAAATATAAATGATCAGCGCCCAAGAATAAAGCACGATCGCTTGATTAATAATACCCACTACTAGCTCCATAAAAGTCATTACCACCTCGATTGATCTATATCTTCATCCGCTATAAACTGAGAAATATTTCCCGCCACTTCCACATTATCCGGCGTACAAAGAAAAATCTTCTGGCCGAGCTGCTGAATTTCACCGCCGATTGCATAGACGGTGCCGCTTAAAAAATCCACAATCCGCTTTGCCTGATCATGCTGGATGCGCTGCAAGTTGACGATAACCGCGCGCCTGCTTTTCAAATGATCGGCAATTTCTTGCGCTTCTGCAAATACACGGGGTTCTATTAGGATCACTTTAGAAGATTTTTGGACACTTTGCAGACTGACCACATTTTTTTTCGCTGATTTTGGACGCTTGTCCTCTTCTTGAGCATCGCTTTCTGCTTCTTCCGCTAGCTGATAGTCATCCTCATCCAAAAGAAAAAAAGCTTTAAACTTAGACTTGATTCCCATCCTTCCACCTCCACAAGTGATCTATTCCCCAACCAAAGCGGTTCCTATGCGAACTATGGTCGCCCCTTCTTCCACAGCAATCGGGTAGTCATTGCTCATCCCCATGGACAGCTCCCCGCAAGGAGCAAACGGCAGCTCTAATTGCTGAACTTCTTCTTGAAGACCTTTCAGCTGTTTAAAGCAGCTGCGCAGCAGTTGCTCATCATCCGTCAAGGGAGCCATAGTCATTAAACCGCAAACGGTAATCTTTGTGAACTGCCCGAGCTGCTTCACAAAATGAATGACCTCATCAGGGGAAAGCCCGTGCTTGGATTGCTCCCCTGAGACATTTACTTGCACCAAGCAATTTATCGGACGGTTCGCTCGCTTATTAATTTCCTCCGCAAGCGACAGGCGGTCAAGGGAGTGGATGTACGATACATGATTTATAATCTTCTTGACTTTCCTTGTTTGCAGGCTGCCGATAAAATGCCAGACAGGCTTGTCTCCCAGCGCTTCCCGCTTTTCCAAAAGACCTTCATCTCTGTTCTCACCAAGATGATGGATTCCTGCGTCCAGCGCTTCTTGAGCCCGCTCTGCGGACACGTATTTCGTCACAGCGATCAGCTTCACTTCTTCCGGCTTCCTGCCCGCTTTCAGGCACGCTTGTTCAATATTTTGTTGAATTTCTTGCAAACGATCTGATACCTTCATGATGAGGTGCCTCCTTCCAACCAATAAACCCTAGCATTCTTCCCGTTTTTCCTGCATCGCGGCGGTGAGAAAAAAATTCATCCCCGCAGCTGGTGCAAAGCTTCGTGATCTGAATGTTTTCTTTCCGTATACCTGCTTGGAGCAGAACGAGCTGGTTTAATTGCTGCAATGATAAATGGTACTGACCCGGCTTTCCATTCACCGGAGAATAAGGCAGCTGATCTTCCGCTTTCATCCATCTGCGCGCTTGTTCAATCACGCGGTCATCCACTGCATAGCAATCTTTGCAAATGGATGGGCCGATGACAACCTCTATATCTTCAGGAGGAATTCCATCCTTCTTCCACAATTCAACCATCTGCTTACCGATGCCTAGAACGGTTCCTTTCCAGCCCGCATGAGCCGTTCCGATTCTCTGCACTTCTTTAGCAAGAAAATAAAGGGGCACACAATCCGCATAGCACAAGGTTAAAAGCGTTCCTTTGTCATCCGTATACAAACCATCCGTTTCTTTAAAGCTGGAAGAATAGAGCAATGCCCCTTTGCCTCTATCTGCTTTTGTCACCGCGGCGACTCGGCTGCCATGCGTTTGTTCGGCGCCTATCCAGCCGTCAGCCGGAAATTCCAAGAGATTGCCTATCAGCTGGCGGTTGGCGCATACGTATTCCTCACGATCATTCACATGAAAGCCAGTGTTTAAACCGCGGAAGTCGCCCTTGCTGAACCCGCTTTCTCTCGTTGTAAATCCAGCCACAAGCCCCGGGTGTTCATTTTGCCAATCATCAATAGCGTATAGACTGTCATGTAGACGAACAAATGGTTCCTTCATTTTTTATACTCCCGTACATTTTACTTTAGTGTAACACAATTGGGCAAGAAACGTCACCGAAAAACAAATTAATCCTCTTTTAAAGCTGGTTCATTGGCAGAGGATTGACTGACATGTCGGACAAGAATCACATCTTCTCCAATTTTCACAATCTGCGCCCAAGGAATGACAATTTCTTCTTCCTTGCCAAAAAAGCCAAACATTTTTCCCGAACGGCTGATCACAATTGAATCGATCGTTCCTGCACTCAAGTTTAAATTAATATCTGTAATGTTCCCCAGCTTTTTCCCGTTCGCAACATTGACGATATCTTTCAGCTGAAAATCTGATATTCTTCCCATTGTACAGCCCCCTTGTCACATTGTTCCTGTTTTAATAAATATATGCGCAGCCACAAAAATAAGACTCAACTTGCGTTATCCGCTAGCGAGTCTGTCTATGTATTAATTAATATTTTTGTTCATTTGCTTAATCGCCGCTTTTTCTAGCCTTGATACTTGAGCTTGTGATATGCCGATTTCATCGGCTACTTCCATCTGGGTTTTCCCCTGATAAAACCGTTTGCGGATAATCATTTTTTCTCTTTCATTTAGCCGCTTCAGTCCTTCTTTCAATGCGATTTCTTCAATCCAATTAGAATCCTTGCAGCTGTCGTCGCTTAATTGATCCATCACAAAGATCGGATCTCCGCCGTCGTTGTAAATCGGTTCAAATAAGGAAACGGGATCTTGAATGGAATCGAGAGCAAAAACGATATCTTCTTTCGGAACACCGAGCTCTTTGCTAATCTCCTCAGCCGTCGGTTCTTTGGAAGTTTCCGACATTAATTTCTCACGCACTTGCAGGGCTTTATAAGCCACATCCCTTAAGGAACGCGAGACTCTGATAGGATTATTATCGCGCAAATACCTTCTGATTTCTCCAATAATCATCGGCACCGCATAGGTGGAAAAGCGCACATTATGACTCAAATCAAAATTATCAATAGACTTCATTAAACCAATGCAGCCCACTTGAAATAAATCATCCACATACTCGCCGCGATTATTAAAGCGCTGGATCACACTCAGCACAAGCCGTAAATTTCCATTTATAAGAGTTTCCCTTGCTGAGAGCTCTCCCGACTGAAGTTGTTTAAACAACACCTTCATCTCTTCATTCTTCAAAATCGGAAGCTTTGACGTGTCCACGCCGCAAATCACGACCTTATTCCGCACCATTATGTCTATCCCCTCCTTGCAGGAACTGCTGTACAACATCAGTATCTCCCACACCAAAAAAAACTATGCACCAAAGAAAAGCGGAAGCGGCCGTTTAGACTCGGCAGACATAAGACGGACCGCCGAAGTGGCGCTCTTGGCCACACAGGCGGGCCGACTTATGACCGAGAGTCTGGCCGCTGCAGCTGGATCACGAAAAGCGGAAGGCGCTCGTTCAGCGGCGACCAGCACAAGACAGAACGCATAGAAAGGTGTTCTTTACCTTTCTCAGCGGTCTGGCTTGTGACCTCGAGCCGCTAGCGCCTGCAGCTGGACAACACCGAAATGCGGAGCCGACTGCCCTGGGGCGACAAGCAGATGAACGGCAGACGAAATGGCGTTCTTTTGCCATGCAGTCTGACGGGCATCTGACCTCGAGCCCCAAGGAGGCGAAACTGGACAATCAAGAAAAGCGGAAGCGGCCGTTTAGACTCGGCTGGCTTGTGACCGAAAGGAGCTTAAAACGGCAAAGAGGAGAAGCTGCGGAAGAATGCCTGATAGCAGCAAAGGCTGCACTATTAAAAAGAAGAAGAAAAAATGAAGCTGACTTTTAAGATCAGCTTCATGATTCAGACCATTTTATTAAATTCTTTCTGCAAGCGATGGATGATTCTTTTTTCCAGCCTAGAGATATATGATTGTGATATGCCAAGCAAATCGGCGACATCTTTCTGGGTTTTCTCTTCCCCTCCCTTTAACCCAAACCGCAGTTCCATGATTTGCTTTTCTCTCGCTGACAGCTGTTCCAATGCTTTAAAAAGTAAGCTGCGGTCCACTCCCGCTTCAATATTTTTCGTAATAATATCGGGGTCTGTTCCCAATACGTCAGAAAGCAGAAGCTCGTTGCCGTCCCAATCCACGTTTAGAGGTTCATCAAACGATACTTCCGAGCGAATTTTATTATTTCTTCGCAAATACATAAGAATTTCATTTTCAATGCATCGAGATGCATAGGTAGCCAGCTTGATTTTCTTTTCAGGATTGAAGGTATTAACAGCTTTAATTAAACCGATCGTACCGATACTTATGAGATCCTCAATATTGATCCCTGTATTTTCAAACTTTCTTGCAATGTACACAACAAGCCGCAAATTTCTTTCAATCAGCAATGCCCTCGCCGCTTGATCACCGGACGGCAGCTTCGTTAGCAGCTGTTCTTCCTCATCGCGGGATAACGGCGGAGGAAGCGCTTCGCTTCCTCCAATATAATAAATTTCATCCGTTTTGATTTTTAATTTAATCAGCAGTTTGTACCAATAATAAACGATTTTTAGCCTTAGACCTTTCATAAAACGACCTCCCTTATAATAAATATAGATAGATGGCTGGAAACAGCTTTAAGAAACCTCTTCAAATGATAGGGGCAGCACCATTTTGGGGTGCAATATACATGAAAATTGGTCATCAGAGGAAAGGTTCATCGCTGTAAAGTTCACGAGCACCTTGGAAACATCCGCTTTCCTTGTCCCATTTGAAACCTCCACCTTGTCCGGTTTGAAAGCCGGCAACAATTGATGAGGCTTCCCGACTGATTTAGCCGGAATGAACCTCATGCGCTCCATCCAGCCGCTCGGGAGTTCGAGTTCACCAAACAGCAAAGACTCCGGCTTTTCAGCAGCTTCCAGCACTTCCGCAGGTAACTGTTTTTCTAAACCACGGGTCGACACCAGCATCACTGGTGCTTTGGAAATCGGATCTTGCAGCTGATTTCCTGTGTCCACTAACCCCCTGAATAAAAATACCCTTCCATCCATCTGCATTTCCACATCCAACAATTGATCATGCTGCAGCTGCGAGGTTTGAAAATCTTCCGCTCTATTTTTTGCAAAATGCCAAGCAATAGGCAGTCCAACCATTACAAACATCCAGCTGACGGGATCACCAAAACCACGGAGGCTGGCCAGAAAAAACGCTGAATCTAATTGCATATCAAATTGAATGAAATAATGAGTCCCTAAAAGCAATCCTCCCGTCAAGAATGTAGAAAAATAAAGCGCCATTAAATGACTGACAAAGTATTTCCACCGCTTAAAGCCAAATGCTCCCAACACCATAAAAACAGATAATGTCAGTTTGGCAAGAGGATGTCCAGCCAGCTGTGCTAATGGGGTGACCATCAGCACAATGCTTAAGGAGCCGATGAACCCTCCTAAAGCCAGTCGATACCATTTAACTGATCGTTTCAAGAAAATGGCCGCAATCCATAACAATAAAGTATCAGCCAAAAAGTTCAACAACCATACGGCATCTAAATAAAGAACCACTTTTATCCTCCTTTTCATCGCATCAGCCTGACTCAAATATTCATTTCTTAAAGTATATCGGGGCCTGCAAAAGAAGTCTGTCATAATTTAGAAGAAAAAAAGCAGAGCTTTTAAACGAACCTTCCGAAGTTTGTCAAATGCTTTGGATTAAAGGACGCAAAGAATGATAGAATGCTTGCTTCAAAGCAAATAAAAATAGCTAAAGGCAGATCCAGCTGGATCTGCCTTTAGCTATTTAACCGTTAACATCTCTTAACGGCGTCTGTTGCGGTTGCGAAGGAAAGTTGGAATATCCAATGTGTCTTCAATTGGCTGAGAAGGCTGTCTGGACTGCATGTCCTGCTGCATCGTCTCCTCGCGCTTCACTTCACGCTTAGGCATGGAAGAAGGCGCTTGCTGTTTCATCTGGCCAAAACCAGGGCGTGATGGTTTGGTTTGTTGAAGAACACTTTCTTTAAATCCTGTCGCAATGACTGTCACCACAATCTCGTCTTTTAAATTATCATTAATAACTGAACCGAAAATCATATTGACTTCTTGATCCGAAGCCGAAGCAACGATATCAGCAGCCTCCTGAACTTCATACAAGCTTAAGTTTGTTCCGCCTGTGATGTTCATAATAACACCTTGAGCTCCATCAATAGATGTTTCCAGCAGCGGACTGGAAATCGCCTTTTTGGCTGCTTCAGCAGCACGATTTTCCCCAGATGCCACACCGATTCCCATTAAAGCAGAGCCTTTATTGGACATAATGGTCTTCACATCTGCAAAGTCCAGATTAATCAATCCAGGAGTAGCAATTAAATCCGAAATTCCCTGTACCCCTTGCCGAAGAACATTATCTGCTTCTCTAAACGCTTCAAGCATCGGCGTGCTCTTATCCACGATCTCCAACAAGCGATCATTCGGGATCACAATTAGGGTATCTACAGCTGCTTTCATGGATTCAATTCCGCCTGCTGCTTGCGTAGCACGCTTGCGCCCTTCAAAAGTAAACGGCCGCGTGACGACCCCGACTGTTAAAGAACCAAGATCCTTGGCGATTTGCGCAATGACTGGCGCTGCTCCAGTGCCAGTTCCGCCTCCCATTCCGGCTGTAACAAACACCATATCCGCGCCTCTCAGCGCTTCTTCAATTTGCTCTTTGCTTTCTTCGGCGGCTTTCTTCCCCACCTCAGGATTTGCCCCTGCACCAAGTCCCCGTGTAAGCTTGGAGCCAATCTGCATCTTTATTTCTGCTTTTGAAAGATTTAAAGCTTGTGCATCCGTATTCACAGCAATAAACTCCACGCCTTGAACCCCGTGTTCGATCATACGGTTCACAGCATTGTTTCCGCCACCGCCTACGCCAATGACTTTTATCGTCGCTAATGAATCTAAATTAGTATCAAACTCCAACATGACAAATCCTCCTAATCCGTCGTTATTCTCTATGATGACTATTCCTCGAAAAAGTATCCGAAAAATCTTTTCACTTTAGAAGTCAGCTTTTGGTCCTTCTTTTTTTCAGTCTTTGCTTTTTGCGGCTGCGGCACTTCTTTCGGACGAACTTCTGGGGCAGCGGCCACTTTTTGTGTCACACTAATATCTCGTCCTTGTAATCTAGCATGTTTATAGGCGTATTTAATTAGACCAACCGCTGTCGTATATTGCGGCTCTCTCACTCCGATATAATCAGGAATCGCAACGCGAACCCGACTTTGAAAAACATCTTGCGCTAAGTCAAGAATGCCTGGAAGAGCTGAAGTTCCGCCTGTTAACACAAAGCCTCCGGGCACATCATGAACTCCTTGATGTCTTAACTCCGCCACCACCATTTCAAACACTTCTTCTAATCTAGCTTCTATAATATCAGAAATTTCCAACTGATTAAATTGCTGATGTTGGTCGCTTCCAATAATAGGAACACTAAACACTTCTTCTTCAGAAGCAAGATCATAAAAAGCATGTCCATGCTTCAATTTAATTTCCTCAGCATCTTCCGTTGACGTCCGCAAACCGATGGATAAATCCTTCGTAATATGGTCTCCGCCAATCGGGAACACAGCGGCCGACTTAATATGTCCTTGATTAAAGATTGTCACTGTTGTGGAACCGCCGCCGATGTCAACGAGAACGGTTCCTAAATTTTGTTCATCTTTAGATAGAGCAATTTCCCCAGTGGCCAATGGCTGAAACACAATATCCATAATCTCCAGCCCCGCCCGTTCAACACAGCGTAATGTATTATGTAAGAAAGTTTTTGACCCTGTTACAATAATACCTTCCATTTCTAAGCGGACGCCGATCATGCCGCGCGGATCCGTAATTTCATCCAGTCCATCTACAATAAATTGTTTGGGAATAACATTTATAATCTCGCGATCAGGAGGAATTGACATCACCTGAGAAGCATCCATCACCCTTGAGATATCTTCATCTGATATTTCTCGATTTTCACTCCCTACTGCGACCACGCCGCTGCAAGGCTGCAAAAGGGCATGATTCCCGGCGATGCCGACAATCACTTGATTAATCTCCATTCCCACCATGCGCTCAGCCTGTTCAATTGCTTTTTTAATCGAATGAACGGTCTCGTCTATATCCACAACTGAGCCCTTTCGGATTCCCTTTGACTTAACATTTCCAACTCCGATAATATTCAATGACTCATTGACCATTTCTCCAATGATCACTTTAATAGCGGATGTACCAATATCGAGACTTACTAAAATTTCATTGCTGTTCATTCTTTGGCACCTCCTTTTACCCAAAACTCATTATACGAACAACAACACTCTTAATTGATCATAGTTTTTATAAAGAGGATATTCGTCATTTTCAACAATTTCCCCTTTTAAATTCTGTATTTTTTTAAATTAACTTTTCCTTTCCATAGCGCGAAAAAAAAGCTACATAACAGTAAGCGGTTATCAACTATACCAGACAAACCGCTTAGTATAAGTCTACACTAAGTTATACGCGTAGAAAAGCCAAACTTGTTCTAATAAAAAATAAAGCTAAAAAAGCACACTTGTTTCTCGGGACCCCATAAATGCGGCTCTTTACGGTTCCAGCTTCAATTCTTCCTGCTCGTCCGCCTTCTCTGATCCGTACGGCTTAAAGTACGAGCCGACTTCAATATGGATGACCCCTTTCACTCGCGGATCAAGCTGACTAACAATCGAAGGATAGTATTTCATTTTCTCAGAGAACGTGGCAAGCGTGGCAGAAACCTCGTAGCCGTCATTCATAAAAAGCTGAATGCGCTGATGGTCTGTTTTTTTAGGTGCATAGTAAATCTCTGAAATGGCATTGACGATTTCACGCGGAAGCTCCTGTAAAGAACGCATCATTAAATCTAGTTCTCTGCCGTTTTTAAATTCATATAGAATAGGCAGCTCCTCTAATGTTCCTGTTGCAGGAGTGCGCAGAACTGCGCCGTTTGCCAAAACGGGATGGAATCTTTTCCCCTTAGATAAATAAGCGAGCTTGTTCTGCTCTTTGACTTGAATCTGATATTTATTCGGGAAGGAGAAAGAAACCTTTGCCTGTTGAATCTTCGCATCCCGTTCAAGCTTAGCTTCAGCTTGCTCTTTATTGACCTTCCATACGCTGATTCCCTTCTTCATGCCGCTTCTCTGAATGATTTCTTCATCAGAAGTTAATTGGTTTCCCGCAACTTTAATGTGCTGCACCCGACTGAATGGCGACTGAAAATAAATAATCATCATTACCAAAAGGAAAAACATGGATATAACGAAAGCGAGACGACGATTTGTTTTTCGTTTTCTCATCTGTTTAAGCTTTGGAATTCGCTCTTCAATTGAGATAATATTCCTCTTTTCCATACCCTAATCCTCCCGATCCATGAATGGTCTTTAATAAACAGAAGTACGGCACCTCCTTCATGCCGCAACCATTCGCCTCTCAACTCTATTTTAGTGTAGAGGATAACAGGATAAAAGAGAAAACCAATAGGTCTTTCTATCTATTATTTAAATGAATTCTCCCTTCACTGCCGTAAAAATCCATATATCGGCAATTGCTATAAAAATATCCTCAGCTTCTTGCTTGCGTTAGGACCTGCTGTTAGCCAGCTTCATCATCAGCTGATGCAAGCGATCCGATGCATCTTTAATACCCAGCCCTACAGCTGCTTTCTTCATTTTCTGTAATTCTTCTTCTTTCATTAAGATGCCATCTAGTTGTTCAATCAAAGTTTCCGCTGACAAATCTTGTTCAGAAATCTTAACAGCTGCCCCGTGTTCTGTTAAAGAGCGCGCATTTTTCTCTTGATGGTTATTTGTCACATACGGACTCGGAATGAGAATGCTTGGAATACCGAGAGCCGTTAACTCCGCTAAAGTAGTGGCGCCCGCTCTGGAGACGACAAGATCAGATTCTACAAGCGCCTGAGGCATGTTATGAATGAATGGAGCCACCGCTACATTTCCCGGTGCGCCTGCAGCTTTTATGTCCTGTTGCACTTTATCAAAATGAATTTCTCCTGTAATATACAGAACCTGATAATCCCGCTTCGCTAGCAGCGGAATGGCTTTTACAACTGCTTCATTAATCGGGCGGGCACCGCGGCTGCCGCCGAATATCAGCACGGTTTTTTTGGCAGCGGACAGGCCAAACCCTTCGATAACGCCTGACGGTGTGGCGTTAACCACTTCAGAAGCTCTTGGATTTCCTGTCAAAACTACTTTTTCTTTAGGGAAAAATGACGCCGCTTCTTCAAAACAAACCGCCACTTTATCCACATATTTGCTTAAAAACTTATTTGTCAAGCCCGGCACGCTATTTTGCTCGTGCACCACTGTAGGAATTCCCAGCTTTGCAGCTGCATAAACCACGGGGCCGCACACATAGCCTCCTGTGCCGATCACCGCATCAGGATTGAATGTTCTGAGCATTTTCTTGCACTCTCTGACACCCTTTAGAAAACGCAGAACCGTTTTCACATTTTCTACAGAAACAGCTCGTTTGAAACCGGTAATATCAATCGCCTGAAAAGGGATATTTTCCCTTGTCACCAATTTAGATTCCAGCCCTTTTTCTGTCCCAATGTACAAAAAGGAGGTCTCTGGATGCTTTTCTTTAATCGTGCGAATTAAGGCAAGAGCCGGATAAATATGACCGCCAGTGCCGCCGCCGCTGACCACAATTTTCATCTATTTTTCACCCCTGATAAATTTCCTGCATTTCATCTCTTAAATATGTGTATGTACTGTGAGATCAAAACGTTTCTTTGCTTTTGTGCTGTCTGAATGACCGAGTGATTACGGCCTCTAGCTATGATCTATCATAATATATCTGTCTATTATATAAATATAGCTGTATCAAAATGAAAAGAAAAAATAAAAAACGTAGCATTTATCATTTTTTTGTTACAATGCCCTTTCCCTTCCATGACGGCCATTCCGCTTGGCGCAATCAACGCAATCCCATATTAAATCAATGTGCAGCAAGAATCAAATGATTTCAAGCAAAGATATACAGACGCCAATACAGCAAATCTTCAAACAGCGGGGGTTCTGCAGAAAAGAAGAGCAGAGGCTGACATCTTGTCACCTGCATCGTGCAGGTAAGCCGCTGCCGGGATCTCCCGCTTGAACTTTTGGCTGCCCGCTCCATTCTTGATGGGGAGGCTTAGACCATCTTGCAGGCAGATAAAAAAAGAAACCTTTTCAGGCTTCTTTTTTTAATATCTTGAATAGCGGCTGATATTTAAAAGGATCCCTATAGCTGCCAGCATCAGCGTTAAGGAGGAGCCTCCGTAGCTTAAAAACGGAAGCGTGATCCCGGTAACCGGCATCAATCCGGTTACGACCCCGATATTGATCATTACTTGAATGGCCACCATAGAGATGATACCGCAGGCCAGAAAGCTGCCAAATAAATCAGGCGCTCCTAACGCAATGCGAATTCCTCTCCATAATAAAAGTGAAAACAGCAAAAGGATAAACAGCCCGCCAATAAATCCGAGCTCCTCAGCTAAAATAGCAAAGATAAAATCCGTTTGCGGCTCAGGCAAATAATAATACTTTTGCCGGCTTTCGCCGATCCCCAAACCAAACAATCCGCCCGGCCCTATCGCATATAATGACTGGATGATTTGGAAGCCGCTTCCTAAAGGGTCGGACCACGGATCTAAAAAGGAAGTAATCCTCTTAATTCTGTAGGGGGCCGACAGCACGAGAGCGATAAACCCAGCGACCCCAGCCAGGCCCATGATGGCAAAATGAAAGATTCTCGCTCCGGAAGCAAACATCATGACAAGACAGGTGCCGACCATCACGGTTCCCGTTCCGAGATCCGGCTGCAGCATAATTAAAGCAAAAGCCGTGAAAACGAGCGCCAGTGCAGGCAGCAGCCCGTCCTTGAAATAAATCATCTGCTTTTGATGCCGGGATAAGTACCCCGCCAAAAACACAATCATCGCGAGCTTCATAAATTCTGAGGGCTGAATTGAAAAAGCCCCTGCTCCAATCCAGCTTTGCGAGCCGTTTCTCACCATGCCGACTCCAGGAATAAGGACGAGTATCAGCAAAATAAAGCAAATAGCCAGGCCCATCTTGGAATACTGGCGCCAGGTCCAATATTCGATGTTCATAATCAGCCACATCGCGCCCAGTCCTATAACCGCAAATAGCAGCTGCCTTTTCGCAAAAAAGGAAGCATCTTGAAACTTATATTCCGCCCAAACCTCGCTCGCGCTGTAAACCATTGTAAGTCCGGCAGTCAGCAATAACAGGATTAAAATCAGCAGCACATAATCCGGTGCAGATTTTTTCACTGGCAATGAACAACACCTCTAATTCATAGAATCAGAGCCCGTCCATTCCCTTATCATTACACAGGCAGGCTCTTAATTAAGTGTATGCACCGCCTCAATAAATATATCTCCCCGCTGCTCAAAAGTTTTGTATTGATCCCAGCTGGCGCAGGCAGGAGACAGTAAAATGACATCTCCCTCGGCAGACAGCCGGTAAGCTTGTGTGACCGCCTCCTGCATATGATCGGTTTTCACCACTTGGGCAACCCCCGCTCTCTCGGCCATTTCAGTCAGCTTTCCAGCCGTCTGACCAAATGTTACAAGCGCCTTTACCCTCTTCATATACGGGATTAAATCATCAAATCCATTTCCGCGATCCAGTCCGCCCGCAAGCAAAATAATCGGCTCGCTAAAAGCCGCTAACGCACTTTTAGTCGCCAATGTATTGGTCGCTTTAGAATCATTGTAGAATCTTCTGCCTTTTAATTCGCGCACAAACTGCGTGCGGTGCTTTACGCCTGAGAAGGTTGTCAGCACACGCTGAATCGCTTGATTGGAAACGCCGGCTAATTTAACGGCTGAAACCGCCGATAGAATGTTTTCCAAATTATGCGCCCCAGGCAACGCAATATCCTTCACCTTCATGATGCTCTCTTTGCGGAAGCAAAGCTCTCCATTTTCGATGCAAGCTCCATTTTCTACTGCTTTTTTCGTTGAAAACGGCACGATATTCGCCCGCGATTCTTTCGTTAAACGAATGAGCGCGTCCTGATCCGCATTGACAATTAAATAATCTTCTTCCGTTTGGTTTTTCGTAATATTTAACTTTGCTTTAGCGTACGCTTCCTTCGTGCCGTGGTAATCGAGATGCGCCTCGTATAAATTGGTGATGATGGCAATCCGCGGACGAAAGCGGTCTATCCCCATTAGCTGAAAAGAGGAAAGCTCAATGACGACTTGATCCTTCTTGGTCGCTTGTTGTACGACTTCAGAAGCCACCTTCCCGATGTTTCCGGCTAAGATTGCCGGTGCATGATCCGCTTTAAACATTTCATAAATCAGCGTCGTTGTCGTCGTCTTACCGTTCGTTCCGGTAATGCCAATAAACGGGGCCTCTGAGATTAAATAAGCTAGTTCCACCTCTGTTAACACGGGAATTTTTCTTTGAATAGCCCCGCTTACTAATGGATTCGTATAGGGGATCCCAGGATTTTTTACGATGGCTTCAAACCCTTCCTCCAACAACTCAATGGGGTGGCTGCCACAAATCACCTTAATCCCTTGTTCCAGTAAATGCTGCGCTTGCGGATTTTCACTTAATGGCTTTTGATCATTAACGGTGACAAATGCGCCGAGCTTGTGCAAAAGCAGAGCAGCGCTTACTCCGCTTTTGGCCAAACCAAGCACCAATACTTTTTTATGCTGAAAATCTGTAATAGTTTTCACTTAACTCCACGCTCCGATATAAATTCCAATAACGGCACAGATTACACCGACCGTCCAAAAAGTAACAACTACCCGCCATTCGGACCATCCTCCGAGTTCAAAATGGTGATGTAGCGGGCTCATGCGAAATACACGTTTTCCCGTTGCTTTAAATGAAGCCACTTGTATCATGACTGAAAGCGTTTCAGCCACAAACACCGCTCCAATAATGAGCAGCAGAAATTCCAGCTTCGTCAAAATGGAAATGGCCGCAATGGCTCCGCCTAACGCTAAGGAGCCGGTATCTCCCATAAACACCTTCGCCGGATGTGCGTTAAACACTAAAAAGCCGAGAACCGCTCCTACAATCGCAAATGAAAAGATGGCCGTTTCATCCATTCCCTTGCTCCAAGCAATGACAGCAAAAGCGCCAAAAGCCACTGCCGCTGTCCCGGACACTAGGCCGTCCAGCCCATCGGTTAAGTTTACCGCATTAGAAAAACCGACCAGCCAAAAGATAATAAACAGCGCATAAAAGATCCCTAAATCTAAAGTGACATCCGTCAACGGCAGGGTAATCTTAGTCGATAAGCCATTGTTGCTGTAAATCATATAGAAAATGATCGAAATGACAATTTGGCCTAACAGCTTTTGTTTCGATGTCAGCCCGAGGTTTCTTTTCATTACTACTTTAATGAAATCATCCAGAAAGCCAAGCAGGCCGAAGCCGATCATAACAAGCAATAAAAGTATTGTTTCAGTGCTGATCCCTGCGTAAATTTGCGCCATGAACATAGAAGTGATTATCACGGCGAGCAAAATGACCAAGCCCCCCATCGTCGGGGTGCCTGATTTCTTTTGATGCGACTGCGGTCCTTCCTCCCTAATACTCTGGCCAAATTTCAGCCTTCTTAAAAAAGGAATGAACAACGGGGCGATGGCCACCGTAATAATAAAGGCCATACTCATTGTTAAAAAGACATCTCTCTCAAGCATTTGTTAGTTCTCCTCTTTCTTCCGACGTGCCAACGCTTCTTTTGCCACTGTCCGGTCATCAAAGTCCAGTACGTGTTCACCGATGATCTGATACGTCTCATGCCCTTTTCCGGCAATGACAACCGCGTCACCCGCTTGAGCTTCGCGTATAGCATAGCCAATGGCTTTCTTGCGGTCAGCAATCACCTGATAAGACTTATCCTTTACACCCGCCTCCATATCTTTCAAAATGGAAAGCGGATCTTCACTTCTTGGATTATCAGAAGTGAAGATGGACACGTCCGAAAATTCACATGCGGCTTGCGCCATTAATGGCCGCTTTGTTTTGTCCCGATCGCCTCCGCATCCGATTACCGTGAACACTTTGCCGGCCGTTAATGGCTGAACCGTCTTCAATACATTAATCAAGCTGTCCGGAGTGTGGGCGTAATCAACGATCACCGCAACCCCCTGATCGTTCGGCACAAGCTCAAATCGGCCCGCTACCCCTTTAATTTGCTCGATTGCCGCTGCGGACTCATCCACATCAATTCCGGCAGCGTAAGCGGCTGAGACGGCAGCCAAAACATTATATACGTTAAATTTGCCGGCAAGTTGAGTCTTCATTACTCTTTTGCCGCCCGGATAATCGAGTACAAATTCCGTTCCCGCCGCTGTCAGCCTTATATCACGGGCTCTGAACATGGCTTCATGGTCAATTCCGTAAGTCACAATATGAGCAGCTGTTGCTTTTTCATAACTAGCTGAAGCTTCATCATCTCGGTTTAGCACAGCGAATTTCGGACGTTCAGTTGAATAGGTGTTGCCGAGCCGCGAGAAAAGCAGGCCTTTCGCCGCCCGATAGTTTTCCATTGTTTTGTGGAAGTCTAAATGGTCCTGAGTCAAGTTCGTAAACACCGCTATATCATAATCACATCCCCAGACGCGCCCCTCGTATAAAGCATGCGAAGAAACTTCCATTACGGCAGTCGTCACCCCCTGATCAACCATTTTCTTAAATGTTTTCTGAAGAGTTAAGCTCTCAGGGGTTGTATTCTTCGTATCCAGGACCTCTTCGCCAATTTTCATATACATTGTGCCGATCAAGCCCGTCGTTTCTCCCGCTGCCTGAAATACTTCACTCAGCAAATGACTGGTGGTCGTCTTTCCGTTTGTTCCGGTAACGCCGATTAATCTTAGCCGACTCGTCGGCGATTCATAAAAGCGATTAGCCAGGGCTGCCATCGCTCGTTTCGTATCAGAAACCAAAATCACCGGAGCGCCTGATACATGAACAGGATGCTCGGCGACCACAGCCGCAGCCCCCTTATGGACCGCTTCCTGCGCCACCTCGTGCCCATCAAACGTATAGCCCTTTATACAAATAAAGAGTGCTCCCTTTTCTATTTTCCGATGATCATTTTCAATTGACAATACCTCTGGATTGGCACTGCCTTCCATTTGATAAAAAGGAATTGACTTTAATAAGTCCATGAGTTTCACTTTTTTTCAATCCTTTCTGTGCCGCTGACATATGTATAATTCAGTATAGATCTACCCCTATTATTTTAACAAAAAAAGCGGTGGATGCGACTTCTTTTCCGCGCACACATCGACCATGTTACCACAATTTCTTGATTGTGCATGATTTTTTAGTCGCGGTTTTTCAAAAAAGTTTGCAGAACAAAACGGGAAGCCCCGCCAATGAAAGGACAGGGCTGCTGTTTTTGCATTCAGGAGCAGCAACGCTTAGTTGAAATACAATCGAACGGACGCTCCTGATTCTACCTTTGCCCCCGGCAGCGGTGATTGCTGCACAACCTTTGTTCCGTTTCCTGTTATTTCAAGCTTAAAGTCATACAATTGCTGCGCTAATTCTTTTCTGGTCATACCGCTGAAATCAGGAACTTCAACAATTCGCGGATCATTCCACTGAACCTCTTTCTCGATCTGTTTTTTTCGAGGCTGAACATCGAGTACCTGAAGGCTGTCTTCCATCATTCTCCCCACAATCGGCGCAGCGACCGTTCCTCCAAACTGAACGATGCCTTTCGGGTTGTCGATCGCTGTATAAATGACCAGCTGCGGATCATCCGCGGGAGCCACTCCAATAAAAGATACAATATGGTTGTTCTCAAGATAGCGGCCGCCTTTAGCCTTTTGGGCGGTTCCAGTTTTCCCTCCCACTCGATAGCCTTCTACAAACGCATTCCTTCCCGTTCCTTTTGCTACTACACTTTCTAAGGCAAAGCGGATTTTCCTCGATGTCTCTGAAGAAATCACGCGCCGTTTCACTGCGGGGGTTTGACGCTTGATCACTTTCCCTGTAGCCGGATCCACAAGCTCCTTCGCTACGTAAGGCTTGTAGAGAAGCCCGCCGTTGACGGCCGCTGATACAGCCGTCACTTGCTGAATCGGTGTAACAGCCACGCCTTGCCCAAATGCCGTCGTTGCCTGCTCCACAGGGCCGACTCGTTTTAAGTCAAACAGAATCCCCTTTCCTTCACCTTGCAAATCTATGCCTGTTTTCTCGCCAAAACCGAAGTTGCGGATGTACTGGAACAGCTGTTTCTTTCCGAGACGTTCACCTAACGACACAAAGCCCGGGTTGCAGGAATTTTCCACAACTTCCAGGAAAGATTGATGCCCATGCCCTCCCCGCTTCCAGCATTTAAGAGCTGCTCCCCCTACCTTCACAAAACCGGGATCATGAAAATGGTCTTTATATAAATCGACCTTTTTTTCTTCCAAGGCCGCAGCAAGGGTAATAATCTTAAAGGTAGAGCCCGGCTCATAAGTACTCCAAATCGGCAGATTCCGATTATAAATTTCCGGGGATACCTTCTGAAATTTCTCAGGATGGAAGGATGGTCTGCTCGCCATCGCTAATATTTCACCGTTTTTTGGATTCATCGCAATGGTGATTGCTCCATCCGGCTTGTAGGCCGCTTCTGCAATATCAAGCTCCCGTTCAACGATGGTTTGTATTCGGGAATCAATCGTCAGCCTTAAGTCCAGTCCATCTTTAGGAGGGGTATACCCGTCTGGCATTTGCGGCATTCTTTTCCCTTTCGCATCTGAAAAGAAACGCATCGCTCCCTTTTCTCCGCTTAATTCTTTATTGTAGTATGCTTCAAGGCCCATCAAGCCCTGATTATCGATCCCAGCAAATCCCAACACATGAGCAAGGCTTTTGCCCAAGGGATAATGTCTCTTGGAATCTTCCGCAATATATACTCCTTTAATGCCTAAGTTTCTTACTTCTTCTGCTTTTTCAAAGGAAATTTTCCTCCCTTCAGGATGGATTCTTTCCAAGGACGTTTTTTTCGTCAGATGATTATATGCTTTTTGTTCGGAAATCTGTAACACACCGGCTAGTTTTTTTGCGGCTTCCTGCGGGTTTTCAATTTGGCGCGGCACGACATAAACGGTGGGAGCACTTTTATTCTCTGCCAGAGCTTCTCCATTTCGATCAGTGATCTTCCCTCTTTCAGGTTCGAATGGTATATTGCGGCTCCATAAATTCTGCGCTTTATCCGTCAGATCATCCCCTAAAGCAAACTGCA
The DNA here is from genome assembly GCF_002797355.1 of Bacillus xiapuensis. Lineage (GTDB taxonomy): Bacteria > Bacillota > Bacilli > Bacillales > Domibacillaceae > Bacillus_CE > Bacillus_CE xiapuensis. The sequence continues at coordinate 1,056,734 of NZ_KZ454939.1, read as the reverse complement.
CATAGCCAAGACGAACAGCGATAATTGAAAAGACCGCCAATCCCGCCAGCATGATAAAAACAAGCCGCTTTCTGACTGTGACAGCTGATACTTTCTTCAACTTGTCTCCCCCTTCCATTCTCAATCAATATATGCAGGACAAGCTGAAATATGAGAGAGCCTGGAGCATAGCTATATTGGCTGTCATGAAAGCCGAAGCATAGTATTCTTGCAAAACACGATGAACCATAAAAAAATAAAACCGAACTATTACGAAACTCTAAATAAGAGCTCTAAATAATAGTTCGGCTTTTTTATCAGCTGAAAATCTTTTGTCCCGGCCTCCCCGATTCGTTACTGTTCTTCCTCTCGTTTATCAGCCGGTGTTTTTTGCGGTTGTTTGTCCAATTTTATGATTAATTTTCTTGCCTTTTTCAAAGGGGTGCCCGGCTTAATATTTTGGCTTTTTACGTAGCCTTCTCCTGAAAAGCTAACCTTCAGATCAAGCAGCTGGGCCGCCTTCATAACGTCCCGTAAAGACCAAGAAGTGAGATCGGGCATGACCGCTTCTCCTTCTGCTGTGAACAGCAACTTTTCCCCTTGAAGCATGGAGGTTCCAGGACCCGGAAGCTGCCCTTTCACTTTCTTGCCTTTCCCCATTACAATCGGTTCAGCTCCCTCTGCTTTCATCGCTTTCACAGCTTCATCCAATTCTTTATCACGCCAATCTTTTACCTGAATCGTCTTGGCTTCTACGGTTTGTTTCGGCTTAATATTCAAATACTGCAGACTGTTTCTCATCACAGGATTAAATATTTGGGCAACCGCTTCGGAACCTGTCCCTGATTTAAGCTTGGGCTGGGCAACGGCTGCATACACAATCAGCTGTGGGTTATCTTTGGGAGCCATGCCCAAAAACGAGTAAATATAATCATTAGCCCCCTGCAAATACCCTCCATTGGGATTAGGCATTTGCGCTGTCCCCGTTTTGCCTGCAACTTCATATCCTTGAATTTTGTAGTCTTTTCCTGTCCCGTGTTCTCCGGTTACGACCGTGCCGAGGATATCTCGAACTTGCTTGGCTGTGTCTTTAGAAATCGGTTCACCCACAACCTTTGGCTTATGTTTCACGAGCGCCTCCTTCGTCCGGTCATCCACTATTTGATCAATGACGTATGGCTTCATCATCTTCCCATCATTCGCCACAGCTGTCGCGGCTTGAATCAATTGCAAAGCGGTCGTCGTACTACCTTGTCCGAATGAGGTGGTCACTTGCTCAATTGGATAGCGGTATAAAATACTTCCTGCCGCTTCGTTCCGTAATCCAATTCCTGTTTTCTTGCCAAAGTGAAAGTCCTCTAAATATTGGCGGAATACCTCTGGGCCCATTTTTTCCAGCAAGTACGCCATCGCCACATTAGATGAACGCTGGACCCCTTCTAAAAAGCTGATATTCCCCCAGCCGGCGCCATAATTATGATCACCGATCGAGTTTCTTCCTACTTTATAACGCCCTGACTTGTATTGTTCATCCGGATGAAATACACCTTCCTCAATGGCTGCGGCCAATGTAAAGATCTTGAAGGTGGAGCCAGGCTCATAGGAATACTCCACAAGGTCATTTTGCCAGTTATCGCCGAGCCCCTCCTTCGTGCCAGGGTGAAACGTCGGACGCTGGCTCATCGCTAAGATCTTTCCCGTTTTGGCGTCGGCGACAATTCCAAACGCTTTACCCGGATTGTGCTGCTGCTCCACATCATTTAAAGCATCCTCTAAAAAGGTTTGGATTTTCGTATCGATTGTCAAGTAAATATGATCACCGTGGTCCGGCTCTTCCACCATCTCTTTCTTTCCCGGCAGCAAATATCCCCAGAGATCACTTTTATACTGTATTTTTCCGTTTTTTCCCTTTAAATATTTTTCATACCCTTCTTCTATTCCCAATTGTCCGACGGTATTGCTTCCCCTTTTTTCTTCTGGCTTTTGCGTAAAGCCGACTAAGTGAGAGGCGAATTTGCCGTTCGGATAAAAACGCTTAGAATCCCGCTGAAAGATGATTCCCGGCAGTTTTTCTTTTTCGATGGCTTTTTTGGTTTTGTTGGACAAATCACGGCCCGCCTTTCCAAACTCCACCTGAAACGCACCTTTTTTTCTCAGCTTTACAAGAATCTCGTCTTCCTCCATATCAATATATTTAGCTAGCACTTTGGCGGTTTTTTCCGGATTGGTGACATGCTTCGGCTTTTTCGGATTCGTCGTCATAGACGGATCTAATATCGCTGCCATCGTGAAAGAAGTTGTGTCTTCTGCAATGACTGTCCCATGCCGGTCATAAATCGCACCTCTTTTGGCTTCAAGCACGTCCGTTTTCAAATATTTATGCAAAGCTTCATTTTTTAATGAGTGTCCATCTGCTTTTCCAGTAACTTGAATAAACAGAAAGCGGATAAATAAGACAAAAAAGAGCAGGGCGAATATTACAAATAATATCGCTGCTCCTCTTTTCATATTTTTTCGGTTTTCGTTCATTTGGGCTGCACAACCTTAATATTTTGTTCACTTAAATCTAATCCAAGCTCTTTCGCTCGCTTCCAAATTTTCTCGTATGTACTTTCTTCGCTGACTTGAACCTCCAGGTCGCGATTCACTTTCTGCTGCTCTTTAACTTGCAGTTCAACATCCTGTATATCTTTGTTAATTTCATATAAAGCGGCTTGCGTGGAAACGACTTTCGCTCCCATAAAGCAGATCAGTAAGGCAAATGCCAGAAAAAGAATTTTTTCTCCTGGCGTAAACCACTTCTTCTTTTCTTGTTTGACACTCCTATGTACGGCCGAATCGGAGCTGTATTTCACCGATTGCTTCTTTGCTAGATTATCCATGTTTTCCCCCTTGTTTTTTCATTGATATTTTTTCCGCTATTCGCAGCTTGGCTGAACGCGCTCGATTATTAAGCTGTAATTCTTCATCAGATGGCATAATCGGCTTTCTTGTAATCAATTTCAATTCAGGCTGATACTCGTCAGGGATGACGGGCAAGCCGGGAGGCAAATCTGGACCTTTGCTTGCTTCTTTAAAAATCGTTTTACAAATCCGGTCTTCCAGGGAATGGAATGTAATGACACTGATTCTGCCTTGCGTTTTCAGCAGGCTGATCGATTGACGCAAGGACTCTTCAAACACGCCTAACTCATCATTCACAGCAATGCGGATCGCTTGAAATACCCGCTTTGCTGGATGCCCTCCCTTTCTTCGGGCCGGGGCCGGAATGCCCTCTTTAATCAATTCGACGAGCTCTCCCGTCGTTTGAATCGGTTTCTTCTCCCGGGCGGCTTCGATTTTGCGGGCAATCTGCTTGGAGAACTTTTCTTCTCCGTATTGAAAGAATGTTCGCACCAGCTTCTCATAAGGCCAGTGATTCACGACATCGTACGCGCTGACTCCTCCGGTTAAATCCATCCGCATATCAAGAGGAGCATCATGATGATAGCTAAATCCTCTCTCCGGCGTGTCCAGCTGAGGAGAAGAAACGCCGAGATCATACAACACACCGTCCACCCGCTCTACCCCAAGCTGCAGAAGCTCTTCCTTTATATATTTAAAATTGCTTCTAATGAAGGTTACTCGGTCTCCAAAGCGGGCCAGCCTTTCCTTGGCATGATGAATCGCTGTTTCATCTTGGTCAAAAGCATACAGCTTCCCGCCTTCACCAAGCAGCGACAGCAAATATTCACTGTGTCCCGCCCCTCCAAGCGTGCAATCCACGTACACGCCATTCGGCTGAATATTAAGTCCTTCTACCGTTTCTTTTAATAATACAGTTGTATGTTCAAAATTCATGTGTCACCATTCCAATCAATTGCTAAATGTCAAAATCAATCATGTTCTCTGCTATTTCAGAAAAGGATTCTTCCGATTGCGCGAAATATTCTTCCCACTTGGACTTGCTCCATATTTCTATTCGGTTGGATACGCCAATAATCACGCATTCTTTTTGCAGTTGCGCATATTTCAGCAAGTTGGCGGGAAGATTGACCCTTCCTTGTTTATCCAATTCACAATCACACGCTCCGGAAAAGAAGAATCGGGTAAAAGCCCGGGCGTCTTTCTTGGTAAGCGGCAGTGCCTTCATTTTCTCCTCCAGCACCTTCCACTCTTCCATAGGGTAACCAAATAAGCACTCGTCAAGTCCTCTAGTGAGCACAAACCATTCACCAAGAGGCTCTCGAAGCTTAGCCGGTATGATCAAACGGCCCTTTGCATCAATGTTATGATGGAATTCACCCTTGAACATCCCGACTCCCCCACTTTCTCCCCTTACTTTACCACATCCCCCCACTTTTCTCCACTATTTTAACATTCGGCAGAAGCGGCTGTTCCCCTGCTTTCTCAAGCAGTTTTTCATCTGTTTTTTTTTAGTTTTTCTTCCATAATATTGGACCGATCGACAACGAGACCGCTCTCCCTGTAAAATTATGTTCATTCTCAAAAAACAGCTGAATCACTTTTTCAGATGCCGGCAATTTGTATTTCAATGAATTTCTCCCCATAAAAAAGAGGCTGTCCTCAAAAGCCGGTGAAACCGACTTTCGGGACAACCCTGTCTTCTTTCGCGGGAGTGGTGAAATTTAATGCTTACTGTTCAATGACTGACGGCAAAAAGCCTTTAACCAATTACACTTTAATGAGCTGATGATCTCCAGTGAATGAATAATCGAGCTTCATTAAATCCTCGATAAAAGCCAGTCCGTATTTATTTAAATAATAGAAAATATTCCAGATCCTTTCCTGCGGGGAGCCCGCCGGCTTCAGCGCCTGCTGGATGCGGTCGTATTTGTTTAAAGTCGCTTGATGCTTGCTTTCAAGCATGCTATCGGTTTTTCTTTCTAAAAACCGGAACTGCTGCAGATGAAACTCTTTATTCTTATTTATGATCGGCAGCGCTCCTTTATGGAGGTTTTGCGCTCTTTCTTCAATCGCTTGATATTGCTTCATTAAGGACTCTTGAGCGGATTGAATCAACTCGTGAAAATGCTGATCTTTTATCGATGACCAGAACGCCTCTCGTTCAGCAGCCACTCCGTTGCGCACAGCCTGCGGCAAGGAGATGGCAAGGTCACGCAAATCAGCTGCAATATGGCGTTCTGCGATCGTTATATTCAAACGCGCCTGTATCGGGGGCATTTTCATTCCAAGCAGTTCAAAAGCTTGCTTTAATTCTGCCCAATAGGCAATTTCACCGGGACCAGCAATAAAAGCAAGTGTCGGAAACAGCCATTCCTGCATAAGGGGCCGCGTCACTACGTTGTTGCTGAATCTCTCCGGATGCTCCTCCAATAAATGAAGCAACTCATCCTTTTCGTATTCTACTGCTTGATTCTTACCGTAAAAGCGGTTGGAGCTGCGATCATACTCTAATAAAATACGCTCATGATTTTCATAAATAAAAATATTTGCAGCGGCATGATCTAAGCCGATCACCGGACGAAACTCATAATCGGAAACCATCTTTTGCGCCTTTTTTACCTCATCAGTAATTTCACCAGCCTGTTCAATCAGCTGTTTGAAAAAAGGCCTCTCCAATTTCCTTAAAGGCGGATAGGCGGCATCAATTAATAATAGTCCGTATTGGCTGAACAAAGTATGAAGGAGCCTTGCAAAAAAATCTGTCATCGACTGCGAGCCGTCAATGGCTTCATGAATCAATGCCAGCAGATCCTTCGTATGCTCCGTTTCTTCCATCGTCTTCAATACCTTATCTGCCCAAAGCTTCATTTGTGCATGATCAAATTCTATATCAGAGATCATCCGTTTTTCCAATATCCGTTCAGGATAAGCCAACTTCTCTATTTTGTTGGCGTTCTTAATATACACATGATTGACTTCTAAAAAGTCATGGTCCTCCCCAGCGATCCAAAAAACCGGCACAACCGGTATCTTTAATTCCTTCTCCTTTCTGGCCGCCAGAATAAGAACGGAAATCACTTTATGAATCGTATAAAGCGGTCCAGTCAACAGCCCCGCCTGCTGTCCGCCGATTACGACTGTCGATTGTTCTTCCCGCAACTTCCGGAGCGAATTTTGAACGGCTGTAGACGCTGGAAGCGAGCTCATATAGGTTTCTATGCAATCGGCAAGCGGCTTCCTCATGAAGGTGCGGCCCTCAATCTCTCTCACTCGATTGATATAGCTGTCTTCCTGCGTTAATTGATAATGAAAAAAGTCCGTCACGGGCGCTTCTTGCTTCAAGTAAAGAGAAGCGAACCGATTAATGGCCGGAATCGAAACTTGCTCCAGTTCCATAGATATGTACTTCCTTTCTGCACGCATTTTACTGTTCTGAGTATATCATCTAATGAAAAGAAGGAACAATATTGCGGCTTATTCAGCATGCGTTTTCTCCAGCCCTTTTACCATATGATACACCGTTTGCAAAGCAGGCACAGCAATTCCATTTTTGTCCGCCTCCGATAGAACAAAACCAATGATCGCATCCACTTCTGTCGGCCGGCCTGCTTTCAGATCTGAAAGCATGGATGAGCAATTGCCCGATGTTGCCTGGCAAATACGCTGAATGGATTCCCAGCCTTTCTCTGTCTCGTATTCAGAAAAGACAGCAGCAAATTCCTTGAATATCTCCTGCGCTAGCCTGAAATAATGCTTATTAGTCAATAATTCACCGTTTGTGCTATTTAAAATAGCTGTCAATGGATTAATGACCACATTGGCGGACAGCTTCTCAAGCAGCATCCACTTGGCATCATCGCGCCAAACAAACGGAAACCTGTCTCTCATCTTCTCAATAAAACGGGAAATTGCGTTCCTGCTGCCGCGGACGACAGCAATATTCGTGCGGCTCCTCCCTTTCACTTCTATTTGAGCCGCACCCGTCCGCAAAACGCCATGCTCGACTGTCGCCGCAAACACGTTCTTTTGCTTCAGGCAATCCATGACTTCTACATGCCCCATACCATTTTGCAGAAAGATCAAAGCGGTTTCTTTTGGGAGCCGCTCCAGGATCGGAATAGCAGCCGGCAATTGGTATTGCTTCAAAGCGATCACAAGCAAATCCATTTCCTTCATTAGTGCATCCTCGGAAGGCTTTGCTTGAATGGAATAAATGGCGGGCTTTCCCTTTTCTCTTACCTCCACCCCTTGGGCTGTAACGGCATTCGCTTGTTCTATCGTCTTGGTGAATAACACCGCCGGAAATTCCTGAGCTATTTCGACAGCGAAGAACAGACCGATAGCTCCTCCGCCCATGATGCCTATCTTCATATTTTTCCCCTCTTTCACAAAAAACTTGGCATTTATTTTAACCGATTCACAAAAATGAAAGCGTTATCAATTTAACTGTTCATTTATTTACTTTTTTATTATATAATGGATATAACTTAAATAATCCATTGCTTTAGTATTGTTCATAAAAAAAGGAGGACATTACCATGAAAGCAGCAGTAGAAAATTTGAAGCTGAACTTCAAAACAATGGAAGAGTTTACATCCTTCAAAGAGTATGGCCTTGAAGAATTATCCATGCTTGAAGAATTGCAATATACGATGGTGGAAGATCATTCCCACTCTCCCTTTTACGGTATATATTTCGGAGATCAGCTAGTCGCCCGCATGTGTCTGTATGTCAAGACGAACGGCGCTGATCTTCTGCCCAACGATTCTGACCGATATCTTGAAATTTGGAAGCTGGAAGTACTGCCCCAATATCAGCATAGAGGCTTAGGGCTGCAGCTCGTTAACTTTGCCAAGTCGTTTGAAATCCCGATTCTCACGAAAGCCCGCGTGAAATCTCATGATTTCTGGCGCAAAATGGGCTTTACGCCTCTTTCAGAAAACAGCTCACGCTTATACTGGGATCCGCATACAAACCAAAAACAAAAAATCAGTTAACCCGGCCCAGCCGGAAGATACTGCTTCAAAAATCATTCTCAGAGTGCAGATAACGGCGTTTTAGACGCCGTTGTCTGCACTTTTTTTGAAAAGAAGACCGCTCTTTTCCTTTTCCGGAAAGCGCTTGTCGGTCCCGGCTCTCATAGAGAGGCTGGGCTGACCTATGCAAGCGCTGATCATCGGGCTAATGCTGCCTTTATTTTTTCTTCAGAAAGCTTTCCACTGCCTTATGATGGGCCTCGCTCTCCCACAGAACGGCGCATTGTCTGATTTCTTTAGTCATTCGGTCCAACAGTCCGCTTGCTTCCCATTTGTGAATCTGCATTTGTTTATAAGCAGCCAAAACAGAAGGGGCCATTGATAATTCCGTTTGCAAGAAGCGCTCAGCCGCAGCCTCATCCGCTTGATCAACCACCCGATTAATGAAGCCGATTTGATCCAGCTGTTCTGCGCGGTAGACGGCTGCTGTGGTTAATAATTTTAATGCCAGGTGAGAAGGAATCCTTTCAAACAGTAATGTTCCGCCTCCCCAGCCTGTCGTAATCGCCAGGTTTCCTTGAATAAATCCCAGCTTTGCTCCTGTTTTTGCGATCCGAAAATCACAAGCTGCCGCGATTTCACAGCCTCCGCCTACAGCTGCCCCATTCACTAATGCAACAGTTGGCTTTGCCAGCACAGTGAGATCATATAGAATCCTTCCCATTTTAGAAAGCATCGTATAGGCTTCTTCCTCTGTTCTCAACTCATGAAACACGGATAAGTCTCCGCCTGAACAAAAAGCCCGCTCCCCCTCACCCGTGATCACAAGCGCCTGAACATCCGCCTCCTTTGCGCGCTCAATAACCTGTTTCAAGCCATCCATCACAGCGTAATTCACAGCATTTCTTTTTTCTGGCCGGGTTATTTTAAATAACAAAATTCCATTATGTAACCTCTCGATCTGAAAGTCCATCCCCTCGGCTCCTTTCTGTCATTCCCGCATCCTCTGTGCAATTATTCCATCACGGTCTAATTTTCATTGCAGCGTCAGCTTTTCTCTTTTATAAGACTGATTGTACCGTAAGGCAGGATAACTGCCAATCATAACCTTTAGGCTGCCGCCTGCTCATTGAGCTGCGCTCCGCACATTCCTTGAAATGGAAGTTCTTTGGTCGAAAAACGATAAAAAAAACGTGAAGAGCCATGGTCTCTTCACGTTTTTTACAAGGATAGATGCAACAATTATTTGCTTACAACTTCTTTTCCTTTATATGTTCCGCACTCTTTGCATACACGGTGCGCTAGTTTCATTTCTCCGCAGTTTGGGCATGCTACCATACCTGGTACTTGCAATTTGAAATGCGTACGGCGCTTATTCTTTTTAGTAGTAGAAGTTCTTCTGAAAGGTACTGCCATTATTTCCACCTCCTTAAAAGAGAATGTAAGTATATGAAGCCAGAGTTAGCTGGTACTTCTCCATTTTATTCCTCATTTGATTTAAAGAAATCAGCCAGACCGGCTAAACGCGGATCCACCTTCTTATCCTCTTTTGAAAGCTGTTCTTCCTGATGATATTCCCAGCCTTTACCTGATTGAATGAGATGCTGATCCGCATCTTCACTGAACACTTGCATCGGCACTTCCAAAAGAATAGCTTCTTCTAAAACAGGGGCTAGATCAATGACATCTCCCTGCACTTTATGAAGGGACTCTTCATCTTCGGATTCATCAAATAAAGACGGCTTCAACAAAAACGTTTCAGTCATCTGAAAATCAAACGGGTATTCTACATCTACAAGCGTTCGTGAACAAGGCAAAATCATTTGTCCTTCCACCTGCAAATGAAAGGTGACTTTCTCAGGGCTAATATCCGCTTTTCCAGTCACATGCACAGGTGTAATATCCCGGATTTGCGGGTCGCGATCCTTCAAGCTTTGCATATCCGCCAGCTCATCAAGAATCAGACCTTTTTCACGAAGCTTTTGCAATTGAATAATTGACCATTTCAATCCTATCACCTCAAGGCAACAAAAGTAATTATAGCTTTCGCCAAAACGTTTGTCAATATATTTTCTTTACACTTTCAAACGGCGCAGCCGGCGGATAAACCGCTCGGGCTGCCTTCAGTCTCCCGCTCTATTGACAATTTTCCCTCCGTAAACAACAATATTACCATAATCTTATTAAATACTATAGCAAAGGAACATATAAATGAAAACTGTCGGTATTGTCGTCGAATACAACCCTTTTCACAACGGCCATTTATATCATGCGCAAAAGGCGCGCGAAGCAGCGGACGCCGATGTAGTGATCGCCGTGATGAGTGGTCACTTTCTGCAGCGCGGCGAGCCTGCGCTTATGAACAAATGGGCCCGCACAAGAATGGCTCTTTTAAACGGCGTGGACCTCGTTGTCGAGCTGCCTTATGCTTTTTCTGCACAAAAAGCGGATGTTTTTGGCTATGGGGCTATTTCCACCTTAAACGCATTGGGCTGTCATGCCTTTTGTTTTGGCAGTGAAAACGGAAAGCTAGCACCCTTTTTGGATGCGTATTATCATTTGCAGGAATCCGCTCACCTATTAAATGCTCCGATACAGCATTATATGAAAAGGGGCTATAGCTTTCCGCGCGCTCAAGCATTAGCGAGGGAAGCCCTCTTTACAGATGAATGGACTCTGGATTTATCCCAGCCAAATAATATTCTCGGATTTCACTATATTCAAGCGAATGAGCGGATCGGTTCGCCTATGACACCGCTGACCATTAAAAGGCAGCAGGCGGGATATCATGACGATCAGTTAACGGAGGGCGACATCACAAGCGCCACAAGCATCCGTAAAGCGCTAGCTCAAGATCAAGGTTCCTATACAGCTATCCAGAAGTATGTACCGTCAAGTGTGATCGCCGAGATGCAAGACTATTACAGAAAGTATCATACCTTTCACACTTGGGAAATGTATTGGCCTCAGCTTCAATACCGGCTGCTGACAGATGCTTTGCCAGCCCTTCAAGAGATTTATGAAGTTGCGGAAGGAATCGAATACCGTCTGAAGGAAGCTAGCCGGCAGGCCGCCAGCTTCAGCGAGTTTATGCATCAAGTAAAAACAAAGCGCTACACATGGACGCGCATCCAGCGCATGCTTGTTCATCTGTTAACAAACACGACGAAAGCGGAGATGGAAAAGGCTGCTGAATCAGTTCAGTACATTCGGCTATTGGGAATGAACCGGATTGGCCAGGAATATATCCGTTCCATAAAAAAGAAATTGTCTATCCCTCTCATTTCCCGCACCGCCGCGTATAAGGAATTGCTCGCGCTGGATGTAAAAGCTACAGAAGTTTATCTGCAAGGCCTGCGCATTCCTTCATTGCTGGACAGTGAATTTAAACAGCCTCCCATCCTTTGGCCTTAAACACCGCGCTATTGTTCAGCCAGGTAGTCAAGGGCATCATGAAACGATTGAACTGGCACGATCTTCATATCGCTTTGAATGTCTTCTGCTGCCGCCTTGGCTTCTTGGTAGTTCGGCCGGATAGACGGCCATTCCTTTTTCATCTCAGGTGAAATGGCATCATTTGGGGCAAAGAATATTTCCGCGCCCGCTTTGTCCGCCGCTACGACTTTTTGAGCGATTCCTCCAATCCTTCCGACGGTTCCATCCGGCTGAATCGTACCTGTACCGGCAATTTTCCGGCCTTTCGTTACATCCTCCTTCACAAGCTGATTATAGATCTCCAAACTGAACATCAGCCCGGCCGATGGACCGCCAATCGCTTCCGCCTTCAGCTGAACTTTCGGATCGCTTACCAGCTTTCTTCGATCCAGCAAGGTGATGCCTATTCCGGCTTTCCCGCTGCCCTTGGAAAAGCTTTTGAGCGGTAGTTTTATACGTTTCTTTACTTGATCGCGCACATATGTAAGGCGGATCTCATCTCCTGGCCGCTTCGAGTGAATGTATTTGGTGAACTGTTTGGATGTCTTCATTTTTTTATCATCCGCGGCGATGAGCTGATCACCGGCTTTTATCACTCCTTGAGCGGGCATATTAGGAAAAACACTTAATACATACACGCCTTTATTAATAAATTTATACGGCTTTTTCGCTGCGTCAAAAGCCACTTGAATAGCAGAATGCTGAGAATTGTCCATTAAATACTTTTGTCTAATATTGTATTCCTCTTCTGATTCATGCGGAGCGCGTACTTCGCCAACGGGAATGATTTCTTCATAATCCCGAATCGAAGCAACGGCATAGGAAACGGGGGTCGCTTGTCCCATTTTAATCGTTGTCAGCATTAATTCTCCCTTCTCTTTATTGCCTCCAGCTACGCTGACAATCGGCGCTAGCTCATGAGCTTCCCCCGGCTTCATTACATAATAGGGAAGCTGTATAAAAGAAGCGGCAATGAGCATGAACAGGAAAAGATAGGAAAATACAGTTAATTTACTTCTCATTCTGATGCTCCTTCCAGCTTGCAATCTGCTGTTTAATTTCTGGGATCTTCTTTTGTGCTTCGTTTTCTCCCGCCTGAATAATCTCTTCGATGTGAGTAAACGCTCTTGAATTGTACCCGTCCACAGGCGGTCGAATCATGACATTAGAAGCAGTCTGGCGATTTTCTATAATCTCCAATTGTAAAATATCTATGCTTTGCATAATCACATCAAAAATTGTATGAATTTCAGCATTTTTCTTGACGGAGGACACATCGACGCCGATGACGATATCCGCCCCCATTTCTTTGACGACGGACACAGGAACGCGGTCAATCACTCCGCCGTCCACGAGCAAGCGGCCGCCCACTTTTTCCGGAACAAAAATTCCCGGAATGGCAATGCTGGCACGCACTGCTTCAGCGATGGGCCCTTTTGTAAAAACGACTTTCTCCGCCCTTTGGATATCGGTGGCAATAATGGCTACAGGCATATTCAGCTCTTCAATATTTTTACCATATGTGAATAAACGAATAAAACTTTTGATTTTCTTGCCTGAGATAAAGCCCAGTTTAGGAACGATAAAATCCAGAAAATACTTTCTGCGAAAAGCGGTTGAAAGTTTATACAGCTGCTCCATATCCTGACCGGATGCATAGAAGCTTGCCACGAGGGAGCCCATGCTGCTTCCGGCTAGCATATCCACCGGAATGCCGGCATCCTCCAAGGCTTTCAGCACGCCTATGTGCGCAAAGCCCCGCGCTCCGCCTGAGCCAAGAGCCACCCCTATCTTTGGTCGATGCAATATCTTTCCCTCCAATTTAGAATTCTCTTTTAAGCTATGGTCTATTTCTGATTTGTATGAGTATATTGAATAAAACGGGACGAGTGTTTGGTCAGCTGCCTGACAGCAAATCAAACAGCCATTTCACTTACTTTTATAATAGCCAAATGTTTAAATGAATCCCAGACTGACGCGCTTATAGAGTGAATAGGAGGTTTTCAAGATTGACTGGTTCCCATTTTAAAACCATTCTTTTAGCTTTAATGATTACTGCATTCGCTTCTTCCTTAATTATATTTCCCGAGGTTTCAATTGACGCCTCGATTAGAGGGTTGAATATGTGGTGGGAAATTGTCTTTCCCTCGCTGCTTCCTTTCTTTATTCTCTCTGATATGATGATTGGCCTTGGCGTCGTCAGCTTTATCGGCGTTCTTCTAGAACCGCTGATGCGTCCGCTGTTCCGGGTTCCCGGAGCGGGCGGATTTGTATGGGCAATGGCGATGGCGTCCGGATTTCCTTCCGGAGCTAAACTGGCGGCACAATTACGGCAGGAGGGACAACTGACGCGGATTGAAGCCGAACGGCTGATCTGCTTCACTAACTCATCGAACCCTCTCTTCATTTTTGGGGCTGTCTCAGTCGGATTTTTCTACGATGCTCATCTCGGTGTGCTGCTTGCACTCGCTCATTATACAGGCAATTTTTTCGTAGGGTTAACGATGCGGTTTCATGGAGCTGAACGGCAGGCAAAGTCACAGAAAATGAGACCGTTTGCTTTCACATCAGCCTTTTCGGCCATGCATCAAGCCAGATTAAAGGACAATCGGCCGCTGGGCAAGCTAATGGGTGATGCGGTTCTTTCTTCTGTACGAACCCTTTTGATGATTGGCGGATTTATTATTCTGTTTTCCGTTATGAACAAGCTGCTGTTCCATCTTCATGTTACCTCTTTTTTAGCGGGAATAGCCGCAAAGATATTTGCCCTTTTTCATCTTTCTTCCGATTTAAGCATTCCATTTATTGCTGGAGTGTTTGAGATCACACTGGGCAGCCAGATGATCAGTCAAGTTCAGGAAACCCCTCTCGTGCAGCAAGCTGTACTGATCAGCTTTATCCTCGCTTTCAGCGGGTTAAGCGTGCAAGCGCAAGTTGCAAGCATCCTAGCCGAATCAGACATCCGCTTTCGTCCGTTCTTTATCGCGCGAATTCTCCACGGCTGCTATTCAGCGCTGATTGCTTTTGTCCTGTGGGAGCCCGTCTATGAGCAGACCGTGAAGAACGGAGAAACGATGCATTCCATTCCTGTTTTCGGAACTGAACAAACGGCTATAGACGATGCGGTGGTTCTCCTCAAACAATTCGGGCCATTGATCACCATTACCATGCTGGTCATATATACAGCTTTATTAGCCGCGGCTAAAAAGTAAGAAACACCCTGATGGCAGGGTGTTTCAGCCTGTTGACCGACGCTTCTATAAATCTGTCCAAGCTCACTTATCCTCTTATGAACAGGCGGCTCTATGCGAGGATTCAGCAGGGAATCGCGCTTACTTCGACAAGCGTCTTGATGCCGTGCCGAAGAACAGCCTCGCTTCTGTTCTTCCTCTTTTAAAAAAAGATCAGCTGCCCAGTTCAAATTTCCTTTGCAGGGCTCGCTCTACCGCTTTGGGAACAAGTGCAGATATATTCGCTCCATATTTCGCCACTTCTTTGACGATGCTGGAGCTTAAAAAGGAGTATTGACTGTTTGTCATCATAAAAAATGTTTCTAAATGTTCATCCAGCGCCCGGTTCATAGATGTGATTTGCATTTCATATTCAAAGTCTGATACAGCACGCAAACCGCGCAATATGGCATTGGCATTTACACTTTTTGCGTACTCTACCAACAAACCATTATAATGATCCACTTCTACATTCGGCAGGTGACCGGTCACTTCCCGGATGAGATCCATCCGTTCATTCACAGAAAAAAGCGGCGCTTTCGCCGAATTGCTTAATATCACTACATATACTTTATCAAATACTTGAGCTCCTCTTTGAATAATGTCTAGGTGTCCATTCGTAATCGGATCAAAGCTACCTGGACATACTGCAATGCTTGCCATTCGCGCTCCCCCTTATTGACTCAGCCATTTATATATTGATACACGGATCATGCCGTAAGTTTCCATTCTCACTTGATCTAAGCGCCCGACAGCTTCCGGCAGGCTGATATTTGAACTATGCTCACAGACGATGAACCCCTGGTTATCAAGCAATCGTTTCTCTTCAATATAGTGCATCAGCTTTTCTAACTGTTGTTTTTTATACGGCGGATCCAAAAAAATTCCGTGAAACGCCAATTCGCGTTTGGACACTGCTTTCAGCGCCCGCTCTGCATCATTGCGATAAACTTCAGAGCGGTCAGTAAATCCGCAGCTCGCTAAATTTCCTTTTATTGTTTGAACCGCTTTCATTTCACGATCAACAAACAGTACTTTTTCAAAGCCTCTGCTTAATGCTTCAATGCCGAGACCGCCGCTGCCGGCAAAAAGATCCAAGCCAATTCCTCCTGAGAAATACGGGCCAATCATGTTAAATATCGACTCCTTCACTTTATCCGTTGTCGGCCGCGTATTTTGACCTGGTACTGCTTTTAATGAGACTCCTTTATGCGTACCTGAAATTACTCTCATATTCTCTCACCATTCATAAAGATTTTCTTATTCATGTTAACACACTTCAAAAATTGTATCTAGGTGATTTCTTTTTGCGTCTTTCTGTGTTTTTTTAAAAATAGTTGTTTATAATCAGCATGCTTTGTCCATACTACAAATAACAACATCACTCGGGATGTTGTCGATCACGGAGAAAACATACATTCCCCATATGTTTTTTCTCCGGTTTCTCCTCTCCCTTTGCCTTCTGTCTAATTAGACCTAGAAGGACCCTGCTGAGCACAGTCAGCAGGGCTTTTTTTATCCCGGATATAAGATGCCGTACAAGAATGAAGCGGCGACCCAAAAACTTAAGGAAGTCATGGCACCTAAAAGTCCGATTCGTTCAGACTTGTACGATGCGGACAATAATAGGCTGCAGCAGGAGGAAGAAAGAACGCCCCTTGTTTGCAGATTCTTTTTATGATTTAGCGGGTCCATTCATAAATATAGAGACCGCCTTCTCGCTCTTCCATGCGGAGCAAAAATATTTTCTGCATCCATTTGCTTTCTATGTAGAGCTTTCCGCTGTAATAACGCAAAGCATCGTGATAAATGCCGTACTCCTCTTCATTTAGAATCAAACGATTTTGGTCTAAGTCCAGACGATACGTATCAAACTGCTTAACAATCAGCAATTCCCTCTCGTTTGGCAGTTTGTCCACCTGAAATCCCAGCTTTCCTAAAGTCAATCGCAACGGAAAGAATAAACCGCTCTGATCCTTTAATGGCTGGATGCCGGCTCTTTTGCCATTGATATATATTGGGCGGCTCTCTTTAAAAACGAGGGCGTTGAACGGCGGGTCTGCTTCTTTGTTTTCTGTAAAGAAGCGCGTTTCCATTCCCTTCACTTCTGACAGCTTGTGATCCAGTATTTCAGCGGTCACTGCATCCCCTTGCAAATCCAGAAGGGCCGACCGCCACCTCGATTGTTCTTCTGGTGTCAATTGCTGCTGTAATTGTTCATATAGCCATCGAACCTTTTGCGAAGGAGGCGGGGCATTCAGTTCATAGGCGGCAAGAAGCTGCGCCAGCCATTTTTCATTTTGGCTGAATCGATAATCCTTCTCAATCTTGTCTCGTATCATTCCTTGAGACAGCTTGGCTGCTTCCTGACTGCTGCCGACTAAATAAAGACGGTCAGAAGAGTAGGCAGGATGCTGGTCTGTGACGATAATGACAGACGGCTTTTGCCGACTCGCCGCTTCTAATGCCCTCCATGCTTGGCGGCCCAGTTTGAGTGAAGGACTCCCATACAGGCTCACGTTCTTTCCTTTAGCTATCCGCTTTAGCGGCCTTAATTGCCAATAAAGGCTATCAGCTCCTCCCTCCCCTTCAAATACGTAGTAGTCAATCATATCCATCCTCTGAAATCCGGTCGCTTCCAGCCCCGAATGCCAACTCCCGGAGCGCCATGTTTTTTCAGTCAATTGAACTTTTGTCCGCTTGATTTTCAGCTCTTTTATCTTAGCAAACCAGTCAGTCAGCAATAGGGCTGATCGATTTGCTGGCAGCTTCAAGGAATAGAACACCGTAGCGGAAGTTTCTTTTGGAGTAATCAGCACTCCCAGACCTCTAAATGAGCATTTCGCTTCTTGCTTCACACATCCGGCTGATTGAGCATTCGCCGGAAGAACGATAGCAGCGTTCTTACCGGGCTCCAGACGGCTGAAAGTCTGGTAAACCTTGAGACCAAACCGATCATGTTCCAGCTGGATTTGCTGCTCAACCTCCGCTTTATGCGAAGTTTTAGAGTTCTTTTCATAGCCGATCCATTGGTTTACTAGCAAACTCCCGGATACGGCGACTAGCAGCAAAATAAAAGTAAGAAGAAAAACTCTAGTATTCATCATGGCTCCACCCTTACTAGTCAGAAATTCACCTTTTAAGATACCAAATTTCACAAAGCCGCGGACAGCCATTCAGCATTTTTTTTACAGATTTGTGTTGATTTATGATGAGCTGCTCGACTATAGGCTTGAGCAAAGCAGCAGAGAACGGTACAATATAAAAGATTTATTACGAAGAACGGAGGGCATCACTTGATACAGCGATTTATCGAGCTTGGAGAAGGCTATTCAGATTTGTATGAGCTGATGGAGATTGCTAAGAGCAACCAGCATCGTTTAACCCATATGCTAGCTCTGCATACTGCTGCAGAAGATCGCGCAATGACTTCCTTAGTCGTTATTCTGGCACCGACAAGCCCAGGAGACTTTCAGCCGCTATACATTTGCCGGGAAGGGATCCCGCATCCGGAGCATTCAGCGAGCCAGCGATTTAATTTATTTTTGCAAGCAGCCAAAGCATTAAATAAGGAGATCATTCAACTTGAAGTGAAGCATTCAAAAAACTTTGCTGAACCTGCTCTATATTATCAGTATTTAATGGGGATTCTAAGGCTTCATCACTATATCCCCCCTCTGAATTAAAAAAGCACTCTATTCAGCTTAGGCAACGGCAGTTGGCTGAAACTAATCATCATTGAATTCTTAGGCAGTTTTTGCCCGATGCTTAATTGGGCAAAGCTGCCTAATTTTTGGATTCAGCGGTTTAACGGACTTCCTCCAGCTTCTTATACTCCTTCACACATGAACTCTGTTTTGAACCTGACTCAAAAATTTCCTGAGCAAGCATTGTCTAAATAATCGGCTTTCCCGGTGCTCCTCCCCTTACAACTGCTCTTTAACGATTACCCGTTTTAATTTAGAACCTTTTTTCGCCGTAAAAAATCCCCCCTGTACAGACAGTGTAGGCTTTTTTCCTAACTGTTTGCACAGGAGGGGAATATCCGGGCTTCCTGCTTTTTATACGCCGATTTTATAATCATATTCTTTTGCTTTATTCGGTTTGGAATTCTCGTACTCCGTCTTTAAAAACGGCTTAAAAGACAGCTCGACTCTTTTGACAAAAGACAGCGATTGAAGCTTATCGACCGTTCTTTCGATTTCTTCCTGATTACAGTAGACAACCGCATACTTCATCTTCTTGGATACATAGTGAACGTTTCCATATTTTCGCAATGATTTAGCCGGCTTCGTATGATGAAGCCAAACAATAATAGCCTGCCGTTCAGTAAACATATAATCTCCCTTAACCTTAGCCTTTTTACTTCAGTCTAGCACAAAAGGAAAAAAAGAATCAACCATCAAGCCAGATCACTACGCGGAACAGCCGCAGCTTCCTCCGCTCCCGCAGCCCCCGCCGCAGTTCGAATCTGCTGCAAAGAAAGGGTTTCCTCCGGGAACTTTAATCTTCTCGGATACAGAGCGGCCAAGCAAGGCGCTGATTTCATCCAGCAATGACTGCAGCTGACGTTCCGCTACCCGGAAAGCCGCTACCCGTTCATCCAGATCCATTTCCCGCTTGGCTTCCCTTATTTCCTTCATCACCCGGCCATAGTCGGGATGATAGCGGCCAAAGCGCTGAACTTCTTCAAATTGCTCCTTTAAACGTTTGAACCGTTTAATTTTGCTGGCTGTCGCAGGATCGGTATATAAATGAGAGTAGCAGGTCTGATACTTTTCCGCCACATCCGATTGCATAATCATGGATGCCAGCTGTTCAGCCTGCTCTACTGTTTTAATTTTCTCTAATGTAGCTGTAAGCAAAATGCCCACCTCCATTCCTTTATATTATCACATTTCCCTCGAAAGAAAAATGCTTACGGAATGGTGATGAAGAAAGTTTTCTCAAATCCCAGCGGACGATTGTGGGCATCGGTTAACTGAATATGAACTTTATGCTTTCCTGGTGTTAAACCTTTGACAATAAACGCAGCGGTATGATAATTTTTGTAAAACTTATCATCTATATACACCACTGCACGGCCTTTAACGGTTCCATCCGACCGGTGATTTGCAAAAGAGACCCCGTTGACTACGCATTCAATAAATAGCTGATTCCCTTTTAACAAATGACGAACAGTCCAATGATTGGACGGTCTGTTCTGCGCTTGAGCTTCCGCTTCCGTTAAAGAAGGCACCGGCTTGAGCGCTTCAGGCTCAGGGTAATATTGCTTGCATCCGGCTAATCCAATTGCCATGATCATCAGCCAAGCTTTCATGCTTCACACTCCTCTTCTTTTTTATTAGTGTGAGCAAAAAAGCGCTTTTTATTGATCCTTTTTTTGTTTAGCCTCAGAATCGCCAGCAGCATTTCCCGAATTGCTTGACACTTGGGCATTCATTAATGAAAATA
This sequence comes from Bacillus xiapuensis, assembly GCF_002797355.1. GTDB lineage: Bacteria > Bacillota > Bacilli > Bacillales > Domibacillaceae > Bacillus_CE > Bacillus_CE xiapuensis. The sequence goes on along the minus strand of NZ_KZ454939.1, from coordinate 1,036,753 downwards.
GGGTTGTTGCCAATTGTATGCTGTCACTGACACGTTCAACGTGATGAGGAAGCGTTTTTTTATGAAAGTGCAGGCTAGCTCTTTCAAACTGTCCAAAGTGATCAGGATTTCTGCTTAGCAACCGGTACCAAATGGGCTCATTCCTTAAATAATGAAGCCACTCTTGCTTCTGCATAATTCTCTCCATAATCTCTTGTCTCACAATCGTCTACTCCCTTTCCTCTGCCTGATAATGTTCTAATGCGGAGGGTCGCGAATTTTGACGGTTCATTTCCCCGAAGTCAGCCAACATCATTTGCACTGTTTCAATAACCGACTGCAATTCCGCTACATAGCTGTTCCACTTCTTGCTGTCCAAGGAAGAAACGGCTTCAGCGATCTTCGTGAGCCAATCCGGCTTTTGCGGCTGTTCATCCTTTTCTTTGTTAGAAGAATGCCACTCTTCAAACAGCTCCTGCAATGTTTTTTGGCGCCGCCTTACCATCTTTCTTAAATCTTCTCGCTGACTCATAAACCGCTTGAACTCCTGCACTTCCGGATGTAAGGAATCATTTTTCACAAAGCATCCCCCGCCCATTCTTTTGCTACTATTACTGTATGGCGGCTCTTGAAAAAAGTGCAAAACCTTCCTGCATATAAGATGCCGCAGCCCCTTCAAAAATGAAGCGGGGACCGCGGCACCCAAATCCTGATTCGTTTGGAGCTAGACAACGCAGGTGACAATGGCGCTGCAGCAGAGCACGAAAGAACCCCTCTAATGCTGGAAGATTACTTTAGCGAGCGGTTAGATAGTGAGCTGAGGCGTACTGCAAAAGAGACTGAGCTGGCCTTATAACAGCGTCAGCCCGCTTTATCTACTTAGCGCCCCAGAAAGTTTTGCGTATAATATTTGCGGTAAACACCGACACCTAACAATGTAAAATCCTTTTCCAGAAGGGCTTGGCGATGTCCTTTAGAATTGAGCCACCCTTCTACGGCAGCCGGTCCATCAATATAGTTGGCGGCTATGTTTTCACCAGCAAGCTCATAAGAAATATCGGCTGCCTGCAGGCGATCTCCCAGGTCACCGGCCGTCGGCGATTCATGGGCGAAATAATTCTTTTCAAACATTTCTTTACTGTGGCGCTTGGCAACTGCAGCAGCAGCTGGTTCCCATTTCACTGTGCCCAGATCAAATCTGGCACGAATGATATTGGTCAAATCCAAGATTTGCTGCTCGCTCCCTCTTTCAATTTGAGCCCAGCGTTTAGCTGAGGGCTCAGCCACTGCCGGCAGCTCACCGCGATAAACCAGCTCATACGGACGCAGCTTAATTAAACAATCTTTCGTTAAAAAACGGACGCTCGAAAGCTTGCCTGTAAATTGATCTATATATAATTGCGCGTAAATATCCCCCAAAGGAATAAGCGGACGAATATTATAGTCCTCCTCTGATAATTCAAAACGGTAGGTGCCCGTTTTATTCTTCACGACTACTTCTGTATCTAAGGGATTCGACTGAAAAATCCCTTCCATGCGCTGGCCGAGCTTAAAAGGGGCTGCGTCGGCTTGTCCTGCCGCATAAGCGGATACCACCCGATTGTTTTCAATTCCAAATTGCATATACTGATTTGCTTTCTTATACACCCACCATTCATATCCATACGCCGAAGGATCCTTTCTTACCGGCTGCCCAAATGCATGAATAACTTCTTTAGATGGTTTGCCAACAAATGAACCGCTCCCTTTCTCCGGCGCCTTACGCACAGAGACAGATTGAGATCCTTTCTCCAATTCCTTCTCCAGCTCTTTACTCGCCTTTTGCGGAGAGACGCTCGTGGAATTTTCAAGCACTTCATTCTCCTTGATGGATTGGTTCAAGTATATACCGACAATTAAAACAATCGACATCACCACTAAAATTCTGATAACTGATCGCAGAAGATAACCTCCTTCCATCCTACCATCCTAACCGATGATTACTGTCATTATAACACTTTGGTTTGAGTGTATCACATGCTGAAGCTTCTACAAGCCGTTGAGCGCTTTCATCCTCTTTCTAAACAGCAATGAAGACTGTTCTAAATTAATCCGCTGGAATTCTCCCAATAGATTGCAAGAACTGCCATTTTCGACTATTATGGAAATGAGGCAATAGACTGCTGATGTGCTTTGTAACCGGGTACATGCCACGAAATTCAGGAGGGGTTTTTCATGAAATTTGATAACACGGGTTTAGAAAACTTACAGCTGGATTTTAATCGTTTGAACTTTATATTAACTTCACACGGTTTCGTTCTTGCTGGTCAATGGGATTATGAGCGCGTCACGTTTGACCGCAAATTTGAATTAAAAGAAGGTACATATTACTTGCGTATGCAAGCGTATGCAACGGAAGGGGATATCGGAGCTGCGAATGCCGTCGTTCAATTGCTTCCTCCTCTTTTAGGAAAACATTATTATCCGCACGGTGTGGAATATGGAGACGATGAGATGTATCCAGCCTCATTAGTGGAAACTTGCGAAAAAGTTCTTGCTGATGTGAAGAATGAGGTCTCTGAATTCACAGTATAATAGAGTCATGAAAAGCGCCGATCCTTCTATCGTGGCGCTTTTTTTAAAGGAAAAACAGGGGAAACCCCCTGTTTAAAACCCTAATATCGCTTTAATGACAGATGTGGTTTCTCCGCCTTTATATAAAACGTATAGGAGAATATAGACAGCCACTCCCGTGATGGCCGTAAAAAACCAAATAACACTCGTAATAGGGCCGATTTTTTTATGTCTGATTAAATTGTTTTTCAATCCTGATAAGATCGTAACAATCCCAAACACAGCCCCAGTTGTCGCCAGCGTAATATGAAAAATTAAAAAGGCTGTATAATAGATCTTGATTTCATCCGGCCCGCCAAAAGCAGTGTTCCCCACAAATACAGTGCGGCTTACATAAATAATGAAAAAGCATATAGCAAATACGGCGGCGGTCAGCATCGTTTTCTTATGCTGTTCGATCTTTCTTTGTTTAATTTGCGCCCAGCCTATCGCTACAAAAATCGCGCTTAACACAATAAAAGATGTACTGATTGTTGGCAAAATTGGTAGTGACATCGTTTCCTCTCTTTCCTACACTCGATATTCCTTCATCGTATGTATTGGGAAGGGGATTGCTTCCTCTTCCCTTTGCTTATTTAATCAAGTTGGCCTGATGTTTAGCCAGTGCTTCCTGAGTAATCGTCTCGTCATCCTTGCGCTCTTTTCGGTACCATTCAAAAAAGACCTGCGCCAATATCACACCATATACAATTTCTTGAATGATTTTCATCAGCACTCCGCCGAGCTGCTGATCCTCCAAGATCGGCATATCAGAAAAAAGTTCAGGACCGCTTAAACTTAAGCTTTGTAAAGTATTCGTCGGAACACAGAGTTCCATAGCCTGCAGCCACATGCTGGCGTCACTGTAAGTGGCATACACAGGAGAAGTCGCGAAGATGATAAGTGCGCAGGCAGGAGTAAGCAAAATCCCGTCAGCAAAAATATAGCCGACCTTTTTGAGACCGCTTAATTGCTTTCCTCTTGGCATCTCATTCACTAGTGGCCACCACATGAAAATTGCAAAAATAAACAGCATAAATGTGTATAAGCCATGAAGCGTTTCGCTCATTTTAATATAATCAAACACTAAAGGAATGTGGTAAATCGAAAACAGTCCATTAAACAGTACGAGGGCAATCAGCGGCTTAGTAAGAAGCTGAAAGACCGGCCGAATCACCGGAAGCTGAATCACTGCTTTCCAAACCCACCAAGGAATCCCTTTAATCAGCAGCGGCGGCACAACTAAATAAAGAACAGCCATCTGCACCATATGATAAGTGAACATAATATGTCCCATCAAGTCAATTGGAGCGCCTTTAACCGCATACAATACAAGCATCGCCGCGATAAATAGAAATGCTTGCCGCTTTGTTAACGGTTCACTCTCTTTAAAATCCTTCCGCCATTTTACAGTAATGAAAAAATACAAAACCGTTAAAAAGGTCAAGAGCAAAATAAATAACGGACTCCATAATGCTTGAAATCCAAATATACCGATTGGCATTTTTTTCACCTCGACAATTTTTGAGATGCCCTACCGCCTATTATACCTTTCCCGCTTAGGGCGATCAATCATTTACGATGACAAGTTCATGACAATCCGAAAAGAACGGAAGCCTTCCTACAGCAAAAGGTCAGCCCTTAAAGGACTGACCTTTCTTTTAAATCCAAACGACTGTCATAAACGCTAATACAGTGACAAAGGCTACTACTATACCTGACCATAGGAACAGCGACGGTGCTTCATGCCCTTTATGCTTCATGTGCATAAAGTAGTATAATTGAAAAGCTACTTGAACACATGCCAGCAAAAGAATAAAAGGGATGACAAACCATTTAGAGAATCCTGCCGCTACAGTAACAAAAGCCACCACTGTAAAGAAAATCATCAAAGTAAAAGAAACGACTTGCATTCTCATTTCTTCAGCATTCTTTTTGCGCCGGTATTCGTAATCGACTCTTGGGTTGCTCGAGCTTGATTGATTGTGCTTCACCATCAATTATCCCACCATTCCCATTAAGTATACTACAGTAAAGATGAATACCCATACAACGTCGATAAAGTGCCAGTAAAGGCTTGCCAAATAAAATTTAGGCGCGTTGTAAAGGTTTAATCCTCGACCTGCGTTACGAACCATCAACGTGATGATCCACGATAGCCCAAAAATGACGTGGGCACCATGGAATCCGACTAATGTGTAGAATGCTGATCCAAATGCACTGCTCGTAAATGTGTGATTGTATTCTTTATAGTAATGAACAAACTCGTAAATTTCACAGCCAAGGAATCCTAAACCAAGGATCACCGTAAACAGCAGCCAAGCCTGCATCCGCTTGAAATTATAGTTTTTCATATGATACATAGCATAGACGCTTGTCAATGAACTCGTTAAAAGCAGCATCGTCATCACAAACACTAACGGAAGCTGGAATAAGTCTTTTGCCAATGCGTGATCCGGACTTGGCACCTTATCCTTCAGCGCGATGTAAGTGGCAAAGAGAGAGGCGAATAAAACGGTCTCTCCTCCCAGAAAGAACCAGAAGCCTAAGAATTTATTTTTCCCTTCAAGGGTCGCTTTCTCAGGCGCTTCGGGCCAAGTTTGGGGCGTGAACTTTTCATTCGCTTGCATTATGCCTTAACCCCCTTATCTTTCTCCTCAATTAAATCCTCTTTATGGATATGGAAGCCATGATCATCCTTAATAGAACGGATTAGCATCGTGATGAATGTAATCGCCAATCCCCCAATTAATACCGGAATAGCCCACGGCTTATCATCAATTTGATACATAGCTCCGAAAGAAGCAACAAATAATCCGAAAGAAATGATAAATGGGGCAATCGATGGATTTGGCATATGAATGTCCCCAAGCGGTTCAGCCGGCGTTAAGCCTTTTTTGCCTTCCATCTTTTCAATCCAATACGTGTCTAACCCGCGAACGAGCGGTAATTGCTTAAAATTATAGAATGGAGGCGGTGAAGCGATAGCCCATTCAAGCGTACGTCCATCTCCCCACGGATCGTTTCCAACTTTTTCGTTCTTCACGGTCGTAATGACAATGTTCAGCAATAGGACAATGACGCCAAATGCCATACAGGCAGCGCCGATCGAGCTGACTAAGTTTCCCGTATCCAAACCTTGGCCAGGAAGGAATGTCCACACGCGGCGAGGCATTCCCATCAATCCAAGAAAATGCTGTACGAAGAAGGTTAAATGGAACCCTAAAACGAATGTGACGAACGTGATTTTGCCCAATGTCTCATTCAGCATCGTTCCAAACATTTTCGGCCAATAGAAATGGGTTGCGGCTAAAATACCTAACACGACCCCACCGACAATTACATAGTGGAAGTGAGCCACGATAAAATACGTATCATGATACTGGTAATCCGCCGGAGCTGCGGCCTGCATGACACCTGTTACCCCACCAGCAACGAACGAAGGGATAAAGGCAACAGCATACAGCATCGGCGTTGTAAACTGAATGCTTCCTCCCCAGATCGTCAGCAGCCAGTTAAAGATTTTAATTCCTGTTGGCACCGCAATGGCCATTGTTGCAACCGCAAAGATCGCGTTGGCAACCGGACCCATACCGGTAGTAAACATGTGGTGAGCCCAAACCATGAAGCCTAGGAAACCGATCAGCACAGTGGCAAATACCATTGAAGAATATCCGAACAATCGTTTTCTGGAAAACGTTGCAAAAATCTCAGAGAAAATACCGAACGCCGGCAATATTAGAATGTACACTTCCGGGTGACCAAAGATCCAGAAGAAATGCTCCCAGATAATCGTGTTTCCGCCAGCAGCGACATCAAAAAAGTTTGCGCCGAATAAACGGTCAAACATCAGCATGAAAATACCGATGGTCAGCGGCGGAAATGCGAATAAAATTAAGGCAGACGCCACAAAAGTTGTCCATGTGAATAACGGCATTCTCATATAGGTCATACCTGGAGCGCGCATGTTAATAATCGTAACGAGGAAGTTAATTCCCCCGATCAGCGTACCGAATCCGGATACTTGCAGACCAAGAAGATAGAAATCAATTCCGTGGCCTTCAGACGCCAGTGACAGGGAAGCGTAAGAAGTCCATCCCGCATCAGGGGCTCCGCCAAGGAACCAAGATAAGTTTAAAAATAATCCGCCGAAAAAGAACAGCCAAAAACCTAATGCATTTAAGAACGGAAAAGCCACATCACGGGCACCGATTTGAAGCGGCATGACCGCGTTCATGAAAGCAAACAGCAACGGCATCGCTGCTAAGAATATCATCGTGGTGCCGTGCATGGTAAGGATCTCGTTAAATAGTCCGGCACTGACAAAATCATTGTTCGGTACTGCAAGCTGAATTCGAATCAACATGGCCTCAACACCGCCCATGAGGAAGAAAATTCCGCCTGCAATTAGGTAAAGGATCGCAATTTTCTTATGGTCAACTGTCGTTAAATAGTCCCAAATAGTTCCCGCGAAACCTTTTTTTTGTGCAATGGTACTCAACGGCTTTACCTCCTTTTTAGTCTTGAACTTTTAAGCTCATTAAGTATGCTGCTAATTGATCCAGTTCTTCTTCAGACATGTTTTTATACGTGCCAGTCATTTTATTGCCCGGCTTGTATTTCTCTGGATCGCGAATCCAATTTTTCAGTTCTTCTTCATTGTGATCCAGAATTCCGGCCACTCGAGTTCGCTCGCCAAAGTTGGCTAAGTTAGGAGCCGTTCTAGCTTGTTCAGGACGGCTGTCTTGAGGCGTGACAGCGTGACAGCTCAAGCAGTTCTTTTCAAAAATCTGCTGCCCTTGAGCAGCTGTCGGGTCCGTTGGTTTTTCCTCTTTAGCTGTTTTCATGTCACTCATCCATTGCTGGAATTCATCCTGAGGAATCGCCTTTACTTTAAAATCCATCAGCGCATGGGAAGGGCCGCAAAGCTCCGCACATTTTCCATAGAAGACATTTTCAGCTTCCGCGGCTTTCTCACTGTCAAATGTCAGCCAGAACTTGTTGACGTTATCCACATTCGTATCCATCTTTCCTCCAGCTGCAGGAATCCAGAATGAATGCTTAACATCCGAAGCCTTCAAATTAAAGTATACTTTTTGATCTGTTGGAACGACGAGGTCTTGACCCGTGATGACTTTTTGGTCTGGGTATTCAAACTCCCACCAGTAAAGATTGGCTCTCACATTCACGACTAGCGCGTCACGCTTGCCGTCCTTGTTCTTTTCATCCATTTCTTTCACATCCGCCAAATCAAATGTTGCTTTAACGGTCGGCACGGCTAGAATTAAAAGAAGGATAATTGGAATAACAGTCCAGACAATCTCCAGCAAGTGACTTCCTTCTACTTGCTTTGGAATTTTGTTTTCCTCGCCTTTTTTGCGGCGGAAGCGGAAAAGAGCAATAACAAAGATAACGAAAACTGCTACAATAACTAGCACCATGATAACCGTACTCAAAATCATTAAGTCAAATTGCTTTTGAGCAACTTCTCCGCCGGGTACCAGCGCGGAAAGAAACGGTTCACCACAGCCAGACAGAACCAGCGTCAACACCACAAACACAGAAAGCAGACGCCATTTAGTTAGCCTATCTTTCATAGCTTCATTCAACCCCTCTTTCTAATTAAATTCTGAAATGAAAATGAGCTTATATGTGGATTTCTTTAACAAAGAAAGAACTCCCTATTTTAAACGACAGTGAAGATCACCATCGCTACAAACATAATCGTCAAATATTGCAAAGAATAAACAAACATCCATTTTGCCCATTTCAGATCATCCTTCATCCTATACCCGGAAAATCCAAGAGCAAGCCAGCCAACATTTAAAATTGTAGCAAGCACGACAAAAGGTGTGCCTAAGGCTGTCATAAAAAAAGGCAGCGGAAGCAACGCCATCACCCATATCATCATATGCCGTTTTGTTGTTGCAAACCCTTTCACTACAGGCAGCATAGGTATGCTTGCCGCCCGGTATTCCTCGCAGCGCTTCATCGCCAGCGCATAGAAATGCGGCGGCTGCCAAATGAACATGATCAAAAAAAGCATCCATGCCATTCTGCTGAGATCCGGATCGACAGCTGCCCAGCCAATAAGCGGCGGCACAGCGCCGGAAATGCTTCCTACAATCGTGTTGCTGACGTGTTTTCGCTTGGACCACATGGAATAAAGAACAACATAGCTAAACACGCCAATCAAGCCAATGATGCCTGCTGCAGCAGTAGTTAAAAACAGCAGACCCGCGCCAATTATAATAAATAAAAGACCTGTCGCCAGCACTTTCGGATAGCTGATTCTTCCTGTTACTGTCGGGCGGCCTTTCGTTCTCTCCATCAGCGGATCAATATCCCTGTCAATATAGTTATTCAAGGCAGCAGACCCTGCAATAATCAGTGAGGATCCGAGCAAAGTATAAAACATGATATCAAGGTGCTGCAGAAAGTGCAGACCATTTAAAACAAAAGCCAGCCACATCCCGGTAAAAATAGTGATGATATTGGAATTCACAATTCCTATTTTAATTAATGCCATAAAATCCTTTATGGCAGTGGTCTCTGGAAGTCCTGTTTTCCCCATTGTAGTTGCGGCACGTGACAACTTCTCCCCCCCTCTCATTCATAAAAAGCAAACTTAATTCTAATATAAATGATTGAGCTCTGTATTTCTATACCATGAGACAATTTTCCTTTTATTCTATTGTCTGTCAATTCAATATTTAATCATATTTGTCAACGATTTTGTGAACATCCCACGAACTAATTATGGCGAATTTGTGTCGGACATTCAAGTGCCAGATCCCTCGCCTCTATTTTACAGGGTGATAATAAGTGGAGATTTAGGAAATCAGATCCAGACAATCGTAAAAATGAATAATATTGTCATATTCAAGCATATCAGTTTCACACAATTTTACAAGTTGTCATTTTCCATTATCTTCTGTATTATCGAGGGGATGCATGCTTTTTATAAAGTGAACCTTCAAATATTGGGAGGTTCGGGCATTTTGGTTCGTTTACCGCTTATTCCTTTAGCTCCCCGCTCCTTTCTCAGGGGACGCCCCCGGCTTCTTACATGCGGGATAAAACAGTATTTATAATAAGAAGGTGAATAACATGCAACGCTCATTAAAATGGCTGGCAGTATTGACAACACTTGGCATGCTGTTCGTATTGCTTGGCGGAGCGCTCGTTACAAAAACCGGTTCTGAGCTCGGCTGCGGCAGAGACTGGCCGCTTTGCCACGGTCAATTCATTCCGGATGACATAACGGCAGAAACGGTGATTGAATTAGCTCATAGGCTTGTTTCCGGAGTTGTCGGCATCCTAGTTCTGGCACTGGCCGTTGCTTCTTGGCGGATAATCGGCCACAAAAGAGAGACGAAATTCTTAGCGTTCTTATCTTTTTTCTTTTTATTTGCGCAAGCGTTAATCGGAGCTGCCGCAGTTATGTGGGGGCAATCAGACTTTGTGCTCGCGCTTCATTTCGGAATTTCGCTCATTTCATTTTCTGCTGTATTGCTGCTCACTTTGCTCATTTTTGAAGTGGACCAAAAGTTTGATGCTTCATCTCTCAAGATCGGCAAGCGCATGAAAAGGCATACAATCGGTGTGACATTATACAGTTATTTAGTCGTTTATACCGGCGCTCTTGTTCGGCATACGAATGCCAGTCTCACTTGCCCGGATTGGCCGCTTTGCTTGAATAGCAGTCCGGGACTTCCGCTTAATACATATCAATGGATACAGATGGGGCACCGCTTCGCTGCTGGCTTGATTTTTGTCTGGATCGCCTACATTACTTGGCTGGCCTTTAAGCATTATAAAGGCCAGCGGGTGATATACTGGGGATGGTTCATTGCTTTCGGTCTTGTCCTTCTTCAAGTGGCTGCTGGCGCTCTTGTGATTTATACACAACTTAATCTATATATTGCTCTTGCGCATGCCTTGTTTATTTCTTGTCTGTTCGGATTGCTGTGTTATTTTATTCTATTAATCTCTAGAAGCACGACAAAGTAAAGGGAACCTCTAAACCCCCTGCTGCTGGTTCATTGAACAAACCGGCATGTAGATGCGCAGTGTCACACTTAGACTTGGGTTTTCCTCCAATTCTTAATTGGCAGTCTTACTGCGGAGTAAACAGAAAATCTCTCTTAATCTATGAAATAATGAAAATGCAGCAGGCCTAAAAGCCTGCTGCATTTTCATTATTTCTCCAGTTCTATTAATAAATCCCCTGTAGAAATGGCTTCTCCATTTTGCACATAAATGTTCTTGACGACCCCTGAAAACGGAGCTTGCACGGTTGTTTCCATCTTCATCGCTTCTGTGATCATTAAATGGTCACCACGATTAACCTTCTCGCCTTTTTCTGCAATTACCTTGATCACCGTTCCAGGCATTGTAGCGGCAATATGACTTTCGTTTTTAGGATCTGCTTTCACCTTTGATGCGACAGCTGATTTAATGCTTTCATCTTTGATGACTACTTCCCGCGGCTGCCCGTTCAGTTCGAAGTAAACGACGCGGGTGCCGTCCGCTTGCGGCTGGCCGATCGAAACCAGCTTAACAATTAATGTTTTCCCCTTTTCAATCTCCACTTCTATTTCTTCACCCAGTCTCATTCCATAGAGGAATGTTGGCGTATCAAGCTTGGACACATCTCCGAACTGTTCAATGGTCCGATTATAATCTAAGAAGACCTTCGGATATAGCGCATAGGCTATCACATCATGGCTGGTCACCTGACGTCCTAATTCGTTAAACAATTCATCGCGCAGCGCCTTAAAATCGACCTCTTTCAGCAGCTCGCCTGGGCGCACAGTAATGGGTTCTTTCCCCTTTAAGATTACTTTTTGCAGCTCTTTAGGAAATCCTCCGTACGGCTGGCCGAGGAAGCCCTCAAAAAATTCAATCACGGAGTCCGGAAAGTCAATCTTATCTCCTTTTGTTAAGACATCTTCTTCTGATAAGTCGTTTTGTACCATGAACAGCGCCATATCTCCAACCACTTTCGATGAAGGCGTTACTTTCACGATATCGCCGAACATCAGGTTTACTCGACTGTACATATCCTTTACTTCTTCCCAGCGATCTCCTAATCCGACAGCCTTGGCCTGCTGCTGCAAATTGCTGTATTGGCCTCCAGGCATTTCATGCTTATAAATTTCTGTGTGAGGCGACATCATACCGCTTTCAAATTCTTGATAATATTTGCGGACTCCTTCCCAATAATGGGACAATTGCTCCAGCCCCTCAATATGAACGGATGGCTCTCTGTCCGTGCCCTTTAAGGCATAGCATAATGTGTCTGCGCTCGGCTGTGATGTTAAGCCGGCCATCGTACTGACCGCTACGTCCACGATGTCCACGCCTGCTTCAATGGCCTTGGCGTACATATAAATACCGTTTCCGCTCGTATCGTGAGAATGAAGGTGAATTGGAATATCAATCGTTTCTTTCAGTTCAGAAATCAAGCGGTATGCCGCTTGCGGCTTTAACAGACCGGCCATATCCTTAATGCCAAGAATATGCGCTCCTTGGTTTTCCAGCTCTTTCGCCATCTGCTTATAGTATTGAACATCGTACTTCGTGCGGTGAGGATCATCAATATCCCCTGTGTAACAAATCGTTCCTTCCGCAATCTTTCCGGCTTGACGAACCGCATCAATCGCCACTTCCATTCCTTTAATCCAGTTCAAACTATCAAAAATTCGGAATACATCAATTCCTGCTTCCGCCGATTTTTGCACAAACTCCCGAATCACATTATCCGGATAGTTTTTGTAGCCAACCGCATTTGAAGCGCGCAGAAGCATTTGAAACAGCACGTTTGGTATTTGTTCTCTTAAAGCGATCAGACGCTTCCATGGATCTTCCTTTAAGAAGCGGTAAGAAACATCGAATGTAGCTCCTCCCCACATCTCCATGGAAAATAATTCCGGAAGCAATTTAGCTGTTGGCTCCGCAATATGGGTTAAATCATTCGTGCGCACGCGCGTCGCCAGCAAGGACTGATGCGCATCGCGGAATGTCGTATCGGTTAACAGCACTTCTTTCCTTGATTTAACCCAATCAACTAAACCATTCGCACCTTGCTCATCAAGAATTTGCTTCGTTCCCGGCTTTATGGGCTCGGAAAATTTCAGTTTTGGTACAACGGGTTTTTCAAAGACCGGCTTTTTCTTCTTTCCGATTCCCGGGAAGCCATTGATGGTCACATTGCCAATATAATTCAGCATTTTTGTCCCGCGGTCTTTTCTTTTAGAAAAGATAAATAATTCTGGCGTAGAGTCAATGAAAGAAGTATCATATTTGCCTGTGACGAAATTAGGGTGACGCATGACATTTTCAAGAAATGGAATGTTGGTTTTAATGCCGCGAATCCGAAATTCTTGCAGGTTGCGGACCATTTTCGATGCCGCTTGCTCAAACGAAAGCGCCCAAGTAGAAACCTTGACGAGCAGGGAATCGTAATACGGAGTGATCACCGCCCCCTGGAAGCCGTTTCCGGCGTCTAAGCGAACTCCGAAGCCGCCTCCGGAGCGGTACGCCATAATTTTTCCGGTATCAGGCATGAATCCGTTTAACGGATCTTCTGTCGTTACCCGTGATTGAATCGCATAACCGTGGACATATATGTCCTCTTGGGCTGGGATGCCCACTTTTTCACTGTGCAGGGAGTGTCCTTCAGCAATAAGAATTTGCGATTGAACAATATCAATTCCGGTTACCATTTCAGTAATGGTATGCTCCACTTGCACTCGCGGGTTGACTTCAATAAAGTAAAATTCATCGCCGGCTACAAGAAACTCAACCGTACCCGCATTAATATATTGGACATTCTGCATCAACTTAACGGCCGCTTCACAAATCCTGTTGCGCAAATCTTCTGATATCGATACGCATGGAGCCACTTCAACGACCTTTTGATGGCGGCGCTGCACCGAGCAGTCCCGTTCATATAAGTGAATGATATTGCCCTCATGATCGCCTAATATTTGCACTTCAATATGCTTAGGATTCTGAACAAATTTCTCAACATATACTTCGCTGCTTCCGAAAGCCGCTTTGGCTTCGGACTTCGCACGCTCGAAGGCTTCCTTCACTTCATCCACACTTTTGACAATGCGCATGCCGCGGCCGCCGCCGCCCAATGCTGCTTTAATGATAATAGGGAACCCGTGCTTCTTGCCGAACTCAACGACTTCCTCAAGGTCGGATACCGGGCCGTCTGTACCCGGGATGACCGGGATGTCCGCCAGTTGAGCTTGCGTTCGGGCTTTTACTTTATCACCAAACATATCCAGATGTTTAGAATGAGGGCCGACAAAAATGATGCCCTCCTCTTCACACCGTCTGGCGAAGTCGATATTTTCTGACAAAAAACCATAGCCCGGGTGAATCGCATCTACCTCTGATTGCTTAGCAATTTCTATGATTCCTTCAATATCTAAATAAGCATCAATTGGTTTTTTTCCTTCTCCTACAAGATAGGCTTCATCAGCTTTGTAGCGATGATAGGAGCCTGAATCCTCTTTTGAATAAATAGCCACAGTGCGGATATTTAACTCCGTACAGGCACGAAACACACGGATAGCAATTTCTCCCCTGTTCGCAACCAGCACTTTACTGATTTGTCTCATCTTAATCTTTCCCCCTGTCAGGTGTTAGTAAATATATATAAAAAGGTTCAAAACATTGAACCTTTTTATTATCATCATTGTGAATTTTTAAATAGTTTTTCATATTTAACGAACATGGCAATGTTCACGAGAATCCCCATTGAAATGGACAGAAGGATAAGTGAAGTCCCTCCATAACTAATAAAAGGAAGAGTGACACCTGTAATTGGGATTAAGCCTGTGACACCGCCAAGATTGATGCCTGACTGGATAGCAATCATACTGGCAATCCCGACCGCCATCATCGATCCAAACGGATCTCTGCATTTTATGGAGATAAAAATTCCTTTCAGCACGATAAAGCTTAACCCGCCGATCACAATAAGAACCCCAATGACCCCTAGCTCTTCAGCAATCACTGACATGATAAAGTCCGTGTGCGGCTCCGGCAAATAACCGAGCTTTTGGATGCTTTGTCCAAGGCCTGTCCCTGTTATTCCGCCAGTGCCAATAGCCAGGTAGGAATTAACAAGCTGGTACCCGTCTCCTTCTTTATGTTCGAATGGATCTAAGTAGCCAGTGAAGCGGCTGATTTTCTTTTCGGTAAAGATTTGATCCTTTTTCCAAATCGCTAAAGGCGATAAGATAACGGCTATCATGGAAGCTAAAACAATAAGCTTCCACATGCTTTTAAGCTTCATGCCTGAACATACAATAATCGTACATCCAATCACAAATATTATGAACGCTGTGCCGAAATCCGGCTGAATAGCGATAACCATACAGAGGACAATCAAGAGCATAACCGGGGGAATAACCCCTTTGTTAAATGAGTTAATATACTTTTGCTTTTTCGCATAGACCGCTGACATATAAATAATAACAACCAGCTTAGCGAATTCTGACGGCTGGATGGAGAGTCCTCCGATTCGAAACCAGCTTTGGGCGTTATTCGAAACCGTACCGAAAAACATTAATAGAATCAGCGATCCTAAAATGCCCAGCACACAAATCAATAGAAATTTACTATTTTTATAGGCTTTATAAGGAAAAACGGCTGCGCCAATGAAGAAAACGAACGAAATCAGCAGAAAAATCTTTTGTTTATTATAAAAATATTCGCTCGATACGTCATAGCGATGAACAGCTGTAACAGAACTGGCGCTGTAAATCATCATCAGCCCAAACAAACAAAGCAAAGAAAACACGGCTATTAAAGTATAATCGTAAGATTTTAAGATTTTTTTCCACATGTTAATCTTCCCATCTCTATGACATCTTATAACATTTAGCGCTTTATTTGGAAATGCGTCGCTCTATGTAAAAAAACTCAAACGGCATTGTTTCTGTTTGAGTTTCATGAACGTTTACCGTTCAGTAGATGCATCATGGAGAGCTGATAATTCTCTTTCGAGTGAATCAATCAATTCCTTTCCATCTTTTTCATCAACTAATCCTAAACGTATAGCAAAATCTATTTCACGGGATAAGCCAAACATTTGAGTATCCAGCACTTCTTCATAAAGAGGGCACTGGGGCATCGTTAAGTTGTCCATTTGAACCTTAATGAGGCGCAAAATTTTTTCTGCGTCTGCTTCCAATAGAGAGTAGGCTTTTTCCCTGTGATTGACTTTCATTTCAGACGCCATTTATAACTCCCCCTGTTCCAAGCATCAATGGATTGACTATAATTTAAAATTTTATCGTTAATCGCACTTATTTGCAAGGGATTTTCATTTGTCTCCTGACAATCTAAGGCGAAAGCGCTATACTTGAACTGTAGAGGATGATTTCATTTCTAGGAGGAAGCCAGATGAACAATATAATTCCTATTAAAGGGAAAGTGAAGTTTCCGGTTACATTGGATCCCAGCGTGTGGATTTTTGATGATCGCCGCATTGATTTACATACATATTTTGATATGAATGATGCAGATCCGCAAGAAAATGAGGAAGAATATACGAAGAAAATCTCTAAATATTGGGATAAAGAAATTCGCGAAGGCGCTGTTTCGCCCCCGACCATCAAATCCGAGAAAAAATATGAAAAAGAGAAAGTGCTTACCGGTTCATTCGGTGTTCCGTTCGAGCCTTTTCTAAAAAATGCTGAACCTTTGGAAGACGCCGCTCAGCTGATCGCTGAAACGAAAGATGGAGACATGCAGTGGCCGATCGCTGAGGCCGGCAATATCATTTTAGCGTTTTCAAAGGATGGAAAGCCGCTCCGGGAAGACGGTCCCGTTCATATTCTCTTTAAGGACGGCACTAACCGGCACAACGCGATCCGAAACGTACAGGCCTTTCGGATTGAATAATAACAGCGAGGCTGCGACCTAACTAAATTTGCTGTCATAAAGCCGAAGCATTGTGTTTAATAAAAATATGAGAAACAATAAAACCGAACTATTACGAAACTCTGAAGGAGAGTTCTAAATAATAGTTCGGCTTTTTTTGAGCTGAAAACCCTTTGTCCCGGTTTCTTCTTTTAAGTGAACAAGCAGCATGATTTCCAATCTTCAGCCCAACTTGCAATCACTTGTCCGACTGGGCATACAGTCTGGAAGAATGTCCGTTCATGGCAAGCGAGTGCAGCGAGCAGCGCCGTATGATCATGTTCTTTAGCAGGCGCTCAATCTTTTTCAACCGGCATGTTAGGTGACATAAGACTTTCACTGCAAGAACGGAGCGGGGAACAAAAAAGTCTAAGCGGGAGGCCGCGGCACCTGCATGTCCGATTCGTTCGCGGCTCGCTTTATCCGCTGATTTATCTCTTTCCAAGTAAGGTTGTATCTGTCTCGCTGATTAATACCGAATGATTTTGTGACAGATCGAGCTCATATGGATGGGCTAATGTATCTTGACCTTCCTCCAAAATCAGCACGACAGGCCGGTCACTAATATTTGGCGTCTGCCGGAGAATAACCCCCTTTCTCCCATCATTTAAATGTACGGTCAAGCCATTTGGATAGATAACAATTGATTTCCTGAACGCTTCAATTAATCCTTGATCAAATTCGCTGCTGGCACCGGCGTATAAAATTTCCAGCCCCTCATGCGGCAGCATCGCTCTTCTATAAACTCTGTTTGATGTGACCGCATCATACACATCGGTAATGCCGATAATCTTTCCATAGGGATGAATATCTTTCTCCTTAAGCCCGCGGGGATAGCCGCTGCCGTTCAGCCTTTCATGATGCTGATAGGCGCAATGGGCGACTGTAAGAGGAATATTATATTCTCTTCTTAACAATTCAAAGCCCAGTTCAGTATGTTTTTTAACTTCATTGAATTCATCCTCTGTCAGTCTAGAAGGTTTTTTAAGAATAGCTGTTGAGATAAACAGCTTTCCGACATCATGAAGCATTGCCCCAAGACCAATTTCCTCCAGCTGCTTTGGGCTGAATTTTTTTAACTTTATGCTCAGGGCTAAACTATAGATTGTGACATTCAATGAATGAGATAAGATGTAGTTATCATGCGCGCACACTTCTGACAGCAGCGATACTGCCTCTTTATGCTCCTTCACTTGATCAAGTATATCCCTCACAACGCTTGTAAACTGCCGCTCCATTTGAGCAAACGAAAACTTTTTTGATATTTTATGCTGATCTACGATTTGATCAAAGGATGCTTTCATGACTCCCATGGCTTCTCTGCGCGTTTTTTCCGTAATAGCAGGGCGGATCATGATATCCTTTGTTACTTCATCTTCTATGTACACAAAAGTAATGCCAAGCTTTTGGAGCCTGACAATCATTTTCATGGAAAGAGGCATGCCGCGGTTTACCAGTATTTGACCAGCATCATTCAAAACCGGCTTTGCTAAAATCACACCTTCCCGTAAAGCAGAAACGGCTATTAGTCTCATTGATCTACAAACCTCATCTTTCTCCCAAGGACTAGCTTTTCATCATCGCAATCAAATACAAAAGTCTGATAAAATGGATTATCTTTGTTTCATTTTAACATATATTTCTTATAAAACAGGCCTTTTTTCGACATGACCTGACATCTTTTAAAAAAAGAAAAACAGAATTAACGTCAACGTTAATTCTGCTGAAGGATGCTTTTTTATAAGATATCGGCTGCCAGCTGCGCTAAACCCGACCTTTCCCCTTTCATTAATTTAATATGCCCGGAAACCGGCTGCTCTTTAAATTTCTCAATGGCGTATGTCAGCCCGTTATTATATTCATCCAAATAAGGGTGATCAATTTGAGCGGTATCTCCCATCAGCACAATTTTGCTGCGCTCGCCAACTCTCGTTAAAATCGTCTTCACTTCATGCTTCGTTAAATTCTGCGCCTCATCGATAATAATATACTGCTCGGGGATGCTTCGGCCGCGAATATAGGTAAGCGCTTCGACCTCGACAGAATTTAAGCCAGCTAAGATTTGATCAATCTCTCCAGATTTTTGGGTATTGAATAAATACTCTAAATTATCATAAATAGGCTGTACCCAAGGACGCAGCTTTTCTTGCTTTTCACCGGGCAAATAGCCAATATCTTTGCCGACTGGGACAATGGGCCTGGCAACGAGCAGCTTTTTAAACAGCTGCAAATCTTCCGTTTGAAAAAGACCTGCCGCCAGTGCGATTAATGTTTTGCCTGTCCCCGCTTTTCCAGCCATCGTCACGAGGGGGATATCCGGTCTCATTAACAGCTCTACCGCCATCGTTTGCTGAACATTCCTCGGTTTAATTCCCCAGATAATATCTTCATCATAGAGCAGTTTTTTCAGGAGTTTCGCGTTCTTATCGACGATTCCTACAGCCGAGGAGGAACTGCCCAGTGCATCTTTCAGCAGTAAAAACTGGTTCGGGTAGAAGGGATGATTCGCCACTTCTGAAAGAGATATTTCACCTTTTTGGTAGAATAAATCCAGCGTCTCCTTCGATACATATATCTCCAAGAAACCTGAATAGATCTCATTCATTTCAATGACTCTATCGCTTAGATAATCCTCTGCCTGCAAGCTGAGCGCATCCGCTTTCACCCGGACAAGCGTATCTTTGCTGACTAAAATGACCGCTCGGCCATTTTCTTTTTCCTCTTCTTCCAATGATAAATTCTTCGCTACCGCTAATATGCGGTTATCATTTGTCACTTCAATAAATATCTCTTGCAGCCTTTGGAAAGAGCGGTGATTCAATTCAATCCGCAAGCTTCCGCCGTTTTTCAAGGCTACCCCTTCATGAAGCTTACCGGTCTCTCGCAGATTATCAATCATTTTCGATACAAGCCTGGCGTTTCTCCCTATTTCATCCATATACCTTTTTTTCGAATCCAGCTCTTCCAGTACAACCGCCGGAATCACTACTTGATTTTCTTGAAAAGAAAAAATAGCGTATGGATCTTGTAATAAGACATTCGTATCTAATACATAAATTTTACTCAACGAGACGCCTCCTGCTTTTCATCTTTTTTTATCATATGAAGATCAGCTTTGTTGCGTTCAAACAGTTGGGCACTTGCTGCTAAAAATATATGTGCCTGCGAATAAGAATAGAAGAAGTTCACACAATAGAAATGAAACAAATGCACTTACCATTAACTAAAGAGGTGATCCTATTGAAAAAGATTCTACCTATCGCCGCTTTATTCCTGCTTTTTGGCTGTACACAAAATCAAGAAGGAGGAATGGAGCCAAGAGAAAATAGACAAAACAACCAGCCGCGTCAAGTGAAAGTCAACAATGAACAGATCGAAGAAAGAGACCGGATCTCCATTCAGGAAGCGTCAAACCGCTTGGCTCAAACGGCTAAGGAAATGCCAGGCGTAAAGGGTGCGACCGCTGTAGCAGCCGGCAATTACGCCATAGTCGGAATTGATGTAGAGGATGATTTGGACCGCTCAGAAGTCGGCTCCATCAAATATACAGTTGCAGAAGGCTTAAAAAATCAGCCCTACGGAGCCAATGCCTTAGTCGTAGCGGATCCTGATATCTACGCCCGCCTTCAAGAAATAGGAAGCGACATTCAAAACGGCCGTCCGATTGAAGGTCTGGCCAACGAACTGGCCGACATAGCCGGGCGAACCATTCCCGAAATCCCTGGAAATATCACGGAAAGCGACAACGCCCCGGACGATGCGACCGAGCAGCAGAAGAACAAACTATCACCAAATGAAGATCGCCAGTTAGAAAAAGAGCAAGAAGATCAATCCAATCACCATAAGTAACAGCGGACTATTCTCTCTTTAACCGGGGGGCTGAACCTTAAGCTTCAGCTCCTTGTTTTAAAGCCTCCATGATTTTCCGGGTCCAATTTTGCAGCCGCTGCCAAATCATAAGTTTTCTCATAGCAAGGTTCGGCAATGAATTTGGATCCATAGAACATCACATCCCTTATGTAAGCTATTTCCATTTCAACAATCATGATCTTTAAAGGAAGAAGATCAGCTGGTTCCGCCATCATCCTTCTCCATCCAGTCCAGTCACCGTATGTGTAGAATCGTTTGCATTAAAGTTAATCGCCAACGATCTGTTTCGGCGAGTACTTTTGATCAATCGCGAGCGGCTTTCCGCTGCAAACCGAATCGTGTTTTCGTTTATAGCGTAAATTCAAGAAATGGCGTGAATGGCTGGGGCACCTGTTTCATGTGCAATGGCAGCCACACTTGCCAGACGTTCCTCTGGCAGCGCGCGAAAGAGCTCCGGAATTAATCTCTGTTTGCCAAGACATCTTCCTCCTTTCCTATCATCATTATACATTGTCCGCCTCTTCAAACCGAATGTTATGAAACCTTTGCAGCTGCGCGAATTTTATTCCCATATAAGGCTCTCATTTAAGAATGAGAGCAGGTCCCCATAAACCCAGCCAGGCGACCGCACAACCTAAATGCCCGAACTTCCCGGTGCTGGAAGATTCTCTTTATGCGCAACAAGCCATTTTCTTGCGGACATGATATACTGAAGGAAACCATGTTCGAGGTGAGTACACTTGAGAGTTAAATGTATTTTATGCGAAAAAATCAATAAACTCGACGATCATCTTCTGCTGGCGAAAAAGTTAAGAAATCGTCCGATCCATACTTATATGTGTCCAACATGCGAAGAAAGAATCGCTAAAAAAACGAAAGCCCGCATCGCGACCGGAAAGTTTCACGTTTACCGCTCCGGAAAAAACAAAGAGCTGCTGGAAAAGAAAAAATAAAAAAGATCGCTTTTCGCGATATGAATTATGCCCTACAGGGTAACGTAATCCGCCAATCAATGACTCCGGCATAATGCCGGAGTCATTTTATTAAGAGTCTAACTCACTTGTCTCTCTCCGCTCGTATATCTGAATGAATTATAAGCAGGGTTTCTAGCGTCAAGACATAAGAATCCCCCGAAAAAGGGACTTTTTTGAAGAAGTCTCTTTTTCGGGGGATCGTTCAATTCTTTTAACTTTCGCTTTCTTTTTTATGAATTTGCAATCGGAATTTATACACCCCAAGCACCAGCGCAGCTACGAATAAACTTTCCACAACGGGCAGCTTGTAGGAAAGGATTAACAAAAACAATGAACCGATCACAAGCGAGATGTACACCACGATATTTTTGCCGAGAGACAGCTTTTTGGCAAAACCAAGGTTGTACACCAGAATCGATAGAACGATGATGACAATCCAATACACCCGGACTGCCCATGTTACCCCTAACCCCTTAATTAAAGCGCCCAGCAATGGGCCAACGTGCTCGATTCCTTCCAATGTCTACCCCCCTTTTTTTCTGCAGCTTACATCTCTTCGTACTTTTTCTTTTTAGCTAGTCTTTCCCGCTCGTTTTTATCTAAGATTTTCTTGCGCAGACGAATGGATTCTGGCGTGATCTCACAGTATTCATCATCATTCAGATACTCCAGCGCTTCCTCAAGTGACATGAGCCGCGGCTTCTTCAAAGTGGTGGTTTGATCCTTTGTAGCGGAGCGAACATTCGTAGCTTGCTTGACACGCGTTACATTGACCGTTAAGTCATTTTCACGTGTATGCTCGCCGACAATCATCCCGCCGTATACTTCCGTGCCTGGCTCCACAAAAATCGTTCCGCGGTCCTCCACTTGCATAATTCCGTACGGAGAGGCTTTTCCGGCTTCAATTGAAACGAGCACCCCTTGACGGCGGCCTCCTACACGTCCCGGCTGCATCGGCTGATAGCTGTCAAACGTGTGATTAATAATACCGTATCCATGAGTCATCGTTAAAAATTCTGTCGTATAACCGATCAAGCCCCGGGCCGGAACCATAAAGACTAAGCGGACTTGGCCGTTGCCGTTATTAACCATGTCAAGCATTTCGCCTTTACGCGAACCGAGCGACTCAATCACGGATCCTGTGTATTCTTCTGGTACATCAATTTGCACCCGTTCCATTGGCTCGCAGCGCACTCCGTCTACTTCTTTCACAATGACTTCAGGTTTGGATACTTGCAATTCGAATCCTTCGCGGCGCAAATTCTCAAGCAGAATGGATAAATGAAGCTCGCCGCGGCCAGAAACAATCCAGGCATCCGGGGAATCCGTATTCTCCACCCGCAAGCTGACATCTGTTTCAAGCTGCGCTTCCAGCCGTTCTTGAATTTTACGCGCTGTAACGAATTTTCCTTCACGGCCAGCAAAAGGACTGTTATTCACAAGAAATGTCATTTGTAAAGTAGGTTCATCAATGCGCAGAACCGGCAAGGCTTCCTGGTGATCAATCGGACAAACTGTTTCTCCAACGTTAATGTCCTCCATACCAGATACAGCAATTAAATCACCGGCATACGCTTCTTCAATCTCAATCCGCTTCAGCCCCATAAAGCCGAACATTTTCGTTACGCGGAAGGATTTGACTGTTCCGTCGAGCTTCATGAGAGCGACCTGCTGGCCGACCTTCATTGCCCCCCGGAACAAACGGCCAATTCCAATCCGGCCAACGTAATCATTATAATCCAGCATCGCTACTTGGAATTGAAGCGGTTCCTCACGGTTATCTACCGGAGATGGAATATGCTCAAGAATCGCTTCATACAAAGCTTCCATATTTTCGTCTTGCTTGTCAGGCGTTGTGCTAGCCGTTCCGTTGATTCCGGAAGCATAAATGACTGGGAATTCAAGCTGGTCATCGTTGGCATCCAGTTCAATAAACAGTTCAAGCACTTCATCGACTACTTCTTCCGGACGGGCAAAGTCGCGGTCAATTTTATTCACAACCACAATTGGGCGCAAATTCTGTTCTAAGGCTTTTTTCAAAACGAATCGCGTCTGCGGCATGCAGCCTTCGTATGCATCCACCACCAACAGGACGCCATCTACCATCTTCATGATTCGCTCTACTTCTCCGCCAAAGTCCGCATGCCCCGGGGTATCTAAAATATTGATCTTTGTATTTTTATATTGAATCGCCGTATTCTTCGCCAAAATGGTTATACCGCGTTCTCTTTCAATATCATTGGAATCCATTGCCCGTTCTTCTATATGTTCATTGCTTCTGAAAATACCAGATTGTTTCAATAATTGGTCAACCAGGGTGGTTTTCCCATGGTCAACGTGCGCAATAATGGCAATATTTCTTAAGTCATTTCTTGTATTCAAATTAGTTCCTCCTGACTAATACTAAGCCTCAAATTATAAACTTTTCTTCATTAACTGAATTATTATATCATAATCAGATTCAAAATCCTATTTGTTAATTGTCAATTGTCAAATCCCCACAATGTTGTACAATAAAGAAAAAGGGGGCAAGGATTGTGAAAGAAATTAAATGGATATTTGTCCTGTTTGCTGTAGCGGCTGCATCTTGCATGATCGGGATGGGGATTGCCATCGGCGAGGAGAGCCTCATCGGCTTCATCAGC
This sequence comes from Bacillus xiapuensis, assembly GCF_002797355.1. Lineage (GTDB taxonomy): Bacteria > Bacillota > Bacilli > Bacillales > Domibacillaceae > Bacillus_CE > Bacillus_CE xiapuensis. The sequence continues at coordinate 1,012,743 of NZ_KZ454939.1, read as the reverse complement.
TGTGTAATCGCCCTTGTCGCTGTGATGGGCTTTGGATTTTCTGCCAAAGCGAAAATGCGCCGGGCAGGAAAATTATAAAGCGAACAGCTGAAAATGATTATTAACGGCAAATAAGAAGACAGGAGCCAATTTGAAATGACCCCCTGCCTTCTTATTTGCCGTTTGAACGATCCAATAAAAATTGATCCAGAATTTTTGCATGCAGCGCAGGCGGGGCCGCAAATATAGAGTTGATCTGCAGCAAGTCCAGCGGTGCCCCTGTGAGCGTAGTAATCACGCCTCCGGCTTCCTCGACCAAAATTTTCCCCGCACCGAAGTCCCACGGCGCCAGCCTCATTGTTAAGTACCCATTCAGCCGGCCGGAAGCAACATAAGCAAGCTCAAGCGCAGCCGAGCCGTAAGAGCGCGTTCCTCTTACGCTTGTCGCTAAAGAAACAAGCTTCGATTGATCAAAATACGCATTTTTCACAAGCCAAGTCGCATTGACAGCAATCAGCGCTTTCTCTAAAGGCATTTCTTTCAACGGCTGAAGCTGAACGCCATTCATAAAAGCTCCTTTGCCCCTCTCGGCGAAATAAAGCTCGTCGCGCGTGACATCGTAAATATATCCCAATCTCGCTTCTCCGTTTTCATAAATGCCTACGGAAATAGCAAAATGACGCTGCTGATGAATAAAATTCATTGTCCCATCAATCGGATCGATAATCCACACGATGCCTTCCAAGGATGTGACCTGATCGCCATTTCCTTCTTCGCCTAGAATGAAATGATCCGGGTATTTTCTCCGGATGCTGGCAATAAAATACCGTTCTGTTTCTTTATCCATATTGGTTACTAAGTCATTGGGATTTGATTTCGTTTGGATGCTTAAAGAATGAGAGAATGAACGCCGGATTACTTCTCCCGCTTCAGCAATCCACCGCTTTGCATCGCGGTCTATTTCCGTCCAATTTACCATAACCATTCCTCCAACGCGGAATTTATTCACATTCTAACGAACAGCTTACTAGCCATTATAATATATAATCAGGCAATTTAAAATAAAAACGGACTCGCAGTATTTCTTGGCGAGCCCTTTCATTTGCGGCATTATGCACGCTCATGCATCTATTGTCAGCAGCTGCTTACGAAGTTTGCGCAGTTTTTCTTTTGACTTGACTACCTGATCCTGATCATCCGCTTGCATAGCTTCATAAAGAACTGCCAATTCATAGTCCAGTTCTAAGCGGATGACCGCTCTCTTTTCTTTCGTTTGGGTTTGCATGGTTAAACCATTCATCACTTGTCTCATCATTAAGCACTCCTTTGTTTAAATAATAAAGCGGATGAAATCAAAAGATCATGATGAAAATTCTATAGTTAGTATTTCTTGTCAAACATTTTTTTATGATAAAATATCTTCTAAAAGATGAAGGAGGATATTTATGAACTTTACCGGTTTCACCGCAGCTGACTTCCAAGTATTCGAAATTCCTGGTTTGAACGAGAGAATGGAAGCTCTGCAGCACACCATCAGACCAAAGCTTGAGCTTTTAGGGACTCATTTCTCTGAAGAATTAACCCGCCTGACAGAAGACGAAATGTTCCCTCATGTGGCTAAGCATGCCCGCCGCACGGTGAATCCCCCCGATGATACGTGGGTTGCTTTTGCGGACAATAAGCGCGGGTATAAAAAGCATCCGCATTTTCAAATTGGATTATGGAAAACCCACCTGTTCATTTGGTATGCTGTCATCTATGAAGCGCCAAATAAAGCGGAGATCGGCACTCTCTTCGAAGAGAATTTCTCCTTCGTGCGAAACCAAATACCCGGACATTTCGTCTGGTCAGAGGACCATACGAAACCGGAAGCCGTTCCAATGAGCGAACTTTCCGATGAACAATTGCACCGCCTCTTCCAGCGTCTTCAAACTGTTAAAAAAGCAGAGATGCTTTGCGGAATACATATACCTAAAGAAGAAGCGATTGCAATGGATGGGGCGGAAACCATTGAAACCATCTCTCGTGCATTTATAAAATTAATACCCCTTTACAAGCTCAAATAAACATAGCTCTTGGCAGGCATTCCTCGTAATCCGCAGGGGGACAAACAAGAAACCGGTCCCCTTTTACCGTATCATGAAGATAAAAGGGGCCGGTTCCGTCTCCTGTCTATTTATCCATTTGAATGCGTTCTCCTTCCTGTGCTGCTTTCATCTTTTGAACAGCATGATAGGAGGAATAGCCGCTGACCTCTTCGAACTCACTGCATAGCTTTTTTTCTTCAGCCTTGCTTGGCACGATTTCTTTGAAGCGGCGATAAGCTGTCAGCAGCTCTTCTTTCTTTACGCCTTTTTCATAGGCTCTTTCAATCATTTCAAAAAACCGAACAGCATCAATAACTTCCTCCGTCGTCCAATCCGGCGAGAACGGATAAGAATATTCCATAAAACCACCTCCTTTTCCTGTGATTTTATTGCCCGCACCATCGCTTGCGAACTGCTTCTCCTTCTGTAATGATGGATGCTATTAATTCATGGACACTTTTTACTTCATGGATCAGCCCGATTACTTGGCCTGCCCAACCGAAGCCTTCCTCTTCCTTACCCTCATAAATATAGCGCTTATTAGCTGCCCCGCTTATGTAATCCTTCAAAGCTTCGAATCCGCCGCTCTCTTTCTCAAGCCGCAAAATTTTCTCTGTCCAGCTATTAGCAAGCGCCCGTGCCGGAGCCCCGATGGAACGCTTGATGACCACTGTATCATTTTCATTTCTTTCAATCAAAGCTTTTTTATATTCATCGGATGCATGCACACACTCTTTAGTAGCGATGAATCTTGTTCCCATCTCGATGCCTTCCGCTCCAAGAGCCAAAGCGGCTGCCAGCCCCCTTCCATCTCCTATGCCGCCGGAAGCAATGACCGGGATGCGGACACTGTCCACCACTTTAGGAACGAGGACAAAGGTTCCGGTATCGGATCTTCCCAGATGGCCGCCTCCTTCTTGACCAACGACCATCACAGCGTCAGCACCCAGCTCCTCCGCTTTTTGAGCTTGTCTTACAGCCGCCACAAGCACCAGCTTTTTAATGTTTGTACCTTCCAGCTGCTGCAGCAGCGGTGCGGGGTTTCCTCCCGTCACGGAGACGACAGGCACCTTCTCTTCAATGGCCACATTTACATAGTCGGCAAACGGCCGCCCTTGCTGACCGATTGAAAAATTCACGCCAAAAGGACAATCTGTTAAGGAACGCACATTTTTAATTTCCTTGCGAAGCTGTTCCGGATCGGCTAAAGACATGGCAGTTATCTGCCCAAGCCCACCAGCATTTGATACCGCTGCTGCCAATTCAGAATAGGCTAAATGTGCAAGCCCCCCTTGGATAATTGGATACTGAATATTCAATAGTTTTGTTACTTTTGTTTCCCAGTTCATAAAATCCCTCCCCCTCTTCATTTTCTTGCTTAATCATCAAACTCCTTTTTTCTCTCTAAGACAGAAACACTCGCTAGGCAAACTTTTTTCAACGTGCTATAATTCATTTGTTTTCTGAAAAACAGCAAAAACAAACAAGTATTGCATAGAAGATAACATTCAAAGAGGTGAAAAGTAAATTGTCACAGAATGAAACCCCTTTATTCTCAGGGCTGTTAGCACATGCCCACAAAAACCCGGTTCAGTTTCACATCCCGGGTCATAAAAAAGGCGTTGGAATGGCGCCTGAATTTCGTGACTTTATCGGAAAAAATGCTTTATCTATAGATTTAATTAATATCGCCCCTTTAGATGACCTTCATCACCCGCAGGGAATCATCCAGCAAGCGCAGAGATTAGCGGCTGAAGCATTTGGCGCAGATCATACTTTTTTCTCCGTACAGGGGACGAGCGGCGCCATTATGACGATGGTCATGAGCGTATGCGGGCCAGGCGAGAAAATTATTGTGCCGAGAAATGTCCATAAGTCTGTGATGACCGCCATCATTTTTTCAGGGGCCGTGCCGATTTTCATCCATCCTGAAATCGACAAAGACTTAGGTATTTCACACGGCATTACTGTGAGCGCTGTTCAGCGCGCACTTGAGAAACATCCAGACGCTAAAGGGGTGCTTGTCATCAACCCAACCTACTTCGGGATATCTGGAAATTTACAGCAAATCGTTGAAGTTGCGCACTCTTATGAGGTTCCTGTTCTTGTAGACGAAGCCCACGGAGTTCATATTCATTTTCACGACAAGCTGCCGCTGTCCGCCATGCAGGCAGGTGCGGATATGGCTGCTACGAGTGTCCATAAGCTCGGCGGTTCCATGACACAAAGCTCCATTTTAAACGTAAAGGAAGGGCTCGTTTCCATCAATCGCATCCAATCGATTTTGAGTATGCTGACTACCACATCCACCTCTTATCTTTTGCTCGCTTCACTCGACACAGCCAGAAAGCATTTGGCCACCAAAGGCGAGGAAATCATCGAACAAGCGATCCAGCTTGCTGAAAGCATTCGTTTGCGAATAAATGAAATCGATCGTTTATATTGCGCGGGTGAAGAGATTCTTGGATCTGAAGCAACTTATGATTATGATCCGACGAAATTAATCATATCTGTGAAGGAGCTGGGCATTACCGGACATGAAGCGGAAAATTGGCTGAGGGAGAATTTCAATATAGAAGTGGAACTCTCCGACCTTTATAACTTGCTGTGCATTATCACACCTGGAGATACAAAGCGCGAGGCAGACACCCTCGTTGCCGCGCTGCAGCAGCTTGCTGATACTTTTGCTGAACATATAAAACGGTCACATGCGGAGGTGCTGCTCCCGGATATTCCGCTGTTGGCGCTTACGCCGCGTGATGCTTTCTATGCGGATACAGAGATCGTGCCGTTTTCGGAATCCGCGGGCCGCATTAGCGCTGAATTCGTGATGGTTTATCCGCCCGGCATCCCTATCTTTATTCCCGGAGAAATCATTACAAAAGATAATCTAACCTACATCCGCAAAAATTGGGACGCCGGTTTACCGGTGCAAGGACCCGAAGATTTTGAATTGAACTATTTGCGCGTGATAAAAGAACGAAAAGCCATTAGTTAACAAACGTGCGCATGCAAGGTATTGCAAGACTCCCGCTTCAAGAATGGAGCTAAAAAAATGCCTAAAGGAAGATCACGGCATCTGCTGGCCGGACAAGCGTATTCAATTCAGAATAAAGAATGAGAGATCCCCCTCTGTTTGCCTTTCCTTTTAGAGGCCAATAAGAAAGGGCTGGAGGAAAACAAACCGTTTTCCTTCAGCCCTTTCTGTGTATTTTCTTGACTTTGTCTTCACGCTAAGCCAGCTCTTTAAAAGCAGGCTCACCTTTTCTCCTATTTAATCATCTAAATCTGACTCTTCCTCACAGCCGCAATGAGAATACAAGACTGATACTTTCTCATCTTCAAAGTGATCAATAGTAGCCATGCAGGATTGACAAACGATTGTGCCCATTATTAACACTCCCTTTTGTGGTTTGTAAGCGGTTAACTTGATTATTTAATATAATAATATAACACATTTCATTTATCAACCTTAAATTGTATGGCATATTTACCAATTTTCAAAAACATAGCTGGCTATTTTTCATATCAAGTAGCAAATAAATATAAAGAACAAGCGGAAGGAGAAATAAGTGACTGCTATAATCACAGTTAGCATGATACTTCTTTTGTTGGTGTTGACCAGCTTTTTAGCGATCCATGCACAAAAGTAGAAGAATAAAGCAAACAGCAGCCAGCGAAAGCCGATCCGGTCTCCCTGCGAAAGCCAGCTGGCTAATGTATACAAGCTCCATACCATGAATTGAATAATAAACGTTAAATAATAGCCCATGGTCTCACCTCTCATCAGGCTAGTCTATTATATGGCCATAAACGCTTAATCATTCTCACATCCACCTAAAAAAAGATTGCGTGTTGTAAGCTGTAGCTAACTATTCTTTTGGGCTCTCCGGAAAATCTAGTGGAAAAATTTCTCTAAAAGCACCTAACAAAACGGATTAAAATCGGAGAATTTAGTGGAATCTATAATTTTGCTATTATACTTATCTTTTATTTGTTAATATACCTTTATACTAATACTAAACATTTAGTATTTAATGTTTAGTATGTTGATGGAGGGATTAATATATGACACGTACTATGGTTCTAGGACTTCTAAAAGCAAATGGCCCGATGTCAGGATATGAGATTCAACAAATGATGGAATCATCACAAACAGATATGTGGGCTTATGTAAAACCAGCATCAATTTATCACGCTTTAAAGAAAATGCAAGATGAGGGAAAAGTCATCTTGGAAAAAGTTGAAAAGACTGGGTTGAGAACCAAGTCAATTTTTAAAATAACAGAAGATGGAGAGTGTGAATTAAACCAGCTACTTATAGATTCTTTTACTAACTCATCTGTAGTATTCCCAGCACCTCTCTATACTGCATTAACATTTATGGAAAACTTAAATAATGAACAAATATTAAGCAGCTTAGAGAAGCAAAAACAAGAGATTACAAGAATTTATAGTAATATGAAAGCAAGTTACGAGATAAAACAGAAAAATTTAGGAGAATTACCCAATAATATAAATGTTATTTTTAACAATATGTATAAGCAATGCGAACTGCAACTGAAGACTATTGAAGAAGTAATTCAGTTTATTAAGGAAGGAAGATAAAATGAACCGAACCGTTAAGTCAGCTGTTTTAACTGTAGTGATTCTAGCCATTTTTGCAGATATGCTTATGTATGGTTTAGTAGTACCATTCTTACCAATTCATGCCGAATCTGTCGGAGCCTCACAATCAGAAATAGGTTTATTATTTTCCAGTTATGCCCTTGCTTTATTTATTGCGACTCCATTCTTCGGTGCTTTAGCAGATAAAGTGGGGAGAAAAAAACTTTTGGTGTTAGGCCTTATTGCACTTGCAGTAACAACTTTAATATATGCTTTCGCTTCAAGTTTCTGGCTTCTTGTGTTGGCACGTTTACTTCAGGGATTTGCTGCGGCAATACCATGGACAGCTGGATTAGCATTACTAGCGGAAGTGTTTTCAAAAGAAGAGAGAGGAAAAGCTATGGGCATGGCCATGTCTGGTCAAGCTGGAGGGATATTATTGGGACCTCCAATTGGAGGTTGGCTTTATGATTTTGGGGGATACCAGTTTCCTTTTTTCGTTGCTACAGGGATCGCACTTATTACCGCGATACTTTGTTTGGTTTTGCTTCGAAAAATTCCAGAAACGAAGTCAGAGAGTTTTATATCGCCTTTTAAAATCCTGCGAAATAGAAATGTTTTAATCATTGCTGGAGTCGCTGTTGTTGGTGCATCTGTCTTTGCAAGTATTGAGCCGACATTGCCTATTCATTTCAATGAAAACTTAGAAATCTCAGCGGGGGCTATAGGTCTTTTATTCGTTGTGGTAACTCTTGGTTATGGATTAACTTCACCACTTATTGGATCTATTTCTACTAATATTGGGCATGTCAAAACAATAAGGATTGGCATTATAATGGCAGCAATTGTACTTCCATTAAATGCTTTACCAATTCTTATATGGTTACAAGTCTTTACACTTGTACTGTTAGGAATTACCCTTGGAATGGTTCTAACTCCTGCACTCCCTAAGTTGGCAGAAATTTCTCAAGAAGCAGGTGCTACTTCTCAAGGTCTTACTTATGCTGTTTATAATACTGCCTATTCATTTGGTATGATGGCCGGGCCTGTGGTCGCTGGTACACTAACAGATGAATTGGGACTAATAATGGCGTATTCAGTGATGGGGGTTCTTTTCATTTTATACTTGTTTCCTCTAGTCAAATTAAAATCTTAAAATGGTTTTCACCAAGAGGGATAAAATTGAAAGATTTTTTATTGAGTTTATCTGAATTTAAAATACTAGAAGATATTCAAGAAAATGAAAAAGACATCCTTATTTAAAATACTAGAAGATATTCAAGAAAATGAAAAAGACATCCTTATTTAAAATACTAGAAGATATTCAAGAAAATGAAAAAGACATCCTTATTAGTGTTGAAACGATATCTACCCCATTCCATTGTCCCCATTGCAGACGTCCGGCTAAGTTTTACAAACACGGAAGCAGAAAACAAGTTATTTTAGATTTGCCTTTTCGTTTAAAGCGCGTGGGCTTACAAATAAACCGCAAACGCTATAAGTGTCTTGAGTGTGGTTCTACCTTTTGGGAACGTCTTATATCCATTGACGAAAATCATAGTATGACTAAAAGGTTGTTAAAGTCCATAGAAGAGCAGTCCATGGCTAAGCCTTTTGTAGAAGTGGCAGAAAGCGTTGGGATAGACGAGAAGACCGTTAGGAACATCTTTAAAGACTATGTGGCATGCAAAGAGTGTGAATATCAGTTTGAGACTCCTAAATGGCTTGGGATAGATGAAATACAGATTATCCGTAAACCTCGTCTTGTACTGACCAACGTGGAACGTAGAACGATCTTTGACATTAAGCCTAATCGCAATAAAGAAACGGTTATACAACGTCTTACAGAAATAAGTGATAGGCATTACATTGAATACGTCATAATGGATATGTGGAAGCCTTACAAAGATGCCGTTAATACGGTCTTACCGCACGCTAAAGTGGTCGTAGATAGGTTTCACGTAGTCCAAATGGCTAATCAAGCCTTAGACAGTGTTAGAAAGGCACTCAAAGATCAAATAACAGCTAAGGAAAGACGTACCCTTATGCATGAGAGGTTTGTCCTTCTAAAGCGGAAACACGACCTTAATGAACGTGAATTATTAGTCTTAGATACTTTGTTAGGCAATCTGCCTGATTTAAAAGAAGCCTATGAACTCAAAGAAGAGTTTTATTGGATATGGGAAACTCCTGATCCAATTGAAGGCAGAGACCGTTACAGTCGGTGGAGATCCCGTTGTATTACCAGTAACTCTAAAGACGCTTATAAAGAACTTGTAAGAGCCGTAGATAACTGGCAAGAAGAAATATTCCGCCACTTCGATAAAAGGCTCACTAATGCTTATACAGAATCATTAAACAGCGTTATTAGTCAAGTCGAACGAATGGGAAGAGGTTACTCCTTTGAAGCTTTACGTGCCAAAATATTATTTAATGAAAATCTCCATAAAAAGCGCGAACCGATTTCCACCATAAAATCCGATTCCCCTTCTTTTGAATGATAGACAAATCTTCAGTTTCGTAATGTCTCGGTTGTTCGAGCATCAGGATTTCAAGGGTAGAGAAGGTTTAAGAATAAAAGGGCATGAGTCCGGTTCCATACCGAACTCATGCCCAAGCAGCTGATTCATTATGCCTATTTATGCCTGCCTTTTTAGATTTAAATTTCGATAAAGACAATCTTGTTTATCAATTATTTCACAATGTGAATAGGTGTTCCGAGTGCTACTTCCGCCGCTTCCATTGCAATTTCGCCCAGCGTTGGATGAGCGTGAATTGTCATGGCTACATCCTCTGCTGTCATACCTGCTTCAATCGCAAGACCAAGCTCGGCAATCATATCTGATGCGCCTGTTCCGGCAATTTGTGCTCCGATGATCAGCCCGTCTTCCTTGCGGGTAACCAGTTTCACAAAGCCGTCCGTATTGTTAAGCGCTAATGCCCGGCCATTTGCGGCAAACGGGAATTTCGCCGCCACTGTCTCGAAGCCCTCTTCTTTCGCTTCTGCTTCTGTATAGCCGACAGTCGCGAGCTCTGGCTCCGTAAAGCAGACAGCCGGAATCCCCATATAATCGATTTCCGACTTTTTGCCGGAAATGACTTCCGCAGCAATTTTACCTTCATAAGAAGCTTTATGAGCTAATGGAGGCCCTTGAACAATATCGCCAATGGCGAAAATATTCGATACGCTTGTGCGGCATTGCTTGTCGATTTCGATTAATCCACGTTCTGTTAGCTTAATGCCCACTTGCTCTAATCCAAGCTCATCCGTATTCGGCTTGCGGCCTACAGTTACCAATACATAATCCGCTTCTACTTTTTCTTCTTTTCCGCCAGCTTCATATGTAACAACGACGCCATTTTCTGTTGTTTCAGCTGATTTTGCCATGGCTTTTGTCACTACTTTAACGCCTTTTTTCTTTAGGTTGCGCTTGACAAGCGCTGTCATTTGCTTTTCAAATCCGCTTAGTATATCAGCCGCTCCCTCAAGAATGGTAATTTCTGTTCCCAGATTGGCATATGCTGTAGAAAGCTCTGTTCCGATATATCCGCCGCCAACAACGACCATCTTGCTTGGGATTTCTTTAAGAGCAAGAGCGCCTGTAGAATCAAGCACACGCTCTGAAAACTCAAAGTTAGGAATTTCAATCGGCCGAGATCCAGTTGCTATAATCGCATGTTTGAAAGTATAGGTTTGTGCGGAGTTTTCATCCATCACCCGCAGATTGTTAGCGTCAACAAAATAAGCTTCACCGCGCACAATATTGACTTTATTGCCCTTTAACAGGCCTTCCACTCCACCTGTTAACTTCTTGACAACACCGGATTTCCACTGTTGAACTTTTTCAAAATCCACGGTTACATTTTCAGCAACAATCCCCATATCATCAGAATGCTTTGCTTGTTCGACACGATGTCCGGCAGTGATCAAAGCCTTCGAAGGAATACAACCAACATTTAAGCAAACACCGCCAAGGTTGCTTTTCTCTACGATTGTTACTTTTTGTCCCAGCTGAGCTGCCCGGATGGCTGCTACATATCCGCCAGGACCCGCCCCAATTACAATTGTATCCGTTTCGATTGGAAAATCTCCTACTACCATTGCATTACGCCTCCATTAATAATAATTCTGGATCATTTAATAATCGCTTAATGTGGTTAAGCGCGTATTGAGCAGTGGCTCCATCAATCATGCGGTGGTCAAAGCTCAATGATAATGCTAACACAGGTGCGGCTACAATTTCACCATTTTTTACTACTGGTTTTTCAGAAATTCTGCCAATTCCGAGAATAGCTACTTCCGGATGATTAATTACCGGTGTGAACCATTGTCCTCCGGCGGAACCAATATTGGTAATTGTGCAAGACGCTCCCTTCATTTCTTCCGGAGCCAATTTTCCGTCCCGGGCTTTTTCAGCCAGCTCATTAATTTCATTAGAAATGGCGAACATCGATTTGCGGTCAGCGTGCTTAAGCACAGGAACTAACAGGCCTTTCTCTGTATCTGCCGCAATTCCAATATTATAATAATGCTTCTGAATGATTTCTCCTGCTTCGTCATCTAGGGAAGTGTTAAGAGCCGGGAATTCACGCAGCGCACTTGTCAAAGCTTTCACGACATAAGGCAAGAAAGTCAGCTTGACGCCCTTTTCTGCAGCCACTTCTTTAAATTTTTTGCGGTGAGCCCATAGTTTGGATACTTCCACTTCATCCATTAAAGTAACGTGAGGGGCCGTATGCTTAGAATTCACCATCGCTTTAGCGATCGCTTTGCGAATGCCGCTCATTTTCTCGCGGGTTTCAGGGAAATCACCTTCCACAGCCGGCTTATCCGCTGTTTTTGCTTCTTTAGCTTCGGCTGACGGAGTTTCTGCAGACGCGGAAACCGCCTCTCCGCTTTCTCCGGACAAGAATCGGTCGATATCCTCTTTCATAACACGGCCGTTCTTGCCTGATCCTGGCACTTGGTGAATATCAACATCGTTATCGCGAGCATATTTGCGAACAGACGGCATAGCGATCACGCGGCGGTTCGGATCCGCCTGCACCTGTTCAGCATCCGCTTGTTCCCCAGCACCTGTAGCCCCTTTTTGCTTCTCCATCGGCGCTTGCTCTTTATCCATTTCCTGTCCGGCTTCAGCGGTAGACTGCACCTGTTCTTCCGTTTTTTCTTCGCCGCCATGATCCCCCTTAAATTGAAGATCTTCATACCCTGGCGCGTCAAATTTAACAAGCACGTCGCCTACGACAGCTGTCTTTCCTTCCTCTACTAAAATATCCTCTACGGTTCCAGCAACCGGGGAAGGAATCTCCACTACCGCTTTATCATTTTGGACTTCACAAAGCACGTCATCCTCTTGCACTTTATCTCCGGGCTTTACAAACCATTTTACAATTTCGCCTTCATGGATTCCTTCACCGATGTCCGGTAATTTAAATTCAAAAGCCAAAGTCTTCAACCTCCTTAAATATTAACATTCTCCACGATTATGTGCATAGCCGGGCATATGGTTCAAACCCGCGGCAAGCGAGCTTGAACATGATGGACTATTAGAAATTAAGTACTTTTTTAGCTGTTTCCATGATGTCTTTAGCGTTTGGAAGCCAAACAGACTCAGCTTGTGAGAACGGGAAAACCGTATCCGGAGCCGTTACTCGCATCACTGGAGCTTCCAAGCTAAGAATAGCGCGGTCATTGATCTCTGCCACCACATTTGCAGCGATGCCAGCTTGCTTCTGAGCTTCTTGAACAACCATAGCCCGTCCCGTTTTCTCTACAGAACCAATGATCGTTTCAACATCTAGCGGCTGAATGGTGCGCAGATCGATCACTTCGGCAGAAACCCCTTCTTTTTCAAGAGCTTCTGCTGCTTTTATTGATTCATGAACCATCGCTCCATACGTGATGATAGTGAGGTCTTTTCCCTCTCTTTTTACTTCCGCTTTTCCTAATGGGATCGTATATTCCCCCTCTGGCACCTCCTGGCGGAAGGAACGATATAGCTTCATATGCTCTAAGAATATAACCGGATCATTGTCGCGGATGGCGGAGATCAGCAAGCCTTTCGCATCATAAGGAGAGGAAGGAATAACGACTTTCAGCCCCGGCTGCTGAGCTACAAGCCCTTCCAAGCTGTCGGCATGAAGTTCCGGCGTGTGCACGCCTCCGCCGAATGGTGAGCGAATCGTAACCGGTGCTGAATAAGCTCCCCCTGAACGATAACGGATGCGCGCTAGTTGACCGCAAACAGAGTCCATTGCTTCATAAAGAAATCCGAAGAATTGGATTTCCGGCACAGGGCGGTAGCCTTCTAAAGCTAATCCGATAGCCAGCCCGCCGATTCCAGATTCAGCAAGCGGCGTGTCAAATACACGGTCTTCACCGAATTCTTTTTGGAGACCTTCAGTGGCCCGGAAAACCCCACCGTTTACTCCCACGTCTTCACCAAAGACTAACACATTTTCATCATTCTTCAGTTCAGTGCGCAGAGCATCCGTAATTGCTTGGATCATTGTCATTTGCGCCATGGCTTACTTCGACTCCTTCTCTTTATAAATTTCGTATTGCTCTTTTAAGTTTGCAGGCATTTCTTCGTACATGATGGACATTAAATCCGTCACTTTTTGTTTCGGCGCCCCATCCGCCTTTTTAATCGCTTCTTTAATTTCTTCTTTTGCTCGCTCAATGACCTCCGTTTCTTTCGCTTCATTCCATAAGCCTTTGCTTTCTAGGAATTTGCGGAAACGCACGAGCGGGTCTTTCTTCTCCCATTCTGTATCCAAATCAGAAGAACGGTAACGTGTCGGATCGTCGCCCGCCATCGTATGAGGACCGTAGCGATAACACATCGTCTCGATTAAAGAAGGACCTTCTCCATTAAGCGCTCTGCTGCGGGCATCCCGAACAGCCACATAAACAGCAAGCGGATCCATTCCATCTACCAGCATGCTTGGAATGCCAGCGGCAACGCCTTTTTGAGCGATTGTCTTCGCAGCTGTTTGCTTATCACGCGGAGTAGAAATCGCAAACTGGTTGTTTTGGACGATGAAAATGGCTGGAGCATTAAAGGCACCCGCGAAATTAATGCCTTCATAAAAATCACCTTGGGAGGATCCGCCGTCTCCAGTGTATGTAATGGCCACTGCTTGCTTGCCGCGTTTTTTCAAGCCTAAAGCAACGCCGGCCGTCTGGATATATTGAGCGCCAATAATAATTTGAGGCGCGAGAACATTAACATCTTCAGGAACCTGATTTCCTTGGTAGTGCCCGCGTGAGAATAAGAAAGCTTGATACAGCGGAAGACCATGCCAAATGATTTGCGGAACATCGCGATATCCCGGCAATATCCAATCTTCCTTCTCCAGTGCAAAATGAGAGGCAATTTGGGAAGCTTCTTGCCCGGCAGTTGGAGCGTAAAACCCAAGCCGGCCTTGTCTGTTTAAAGAAATGGAGCGCTGATCCAATATTCTTGTATAAACCATACGAGTCATTAATTCCTGAAGCTGTTCATCCGATAATTCCGGCATGGCTTTGTCGTTAATAATTTCGCCCTCTTCGTTTAAAATCTGAAACATTTCGAACTGATCTTCAATCATCTCGAGTGTCTTTTTCGCATCAAACTGTGCATTCTTTTTCGCACTCATGAAAGCCACCTATCCTTTCTGTTTCCAGTTATGTCACTGCTTATTTTGCAACTTGCGAGAAATTCCATACCCGCTCTTGATCGGCTTGATCAAACTGGTGTATGCTGTTGTATGGTGTTTCTGTATTAGTGATTCACTTAACATGGACTAGTACAATAAGTTAATTACAGAGTTAGTTTATAATAGGAACATTCGCAAAGTCAAACAATATTAAACGTATTGGCCTGATTTTAAGAAAACCCTTTCATCCCCATGCATGATACCTGTATCAGTTTCGCCAATTATCTGTTATATAAAAAGCAAGAGCAGAAAAATACTGTTATATATTAGTTATTGCTTCTTTTATTTCCTTTTAGAGAAACCTTTCTCTTTCTCTTTATCCCTTTTAGCCGGCCCCAAAAACCAGGAACTTCTAACTTTTTGACTGTATTTCTTCCTCCCCCTCCCGATGTTGTCCTGAACAGCATGCTTATGAAAACGAAAAACAACCGAGCATGCTCCTTCGTTAACAATTTTGTATTTATTTGATAAACTGATAAGAAGGAATGGAAGCAAAGAAAGAGGGTTTAGTTATGCTAACGATGAAAGACATAGTTCGGGAAGGTCATCCGGTATTAAGAGAAAAAGCAGCTGAGGTGGCCCTTCCTGCTTCTAAAGAAGACCAGCGAACGCTGGAAAGCTTGATGGAATACGTAAAAAACAGCCAGAATCCGGAAACAGCCAGCAAATATGGGCTGCGCCCCGGCGTCGGATTGGCGGCTCCTCAAATCGGCGTCTCCAAAAGAATGATTGCTGTTCAAGTGTATGATCACAATCATTCCTTGCTTAGTTATGCGCTGTTTAATCCGAAAATTGTCAGCCATTCAGTAGAAAAAGCGTATTTATCTTCCGGAGAAGGCTGCCTCTCTGTTGACAGAGCTGTTCCCGGTTATGTGCATCGCTATGCCCGGATTACCGTCAAAGGCACAACATTAGAAGGCGAAGCAGTGAAATTGCGCCTGAAGGGCTTGCCAGCCATCGTGTTTCAGCACGAAATTGATCACTTGAACGGCATTATGTTTTTCGATCATATTAATCCGAAGGACCCCTTCCATATAGCTGAGGACTCCTTTCCGATTGAACGATAATCAATTGCCGGACAAAACAGTTAAGCTGCGCTTTCCATCGCTGGATTTTTCCGCCAACGATGGAAAGCGCAGCTTTTGTATTCCGTCTCTTGAAGGCTCCGCGCCGATTGAATCTCCGTCTCAGCGTCTGACCCTAGTCTTCTTGGAGCCAGCATGCATGAAACACTTACACCAGCTATAAACGGGGCTTTACAGCAGCCCCAATTTCTCAAGCGCAAGATAAATGCCGTCTTCAGCTACGTCCGCTGTTACGAAATCGGCTTTTGCCTTTATCAGCGGATGGGCGTTTCCCATGGCTACTCCTGTTCCAACCTCCTCCAGCATTTCCTTATCATTCAGTCCATCACCAAAAGCATAGACATCCTCCATTTTGAAATGCAGCTTTTCCATCATTTTTTTAATTCCGGCCGCTTTCGAGCCGCCTGCCGGTAAGATATCAACGGAATAAGGATGCCAGCGGATAAAAGTAAACTCAGGAAACGTTTCTTCATAAAAGCGTTCCTGCTCATCAGGACAAAAGAGCAGCGTTTGATACAGCTCATTGTCTTTATAGAAATCAGGCAGCGATTCGGGATGAGCAAACTTTAAACTGGCAAGACTGTCGTGAATATATGCATGATCAGAATGATTGGCCTTCATGGTAAGCTCATTCATGAAAACGAGCGGATGCCCCTTCTCCTGAGCCTTTCCTATTAGCCGTTCAAGCGGATCCGGCGGAAGAGGGTTTACATATATAACCTCATTCTCAAAAACAACATATTGGCCGTTGTAGCTGATAAACGAATGAATGTCGAGCTCTTTGCGCAAATCCTCGTACATAAACGGCGCTCTGCCGGTGGCAATAGCTGTATAGACCCCTTTATCCCGCAGCAAACGAACGGCTTCTTTCGTTTTAGCAGGCAGTGTTTTATCGTGATCAAGCAGCGTGCCATCTATATCAAAAAAGACTAATTTCGACATACTTTCCCCTCCCTTAAATGGCAGACTTTCGAATACAACCTATCGCAGATGCCCTGAAAAGTCAACGAAGAGAAGCGGGAAATACCGGAATTTCCCACCGTCTCTTCCCTATAAAAAGCGCCGGCTTGTCTCATACTATATATACGGCCGCCACAGCACCTCCAGTTTTTCTTTGTATTTGGACTGACTTGTGGTAAAATACAAGTAAGGAGTGATCCACTATGTTAAAGAAGCTGAAGAAAAAGCTTGCCAAACAGTGGAGAGACATGCTCAGAAGAAAATCAATCGCATAATAAAGAATGGTTGAGCCCTTCCTTTATGAAGGGCTGTCTTTATGTAGAAATGAAATGAATGTTTATCAAAACAGCATTTTGAGCAATGATAAAGTAGAACACATGAAAAAACATGCAACATTCTATATAATGAAATCAACATAATGGATGGCATTAAAAAGAACTGGATACTGCTATCATGCTAAGTATCAGTTTTGATATACAACTCGGATAAGGAGAGAGCCAAATGATTTATAAAGTTTATTATCAAGAAACTAAAGAAGAAATACCGGTACGCGAGCACACGAAAGTTCTATTTACAGAAGCAGCGTCCGAGCGCAAAGTTCGCCAAGCGCTAAAAAACCGCCCTTATAATGTTGAATATGTGCAGCCTATGGATGACGCATATCTCGAATATGAAAAGCAATCACCTGACTTCAAATTGGAGAAGCTGTAATCCATGAAGTTTGTTAAAAACGATCAAACAGCTGTATTTGCCCTAGGCGGTTTGGGCGAAATCGGCAAAAATACGTATGCAGTGCAATTTCAAGATGAAATTATTTTAATCGACGCAGGCATTAAGTTTCCTGAAGATGAATTACTGGGAATTGATTACGTTATCCCTGATTATACTTATTTAGAAAAAAATGCAGATAAAATTAAAGGTTTATTCATCACTCACGGGCATGAGGACCATATTGGCGGCATTCCATATTTGCTTCGCCAAGTAAACATCCCCATCTACGGCGGCAAGCTCGCCCTAGGATTGATCAGAAACAAGCTGGAAGAGCATGGATTGCTCCGTCAAACCAAAATGCATGAAATTCACGAGGACGATGTAATTAAATTCAGAAAGACATCTGTCACTTTCTTCCGGACTACTCACAGCATTCCGGATTCATATGGAATCGTCGTGAAAACGCCGCCTGGGAACATCGTTCATACAGGGGACTTTAAATTCGATTTCACACCGGTCGGCGAACCGGCCAATTTAACAAAAATGGCGGAAATCGGCAAAGAAGGTGTCCTTTGCTTATTATCAGACAGCACCAACAGTGAGGTGCCTAATTTTACAATGTCTGAGCGCCGTGTTGGCGAAAGCATTCAAGATATTTTCCGCAAAGTGGAAGGGCGGGTTATTTTCGCGACGTTCGCTTCCAATATTCATCGCTTGCAGCAAGTGGTGGAAGCTGCAGTGGAAAACGGCCGTAAAGTAGCTGTTTTCGGCCGCAGCATGGAAGCAGCAATTGAGATCGGATTGGATCTTGGCTATATCCGCTGCCCCAAAAATACATTTGTGGAAACCCAGCAGCTGAACCGTCTTCCAGCTCATAAAGTGACGATTCTTTGCACAGGGAGCCAAGGAGAGCCGATGGCAGCTTTATCGCGGATTGCAAATGGCACTCATCGCCAAATCCAAATTCAGCCTGGTGATACCGTCGTTTTCTCTTCTTCACCTATTCCCGGGAACACAATCAGCGTAAACAGAACGATTAACAGTTTATTCCGAGCAGGCGCTGAAGTCATTCACGGATCATTAAATGATATTCACACTTCCGGTCACGGAGGACAAGAAGAGCAAAAACTGATGCTCCGCTTAATTAAACCGAAGTTCTTTATGCCGATTCACGGGGAATACCGCATGCAAAAGACGCATGCCCAGCATGCGATCGATTGCGGTGTCCCCGAAGATCACTGCTTCCTGATGGATAACGGAGAGGTTCTTGCCTTAAGCAAGGATTCAGCTCACATCGCAGGAAAAATTCCATCCGGTTCCGTTTACATCGATGGAAGCGGGATTGGAGACATCGGAAATATCGTGCTGCGCGACCGCCGCATTCTTTCAGAAGAAGGACTCGTGATTGTCGTGGTAAGCATTAATATGAAGGATTACAGAATCGAAGCCGGTCCCGATATCATCTCCCGCGGATTTGTGTATATGCGTGAATCCGGAGACTTGATTTACGAAGCGCAAAATATGCTGAATAAACATATTCATAAAGTGCTGAATAAAAAGACATCCCAATGGTCAGAGATTAAAAATGAAATCATTGACACCTTGTCTCCGTTCCTTTATGAAAAAACAAAGCGCCGCCCTATGATCCTGCCTATTATCATGGAAGTATAGCAAGAGAAAAGGATGCAGAGACCTTCTGCATCCTTTTCTTCGCTTCTTTGGCTGTTCAGCTGTTCATCACTTTCTTCTCAAAGCGGTTAATATCCGTATCCGCTCCGATCACGATTAAGATATCATCCTTTTTAATCTCCTCTTCTGCTTGAGGTGAAATAAGGACCTCCTTATCCCTTTTAATGGCTACTATATTAATTCCGTACCGGGCGCGAATATCCAAGTCGATAATGGAATGGCCGGCAAGTAAATCATTAGCCACAATTTCCACAATTGAATGCTCATCTGATAGTTCCAGATAATCCAGAACATTATTGGAAATCATGTTAGTCGCTATGCGGCGGCCCATGTCCCGTTCTGGGTGAACCACATGATCCGCACCGATTTTTCTTAACACTTTTTCATGATAGTCATTTTGCGCTTTCGCTGTAATACGTTCTACGCCGATTTCTTTCAGCATTAATGTCGTTAAAATGCTGGATTGAATATCTTCTCCAATGGCTACAATGACATGGTCGAAATTGCGAATGCCAAGGCTTTTTAACACCGATTCATCCGTTGCATCTGCCACAACTGCATGAGAAGCGATGGCAGCAAATTCATTGACGCGATCTTCATCAGCATCAATCGCCATCACTTCCATACCGTGTTCTGACAGTGCCTTACAAATGCTCCCCCCGAAACGTCCTAAACCGATGACCACGAACTCCTTTTTCACAAAAATTCCTCCACTACTATTCCGATATTCATTGCCCTCTTATTTTAACACAAATGATTATTTTTTCCCTTTTACATAATCCGCGTCAAATAAGAAAAGCTTCATCAGCAAAATCAGCGATGGCACCAGCAATAATAACCCCAGCACAAAAGCGATCACGAGCGCAGTAGCCATCGAGTCGTTCGTCACACCTTCACTCAGTGTTACGTACGGATACAATATATACGGCAAGTGAGAGGCGCCGTAACCAAAGAAAGCAAAAAAGTATTGCAGCATGACCATAATAAACGCGGTGCCATATGCTTTTTTCTGATAGATGAACGCCGATGCCAGACAGAAACACAACAATGACAAAGCGAACATCCACCAATATTCCCCCACCGCTTTATTGAAATGGGTTTCGTTATGGCTGCGAAGAGAGAGGAATACAAGCAAGCTGGCTAAAATCGTCGGCGGACTCCATAAGAGAGCGAACTTTCTCAGCAGCTCTCTGGCTTCAATGTCCTTTGCCCGGTCGGCATAATAGGTTAAAAAAGTGGCGCTAATAAACAAAACGGAGACAATCGACAAGACCACCACACTCCAGGAGTAAGGACTGGAAAACAGTTCTTTCGCCAAAAAGACAACTTGGTCATTTTCCACTCTCAAAAATCCGCCCTCAGAAATCGTTAACGTCGTGGATAGGGATGCAGGAATTAATAGACCTGTCGCTCCATATAGAAATAAATAAACGGTGCTGCCCCGCGAACCGTAGTTGCCAAATGCGTAAAACGAGCCGCGGATAGCCAATAGAATAATGGCTATGCTGCCCGGAATAAGCAGCGCCGTACCGAAGTAATAAGCGGTGCTGGGAAAAAAGCCAACAATCCCCACAAAGAAAAAAACGAAAAAAACATTGGTGACTTCCCAGACTGGAGATAAATATCTGGAAATCAGCCCATTAATAATAGAATCTTTTTTCGTTATTTTTCCGTAATAAGCAAAAAATCCAGCACCAAAATCAATGGAAGCCACAATTAAATAACCGTATAAGAATGTCCACAAAACGGTTATGCCGAGAAGTTCTAAATTCATTCCTTCTTCCCTCCTCTACTAGTCAATCGTTCCATTAGGAAAGCGTTTTTCCAGTTCCGCTTGGGCCGGAGAGGATCGAAACATCCGGATCAGTACGACCACGCACAGTATGCCGAGGATGAGGTACAGCAAAGCAAACAGCACAAAGGTCAAGCCCACCCCGTTGCCGGTCGTAGCTGCTTCCCCTACTTTCATGTACCCTCTCAGTATCCATGGCTGCCGGCCGACTTCTGCATAAATCCATCCGAATTCAATCGCCAGCATGGTCAGCGGTCCGGATGCTGCAATCCCCAGCAAAAGCGGCTTGCTTAATTCATTCCACTGCTTCAGTTTAGAGGCCACTAAATAAAGACCGGAGATCCCCAAAGTGAAGAAGCCGATCATAACCATTAAATCGAACATATAATGCACCCAAAGCGGCGGCCGCTCATCTTCCGGGAACTCGTTTAATCCAATAACTTCCGTATCAAACGAACTGCCCGCCAAAAAGCTTAAAAAGCCAGGCAACCGTATCTCGTTTTTGATTTCATTATTTTCATTAATCGTGCCAAATAATATTAAATCGGCATTTTTTTCGGTTTCAAAATGCCACTCTGCCGCAGCCAGCTTTTCAGGCTGCTCAGCTGCCAAGAATTTCGCAGAAATATCGCCAGCCACCGTTGTTAATCCTGTAAAAATAAACGTGCAAATCATCGTAAGCTTTAACGCTTTTTTTTCATACGCGCTGCGTTTTCCTTTCAGAATGGCAAAGGCGGCAATCGCCGCTAAGATAGCAGCCGCTGTCATATAGGCGGAGGTTAAAACATGAAATACTTTCGAAGGCGTTGCCGGGTTAAACATCGCCGCAATCGGGTCGATATTAACCGCCTTCCCATCCTTCAGCTCAAAGCCTTGCGGCATGTTCATAAACGAGTTAACTGTTGTAATAAATAAAGCGGAGGCCGAGGAGCCAATGATGACAGGAATGGTCAATAACCAATGAACCATTCTGTTCTTAAAGCGATCCCATGTGTACAAATAAATGCCTAAGAAAATGGCTTCAAAGAAAAAAGCGAATGTTTCCATAAATAAAGGCAAGGCGATGACATGACCGGCCACTTCCATGAAGCTTGGCCACAGCAGTGATAATTGCAAACCGATGGCTGTTCCTGTGACTACACCGATCGCCACGGTAATGGTAAATCCGCGGGCCCATCTGCGTGCCAGCAACAAGTAATAAGGATCTTTCCGCTTAATCCCGAGGAACTCTGCAATGGATATCATGACCGGAACTCCGACGCCAATCGTTGCAAATATAATGTGAAACATCAGCGTCATAGCAGTCAGCATCCGGCTGAGCATGACATTATCCAGTTCCATTCGAATGCCCTCCTTTTTAAATAGGATCTACTTAAAGATCGTGTGACATATATCACATTACCCTCATTTTAGGAATTAAAGAGCAAATTATACCGATTCTTCATGACTTTTTCGTGACAAATGATCTTAAATAATAAAGGCCGGCTATTTAGCCGGCCTTTATTATTATTACTCACTTTGTTCTGTTTCATTCAATACGCGGTTGACACGCTTCTCCAGCATTTTCATGCCGCTGCCTCCCGCTTGGAAATGGCGAAGCTTACCGTCTTTATCAAATACGTAGTAAGCAGGAACATATTGATTTTCAAATGCGTCCGTTAATTTATGCTCACTGTCGACAAAAATCGGCTGTGTGATGCCATGCTCTTGTGCGACAGCTTTAATTTCATCCAAATCAAGATCATCTTCAGAGCGCGGCATATGCACCGCCACCACATTCAATTGGTCCTTAAAATCATCCCGGAAGCTATTCACTTGAGGCATAGCTTCTTTACATAGATGACAGCTAATCGACCAGAAATGAATTAATGTTGGCTTTTCTCCGATTAATTCATCCTTTGTCACTTCGCCGTTTAACCAGGCTACGGCTCCATTTAATTCAGGCATTGGTTCTCTTAATTTCATCCGATTCAGCCTCCTATTTTCAAAAAGGCCTAACTTTACGGTTAGGCCTTTCCATTCTGATTCAGCTTATTTTATATGCGCGTTCTTATAGGGTTTTTTGACCTGGCTTCCAGTTAGCAGGGCAAAGTCCGCCTGTTTGAAGCGCTTGAAGAACACGTAGAGTTTCATCTACATCGCGTCCGATGTTATTATGGTTCACTACTTGATATTGAAGTTCACCTTCTGGGTTAATGATGAACAATCCGCGAAGAGCAACCCCTTCTTCTTCAATTAATACACCATAGTCACGAGCAACTACATGATTGGTATCAGCCGCTAATGGATACTTAAGATCTCCTAAACCGTTATCTTTACGGTCTGTGTTGATCCACGCTAAATGCGTATGGATTGTATCAGTTGAAACACCTATTACTTGCGCGTCTAAATCCTCGAACTCATCAAAGCGGTCAGACATTGCAGTGATTTCTGTCGGACAAACAAAAGTGAAGTCCATTGGGTAGAAGAACAACACTGTCCACTTGCCATTTTTCATGTTTTCTTCCAGGCTTACTTTCCCAAATTCCTTGTTTGGCATTACAGCATCCATTTCAAAACGTGGAGCTTGTTTACCTACCATGCGTTCTGCCATAACTAAAATCCCTCCAAATAAATTTTATCTTATAAATGAGAAAGTAAATATATATTCTCATTTACTTCCCTTGCTACAATTACAATTATAAGCCATGCTTGTTGCACCGTCAACACTTATTTATAATAATTTTAAAAAAGAAATAAGTATAATAAATGCGCCAAGTCATTCTTTCCATAGGGTATCCTAATCATGCTTATTTAAACATCTCGTCCAATATTAAGTGTATCATGATTGAACCAAGAGACAAAATAATAAGCATTTCCCCACATTTATTTTGCTATTTGTTCAAAATATTTCGTAACGGCGGCAATGCCTGTACGGATCGCCCGCTCATCCGGATTCAGTTTGGCATGATGCAGGCCATAATCTGATCCTACCCCAAGCCAGAACATTAAACCGGGGATTTCTTTCAGCATGTAGCCAAAGTCCTCTCCCGTCATTGCTTCTTTGCAGATGACGACATTCACTTCCGCTAATCCTTTCATGCATTCGATAAATCTCTCAGCCACCGCCGGGTGATTGTTGACTTGATAATAATTGCAGCCGTAATCAATGAGCGCCTCACACTCAAACCCGACTTCTATCCCTTTGACGAGCGCTTCAATGCGTTTTTTCACTTCAATCATGGCTTCAGCTGAAAGCGTGCGAATCGTCCCTTCAATTCTCGCTTTTTCAGCGATGATATTTTGAACGGTTCCCCCGGTGATCTTTCCGATCGTTACTACTGAGCTATCGAGCGGATTGATGTTTCTCGACACGATCGTTTGCAGCTGAGTGATTAAATGCGCCGCCGCCACCACCATATCTTTCGTTTCATGAGGATAAGCAGCGTGCCCGCCCCTTCCTTTTAAATCCACATATAATTCAGAGGTATTGGCAAATAATAATCCGGCTTTGGTCGCAATGGTGCCGGCTGGATATTCAGGAGCAATGTGAAGAGCATAAATCTCATCGGGCTTCCACTGCTGCATGATCTCGCTTTCCATCATTGGCTGTGCGCCCCCGGGACCCTCTTCGGCAGGCTGAAAAATAAACAGTAAATCATCGTTTACTTGATGTTCTGCAAAATAAGTCAGCACGCCAAGCGCTATGCTCATATGCAGATCGTGGCCGCAGGCATGCATAGCCCCCGGATGACTGGAAGCAAAGGCCAACCCTGTCTCTTCCTCAATAGACAATCCATCCATGTCAGTGCGATACCCGATCGTCCGAACCGGCTGTTTCCCTTTAAGTTTTACAAAGATTCCAGTTCTCCACGTTTTCACTTCCATTCTTTCTTGCGGAAGCGTCTGTAAATAGTCCAATAAATAGCGCTGGGTTTTATACTCCTGAAAGCCCAGTTCAGGAATTTGATGCAAATCTCTACGTATTTTAATAAATGGATCAATAGACATGTTATTCGCCTTCACTTTCTTAAAAATAGACGTGAGCTGGCAGCTCACGTCTGTGATTGTTGAAAGGGATATCCCCTTTTCTCATGCAGACCACTTACAGCTTGCGAAGTTCCTGCATTATTTCTGTCTTTGATTTCGTTTTATCGTCAATTTTCTTAATGACTTTTGCTGGCGCACCGGCTGCAACCGAATATGGCGGAATATCTTTCGTCACAATCGCTCCAGCGCCGACGACTGAACCTTCTCCGATCGTTACGCCTTCCAGCACAACAGCGTTAGCGCCGATGAGCACATTATCTTCAAGAACAACCGGCTTGGCAGACGGCGGCTCAATAACGCCGGCAAGAACCGCTCCAGCACCCACATGGCAATTCTTTCCGACCGTTGCCCGTCCTCCTAGGACAGCGTTCATATCAATCATCGTTCCTTCGCCAATCACCGAGCCAATATTGATGGAAGCTCCCATCATAATCACGGCATTGTCCCCGATTTCCACTTGGTCGCGTATGATCGCCCCCGGCTCAATGCGCGCTTTAATTCCTTTCAGGTCGAGCAAAGGGATAGCGGAGTTACGGCGATCATTTTCAACGACGTAATCGGCAATTTTGTCTTTGTTCTTCTGGATCGCTTCTGAAATTTCAGACCATTCTCCGAATACGACCCCTGTTTTTCCTTCAAGAAAAGACTTCGCTGACGGGCCAAAGTCAATCCCTTCCAAGTCTCCTTTGACATAAACCTTCACTGGAGTAGCCTTTTTGCTATTGCTGATAAAAGAAATAATTTCGTTCGCATCCATCATTTTCACGATATGTATGCCTCCTCTGACTTCTTAACTGCTGCAAGCCATTTCACAGTAAGAACGGCTTGCATTTCTTTATAATTTAACAGAGCACAATCATTTTCACAAGATTTTTTCTCGCATTAGAGCGGCTGCTTAAATTCATTGATGATGTCAATAAATGCTTGTACTTGCCTCAGCTCAAACGCCGCATCGTAGCCGAGCAGCCATGTATCCCGCCGCAATGGCTGTCCATCTTGATCGAGCAAAGGAATTTTATACACTTCCCCGTTTGTTTCATTCAGCGTGATAGCCGGCAAAATCGCATAACCGATCCCGTTGAAAGCCATCTGACGGCAAGTTTCAATTTGGTCGACGATAATCGACTGTTTGGGAGCCGTTTGAAATTGGCGATGCCACCATTCCTGAATTTCTTGAAAATAAGTGGAATCGCTTTTAAATTGAATAAACGGCTTGCCCGTGTGCAACAGCTCTTCCACACGCCGGATCTCTTTGTCCACTAAATAAAGACTGTCTTCAAACAGATGTATTTTGCGCCCCTTCCAGTCCGGTGTTCCCCGAATGATTCCGATATGCACCTCTCCTTCATAGAGCGCTTTAGAAATGTCACTGCTCCATCCGGTCATTAGAGAAATTTTGGCATACGGATATCTTTCAACAAAGCGCTTCAGCACCTGCGGCAGCCAATTCTGTCCCACAATCGTTGCACAAGCGATCTTTAATGTGCCATGCACTTCTGACTCCAGCGATTGAATGCTCTCCAGCACTTTTTCTCTTTTCTCTATCATTTCTTTGGCGTATTGTACAATCATCTCGCCCGGAGGGGTTAAAGACAAGCCTTTCGTAGAACGATTGAATATTTTCGTTCCCCATTCTTTTTCAATGGATTGCAGACGCTGAGATAGTGCCGGCTGGGAAACGAAAAGCCGCTCGGCCGCCTTTCTCATATTCATTTCTTCAGCCAGCACAGTGAGCAGTTGAAACTCTGAATACATTAGCCATCCTCCTTCCATACATAAGCGATTTTATTCTTCTCTCTTTAACAATAATAATAATGAGAAGGAGACAAGCGCAAACAGAAAAACGGTAAAATAGACGGCTTGAAGCGAAATGGCCAGGCCTTCTTTCAGCATGCTTATGATTTCTTGAGAAAGAGCGTTTTGATTGCGTCCCAGCAGCTGATTAATGGAATCGATCGACAGCACCGGCGCATTCCCTGAAGACTGCGCTTCAAAATAATCCTGCAGCTTGCTGTTTAATACACCGCCCAGCAAAGCAGCTCCCACTGTGTTTCCCATGTTTCTCATAAACATATTGGCCGCAGTAGCCGCTCCCCGCTGTTCCCAGCCCACTGAATTTTGAATAGAGACGATGAAGGCGGTTGAAGTCAGTCCCATGCCAACGCCGATAAAAAAGGAAGAACAAGCAGCCCAAACAGGTCCCGCATCTTTCGTCATAAACAGAAACAAGACACTTCCGACAATGAGCGCCGCCCCGCCGATGACCGTCGTTTGACGATAGCCAATCGACAGCAGCATTCTGCCGGACAAAGTGGAAGCAATCGGCCATCCGATCGACATCGCCGTTAATGTGAAGCCTGCTACCGTCGCACTTTCCCCCATGACCCCTTGCACATAGGTCGGAAGAAAGCTTGATATGCCGATCAGCATCACCCCTGTCGTGAAGGACACAAGATTGGCAATCAGGATCGGCCGCATCTTCCACAGATTAAACGGCATCATCGGCGAAGCGGCTCGCTTTTCTTGCCGGATAAAGAGGACAAAGAAAACGGCGGCTGCCAGCACCAAAAGCATGGCAAACGATGACGTCCAGGCAAATTGAATCCCCCCTTCGACCAGCAAATACATGAGACAGGAGATGGCAATCAAGAATAAAAAAGTCCCCATATAGTCAATATCCGCTCTCTGCTTCTTCACATGCTCATGCAAGAAAAAAAGCAGTCCTGCTATAGCCAGCAAACCGAGAGGCAAGTTCATCCAAAACACAAACCGCCAGCTGACATTCTCTACAAGCACTCCGCCTATAGCTGGGCCGGTAACTGCTGAAATTCCCCACACGCTAGAAAGGTACCCTTGGATTTTAGCTCTTTCTTCTCTTGTGTAGATATCGCCCACAATCGTGGAAGCCACCGGCATGACCGCTCCTGCTCCTAAGCCTTGCAGCAAGCGGAAAAGAATCAGCTGCTCCATCGTTCCCGCCATTCCGCACAGAAAGGAGCCGATCAAAAAAAGGATAATACCCGTAATTAAAACCGGCTTGCGCCCATAGATATCAGAAAGCTTTCCGTAAATCAACACAGTAGCCGCATTCATTAATAAATAAGCTGAAAAAACCCAGCTATATAAAGAAAAACCGCCTAATTCTGCCACGATGGCTGGCATGGCCGTCGAAACGATCGTTGCCTCAATCGCTCCCATAAACATCGCTAACATCACTGCAGCAAGCACAAAAGGCCTCTTGGTGGCTTTATTTTGTATTGCTAACGCATCCTTCACTCCGATTTCCTCCTGTCCTTAAGCGGTCCATCCAAATAAAAAAGCCAGCCCCCGTTCAGCAGCAATGCAGCTTATGCTCTATAGCCGCATGAACTTGCTTTGAAAGGGAGCTTGACCCTTAAAGACCGTTTCAGCGCTTAAATTCTCACTTAAGCTGATCCACATGATGATTCAATTGCTTTAAAATAACTCTTCGGGTTAATATGCCTTGAAATTCCTTTTCTTCATTTACTACGCATAAAAAAGGATGATTGATTAAAAGGCCAAGGGCTTTTCTAAAATGATCGTGAATGGTCAGCCACGGCTTATCCGTCGCCATGACCTCCTCCACCTTCATATGCTCCAGCTTTTCAAATTCAATTCGTTCCAGCCCGAGAATGGGTTCAGTAATCATCGGCATGCTAATTAGTCCGTGAAGCTTGAATTTTGCGTCAAGCACTGGAATAGCCGTGTAGCCGCTTTTTGTCAGCACGAGCAAAGCATGCTCAAGATTATTGTCAGGCTGTACATGGGCTACCTTTTCTGCCGGAATAAGATAATCCATTATATTAGTTTGAAGAACATCCTTACTTTCAAAAGAAATCATCTAAATTCCCCTTTACACTTTTGTAAGCGCTTCAATCTATTTAGTCTCTGTTTTTATCATAGCAGAATAATTAGCTGAAATTCCATTCTCAGGCATAAAAAAACAAGGCTGACTCTTTAACGGATCGATGCCGCAACCTTCAGCCTGCCTTTTGTGAGCATATGAGTTTGTATTAACCATAAGGATGCTTCCTTATATTAAGCGGCGGTTACTGCTGCTTCGCTTCCTGCAGTAAATCAAAGATTTCAATAGCTGTCATATCAATATCATCGAAAGGATATTTGTTCCCTTTCCCGTCCTGATCATACACTTCCAATTCAAATGTATCTTTTCCAGGTAAGTATTTCACTTGGCATAAAGTTCTTCCGTTCACTTCAAACAGACGCTGCTGAACCTCGCCGGCTTCACTTCCTTCTTGCAATGACTTTAAACGCTGAACAATCCCTATTAATTGTGACATTTAAAAGGTCAACCCCTTTCATCTGGCTTCCGGTATTTATTTTATTTTTGACCGTTCATTTTTGTTTGTTATAAAATAAATAGGCAAAAGAAATATACCATACATCTTTTTCATATCCAACCTTTTTATTTTTAATTTTATTTTCTAATAACTCGCGAAAGCACAACAAAGATTGCTTGATTTTGATAAAACAGGAGGAATAAACTTTGGCTTCCATCATTTTATATACCCAACCTGAATGCCCGCCATGCACGATCGTCAAGTTATTTTTAGATGATCGGGGAGTGCAATACGAGGAAAAAAATATTGCTGCTGACATGGACGCCCGTCAGCAGCTGCAGCAGTGGAAATCTTCATCCACACCTACCGTCGTCATCGGCAATGAAGCCATCGCTGGATTTGACCTTGAGAAATTAACCAGCGCCCTTCAAAAGCATGGCTTATAGCGGAGAAGTTACCCAAATGGCCGGCTCAAACCTTTGCGCCGGCCGTTTATTGGTTATCTGACAGCTAAATAAAAAATAAACGCCAGCAGCAACCCGAAGCCGATCAAGTAGGACCAGAAGATCGGATTCTTTAAATAAGGATGTCCTTGAACAGCATTCGGCACCGGCTGATCCAGCCCTTCTTTAACGGCTTGCTGCTGTTTGAGCACTCGAAAGGTATAGAATACGGAAAAAACAACTGTAGCGATCACTACAAATATCAAAACCATCATATAGACGCTCACTGTATGACACTCCCTCTGTATTCTTTTAAGGGTAGTGTTTTTCATTTTTCATAATTCTATTCTGTCTCAATAAAGCAATCCATCCTGTTCAAACAGAAATTCATACGTGATGTCAATGAATAAATATTCACGATCGTTCAAAGGATAAGAAAAGGTTCGGATCGTTTCAGCCGTTTCAATGTCGCTGTAAAGATCCGACAGCAGACCCATTCTATTTTTTCTCATCCGCAAAATATTTTCTAAAAAATACGGCCTCCAGCTCCAATTTTTATCGTAATACTCCGGCTGAAAGATCCACTTCCCGTCTTGTTTAAAATAGTTCGATGTCAGCTCGAACCCATTTTCATCGCAAATGTACACTCGAAAACACATGCCTTCAAAATGCTTCGCCACCGCTTCAAGCAGCTGCTCCCTCGAGAGACTTTTCTTCGCATACTTAGCCGTGATCTCTTGTAGTTCAAGCTGGATCGACTCCGCCAAACGATAAACTTTCTCCAGCGATCGTTTTTCGTGTATGATGAACTCTTGGCATTTTCTTCTCAGCTTGTCCTTCTGAATCCGGGTATTTAAAAATTGTGCAGCCGGCTCGTGCAAGTAAAAGCCTTGATAGTATCGGCCTCCGTGTTTCCACGCATATTGCAGCTGATACTCCATTTCAATATTCTCAAATAAAAGCGAGGCTCCAACTTTTCTGGCCAGCATCGACAGAGAATAAAGAAAGTCCTTATACGTCTGATTGACTGTATTTTTTCTTAAGGTCTGGAGACTGACCTTTAAAATATCCGGTGAGCAATTTACAAATTTATGAAGATGGCCGCTCATTTCTTCAATGTGATCAATCGCCAGGCGGATCCCCAATGTTTTATAGTATCTTAGCACTCTTTCAAGCTCATCGCTGCATCCTGATTGTGATACTTCGAGCACAATATCGCTTAACTTTAAGCCTTTCTCCTCATATTCATGCAATACGGATAAAAAATGCTCGCCTGAATCCTTTGTCAACAGCCTTGCATCTCTGTTGATAAACAAGCTCGTACCGCACTGGGATTGCAATAGCCTATCCAGCGCCCGGCGTAATATAAGATCATCTACTTCGAGATGAAATTCATCCGGAACTTCCGCATCGTGAAAAAAGGGCCCCAGGCTTTTTGCTTCTCCATCCTCCCAGAAGCGTCCAAGCACTTCATATCCGATGATTGTATGTTCGTCCGCACTAAAGATCGGCTGGAAAAAAGGAGTAACTTTTTCAAGGTGTGTCATGACCTCAAGCGCATCCATTTACCTTCCCCCTCCGCAACACAATATAAATAAATATACAAAATATCAATTAATTATTCAACCAGCGTATTACCTGTTTTTATTATCATACCACAAAGAAAGAAGAGCTATCTTGTGCATAGCTCTCCGACTTCATCATTCAACGTTCCGATCTGAAAGCCTGACATTCATATGCTTCGCAGCTTCTTGCTAAAATGGATAGCGATTTAACCATTGCCCGCCATCCATCGTGATGCATTCTCCATTTATATAATCCGCCTCTTCTGACAGCAAATAAAACGCCAGCCCTGCGATCTCCTCTGGTGTTCCGAGCCTCCCGAGCGGCACACTTTGCAGCGTTCTTTCCGCTGCTTCTTGCGACTGCCATAGCCTTTCAGCTCCTCCTGTCCGTTCAATCGGCCCGGGCGCAATAGCATTTGTCCGTATGCCATATGAATACCCCCATTCCACAGCCAGCGTTCTCGTCAGCGACAGTACACCTGCCTTAGCGGCTGCCGAATGAGCCACTCCCGCTCCGGCGTTCCAGGCATATGTCGCAACTATATTAAGAATGCTTCCTTTCCGCCTTTCTTTAATCCAATATCTCCCAACGGCACTCGAACAGTAAAAGGTCCCATTCAAGACAATATCAATCACTGATTTCCATCCGTTAATGGTTAGCTTTTCAGCTGGCACGATAAAATTGCCGGCTGCATTGTTCACGAGACTGTCAATCGTTCCGAAATGACGGGAGGTTGTCTCAACCATTCTCTCCGCATCTTCAGGGCGGCGGACATCCATTTGAATCGTCAGCAGCCGTTCCTCCTCTGCCCCCAATTCTTCTTTGGCCGCCTGAAGCCTTTCTTGGCTCCGGCCCGTAATCGCAACCTTGCCGCCACTGTCAAGAAACTTCTTCGCCATATGCTTCCCCATTCCGCTGGATCCTCCCGTCACAATGACCACCTTGTCTCTCATTCCCTCTCCCCCGTTCTCTAAATTAAATCCTTTCCCATTTAAACTGATTCTACCACAGTTTTAGAATATTCCGAAAATATTCTTGAAGCAAAACTGTTTATTCGTTCACCGTTTTCCATTACTATTAACAAGACGTGCCTTACAAAATGTTTAATTCCTGGCACAAGATTTCGTTGAGAGTGGGGTTTTGATGTATGCAAGAAAAAATATCCCGCCGCAGCTTCTTAAAGAAAGCATTTGCCTTTTTGATGAGTGCAGCCGGCTTAGCCGGAGGTGGTTACACATACGCACGTTTTATCGAACCAAGAAGATTGGAGATTAATGAGCTTGATATTGCTCATCCGCTTATCCCAGCCGCCTTTCATAATAAGAAAATCGTCCAATTTAGCGATACGCATCTCGGGTTCCAATATACGCTTGAGCTTTTGCAGCATCATGTGCAAACGATCAATTCCTTAAAGCCGGATATTGTGCTGTTTACCGGGGATCTCTTAGATAAACCGAATGAAATTAAACCAAAAACAGCCCAGTCTGCGATCTCTATTTTGCAGCAGCTGCAAGCTCCGCTTGGAAAATTCTCTGTTTACGGCAATCATGATCACGGCGGATATGGCACCGATTTATATCAAACCATCATGAAGCGGTCAGGCTTTCAATTGCTTCAAAATGAATCAGCTGTGCTGAGATGGGGAAAGGATCAAATTTTCCTGCTTGGAATTGATGATGCTATGCTCGGCGAGCCTAATATCCGCCAGGCCAAAAAACAGGTCCAGGAAGGAAGTTATTTGATTCTGCTCTCGCACGCCCCCGATCTTGCAAATGACGCCGCTGATGCTGGCATCCATTTACAGCTGAGCGGGCATTCTCACGGCGGTCAAATACAGCTTCCTCTTATCGGAACATTAATTACCCCGCCGTATGCTGAAATTTATAAAGAAGGATCCTATCAAGTAGCTGGAGAAAGCGGTCTCACCTTATATGTAAATCGCGGTCTCGGCACGACCCGGCTGCCGTTCCGCTTTTTATCCGTGCCTGAAATCACCGTCTTTACTTTAAAAGCCGGCAGTCAGGCATGAGAACTCCTCATGCCTGACTCCTGAATAAGGAAACGCCCAAGAAAAATAAGATGATTGAACCCGCAAGCGTGATCCCTGTATATATCAAAAAAGCCGAGCGTTGTTTCTTTAGAAGTTGAGCAGCCTCCACACTGAATGTTGAAAAGGTCGTATATCCCCCTAAAAGCCCTGTGCCCACTAACAGCTGAAGCTCTCCGGAAAGTGCGGACACCGCCACCCCCAGCAAAAAGCTTCCTGATAAATTGGCCAAAAGAGCGCCAAGAGGGAATGGGCGTTTTTCTCCGGCAGCCAATAAGCCGACAACATAGCGCAAAACGGCGCCCAATGCTCCTCCCGCCGCAACTAAAACATATGTCATCTTTTCTCTTCCCTCCTTGACCCTTCAGCCAGCTTTAATCCAATGAGTGCAGCTGTCATTCCTGACACCACTGATACTGCTATATACAAACTGCCTAATAGCATGTTGGTCTGAATCATTTCCACCGCTTCTCTTGAAAAACTGGACATGGTGGTAAATCCGCCGCAAAATCCTGTGCCTAAAAACAGCGATGTTTCCTTTCTCCATTTCTTTCTCATAGCAAGCGCAGTTAAGCAACCAAGCAGAAAGCTGCCAGCTGTATTCACCACGACTGTGCCAAACGGAAAAAAACTCGCATTCAAGCTGCTGAACAAATAGCGGAGGACGGCGCCCAATGCTCCTCCCGCCGCGACATACAAACTATTCATGCAATCCCCTCTTTAACTGGTGTATACTCTGATCAACAGCCAAGGCCGGCTCCTCCTGCGCCTGGAGCCGGCCTTGGCTGTCACTCTTCATCTTCCCGCAAACGATACACAGCCTTTAAACATTCTTCTTGGCTGTTGATCATCGGTTCACCTTCTTTTCGTTCAACGTAATGATAGTTTCCTTCATTATCCTGATAACGGGCTTTCATATTATCGCTTAATTGCAATTGTAAAAATTGGAATATCCGATTCTTTAAGGTTCCATCAAACAGCGGAAACAGAATTTCTACTCGCTTGACCATATTCCGGGTCATCATATCAGCAGAAGATAAATAGATTTTGCTCTCTCCATTATGATGGAAATAATAAATCCGGCTATGCTCGAGGAAGCGGCCAACAATGCTGATGACCCGAATGTTTTCGCTGACTCCAGGTATGCCCGGGCGCAAGCAGCAAATGCCGCGAATAATGCAATCGATCTTCACACCGGCACAAGAGGCCTCGTAAAGCTTCATGATCAGCGTTTTATCGGTCAATGAATTCATCTTCGCAATGATCCGGCCGTTGCCGTGTTTTTTATGAGACTCAATCTCTTCATCAATTAATCGGATAAATTCCTCTTGAATATGAAATGGCGCCACGACAATATGATTGTATTCTGGCTTTTCCGTATAGCCGCTTAAATAATTAAAGAAGTTGGTCGCATCCACGCCAAACTTTTTCTTGGTAGTAATCAGGCCATGATCCGTATACAGCTTAGCTGTTTGATCATTATAATTCCCTGTGCCGAGGTGAACGAAGCGTTCAATCCTACCGTTTCGCTTGCGAACCACTAGAGTAATTTTGCTGTGCGTTTTTAAATTATGCATGCCGTAAATGACATGGCATCCTGCTTTTTCTAATTCTTTCGCCCATTGAACATTATTTTCCTCATCAAAACGGGCTTTCAATTCAACAAGCACGGTCACTTGCTTGCCGTTTTCCGCCGCTCTCTTTAAAGCATCGATCACCGGCGAATCACCGCTCACCCGGTAAAGCGTTTGTTTAATGGCTAAAACCGAAGGATCCTCGGCGGCTTTCGAAACAAATTCTACAACCGGTTCAAAGGATTCGTACGGATGATGGAACAGCACGTCCTGCTGCATCACTTTCTCGAATATATCTTCCGTCGAGGATAGATCAAAAGGAGGCTGCGGTATAAAAGTCTCATAAGCTAAATCTTCACGAATCGCCTGCAGTTTCTTTATAAACGGAAACAAGAATGTCAAGTCCACCGGCCCGGCAATCTTATAGACATCCTTATGATGAACCTCCAACTCGCCCAGCAAATAATCGAGCACTTCTTGATCGAGGTCTTCCCCTCTCATTTCTAAACGAACAGCCGCACCCCATTTGCGCTTCTTCAGTTCTTTTTCAATTTCCAGCAGCAAATCGCGGGCCCCTTCTTCATGAATGGTCAAATCGGCATTGCGGGTAATTCTGAATATATTGGTGGACTTCACCTTAAATCCTTTGAAAATTCGATCAACAAAAAACTCCACGACACTCTCTAGCAATACATAGTAATGCTCCGGTCCTTCTGATGGAATTTCAATCGTCCGATTCAACACGCTGGGCACTTGAACGATCGCCACTTTGTCGTTCTCAGCATCGGGATCCTCATTCTCCAGCATAACCAGCAAATTCAAGCTTTTATTTAAAAGCATCGGGAACGGCCGATAGGCATCAATAGCCATGGGCGTCAGCACCGGAAACACTTCATTATCAAAGTACTCCTGCAAATACAGCCGCTGCTCCTTATTTAATTGGCTCATCGGCAGCAACTGAAAGCCTTCTTTCTTCAAAACGGGCATGATCTCCTTGTTTAAGACCTCGTATTGCCGGTCCACTAAATTGTGAGCTTTATAGCTGATCGCATTCAACTGCTGCTTAGGAGTAAGACCGGCTTTATTCTCCGGCTTGTTAAATCCCGCTTTCACTTGATCTTTCAGCCCCGCTACCCGAACCA
This sequence comes from Bacillus xiapuensis, assembly GCF_002797355.1. Lineage (GTDB taxonomy): Bacteria > Bacillota > Bacilli > Bacillales > Domibacillaceae > Bacillus_CE > Bacillus_CE xiapuensis. The sequence continues at coordinate 977,005 of NZ_KZ454939.1, read as the reverse complement.
TGAAGAATTCATCCAAATTCGAGCTGAATATAGCCAGAAACTTCAACTTTTCTAATAGCGGGTTATGCTCATCCGACGCTTCCTGCAGCACCCGCTCGTTAAATGCCAGCCAGCTCAATTCCCTGTTATTGTAATACTCCGGACTGGCTAAGTTTTTCTTAACATGTTCCCCCATTGTATACACCCTCTTCATTGAATTATATTTTCTCTATAAAATCCAAATCAATTGGCAGCTGCAGCGCTTTTTCCAGGTGTCTTTTTTGCTTCTCGCTTTGGTACTTCTCTGCCAGGCACCGCTTGCTGCAAAGAATGGACAAAGCAAGACCGCCGTCTTTTCTGATCGCCTTGATGTCTTGCACCACACTTCTCTTCGTGCTGTTAAAGCTGTAACATAGCTTAAGCAGCGCGCCCCATTCCCGCATTTGCCTCCATTCTTCCTTGGAAAACCACCCTTTAAAAGGCTGAGCATATTGCTTGAGAGTGGAATGATTCGTAAATGATGCCAGCAGCGACAGCTGCACTTTTTCTTTATGTGTGTAGCCATCAAATGTCGAATTGGTCAGCAAATAAAAGGTGTGCTGGCTTTTAGAGCTGCTGGAAATATACTCTCCTAAATTAAATAGCTGAGCTGCCTGTTTCAACATAAATTCCGCTTCCTCGTCGATCGACAGAACGCCCGACGCCTGCAATTCAGCTGCCAGCCGCTCTGTCAAAAACAGCACTTGCTGAGAGGCTTCCGAATTCATTTGGTAGCTTTGCAGCAGCCTCGTGGTGCCTTTTTCCTTAATTTCCTGCTCTGTATTTGCCGACAGCTTATAAAGCTTATCCATAATGACTCCATCTCTAAGCCCGCGGGAGCTGATGATCATTCGTTTAGATTTAGAATTCTCCATAAGCTGGTATAACACCTCTAAAGCCGGCAAGATAATGTCAGCCCGTTCCTTCGATAAACCATCCACCTTTTCCAATTGCTCAAAAGAAAGAACAGACAGCTCCTCCCGCAATTCCTTCATGGATTTGGCTGACATTTCATATCCGTGAAGACCGATGGAAGGATATTCCCTTTTTATCTGATCCACATTCGCAAGATTGCGGGCGCTGCCCCCGACAGCGACAATGGCGCCTCCTTCATTGTGAATCCAAGGAAACCGAGCCAGCTCGCTCTGCAGATAAGAATTCAATTCCTTTTGCTCGTCTTCAGACATTCGTTCCTCTTTAAGAAAGCGCTCCTTTAGCGTAACCGCCCCGAAAGGAAAACTAAAGGATGCAACCGGCTTCCTGTTTTCAAACTTGGTGATTTCGGTGCTGGCGCCTCCGATATCGACGCACAGCCCGTCATCTGCTGCAATGGTTTGCGTGACAGCAGCCAGACCATACCGGGCCTCCTCTTGCCCCGTTAAAATTCTTATTGTAAATCCCGTTTCATTTTTTATGTATTCGATGATATCGTCACGGTTAGAAGCCTGCCGAACCGCAGCCGTTGCCGCGCATTCCACATCTTCTACGTGATGGGTATTCAGAATCTCTTTGAAGTTATGAAGTACATCGGCTAAGATTAAAATGCCTTCTTCTGAGAGCTGGTTATTCTCACCTAAATACTTACCAAGCCGGATCGGCGCTTTCACATTCTCGATCTCCTCAAAGCTGGATTCGTCCAGGCGGTAAATAACCAAACGAACGGTGTTGGAACCGATATCAATAATTGAAGTTTTTTTATTGTTCATTGCATATACACTGCCTTCTTTTTTTAAACTCTAGTTTCCACTAAAAAATGTCGGTTAAACCGTGTAACGGCTTTCCTTGTTAGAAAAAACAGGTTATAATGATAGAAAAAATAGTGCGAAAGGAGTCTTTACTTTGAATACTCAATACAGCAACCAGGAACCTCCCGCTCACCCTCCATCTACCTTGACCCTCGCAAAAGCGATCTTTACTGTCAACCGCCATGCTAAAACAGCAACGAATCCGAAATTTCTATATACGCTAAAGAAGAAAGCGCTCATAAAAATGATTCGTGAAGGCCGGGCAAAAAAAACGGGTCTCCATTTCTCCAATAACCCCAAAAACAGCCAACAGCAATCTGATGTGCTCGTTACTTGCGGAGAGTATACCTTTCATATCCCTCCTTGCAAAGAGGATTTCAGCACCCTCCCCCATTTCGGACATCTTGATAAACAAACGCGGAACCCGCGGGCAGCCATGAACTTGATGGACGCCAAGAAAATTCTGCAATCGTATACAGGATTGAAGGAGCACCGCCCTTCTCCAAAACGAAACAGACCCTATAAAAAACCCGTCTTCAAACCCTTAGGACAATCTTACTAATGCGCTCTGATCCTTTTTAAGCAAACACCGGCTATGTTCATCCAGCCGGTGTTTGCTCATTGTCCGCTGCTTACAGAACCAGCCGGTCAATACTCTTTACCAGCTCTGTGATTTCCGGCTTGCTGACTTGAGCATCCGCTCCAACTCCTTCGCCTTTATGGCGGAGGTCATCGGTGATCAAAGAAGAAAAAATGATCACTGGAAGCTTGCTTAGCTGCGGGTGCTCCTTCACCCTTTTGGTTAAATGATGGCCATCCATTTGCGGCATTTCTATATCGGTAATTAGAAGCTGCACCTCGTTTTCAATATCCGTTTTCTCAGCAGCGGCATGGAGGTATTCAAGAGCCAACTTGCCGTTTTCAAAAAACTCAACACTGTCATATCCCGCTTCTGCCAGCGTGTCGTGAATCAGTTTTCTCAGCAGCGGAGAATCCTCCGCAACGATTAACCGCTTAGAAGAGCGCTCTCTTTTGCCAAGCTGCTTAATTTGGCCCACATGAATGCCGGATTGCGGATTGATATCGACGATAATCTTCTCAAAATCAAGCAGAAGGATCATTTCGTTTTCGATCTTAATAACGCCAATCACTTGGCTGTTGCCGCCTTGATACATATCGGAAGGCTTCTCGATATCCTCCCAAGATATGCGGTGGATGCGCGTGACATTCTGAACATGAAAAACGACTTTCTGCTTATTGAATTCGGTCACAATTAATTTATCATTTTCGCTGTTTTCACCAGTTGGCAAGCCCAGTACTTTCGTCATATTCACAACCGGCAGCACTTCTCCCCTCAGCTGAATAATGCCTTCAATATACTCATGGGCGTGCGGAATAAAAGTGATCGGCAGCGGCTGGATAATTTCTTTCACTTTAATGACATTAATGCCATACTTATTATTTTGCACTTCAAATTCAACGATTTCCAGTTCGTTCGTACCGCTCTCTAATAAAATCTCATAGTCTTGGCTCATAAGTCTTTTGTCCCCTTGTTTTTATTTTACTATATCATGAATTCTTTCGACTTATTAGGAGAAAATATTTAGATTTATTTAACAAAATGTTAAATTTTTTAACAAAGTTTGTGTTTATTAGGCAAAATCCTCCAATGACTGGCTAGTGAAATGCTTGTTCTTTATTTAAAAGTAATTTTCCTTTTGCGTTTTTTATTTTTTTTGCCGAAAGACAGCCAGCCCGCCTTGAAAAACATCAGAAACATAAGAAGAGCGATGACAGCCATGGTTCCTATTGTAATAAAATAGCCGTAACGATACTCCAATTCCGGCATATTGCTGAAATTCATCCCGTAAATGCCGGCAATGAACGTCAACGGCATAAATATCGTAGTGATCACAGTCAAGGTCATCATAATTTTATTCATTTTGTCCGAATTGACGGATAGATAATTGTCGCGCACATCCGATGAGAAATCACGGTACGACTCCAGCATTTCTACAAGCTTCAGCAAATGATCATACACATCGCGGTAGTAAAGATGCCGATCTTTCATAAATTCCAGCCGTGTGGAATTCAGCATTCTATACACTAAGTCCCGCATCGGAAAGATGGAGCGCCGAAGCTTAGCCATATCATGGCGAATATCAAACAAACGGTCAATTAATTCATTACCGGAATCATTGTCCGTCTCTTCATCCACGTTGTTCAGCTGATCTTCAATGCGATAAACAGGCGGGAAAAACTCATCCACAAAGCTATCGATCAAGCTGTGCAAAATAAATGCCGGCCCGCGCTGCAGCATCTCATCTTCATTTATTCGCTCCCATACTTTATCCAGCTCCCTGACCGGCTGTTTATGGAAGGTGACGAGCATGCGCTCATTTATAAACACATCTACTTCGCTTCCCTCCAATGTGTCCCGATTCAGCGCATGAAGCAGGAAGAAAAAATGCTCGTCATAAAAATCAACCTTCGGCCGGCCCGTCAGTGCGTCGAGACAATCCTCCACCGCCAACGGGTGGAATTGAAAGGCCCGATTAAGCAGCCGCTGCTCTTTAAGGTCAGGCTCCGCAAAATCCACCCAGTACCATATTGTCTCTTTGCTTTTCATTTCTTTTAACGGAGCATTATAAAGCAATTGTCCGTTCGTTCTTTTTATGCAAGTTCGGATCATTTGACTCTCTCCACATAGATTTTTTTCGTTATCCACAAAACCATTTTCAATGATACAATAACATACATAAAGAAAGGCGGCGATGTCACTTGGAACATTGTATCAATGAAAAGGTTAGAAACATCCAAATTTCCGGAATCCGCAAATTCTTCAATCTGGTCAGCGGAACCGATGATATGATCTCTTTGACGATCGGACAACCAGACTTTCATACCCCCGATCACGTGAAGGAAGCGGGCATTCAAGCGATTGAACAAAACGCCACTACATATACACATAACGCCGGCTATATTGAGCTTCGGAATGCCGCAGCTCATTATGTCAGCCAAAAGTATCATTTGACTTATTCTCCAGAGACAGAGGTGATCGTTACCTCAGGAGCCAGCCAAGCCATCGATGTAACACTGCGCACCATTTTATCACCGGGCGATGAAGTCATTCTTCCGGGGCCTGTCTATCCCGGTTACGAACCGATCATTTATATGTGCGGCGCTCAGCTAAAAACGGTCGATACTCGGCAAAATGACTTTAAGCTTACGGCTGATTTAATTCGCCCGGCGATCACGCCGCAAACAAAAGCAATCATTCTGCCCTATCCTTCAAATCCAACCGGCGTCAGCCTATCCAAAGCAGAATTAAAGGAAATTGCTGATTTAGTAAGAGAAAAAGATATTTTTATTGTCGCTGACGAAATTTACAGCGAGCTTTCCTATGACCGGGCGCATGTCTCAATCGCTTCGTTTCTGAAAGAGCAAACCATCGTAATCAATGGCTTATCCAAATCTCATGCGATGACTGGCTGGAGAATCGGCCTATTATTCGCTCCTGAAAATATTGCAAAGCATATGCTAAAGGTTCATCAGTACAGTGTGTCCTGTGCCTCTTCCGTCTCGCAGCGGGCGGCATTAGCAGCGTTAACGGCAGGAATGGATGATGCAAAACCGATGCGCGAGCAATATAAGCAGCGACGCGAATACGTCACCAAACGCCTGCAATCGCTCGGATTTGATGTTGTCAAGCCGGATGGCGCATTCTACTTTTTTGTAAAAATCCCTTCCTATGTCACAGATTCATCGTTTGATTTCTGTTATCACCTGGCCACTAAGTATAAAGTAGCCGTTGTGCCCGGCAGTGCATTCACCGAATATGGAGAAGGCTATTTCCGATTATCCTATGCCTGCTCGATGAAGCAATTGGAACAAGGAATGGATCGCATAGAAGCTTATATCCGATCCATTCGCGAGCACCTATAAAGAAGCAAGGAGCGGGATCCGCTCCTTGCTTCTTATTCATTCCAATACTTTATTAGCGCTTGTGTGCCGCTGTCTTGCTCCCCTTTTGCTGCCAATTGCCCGTACATCTCTTTCGCCTTTTCAAGACCCGGCAAAGGCAAATCCATTCGCTCCGCCTCCTCAAGAGCGATTCGCATATCCTTGATAAAATGCTTAATGTAGAAACCCGGCTTGTAATCCTGTTTGATCATCCGCGGCGCTAATTGCGACAGCGACCAGCTTCCTGCCGCTCCTGTCGAAATGCTTTTCAGCACCGTTTCCTGATCAAGTCCGGCTTTATGTGCGTAAAGCATGGCTTCGCATACCCCGATCATATTCGATGCGATCGCTATTTGATTGCACATTTTCGTATGCTGGCCTGCACCAGGACCTCCTTGATATACAATATTTTCTCCGATTATATCCAATATCGGTCGGGCCGCTTGGAAGGCTTCACGGTCTCCGCCTACCATAATGGCCAGAGTCCCTTCTTTCGCGCCGATATCTCCGCCCGAAACCGGGGCATCCAATGCATGAACTCCCCGCTCCTTCGCTCTTTCATATATCTTTTTAGCAAGGCTCGGTTTAGAGGTCGTCATATCAATTACCATTTGGCCCGGCCGGCTGTTTGGCAGAATGCCGCCAGCGCCCAAGTACACTTCCTCGACATCCTTCGGCTCACCAATAATCGTCAATATAATATCCGCCTGCTCAGCTAATTCCGCTGGACTCTCACACCATGAAGCTCCGAGGTCAAGCAGCTCTTGCGCTTTTGTTTTCGTGCGATTATAGATATAGAGCGGATAACCAGATAGCAAAAGATGCTTGGCCATGCTTTTCCCCATGACACCCGTTCCAATAAAACCCAGTTTCTTCTTTATCATAACATTTCCACCTTTTCGATATAATGGATGACGCAAATTGGCTGAAGCAAGTTCTGTTTGACTGCAGAATAAAAAAAAGACCCGCCATAGGCAGGTCCCAAGAAAAGGGGGTTTGTGAGTGAGAATTTCCAATTGATCATGCTTAGTTGTATCTTTCCCACGTCCCTGCGCTTTTAAACCATCTTTTTTAATTTTTTCTTTGCTTTTAAATAGAACGCACCATTCCGCCATCAATCAGAAGGCTGCTGCCGGTTACATATGTATTGGCATCGGATGCAAGGAACGCCACGACATTGGCGAACTCCTCTGGTCTTCCATAACGCCCCAGAGGAATTTTCTTTTTCATCTTATCCTCTTGCTCTTCCACGGAAATTCCTTGTTTCTTCGCATTTACCTCATCGAGATGACGGACGCGATCCGTCGCGATTCTTCCTGGAGCTGCGGTATTTACTAAAATATTATACGGGGCCAATTCTTCGGCTAATGTTTTGGAGAGCCCGACAATCCCCGTACGGAACGTATTGGATAGTATAAGCCCCGGGATTGGTTCTTTAATGGAAGAGGAAGCAATATTGACAATTCTCCCGCCCTGCTTTTTCAAGTGCGGCAACGCTTCTCGAATCACGCGAACATAAGACAGCAAGTTCAATTCAAATGCTTGCTGCCATTGTTCATCCGACATCTCTTCAAACATCCCGGCCGGCGGTCCGCCGGCATTATTAATCAAAATATCAATCTTGCCAAATTGATCAACGGTCTTCTTGACAAGCCGCTGAATTTCTTCTGGCTTCGTAAGATCACACACCGTATAATCTACTTTTGCACCTGTCAGGCCGTTCAAGCGCTCTTTTGTTTCCTGAAGTTTTCTCTCATTTCGGCTGGCTATCATAACCTCGGCTCCACCAGCTGCCAGCTTTTCAGCGATAGCTTGTCCCAACCCTTGACTGGACGCCAGCACTAAAGCCGTTTTTCCTTGAAAAGAGTAGTCCAACAAAATCCCTCCCATCTATCGATTCCCATCCATTATAATATAATTTGAATATTCCTGCATTTCTCCCTTCAATAGAAAGAATAGTAATTCTGAGTGCTGCAATCCAACACGTCTGATAGGAGAATCCCTCTTTGGCACAGATCAGGACAAACAGTTGAAATCTGACCGCCTAAAATGGGTAAGGAATTTCGTGAAAATAGGAAATCCTTAATTTAAATCAAATTATCGACATTCAAAATACCACATAGCTTTTTAACTAAAACGCCCCTAAACAAAAAACCCCCATGCGTCTTAGCACATGGGGTCAATGGGGGAAATGAAAAGGTTGAGATGGCTTTTCATTTGCTGTTCACTTATTCTTACCCAAAATCAATCCGCTTTGCTCTTATTTTTCAAGCCATTATGACATCTGCCCTGATGAGCTTCTGGAAAGCGGCTCGCCCTTTCAGCATGATGGGCTATTATTGGGCCAATCCTTCTTCTTTCAGCAAGTTTGCAATAATCGTGATCGCCTCTTGTTCATCGCTGCCATCCGCGATAATCTTAATATCAGAATGCTGGCCAATTCCAAGAGACATCACGCCCATGATGGATTTCAAATTGACTTTCCTTTCTTGATATTCCAGTTCAATTTCGCATGAAAACCTGCTTGCAGTCTGAACTAATAAAGTAGCTGGCCGGGCATGGATCCCTGTTTCAGCTGTAACCTTAAATTGTTTTTCTACCATTGATATTCTCTCCTTCTAAATCACAAGTTTGAGTATTCATACATTATAAGGAAGACAAGACCGCCGCGATCGAATCAGCAGAGGCTTGCTTCATTTTGTCAATCTCATCGTCCGCCCCTCTTCAGCGTGCGACAGAAAGCCGGGGGTTGCTTCTCACCGCCTTGCTTCTTGCATGTAAGAGTAGCAAACAGTGCCGCCGCGTCTGGCCACTCCTTTGAAATGTTTAAAATCCTCTCGCTTAACTAACACATCCCGGAAAACCATAAACTGATCTTTGCTTACAAGACATTCTTGAATATTTCCGTTTTTCAGATCTTCTAACAGACGTTCAGCTTCCTCTCTCGTCATGCTAAAAATCCTTTCTGAATTTTGTTTAATATCATGCAAAACACTTTACTCTTATTGGCAAATAAGGCAAACTGTAAAGTAATAAATGCTCATAAGACGTGTTTCACTGCCTACGTAATCAGCCGGCTTCTAAAATCTTATAATAAACGCCGCGGAAAAACAATATGGAGCAAACGTTTACATTAAAGTATGAAGGGGAGTAGGAGAAATGGCAAAAGCAGAAGTGGGGAATGTCATTAAATTTAAAGGTGGTTTGCTGGGTCTGGTTGAAAAAGTCAATGAAAATTCCGTTATCGTTGATTTAACAATTATGGATAATTTCCATAGCCTGGACATGGAAGAAAAAACCGTGGTCAACCATAAAAACTATACGATTATTCATCCTTCCGTGAACGCTTAGCGAGATATTCTTTTGAGAAGGGACTGATTCCTGAAGAATCGGTCTCTTTTTATTTCAAGATTTTATCATTACATTTCACTATGTATTTTGATAAAATAATGGCGGTGATGATAGAAAGGAGAACAAAAACGAATGGCACTTCTTAAAGATTGGCGGCTCATCGCAAGCGTTTTGTTTGCGCATATACTGCTTTATGTTACATTTTCTGATCGCGACATTTTTTGGTACATATATACAGCAGCAAACCTTTTCTTTATAAGCTTTGCTATTATGAATGAAAAGATTGATGATAAACAAAAAACTCGCAGCTATCTGAAATACGGTTTATTATCCGGGCTGCTGTTATATGCGCTCTTTTGGGTGGGGCATTTGCTTTTGCCTTATCTTCCTTTTTCTTTAGACAGTCAAGTATCAGCCCTTTATAAGCGGTATTCGCCTCAATTTTCCTGGCACTATATTGTGCTGATCTTAGTGTTTATCCCAGGTGAGGAGCTGTTTTGGAGAGGGTTTATCCAAAAGCGGCTGTCCGTTTATTTCAATGATTTGACTGCGATCCTCGTCAGTTCCATGCTATTCGCCTCTATCTTTATTTACTCGGATAAGCTTATCTGGATGTTGGCGGCATTCGTAGCCAGTCTCTTTTGGGGAGCGCTATATGTTTGGAAACGCAGCATTCCTATGCTGATCATTTCGCACTTAGTTTTTACCCTGCTTCTATTAATCTTCCTCCCGCTTCGTTAACAGAAAAGCGAGCCATGTGAAACGCATCCCGAAAGTCAGAGTCAAAATCTGACTTTCCGGGGCATCACACATGCTGCCCGCTTTTTTATTTTTTCCATAAAAGCAGCAGAAACAGCAAGCTGATCATACCGAATAACGGATACAAAAAACCAAGCAATGTGCTGTAAGAAATTTGGCTTAATAAAAAACCCGCACCGAAAATCAGACTTAAGAGCACAGCTGGACTCCAATTGACATGCGATTCAAGCTGTTGCTTTAAACCGTAAGCGTTGCCAACTACTGAAGTGAAAATTTCCCCGTAAATCAAAAAAACATATATATAATGAAATGCCGGCATCAATTGTTCCACCACTTTTGCCATGGGAATCTCATATCGGGAAATGTCTCCAATTTGCAACAGGCTTACGTGACTGGCAAGCATCAGCAATGTCAGTATTGCTCCTCCAAGAAAAGCCCCTCTTTTAATCACTCGCTTATCTTTAATTTCATAGGCCAGCGGAACCAAAACAGCTTGCGCCAACGTTAAATTAAGTGCTGTATAGCTAAATGGGGCGACCCATAATTTCCAAGGCTCCAATCCCTCTCCTCCAGTGAATAAAGATTGCCAAAAGTAAGATCCAGCAGCCGCTTCCGCCGCCAAAACGAAATGAAACAGGAGCATCAGCGGAACCACGAAAACATTTACCGCCAGCAGCCCCTTTACCCCTTTTTGTACGACTAAAAAGCCCGCAGCCATCGTCACAACAATTCCTGTATTGGCGGACACATCCCATCTTTCCTCGAATAAGGCCCCCGTTCCTGACAGCATCACCCCGGTTACCCCTATCAGCATACAGAATTGAATCACCGTCACGCCCATTCCCAGACTCCGCCCAAACAGAAACGTATTAAACTCTTGAAAAGAAGGGGCCTGCAAGTCAATCGCTTTGGTCATCATTTTGGCTCCGAGAAAAATAAAGAGCAAGCCGCTGATCATAATCGTCAGCAATCCGTAAAGCCCAAACTGTGAAAAGAATTGAACAATCTCCCTCCCAGTCGCAAATCCCGCTCCAATTACCGTTCCGATATATACTGCAGCTACTTGACATGCCCCGCTCCAAGTTCTCAATCTTGCATCCCCCGCTTTTTCTCTGCTACTTCACCATATGCTTGTCTACCAGCATTAAGAATCTATTTATATTTTTTAAACAAAACTCTTGAAAGTCAAAGATAGTCAAAGTATAATAAAGTCAAAGATAGTCAAAGTCAAAAATATTTTAAAGGGGTGAACTTATTATGTTATGTCAAAACTGTCAGCAAAAAAAAGCCAATGTGCAATTGCGTTTTCAAATAAATGGACAAGAAAAGCAAATACATTTATGCTCAGCGTGCTATCAAAAAAATAAACAAGCCATCGGAGGCCCTTCTCTGAACTTTCAGCCATTTGAAGGTTTTCCGTTTGATGAATTAATGAAAGGCTTCGGTTTCTCCCATCCTGTTTCAGGTATGAAGCAGCCATCCGGCAATCCGTTTCAAATGTCAGCGCCGCAACAGGGCGGCAACAACGGAAACGGCTTACTCGATCAATTCGGCCGCAACTTAACAAACATGGCGAAAGCCGGCTTGATCGATCCGGTAATCGGGCGGGAAAAGGAAGTAGAACGTGTCATTGAAGTCTTAAACCGCCGCAACAAAAACAATCCGGTACTAATCGGAGAGCCGGGTGTCGGAAAAACAGCCATCGCGGAAGGACTGGCTCTGAACATAGCGGAGGGGCGCGTGCCGGCAAAGCTGAAAGGACGGGAAGTATACTTGCTTGATGTCGCCTCCCTCGTAGCCAATACTGGAATCCGCGGCCAATTTGAGGAGCGAATGAAACAATTGGTTGCTGAACTGCAGCATAAGAAAAATATTATTCTATTTATTGATGAGATCCATCAGCTTGTCGGCGCCGGTTCCGCGGAAGGCTCCATGGATGCCGGAAACATTCTAAAGCCGGCCCTCGCTAGAGGAGAATTGCAGTTAATCGGGGCAACCACACTGAAAGAATACCGGCAAATTGAAAAAGACGCGGCGTTAGAACGGCGTTTTGAGCCGGTGCAAGTCAGCGAACCGACTGTCGGCCAGGCCGTTGAAATATTAAAAGGCTTGCAAAAGCGCTATGAAGATTTTCATGAAGTAACTTATTCACAAGAAGCCATTGAAGCGTGCGCTGTTCTTTCACATCGTTATATGCAAGACCGCTATCTTCCTGATAAAGCCATCGACTTAATGGACGAGGCAGGCTCAAAATTAAACTTAACGATTGACACGCAAGATCAAGAGTCGATCCAGCAGCGCCTAGCGCAAATTGCCAAAGAAAAACAGGAAGCTTTGCAAACAGAAGCTTATGAACGGGCAGCCAAGCTTCGCGATGAAGAGGAAAAATTAGAACAGCAATTAAACGGCCAGAACCCCTCATCCGAACGCCCAGTTGTCACCGTGGAAGATATTCAGCAGCTGATCGAACAGAAGACAGGCATTCCGGTAGGCAAGCTGCAGCAAGATGAACAGGAGAAAATGAAGAACCTGGAGCAAAACCTGTCACAAAAAGTAATTGGACAAGCGGAGGCGGTGAAAAAAGTGGCCAAAGCGATCCGCCGCAGCCGAGCTGGCTTAAAGCCGAAAAACCGTCCGATCGGCTCCTTCCTATTCGTAGGGCCGACAGGAGTCGGTAAAACAGAGCTGTCCAAAACATTAGCAGAAGAGTTATTCGGTTCAAAAGACACGATGATTCGTCTGGATATGAGTGAGTATATGGAAAAACATAGCGTCTCCAAATTGATCGGTTCTCCTCCAGGCTATGTCGGACATGAAGAAGCCGGTCAATTGACAGAAACGGTGCGCCGCCGCCCATACAGCATCATTTTGCTTGACGAGATCGAAAAAGCCCATCCGGATGTTCAGCATATGTTCTTGCAAATTCTGGAGGATGGCCGGTTGACAGACAGCCAGGGCCGTACAGTCAGCTTCAAAGATACCGTTATTATTATGACAAGCAATGCCGGGGCGGCTGATAAGCCGATTACCGTCGGATTTGAAAAAAGCAGCGCTGTGAAGGAAAGCTCCATCCTAGATTCCCTTGGCTCTTTCTTCAAACCGGAGTTTTTGAACCGATTTGATCGCATTATTGAATTCAAATCTCTTGGAAAAGAAGAATTGCTGAAAATTGTTGACTTAATGATCAATGAATTAAATCAAACATTGCAAGAACAGCAAATGGCACTTCAAGTGACCGATGAAGTAAAAATGAAATTAAGCGAGCTCGGCTACCACCCTGCTTTCGGCGCGAGACCGCTGCGGCGGGTCATCCAAGAACAATTAGAAGACCGCATTGCCGATTTTATTCTGGAGCATCCAGAAACAAAATCATTGAAAGCGATCGTTGAAGAAGATCAAATTCATATCGTTGAACAATAAAAAAATGGTGTCCGGACAGAATGCCGGACGCCATTTTTTTATAAATTCTTCATTTGTTCAGCTTTCTGCAGCAGCCATTCTTCAATCGGACGGATCACGGATGCAATACACCCTTCTTCAAACGGGGAGGTTAAGCCGGCTTTTGCCACTATTTCCGTGAAAGATAAGCTTCCTCCCACTTGGCAAATAGACAGATAATCTTTCCAAGCGGCTTCCCGATTCTCATTCATCCACAGCCAAAACTGCAGCGCACATATTTGAGCGAGCGTGTAATCGATGTAATAAAAAGGAACTTCATAAATATGTCCTTGACGCTGCCAAAAACCGCCCGCTTCCAAATAAGGCATGCCATCATAATCCCGATGCGGCAAGTATTCCCTCTCAATTTCTCTCCATATTTGTTTTCTTTCATCGGGAGTTAGCTCCGGATGCTCATATATCCGGTGCTGGAATTCATCCACCGCCGCTCCGTAAGGCATAAAGTGAATCGCCCCGCTTAAATGGGCAAACTGGTATTTATCCGTATCCTTTCCAAAAAATAAGGACATCCATGGCCATGTGAAAAACTCCATGCTCATCGAATGGATTTCACAAGCTTCATAGGTTGGCCACATGTACTCTGGCACGCTGAAATCCCGGCTTGAAAAGACTTGGAAGGCATGGCCTGCCTCATGGGTCAGCACATCTATATCCCCTGCTGTTCCATTAAAATTAGCGAAAATAAATGGAGAACGGTAGTTATGAATATAAGTGCAATAGCCTCCGCCCGCTTTTCCTTTTTTGGCTGTAACGTCCATCAGCTGGCGTTCGAGCATAAATTGAAAAAACTCATCCGTCTCCGGGGATAATTCACCGTACATTTTCTTTCCGTTGCTCATAATCCAATCGGCATCGCCTTGCGGCTTCGGATTGCCGGTTGTAAATTGAAAGGCTTCGTCGTAAAACTTTAAAGAATCAACGCCGATTCTCAACTTTTGCTTTTCTCTTAATTTTGCAGCGAGCGGAACGATATACTGTTTAATTTGCTCTCTATACCCCTTCACCATCTGCGGCTGATAATCCACCCGGGATAAACGCGAATATCCCAATTCTACAAAATTGTTAAAACCGAGCTTGACCGCCGCCTCTGTTCTTACTCGAACGAGCTCATCATATAACTCATCCAATTGTTTTTCATGTTCAGCATAAAAGGAAAAACGGGCTTCCGTCGCTTGCTTGCGGATCATCCGATCGGCTGACTCCGCATATGGCTCCAGCTGGGCAAGGGTGAGCTTTTTGCCTTGGAATTCGATTTGAGCTGAGGCCACAAGCTGCGTATAGTTAGAGGTTAATTTATTTTCCCTTTCCAGCAGCGGCAAAATCTCTGGAGAAATGGTTTTCACATGGGCAGCGGCCAGCAAAAATAACTGCTTGCCAAATGCCGCTTCCAGTTCCTTTCTAAACGGAGAGGAGAGCAGAGCCCGGTACAGCTTAGCGGAAATATCCTCCAGTCTCGGCGCTATTTCGTCCATATACTCTTGCTCTTTTTGATAGAACGGGTCCTCTGTATTCACCGTGTATCGAATATAGCAAAGATCCATCATAGTTTGGATCCGATTGCGGATGCCATTGATTTCTCTTAAGATCCCGATCTGCCCGGCGGCTGATTTCTCAGAGATAAAACGGGAAATCAGCTGACTTGTTGCTTGTTCTGCCTGATCAATATCCGGACGTTCATAGATATACTCCTCACATTTCATTCATACTCCTCCGCTTCCAATAATAGGTTTTTCGTGGATATGCCACGCTTTTTCAGCAATTTGGCCCCTGTTTCCTTCTCTTTCATGTCCGCTTGAATCCTGCGCATCGGCCTTGCGCTTCAGCGGCATAGACAAGGCTGCCGCTGGCCATGAAGATTGTACCGCTGATTTGCTTGCCCCTTTACGGTATAACCGTGCAATTATAGAAAATCACGTCACAGTCAAGCTGCTATCCTAGATGAAGCGATTAAGTTTTCTGCACTCCATGCCAGTCACTCTTTCACCTCTTCATCATTGATTCATAATTGCCTTGAAAAGACGCTCTGAATAAACGGCGAGCCCGCTCTTTCACTAAGTTCCGCCGAAGCTGTCGTATTTCCTTTATAACCTTTTTCCAGTTGAACATCAAGCATCCCCTTGTGGCGCTGTAATCTGATGTACTGGGAAAATAACAAAACGTTGTGAATATTGGCTTTCTGCAATTTCACTCGGGATTATCCGAATTATTTGTTATAATGGATGGGCACGAAACTTTATTAAAGGACGTTAATGTATGAAAAAACGCGAAAGATATATATATATATTTATAGTGATCTTGCCTGCCATCATCGCGATCTTCGGTTTTTATCAAATTCTTTCTGAGCGGGCTAAGGAAGAGCGTGTCAAAAAGCTGGAATGGGTAGCGAATATGCATCGCAACCAAATGGATCAATTTATTAATGAGACAGTCGTAAGTCTTGACATTTTAGCCGTCAGCACAGAATCGGAGCTGAATAACTTAACGAAAGTGCGGACCATTTTGCAGAAAATGGCCAGTAAAGATCCGCGGTATGGCGGAATTTATATGCTTGATTTCGAGGGGAACTTGCTGGTTGGCACCAACGATTTGCTGAAGCAATACAACTTGAGGGATAAACCTTATATCAAAGAAGTGCTGCTGACCAAGAATACAGCTGTTTCTGAGGAAGCGGAAACACTGGTTAATAATCAGCCGGTTATCGCCATCGCTACACCTGTGATGAAAAATCAGCAAGTCAAAGCGATTCTTGTTTCCCATATCCGCCTCGATTACATGAAAAACATTATGCGGCTCCTAACGCCAGAGCACTCTATTGCCTTTGAAAATGCCAAGCAGATTCCGATTTTCTCAATCAATCAGACGAAGGAACTGTCAGAGGATGGCAATTACTTGCGCTATCCGCTCGCGCAGCTGCCCTGGAGCTTAGTCATTGCCTCGGAACCAAGCGAAGAAGAGAACGTCGTACCGATCACACTGTTATTCGCAGTCATCGTAATTATTCTGCTTCATATTTGCTTTTTACTTGTTAAATACCTGATGCTAAAGAGACAGACAAAATTAGAAAGAATGCAGCAGGAAGCTCAAAAGCTTGAACTGATCGGAACACTGGCCGCAAGCACAGCCCATGAAATTCGCAACCCGCTGACCGGCATTAAAGGACTGGTTCAGCTGCTCAACGAAAAATATAACGACAGCACAGACGAGCTGTACTTCTCTGTCATTAATAAAGAAATTGCTCGCATTAACCAAATTGTCAGCGAGTTTTTGATTTTAGGAAAGCCCACTGCACAAAAGGTACAAACGGTTGACATCCGAGAGATTATTGTTGATCTGAATCCATTGATCTATTCTGAAGCCAATCAGTATTCAGTCCATTATCAGGTGGTGCTGCCGGAGCAGGAAACTTGGGTGAATGTGAATTTTGATCAGATGAAGCAAGTCATTTTAAATCTAACGAAGAATGCCTTTGAAGCCATGAACGAAGGCGGAGATTTGAGATTAACCGTGATTAAAGAAGGAAACAGCTGCCATCTTTCTATTACCGATACAGGCCCCGGCATCGAGAAAGAACATTTGCATCAGCTCTTTAAGCCCTTTTTTACTTCTAAAGATAATGGCACCGGGCTGGGACTCGTTGTATGCAAGCGAATTGTTGAATCATTTGGAGGCACAATTGAAATTATCAGTGAATTCGGTTTTGGCACAACCGTGAGCGTCACCCTTCCGCTCCAAAATCGCTGACAACTGCCTGTTATGAGAGAACGAATAACCGGTAGGAATATTCCCTTTTGAAAAGGCGGACCACTGCTTGCTGACAGTGTTCCGCCTTTTCATGCTGTCATAATTTCTTAATGTGATTTCAAGCGTTTAACTTTGCCTTACAATTTGATGTCGCTGGTTTATCCGCTGCAAAAATAGGCTAAACTGTAATGGTTAATGAAGTGAACCTTCAAAACCACGAGGGTTTTCTCTTATCTCCGCTGCTGAATAGAAGAACAAAGGCTCCTATTGCAGCGCCCTGGTCCCCTGCATCTGGCAGCCCCAAACGAATCGGGCTTTTAGGTGCCGGGATCTCCGATTTAGCCTGTTGCTTCCTCGCTCCTTTCTTGGAAAGGGGCCTGGCGGCATCTTATATGCGGGATAAGAAAAATGAAAACGATTGTTATTCAACATGATTCACAAGAAGGAGAAAAAGCTATGTCCGAAACAACCGCTCATAAAACAGCCTTACAATGGCATAACGATCATTTAGAACTGTACGATCCTGCCTTAAAAGCGTTTAGAAAAATAAATTCTTTAAAAGAAGCCCAAGAACTTATGGGACAAACAAAGGATCCTTTTGTTTGTGTGATTGCTTCACTTTACGCTTTCACATTAATGGCCGCATCCTGTTCATCAACGGACATCCGCCGCCTTTTAAAAGAGCTGGACACAAAAGGCGCCGCGCTAAAAAGAAGAGTCCGGCATTGTCCGCAAGCCGTTAAAATGATCGACCGCCTGCTGATCGCCAGCCGCGAGTCTCTATCTGTCAACGGCATTAAAACGGATATTTATCATGAAGCCATCAAATTATCGATTAAAACAGAAGAATATTACAATAAAAAACGAAAGGAACAGAGCAAGCTAGGATAATGAAAGGCGGAGGGCTCCCCTTTTGCCGGCTAGCCAATGAATTAAAAGTTTTATATAATGAAAGGATATGCTTGCATGATCTTACTAATTCATTTAAGTGTAATAGGTGATCGCTAATGTCTAAAAGGAATTATTATTTCGATAATGCGAAATTCATCTTAATTTTCTTAGTTGTCTTTGGCCACTTTATCCGCTCCTATATTGGAGATAACCCGTTCATTTTTTCCTTGTATGCAACGATTTATTTATTTCACATGCCGGGTTTCATCCTTATGTCCGGATTTTTCGCCAAGGGCTTTCATAAAAAAGGATATATAAAAAAAATAGCCCAAAAAATCTTATTGCCATTTTTTATTTTTCAAATTGTTTATTCCATTTTTTATTTTTTTCTGTACGAGGATCAGCCGTTTGAAATTCACTTGCTGATCCCCCATTGGTCGCTTTGGTTTTTATTAAGCCTGTTCTTCTGGAATTTGCTGCTGGTCGCCTGTGTAAAATGGATGAAGCTTAAAGCCCCCGCCCTCCTTATATCAACCTTTGTGCTGGGCATGGCTATCGGCTTTATTCCCGATTATCTTGATGTGCTCAGCTTTGCCCGGACCTTTGTATTCTTTCCATTCTTTTTAATTGGCTATTATTTACGGAAAGAGCATTTTTACTTGCTGTCTAACAAGGCCGCCAGAATCGGTTTATTCATCGGCGCCGCAAGTCTGTTTTATGCCGCCTACACGCATCCCCAAATTGACCAAAGATGGCTGCTGGGTTCTTTTTCATTTGCGGAGTTAGGGGTTTCCAATATAGAAGGCATGCTGATTCGTCTCTTCATTTATTTATTGAGCTTCCTGATGATTGCCGCTTTCTTCTCCTTTGTGCCAAAGAAGAAATTCTTTTTTACAGATTGGGGAAAAAACACGCTTTATGTGTATTTATTGCACGGCTTTATTATCAAAACCTTCCGCGACAGCGAAGTGCAGGATTCAGCTGAATCGGTTATTCTATTATTAACCGTTTCACTATTGCTGACCATGCTGCTATCTACAACTTTTGTTACAGCGATTGCCCAGCCGCTCATTGAAAGCAAATGGTCCAAGCTTAAACAGCTGTTCGCCCATTTTAAGAATCAAAATCATTTACAGAAGAGCTATAAGGAGCGTATCAATAATCAATGAAAATTGTCGTCAGTACATTAAATGCTAAATACATTCATACAAATTTAGCCATCAGATACTTGAAGGCCTTTGCAGAACCGGATTATCAAGTCGAGATGGCCGAGTACACGATCAAAGATCCCGCGATAAACATCGTGACCGACTTGTTTAAAAAACGGCCGGGGGTATTAGGATTCAGCTGCTACATTTGGAATATTGAAGAAACGATCAAAGTAATTAAAATGCTGAAAAAAGTGCTGCCAGAGACAGTGATTGTCCTCGGGGGTCCGGAAGTATCCTATGATGTTACTCACTGGCTGGAGCGGATTCCTGAAGCAGATTTTATCGTCATCGGTGAAGGAGAAGAAACATTTAAACAATTGCTTGACGAAATAAGCGGAAGCAGGGATTGGAGCCGCGTCCCCGGAATTGGCTATCGCAAAGACGGCCAGTCTAAAATCAATCCGCAGCGGAACAAGCTTGATTTGCGCGAAATGCCTTCTCCGTTCCGGTTTAAGGAAGACCGCTCCCAGCTGGCTAAGCGCATCACTTACATTGAAACGAGCCGGGGATGTCCTTTTCGCTGCCAATTCTGCCTGTCTTCCATCGAGGTCGGTGTCCGGTATTTCAATCGTGAGCGGATCAAGGATGACATCCGTTACTTAATGGCTAACGGAGCCAAAACCATTAAATTTGTTGACCGGACGTTTAACATTAGCCGCAGCTACGCCATGGAAATGTTTCAATTCCTGATTGATGAGCACGTTCCCGGAACAGTCTTTCAATTCGAGATTACAGCGGACATTATGCGGCCGGAGGTCATTGATTTTCTAAATGCAAACGCACCTGCTGGGTTGTTCCGCTTCGAAATAGGTGTTCAGTCCACGAATGAAACAACGAATGAGCTGGTGATGCGCAAGCAAAATTGGTCGAAATTAACGAGAACGGTCACTATGGTAAAAGACGGAGGCAAAATTGATCAGCATCTTGATTTGATCGCCGGATTGCCGGAAGAGGATTATTACTCCTTCCGGCAAACCTTCAATGACGTCTTTGCCTTAAGGCCTGAAGAATTGCAGCTCGGCTTTTTAAAGATGCTGCGCGGCACCGGCCTCCGGCTGCGGGCAAGCGATCACAATTACGTGTATATGGATCATTCTCCATATGAAATTTTAAGCAATAATGTCCTTTCTTTTGAAGACATCGTGAAAATTAAACAGGTGGAAGATGTACTGGAAAAGTACTGGAACGATCACCGCATGGATGAAACAATTGAATATTTAGTGACGCATATCTTCGGCACGCCGTTTGATTTTTTTCAATCATTTGGCGCTTACTGGGAACAGCAAGGATGGGAAAGAATCGGACATCAGCTAGAAGATTTATTCAAGCGCTTGTCACAATTTCTTTCCGCAGAACATGTGCATAATTTGTCCCATATTCACAGCCTGATGAAATACGATTATTTAATGAGCCAGCGCTATAAGCCGAGAAAGCCGTGGTGGCAGCCTGCTCTTACTAAAAAAAGTCGCTCCGCAATCTATCAGCAAGTATTAAACCATCCAGACCTTATGGGTGCAGACTTTGCCGCCCTCGGATTGACGGAGAAAGAACTGTATAAGCATACAGTGATAGAAGAGATGACTATGGTAAAACGCGACGGACAGTGGACGGTGCAAAATGGCTTTCTTATTGTCTATTATTCCCCATCTTCAAGCAAGCCAAGCGCTTTTTTTCTCCATGCTGAACAGTGCGCTCAGCTAAACAAAAACAACCAGATCTCCTGATGAGATTGATGGGACTCCTAAAAGTTAGAGTTTTATATTATGCAGCTAACTGGCTGGTGTGAAGACGGTATTAAACCGGGCTCATGCCAGCCAATTTCTGCTTTATTCGTTTGTTGTTGCCGTACTCGATATAAGGGGTAGTACCAGCGTCGCTGTCACTACCCGCAAAGTAGTTGGATATAAATTACATATTATGGTATATTATTATTGAGAGGTGTGTAAATATGCGAAGAAGATCATTAACCATTTTTTATGATAGTTGGTGCCCTATTTGTAGTAAATTTAAAAAGAGAATCGAATCAATGGATACTTTTGGACTTTTTAATTTTGTTAGTTTTAGAGAACACGAAAACATTAAAATGCTGAATGTTTCTATGGGAAAATTAGAGAAGGAAATGCATGTTTTGAAAGCGAATGGAGAAATTTTGAGTGGTTTTGATGCAATATGTGCAGTTTTTGCAAGAGTTCCATTTTTATTTTGGCTATGGCCTGTTTTTAAATTATTAAAGCTTTTAGGCATAGGTGACTTTATATACGATTTTATAGCATCGCGACGTTTAATCATCCCTACAGGTAATTGTGATGAAAACACTTGCCATATAAAAAAATAGGAATTTAATTTTATTTGTCCTTATTTATAAAGGACTTTTATTTTTTGAAATAAATTCAAAATAAAGAAGCAATCTTTGTAGAATTCGAAAAAAGTAAAAAGGCAATACTGATTTAGAATTGCCTTCAATAAGAAATTAAACTACAAAAAGTTTAGAATCGTAATTTTATCTTTCCGATTACTATAATGGATAATATCCCTACCAAAACAATAAACCCTTCAGTGAGAAAAATACTAAATTCTAAACCTTTAAAAATTAGAGGAATACTGTTGATTAAAGTATGGATAATCATAGCACCAAGAACAAATATGGCAGGCTTCTTAATTTTTATACCATACAATATTAGAAGTGATAAAGCGATTTGAATAAAAAATACAGAAACTCTTTCGAGTCCAATAAGTAGAAACATATAAGAAGGGGTACCAATTAATTGTTCTTTTATTGCTAAAAAGCTAGAGGAATTTTCTCCGCTTTGATTTACTAAATTTTCAAATACCCCTGAGTTAATCATAACCGAGGTTGAAATATTCTGAACAGCTGCTAATACTCCAATTATTAATGCCTCTATTCCTCCATGGCCAATCCCATATGAGAGTCCATCTTTCCACTCTCTATATTTTTTTAAAATAAGATAAAATGCAACAAAACGCCCTGTTTCTTCAAAAAGAGCTGCTGAAATCCCGCCATAAATGGCATAAATATATGTATTCTGCAGAATTACTTCTGCAGTTGTTGAATTTATACTCAACCAATACACATTAAAGATCTTCCCTAAAATTTGAGAAAAAACAATAAAAATTAAAACACCTACAAAAATAGGCCTCCAAGCAATATTACTATTTCTTTTATGGTAAATTAGGATTGCAATCGGTATTAAAATGGCTATTCCTGCAGCAATGATCATGAAAGAAATCGTTAAATTACTAACCATGCTTTGCACCTACTTTTATAAAAGTGATTTTAAATTACTCAACCATTTTGGCATTTACATAAAGGAGGAGGAGAAGATAACCAACCACAGCTAATGGCATTATTATCTCTAGAGGTACAATTCTTATAAAACTACAAACTATTAGTATCACGCCAAATGCGAAGTTAACTGACCCAACTAATTCTGCTAATTTCTTCTTATCTTTAACCCGGTGCTGATTAAAACCTGCCAGTAAGTGAGTTTGTTTTTTTATACCGACTAAATAAGCAAGAATTAAAAAAATAAGCCCTAAAACCAAAACTTGATAATCCATTGTTACCTCCTAGTGTTTTATTTAGTAACTTGAGTCTTGTAAAAATCTTGTCGTAAACATTGTCTAGTTTTGTCTAACCTTGAAAACTTTATAAAAACAAGAATGACATCCCTTTAATCGTGGGAAATGGAAGGTACCACCCAATCCAATTCCAGAAAAAAGGAGATGTCTAAGGTTATGGTAACTTTCCATTCTGCTATCGTCAAGTTCATTGTCACTCTTGGTCTTGGCTTATCCAAACCTCAGGTCAACCACTTGATTACGATCATGCATGGCATCATCCTGACCGAGGGCAGAAAAACAATGACGCAGATACGGAACCATTCCGGGAAAGACCGTGACCTAAGCTGTATGACCCGTTTTCTTAAGGAATCCCCTTGGTGCGCCAATCGTGTCCAGCACAGAAGAATGGAGCACCTGATGACCTCCATTCGGCGTGCTCGGCATACACAGGGTGACCACAGGCCGATCCTCTTCCTGATCGTGGACGATACCGGGTGCCATAAGGATACCTCCACACGAAAGATGGAAGCATTGGAGTTCCACTTCTCCCATTCAGAAGGGAAAAGTGTTTGGTCGCATTGCTTGGTGACCACCCACCTGGTGGCTGAAGGCTATTCCTTCGCATGGGATTTCCGACCGTATTTTAGGAAGGAATACTGCGAAGAAAATCATCGATCCTTCAAAAGCAAGAACGACCTAGCCATGGAAATGATTCAGATGTTCCCTGCCTCTCATGAGGAACAGGTCTATGTCCTGATGGACAGCTGGTATACAAGCAAAAAACTGGTTGATGCCTGTAACGCCAAAGGTTTTCATGTGATTGGCGCAGTCAAATCAAACCGGAAGATCCGTCCGAATGTAATCGAATTATCCATAGTCGAATTCGCTGGCCAATATATCCGGAACCCTGACCTTCGCTCTGTAACCGTGAAGGGAAAAGGGAAATTCCGAATGTACGAGTATAAAGGGCCCATTTCGGATATTGAAAATGCGAAGGTTCTTCTGTCCTGGGAAAAGAAGTTCAGACAGGACCAAAAGCCGTTCTGCATCCTGTGCACGGACCTCACTCTGGATGTCGTGACCATCCTGGAGTATTACAATGTCCGTTGGGAAATCGAGACAGGATACCGTTATTTCAAGGAACTTCTGGACTTCGACCAATATCAGTTGCTTTCATTATAAAGGTCAAGAATAGGATTTAAATACAACTTCTCTTCGCCTAGACATTTGAATTCTGTTATGTCAGTTACTAATTTTTGAAGAGGGATAGGTGTGTTAAAACGGCGGGATAGACGGTTTTTCGCTACCTTACCAACCTTCCCCTTATAGGAATTGTATTTCCGAGATTTCCGCATGAATTTTACACATTTCAAACTTAATTCCCGCATAAGCCGATACACTTTTTTATGATTAACATAATGTCCTAATTTCTTTAATTCCTTTGTGATTCGTTTATAACCATAGCGTTCATGAAACTTCCTAAATAGGTAGGTGATGATCTCTTTTAGTTCCGTTTCCGGATCTTCTTTCCCCAACTTTTTTACATGATAGTGGTAGGTTGCTTCAGGAATGCCTACAACAAGGAAAATATCTTTTAATCGGAATCCTTCTTCTTTGAGTTCGAATGCCAATTTTGCTTGTGCTTTTCGAGAAAGACATTCGGATTTTCCCGAAAAGCTCGCAGCTTTTTTAAGTACGCATTTTCTAATCTCAGTAGTTCATTCTCACGTTCTAACTCTGCTTCACGTGTTAATTTTTTTTCTACCTTTTTCGTTTGTTTATTGGTATTGGATTTCTTAGACATAGAAAACCGCCCCTTTGGTTTTGTTTTCAGGCCTTCTAGTCCTTGTTCATTAAATACTTTCATCCAGCGGTAAATTAATGAAGGATTATTTAAACTAAACTGTTCAGCGGTTTCCTGATAAGAAGCACCTGTTTTTAACATAAATTGTATCGTATCTAATTTAAATTGAACAGGATGTACTTCCTTCTTAATTCTTCTTTTTAACCCCTCCATCCCTTGTGTTTTATAAGCTCTTACCCAATCTTGTAATGGTGTTTGAGAGGGCATATTGTATTTCTTCGCCAATGATTTATATCCAAGATGCCCATCCAAATACTCGGTAACAAGCTTTATTTTAAATTCCTCACTATATTTGGCCATAAAAACACCCCTAAAGTTAGAGTTTGACTCTAGCTTTTGGGGTGTACTTCAAGATCGGGTTGTTTTTTTGCAGAATGAAAGATCGGGCTATTTTGAGCTTATTCAGCCGGCTGGCTTTCCGGCCCTTTTTTTCTCGCAATAAGATATCCCCCGATGGCAATTCCAACGAGAACCGTCCAGAAAACTAACTTCCATGGTTTGGACTCAGGAAAATGCTCATCAAGAATTTGAATTTTCGGGTGAGACATGGTAAAGACTGCAAGCTTCACTCCTACCCAGCCCACAATGAGGAAAGCGGCTGTTTCAAGTGTAGGAAACTTTTGCAGCAAGCGGACAAACCATGTAGCGGCAAATCGCATAATAATGACGCCGACTAAGCCTCCTAAAAACATCACTAAGAATTGACCGCCATCAATGCCGCCGATTTCAAATTTACCTAAAGGCTGTAACGTGACGGCTAAGGCGACGGCGGCAAGCATAGAATCTATCGCAAACGCAATATCTGCGACCTCAACCTTTAAGACCGTCATCCAGAAGGATGATCCCTTAGCCTCCTTGATGCCGTGGCCCTCCAATTCATCTTTATGCTTCCACTTTTTATATAAATGGCTGATTGCGATATAGAATAAATAAAGAGCGCCAATCGCTTGCACTTGCCACACGTTGACTAAAAATGAAATTAAAAATAAGGCAGCAAACCGGAATATAAATGCTCCCAGTAAACCATAGAATAACGCTTTTTTCTGTTGATCTTTCGGTAAATGCTTGACCATTACGGCCATTACTACGGCGTTATCGGCTGCTAGAATTCCTTCAAGAGCAACTAACACAAGCAAAACCCAGCCGTATTCAAGTAACATTGCTGCATCCATCGTGCAAATCTCCTCCTCTGGCTCTTATCCATAATTTTGACTAATACAGCTTGCTTTAAACAACAAAAAAATAGACCTTTGCCTCTACAGGCAAAGGTCTCGCTGAGCATGATGCGCAATCATGCCAACAAAGCCGATGGATAAATCCATGAAATGACGACTTTGTTCCAGGTATTGAACTACCTAACGGCTACTCCCCTTTGACTAACGTCAACAGAGATTCAGTTGTTTGTATTATCATTATAAGAAAGATCAGGTGGAATGTAAACAAGTTTATCGGCGGGCGGTCACTTTTTTTTCACGATTCTTCTCGTTTCTTTATCAAATAAACTGTAAACAACCGGAATGACAAATAAAGTTAAGAATGTGCTGGAGATCAGGCCGCCGATCACCGTAATTCCCATCGGCTGATTGATCTCTGTTCCTTCCCCGAGGCCGGCGGCTAATGGGAGAAGCCCGAGAATAGTAGTCAAAGCAGTCATTAAAATCGGGCGCGCCCGGTCTTGAGCTGATGACATGATAGCTTCATAGCTGCTGAGACCTTTCCGCTTACGCTGATTAATATAGTCGACGATTACGATGGCATTATTTACAACGATCCCGGCTAATATGAGAATTCCGATCACAGCGGGGATGCTGATTGGCGTTCTCGTCATGGTCAAAGAAATCGCCACGCCAATCACCATTAATGGTACCGTAAACATGATCACAAATGGATATTTAAAGGATTCGTATTGGGCAGCCATCACGATGTAAATTAGGACAATCGCCAGGATAAGAGCCATCACCATATCATCAATCGAGCTTTCAAGCAAATCGCGGTCGCCTGCGAAAGTAACTTTCGTTTCATCCGGCAAGTTAAGCGCCGAAAGTTTGCTGTCAACTTTCTCTGAGATGTCTCCGAGATTGGTTTTCGAAGTATACTTTATAGTAAACTGCACCGCTTCCTGCTGATCAATCCGCTGAATGCTGACGGGACCTTGCTGAATTTGAATTTCCGCCAGCTCATCCAAGGTTCGGTAATTGCCGGAAGGTGTCGGAATGAGCAATTGCTTCAGTTTCTCCGCATTCTTCGTCACATCTTCGTCATACAGAACTTGAACGGTTTGCACTTCTGACTCTTTATTCATTATTTGTGTGGCCGCTACCCCGCGTGTCGCATCATTCACAATGGAGGCAATTTGGGCTGGCGCTATGCCTGCTGCTACAGCTTGGCTCCGATCCACTTGAATTTGCACTTCCCGAACGGTTTCCTGTCTATTAGTTGTGACTTCCGTGATTTCGCGGACTTCCCCCAGCGCTTTCTGAATGTCTTGAACCGCTTCATCTAGCCGCTCCTGATTCATATCCCGCACATTAAAGGTTAATGTTTGCGGGCTGGATCCCGATGCAGACTGAAGATTAAACGTAACCTCAGCCGACTTGTTCACCTTCTCTGCTGCTTTAACTACCTTTGGCTTCACCTCGTCCACGAACGCAAACACGGAACGCTCCCGCTTTTCTAGCGGGTCAAGCTTCACATATAATTCGGCTACATTAGATGATCCCGTTCCTCTAAAAGAGTCTTCCTGCGTAGACCCGACTAAGCTGACATACACATCAACATCCTTCTCTTCAGCGAGCTCTTTCTCCATCGCCCGCACTGCGCGATTCGTTTCTTTCAGGGATGTGCCGTTCTCCACCTCAAGGCGAATATTGAAAAAACCTTCATCTGTTGGCGGCAAAAATTGGGCTCCTACGGTCGTAAGGCCAAGCCCGCCGCCAATGAACAGCAAGATGGAGGTCAGCAGCACAAGCAGACGGTGATGCATTGACCAGTGAAGCGTTCGCTCAAACCAGCTCATCGCTTTTGATGCGGCCGGACGCTGCCGTTCTCTCGGCATTTTCAGCCAGCGGCTCGCCATCATTGGAATGACCGTTAAAGCCACAATAAGCGACGCCAGCAAGCTGAAAGAGATCGTGAGGGCAAACTCTTTAAAGATTTGCCCCAGAATGCCCGAAATGAAAACAACCGGCAAGAATACAGCGACGGTCGTTAATGTAGAAGCCGTAATCGCCATGCCAACTTCTTTTGCTCCCTCTCGAGCCGCCTGCTTGGAGTCTTTGCCCATAGATAAATGCCGGTAAATATTTTCAATGACGACAATTGCATTATCTACGAGCATACCGATTCCTAAGGCAAGCGCGCCCAAGGTCATAATATTTAAATTGAAATCAGCAAAGTACATTAATACAAACGTAACAATAACGGAATAAGGAATGGCCACCCCGATAATTAAAGGGCTGCGCACATTTCTTAAGAAAACAAAGAGGACAAGCATGGCAAAGACACCGCCGAGAAGCAAAGAACTGCCGATGTTTCCGATCGACAGGCGAATATAGTCTCCCTGGTCGAATAGAATATCCGCTTCTACCCTTTTGTACTGCTCCTCGTTTAATAATGTCTGCAATTTTTCCCGGAAATGCTTTGACACTTCGGCCGTGTTGGCATCGGCCTGCTGCAGCACGCTCATCAAAATGGCTGGATTGTGATTTGCCCGGGTAATCGTGCCGGTTTCTTTCGCTTTCAATTCAACAGCTGCAATCTCATCGAGAGAAACTTCTTTTCCGGTAAGCGGATCGACCGTGATGACCAGATTTTTCAAATCTTCCACACTGCCCAGCTGGCTAATGATCCTCGTTGTCAGCGACATGCCGTCTGCTTCCACTGTATTTCCGGGAAGGGAAACATTGTTTGCTTGGATAAGCTGAACGATATCAGCCTGGGCCAAATTATATTTCTTGAGTTTTTCTTCCTGCAGTTCAACCTTGATTTCCTGCTCTAAGGAACCGTTGACACTGACATTCGCCACTCCTTCTACTGTCGCTAAATCTTTCTCCAGCTGTTCAGCTATTGTCTGTAATTCCTTCTCGCTTGCCGTGGACTGCAAGGAAAGCTGAATAATCGGAAATTGAGATGGATCAAATTTAAAGAACTGCGGCTTCTCGGCGTCATCGGGCAGCGGAGTGCGGTCGATGCGCTGCAGTACATCTGACTGGACATCATCTATTTTAGTGCTCCATGAAAACTCCAGTAAAAGCAAATTAGATCCTTCTCTTGTCGTAGATGTAATATGTTGAATCCCCGGAAGCGTAGATAAGCTTTCTTCTAAAGGCTTTGTCACCTTTTCTGCTATTTCCGTCGGACTGGCTCCCTCATAAGAAGTGACCACAACCGCCACGGGCGGGTTAATATCCGGTATTAGCTTTAAAGGGATTTTAAACAGTGACACCGCACCTAAAATAATTACTAAGAACATAATGACAATCGTGAATACAGGCCTCTTGATCGAAAAATTGCTGATTTTCAACAGTACTCTCCTTTCTAAACCATTCGTTTGCCCATTGATCCTGCATGGAAGCGGTCTTGATCTCTCCTTCAAGTTAGAGCGGAGAAATCAAGACGCCTAATGCAGGAGATCAAGTGGCTGCAATAGTAGCCTTTGTTCTTCTTTTTAAACAGCGGGAGGTTGAAAAATCTCCCGCTGCTTGAAGGTTCATTTTATCTTTTAACTATAATGTACTTAGTGGATCCAATACAAGCCGAAGCTTGATCAAACAGGGAACATTCTACAAACGCAAAGAGCTGTCCCATAGCCGGCATACCAGCAATGAAACAGCTCCATGTACAATAACTATTCTTTTTTCGTTAATGTCCAGCCAGTAAGGCCAAATAAAACCGTCAGCACCGGACTTAATAAGCAAAAGAAAGCAAACGGCAGATAATCCATCGTGGAAACACCGAGCATTTTCGTAATAAATACTCCGCAAACACTCCATGGCACAAGCGGATTGATCACCGTTCCTGCGTCTTCCAATGTCCTCGATAAGTTTTTCTTTGCGAGTCCCACCTTGTCAAACTGTTTTTGAAAGGCTTCTCCGGTCAGCAGGATAGACAAATATTGTTCGCCGATCACGATATTTACCCCGATAGCGGAAGAGGCAGCCGCTGCCACTGTGCTGCTCGCTTTCCTCAAATGATCCTCCACCGCTTCAAACAGTCTTGGAACGATGCCTAAGCAGAACAGCAGCCCTCCTAAACTTAAAGATAATAACACGAGTGAAACAGTAAACATCATGCCTTCCAAGCCCCCGCGGGTTAATAGAGCATCCACTTCCGCATTCCCTGTTTCCGCTGCAAACCCTGAAAATAAAATGTTCAAAACCTCTCCCAGAGTATGGTCAGCATGCAGAAAGGATAAAGCAATTCCCAGCAAAGAGCTGATGGCCAATGTCAAAAATGGCGATACTTTCTTCATTGACAGGAGGAATAACACAGCGATGGGCAGCCATGCATACCAATGAATAAAGTTCATTTCCACTAGCGTTGCTTTAATTGCAGCGATTTTTGGAAACTGCGTCTCCACCATTTCAGGAGAGATGCCAGCAAATGCCCCCAGCGCTATAAGAAAAGCGGGGATCGTCGTCCAAGCCATATTTCGAATATGCTCAAATAAATCTACCCCTACAATGGAGGCGGCTAAATTGGTTGTGTCGGATAATGGAGACATCTTATCTCCGAAAAACGCTCCGGACACCACTGCTCCCGCCGTTACAGCAGCGGAAACATCCATCGCCTGACTAACACCGATAAAAGCTACACCAAGCGTTGCCACTGTTGTTAAAGAACTGCCAACCCCCAGCCCGACAATGGCGGTGACAAGAAAGACGACGCTGTAGAAAAATTGGGGCGTCACCAGACCAAAGGCAGCGTAGATCATTGTAGGAATGGTGCCCGAAATAATCCAGCTGCTTACTAGTATCCCGATTAAGAAAAAGATAAAAACGGCTCCTATCCCGCTTTTGGCTCCATCCAGCATCCCGGCTTCCAATTTTTCAAAAGGAAGCTTTTTGATTAAGCCGTATGTCAGCAAAAGCAGGATTGAAATCAAAATCGGAATATGCGGTACAGCTTCCAATTGAATGATAGACGAGCTGATGATCGCTATAATCAATCCAACGAGCAGGATGGCTTCTCCTAAAGCAGGTTTTATTAGCGGTTTAATTTTAAACATAAAGTACACCCCTGATGCTTCAATCACTTTTTTGCTTGAACGCTTTTGTGCATTGAAGTAAGTACTATCCATTATTCATGAAGTGTTGGATTCTGTCAATCTTTTTTTCTGGTTTTTTTCCAATAAAAAATCAGCCGGCGCTTCCATCGCCAGGCTGATGATCGCTGATGCTTTAGGCCATTGGATTATATAACGTAATCTGCGGATTCTTATCTTCGAACCAACGCAGGGCAAAGTCATTCTCAAACAGAAAGAGCAGGCGGCCGTAACGGTCTTTCACAAGCATGCTTCTTGAATTCGAAAGGCTCTCTTTCACATCCTCTTCATTCTCAATCCAGCGCGCAATTTTAGAGCCAATAGGCTCCATAATCACTTCTGAGTTGTACTCATTTTTCATTCGATGCTCAAACACTTCAAATTGCAGCTGACCAACAGCTCCGAGGATGTAGTCCTCCGTCCGATACGTTTTGTACAGCTGGATCGCTCCTTCTTGAACGAGCTGCTCAATGCCTTTGTGAAAGCTTTTCTGTTTCATCACATTTTTAGCCGACACTTTCACAAATAATTCCGGTGTAAACTGCGGAAGCTTTTCATATTGAAAAAGCGGCTTTCCGCTAACAAGCGTGTCGCCAATTTGATAGGTCCCTGTATCATAAAGACCGATAATATCGCCGCTGACGGCTTCATTCACCGTGCTGCGGTCATCGGCTAAAAATTGCGTTGACTGAGAGACTTTAGACGTCTTGCCGGTTCTTGTCAAAGTCACGCTCATCCCCCGTTCAAATTTTCCCGAACAAATCCGGAAGAAAGCGATTCGGTCCCGGTGGGCGGGATTCATATTGGCTTGAATCTTAAAGATGAAGCCAGAAAACTGTTCGCTGACCGGATCAATCTGACCTTGATCTGAACTTCGCGGCTGCGGCGGCGGCGCAAACTGCAAATAGGTTTCTAAAAAAGTCTGCACGCCGAAGTTTGTCAGCGCACTTCCGAAAAATACGGGAGTGAGTGTCCCTTGAGCGATCCGTTCTTCAGAAAACTCATTGCCGGCTTCACTCAGCAGCATAATTTCTTCCAGCGTTTGGTCGTATAGAGAAGATTGCTTAATCGGATGGTCCGCAGCCAGCTCCCCGTCTTCATTTAGCGGAAGATAGCGCTGCTCCTCCTGCTCCGCACGAAATTGCTCAATCCGGTGATTAAAGCGGTCGTAAATGCCAAAAAATTCTTTTCCCATCCCAATCGGCCAATTCATAGGATAGGATTCAATGCCAAGCACCTCTTCCAGCTCTGCTAATAACTCAAGCGGCTGTTTTGCTTGCCGATCCAGCTTGTTGATAAACGTGAAAATCGGAATGCCTCTCATTCGGCAAACCTTAAATAATTTAATCGTTTGGGCTTCAATCCCTTTCGCAGCATCCACGATCATGACTGCACTGTCCACCGCCATCAATGTGCGGTAAGTATCCTCACTGAAGTCCTGGTGTCCCGGCGTATCAAGAATATTGACGCGATACCCCTCATATTCGAATTGCATAACGGAGGAAGTAACAGAAATTCCCCGCTGCTTTTCGATATCCATCCAGTCGGATGTGGCATACTTTCCTGTTTTTTTTCCTTTTACTGTTCCAGCATCGCGGATCGCTCCTCCAAACAGCAGCAGCTTCTCCGTTAATGTTGTTTTCCCTGCATCCGGGTGGGAAATAATAGCAAATGTTCTTCTCGAAAAAACCTCTTCTTGTAATGAAGCCATCTATTAGCCAAATCCTTTCAAATTTAAAATCCAACTGCATCATGAAAAAAATATAACGAAAATAACGGAAGATGTCTATTACATTTCGCGTGTCCACTGATTAATGCGGCGCGCCAGCGTTTCAGCAGCTGATTCCTCCAGCCCCGTACGCTTCAACGATGAACTCAGCTGCTCTATGAAACGCTCGCCGCCATCTTCATATGTGAATGAACAGGACCACTGCTGGACGGGAACCGCCACAACAAAGATCTCTTCTTTTTTATTCTCATAAATATATACTTTTGTTTCCTCATCATTCAGTATCGTTTTTCTGATTTTCATGTTTAAGCTCTCCCATCTAAGTCAATAGCTAAAAGTATATTGAGTTTAAAAAGACATGATTTTGCTCTTGTTAATCTTCTGATCCCATTATAAACTATACACTTGTAAATGATAAAAAGAAATAGAGAGGTGAGTCGATTGACTTATGTGTGGGGTTTGTTTGGAATTCTGGTCGTGCTTGGAATTGGATACGCTTTCTCAACCAACCGCAGTCAAATAAAATGGAGAACGGTGCTTGGAGGTTTAGCTATTCAATTGCTCTTTGCTTTTATCGTATTAAAGTGGGACTGGGGCCAAGAAAGAATGCAGGACTTCACCATGCTTGTGAACTCCATTATTGACTATTCTAAAGCCGGGATTGACTTTTTATTTGGTGGGCTGTTTACGAAGGAAGCGAATATCACCTTTGTATTTGCCTTTAATGTTTTACCTGTTGTGATCTTCTTTTCCGCATTAATTTCCGTTCTTTATTATTTAGGAGTGATGCAATTTTTTATCCGTGTCATCGGCGGAGCGCTGGCTAAGTTATTAGGCACCCGAAAAGCCGAATCCATTTCAGCGGCCGCCAATATTTTTGTTGGACAAACCGAAGCTCCGCTTGTGATCAAACCGTATATCAGCAAAATGACGGAATCCGAATTATTTGCTGTTATGACGGGGGGACTTGCCTCAGTTGCCGGTTCTGTTCTAGTCGGCTATTCTTTGCTGGGAGTTCCACTTGAGTATTTGCTTGCCGCAAGCTTTATGGCAGCTCCTGCTGGTCTTGTAATGGCCAAGCTCTTTGTACCGGAAACCTCAGCAGAGCCTGAAGCAAAAGATTTGGAAATGGAAGTGGATTCCGAATCCGCTAACGTAATCGACGCCGCAGCCCGAGGAGCGGGGGTCGGTTTGCAGCTGGCTTTAAATATCGGTGCGATGCTTCTTGCCTTCATCGCTTTAGTTGCGATGATTAACGGCTTTCTTGGCTTTATCGGCAATACAATTGGCCTTGAAAGTTTATCGCTTGAGCTCATTTTCGGCTATTTGTTTGCCCCGCTTGCGTTCGCCATTGGCGTGCCGTGGGAAGAAGCCATTCAAGCCGGAAATTACATCGGGCAAAAAGTTGTCATTAATGAGTTTGTCGCTTATTCTAATTTTGCACCTGAGATCCCTAATTTATCCGACAAGACTGCTGCCATTTTAAGCTTTGCTCTTTGCGGCTTCGCCAACATTTCATCGATGGCGATCTTACTGGGCGGTCTCGGCAATCTGGCGCCAAACCGGCGGGATGATATTGCCCGATTAGGACTTAAATCCGTTCTGGCTGGATCACTCGCTTCGTTGCTGAGCGCAGCTATTGCAGGTATGCTGATTTAATTAAAAATATTTCTCGTCAGATTCCCACACGAAGTGCTGCGGAAGAAGCAGTGCTGTATTTGCTTCTAAAGCGGATGCGGGAATCTGATTTTTTTGTAAGCAGCCTTGCCAAAATCAGCACGGCAGACATCTTAAGAATCAAGAGAAGCAAATATATCGGGCAAATCACCTCTTTATCCTCAGGGCACTCCCCTTTTTTCTGCTTAATAAACACATTTTTCAAAAATAAAATAAATCTTTTATTGACAAATAGCGTTTTATATGCTGATATCCGGGAATAAATAAACCAAGCCAGTTAAAATAAGTGAACAAGGAGGAAATCACAAATGGAATTTATTATGTATTTAATTGTAGGAGGAATCATCGGTTGGATTGCCGGCCTTATTTTAGGTAAAGACATTCCAGGGGGAATCATCGGCAACATTATTGCCGGGATTATCGGTGCCTGGATCGGCGGCGCTCTTATGGGCGACATGGGACCGCAAATTGCTGATATTGCCATTATTCCGGCATTGATTGGTTCCATCATTTTAGTGTTTATCGTAGGCTTTATTATGAAATCCATGAGCAAAGCATAATGCACTGCTTATCGGCAGAAGAACCGGAGGCCAAAGCCTTCGGTTCTTTTCATTTTATCCCGGATATAAAAGCTGTAAGACTCCCGCATCAATACGGAGAACCAAAAGTCCAAGGGGAAGATCCCCGAGCCTAAATCCCCGATTCGTTCGGACCTGCCCGATGCAAGTGGCCAAGAGGCTGCAACTTACAAGCCGCGGGCGAGGAAAGAAAGTCTGCTCTGTTTGAATGTTCCCCTTATTTCACTGTTTGCGCGACTTCCAGCGCCTGACGGCAATCCTTTACTAAATCCTCTGCTGATTCAAGACCGACGGACAGGCGAAGCAAGCCATCTGTAATCCCGCGCTTATATCTTTCTTCCCGGCTCATCGCTGCATGGGACATTTTAGCTGGATAAGATAAAATGGATTCCACCGCTCCCAGACTCACCGCAAAGACCGGGATTTTGATATGATTAACAAATTGTCTGACCGCTTCTTCATTAGCCAACTCAAATGAAAGCACCGCTCCTGATCCAGCCGCTTGATAAGAGTGAACAGCAAAGCCTTCATGATCTGTCAGCCCCGGATAATAGACCTTCTCCACTCCCTCCTGCTTTTGCAGATACTCCGCTAAGTATAAAGCGGTGCGTGAGGATTGCTCAAGCCGCACATGCAGCGTTTTTATACCTCTTAACACGAGCCAGGAATCATGAGCGCCGAGAACAGCGCCGAAGGCATTTTGCAGTTGATACAGCCGTTCTCCCAACTCTTCATCTTTCGTCACAGCAAGTCCGGCCAGCACATCACTGTGTCCGGACAAAAACTTGGTAGCACTGTGGAGCACCACATCCGCGCCTAAATCGAGCGGCCGCTGAAGCGCCGGCGTCATAAAGGTGTTATCCACGAATGTCAGACAGCGGTGGGCTTTGGCCAATTTGACAATGCCTCGAATATCTGTCACTTTCAGCAGCGGGTTAGAGGGCGTCTCCATATAAATCAGCTTAGTGTTTTCTCTGATATTTTGAGCCACTTCATGGAGATTTGTCATATCCACAAAGCTGTGTTCAATGCCAAATCTATTTAAGACCGAAGTGATCATGCGGTACGTACCGCCGTAGACATCCTCCGTAATCAACACATGATCCCCTTGAGATAGCAATAAAAACGCCGTTGAAATAGCAGCCATCCCGGAAGAAAAAGCCAACCCCCGCTTTCCTCCTTCCAGCTCAGCAATTGCTTCTTCAAGCGCTGCTCTAGTCGGATTTCCGGAACGGCTGTAATCATATACTCCGAAGCGGTCAAAATCCTTTTGGTGAAATGTTGAGGCGTGCTGAACAGGCACACTGACAGCACCTGTTTCTTGATTAAATTTATGGCGGTTATGCAAGAGCTGAGTTTGAAAAGAATAGATTTGTTCCATTGCCGTCACTCCTTTATATTTGTCAATGCCTGAGCCACATCATCCATTAAATCTTCAATATGCTCGAGTCCAACAGAAAAACGGAGCAGCCGATTGCAGACGCCCGCGCTTATGCGGATCTCTTCCGGAATATCCATGTGCGTTTGGGTAGCCGGATACGTAATAAAGCTCTCTGTTCCTCCCAGGCTTTCAGCGAATGTGATCAGCTGCAAATTCTGCAGGAAAGGATCGATCCACCTTTCAGATTGCAGTCGAAAGGAAAGCATTCCTCCGCGTCCAGTGTACAGCACATCAGTCACTTCCGGCCGGCTTTCCAGAAATTGCGCCATGCGCTGTGCGTTGAATTCATGCTGCTTCATGCGCAAGCTTAACGTTTTTAAGCCGCGAATCAGCAGCCAAGAGTCAAACGGCGACAAAACCGCTCCCGCTGCGTTTTGTGCTTCAGCCACCTGATCGGCCAATTCCTTTCCTTTCACCGCAATCAGTCCGGCCAGCACATCATTATGCCCTCCTAAATATTTCGTTGCGCTGTGGATAACGAGATCAGCGCCGTCCAATAAAGGCCGTTGAAGCAAAGGGGTGTAAAATGTATTATCAACGATCAATAGCAGCCCATGTTCTTTAGCCACTTCGGCTGCTTCCCGAATGTTCGTTTCTTGCATTAACGGATTGGTCGGAGTTTCGATAAACATTCCTTTCGTTCTCTCCGATATCTTATCCTTTGTCGCGGCCAGATCTTGAAAGCTATCATAAACAAATGTTAGGCCAAATTTCTTCCACCCTTTTTCCATCAGCCGGTAGGTGCCTCCATACAAATCCGCTGAGACGATCCATTCATCCCCTGGTTGAGCCAGCGCAAGCACCGTTTGAATAGCAGCCATCCCGGAAGAAAAGGCAAATCCCGCATCTCCTCCTTCTAAATCTGCAATGGCCTGTTCCACTATATGTCTAGTCGGATTTCCGGTTCGAATATAGTCATATCCGCTCGATCTGCCGATTCCTTCATGGCGATAGGCCGTGGAAAAATAAACGGGGGGATTAACCGTTCCGGTTGCCTCCTCACTGCGATTGCCGATTTGCGCCAGTATTGTCTCCAATTTCTTAACCATCTCAAATCTCCTTTTATCCACATTTTCTTAAAAAATAAAAAAAGCCTTCTAAGAAGAAGGCTTTGATCTCACTTCTCCTCATCTTTCGGACCGTCCGTCCGCTGGATTTAGCACCTTGACCTGCAATGAGCCGGTTGCTGAAGCTTCGTCGGGCCAGTCCCTCCGCTTCTCTTGATAAGAATGATTCAATTGTTTTCGTTTTTATTACTGTACAGTAATCCATCCAATTTTACAAGAATTTTTTAAATATTTATTCTTTAAAGAATGGACCCCCATAACGCCAACCTTCAAATAGGGAGATTTTCTATCCTCTCCCTTTTGAAAACAGGCACCGCGATCATCCTCTTTTCTTGAAGTGGATGTTTTACACGCCGTCTGGCATGCGAGATATATGGGATTTCCGGCGCGCGGGTGAGCTAGAAATCCCTTTAGGCTCCGTGTGACATATGATTGATTTTCCTGAAAATTATATTAAATATCTAATTTCCTTGTTATACAATAAAATTCATTCACTTAGCCGGGCGAACAGCCGCCGCTTTCGTCATCTTCGCAGCAGGGTGTAATTCGCCTGAAAATAATATTGAATCGCTTCGCCATAAAACGTACCAGCTTTCCGCCATACAAGTAAAGCCCGCGGAAGTGATGATTTATAATAACTGAAACAAAAGAACTCCATACTGTACTGCACCCCAAAGGTTAGAAATGGTTGGTCTAACTTTTGGAGTGCATATTATACACAGAGGTCTTTTTTATTTTTTTGCTGTAAAGGACTAAGACTGCGATTACGATTTTAAGAGATGAACAGCTGCGGCAGCTGCTTAATTAATGTGTAGCCTCCCATAAACGCCATTAAGAGGACCACTACGATTCCGAAGAGCGTCATCCAAAGCGGATGACGGTAAGCACCGACAATGGATGGTTTATACGCCGCCAATAGCATCACGCCGAGCGCGATTGGTAAAATCAGCCCGTTTAAAGCCCCAGCTAAAATGAGCATCTTAATCGGTTTTCCGATCGTTGCGAAGATAGCAGTCGAAAGAACGATAAAGAACACGATGATTGCTTTATAATTCCGTTCCAGCCAAGGATGAAAGGTGCGAATGAATGAAACCGATGTATAAGCTCCTCCAATAACCGATGTAATTGCTGCTGCCCACATCACTACTCCAAACAGCTTATAGCCAATATTGCCGGCTGCAAGCTCAAAGACGGAAGCAGGCGGGTTAGCCTCATCTAATGTCAACCCTTGTGACACAACGCCGAGAGCAGCCAAAAACATAAATATCCGCATAACAGAAGCGATCCCGATGGCAGAGACCGAGCTTTTGGTTACTTGCGGAATGGATTCAATCCCCTTTACCCCCGCGTCTAATAAACGATGTCCACCGGCAAACGTGATATATCCGCCCACAGTGCCGCCAACTAAGGTCACGATCGCCAGAATGTCAATTTCATCCGGCCGCACGGTTTTAATAACGGCTTCTCCTACGGGAGGATCGGCTTTAAAAACAACATAAAGTGTCAGCGCAATCATGACAAACCCCATGACCTGCGTGAACTTGTCCATTAATACTCCTGCTTCTTTTACAAGGAAAATGCCCACTGCTATTAAAGCGCTGATCACCGCGCCCGTTACCGGAGACACGCCAAAAATGACGTTCGCTCCCAGTCCGGCTCCGCCCAGATTTCCGACATTAAACGCAATGCCTCCGAGCACAATTAAAGCGGCAATCACATAACCGAGACCCGGCAGAACCAGATTCGCCACATCCTGCGCCCGCTTTTCTGATACCGTTAAAATTCTCCAAATATTTGTTTGTGCACCGATATCCAAAATAATCGAAATTAAGATCACAAAGCCGAAGCTGGCCGCCAGCTGCTGAGTAAAGACGGTTGTCTGTGTCAAAAATCCCGGACCAATCGCAGATGTTGCCATCAAAAAGGCCGCGCCAAGCAGCAAACTCCAGTTAAATGCTTGTTTCGTATTTGCTTGTTTAAGTTGACCTTTCATCTCTTGTCCTCCTTCTTCTCTTCGCTTTTATAACTGTTCCTTCGCAAATAAGTTGATTCATTAGATCACCGCAGCGAATCGTATTCGTCCGCTTTTCTTTAAAATCCACTTCTTTCATCATCTTCCAAATCTCCTTTCCAGCCCATTCGTTTTGAAATGGTTTCCGTTGCTTGCTTTAGCCGATTGACTAAAAATTGTATATGCGCTTCATTCTGAAAACGCACTTGGGGGCCCACAAGGCTTAGACCGGCAATCACTTCCCCATTGTGGTTGAAAACAGGGGCCGCAATAGCAGATGCATAATCCTGCAGCTCCGAATGACTGATTGCATACCCTATTTCTTTGCTCTGTTTTAATACTTGACGAAGCTTCCCCTTATCAAGAATGGTTCCATTGGCGTATTTTTCGAACACCATTTGCTCAATG
Organism: Bacillus xiapuensis; assembly: GCF_002797355.1. Lineage (GTDB taxonomy): Bacteria > Bacillota > Bacilli > Bacillales > Domibacillaceae > Bacillus_CE > Bacillus_CE xiapuensis. The sequence goes on along the minus strand of NZ_KZ454939.1, from coordinate 937,248 downwards.
ATTCGTTCTTTTTCTGGTTCAGGCAGGTAAGCTAGAATAATCCGCGGACAAGCACCTCCATATAAGGGCGCGCGCCGGCCAATTTGCGTATACACCCTTACATGTTCCGTCGTATCCACTTTTTCGATATATACCGCTTCATCTTTTTCTTTGATCACTAAATTGACCGCTTCGCCTGTTTCTTCCTTCAGCTTCCTCATGATCGGCAATGCTTCCTTTCGAACATCCAGCCGTTCCGCGACAAGATGGCCTAACCTTAGTAATAGAAGCCCTAATTTGTAAGTATGTCTATCAGTCTTTTGTAAAAAGCCGAGCTGATCAAGCGATTCTGCCATCCGGTGAGCAGATGTCTTTGGCAATTTGGTTTTGTCCACAATTTGCTGCAAGGTTAATTCCGTTTCGTCAAAGAACAGCTGAATGATTTCCATTGATTTCAAAACCGTTTTATTCATTTAGATCCCCTACCATTCCATTATTCGGAACTAACATTCCATTTTGCGGCGTTGTTTATTATAAAATAAAGAAAGGAATGTGACAAGCAATTGAAGAAAAAAGCTGCTTAAGCGAAATAAGAAGCTGAACTGGAGGAGCGGCTTTTGGACTTTAGAATGCTAATAAAATAGAAAACTTGCACCTGATCAGCTCACTGGCTCTCCTTTAGCTGCTGTCAATCAATAGCACACGCAGCCTTCTTGTTTTCCTAGTTTAAACCAGGGCCTTAAAGGATAGAATAATAAAGTGAACGTTCAAACAGCGAAGGTTTTGTTCATCCCCCGCTAAACAGTTGATTTCCGCTATGTTCTTAAGTTGGACATCTGATAGCACCTAAATGCAGAAGAAAAGTCTTTTTGCCTGCATTTTTCTGCTTACATATCATATAAATAATAAATAACCAAGCATTAATTGTTAAAGTTTTGTAAAGTTTATGTTAATATACTGTTAACACCCTTAGAATCGACAGAAGGAAGGAGGAAACCTCGATGACAGTAGCTGAGTTTTGTGGTTCTATCAATTATTCTGTTGCTCAATTTTCTGTACAACTTTCTAAAGAAGTAGAAGAAAAGATAAGAAGACGGACATTATTTTACCGGGAACAAATTATCCGCTATATTAAACAGCGCATCGACCAGTTTACGAACACGATGCAGCTTTCCCCAGCAATTCTATCTGTATACCGTCGTGAAATTCTTCACCATGTGCTCTTCAAAGTGAAGCCCATCATGAATAAATACCATGTATTTCAAGTGATTAAGTAAAAAAAAATGAACTGCCTCCCAATGGTCGTCACCATCTAACCATCAGGGGGGCAGTTCATTTGATTCCGCTGCTTTTTCTCTCTTAATTTTTCTTCAACCTTGCGGCCGCCGCATTGCCGACCGACTGCAAGCCTTGCACTAAAATAATAAGAAGCGCTACCGTTACATACATAACATCGGCCTCATAGCGAAGATGGCCATAGCGGTAGGCCAGGTCTCCAAGCCCGCCGCCGCCGACAAGACCAGCCATCGCAGTTGCTCCAATCAGCCCTATAGTGGCGATCGTCAGCCCTAAAATAATCGAACTTCGGGATTCCCGGAGCATCACATGCCAAACGATCAAAGCTGTCGGGATTCCCATCGCCTCATAGGCTTCCACCACGCCCTTGTTCACTTCTAAAATCGCTGACTCCATTAATCTTGCAATATACGGCGCCGTATAAACGACTAAAGGAACAATCACTCCTTTAACACCAATGGATGTCCCGACAACCCATTTCGTAAAAGGCAGAATAAAGAATAACAAGATAATAAACGGCACTGAGCGGATTACATTAATGACCATATTCAATATAAGAGCGACTATTTTATTTTCCAATGCCTTTCCCGGCCTTGTCAGCACAAGCAAAATGCCAAGCGGAAGTCCGATCAGAATGGATAAGCCAAGGGAGATCGACACCATTTGAAACGTCTCAATAGTCGCTTTCCAAATATCCGCTCCCCAATTATCAAGAAATTCGCTGAACATTGACAGCATAATGATCCTCTCCTTCCACCTGCACTCCTTTTTCAATCAAAAAGTGTATCGCTTTATCTATTTCCTCCGGCTCGCCTTGTAAATGCACAAGCAGCTGTCCGTAAGGCTGATCCTTCATTTGGATGATGGAGCCCGAAAGGATATTCGGGAATACTTTGAATGATTTGCTGACAAGAGCCAGCGCCGGCTCTTCTGATGAATGGCCAAAAAAAGACAATAAGACAATTTTGCCGCTTTCGTGCAAATGCTCCAGCATACTTTGTGGAATATCGTGAGAAAAGACGCTGCCGATAAACTTTCTTGTCGTCTTATGCTTCGGTGCTGTAAACAGATCGGCTACGCTTCCCTGTTCGATGATTTGCCCGCTTTCCATAACCGCTACACGATCACAAATACGCTGCACGACATTCATCTCATGGGTAATTAACAAAATCGTAATACCAAGATCGCGGTTGATCTTTAAGAGCAAGTCCAAGATGGCTTCTGTCGTATCCGGATCCAGTGCGCTTGTCGCTTCATCGCAAAGCAGGATTTCCGGCTCATGAGCCAGCGCGCGGGCGATGGCCACGCGCTGCTTTTGACCGCCGGAAAGCTCACCGGGATAGGAACGGTGAAGCTTATCAAGACCTACAACAGCCAAATATTTTTTGGCGCGCTCGGCGGCTTCCTTCTTCTTCAGGCCGGCAAGCTTAAGAGGGATGACCACATTGTCATATACGGTCGCAGTTTGCAGCAAATTAAATCCTTGAAATATCATACCGACCTTTTGCCGGGCTTCACGAAGCTGTCTGCTTGACAGTGACGTCAAGTCGGCTCCGTTCACTTTTACCGTTCCCGATGTCGGGCGCTCTAATAAATTGACCGTGCGTATTAACGTGCTCTTTCCTGCTCCGCTATAGCCGATCACTCCAAACACCTCTCCCTTTTTTACATGAAGGGACACGTCATTCAGCGCATAAGTGCTTCCTTTTTTCCCATTGAACACCTTCGTTACATGTTGCAATTCAATCATTGATGACCCCTCCCTCAGCAGTTGCTGTTACCACGGCACAGTGGCAGAACCGGCAAATTCTTTTTCAATAAATTGTTTGACTTCTTCGGATTGATAGTATTTCACAAATTTCTTTACAAAATCTGCATCTTTATCCTCTGTGCGCGCCGCAATGACATTCACCCATGGGCTGTCCTTCGGCTCAATGAAAATAGAATCTTTCTCAGGCACAAACCCCTGCTCGATCGCAAAGTTTGTGTTGATGGCTGCCGCATCCAGCTCTTCCAGTTGGCGCGGGATTTGAGAAGCTTCCAATTCAACGAACTCCAAGTTAAGTTTGTTTTCATCAATATCTTTCAATGTGGCTTTCACGCCGGCATCCTTTTTGAGCTTAATTAACCCAGCTTCTTCCATCAGAAGCAAAGCGCGGGCTCCATTGGTCGGATCATTCGGCAAACCGATTTTTGCCTTCTTGCCCAACTCTTTAATATCCTTGACCTTGCTAGAGTAGATTCCCATTGGGTAATTAACCGTATCCGCTACATTTGTAATATCCAAATTGCGGTCCTTTTTAAATTGCTCTAAATATGGGCCATGCTGGAAGCTGTTTAGATCAATCTCCCCCTCAGCGAGAGCGATGTTGGGCATCACGTATTCGTTAAATACTTTCATTTCAAATTCAAATCCGTCTTTAGCCGCTACTTCTTGCACCTTCTCTACAATTTGCTCATGCGGCCCCGCGGTCACACCGACAATTATTTTTCCCTCATCATCCTTGGCATGGCCTTCTTTCTTTTCTCCTCCGCATGCAGCCAAAGCACTGACCGCCAGCAATAAAACAATTGATATTAACCATTTTTTCATTGTAAACACCTCTTTAAATTTAATTATACAAATGGGTATAGTTGGTTTTAATGGTAGTCTTGAACTCTCTTGCTCCTTTCGCCTGTCTCTTATTGAATAAGCAAAAAGCCCCTCGAAATGTCGAGAGGCTCTTAAAAATCAAAACAGAAAAGATGCTCCTCTCTCATTTCTCAAACTTTCGTTTGCAGGATTTAGCACCTTTTCTCGCGCAGAAGCGAGAACGGTTGCCGGGCTTCAAAGGGCCAGTCCCTCCACCACTCTCAATAAGAGATCATGTTATTTAATTGATATCGAATATAATATACAAAATATAATGATCCGTCAACCTTTTTTTAATTTTCTAATAAATAGGCTGTTTTCGGCTTACGCTTGATCCCCTGATAGAGCTTCTCCGCTTTTAAGAAAGGCTTCCAAGCAATCTAGCACCGGATACGATCAGCAGCTATTGCTTGCAGGAACCTTTGCACCCCGGACGGCCATGCGCCTTTTGCCTTTATGTCATAATGAACTGGATTCCCCTCTCCTTCACACGAATTCTTACGGGAGTCTGTCCGATCGCTTCTCCATCCGCCATAACTTTAAGCGGCTTTTGAGCGGTTAGGTAAATTTCCTTCCCTTTTAAATAGGTTACGCCCGGCTTATTCAAATGCTTGCCGGAAAACACCTTCGGCAGCAGTTTTGTCAAGATCGCCAACCGATTCACCGTATGCAAAAGAACAATATCCATCACGCCGTCTGCCGGATGCGCCAGCGGACAAATCTTCATTCCGCCGCCGTATGATGGAGTATTGCCGCAAGCCAGCAGCCAAACTTTTTCCGCTATATAATGGTCGTTGTCCACCCGGCAATTTACTTGAACAGGCTGGAAAGCACGAATAACGGTTAACGTACTGGCGAGGTATGCAAGGGATCCGATCTTAAAGACATTCAGCCATTTTTTATAAGGGGAGCGATTGACACGATCGGAAACTTCTGCATCCATGCCGACTCCTGCAACCGTTAAGCAATAATGGCCGTTCACTTGAAGCACATCAAGCTCTCTCATTTCATGCTTTAGAAGCGATTCTACAAATAAATCCGGGCTCGTCGTCAGCTGAAACACTCTAGCCAGATCATTGCCTGAACCTGCCGGCAGCACAGCGATGGGAATATGCTTTCTCGCTAACTCTTGTATCGCGGCATGAACGGTGCCATCTCCGCCAATGATGACCGCTGCTCTAATGTTTTCTTTCACCTCAAGCTGCCAAAAAGCTTCTCTCATTTCATAAGCTGATTGGGCTTTAAGCAGCTGATATTCAACCCTTTTTTCTCGGAAAATTCTTTCCACCTGCTGCCATCGCTTTAAAGCTTGCTTTTTTCCAGCCTGCGGATTCACTAATACGAGGTACATACAACCGACTCCTGCCTTGACTTTTCTCTCATCATATCACGGCAGATATAAATCGTCCGCAAAAATTTTCCATTGGCTTTTCGGCCACTTGCATGGTGCGAGCGGCAAACTTCTGTCCCTTCACGGCTGGCCGGACTACAGCTCCCCCGCTTCTCTAATTGACCTCCTGAGCAGAATCTTTTAAAATGTTAACATATTAATATTTTAGGTTAACATAAAGGAGGCCTCCCGTGAAACTTCAAACCAATCAAATCGCTTTAATCAGTCTGCTGGCCGCATTTATCGCAATCAGCGGTATGATCAAATTGCCGTCCTTGATTCCAGGTACAGAATTTCAAATGTCCGCCCCGATTGCTGTAGCTATTGCTGCCGCTTTTGGATTTTGGCGCTACCTTGCAGCGGGCATCCTTGCCAGCCTTCTCCTTTTTTTATTAGGCGTGCACCATGTGCTGAATATCGAAGTATCCATGGTCTTTCGGCTTGTAGCCGGAGGTGTTATCGCTGTTTTCGGACCCAAATTTGCCATTGTGGCTCTGGCCGGTCCTATCGGTACAACGGCTGCTCGCTGGACGCTGTCGCTCACTCTGGGAGTTCCGTTATTCCCCCTGCTTTTAGGAGCGATTCCTGGAATGGTTTTTACGGCGATGCTCTCGTGGCCGCTTTACCAAATACTTAAGTTAGTTAAAGAAAGGGCGGGGAAATCATTTGCAGGAAGAACTATTCAGCATCCGAATGAGAGCCGCTGAAGGCGGAGCTCACGAAAACGGCGGCCGCCACATTTCCGGTTCCGAGAGGCTGCTATGCGGCCACCAGCTTGAAGAGGAGGCGAAAGAATTAGTAGCAAGAGCTCTAGCACACGAACGCGGACAAGTTGATTTCATTCGCATTACAATCGACCGAGTCGATAAACGTCGCCTTCAATTTGTCACAGCTCTTCATGCTGCCGCATCCCAACATGACTCTATTGATAAAGCAAAAGCGGCAGCCAAAACCTACTTGGTCCAAGCCGGGGTGCATAAAGGAGCAGCTGAAAAAGCGATTGCTTTGTTATCTGCCAGCGAGGACTATCCCGGCGCCTATATTATGAATGCCCAGACTGGAGCCATAATGAATCCCTGCGGAAAGGCCGTTCGGGTCTCTCGTATGGATTGGAAAGAAGGGGAATTTGTTAAATGGTGCGGCACATACGGCTACAGGCCATCTTTACGACTTCAGGAAGCGGTCGCTTTAGCATCCAAAACAGCCGCTTCAAGCTTTACGGTGGCGGAGCTTTGCTGGTCTGATGACCTCCGTTACCTGACGGGCTATGTCGCATCACGCTCAACCGGCTATATTCGTCTCTCTCCTTTAAAAAAGGAGGGCTCTCCAACTGGGGGAAGGGTTTTTTTCGTCACAGAAGAAACAGACATGAACCAGTATATTCATTTCTTATCAGAAGTACCTGTGATGATCAGAAAGGAGGGAAAAATGAATGAGCCACATCACCTCTCAACTTAAATGGCTTCAAGACCAGCATCTGCTGCGGCAGATGCGCAGAATCGATTCAGCAAGCGATGCGGAAATCCTATTAGAAAATAAACCGGTCCTGCTGTTTTCCAGCAATAATTATTTAGGCTTGGCCAATGATGACACTATTAAACAGCGGGCGATCGAAGCGATTCAATTATTTGGAACCGGCTCGGGCGGCTCCAGATTGACAACCGGAAATTTATGTCTTCATGAACAATTGGAGCGAATGATCGCCGAGTGGAAAGGAACAGAATCAGCTCTTTTATTTTCCAGCGGCTATTTAGCGAATACTGGAACCATATCCAGCCTGATGGGGAAAGGAGATTTCATCTTAAGTGATGAGCTCAATCATGCCAGCCTCATTGATGGCTGCCGTCTGAGCAGGGCCAAGACGGCCGTTTATCGCCACGTGAACATGGATGATTTGCGAAGCAAGCTGAAACAATTGCCAGCCGGCTCTAAAAAACTGATCGTAACAGATGGTGTATTCAGTATGGATGGCAATTTGGCGCCGCTGCCGGACATAGTGGAGCTGGCGGAGGCTTATCAAGCGTGGATCATGGTGGATGATGCTCATGGCGCTGGGGTGCTGGGAAAAAACGGACGGGGAACTGCTGAATGGTTCAATCTGGAACAGCGCATTCACTTGCATATCGGCACGATGAGCAAAGCGATTGCCGCAGAGGGAGGATATGTGGCGGCTTCAAAAGAAATCGTGACCTATTTAGCTAACTCTGCACGGCCGTTTATTTTCCAAACCTCCCTGTCACCGGCCGTTATTGCCGCCGGGATGGCAGCAATCGAAAAAATTCAGCAAGAACCCGAAAGGAGACAGCATGTTTTAAAGCTGTCTGCTGCTTTTCGCCGCCAGCTAAGGGAAGCAGGCTTTGCAATAGTTTCAGGAGAAACCCCAATCATCGCCTTAATTGTCGGAGAGGCTGATGCTGCTTTGCGTTTTTCGCAAGAGCTGGAAAAGGAAGGCGTGTATGCTCCAGCGATCCGGCCGCCTACTGTTCCGGCCGGTACAAGCCGCATCCGTTTTACGCTCATGGCTAGCCATACGAATGAGCAGGTCGATAGAGCGGCTAAAATCATTATTCAAACAGGCAAGAAGCTTCCATTCATTTAAGCTTCCATTCAAACAGCCGCGAATTCTCTGAGTCGAACTTTAGCTCATTTCCCCGGAAATGAAAAGGCGAAAAACCCCTTTTTTACAAGCTGTCTCCTAACTGAGCAATCAAGTTAGGAGACAGTCTCTTCTTTGTTATTTATTTCTTCGTTCCAGCAGCACCTGGGGCCGCCTCGGTATCTTCTGGACCATTCACTCGAGAATCATCCACAGCTGCTGTTCTTTTCGTGCTTCCCACATATACAGCCTGACGATCTTTCTGAATGTCTTGAAACTTCCTTTTGTTAATATTATCCATTTTCCCCTCCTGTTTCTTCCACGTATGGATCATGCTCGTATCCCGGCAAATCTCCAAATGATGTCATCATTTCCGCTTCATCCAGCTCTTCTTCATATAAATCATGCTGCTTATTTGGATAAACGGTCGGATGTTTTCCTTCTATATCAACACCGACAAAATTTTCAAAGTCCTCTGCATAACCGATATTCTCCCCTGATTCCGCATACATATCATCATATTGTTCGGGAGGATCCGCAAAATCCGATGGCGTTTCAGATGTTCCAAAGCTGGCAACCTCCTGCCAGGCATCTTCCGCGTCATACATCACCGACTCATTCCGGCCATCGTTGTCGAACTTGCCAAAAGGAGGAGTCAAAATACTTTCTTCAATAGGGCGATCCTCAGAAACCTCTTGATTTGGCGTATGATCAATGCAATACAGCGTGGATGGCACAGCTTTCAGCCTCTCGGGAGCGATATCTTTACCGCAAATAGCACATTCGCCATATGTGCCATTCTTGATCGCTTCTAGAGCTTTGTTTATATCATCTAACGCTCTCTCTTCATGCTCATTGAGGGCCAGATCTTTTCCTCTTTCATACAATGCAGTCCCTTCATCAGCAGGGTGATTGTCATAACTGGACAGCTCCCCCATGGAATCATGATAATGGCCCCTTTCCAAGTCAAAATGATGATTGTCTTGAAGTCTCTTTTCCGCCTCAGCCTTTTCTTGAGTTAACTGCGATTCAAAAGCCAATAGCTGCTCAGGTGTTAACATAGAGTTCCCTCTCCTTAAGCAAATTTCCGATCCATTCAATAGTATGGTTTAATGAGGAGAACTTTATGAATGAATAATGGGATGTCCTGCTTTCTTGCGGGGATGTGTCTCCTCATCAGACTGCATCTTGCTGTTTCCTTAAAGAGGCTTCTGACGGGAACTGTTAAGGCTCTTGTAAAATGGAAGGGTCGCTTGCGGCTTTCGTTTCCCCTCTAAAAAAAGAGTGCAGGCAAAATCACACTCGGCTTTGCCTGCACACTTATATTGATTTCTTTTTATTCGCTATTCTCCGTTTCTGCACATTTTTTGTCTGTTGGGAGGTAGACGGGGCGGAATTGGAAACTTGCCGTCTCTTTCCGCATCCGCAGCCTGAACGTTTTTTGCTTTTATTGTTTTTTTTCTCTGCCATTTTCATCCCCCCTATTTGAAAAATAATCGTATAGTTTATTCTATGAAGAGATCATCATTTACGTTGCCTGCAACCGCCTATAATGACAGCTCCATGCGCCCAAAAAAGCCCCCATTGCTAGGGTCGGCGGTCTCCCGCTTGGACATTACTCTCTTGAGGGGAGAGATAAAGGCCGCTGACAGGCGGGATAAAACAAAAAAGCATGAGTCCCGTTCCATACCGGACTCACGCCTAAATAGCTGTTTCATCTTCGTATCTGGATTTTTGAATGCAGATCTCAGTGAAAGGGGTCTTTTGACATTATCGCTTTTGATTCACAGCCTTTTTTAAGCTTTGCGCTGCCTTTAACGGGGAAGGGGCTTGGCTAATCGCTGTAATGACCGATACACCATCTGCTCCGTCTGCGATAACTTTGGCAGCGTTCCCTCCGTGAATGCCTCCGATCCCCACGATCGGGACATCCGCTCCGGCTCGCCGGAGGTCTTTTATCAGCTTGGTTCCTTGCACCGGCTTAGCATCCGCTTTCGTGCTTGTGGCAAATATCGGACCGATGCCCAAATAATCAGCTCCTCCTGCGATCGCTTTCTTCGCTTCTTCCATCGTATGAACGGATACGCCGATTATTTTGTCCGGCAGCTTGTTGCGGACAACCGCCAATGCTTCATCATCCTGTCCAATATGAACACCATCAGCCTGGAGCTTCAGCGCTAAATCAATTTCATCGTTGACGATAAAGGGAAGTCCCCGCTTAATGCAAAGACTCTGCAGCTCCTTCGCCAATTGAATTTTATCCGCTCCCGCGAGCGCTCCATCCCCTTTTTCCCGGAATTGAAAAAGAGTCGCTCCTCCCTCAATCGCGGCGGCTAACACTTCTTCCGGGGGCATTATACAATTAGGGCTCCCCATAATAAAATACAGCTGCAGAAGTTTCTTCATCTCTTCTTTTTTCACTTTAGTCATTTGGCAGCCCCTTTTCTCTCATTTTATTCTTATAGGCCCAATGATTCGTTGGACCGTGCCCATTGCCGATATGCAATTCGCTTTCAATCGCCGCGTGTACAAATTGAGAAGCTGTTTCCACCGCCTCTGATACTGAATGCCCTTTGGCCAGTTCCGCTGCGATCGCGGCGGCAAACGTACAGCCTGTCCCATGTGTATTCTTCGTCTTCACACGAGCGCTTTCATAATAAGAAAACTGCTCCCCATCAAAAAGCAAATCAATCAATGAATCGCCATCGTCGGCATGCCCCCCCTTAATCACTACATACCGCGCACCAGCCTGATACAGACGCTTTGCCGCTTCTTTGCGATCCTCTAAGCTGCGAATCTCCAAGCCAGCCAGCACTTCTGCTTCAGGAATATTAGGCGTGACAACATGCGCTAACGGAAGCAAGGCTTCCTTCATTGCTTGAATTGCTTCTTCCTCAAGCAAAGATTTACCGCCTTTCGCGATCATAACGGGGTCTACCACCACTTTTTTCCACCCCTGTTTTTGAATTTGCTCAGCCGTCGCTTGAATGATGTCACTGCTGAAAAGCATCCCTGTTTTCAAGGCATCCGTTCCCATATCTTCCCCTATTGCTTCAATTTGTTCTTTTACGGCAGCAACAGGCAGCGGATATACACCATGAACCCCAAGAGTATTTTGTACGGTTATGGCTGTAATCGCGGACATGCCAAATACGCCCAGCTCTTGGAATGTCTTTAAATCTGCTTGAATGCCGGCTCCTCCGCCGCTATCCGAACCTGCAATCGTTAGCGCTTTCTTTACCATCATCATTTGCTCCTCTCTGTCATTCTATTTACTCTAGTTCCGTTGCCGCATGAGCTTCAACGTCTGCTGCTTCAAGCCGAGACAGTTGGTTTAAGAATTCTACTTGAAAGCTTCCGGGTCCGCTGGCTCCTATCAGCAGCTTAGCTCGCTCTGCTGCCACTCCGTAAATCACGACGGCGGCGGCGGAAGCGCTGAGAATATCCTCTTCTACTGCTGCAAACGCTCCTACCACAGAAGTCAGCAAGCAGCCGGCTCCCGTCACTTTCGTTAACATTTCATCGCCATTTGCCGCTATATGCGTCGTGTTTCCATCCGTAATGACATCCTTTTCTCCCGTCATAACAATGACTGTTTGCAGCGCGGCGGCCGCTTCTTTCGCAAGTGCTATTCGATCTCCTTGATCTGCCCCTCCGTCTACACCTTTAATCTCCCAGCGGCGGCCGATCAAATGAGCGATTTCAGCGGCATTTCCTCTAATGGCCGATACTCTTACTTCCTTTAAAATTCTCTGAGAGGATTTTGTTCGATAAGAAGTGGCACCCGCTCCGACTGGATCCAATATTACCGGAACATTCGCTTCGTTGGCTGCTTTTCCAGCGATGATCATCGCTTCCACTATCTCTTCAGTCAGAGTGCCGATGTTTAATACAAGGGCGCCGGAAATTCTCGCCATATCTCCCACTTCTTCTTTTGCATAAGCCATCACAGGCGAAGCCCCCAGCGCCAGCAGTCCATTAGCGGTAAAGTTCGTTACGACTACATTGGTTATATTGTGAATCAGCGGCTTTTGCTTGCGAATCCTTGTCAGCAGATTGCCTATTCTATGAGTATTCATGATAACATCCTTTCAGCTAAAAAAAGTAATAAAGGCCAACCCAAAAAAGGAGCATCTGCAAGCGCAAATGCTCCAATGGAATAATTATGTTCCAATTCCTGCGCTGGCATTATCCAACAGGTTCATACGGTCAGCAGCGGATTAGCTGCACTCTCAGCCGGCATCCGCCAGCCCCCGTTCCAATATTTTGCTATGCGTAAAGTGTACTCCTTCGTTTCATTTGTTGCAAGTGTGAAGGTTCATTCGGCAAAATGGCGAGCCAGTTCGATGATGAGCGCTCCCATACGTTCTCTTTCAGGAACGATCATCCGCGCCACTCCTTCTTCTCTCAAGGCTTCGGCTGTCACTTTCCCCACAGCGCCCGCCGCTGTTGTTTCACGAAAGGCTGCTTGAAGCGCTCCTGCATATCCGGCTTGCTCCGCAAAAGCAAAGAGCGCGCGCACTTGAATCGCCGTTGTAAAACATACCGCATCGACTTGCCCGGTTAGAATTTCCTCACACAGCGCTGACACTACCACCTGATCGGGAGCAATGTGCCGATAAGGGAGCAACTGAAGAACCTCGGCTCCTTTAGCCGTTAAATACTCCATTAGCTGAGGAGCCGGATCCCCATGAAGCTGGACCGCCACTTTCTTTCTGCTCCATTCGGTTTTTTCCAGCTCTTTGATCAATCCGCCCATCGTCCCATCTGAATCCGTCAGCGCTGGCTCCACTCCAAGCTTTCTCAGAGCCGCCCGCGTTTTATATCCTCTGCTCGCGATATTCGCTTTCCTGATTACTGTCAGGAAGGCCTCTTGCTTATTCAGCTCGCCGGATACTTGAAAGAGCGTGTCCACTCCCATGCCTGTTGTAAAAATGAACCAATCCACAGGCTGATTGAAAAGCTCCGCCAGCTCAGGCTTTAACTGCTCCTCGGCAAGAAAAACAGTTCCCTGCAGCGGGCGGACGAGCGCCCTTCCTCCCTGTTTCTCAACAAGCGCTGACATTTCTTCCGTTTTCCTTGAACCTGCAAGCGCAATCCTTTTCCCCGTTAACCCTTTCCCCATTTCCATCCCTCGCTTTTTCATTTCATTATAACATAAAGCTTATTAAGCCAATAAGATTACTTAAAGGATGCTCCCTCTTTTGGGCGGGGTTCTAGTTCCATCTATACATTGGCATGCTCTCATTTTCTGGCTGAAACCCAAGGCGTTTATAAAAGCGGACGGCTTGCGGATAGGAGATTAAGACTTTCGTATAGTAGTCTTTATATTTTTCTAGCATTAATTCCATCATGTGACGGCCGATGCCTCGTCCCTGATAGGCAGGATCGGTTAATACATAATGGAAATAAACTGTAAGCGCACCGTCCGAGAGCGCGTTCGCGAGACCAACGAGCTGCTCACCTTTCCAAGCGGTCACAACGGAATGGGAGCGAATCATCGCTTCGTATAGTTTATCGGGAAATTTCCCCGATTCCCAATCCAGCGCTAAAAATAATTTTTCTAAGTCTGACTTTGTCATCCGGTCGGTTTCAAATGTGTAGTGAATATCCATTTGCCTCCTCCTTTTCTCATGCTAAAATGAGCGCTTCTGCAAAATTCTCCTCTTGCTATGCCCAGTTAAACAGCGCTTTTCTTCTCACTTTCAATCGTTTGGCCACATCGTTTCCTGATAAGCCATCTCCCAAAACAGATATTCAAATCGAGTCGTATTCAAAAAGATCTCCTCTAGCCGCTGTAATTCAGCTTCCGCTTTTCCTGCTGTATATTTATCCAAAAGCTCAATGCACCAGGTAGCCATTTGGCCGAATTCTTCTGAGCTGTACATTTGAATCCATTCTCCGTAAAGCTCATGATTGCTCGCTCCCGGAATTTCACTCAGCTCTTTGCCGATTTCCCAATAGCTCCAAGCGCATGGCAGCAAGGCAGCAAGCACTTCAGGCAATCCCCCATTTTGACTAACATGCAGCATATAATGGGTGTAAGCGAGCGTCGTCGGCGATGGCTTCGCCTGCTCCAATTCCTGTGCTGATATGCCAAAGCGGGCGGCATATTGGCGATGAAGCGACATCTCCATATTTAATGTCGAGTCCAGCAGCGCTGCGAATTTCCCCATTGTTTCTACATCATTTGCTTTGACAGCCCCTAAAGCGAACACTTTAGAATACTCAATTAAATACAAATAATCCTGTATCATATAAAAGCGAAATTTCCTCGGGTCAAGCGTTCCATCCCCCATTTCTTGCACAAATGGATGGCTGTGGTTTTGCCTCCAAACCGGCTTTAATGTCTTATGCAATCTTTCACTGAATTTCATAGCTGTCAGCTCCTTATTTTTTAAATTCGGTTACACTCATCGGAAAAGCGATATTCCTTCGCAGCAAGTACTTTTCATCCCCCTTTCAGGGCTCATCGCACCATTTTTTCTGCATGCCATTAATCCGCCCCCCGCTTAAAGTTTTGATTCCCCGCTCCATTCATGAAGGGAACGTCTTGCAACAACTTGAATGGACGCTAAAAAAAATAAGCTGCCTCTTTTGAAAGAAGCAGCTGTACCTACCTTATGGCGCTTAGGTCAAAGCAAGTTTGACAAACGCTCAGATATCAGCACCTCTTCCCTCCGCTAGCATTATCTAGTTCAGGTTGTAAGGGTTGAGGCAGCAGGCCTCTCTCAGCTTTTTAAAAAAAGCACCCCTAGCGGTGATAATGATTCCATTTTGAATTTTCCTTAGTTTTAACATAATGCAGAAGTGCGTTCAATCATTTTGGCTTTTGGTTCTGAACACATTCACTTATTCAAAAAGAAAACGTATATTATACCAAATGAATGCCCACAAGGAGTGAATCGTTGTGTACTACTTTTATCAGCCTGCCACATCCTTGCCAGCCCCTCCAATTCTGCCCAACCCTGTTTACAGTCAAAGACCATTTCCTCCAATCAATACAGCTCAATTGAAGCTGTCAGTCCGATCCATGAAAAAACTCGTGGCGGAAACAAGCTTGCTATTAAATAAGCTGGCAGACTCTTCTGCCTTCGCTTATCAAGTGATGACGGCTGCCCAGCAATCGAAACAGAAAGAAGTAGAGAGGCTGATTAAATCAGCTGGCATTACTTCCAAAACAGCCATTACTTATACTCCCGACTCCCTGCACATCGAGCTGAGTCCGGCGGATGGGACAGCCGGCTGCTGTCATCTTATCATAGTGCTGCGCTGGCAATAGCTTTATAGCGAAGAACCTCCTACCGTTCCGGCGTTAGACATGCTGCTTCTCTATGCTGACATTAGGCGGCAGCCGCTGAAAAAAAGTGGTTTTATTCTAAAATTTATCAGGATGGAGTCCTTCAGCAATAGCTCTCAGGGCAAGCGGCGCGCGAATTCCTTCCGCACCAGCCGAAAGCGGCAGGACCATCCACCGTTTATTCTTCACTGCAGGGACATCTGCCAGCTCTTTCTTCGATAGCAGGTACTTTTTCTTTTCAGCAACCGTTTGATCACCATAATCCATAATGATGATGACATCCGGCTTCCGGTCAATGACGCTTTCCCAATTGACTGTTGCCCATCCCTTGTTTATATCTGAAAAGATGTTTTGCCCTCCTGCTATGTCAATCAGATGGGTTAAATAATTATTAGCCGCTGTTGTCGGTTGAGCTTGACCGCTGTCATAAACAAAAACACTCTGCGGCTCGTCCGCTTCCCCGATTTTCTTTCGGATTTCTCCTATTTCCCGTTTCATTTGGGCAATGACCTTTTCCGCCCGCTTTTCTACAGCAAAGATGCGGCCGATATTACGGATGTCCCGATAGACATCCTCCAGCACAGGAGCCGGCTTATTAGAAGACTCCTGAATATATGCCGGGATCCCCGCTTCCTTCAACTCACCGACAGTACCGAGGGACTTTTCTGTAAATGCCGTCTTCCAGCCGGCGTAAGCGAAATCCGGTTCTGCTGCAAAAAAGATTTCTTTAGAAGGATATTGCTTGGATAGAACCGGGATTTGATCGTATGCTTGTTTAAATTCAGGCAAAATGTGATCATCCAAATATGCCGTTCCCACCATCGCCTCTTCCAGTCCTAAAGCAAGCATAATTTCTGCCGCATGCTGATTCAGCGCTACCGCTCTTTTAGGAGGTTTGTCTATAGTAAGCGTGTTTCCCATATTCTCAATTTGGATTTGATCCGCTGGTTGCTTACCTTTTGTTTCTCTCTTCTCTTCTTCTGGCTCCAAAAGCAGCCAAAAGACAGCCATGATCACGATTGCAGGGATTGTCAATAAACTCATTTTCTTCATCATAGAAAGCTCCTTACATAGGGGAAATAAAAGTAATATGCGGTTTTTTCGTTCGCGGATGGAGCACCACCTCCGCTTCTACAGCGAAAACCTCGTTCAATAAATCAGCGGTTAATACTTTTTCTGGAAATCCTTCAGCCGCTATTCTCCCCCCTTTCATCACATATAAATAATCGCAAAAATACGCAGCTAAATTTAAATCATGCAAAGCCGCTAACGCCGTCAGCTTCAGTTTCTTTACAAGCTGGAGAAGCTGAAGCTGATGGTGAATATCCAAGTGATTGGTGGGCTCATCTAATAGGATCAATTCCGCTTGTTGAGCCAGCGCTCTAGCAATCAGCACCCTTTGCTTCTCTCCTCCGGATAAATGAAAGTAGCTTCTTTCTTCATAACCGCTCAGTCCCGTCCGCTTTAAAGCTTCCTTAATAATTTGCCTGTCTTCTGCCGTTTCTGATTGAAAATGCTTTTTATGCGGATACCTGCCCATTCCGACCATTTCTTCTACAGAAAATTCAAATGAAAGGGCGTTTTCTTGCTGAACAAGAGAGAGCTGCTTGGCTGTCTGTTTCACTGTCATTTCATAAAGCGGCTTTTCATTCAGCCACACCGCTCCGTTTTTTGGTTTCAGCAGACGGGATGAACACTTAAGCAGCGTAGATTTCCCGCTGCCATTCGGCCCGACCACCCCAACGAATTGCCCTTTATCAACCGTTAATGTAACATCCTCTATAATATTCCTACCGGATGCCGAGCAGGTTATTTCTTTTACAGAAAGCTTCAAGAACGGACACCTCCAAACGCATACGAGCTCCGGCGCAGCAGCCAGATAAAGAATGGCCCCCCGCATAAAGCCGTGACGACGCCAATTGGCAGCTCTTGAGGAGCAAACAGAGTTCGCGCAATAGTGTCCGACCATATCACCATCAGCATGCCAAGAAGAAGACTGACAGGAAGGACACGCTTATGATCAGAACCGGTCAAAAAGCGGGCTATATGGGGGATCATTAGGCCGATGAATCCGATCGAGCCGCTTACAGCCACCACAGCTCCTGTCATTAACGACAAAATGATGATGAGCACTTTTCGGAACAATTCCGTATTTACCCCAAGCGTATTAGCCGCTTCTTCCCCCATTAATAAAGCATTCAATGTTTCGGAATAAAGAAGCAGAAAAAGCGAGCATAGGAGAATAAAAGTGGCCGGGGCTCCTACATACTCCCATTTGGCTCCCGCTAGACTGCCCATCATCCAAAACATTGCTTCACGGATTTCTGCATCTCTCGGAGCCATCGTCACGATAAAATTAGTTGCGGCCGACATCGTCAGCGAGACCGCGATGCCGGCTAGCAGCAGCCTAGAAGTCAGGATTTTGCCTCCGATTTTGGCCAGCATATAGACGAGCACCATTGAACAAGCCGCTCCGAAAAAAGCCCCGATGGATAATGAATACGGTCCCAAAAATGAGAAAGCGCCAAATAATAGAACGAGCGCAGCGGCGACAGAAGCACCAGATGACACACCGAGTATGTATGGATCAGCCAAAGGATTTCGCACGAGGGCCTGGATAACCACACCAGCCGCTGAAAGACCCGCGCCTACCACAGCGCCAAGAAGAACTCTCGGCAATCGAATATTCCAAATAATATGGGCTTGCGCCTGCGTCCAATCCGGCTCGACCCATTGCCCAATCCAAGGCACTTGGAAAAGAATGATCTTCCATGCCCTGACCGCTGACATCGCGACCGGCCCCTTTGTGACTGCGGCCGTAACCGATACCATAAGCAGGATGACCAAGATGCTGACTAAGAAAGGAAACCATTTCTTCTTTCGATCAGCTATAAGCTGATTTCTTTGCAGCTTAGCTGCAGATGGTGCACTCATTCCAACACCTGCCTTTCTGTTTTTTTCAACAAAAAAACCTATTCTTTTCATGCAGAATAGGTCATGGCATCCCAATAAGCAGACTTAAGCAAGCCTGCTGAAGCTGTTCGCTTGCAAACACCTTTCCTCTCCGCGAAGGCAAAAGCTGACGATCAAAAACTTGGTAGGTCTCCTGGCTTCCGAATCAAGCGCGCTCTCTTCGTCTTCCCCGACGCAATAGCTGTCAAGTGACGCTGTGAAAAGAGAACTTTCCGGTTACAGTGGCGGGACCGCTCGGGATTTCCACCCGATTCCCTGTTACCCTTCGCTCGCACAAAGGCACCAAATTTTCTATTAAATTAAAATTATCTTAAGTTTAATACAATTAGAGGAAATAAGCAATGCACCTAGTGATCATTAGGTGCTTATCCATGCTTTTTAGCCCGCTTCAGTCTTTTATGCACTTCGTCCCAGCACACAATATTCCACCAGTTCTCAATATACTCTTTTCTCTTTGTTTTATATTTTAAATAATAAGCGTGCTCCCACACGTCCAGAACAAGCAATGGAACAACATCCCACTGGCTTAAATTCTGATGTTTTTCCGCTTGCAGGATTTCCATCCGCTGCGCCTGAGGCGACCACACTAGAATGGCCCAGCCTCCTCCTTCGACTTTTTCTGCGGCAGCTGAAAAATGCTTTTTAAAATCTGAAAAGCTGCCAAAGGAATGCGCTAGCTCCCGTTCAAGCCCACCTGCGGGTTTACCGCCGCCGGAGGGGCACATCACTTTCCAGAAGATGGAGTGAAGATAATGCCCTGCCCCGTTAAAAGCGGCTTCCCTCTCCCAATGCTTGATCAGTGCAAAATCATTCGTCCTGCGAGCCTTCGCCATTTCCTTTTCTGCTTTATTTAATCCATCGACATAGCTTTGGTGATGAATATCATGATGCAGCCGCATCGTCTCCTCATCAATATACGGCTCTAAAGCATTGTAACGGTATGGAAGCGGCGGAAGCTTATGGCCTCCAATCGGCACTTCCCGTCCTTCCAGCCTTTGATAAAATTCATCCCATTCCCTGTATAAAGACTGTACTTTTTCTGCAAGAACATCCTTCTCCTTCTCATTGCCAGCCGCCTGTTCTATTTCTTTCAGCTGCTCTTGCCAGCTGTTTAACAGCTGCGGCTCCATCTCCATTGCTTGACTCACTTCTTCGCACCATTGTTTAGCGTCCTTCAAATACTGCTGAACACTCATTAATGCGCTTCCCCCTTTCTAGGCACTTTTAACATATGCTCCGGCATCTTTATTGGTGACCAATCTTGAGAGTACAAGCGTATTTGTTTATGAAACAGCCGTTTTTTGACATAATAAAAAGGGTATGTTTGTTTACTATATATCTTCCCATTGGAGGTTAACTATGTTTTTGGCTATTTTATTTTTTATTATGATGTCTGCTTTCCTATCCGGAAGCGAAACAGCCCTTACGGCTGTGAACAAAATGAAATTGAAAACGAGAGCAGAAAACAATGATAAAAAAGCCAGACGGTTGCTTGCACTTGTATCCAAGCCGGATGAACTCATTACGGCCATTTTAATTGGCAACAATATCGCCAATATTATGCTGCCGACGCTGGTTACGATTATCGCCATTCAATACGGCATTAATGTCGGAATCGCTACCGGCATATTGACAGTCTTTCTGATTATCTTTGGCGAAGTGCTGCCCAAAACGATCGCAGCTACCTTTTCCGACAGAATCGCTTACAAAGTGGTGCCCGTCATTTCCTTGCTTCTTGTGCTGTTAAAGCCGATCACTTTTTTATTATCCAAGTTCACTGGATTCATTATTTCTTTTCTTTCAAAAGGAAAGGCAAAGCCAGTTTCTTTTTCTAAAGAGGAATTAAAGACGATGGTGGATATCGCTTCTCAGGAAGGGACTTTCCAAAGTGAAGAAACATTAAGAATCAAAGGCATGATCGACTTCTACGCAAAGGGTGTGCATGATGCATTAAAAACGCCCAGAATGGATATTGTCGGGATTCCAGTCGGCAGTAGCTACGAAGAAGCCCAATCGATTATTTTAGATCATAATTACACGAGATATCCGGTCTATAACGGCGATATGGACCATATTGTCGGGGTGTTCCATTCTAAGATGCTGCTGAAGTGGTCGCTGACACCGGAGGCTCCATTGGAACAATTTGCGGATAATCATCCGCTGTTCATCGTGGAATCGACGCCCATTGAAAGAGTATTTAAGATGATGCTGAAAGAGAAGAAGCATATCGCCATCGTGCTGGATGAATACGGAGGAACAGCCGGAATCATCACCCATGAAGATATTATTGAAGCGATGATCGGTCTCGAAATTGAAGATGAAACCGACCAAGATGAAGAAGTGCTCATTCAGGAACTAACCGATACACATATGATTTGTAGCGGCCGATTATCAATCCCCCGCTTGAACCAAGCCTTTAATACGAAAATTCCGGAAGCGGAGGGTTTTTTAGCCAGCTTCTTATTCAAAGAATTTGGTCATATTCCGACAGAAGGAGAGACGTTAAAATACCACCATCTCCTTTTTGAAATCAAAGAAATGGAATACAACCGGATTAAGAAAGTGAAAATCACAAAAACGTTTATCAGCGAACCTCCAACAGCTCCAAAATCATAGCTTGATTGACCGTCCAGGCGCTTCCCGCAAACGCCTGGACTGCTTTGCCTTCCGCTGCTTAATCCAAGTTTTGGGATTAAATAGTTCCCTTCCGGGTAAAGAATGATTAAGGTATTTCATTGGATCACATAAAAGCAGTGTTGCTTATTACGCTAAGGCTTGTTTATGATATGTCAATATCAATGTCATCCTAACTAGTGCTGCGCTCACAGTCAGCACGTATATCATTAGGAATTTGCTGATCTTCCGGAATTCAACGAACATGGCAGCAACGACTTGTGACTTTGGATGAGCTGCACTAGGCACCTGGATCATGGGAGCAATGATAGCCGAAACAGTTATCCCGCTGTTCACCGCTATCGTTCTCTCTTCTACATCTATTGCCATAGGCGAGTGGTTCTTCCATATGTATTTGGCCAAAACTTTCTGCCCCGAAAAGGATCCTGCTTCAATTGGAGATGTGAAGTAAAACAAAGAGGAGAACACCGAAGTTTCGCTCGGGTGCTCTCCTCTTTTCATTTACAGCCGCATCGGTTTAACTTGGACTGCTGCCTTGCCCTTCCATTCCTATCCAATACAACTGCATCGAGACCCTCTGCCTGAGAATTTCCTTCCAATATCAGCTCCTTCCTGGTAAATAACCCGTATAAAGAAAGCGATTTAGAAAAAACTATCTGTAATATAAAGTATTGCAGGTGATTGTTATTCAGAAATCAGATTCTATCACTCCATTACAATTGATTTTCCTAGCGATGACAGCGATCGGTTTAAAAAATCATGTATTTGTGGTCTCTCCGTTAGTTCGCACCGCCGGCCGAGATGCTTGGATGGCTGTGCTGATCTCCATGGCCATTATGCTGATTTGGGTGCTGCTTTTACTTTATGTGCATAAGAAGACAAAAGGCCAGCCTTTATTTGATTGGCTGTCCGCTGTGATTGGAAAGAAGATGACAAAAGGGATCATAATTCTTCTTAGCTGCTACCTTTTGCTAATGGTATCCATTACATTAAGAGAAACCATTGTATGGATGAAAATTGTTTTTTTGCCTGACACTCCGTTTTTTTTACTGACTTTTCTCTTTGCTCTTACATGCTGGCTGTTAGCTGCAACCAATTTGCGCACGATTAGCGTGATAAATATATTTCTACTGCTTTTTATCACGCTTTTCGGATTCTTTGTGGCGATTTCCAATCTTCAATATAAAAATTATTCTTTACTGCTCCCCCTTTTGGAGCATGGCTATCGCCCGATTTTCAACAGTTTGATTTATCAATTGTCGGGGCTGGCTGAAGTTTTTATTTTTTTACTATTGCAGCATAAAGTGGATGCTCCGCTTAAATGGCGCCATTTCGCTGTGACCATTTTGATTCTGACTTTGCTCACCTTGGGGCCTCTGGTCGGAGCGATTATCGAGTTCGGGCCAACGGAAGCCTCAAAGCAAAGATTCCCCCCCTATGAAGAATGGAGTTTAGTATCATTAGGAAGCTTTATCGAGCATCTTGATTTTTTATCGATTTACCAGTGGCTGTCGGGTGCTTTTATCCGCATTGCTTTATTTCTGGTATTGATTAAAGAAATGTTTCCGGCTAAGAGCGAGCAAACCAAGAATAAACGGCTTCTATTTATCTCAGCTCTTATGATCGTGATCGTTCCTATTAGTGATCTTACCTATATGAACTGGCTGAAAAACTATACATTGCCGGCTACTTTTTGGTTCTTCTTCGCTTTTTCATTAGTGTTCAGCTTTTTGGCCTTACTTTTCTCAAAGAAAAAACGGAGGTCTTCTCATGAAGTTTAAAAAAGCAAAACTGCTCAATCAACAGAAAACAGATAAAACAAAGAAACGCACTGCCCGGCGCTTCTTGAATGAAGAACAAATCAGAAGCGTATTCAGCAACTGCACCGATGTTCAATTTTCAGCCTGCCAATTCAATGATCTCAATGTCCTGCTCGTGTACTGCACTGGCTTAGTCAGCAGCAAAATGCTATTTCACGTCATCCCTCAAAAACTGGAAGAGTTTTCAAAACGGCAGTTGGAAGACATCACACTTGAGAAGCTTTTTTCTCTCCAGCTTCCTTCAATCCAGCCAGTGCAAGCCGAGGAACAACTTATTTCAGATATATTTTCCGGAAAGCTGGTTCTTCTTTTCAAGAAGCAAGAAATACTTATTTCTGTTGATATCGCTGAGCGGCCGGAGCGAAAACCTGAGGAAACAGCGACCGAAGTATCAGTCAAAGGACCGCGGGATAATTTCATTGAAAACATCGCGATCAATTACGCTTTAATTCGCAAAAGACTCCGTACTACTTCACTCGTCAGCGAGAACTTCGAATTAGGCACGCGGTCGAAAACAAAAGTATCTCTGTTATACATGAAGGATATCGCGGATCAGAATGTCCTCGAGCAAATTAAACAGAAGCTGTCCGCTGTGAATGTCGACAGCTTATTAAGCGGAGCCCAACTTGAGGAATTAATCAATGATGAAGCTTATGCGATTTTTCCGCGCCACACCTATACCGGACGTGCAGACTTTGCGGTGGAATCCCTGCTGAATGGCCGCTTTGTCATTTTAATTGACGGGGTTGCCTATGCGTATATCACACCGGTTAACTTATTTTTTTTACTGAAAAGCGCTGAAGATAAAGAGAATAATTATTTATTCAATTCATTCGAACGGCTGATGCGGGTACTAGGCATTACGATTGCTACTTTTCTTCCCGGCTTTTGGGTAGCCCTGACCGCTTTCCACCAAAACCAGCTGCCGCTTAATCTGCTGGCTACCGTTGTCGAATCCAGAAGAGGCGTTCCTTTTCCCACCGCTTTGGAAGCGTTTCTCATGCTGCTGTTGTTCGAGCTCTTCAGAGAAGCTGGGCTGCGGCTGCCGATAGCTGTCGGGCAAACGCTGAGTGTCGTCGGTGGTTTGATCATTGGCGATGCAGCTATTCGAGCCGGTTTAACCAGCCCCGCCATGCTTGTAATTATTGCCGCCTCTACGGTTGCCACGTATACACTAGTCAATCAAACGCTTGTCGGGACGATATCGCTGATGCGGTTCTTCGTGATTTTCCTTGTCTCTCTTTTCGGGTTTTTCGGGTTTTTCGTTTCCATGTTTTTGATCGGCATCTTAGTGGCCAGAGTGCGAGTATTTGGTGTTCCTTATTTAGAAGTAGCCACAAGGCTAGATTGGAAAAATATCGCCAAAGCGATCCTCCGTCTGCCATTCAGCAAGTATGAGAAACGGATGAATGCTCTTAATCCTCAAGACGCGACAAAGAAAGGGGGATCCTGATGCGAAAACGAAGATCCCGGTTATCGTTATGGGCTGTTTGGCTTTTGGCCGCTGCCTTTTTAGCCGGATGCTGGGATTCGAATGAACCAGAGAGAATGGTCTACTTGCACGGGATCGGCATCGACTATAAAGACGGAGAATATACGATTTATATGCAAATTATCAATCCCGGTCTGCTGGCCAAATCGGAAGCAAGCAACAATACAGTGACAAATGTGGAGGTGGGCCGGGCTACCGGCAAAACTGTTGTGGAGGCGATGTTTAATTTATATGCCTCATCCCAGCGCAGAATTTTTTGGGGCCATCTTGCATTTGTCGTGTTAACAGAAGAGGCTTTAAACAGCGATAGGCTGAAATCTGCTATCGACTTTATAGACAGATATCAGGAAACGCGCTACCGCGTCTATCTGTTTGCAACGGATGAACCGTTACCCCCTTTGCTGACGAACATCCCGATTATGGAAATGTCCACCGCTCTTTCCCGCTTAAGCGATCCGCAATCTACTTATAAGCAAAGCTCGCTTGTTCGGCCGGTCGATCTGAGGGAGATGATCATTTTGCTCAATGAACCTCCTCACGAAGCCAGGCTGCCGTTGGTTAGGGTGACAAGAAGATGGAGGACGGATGAAGCGCAGCATCAATCGATTGAAACGAGAGGAGTGGCGCTCGTCACAAAAGACCATTTAAAAGGATTCATCAAGGGAGACAGGACCAACGGCTTAAAATGGCTCAATCCCGATCTGAAAAGAGAAGAGTTAAGGCTAACCGAAAAAGGATACAGAGATATCAGCCTCATTATTGATAAGCTTAAAGTAGAGGTGACACCGGTGGGAACGGCGAATGATCTGCGCTTCACCATCTCCGTTCAAGCGGATGCCATTTTAAGATCACTGCAGCAAGACGTAAGCGGCCCTACCATTGCCAAAAAAGCCGAAGAAACGATGGAAAAGCAAATCAAATCCGTCTATTTAGACGGTCTTGAGCATAATACCGATATCTTCCGCCTCTCTGAATCGTTATACCGGGAAAATGTTAAGCTATGGAAGAAGCTTGAACAGGACGGGAAAATTCCATTAACAGAGGATTCTTTGAAAAATGTTTCTGTAAAAGTTGACGTCATACACGCAGCTAAGCAGCGAAATATTCCGACCATTGAATAATCATAGTGAAAGCCAGGATCTCATCTTCCATGTAAGGCGGCAAAGGCGCTGCAGCAGGATGCTGCGATGTTAGCCTTTATCCCTCTTTTCAGCAGCGGGGAATGAAAGAAAATTCCCGCCGGTTGAAGGTTCACTTTGTCTTGGATCCTGGCTTTCTTTTTCCCTCTTTCCTGACACTGCCTCTCTTTTGCATGAAGCAGTCCGCCATCACAGGAAATAATGGATGTTCCCAGCCTCAAAGTATTCCGGCATGCCCTTCACTCACCATCCGCTTCTTCTCTGCATCCTTTAGATGCCCCCACTTCCCCTGCCGTTATGTCCTTCGGCTTGTTTACTAAAAAAAAATCAGTATACAATACATTTACGGAGAAATGGAGAATAAGCCTCATCAAATTATTAAGCAATTATTAATTTTTAAGGATGAACACCCGTTTTTCTTATAATAAAAACAGAGAGAGGGTGCAGCGATTGGAAAAACAAGAGAACATTTTATTAGTAGAAGATGATTATGAAATCGCCCGCGTTGTTTCAGATCATTTGCGCAAAGAGGGGTATCAGGTGACATGGGCTTCTACAGGCAAAGAAGGTCTTGAGGATTTTCGGCACGGTGATTACAGCCTTGTCATTGCAGATTTAATGCTGCCTGAGCTGGATGGCTATTCATTATGCGAAGCGATCCGCCACGGAAGCGATGTGCCATTGCTCATTATTAGCGCCCGGCAAAGTGACAGCAGCAAAATTAAAGGACTGGGGCTCGGCGCGGATGATTATATCACGAAACCATTCAGCTTAGGAGAACTAAGCGCCCGCATCTGTTCACATTTAAAAAGATACCGCCGCTACAGCCAGCAGCCGTTTCGGCAAACACGCGTAGAGTATCACAACGGCCTAGCTGTCGATTTCACGGCCCAAGCTCTCTATTTGCACGGGGAGCCTTTAACATTGACAGCTATAGAAAAAGATTTATTCTTTCTTTTCGCCAAACACCCTTTCCAAACATTTACTAAATCCGATCTCTATAAATGGATTTGGGGACAAGATCATCTGAATGCGGGCAATACAGTGACTGTTCATATCAAAAGTCTGCGCACTAAGCTTTCGGACAGCAGCCGCTCCCCAAAATTTATCCAAACTGTTTGGGGAGAAGGTTACCGCTTTATCGGAGAGCCGTTATCATGAAAATTAAATATTGGCTGATGACTGTTTTTCTTGCCGCTATGGTTTTGCCGATCGCGGCACTTTATCTTCTTTACGTTCTATTAAATAGCCACCATGAGCAGCTCTTTTTAAAGGAACGCCTAGAGATGGAGAAACAAATAGCCGCTATTGAACCCCATCTGCAGGATGAAGAGCTGTATCAGATCCATCAGCCTGCATATTACCGGCCGCTGCTGAGACTGCTGACGCATGATAGCGAGAAAATTACTCTTTACAGAAAAGACGGCCTGATCTTATATGATTCGATGCGCCCTTCAGTGACGAACATCGAGTTTGCTGACCGCGATCAATTATTTCAGCATGTAAATGAACTGAAGAAAAATCGGCGTTCGTACTCGATCAAGAAAGCCATGCTTCATCGCGGTGAACTTATTGGCTTTTATGAAATTACCATCGCCCGGGAGACATGGGTGGAAGGAGTGAAAAACCGCACACTGATATTAGTGATTTCCCTCGCTTCTTTTATGGGAATCCTTTATTGGATCATCTTGATATTCTTGCGCCGGAAGTTAAACAGGCCGCTGGAGAAGCTAAGCGATCACATGACAGCCTTTGCCAGCGGAGCGGAAACACTTCCCCCGCTTACAGCCAGTAAAGATGAGATCGGTCAATTAATAACCCATTTTAATCAAATGAGAATGCAGATTGTGAAAACGAACCGGCTCCTAGCCCAAAAACAGCGGGAAAAAGAATACATCGTTGCGGCGCTTTCGCACGATTTGAAAACGCCATTAACCGCGATTCAAGCATATGCAGAAGCCTTGTTTTACAATCAAGCATTAACAGAAGAAGAAAAACGGGACTATCAGCGAATTCTGTTTGATAAAACAGCGCATATGAAACGAATGCTGGATGATCTATCTGTCTATACATCCTTGCAGTCTGCCAGCATGACATTGGAAACCACCGATGTGGACGGCGAGGAGTTTTTCGACATGCTGCTGTCAGGCTACGAAGAACCATGCGCTCATAAAAAAATAAATTTAAAAACCGAACAATGTGTCCGCGGACATTATCGGTTAGATCCGAAACAAATGATCAGGATTATGGACAATCTCGTATTCAATGCCATACGTCATACAAATGAGAACAGGGAAATTTGTCTTGCTGCTATCGAAAGCCACTGCCCCCTTCCTGGCTGGGTATTCCAGCCAATAGCCGGCAAACTGGATTCGTGGAGAGATGGAAGAACCATCATCATTGTTCAAAACGAAGGACCTTTTATTCCTGTCTCGCTGCAAGCCAAGATTTTTGAGCCCTTCTTTCAGGGGGAGCATGCGCGGACAAAAGGAAGCTCAGGATTAGGACTGAGTATTGCTAAAATGCTGATTAAAATGCACGGAGGCTCCATTTCCCTTTGGTCGGAAGCAGGCATGGGAACTTTAGTAGCTTGTGCGATTACAACAAACAACAGAAAAGAGGAATCATAATGAAGAAAAAAACTTGGACTGTCATCGGCTTAAGCTCCGCTATCATGCTAAGTGCCATAACGGGGTGCGCCAATAATCAGACAGCGGTATCAGCTGATGAACTGATTGAGCGCGTCATTGAAACGGAACAAACCCCTAAATCCTACAGTGCCGAAATGGAAATGAAAGTATATGAAGCCGACAAATTAGTCGAGCACTCGACATTAAAAGAATATGTCAACAAGAAGGGGCAAATAAAAACGATCGGCCTGAACAAAGTGACTCATGACGCAACCATGGCTCTTAATAATGGCAAACAGCTAATCTCTTACGATGAAGCCACGGGAAAAGCTTTCAAACTGGATATATCAGCTTCAAATGAGCCAAACTCTCAAAAAGACCAAGTCATTAACCTGCTCAAGGCTATGAAAAAAACCCATAATCAAAAGACAGTCGGAGCGGAAAAAATAAACGGCTTTCAAACTCCGCATCTTAAATTAGAGCCGAAATCGAAAAAAACCTTAATCGGCCAAACCGATCTTTGGATTGACACAAAAACATGGTTTGTTATTAAAACAGAAACAAAAAGTGAAAACAGACGCTCTGTGATAACCTACAAAGATATCGATTTCTCCCCTTCTTTTAAGAAGAATACATTTACTTTGGATATCCCAAAGGGAGTAGCAATCGAATCAGCGGATGAACAGCAAGGAAAAGCTCTAACGATAGAAGAAGCAGGAAAACATTTGGGCAAACCATTCTTAATGTTCCCTAACACAGCTGCTCAGCCTTCTTCTATAACCGCAGATCAGTTAACAGGTGAAATCAAGCGGACAGAAGTCAATATTGAATTTAAAAAGAACCAAGTGCCTTACGCATCGCTAAGCATCTTTCCCACTCCTGCTGGAGAAGGAAGCGAACTGGATACGACTAAAGGGGTCATGGTCCGCGGACAAAAGGCAGAAGTGATGGAAGAAATTGATTCCGTCAGCTGGGACGAAGACGGTTTGCGCTATGTTATCCTCCCGATGAACCCTGATGTAACAACAGAAACACTAATCCAACAAGCAGAAAACATGCAGCTGTCCAATAAAATAAACCCTAACAAGAACTAATACAAAGCATTTTACAAGGAAGGGCATGAAGGATGAACACACCGAAATATTGGAGGCGCCTCTCCCCCGCAAACTGTTTGAAAGAGCCAGAGAATGCCTCTTATGAATAGTCTCTGTTAAATAGAACAATGATGCTTCTAATACGAGTTATTTGAAACTTTTTAAAAGGAGATTAAATAAAATGTTTGAATACAAGTTCGTTAAAATAGAGTTTAAAAAATTATCTGGTAAGCCTAATAAAGACTATCGAGAAGTAATTCAAAGCCACGCAGAGCAAGGATGGCGTTTTATTCAAGTGTTCTCTCCTGACTTTGTAACTTCAGGTGTCGCAGCAGGTACTTATTACGAACTAATCTTTGAGAAACCTTTGCAGCAGCAGACTGAACAGTAACCATTTTCAGCACGTAACTAACAGGACTTTGTGAAGAATGAAAGGAAACTCCGCAGATAAACGGGGTTTCCTTTATTTTAACAAGATTATTAATCAATGGCTGGATTTGTTTTTGATCATTTAGCAGCCCTGAGCGGCATTTATGCAGCTGTGAACAATGAAGACATTTAGGTATTTTTGTAAGTGGTGTCCATAATCTTCACTTACTATTCCGCGAACCGGGCAAGTCAAGTAACTCATACTAAGCAGAATAATTGAAAACAAGGGGCTGTCTAAAAAGCGCCATTCCGGCTAATATATATCCAAAATTAAAGCCCAAGAATGTTGATTTAACAGCATTCTTGGGCTTTAATGTCTTCACTATTTAGGATGAGCCATCTCTTTCTGGACATCCTCTTATTCATTCCGTGCTTTGTAAGTGTGCGCTTGAACAATGAACAGTCAAGCGACGCGGAGATCTATTTCTTGATCAGCATCGTCTTAAACCAAGCTGCTGCCTTTTTGTATTTTATTCAAAACGCGTAACCTCACAGGCTTTTTTTGCATGTTGAACGCTCTTTACTTGAAGTGCTTCTGCTGGCATGCAGGAAATATACACCTCTGCCTCTTCGTTAGGGTCTTGCTTTTCATCGAAAGAGACGGATACTTCAGCGACAGGCGTTAATTGCTGCGCGGCTTTCACCAGCTGAAATATTTTCTCCCATTGCCAAGCAGAATCATAAAATTCCCCCGTATTCATAACATCCACCCACACATAAGCACCGGCCTCTTGATAAGTTGGAATCGCAGGACCTTTGACCAGCTCAGCACTTTGACCATAGGCTGTACCGACAAACCAATCCGTCATATTTGGAAAATTCTTTCTGACTGCAGATTCAATATCCTCTTGAAATTCCCGCTGCCACACACCTTCCGGGTAGTCATCTGAATAGGTCTGCTTCTCTCCGTCCTCCCGCGCATTAAAAGCCATCGACTGATCATTCTTCGGTGAAAAGACCGCCCCGTATTGCCGTTCTTCCGCATTAAAAAAAGTGCTTTTCAAAACAAAAGATTGCTCGTAGCGTTCTTCCAGATATCGCTCAAGTTCCTTGGCAACTTGCCTTTTCTTCCAAGGCGTCCCTTTAAAATAGGAATAAGTGAAACCGCTCAGAAAAATGAGTATAATGAGCCCGGCCAATATTACTTTCCTCTTTCTCTTTTTCATTGCCTGTTCCCCGCTTTAACTTATCAATTTCACATTTACTATTATATCGCTTTTATAGTGTAATATGGAAATGAAATCAGCCTATTTTGTCGGAAAACATCGGACTATCTCCTAAAATCTATAGATCCATAGAAAACCAAAGCGATTTTTTCCCTAAAATACCCCTTCCAACAGAAGGGAAGTACGTTCCTCCCCCCTGCTGGAAAGAAGATAAACACTAACGTCGCAGCACGTTATTGGCGGGATACATGAGCTGTTCAGACTATTTGTTTGTAAAAAACCATTCAGTTCCCCATCGAAACGGCCTTAGGGCACTATTCTTTCTCCGCTCCAGCAAGTGAAAGCGCAAGCAAAGCCAGCAGAAGTCCTTGAATAAACAGACTTCTCAAAGAGGCGAACCCGATGATTTCTCTCATGATCCTTATCATGGCCAGCATGACACCCAGGAACATCGGCACCTCCGCTTACATCGCCTTCATACTTGCAGACTTTCCGGAAAAGTGCCCTTTTTTCTCCTTGATTTGGCCATTCCAAGAAAAATTCGTCCACATTCGAAGCAGGATTTCCAGCGGGCCTCTCTTATATTTCTTCAAATAAAGATAGCTGACAGCCACTTGCGCTGCATAAATAACAAGGGCCAGCATAATCCCAGCCAGCACGCCCAGCTTGCCAAACATCCCAAGACCGTACCCATAAAAAATTGTTGTACAAATCACGGTTTGCATTAAATAATTCGTCAGCGAAAGCTTGCCGATGTATTCAAAAGCGGAAGGAAACAGCCCTTTCGTCTGTTTAGTATACAAGCAGGCAAAAGCATAAATGTACCCGAGCGACAATAGTCCAGCTCCCATAAATTCGTACACTCCCGCCCAATCGGTTTCAGGAAAGGCAACAGCAGCAATTTTCAGCGCCAGGCCAGCAGGCAGGAATAGAAACACCGACCTGATGTATATTGCTCTCTCCTTTAACGGCTCGGCAAATCGGTTATTCTTGGCCGCATGCATACCAAATAAAAACAGCGGCAAATGAACGATTGGCGCGATTATAATAAGCACTAAGTACATATAATCCGGATAGCCTAACGGATCTTCATTATTCCGGTGATCTTTAATCTCCATATAATCGCCGCTGCCGTAAACAGACTGTGTCGTTTCCAGATAATTAGTCATTCTCTCCTTTTCTTTTGGAGTCTCCTCCAACTGCCCATATCCGATAAACGGCGTCAAAAGAAATAGAATGATCCCCCAAATCATTAAAGTCTTTTTCTGACGATTTAAAAGCACTAAGAGAAAAAAGCCCATCATCCCGTAAAAAACCAGAATATCTCCTTCCCATAAAAACGTGGAATGCAAAATCCCAAGCGCCAACAAAAAGAAGAAGCGGCGAATAAAGTGACGATTCACTTTCGCTCCTTTTCTCTCCAGGCTTTCTTTCATTTTAATCATGGAATAACCGAATAAAAAAGTGAATATCGGCATGAAGCTGCCTTCCACTAACACTTTGACCGCTTTATAAGCGCCTAATTCCGCCGGAGATAAAGAAAAGAAGTGAATTTCGTCTTTCCCAAAAATACCGTATTGGAAGATCAGCATGTTCGCCAGCAAAATGCCTAATAAGCTGAATCCTCTCAAACCGTCCATTGCGGACACGCGATATGTATTCATAATCGATCCCTCGCTTAAAGTTGATTACAATCAATATACAGCTTCAGCTTTTCTGGAATAGAAACAGCAGATGAACATTCGATTAACTTTTTAAGAATTGTTCAAGTTCCCGTAATGTCAGTATGTTAAGATGTTGAACGAGGTGTATAAGTAGATGGAAACGAGAAATATTTTGCTTGTAGACGATGAAAAAGCGATTGTTAAAATGATCGAAACGGTACTTAGAAAAGAAGGGTTTAGTCAAATTTATACCGCTTACACCGCAAGAGAAGCGTTAGCGATCTTAAAGAAGCACACCATAAATGTGATTGTGCTGGACGTCATGCTTCCCGATCAGAGCGGATTTGAAATTTGTCCGAAGATCCGCGAAATCTCAGAAGCCTATATTCTATTTTTAACAGCGAAGGTATCGGATTTAGATGTATTAACTGGTTTTGCTATCGGCGGAGATGATTATGTCACGAAGCCATTTAATCCGCTGGAAATTGCCGCAAGGATCAAAGCGTATTTCCGAAGAAACGCCAAGGCGGCAACGGCAGCGCCAGCTCCCAGGAAAACGAAATATCACTTTGGAAGATTTACAGTCGATGAAGAACGCGGAGAAGTATTCGTCGAAGGAAAAGCCATTTCTTGTCCGACACAAGTGTATTTGCTTCTCCTGTATTTCTGCAAGCATCCAAACAGAGTCTTTTCTAAGGCCGAGCTGCTTGAAGCCGTGTGGGGTGCAGATCATTTTGTAGATGATAATACAGTCTCTGTTCATATCAGACGGATTAGAGAACGAATCGAGGAGGATCCCAGCCATCCGCAATTCCTCTTGACGGTTCGCGGTCTCGGATACAAGCTCGTCCAGAGGGATGAAAAATGAAGCGATTAAGAAGAAGGCTGATTTTTCACTTTTCCATGCAATTTCTGACGTTATTGGTGACTATAATTATTCTCGTGTTTGCTCTGTTGTTCTTGCTATTACAGTATATAACCGATCAAGAACAGAAAAGAAACGGCCCCGCAGGTGTATTAGAGGCATTAGTCACGGAGACAAATATTGAGGATGATTCAGCCGAATTGGATGAGAAGAAATGGCGACATTCATTGCGAAAAAGAGGCTTATGGATGCAAATTGTTAATCATCAAGGAAAAGTGATTAAATCAAGCAATGCTCCTGCCGATTTGCCGCAGCGATACTCTGTGAATGATCTGCTGCAAGTCGAGAAGAATCAACGTTTTCTCGATTATAAGGTGCTAGCGGAACTGGACCATACTTATGATAAGCCTTATGTTTTTCTCGTTGGCTACAAGGATCAGCTCCCTGCTTTACAACATCTCGTTGCCGCCTACAGCGATCGCGGACGGATCAAAGCAGAAAAGAGACAAGCGCTTGAAGGAAGGCTTAAACCTATAGATGGCACGCTCCATATTATCAACCCGAACGGAGACATCATCGAAGCTTTCGGAAAGCCGCTGGCCATTCAACAATACAAACCGCTCGACATTCTATCCAATAAGCAAATGCCTGGAATCCATTCAACCAGCATATCTGTTCAGCAAGTGCCCGCTGGCGGGTATACATGGGTTTTACACACACCAAAGAAAAAGGATAAGATTCAAAGCATTACCGTAATGGAAGAATATATTCTCGGCTTCGGTCTTGTCGGGTTTATCGCGCTCCTGATTACTTTGCTTCTCTCCTTTTGGAACGGTTTCCGTTACGGCCGTCCGCTCTTTCTTTTTACTGGCTGGCTAAAAAGAATGGAACAGGGAAAATATGATGAAGTGCTGACGAAAAAAGAACGAAAAAAAATCTTTCGAAAAAACGGCAAAGTCAAAGCTCGTTACCGTTTATATAGGGAAGTCATTAACGCTTTTTATAACATGACCGAAAAGCTGGACGAGTCGGTGAAAGAACGGGCAAAGCTGGAAAAGACAAGAGAGGAATGGATGACAGGGATCTCCCATGATCTCCGGACCCCGCTGTCGACGATTCAAGGATACGGCCATTTATTGGAGAGCGGACATTATCAGTGGACAGCTGAAGAACTAAAAGAAGTGGGACAAACGATTCGCGAGAAAGGCGAATACATGCTGCATCTAATAGAAGACTTTTCTCTGACCTTTCAGCTAAAAAACAACAGACTCGTTCTTTCCAAAGAAATATGCCCAGCCAATCATCTTCTGAAAGCAATTGTGGATAAATTTATTCTTGACCGTACGCTTTCTGATTATCGATTTCATTTTCATCCGGCGACCGACCGCCCTTTAATAGAAGCAGACAGGAAATGGTTTGAACGCATGATGGACAATATACTCTTTAATGCAATTAAGCATAATCCGAGCGGAACGGCCATCACCGTCCGCATTATTCCTTCCGCTGAGTATGTTACCATCCAAATCGAAGACACGGGCGTTGGAATGGACGAGGAAACGGTGAACAAATTATTCGATCGTTATTACCGGGGAACGAATACAGAAGAAAGAATTGAAGGGGCTGGCTTAGGAATGAACATTGCCAGACAAATTGCGCTTCTCCATGATGCCAGCGTGACCGTTCATTCCGAACTCGGCCAAGGAACAACCGTCGCCATCCAGCTGCCAAGAACAATGGAAGACAGCGGCAAAGCCTCTGAACAGTAGGCATTTGCCGTTGTGGCCTCCAGTTCCCAGCTTATATCTGCATAAACTTCACCGAATGGTGAAAACGGGTATACAAACAGCATCCACTCATGCAGGAGGTGCTTTTATGCCGGATACAGGCGAAACTCCGGGAAAAGGCAAATATACATGTGAAAATTGCAGGGAAACACTGACACTTGACAAAGATAAAGACCGGCTGCCACCCTTGCCCGGAATGCCATGAAACCGCATTCAGCACTCAGTAAGGCAACTGGTAAAGCACCTAGCCCCTAACAAGCATCCGTCGTTGAACAGAAAAGAGACAGCCGGCTGCTAGAAGCTTAGCGCTTAAATGTCTCTTTATCCGTTCCCGGCAAAGGAATTCCGCTTCAAACAGCTTGTAAGGGCGTTAAGTGAGAGCAGTACCATTCTTATTTCCATGAAGTCATCCTTTTTGGAAAGCATTTAGGGCGCGCTCAAGGTCCTGCCAAATATCTTGTTTGGCTTCCAACCCGACAGAAAGACGGATCAGCTGATCGGTTATTCCCATCTTACTTCTCATTTCTTCTGGAACAGCTGAATGGGTCATCGTAGCGGGGTGCTGAATCAGCGTCTCTGCATCCCCCAAGCTGACAGCTATACGGATAAGCGATAATTCGTTCAAAAACTTCTGGACTTGTTCTTTCGTTCCGTCCAATTCGAAGGAAATTAAACCGCCTCCTTTCTTCATTTGCTTTTTCATAATACGATAATCCGCATGGTCTTGATCTCCCGGGTAGTGCACGTTTTGAACGAGCGAATGCTTCTTTAGCTGCTGCGCAATGTAAGCAGCATTCTCACAATGGCGATCCATACGTATAGGAAGCGTTTTCAATCCTCTTAACAGCAGCCAAGCATCAAAAGGAGAAATCACTCCGCCGATGTCCTTTAAAGTGGATTGGGCTATCTGATTGATCCACTTACTGCTTCCAGCCGCGATGCCAGCTACCACATCGCCATGACCGCTAATATATTTAGTTGCACTATGAACGACGACATCACATCCAGTTGTCAGCGGCCGCTGCAAATATGGCGAGGAGAATGTATTGTCCACGACAACAGGGATGCCATGCTGGCTTGCTGCTTGTGTCACCATCTCAAGATCAATTAGTTTCATGGTTGGATTAATCGGTGTTTCCACGTATATACATGCTGTGTCCGGACGAATCATTTGTTGAATTTGCTCTTCTGTTTCCATTGCACACAGTTCAAATGATATTTGGTGATTAGCTTCCATCCATTCTAACAAGCTGAAGGTACACCCATATACCCCTTGAGAACAAATGATGTGATCTTCAGCTTTCGTCATGGCAAGCAAAACGGCTGACACCGCTGCCATGCCAGATGAAAAGGCAAGAGCCGCTTCGGCATCTTCCAGTTCTGCCATACGCTCCTCCAATGCCCGTACGGTCGGATTGCCCAGCCGCGAGTAAATATATCCTTCCTCCTCGCCGGCAAATCGCCTTTCCCCTTGTTCAGCATTATCAAATATAAAGGTCGATGTCTGATAAATCGGAGTTGCCAAACTTCCTGCATGATCCTTTGCGTTGTAACCGGCATGAATAACGGCTGTTTCCATATTTTTAAGTGATTTAGCCATTTCCTCTCTCCTTTTACTTATTTAAATTTTCTGAATTATATTTCATCTAATAATATATGTATTTTTCTTTTTTGGAAAGGGTTCACCTTCTAACCAAAGTAAAAGTACACAACACAGGAAGGAAGAGCAGTTCACCGGCAAACACTCGCATATGCCCTGCCTCGCTCGTCCTCTTCCGTTTCCCTATAAAAAAAGAGTGCGGACAAGGTTCGTCTGCACTCTGATGCAGGAAGGCTATTCTGCTTTCCCGCCCGCTTTCAATTGGTTCACTTTCTCCCGCACTTCTTCTATATTTTTCATTTTATTGTCCCAGCAGGCTTGGCTTAAGTCTACCGGATATTCCTCAGGGTTCAACGGACGTTTATATTCATTCCATAAAAGCTGCAAATTTTCTTTCGCATATAATTGAATCTCTTGCAGGCTTGGCAATGAATAGACTTGGCGGCCATCGACAAAGATGGTTTCATGGAGATCCTTTGCTTCAAAATCAGTGACAAATTTACTAATGAACGTATGCACCGGATGAAACATCTTCAGCTTTTCCTCTTCCTGAGGCTTCTCCTCTTCCATGGCGATGTAATCGCCTTCCGCTTTGTTATTCTTCTTATTAATGATTCGGTAAACTTTCTTTAGCCCTGGGGTGGTTACCTTTTCCGGGTTTCCGGAAATTTTGATAGTATCTTCCATTTCCCCTCTATCATTTTCAATGGCAACAAGCTTGTACACAGCACCGAGAGCAGCTTGATCATAAGCGGTAATCAGCTTCGTCCCAATTCCCCAGCTGTCTATTTTAGCGCCTTCCGCTTTCAAATTCATAATCGTGTACTCATCCAGATCGTTTGAGGCAATGATCTTTGCATCTGGAAATCCCGCTTCATCCAGCATCTTTCTGGCCTCTTTGGATAAGTAAGCAAGATCGCCGCTGTCCAGCCGGATGCCAATGAAGTGAATGCGGTCGCCAAGCTCCTTCGCTACTTTAATAGCTGTGGGAACACCCGATTTTAACGTATCATATGTATCGACTAAAAAGACACAGTTTTTATGCCGTTCTGCGTATTTGTGGAAAGCGGTATACTCATCTTTATAGGTTTGCACTAAAGCATGTGCATGAGTGCCGGTGACAGGAATGTTAAACATCTTCCCCGCTCTGACATTGCTTGTGCCATCAAATCCTCCGATGAAGGCTGCTCTCGTTCCCCAAACCGCAGCGTCCATTTCATGCGCACGGCGGCTGCCGAATTCCATCGCTGGCTCATCATTAATCACTTGTTTAATCCGGGACGCCTTCGTTGCAATTAGTGTTTGATAGTTGACAATATTCAACAGCGCCGTTTCAATAATTTGCGCTTCTGCTAAAGGAGCTTCCACCCGAAGGATCGGCTCATTGCCGAAAACAAGTTCTCCTTCTTTCATGGAACGGATCGTTCCCGTGAAAGACATATTCGCTAAATAATCCAAGAAGTCGTCCTTGTAACCGAGTTCATCCCGCAAATATTGGATATCACTTGCAGTGAATTTAAAATGGCGTATGTAGTCTGCGATTCGTTCAAGACCGGCAAAAATGGCGTATCCATTCCCAAAAGGGAGCTTTCTGAAGTACAGCTCAAAAACAGCTTTTTTATTATGCACTCCATCATTCCAATATGTTTCAGCCATATTGATTTGATACAAATCTGTGTGCAATGCCAGCCCGTCGTCGTTATATCTTCTCTCCATCATCAATCCCTCCAAATTAGATCACTTCGGATGCTGAATAATTCCGCAAACATGTCAGGCCCCTTATTCACGTCCGATCTCTGCTCCCGTTTATACCAGTTTCTCAACATAGAGGGGAATCGTTTACAAATTGTCCGAGTGAGAAAGCCCATAAAGACCTTTAGACCGCCTTTAGGCACCGATGACAGCAAGATCGGAAACGCTGAGGCATCAAACAGGCTATCCTTAGCGCAGACAAGCATCCCTCCGGCACAAGACGCTAAAATATTTTCAAGCAGCCAATCTGTACGGTATGGCAACCGCGCGCAACCCGCAAACCTATAGGGCCTGCCGCGGAAGCCGTAATGGCATACCGCCATCTTGCACGTCAACCGCAGCAGAAATGCACCTGATCTTTAGAGTGAGAATCCCGCTGGTGCTAGTTAGCCCGTGAATGAAAGTGTCCACAGCTCAGCAGCTAGCATCCCCTGTTCTCTTCCTAGCCAGAGGCCAAGGGAAGAGCGCCGTTTTGCCTTTCTTGAAGCTCCATTAAAAACTCGGAAGTGAAAAGCATTCTATAAGTTCCGGCTCTAAGCAGGATCAGACCTTCGATTTCAGCAACGCGGATGATCAGCTGCTGAACAAACTGCCAGCCCGCTTCTCCTCCAATCTCTATGAATAAATCATTAATCAAAATATACATTTAAGCCCCTAAATAATCAACCTTCTCTGCTGAATACTCGCTCTTTTCAAAAATTACACAAACCTATGCGCCTTGTTGCAATCGAGTGCGGCGGCTGACTTTTTTTAAAATCCAAAGCTTATCTTGCACAGTTAACATCCTCCAGCTTCTCACTTTAATATTCATGCAGCATCCCACCTTTACGGAAATGGATAGGTTCGTTGAAGTGCGAGCTTAGTGTTGTCGATATTCTACTTATACCGTCTTTTCTCTTCATTGAAACAAGAAAACTTTCTGCAAATTGCGACTTTCCTTGCAAAAGGCACAACTATGCAGAAAAAGCCGCAGGCATCCCATGCGTGCCTGCGGTTAAAAAGAGGATGGCTCTTACATAACAACCAAATGATTCTTCTCTTCTCTTTCTGCTTGTTCTTTATCAAGAAGCTCTTGAACAGATAAGGTTCGGCCATACGAATCTTTAAAAATAATATGCTGCGGAGCAAACTGAGTCGGATTGTCAAGACCGGCTGCCGCCGCGATATTATACAGTCCTTTTCTCATAGCGATTACATAATTGGCGACACGATATTTCTTCTCATCCACAACGAGTGCGCGCTGCAGCTCCGGATCGGTTGTGGCGACCCCGACCGGGCATTTGTTTGTATGGCAATGCTGAGCATTAATACAGCCGACTGAAAACATAAATCCGCGGGCAATATTCACTAAATCAGCGCCCATCCCGAGAGCAACCGCTACACGGTCTGGGGTGAACAGCTTTCCGGAGGCGAAGATTTTCACTTGATTGCGCACCCCATGCTTGCGCAAAGCTTTATCGAGCAAGAGCAGCGCACTTTTGATCGGCAAGCCGACGCTATCCGCCAGCTCCTGATAGGTGGCGCCTGTTCCGCCTTCTCCGCCATCAACCGTAATAAAGTCAGGGCCCTTTCTGCTGTTTTTCATGTATTGAGCCAGCTCATCGACTGTGTCATGGCTGCCAACTACAATTTTAATGCCGACCGGCTTTCCGCCGACTTGCTGCATTTCTTCAATGAAAGAAAATAACGATGGCAAATCATGGAACTCATTAAAACGGTTAGGGCTATCAACTGTTTTATAGGGTTCGACCCCGCGTATTTCCGCTATTTTGGGCGTAACCTTAATGCCCTCAATGTGACCGCCGCGAATTTTGGCTCCTTGCCCTAATTTTATTTCAAATGCTTTAATCTGATCGTTTTCACTTTTTTCCTTGAACTTTTCCCAGGAAAAGTTCCCGGCTGTGTCGCGCACCCCAAACAGACCCGGGCCAATTTGCATAATAATATCTGTATCGCCCCGCAAATGATAAGGAGATACGCCCCCCTCACCCGTATTCATCCACGATCCTCCGGCAATGCCTATTCCTTCTGAAAGAGCTGAGATGGCGTTCTCCCCCAGCGCACCATAGCTCATGCCGCTCATGCCGATTTGCCCCCGCACAAAGAACGGATGTCTTCTCTGCGGCCCAATGATTATGGAATCCTCCTCTTTCAAAAGCCAGGGCTGAGCCGCTGCCGCCTCGACATGCTCTTTGCGGTTTGTAATCGTTTCTTTATCAATGACATATTTTTTCGTAGGTACCAGCTTGCTGTTATCCACTGCCAGCTCTGTTTTTTGCTTTGGAAACATCGCATTGCGAATATAATAGCCTTCTTTGTCAAAATCCCGCTTGGATCCAAATGGAATGACGTGATTTAAATATTTGGAAGGCAGCACTACATTCAGGAAGTCCACGCGTGAATACGGTTTGCTTTCATTGTCTGCATCAAAAAAATACTGCCGAAATTCCGGTCCGATCATTTCAAACAAGTAGCGGACTTTCCCAAGCACAGGGAAGTTGCGCAAGATGGCATGCTGATTTTGTTTATGATCTGTAATCCATAGATAAACGAATAGAACAGCTAATGCGGCAATGGCTAATAAAATAACGGACAGAATGACGAATATTATAGCTTCTAATGACATCATCACTTATACCCCCTCATGAGATTGCTTCAGATAGCAGAACTGGGCAATCTCTATTTTTCTCCCAAACTGTGCTTGACATTACCTATATACTTTCGATTCATTTCTTCTTATCAGCCGGTGCAAGCAGCTCCTTTTCTTTTATATTTGCAACCGCTTTCAATTATATATTTCTTCCTCTCGACATAGTATAACAGAAAAAGGACGCTTTTTAACCTGATCGACCATTGTTCTAATTTTCTTTCAATAGCCTGCAGCGTGTCTTCGCTTGGCGATGTGCTGCCTTCAGTAGAAAGATAGGATCTGAGCGCTTGCAAAAAGCCGGCAATGCGCAAGTAAAAAAGCACACAAAAAAGGCCATTTCCAGGAAATGGCCCTTTTTGCTCTTCTTATGAACAAACTCGTTTTAAAAGAAATGCTGGAAATATGGAATCCAAGAATTCGCCCATATCATCGTGATAACCGCACATAAAACCATGGCGATGCTTGAGAAGGTTCCTTCTTGATTCCCGTATTCAAACGCTTTAGCTGTGCCCGTTCCGTGAGCCGCCACTCCCATCATCATTCCCTTAGCAACGGAAGAACGAAAAGCAAATAGTTTAATTAAGGACGGTCCCACGACTGCTCCGGTAATTCCTGTACAAATAACAAACACCGCAGTCAAAGCGGGAAGACCGCCAATTTCTTCCGATATTTCGATCGCGATAGGAGTCGTAATGGATCGGGGCATTAGGCTGTTAATAAATGATTGACTCAGATGAATGAAATGAGAGAAAACCGCGGAGGATACGATGGAAAAAACAGTCCCAACCATAATGCTGAAAAACACTTCCGATAAATGCTTCTTAATAAGCGGCAAATGTTTATAAATAGGTACGGCGAATGCTACCGTTGCCGGACCAAGGCCATATGTAAGCAACTTAGTTCCTTCTGCGTATTGCTCCGGTGAAATCTGTGCGGCTGTTATCAGAACGATCAAAAACAAAGGACTGATTAACAGCGGGTGAAGCAGTACATGATTATACCGTTGATTAACCCGCTTGCTCAGCACATACACAAGAATAGTGGTCAAACACCAAACAATGGTCATCATGCGCGCTCCTCCCTTCTTTTATAAAGATATTCCGCCGTCCACCCGGTCACTCCCAGAACGACTACTGTGCTGGCTATAATCACAAGAATTACTTCCACTCCTGAGAGACCGAATAATTCAGGATAATTCACTATGCCCACAGCTGACGGAATGAAAAACAATAATAGTTCCGCGCTTAAAAAAGTGGCGCCTACGTCCACCCACTCCAATGGAATAAGATGAAAACGAAGCATCAAAAACAGGATCCCCATCCCAATGATGCTTCCTGGAATCTTAAGATGGAATTGGTCGGAAATAAGCTGGCCGATCAAAAAAAACACGGTAATGATACTGATTTGCACAACTAACTTGGACAGCTTTTTCAAACCATGTTCACCTCTATCTTTTATTCATTTGTATGGTTATCATACCTCTGTTGCCCTTATTCGTAAAATACATAGTTTTTATTCACTTTATAACTATTTGTTATAGTGAGGGGATTCCCGGATGATCAGCTTCAAAAACTCCCGGGCGGCAAAGGAGATGTAGCGGTTTTTCTTTAAAATCACAGCAAGCTTCCACTTCAGCAAGTCGTTATCGAGCGGCACAAGACTGATGCGTTCAGGGTCGAGCCGCTTACTTAAGGAGTAAGGAAAGAAGCTGATGCCAAGGTCGGCCTCCACCATTTCCGCCACGAAATCCCACTGATTGCTTTCAAGAACGATGGACGCTTCGAATCCTTCCCGCCTGCAAGCTTTCTTCAGCAGGCCATGAAGAGTAAAGTCCTCCTGAAAGAAAACAAAATCCTCCTTTTGGACATCCTTCAGCGTTAAGCTTTGGCGATGGGACAACGGATGGTTCTTTCGCATAATCACCATGATATCTTCTTCAATAAAAGGCACGGTTTCAAAAGATTGCTCATCGACCGGCAATACAGCAATGCCCAGCTCGATTAAATCCTCCTCCAGCCTTTTTTCAACCGTTCGCGCTCCATGCTCGCTCATTTTAATCGTGATTCCCGGATAAAGGCGGCGAAATTGCGCGATAATCGTCGGAAAGAACAGCGTGCCGATAATCGATGGAATCCCGATATGAAGAGTTCCTTTTTTTAATTTCGTCAGATCGGACAGCGAAGAAGATAAGTCATTCACCTGCTGTAAAATGTTTCTGGCTTTATCATAAACAATTTTTCCCGCGTCCGTCAGCTTGAGGTTTTTGCGATCAAGCAGCTGCACCCCCATTTCTTCTTCTAAGTTCTTGACCATTTTACTCAACGCCGGCTGCGAAACATGAAGACTCTCTGCCGCCTTTGTAAAACTTTGCAGCTTGGCTACTTCCGTAAAGTAGACAAATTGACGAATTTCCATTTTCACACTTCCTTTTTCGAAGAATACTTAATCATACCACAAAGCAGCGAAGAACATACACTGAATGCCCGATCATTTAGGGCGAGATCACTGATGTTTCTGCGTATCAGGTCATACCGCTACAAGCTATTGCATAAATTAGTGTCAGCCGAGTTATGGGAGGAGAGATTATGCCGTCTATTATTAATATCTACAGCTTAAAAATTAATAACATATCCAACAATGGTTCCATTAATATTGGAGACGCTTTGCACAATTCTCATACCGCCAATACAAAATCGCAAGGAGCCAATTCATCATTTGGTGACATTTCTCCGACTGAATCGAATATGGAAAACGTCTTTATCGATCCAGACGTAAATGATATGGGCGATATCGCCAACCCGGCAAATGTCAATGCGGCCCAGCTTTAGTTCTGAATGCCCCTTTTTCATTATATTTCATACAATAATGAGTAGCCGTATAAAGTGAACCTTCAAACAGTGGGTTTTTCTTTCATCCCCCGCTGATGAAAAGAAGAACAAAGGCTGCCATGCCTTTGTCATCTGCATCGGGCAGGCCCGGACGGATCGAATATTTCTCTACCATGATCCCCACTTAGATTTTGGGTTTTTCACTCCATTCCTGAAGGGGAATCTGACGGCACCAAACAAGCGGGATAAAGGAGGAAATCTCTATGCCTTTTATGATTAATATACTGAACATGAAGACGAACGGAGTGACTCAAAACGGAAATATTGATATCGGCGCTACTGTTCATAAC
This sequence comes from Bacillus xiapuensis, assembly GCF_002797355.1. Taxonomy (GTDB): domain Bacteria; phylum Bacillota; class Bacilli; order Bacillales; family Domibacillaceae; genus Bacillus_CE; species Bacillus_CE xiapuensis. The sequence continues at coordinate 893,185 of NZ_KZ454939.1, read as the reverse complement.
AGCCATACCGCCAATACAAAATTTGTCGGCGGAAATATATCATTAGGAGATTGTTCATTTTCTAATTCTTTGATGGGCAATCAAATGCTTGATACGGATGTGAGTGATCAGGATCAAATTATGAATCCATCCTTGCCAATGACCTACCAAATCTAACCGAAAGGAGGAACGGTCATGTTTCCTTTTAAACCCCCATTCTCCTCAAATAAGGAGTGGCAAAAATGGGTGAATCAATTCAATGATGGCGAAATTGAACGGTATGTTCAGGATGTGCTGGCCAAAACTCTGCCCGATTCGCTGCAAGCCCATCAAAAGCATTTCGACTTTTTAAAGAACGCTCCGTTTTCTCCTGCACAAGATCAAGAAGTGATCCCAGACAACAGCCCTCCCCCCATTCATATTTCGGTCTTTGAAACCCATGAGGACGTCTATGTGAAAATTCCATTACAAGATCCGGCAGCCTTATCCAGTTTAAAAATATACCATACCTCCAATCAAACGATTTTAGAAGGACTCCCGGGAACAGAAGACAAAAAGATCGTCATATTGCCGGCGGTTGTAAAGAAAAAAGGCGCAACCGCTAATTTTAAAGATGGCATCCTTCAACTGAAAATACCGAAAGAAATTGATTTGCAATACTCTGAAATCGATGTAAGCGAATTAGAAGAATAAACATAAACAGCCTTCATTAGCAGGTTAGGCAAGGAGGTGCGACCCTTGGATATAGAAAAGTTCAAGCAATGGATGAATGTCGCCCAGCAATATCATTCAGGCGAATTTTGGAACTCTGTCTTTGAGCAGGTACAACCTAAACCGAGTGTCCGAAAGCAAGCGGAATCCGTCCCTGCTGTTGACATTTTCGCAGATAATTCTCAGATTGTGCTGATCATTGAGCTCCCTGGCCTGACAAAAGAAGATGTGCAATTATCGGTTACCGGGAACACACTGACGATTCAAGGGCAAGTGAAACAAATGCTTAACGGAGAATTTCTGCTAAATGAGCGCTATTATGGTGAATTCAAGCGAACGATTCAACTCCCGGAACCGGTTGAAAGCAAAAATGTATCCGCAAAATTTTACCACGGTCTTCTTATACTTAGTTATTATCGTTCATATGCCCGGGAGGAACCTATTTTTATCGACTAGCCTCCCTCTTCTGCCAAATAAAGCGTGAGGGAGTTTTTGCAATGAAGATTAATTTCGATAAAGACAAGATAACGGAAACGATTCAAAGTGAAATGAAAGAGCTGAAACACAAGCTGCAGCCATGCTCTCAGCTGAAGGAGCAATTCGAGCAAATACAGGAAATCAAGAAGCAAATCCTTCAGCTGAAAGAGCAAACAAATGAAGCAATTATCATTCGCCGCCCCCACTCTCCTTCCAGTCAAACGGAAAATGCGGCCATCTCCAACGCTTCATTCTCAGAGCAGCTGAGCCAGTCCATCACTGCCCTTCATCAATTGGAAGGCCTGACGGCAAAAATGATGAAGAGCCGTCTCCAATTAGAAGATCAGCTCATGCAGTTTGAAAAGCGCTTGCTCCAATGCCCTGAGAGTACGGGCTCCTCTAAAAGCGGACAGCCTATCATTTATCAGGAATTTAATATTAACACCTTGTATCTCGATAAATATGAATTGACGAATAATTTGGGGCAGTTAGGCATCAAAGAGCTAAACGGCAGGCTGTATATCGGAGCGGTTAACGGGCCCGCTTCAGCCGCTGAACAAACGAAAGCGCCGCCTGCTGAAAGCGGCGAACAAAACAGCCAAACCCCACCTAAAAAAGAGAATTCCTGATCCGCTCTCATGATTAGCCAAGCCATAAACTGATTTGAAACAAATCCTTTGACAATGTTTTTACGGTTCCATACAATGAGTGGGCAATCAATACGAAGCAGCAATTGCAGGATGATCGATATGAAGCGACCTTTAGATGAATATATCAGTATCTTTATCCACCAGACGGCTTTAATGATCACTAGCTATGTCAAAAAGGCCGGCGCCTTTTAATCTCGCCCCAGAGCAAAATTTAGTACTGATGCTGCTCCGGCAACTAGATGGATTATCCCAGCAAGAAATTGCCAAAAGGCCGAATAAAGATAAAACAAATGTTGCCCATATGGCCGTTAACCTTGAGCAAAAAGAGCTTATTCGCAAGGTTTATAATCACAGAGACCGCCGCTCTTTGAACATTTATTTAACCGATAAAGACACCGGACTGAGCACTGATATGATTCCCAGTGCGAATAAAGTGAACGGGCTTCTTTAAAGGCCTCACCGCAGCAGAATTACGGGAGCTTAGAAGAATTCTAATGAAAATGCAACAATATATTCAATAAATCACTTTTTGCTGTAAAGGTTGCTGCAGCAACCTTTTTTTGCCAGATAGTGCCTCGATCCAGCAATTGCTCAAATGGAGGAAACAGTATGGAAAACATATTATTTATTAAAGCAAATTCCCGGCCCGCAGACCAGGCCGTAAGTGTTCAACTTTACCAAGCCTTTCTTGAAAACTTCAAGGCCTCTCATCCGGAGGCGTCCGTCACAGAGCTCGATTTATTTAAAGAAAACCTTCCCTACTATGATACCGACAAAATTAACGGGATGTTTAAGCTTGCAAAAGGACTGGAATTAACACCAGAAGAAGAGAAAGCCGCTGCGATTGTCAATAAGTATCTGAATCAATTTCTTGCAGCGGATAAAGTGGTCATCGCTTTCCCACTGTGGAACTTCTCGGTACCGGCTGTCTTGCACACCTATTTTGACTATTTATGCCAAGCAGGCAAGACGTTCCGCTACACAGCGGAAGGACCGGTCGGCCTGCTTTCCGACAAAAAAGTCGCTCTATTAAATGCCAGAGGAGGCATCTATTCGAAAGGACCGGCAGCTGCTTCGGAAATGTCCCTCCATTATGTGAAGACGCTTCTGTCCTTCATGGGCATTCACGATATTACTACTGTGATCGTGGAAGGACATAATCAATTCCCCGATAAAGCAGCCGATATTATTGCGGACGGCATCCAAACAGCGTCCGAAACCGCCAAGCTTTTTTAAGACGATGAAGAGAAAAAAGATGAAATTTCAATCTTGTTCCGGTATGTTTATATCATGATATCTTTTGATTGGACAGGAGGACAAGATCTTCATGCTAAAGACACCTATAGGGAAATTAAGGTTTATGGGCTATTTTGAAGGCATCTCTCTCTTAATCTTGTTATTTATCGCTATGCCGCTTAAGTACGGAGCCGATATGCCTGAAGCCGTCCGAATTGTCGGCTCCATTCATGGCGCGTTATTTATCGTGTATTGTCTGGTGATTGCCTACGTTACCTTAAAAATCAAATGGGATATAATTTGGGCGGCAGTTTCCGTTATCGTTGCCTTTATTCCATTCGGCAACTTTATTCTGGACAAGAAACTGCGCGAGCTGGACGCAAAGTAACCAGATATGAATATTTCGGAAAACGGGTAAGAAAGCAAGTGCTGCTTTTTTACCCGTTTTTTGTTCCGCCTAGAAGTTCCGGCGCCTACATGCCCGGTTCAGGCGGCAAAAGCGCTGGCAGCCTTTGTTCCTCTTTTTAACAGCGGGGAGAAACATCTGTGCTGTTTGCAGGTTCACTTTATTATTTTCCGCGAATCATGCCATACTATTTAGAAGAGGTGAAGAGCATGTATCGACTGCTGTCTCATAATGATTTAGACGGCGTGGGCTGCGGCATTTTAGCCAAAATCGCTTTCGGGAAAAAGTCCACGTCCGTTATAACTCAGTATCCGGGCTTGACCATGAAGTTAAATGGTTTTTAGATCACGGCGATAAGAATACGTTTTTACTGATTACAGGTTTTCGAACAAGAAAGCCCACACAGGTCGCAGACCGTCTTGAGACGTGGGATGATAGTGAGGTCAAATACGGAGTACCGCATTTAACCGTAAGGTTTTGCGGTACTTCAAGTATTGGAAAACTCCACTATATTTATTTTTATATATTTGTTGTCGTTTATAGTGAAAACTGATAAAAATATAAGTATGGAAGATTATAGAAGAACTACTACAACCGTATCATTCATTAACTATCATTTTGTGTTTTGTCCTCGATACAGAAGAAAAATATTTCTTGACAACAAGGTAGAAAAGAGATTCAAAGAAATGGTGCACGAAATATGCGAACCACTAAAAATACAAGTGATTGCTTTAGAATGTGACAAAGACCATGCACACATGTTTCTCAATGTACTACCTACACTAAGCCCTGCAAACATCATGGCAAAAATCAAAGGAGTGACATCTAAACAGTTGCGAGAAGAATTTCCGCACCTGCGACACCTGCCAAGTTTGTGGACACGTTCTTATTTTGTTTCTACTGCTGGAAACGTATCAAGTCAAACTATAAAGCGATATGTTGAACAACAAAAAACAAGGGGGTGAAATCATGTCACAAACAATCACTGTAAAAATCAAATTGCTACCTACTAAAGAACAGGATTTGACTTTGACCGAAATGAGTAAAACATACATTTCAACAATCAACGATCTTGTGTCTGAAATGGTAAAAGAAAAGAAAAGCACTAAGAAAACAAGTAAAAACATTGGTGCTTCTTTGCCCAGTGCGGTGAAAAACCAAGCAATTAAAGATGCGAAAAGTGTTTTCAAGAAGGCAAAGAAAACAAAACTTGAAACCATTCCAGTCTTAAAGAAACCTACGTGTATCTGGAACAACCAAAACTACTCTTTGGACTTCACTCATATTTCACTGCCGATCATGATTGACGGTAAAGCCAAGAAAACGCCTATTCGGGCTTTATTAATTGATAAGGAAAATCGAAATTTCAATTTGCTGAAACATAAGTTAGGCACATTGCGTATCACGAAAAAGTCAAATAAATGGATCGCACAAATTTCTGTCACTACGCCTACTCCTCAAAAAACGGGATTCAAGGTTATGGGAGTTGACTTAGGTTTAAAAGTTCCGGCTGTTGCAGTAACTGATGACGGAAAAGTGCGTTTCTTTGGTAACGGCAGACAGAATAAATATAAAAAGAGAAAGTTTCGTTCTGTTCGTAAAGCATTAGGCAAAAAGAAAAAATTAAATGCTATCCGCAGTTCAAAAAACAAGGAACAGCGTTGGATGAAAGATCAAGACCATAAAGTAAGTCGTGCGATTGTTAATTTTGCTAAAGAAAATGAAATCTCTGTCATTCGTATAGAACAATTAGCGAATATCAGACAGACGACAAGAACAAGTCGTAAAAACGAAAAGAATTTGCATACATGGTCCTTTTATCGTCTATCTCAATTTATTGAGTACAAGGCCAAGTTAGAAGGCATTAAGGTTGAATATGTGAATCCTGTTTATACGAGTCAAACATGTCCTCACTGTTCTGAAAAGAACAAAGCACAAGACCGTAAATACAAGTGTAAATGCGGATTCGAGAAACATCGTGATCTAGTAGGTGCTATGAATATTCGATGTGCACCTGTGATTGATGGTAATAGTCAATCAGCATAGGGAACTATAGGTTCTGCCCTATGAGGGGCAATGAGATGCCCTCATCTTGAAGGCTGTTCAAAACAGAAATGGACTGCGAACGCTTAGTCATTCAAGAATCCCACCCGTTTAACCGTAAGGTTTAGGGCTTGCGTCTTTAGACGTGGGAGTCTCAACGACCTGTCTGTTAATGAAGAAAATGAAAAAAAGCTCGAGGAATTTTATCAAAGCGGCGGCCAAGTGCAATTACTTGATCATCATCAGTCCGCATGGCATTTGAATGCATATGATTGGGCGCATATTTCAGCGGAAGAGGAAGGAACCCCGGCATCAGCTGCCTCCTTGCTTTACGAGTTCCTCCTTTCCCGAAAACTGCTGGAACCTTCGCAGGCCATCACCGAGTTTGTCGAACTCATTAGGCAGTATGATACATGGGAATGGGAGAAAAACGATAATCAAGCAGCCAAAAGACTGAACGCTTTTTTCTTTTTAGTTTCCATCGATGAATTTGAAGAAAGAATGATCAGCCGGCTGACAACGCAGGAACATTTCTTCTTTGATGACTTTGAACAAAGCCTGCTGGATATGGAGGAAAAGAAAATCGAGCGCTATATTCGCCGCAAGCGGAGAGAACTCATTCAAGCATCCGTAGGCGAACATCTCGCCGACATCGTTTACGCGGAGTCCTATCATTCCGAGCTTGGAAATGAACTGGGTAAAGAATGTCCCTATCTGGATTATATTGTTGATTGACAATAAAGTTGTTAAATTTACAATAATGTCGTTTAAAAACAAATAAAGTAGTTTGAAAAATCGGCGCAATGTTAGCAATTTACACCAATTATTTCTTTCGTTTTGTAATAAAAGAAATAATATTTAAATATTATTAAAGTGTAAAAAAGCGTAGATAGTTATTATTGCAATTTAATTAACCACCCTTTATTATTAAGTTAACTTAATAATAAAGGGTGGTTTCGTATTGAAAGAACTTGTTGGAAAAATAAATAGTTTACAAGCACAGTTGAATATGCAATTAGCAAGTAAATATGAGAAGCATATCGATAATCAATTAACAGCAAAACAAGTGTTAGTATTAGAATTAATTCGCTCTGGTGTTACTTCAACAAAAGATTTGGCAGATAGCTTAAACGTTTCAACGAGTGCGGTCAGTCAATTATTAAACAAGCTCGAAGCTCATGAGTATATTATTAGAACAATTGACAAAGAAAATCGAAGAAAAATAAAACTCCAATTAACTGAGAAAAGTGAAAAGTATTTTGAGCAAATGATATTACTAGAAAAAGAAATGAATGAAAATCTATATGGGCTACTACCAATAGAAGATTTACAGCATTTAGCACGTATACTTGAACAATTGATAAAGCTAGCGGGAGATGAATAAAATGATTTGGATTGGGAAAGCAAAGCCAATGTGGCTCTTTATGCTCGCTTTAATTATTTGTAGTAACTTTATGGTATATCAAACTTCAGTCGGATCAAAGATTTTACCCGAAGATACGCAATCTATTGTGCTAGGTTCAATGTTAGATTTTATTATTTTATTGCCTTTATTCATTATGCTATATCGCGATAAATTCACATTCAAATCAGCAATTATTTTATCGGCACTAGGGTGTATTTTAATTCGTTTTCTTATACCCCCTTCGTTGTTAGGGCCTTATGAAATGATTGTTTGGATTGGCATCATTGTAGAAGGTTGTATTATTCTTTTAGAGCTTTTATTAATCATCACATTTGTTCGTTATATGCCGAAGATATTAAATGAAGTAAAGAAAAGTACTCTCCCTGTCGCTTTTTCCTTCTCGCAAGCAGTAGAGCAATACGTGCGAAATAACTCAATTATCCAAATGATCTGTTCTGAATTGCTTATGCTCTATTATGCATTCAGTAGCTGGAAAAATACAGAACCAATAGGAATTACTATGTATAAAAAATCGAACTTTATTGCATTTCAAATCATGATGATGCACGCCATTATAGTAGAAACGATAGGGGTACATTATTGGCTACATGAAAAAGCGCCAATTTTATCGATAATTTTATTAGCTTTAAATATTTACTCGGTTATTTTTTTCTTAGCGGACATACAAGCTTTGCGTTTAAATCCAATTTATTTCGCTAACGAATCATTTTATCTGTCATTAGGTTTAATGAAACGTGCAAAAATTGACTATTCTAATGTTGAATGTATGATTGAGGATTCAGCTGTTTTAGAACGTAAACTGACAAAGGATACTATTGACTTTGTGATACGTGATTTTGAAAAGGTATATCCAGATGTGATTTTAAAAATGAAAACCCCACAAAAAGTGATACTTTTTATGGGATTTGAAAAAGAATATAATTATGTAGCAATTAAATCAGATGCTCCTAGTGAACTGAAAATGCATATTAAAAATAATATGGGATAGTATCGCCGGGTGTATGTTTAACGATTCGCTTTCCGAAATTAATCAACTTTATTGTGCTTAAATAGGCGTAAGATACAAGAAAATCAAATTTTTTTAAACAAATCTAATAATCATCTATCGACTTATCAGATAGATGATTATTAATTTTTCGGGATGAAATTAAACAACTTTATTATTTCTATACATATATCGCTATTCTAAATATGGGCGGCAAACGAATGGGGCTGCGGACGATTCATGACTATATCGACGTCTCCAAAATTGCCGGCGTGTATGGAGGCGGTGGCCATGCTAAAGCATCCGGCTGTTTATTGACAGAGGATGTGTATCAAACATTTGTTAACGATACTTTTCATTTGAAGCCGCTGCGGGAGGATGCCAAAAGAAATCGCTATAATGTAAAGGAATCTCTCTTTGGCTCACTCTACGAAAATCAAGAGAAAGAAACTTTTCTGCTGTACCCGATCAATCAGCAGAAGTGGGCAATTGAGCACAGCCGCTCAGCGATCAGCGAAACCTTTGCAAATTTCTTCGAAGGAGAACATTTCTTAAAAAGACAATTCAGCGCTTGGTTGGCAAAAGATGATGAGTTTGTCCATTATTTAATGAGCCGCAGCAAAAATCATTGGGCGGCACCGTAAAATCAAAGAAATATGCGTGAAAAAGCTGCTGACCCCTTCAAGCCAAAAGCCGCCGAGAGAGTCCCTCTCTGGCGGCTTTTCATTCCAAACAAGCAAATTAGATCATCCAGTTCTCTGCCCCTTCATCCAGACCGAGCAGTAAAACGTCTACCTCATCTCCCGCCTGGAAGCCTCTCGTTCCGCCCGGCAGAACAATCATTGCATTTCCCTTGGCAATCGAGGAGACCGCGCTGGATTTATTGAACCCCGCGGGCGCGACCTTCGCTCCTTCTGGTGTTTCTTGATACACCGCCCGGACAAATCTCGTAAACGGATTGGCTTTGGTGAAATCTTCAGCTAGCACAGCTTTGGCATAAGGCAGGAACGGTTTGCGCGACCCCATCATTTTCAGCAAGGCCGGACGGGCAAACAATTCAAACCCGCTGAAGCAGGCGGATGGGTTTCCGGAAAGGCCGAATAACAGTTTGCCGTCTGCATGCGTTACGGTTGTCACGCTGCCCGGACGCATCGCCACTTTATTAAATAGCACTTCGGCGCCCAACCGCTTATAAATCTCTGGGAGATAATCAAAGTCACCAACAGATACGCCCCCTGTCGTAATTAAACAGTCGGCTTCTTCCAAGGCGGTTTTGACGATTTGCAGGCAAGCTTCCAAATCATCTTCTTTCATGCCATACGAGCGGCTCTCAACTCCAATTCTCTTTAACTGGGCAGCGATCATGGGACCGTTGCTATTTCTTATTTTTCCCGGCTCTAATGGCTGGCTGACATCGACAAGCTCACTGCCTGTAGCTAAAATGCCGACAAGCGGCTTTGCGGACACCTTCACTCTGTCATAGCCGAAAGTAGCTAATAGCGCGATAACTCCGGGATGGATAAAATGGCCTGCGTCCAGTAAGACCTCACCCTTCTTCGCTTCTTCACCCCGCATCGATACGTTTTCATTCGCGTGAAAAGCTTTACGGACCGTAAAGGTATTTCCGCTCTCCACCGTTTGTTCAAGCATCACGACGGCGTTCGCATCGTCAGGCAATGGAGCGCCAGTCATAATCCGCACCGCTTCTCCTTTAGCTAAGGGCTTACGGCAAACCTCTCCCGCTCCAATATGGTCGATGACTGTAAATTGCTTGCGATACTCACCGGAGGCTCCTTCTGAATCCTCTGCGCGGATCGCGAATCCGTCGTATGGAGAGCGCGTAAAAGCTGGTACATCCTCTGTGGCAATAATCGGCTCAGCCAGTATCCGCCCATAGCTCTCCTCTAACGAAACCGTTTCTGCCCGCAGCGGCTTCACTCTTGTCATAATGGCTTCAATCGCATCGCGTACCGGTATCGGCTTTCTTTTCTCTACCATTTATATATCTCCTTGCTATGTAAGTTTTCTTACTCCATTCTATGCTTCGTTATTTCGTAAACGATATGCTCTAATTCTAAAGAAATCAATTTGTTCATGGCTAATTTGACTGCCCCTGTTGATCCTGGAAGCGCAAAGATTACTTTCTCCCCAACAACACCGGCGCTCGCCCGGCTTAGAAGAGCTCGCGTTCCCACATCCTCCGTAAAACTTAAATAACGGAAAAGCTCGCCAAATCCGTCGATCTCTTTTTCATATAAAGGACGCACCGCCTCAAGCGTCACATCCCGCTTGGCAATACCAGTGCCGCCCGTTGTAATGATGGCATCGACATCTTCCCGGCTCAGCCATCGGGAGACTTGTTCTTGAATAGCGCTAAGATCATCCGCCACTATCGCCGATTCCTTCACTGTAAATCCTGCTTCAGCAGCTAGCTTTCGGACGAGCGCTCCCCCTTTATCGGTTGTCTCAGTCCTCGTATCGCTTACGGTCAAAACAGCAATGCTTACTTCCTTTTTTAATTGAAAATGCTGTGACATCTCTTTCACTCCTTTCCGCCTGCTTTTGATACAAGTGTAGCTTTTTCGCCGCCAGCTGTCACTTCAAGAGACTTTCCGCGGCAGCCGTACCGTCTAATATTCGAATCGCACTTCAGAATTCCTTCCATACCCGCATCCAAAATAACAATTTGCGGAATATCGACAAATTATTCTTTGTTTTGGCGATAGCTACCAAAACTCAAGCAAAGGACCGATCTGCCTCTTCAGCTATTCCTATTTTACAAAACCTTTCATTATTATATATATACTAAATGACGGACAGGAGCGCTTCTCTCATTCTCCTGTCTGATTTTTTTCATCACCCGCTGATGAAACTTCTTTTTATTTCCATAAGATTTGTTGTTTTTCCATTCATTTACTTCCATAATTGAACTTTTTGTGACAACATTCGAATTCAATTGTGTTTTCTTCCCAGACAGAATATCATAGGACTCGCAATAGGTTCCATGAATAAATCACATTTATTCTCCTAATGTAGAGTTATTGTGAAATATTGAACAACAACAATATTTCATATCAGCAATAATTCCTATTTATAGAAGAAAGGGGTACATTATGAAGAAAATGAGATGGCTGTTCTTATTTGCGATTTTCACTATTTCTACTGTGCTTACAGGCTGTGAAAATCCTTTATTAGTTTTGGATCCTAAAGGTCCTCAATCCAAAACTCTCTCTGATACAATCATACTCTCAATATTTACTATGGCTGGTATTTTGCTAGTGGTATATATCCTTTATGCCTTTGTGCTTACAAAATACCGCGCTTCTAAACTGGATGCGGATTATGAACCGCCGCACGAGGAAGGGAACAAATGGCTGGAAATTATTTGGACTCTTATTCCGGTCATTATCGTTATCTTCTTATCCGTTGTTACGGTCCGCTCTACAGGTGAAGTGGAAAGTGTACCAAAAGGATATGAAAAAGACAAACCGCTGATTATTTATGCCTCCTCTTCCAACTGGAAATGGCATTTCAGCTATCCGGAGGAAGGAATTGAAACAGTCAACTATGTAAACTTGCCTGTTGACCGTTCAGTGCAGTTCCGCTTGTATTCATTTGGACCTATTACAAGCTTCTGGATTCCGCAGCTTGCCGGACAGAAATATGCAATGAGTGATATGGTGACAAGAATCAACCTTGTCGCTGATACACCAGGATCTTACATGGGTAAGAACTCAAACTTTAACGGTAAAGGATTCGCAGAAATGGAATTTGAAGCACAAGCGATGACACCGGCCGATTATCAAGAATGGGTCAATGACGTTAAAGAAACAGCGCCAAAATTAACTGAACAAGAGTTTGATGGTCTGTTAAAAGCTCATCATGTCGGACGCAAAACATATAATTCTACCCACTTGGATTTCCGTCCTGCTCCTGAAGGAGAAAATGGCGGACATAATCATGGGGGCAATCAAGAGACTGAACATCAGGGGCATGAAGGCAGCCAAGATGCTGAACATCAGGGACATGAAAGCAGTCAAGATGCTAAACATCAAGGCCACGAGAGCAATCAAGGCTCCAAAGATGAAGGCGCTTCAAACGCTCAGGAGGCTCACCATTAATCCAACCGAAGGATGTTCAATGGATTTTGTCAGGAACCTAACATGAAAGGAGTCAAAAACCTATGAAATGGGACGAATTTTTCGTAACCGGCGAACCGATGATTTACGCTGCGATGGCTAGCATTGTCCTCGTTTCCGTCGCCATAGTTGCGGGTCTAACCTATTTTAAAAAGTGGGGTTACCTTTGGAATGAATGGTTAACCACTGTTGATCATAAAAAAATTGGTGTCATGTATATTATCGCAGCCCTTCTCATGCTTTTCCGCGGAGGAGTCGATGCGTTATTGATGCGGGCGCAGACAGCCGTACCAGAGAACGGTTTGCTTAATGCGCAGCATTACAATGAAATCTTTACTACCCACGGACTTATCATGATTCTATTTATGGCGATGCCATTTATTATCGGTTTAATGAACGTGGTAATTCCGCTGCAAATCGGCGCGCGGGATGTTGCTTTCCCAAGATTAAACGCCGTCAGCTTTTGGTTATTCTTTTTCGGAGCTATGCTCCTAAATATCTCCTTTGTCATCGGGGGATCGCCTGATGCTGGATGGACGGCTTATTTCCCGTTAGCCGGACCAGAGTTTAGTGAAACAGTCGGAAACAACTACTACTCCATTTCCTTGCAAATTGCAGGACTTGGTACTTTAATGACAGGTATTAACTTTATCGTCACTATTTTAAAAATGCGGGCGCCTGGCATGACGTTAATGAAAATGCCAATGTTTACTTGGTCTGTATTAATCACTAACGTTATTATTGTTTTCGCTTTCCCTGTATTAACAGTAGCGCTTGCTTTAATGATGCTGGACCGCCAATTCGGCACACAGTTCTTCTCAATGGCAAACGGCGGAATGGACATGCTTTGGGCCAACCTCTTCTGGGTATGGGGACATCCTGAAGTCTATATTGTTATCCTTCCTGCCTTCGGTATTTACAGCGAAATCATCTCTGCTTTCGCTAGAAAAAATCTTTATGGCTACAAATCAATGGTTGCTAGTATGGTCGTCATCTCCATGCTTTCCTTCCTTGTATGGGCGCACCATTTCTATACAATGGGTCATGGAGCTATGGTTAACAACGTCTTCTCCATTACAACAATGGCGATTGCGATTCCAACCGGGGTTAAGATCTTCAACTGGCTCTTTACTTTGCGTAAAGGAAAGATCACATTTACTACTCCGATGCTTTACTCGCTCGCCTTTATTCCGATTTTCACAATCGGTGGGGTAACCGGAGTTATGCTTGCAATGGCAAGTGCCGATTATCAATATCATAATACGATGTTCCTTGTCGCTCACTTCCATTACGTATTAATTCCAGGAACCGTCTTTGCTGTTATTGCCGGATTCCATTTCTGGTTCCCGAAAGTGTTCGGATTCCGTTTAAACGAGCGCCTTGGTAAATTAGGCTTCTGGCTGATTGCTGTCAGCTTTAACGTTACCTTCTTCCCTCTATTTATTTTGGGACTGGATGGTTACACACGCCGTATGTACACATACTCAGAAAGCACTGGCTACGGCCCGTTAAATATGCTTTCCTTTATCGGTGCTCTCGGATTAGCAATCGGATTCCTTGTCCTTGTGTACAATATTTACTGGAGCATTCGCTACAGCCCTCGGGATGAAAACGGCGACCCTTGGGATGCAAGATCTTTGGAATGGAGCACACACAGCCCTGTTCCTGTCTATAACTTTGCAAAAGTGCCAACAGTTAATTCTCTTGATGCTTACTGGTTCTCTAAGAAAAACAACAAACCGCTTACAGATGATGGCCCATATGAACCGATTCACATGCCTAGCAACAGCGGTCAGCCGTTCATTATGGGGGTTGCCTTCTTCTTCTTAGGATTCTTTGCAGTCTTTAGCTGGTGGACTCCAGCCATCATTGCCGGATTAATTGTACTTGGAACAATGACTTACCGTACTTTCGAGCGTGATCACGGTTATTACATCTCAGTAGAAGAAATTGAACAGACTGAAAAAGCATTGCGAGGTGACAAATAATGAAAGTGGATAACTCGCTGCCTCTTGAATACAGCACAGAGGAAAACAGATTAAAAATAGTAGGGTTTTGGATCTTTTTAGGGGCAGAAATTGCCCTCTTCTCCACCCTCTTTGCCGTGTACTTCACATTGGCAAACCGGACGGGGAACGGTCCTACAGGCCAGCAGATTTTTGAACTGCCTCCTGTCATGCTGGAAACGATCTTGTTATTAACAAGCAGCTTCACTATAGGACTTGGCATTAACGCGATGCGCCTTGGTGCAAAAAAAGCGATGATGACATTCTTTATTATCACTCTTATTCTAGGCTTAGCCTTTTTAGGAGTGGAAATCTTCGAGTTTGTCACCTACGTTAATGAAGGTGCAACGATACAAACCAGCGCCTTCCTATCCAGCTTATTTACGCTGCTGGGTACTCACGGCCTTCACGTAACTTTCGGCCTTCTGTGGGGAATTGCCATTTTAATGCAAGTGAAAAAGCACGGTCTTACACCTGAAACAGCGAATAAATCGTTTATCTTTTCACTGTACTGGCATTTCCTTGATGTCGTATGGATCTTTATCTTCAGCTTCGTTTATTTGAAAGGAATGATGTAATGATGAAACAACTATTCCCAAGACATCATGTGATGGGATTCGTTTTCTCACTAGTCCTTTCACTCGTTGCTCTAGCTGTTCTTTACTTTGACATGTCCTTTACTGCTGGCATGACGATCTTATTAATTACCGCAATTGCACAGGCCAGCGTTCAATTGCTGCTGTTCATGCATATCGGTGAAACTTCGGATCGTGCAACCCTCTATACAAATATCGCCTACGCGCTGTTTGTTGGTGTTGTCACTATTATAGGAACGCTGTTTACAATGATTTGGGGGTATATGTAAAAGCCCCATTCAAAAAAACCGCCTACCGGCAATCGGTTGGCGGTTTTTTTCTGCTTCCCCGCCTTCTCTTTTTTTCATATATTGCAAAACCCACCTTGTTTTTTCCTGTTATTCCCGTTATAGTGTATATATAAACATAAACACCATATCAGAAAGGAATGAAGTCATTGCCGAAAGAACCGGTATTATCCGTCCGTAAATTAGGAAAATCCTTCAAAGACAAACGCATCATCGACAATGTTTCTTTAGAAGTTCATAAAGGCGAAATCCTGGCAGTGCTCGGGCCTAATGGCGCCGGAAAATCTACAACCATCCGCTGCATAATGGGCATTCTATATCCCGATGAAGGCTCGGTCACCTTTCATCATCATTCTTCTCAAGAAATCCCCCGTCACAAAATCGGCTACTTGCCAGAAGAACGCGGGCTATATAAAAATGTGAAGATCATGGATGTCTTGCTTTACTTAGCCGATTTGAAGAACTACCCTGCCAAAAAAGCGAGACAACGAGCTTTAGATTATTTGAAAAAATTCGGCCTGGAAGGGAAGGAAAACGCAGTCATCGAAGAACTGTCAAAAGGAATGGGGCAGAAAGTACAGTTCATCGCTTCCATTATTCACGAGCCTGAGCTGTTAATTTTAGATGAGCCGTTTTCCGGATTGGATCCTGTCAGCCAAGAACTGTTTAAAAAAGAAATCCGGATGCTCGCCGAGAGAGGAACTTCCATTCTGCTTTCCTCTCATCAAATGAATGTAGTAGAAGAATTATGCGACCGTCTTTTTATGATTCATCGCGGGCAAAAAGTCCTCTACGGAACAATGGATGAAGTGAAAGCGGAATACGCCAATTTCAAGTGCAGCATTCGCGGACATAACACTCGGGACTTGCTGGAACAATTACCGGATGTGCAGCGCATTGATCAAGAGAATGATCTATCTGTCATATATTTAAAGCCGGATGTCCAGATGCCTCACTGGATCAAATGTCTACCAGACCATCTCGATATACAGGAGCTTTCCATCGACCGCATCTCCTTGCATGAAATCTTTATTGACATCGCCGCCGATAAACATCTATTAAAGAATGGAGCTGATTCCCATGCGCAATAGTCTTAAAGTAGCCAAGTGGGAAATAAAAAAGAATATCAAGAACAAATCCTTTCTCATCTCGCTGTTTTTAACTCCGCTCATGTTCATTCTATTCAGCACATTGCCGTCATTATTTGATAACTTTAAGAGCGAGCCGAAACCTGTCAATGTCTACATTTCGGATGAGTTGCATATTTGGAATGATATTCAAAAGACGGCGAAAGCCCTCGACTGGAAGATTAAGAAAACAACAAAGAGTGAAACAGAGATGTTGAAACACTTGAATGAGGCGGAAAATACGGTTTATATTCCCTTGACGAAAACCTCTTTAGCGCAAGGAATCATTCCTATTTATCAAAGTGAGGATATGAGCGATGATTTTATGGAAAAAGTCAATGTTTTAAAACAGCCATTGCGGCAGTTTCAAATAGAGCAGATGGGATTAACCGCTGAACAAATGAAGCTGATCTCGCAAGGCATTCACTTTAAAGCCATGTCAGCAACTGAAGCCAATCACCCTACTGAATCGAAGCAAGAAAGCAGCATCGCTCCACTCAAACGGATCGTTCCCGGGCTGGCTGCCGGCATCATTTTCTTTTCCATCGTTTTGACAGGAATGATGATTTTTCAAAGCGCGTCACAGGAAAAGAAAGAAAAAGTAGCCGAAATCATCCTCTCCTCCCTGACACCAGCAGATTTAATGCAAGGGAAGATTATCGGTTATTTTGTTCTCGGTCTCACACAGGTTCTCGTATGGCTGAGCTTTGCCATTCCACTGATCATTTGGAAAATCGATATTCCTGTTCTCGAGTACTTATTCGTTCCCGAGTTCTTGCTCTTTCTGCTGATCGCTATTGCCGGTTATCTGCTGTTTGCTGCTATTTTCGTTGGTCTTGGAGCAACAGTGGAAGACATGACCACAGCCGGCAACTTTCAAAGTTTAGTCTTTATGCTGCCGTTCCTGCCATTCGTCTTAATCAGCCCGATTATGAGTGACCCTGACGGAATAGTTGCGCAAGTCAGCTCCTTTATTCCGTTTACTTCACCAAGTGTGCTGCTCATTCGTCTATCTATTCTTGATGAATGGCCTTGGATAGAAATTATTATCTCGCTCATCATTCTGCTGGCAAGCATCTGGCTTTTCATGAAGCTGGCAGGAAAGATTTTTAAAGTAGGCATTTTAATGTATGGCAAAAACGCTACGCCAAAAGAAATTTGGAAGTGGATGCGTGCGCATTAAGCAGAAAAATCACTCATGAAGCCATTGCTTCAGAAAAGGCCCTCCTCTCGCTGAGATGGACGGCCTTTTCTGGATGTAAGCTTGATTCAGAAGACTTTCCCGCAGTTTGCAGTTATTTCTTTTCATCCCTTCCGCTGGCCGGAAAGCAAGCATCATCCTTCTTCATCTTTTCGTGTGGCTATGCTTGGCCGCCTCTTCAAGCTGGGATTTCGGGCTTGTATCTCCCTTTCCTCCTCCGGCATATCCTTGAGGAGTCACACCGCTAATCGCTGCATTGCCTTTATTCTTATTCTTTCCCATTCAGAACACCTCCTGCCCTTATCATGCGCTTAATACACAAGCGGCAGTAAGGAAATTTTTCCCCTGAACAGACAGCGGAGCTTGCCTTTATCTCCGCTGTGAAGAACAAAATAAACGCGGACATTGCACAGGCGTTTATGCCCCGCTTCATTATTCTCAAAACGGGAGATGAAGGAACCTTACTTGCGGGATAAATAATGTGCGCAAAAGGCGGCCACACTAAAGAGGGATGATTTTTATCCTTCATCACGGACGCTGGGGGGAACAAAATGGCTACGAGACAATCTGTTGAGGAATGCCTGCAGTTATGCGGAGACGCCCTTGAACTGGCAAAAGAACAGTATCGGGGAGCTTCCGCACAGGAGCATGATAATGACTTTGCCTTTAATCAGTCTCAATTAAAAGTTGAACAGGCCCTAAAAGATCTCGAAAAGATGACACAAAGTGCAAATGCCCAGCAAAGGGAACAGCTGCATCGCATGAGACTGCAATTGCAGCAGCAGCAAAATCAAATGATCTTATTGGATCATTAGAAGGATCCGGCTTGCCAGTTATCCTCTCTGCCGGCAAGCCGGATGTTCTTGTCTTGATCATCGCTTCTTGCTGATCCGTGCTGCCCTGCCGCTGTCGGCTTCACTCATGTTAATTATTGCAGCTATGCGCTCTGTTTTCGCGCCCACTCTTGGCCTTTGGCTACCGGAATATACTCAGAAGCGGCGGCAATGGCCAGAAATACAGCAGCTGCTAACCGGTCCTTTATCAAACCACCAGCGCGGCACCAGTCTGCAGCACCGGACAATTTCGCGTTCATAGAAGTATAGATTCATCAGCTGTCTTTTAGAATTGTTCATGTTGGATCATGCAGCATTTTGATTCAAAAGCTTTCCCCTGCCTTTGGCAATGAAGCAAATTCATAGACTTTGTTCAGTCTTGCTGGTTTTCAATAGGAATATCTAAGTGATTCCAGAACTTTCTTTGTTTTTTTAGGAAGAAGCACCATTTGTTTTTTTGCCATTAGGCTGAATAACCAATCGCCTCTTTTCCTCTCCATTCTTATCAATCTCTCATAATATAACGAATCCACTTAGAAATGCGGCAAAAAAGCAAAAGCTCTCACAAAATGATGGTGTTGGTTCCTGTCCCGCGCCTCGGACTCTCCATTGATCATTATAGAAGACCGTCCTGTTAAATCCATGAGTTTCATCTAAACATTTGCTGGCTTCTTTCATACTATGTACTAATTCTTTTAAAAGGAGGTGGAATAGAATGGGCTACCAAGGAGGCTACGGCGCTGGCTTTGCGCTGATTGTTGTCTTGTTTATCTTGTTGATTATCATCGGTGCATCTTATGTAAGCTATTACTAGGATAAACAATTCTTGTGAATGAAGAGAGTCCTGATCCTTTTTATACGGATCAGGATCTCGCAGTCTTGCTGCTCCGCCCCTTTCACCATTAAGCTGTTCCGAAAACTATTGTTCCCCTTCTTTCTGACAGACAATCCAGGTAGAGAGCCCTCCCGTTTCCAATAACGTCTGCAACTCAACCGCGTTCTTGCTTTCTCCCAATCCGCTCGTATACATCGTACAAATGATGACAGCCGTTTTCGGACAGCTTCATGATGCAGCTCCTCCACAGATGAGCTGTCATCATAGCATCCGCTAATGCATGATGGCGATTGGCCGTATCAATCCCTAGCTTAGAACAGCAATCCTCCAAGCGAATGGATGATAGATTGGTTTCCGTCGTCTTCACTAACCAAACGGTATCTATGATGCGATGATGAAACGAAATGTTCAAAAGGCTCCTGTTCGCGTGCTGCAGAAACTTCTTCTCATGCCCAGCATGATGAGCGACCAAATTCTTACCATTAGCGAACCGGTAAAATTGCATCAGCACCTCTAATAAAGGCGGGGCATTCTTCAGCTGTTCTTCCGTAATTCCGGTTAAGCGCTGCACCCGCGGCGAAAGCCGGCCATCATAATGGACAAGCGAATAAAAGGTCTGATCATGAAGAATCCTCCCGCCGCTCACTTTCACCGCTCCGATGGACAGAATCCGGTCTCCTTCTTCAGGAGAAAAACCGCTAGTTTCCAAGTCCAGCACCGTAACATCCAATTCTCGGAGCGGAGTGAATAAACTCTTCTCCGCTTTTATTTCTTTCTCTAAATGCCTGATAAAAGCCAGATGCTGCGAGTTATGATTCTTAAGCAGCGGGGCATAAAGAGCTGAATTGGAACGCCCGTTTAATTGCCGCATCCAGCGGATAATCGGCTCGAATTTCATGGATGCATCGCCCTTGTCACAGCCTTTTCGGTATAGAGGCTCAGCCTTTTGCCATCTGTAAGGAGATGTTTTATTTCTGATTTTTCGCTGCGGCTTAAACTCTTTACACAAAGAAAGCGCCCCTTTTGCAAACGATACTGCAGCAGTCTCCTGAAATTCTTATAATAGTGATCAAGCTCTTGTTGATGCGAAGACCTCTGCATAAGCTCCTTTAGCCGGGACAAGGTGGAGGTGCACGTGATCATTTCTTTAATTGCCAGCAGCCGGATAGAATTCACGTAAGGAAAAAAAGCCGCCGTTTTCAAGTCCACGCACCCCTGATGCCGCCCAGCGGTCTCCGTTAACAGCTGTCCGAAGATGCCAACCGCCTTTTTTCTATATCTCGTGTTATCTAATAGGCGCCCAAGAAGATGCGGATATTGCCGGATGCGGCCCAGCATTTGCTGTTTGAGCATTAGAATTTGCTTCGTTTCCCCCGCTAGTGCTCTCGCATCATAAAAAATTAGCAAATAGCGAATTGACTCCCAGCTCTCCTCCATGATCCAATTGTCTAATTGAAGCGACCAGCCCTCAAATGACTGGCACCAGAGCGGGTTAGAGCTCATAACTTTCCCGGTGCAATAAGGATACCCGGTCACGTCCAGCCCTCTTGAGATTTTATCTCCGAACGCCAGAAAATACGCCGCTGCAGCATCCGTCGCCTGGTCATAAATGATCCCGTGGTCTTGGTCGCTATCCGCTGTCCTCTCCCTCCTTCCGGCGCTGCCTGTCAGAAACCAAGCAAAGCGGCATGGCGGCGGGCCATATTCCCTATTCATCTCCTTCAGTGCAATAGCCAGAGCAGCCGCCATCATTCTTTCATGAAAGGCATCAAACTCATCAGCCGGTGACTGATGAGTTTGATGCTGTTCGTCTCTCCACCTTCTCAACGCTTGAAACGAAGTGAATTCCGGTGCCATCTTCCCACTTCCTTATCGTTCTTACTTATAAGAAGCCAGCTCATTGTTCATTTTGTTCCAGAAACAGCCTCTTCCTTGACTGTATCTGATTACTAATTGGCGATTTTTTGATCCTTGTCAGTGAACGCTTCCGGATAGCCGTAGCTGCCATGCTCGCTCAAATCCAAGCCGATTAACTCTTCTTCCTCTGTCACCCGCAAGCCCTTCAGGATGATTTTCATTCCCCTCAGCACGATAAAGGAAACGGCAAAAGCATACGCTCCAGATACCGCAACGCCCATCGCTTGAACGCCGAGCTGGGTGAATCCGCCTCCGTAAAACAGGCCAGGCAAGCCTACAGTAGCTAATTCCGGTGCAGCAAACAATCCGGTCGACAACGTCCCCCATATGCCAGCCACTCCATGAACGGACAATGCATAGATCGGGTCATCGACTTTCATCCTTTCAAAGAACTTGATGCTATAGAATACGGCCACACCCGCTATCAATCCGATCACTACCGCGGCCCAAGTTTCCACGAAGGCACAGGAAGCTGTAATGGCGACAAGTCCTGCTAATGCTCCGTTTAGCATTGTTGGTATATCCGCTTTGCCCTGTACAGCCCATGAAACCATTAACGCACTCACAGCACCGGCCGCTGCCGCCATATTAGTATTTAATGCGACGAATCCAAAAAAGCCATCTGCCACACCAAGCGTACTGCCTGCGTTGAACCCAAACCATCCAATCCATAAAATAAGAACGCCCAGCGCGGTAAATACTTGGTTATGCCCATGAATGGGGTTGACCGTGCCGTCCCCATTGTACTTGCCGATTCGGGGCTTCAAAAGAATTGTTGCTGCAAAAGCTGCCATCGCTCCTGTCAGGTGTACGACTGTTGACCCGGCAAAATCTTGTTTCCCATGCTCAGCAAGCCAGCCGCCCCCCCAGATCCAATGAGCTACGACAGGATACACCAGCGCGGAAAACAGTAAAGAGAAAATCAGGTAAACAGAAAGCTTGGCCCGCTCAGCAAATCCTCCAAAGGCAATCGTTAAAGCAATTCCAGCAAAGGCTAGCTGGAACATAAAGAAGGCGGCTGTGGAATAGCCGGAGCCCTCCTCTTCTATTCCGGAATAGAAGAAATCGGTCATGCCGACAAAAAAGTTCCCTTTTTCACCGAAAATAAATCCATATCCTACCGCCCAAAACACAAGAGAAGCAAGACCGAAAGTAAATATAGTCTTTCCGGCAATATGCCCGGCATTTTTCATCCGCGTAGAACCCGCTTCAAGTAAAATAAATCCGCCTTGCATAAATATAACTAAAACGGCTCCCAGCGCAATCCATACACTGTTTAATAAATACACGGCATCCATCCCGTACGCCTCCTTCTTTTTGGTTTAGCCTGATCTTTCAAAAAGATCAGGCTCTTTTTCTATTAATACTGCGTAAGATATTGCTCGCGCTCCCACGGATGTACTTGCGTTCTGAACATATCCCATTCAATCTGTTTCGCTTCAACGAAATGCTCAAACAGATGGCTTCCTAAAGAGCGGCTAATGACTTCATCCGCCTTTAATTGCTCAAGCGCTTCGGCCAATGTAGCCGGCAAATCGATGATGCCATTCTCCACCCGCTCTTCTTTTGACATCACATAAATATTTTGGTCAACGGGCTGCGGCGGCGTTAATTGATTTTTAATACCGTCCAGTCCGGCAGAAAGCAGTGCGGCTAGGGCTAAATAAGGATTGGCTGCTGGATCGACGCTGCGAACTTCCACCCGCGTACTCATGCCTCTGGACGCTGGTATGCGGATCAATGGACTTCTGTTCCGTGCAGACCAAGCCACGTAGCAAGGAGCTTCATATCCGGGAACAAGCCGTTTATAGGAGTTGACTGTCGGGTTCGTTACCGCGGTAAAACCGGCAGCATGCTTTATGATCCCAGCGATAAATTGTCTGGCTGTATCACTTAAGCCAAGATCGCCGCTTTCGTCATAAAACGCATTTTGGCCATCTTTAAATAAAGAGAGATTGCAATGCATTCCTGAACCGTTCACACCAAACAGCGGCTTTGGCATGAAGGTCGCGTGCAGTCCGTGCTTCCGTGCGATGGTCTTCACGACAAGCTTGAATGTTTGAATATCATCGCACGCCTGAACAGCATCCTTGTATTTGAAATCAATTTCATGCTGGCCCGGAGCTACTTCATGATGAGAAGCTTCAATTTCAAAGCCCATTTCTTCTAATTCCAACACAATATCACGCCGGCAGTTCTCGCCTAAATCCGTCGGAGCCAGGTCAAAATAACCGCCCTGATCATTCAGCTCTAAAGTGGGCTCTCCTTTCTCACTCAGCTTAAACAGGAAAAACTCCGGCTCTGGCCCTAAATTAAACTCTGTGAACCCCAGTTCTTTCATCTCTTGCAACACCCGTTTTAAATTGCTGCGCGTATCCCCTTCAAACGGCTGGCCATTCGGATGATAGATGTCACAAATCAATCGGGCCACTTTGCCTTTCTCAGCCGTCCAAGGAAAAATAACAAAAGTATCCAAGTCCGGATACAGATACATATCCGATTCCTCAATGCGGACAAAGCCTTCAATGGAAGAGCCGTCGAACATCATCTTATTGCTCAAAGCTTTCTCCAGCTGGGAGGATGGAATTTCCACATTTTTAATCGTTCCCAGAATATCGGTAAACTGCAGGCGGATAAATTTCACATTTTCTTCACGAACTAAACGAATAATTTCATCTTTATTGTATGATTTCATAATAGATCTCCTTTTCTGTCTAAGGTAAAATGGTGTCTCCCATTAAATAGCGGTCACATTCGCGCGCAGCCCCGCGCCCTTCATTAATCGCCCAGACAATTAAGCTTTGGCCTCTGCGTGCATCTCCGGCCGCAAATACACCAGGGATATTCGTGGTATATTTGCCGAATGAGGCCTTGACACGGCAGCGGTTATCATAGTCGAGTCCGAATGCGTCCATCACCTCTCTCTCCGGTCCGCGGAAGCCGACAGCAATCAGCACGAGCTGAGCCGGCCAAGTTTTTTCTGTTCCCGGGATTTCCTGAAAATCCGCGCGCCCGTCTTCTCCGATTATTTTCTTCATTTGGACGGTATGAAGAGCTTGAACTTGGCCGTTTGAATCCCCGGAAAACCGCTTTGTTAAAACGGAGTACTCACGCGGATCCTTCCCCGTTTGCTCCAGCGCTTCCTGATAAGCGTAATCAAGAGAAAAAACCTGCGGGAACTGCGGCCAAGGATTGGCGGCGCTGCGTTCGGACGGCAGCTTAGGGTGCTTGCCGAACTGAACGATGGACCGGCAGCCGTGCCGCAGGGCGGTGGCGACGCAATCCGCTCCGGTATCCCCGCCGCCAATTACAATGACATCCTTTCCTTTCGCCGAAATATACTCTCCGTTTTCCAAATTGGAGTCGAGCAGGCTTTTCGTATTTAAGGTTAAATACTCCATCGCCAGATGAATGCCTTGCAGCTCTCGCCCAGGGATGTTCAAATCCCGCTGGTTTTGAGCGCCTGTGCAAAGAATAACTGCATCATATTGCGAGCGCAGCTGCTCTGGAAGAATATCCTTACCCACTTCCGTATTGGTAACAAATTGAATGCCTTCTTCTTGAAGCAGCCGGATTCGCCGGTCAACGATTTCTTTTTCAAGCTTCATGTTCGGAATGCCATACATCAGCAGTCCGCCGATGCGATCTGCTCGCTCAAAGACAGTTACGGAATGTCCCGCTTTGTTTAATTGATCCGCGCAAGCTAGCCCGGCCGGCCCTGACCCAACGACCGCTGCTTTTTTTCCTGTGCGTTTCTTTGGAGGGGATGGAACGATCCATCCTTCAGCAAATCCTTTATCAACAATCATCCGCTCGATCCCTTTGATGGCAACGGGCGGATCGTAAATCCCTACTGTACAGGAGCCCTCGCAAGGAGCGGGGCATACCCGGCCGGTGAACTCCGGGAAGTTATTTGTCTTTAATAACCGGCTCAGGGCCTCCTTCCAGCGGCCCCGGTACACAAGATCGTTCCACTCCGGAATCAAGTTATACAATGGACATCCCAGCGCCGCTCCTTCATATTGAATGCCCGTGTGGCAAAATGGCGTTCCGCAATCCATGCAGCGCGCGCCTTGCTGCCGCCATTTTTCTTCCGGCCATGCTTGGTTATGCTCCTTCCAGTCCCCGATGCGCTTCTTCGGTTCCCTCTCCGGCGGCAATTCTCTTGGATAGTCTATAAATCCTGTTGCTTTCCCCACGCTTTGTTCACATCCTTCTTATGCAAGCTCTAGGTTTTTCGGCTTCAGCCTTTCAGTAAAAGCGGACAATAGCGCCTCCTCTTGCTGAAGACCGGCTTGGCGCATTTGTTCAATCGATTCGATCATCTGCTTATATTCTTTTGGAATTACTTTCACCCACTGCGGCAAACATTTCTCCCAATCATTGAGAATGCGGCAAGCTTTCGGGCTATTCGTATATTTGTAATGATTTTGCAGTATCTGCTTGACTTTCTCTTGGTCATCAAGCTGCTCTAACGGCTCTAGGAGAACCATTTCCCTATTGCATAAATGTCTAAAGAGGTCTTGATCGCCGGCAAACACATAAGCCGTTCCTCCGGACATTCCAGCGGCGAAGTTTTTTCCGACGGAACCAAGCACGACCACATGTCCGCCTGTCATATACTCACATCCATGGTCGCCAATGCCCTCTACCACCGCAGTCACTCCGCTGTTTCGGACACAGAAGCGCTCACCGGCTAAACCGTGTATATATGCCTCGCCGGATGTCCCGCCGTAGAAAGCAACATTTCCAATTATGCTGTTTTCTTCAGGCTGATAATTCGACTTCTCCGGAGGCTTCACAATGATTGTTCCGCCGGATAATCCTTTGCCTACATAGTCGTTGGCATCGCCATTGATCGTGAACACGGCTCCTTTCGGCAAAAAGGCACCGAAGCTTTGACCGGCCGATCCGTTAAATTCAAGCTGGATGGTACCAGCGGGAAGCCCTTCCTGACCGTACTTCTTAGTAATTTCATAGCCGAGAATCGTCCCGACTGTGCGGTCAACATTTTGGATCGGCAACTGGCCATAAACTCTTTGCTGTCTCTCAATAGCCGGCTGGCAAAGAGGAATTACTTCTCTCCGGTCAAGTGATTCGTCCAACCGATGATTTTGAGAAATTTGATTGAACATTCCGACTTTTCCATCCCCGGCTGGCTGATGCAAAAGCGGCGACAAGTCTAAATATTGCGCCTTCCAATGGGACTTCACTTTCTCATTTATCGTTAAGACATCTGTGCGCCCTATCATTTCATCCATTGTTTTAAACCCTAATCTTGCCATGATCTCACGGACATCCTGCGCGATAAAACGCATGAAATTCTCCACATGCTCAGGCGAGCCCATAAACTTCTTTCTCAGCTCCGGATTTTGCGTAGCTACACCGACCGGACACGTATTAAGATGGCAAACCCGCATGAGCACACAGCCTAAAACAACCAGCGGTGCCGTGGCGAAGCCGAACTCCTCCGCGCCCAGCAATGCAGCGATCACAACATCGCGGCCCGTCATCATCTTCCCATCCGCTTCCAGTACAACCCGATCACGCAATTTATTGAGCACCAGCGTCTGATGAGTTTCTGCCAGGCCCAGTTCCCATGGAATTCCGGCATGCTTAATACTCGTTCGAGGAGATGCTCCAGTGCCTCCTTCATAGCCGCTGATTAGAATGACATCTGCCAACCCCTTAGCCACACCGGCTGCAATGGTTCCCACGCCAGCTTTGGCCACCAGCTTTACACTGACCCTCGCGTTCGGATTGGCGTTTTTCACGTCGTGAATCAGCTGAGCCAAATCTTCAATAGAATAAATATCGTGGTGCGGCGGAGGTGAAATCAGTCCTACGCCGGGAGTGGAGCCTCGAACTTCGGCAATCCATGGATAAACTTTCTCCCCGGGCAGCTGACCTCCCTCTCCCGGCTTCGCACCTTGAGCCATCTTGATTTGGATCTCATCAGCGTTGACTAGGTAATGGCTAGTTACACCGAAGCGGCCGGAAGCAACTTGCTTAATCGCACTTCGGCGCAAATCGCCGTTTTCATCAGGAAGATAGCGGCTTGGATGCTCTCCCCCTTCTCCGCTGTTGCTCTTGCCGCCGAGGCGGTTCATGGCGATTGCCAGCGTTTCATGCGCTTCCTTGCTTAAAGAGCCATAGGACATTGCGCCCGTTTTAAAGCGGCGGCAAATCGATTCCACCGATTCCACATCTTCGATCGCAATCGATTCGGTTTCCTTGAACTGAAACAAGCTGCGGAGAAAAATAAGCTGTTCTTCATTCGCCATCTCAGCATACTTTTTATAAAGTATATAATCATTCGTCCGGCAAGCATGCTGCAGAGTGTGAATGGTTGTCGGGCGAAACGCATGGTGTTCGCCATGATGACGCCATTGAAAGTCGCTCCCCGGCTCCAGTTCCTGACTGCTGTTCGCATGAAACGCCTGTCTGTGCCGCAGCAGCGTTTCTTTGGCGATCGTTTCTATCGTTATGCCGCCCAATTGGGAAACTGTGCCCGTGAAGTACTTGTCAATCACCTCACGGCCAATTCCGATTGCTTCAAATATTTGCGCGCCGCGGTAGCTTTGCACAGTGGAAATACCCATTTTGGATAGAACTTTGACGATTCCGCTTGTCGCAGCCTGAATATAAGTCTTTTCCGCTTCCTCATAGGTCGGATGCTGAATTTGTCCAGCGGCGACCATTTCTTTAACGGCAGCCAAAGCCAGATATGGATTAATCGCATCTGCTCCATAGCCGAGCAGCAGACAAAATTGATGGACGTTCCGCGCTTCTCCTGTTTCCGCGATAATGCTTACCTTTGTGCGCGTTCCTTGCCGCACCAGATGATGATGCAATCCGCTAACAGCCAGCAAAGAAGGGATGGCCGCCCAATCAGGATCCATTCCGCGATCCGACAGCACAATCAAGCGGGCGCCTTTCTCAATCGCCTGATCAGCTCTTTGAAATAAGCGCTGCAATGCTTCCTCTAACGCTTCTTCCCCCTTGTTTGCTTCAAAAAGAGCGGATACGGTAAGTGTGCGAAATTCAGGATGAAGCTGCTGATGCAGCTTAGCCAGCTGCTCATTTGTACAAATCGGGGTTTCCAGACGGATTCGCCGGCAGTTCTTTTCCGAAGGCTCAAGCAAATTCCCTTCTCCTCCCAGCCATGTAACCGTGGAGGTAACAAACTGCTCCCGAAGCGCATCAATTGGAGGATTCGTCACTTGCGCGAATTGCTGCTGAAAATAATGGTATAACAGCTGCGGCTGATTCGACAGCACCGCTAATGGCGTATCATTCCCCATCGATCCGATCGGTTCTTTGCCTTCGCTGGCCATAGGCTTGAGCTGCTTATCCACTTCCTCATACGTATAGAGAAAAGCTTTCTGACAGGCAGTGAGAGAGTCCAGCTCTTGCTCGCTTACCTCCCCTTCTGCTTTCAGATCATCGATGTGAATCAAGTTCTCTTCCAGCCATTGATTATACGGCTTGGCAGCCGCTATGCTGCGCTTAATCTGTTCATTCGTCAGCAGCTCTCCGGCAGTTAAGTCAACGAGAAGCAGCTTTCCCGGGCTTAACCTTCCTTTTTCCACCACATTTTCGGGCGGAATATCAAGCACGCCCACCTCTGAAGCAAAAATGATCATATCATCGCTTGTCACATAATATCTGGCCGGCCGAAGCCCATTGCGGTCCAGCATTGCTCCAATTTGTCTGCCATCGGTAAATGCCATAGCCGCCGGACCGTCCCAAGGCTCCATCAAGTGACTGTGATATTCATAGAAAGCCCGCAGCTGATCATCCATCAATTCATTTTGATCCCAAGGCTCAGGGATCATCATCATCGCCGCATGAACCAGCGGACGGCCCGAAAGAACGAGGAATTCAAAGCAATTATCAAACATGGATGAATCGCTGCCTGAAAGATCGATAATCGGCAGAACTTTCTTCAGGTCTTCACCAAAAGAACTCGATTCTAACAGCTGTTCGCGGGCTTTCATCCAATTCACATTGCCCTTTAGGGTGTTAATCTCGCCGTTGTGAATCAAGTAGCGATTTGGATGCGCTCTTTCCCAGGTCGGAAAGGTATTTGTGCTAAAGCGTGAATGGACAAGGGCAAAAGCGGATGTAAAGGCGCTATGCTGCAGATCCAAGTAATACATATCCAATTGTCCAGGTGTCAGCATCCCTTTATACACAATCGTCCGTGTGGATAGACTGGCAACATAGAAGCTCTCCTCCCCCGCCAGCATTTCTGAAGCAACCGCTTGTTCAGCGCGCTTGCGAATCACATACAGCTTGCGCTCGAACGCCTGCTCATCCATTTCAGCATTCGCTTTAGCAATAAACACTTGGCGAATACACGGCTGGCTTTGTTTGCCTGATTCCCCTATTGCCGTGTCATCCACCGGTACCGTTCTCCAGCCCAGCAATGTCTGGCCTTCTTCTTCAATGATTTGATTGAATAGCTCTTCACATTGAGTCCGGGACTGTAAACTTTGAGGCAAGAACAGCATTCCCACGCCGTACGCTCCAGGGGCAGGAATGTGAAATTCTGAACATGCCTCTTGAAAAAATGGATGTGGAATTTGCACCATGATTCCCGCTCCGTCTCCTGTTTCTGGATCATCCCCTTGACCGCCGCGATGTTCCAGCCGGCAAAGCATCATAATGCCCTGCTTAATGATTTCCCGAGAAGACTTACCTTTTATATTGGCAACGAACCCAATTCCGCAGGCATCATGTTCAAATGCTGGATGGTAGAGTCCTTGCTGCTTAGGCGGCTTTATCTGGTTCATGTGATCACCCTTCCTTGTTTCGCTCGTTATAAAAAACTTAATATTGGGAATATTTTAATTTTAATTAACCATTCATCATTGAGCTTGTAATTCATTATAGTGTTCTTTTGTTCATCTAAACAATATATTGTTCATATCAAATCAATCACTTTTTAAGAATGATTAATCCAATAAATGATCAGCACATTATTGCCGCTAAGTGAAACACCATTTTCTCAACAAAAAAAAGGGCTTTCCAGCAAGTCCATTCTTTGACTGCCGGATGCCCTTTTGCATTTAAGAAGACCGGTAACCCCTTCTTCTTGCAGCTAACATGGCCGCCCCTCTGCTTCATTGGCGGTTCATCAGCTGACGAAATGCTTGATTTCTGCGCTCTTGTTCTTCTTCAGGAGACAGATCATACTTCTTTAAAAGGTGAAACGCTTCATTAAGTTCCGCTTGAGTTGGAGTTTTCTGAAGAAACACTTGAAGATCTTGATATAACTCACCAGATAAAAAATTTTGCTGACTGGCTAATTTCCGTTTTACATCCTCCAGCGAATGATCGATTTGACATTTTCCCACATGAAACACCTCTCGTTTATTGTTCGTAATAAGAATAACAATTCAGCAGTCCTTATACAACGAATGAGGCCACGCCTGTTTTCTTTTCTCCGCCCCGTTAAACCGTCATTCGTTTTCTCAATAGTTTCGCCGCTTCCTCTTCTGTAACCCCTTTAATTAATTCCACTTCGCTCACTACATATCTTTGTGCATCTCGCAGCATCGTCTTTTCGCTTGAATTCAGCTTTTTCTCTTTGTCCATCCGCATGAGATCGCGAATAACTTCCGCTTCTTCTTCCAGGCGGCCTGTTTTTAGCTTCTCCATATTCACTTTATATCTTTGTTTATACGGAATGGATGGATCGGTCGTTCCTGAACATACACGCTTCAGCACTTCTTTCATCGTTTCCGTGTCTGCCACCTTCCGCACGCAGGCTTGAGACATCCGTTCAATCGGGATCATGACCCGCAACTGATTAATCAGAAAGTTCATCACACAATACTCCCGTTTCTTCCCCAGCACTTCCTTTTCTTCAATCGCTTCAATTACCCCGGCTCCATGCAGCGGATACACGATATAATCGCCTATTTGAAACATACCATCAACCTCCAAGTATTCGAACCTTCTTAATACAAGGATAACATAGTTCATGGTTTTTAACAAATTTATAATAATAACATACACATTCGTTAACAGTCAATGATTTTATATTAACTTTTTTATAAAAAAACCAGCCAATTCGGCTGGTTTTTAGACGATCTGTCCTCATGTATCATTGGATTCTCGCTGATTGGAAGCTATCATCCGCTCTTGCGGGTTCGTTTGATTGGTGCCGTTGGCTCTTTTGGAAGCATATTGAGCCTTTGCCCGCGCTTTTCCGGCCTCCACATTCATATCTTGAGAAAGATTTTTTGCTTTGTTTCTCATCCTTAGTCCTCCTCTTACGGTTTGCGCTGATACATCCAGACGCGATCTTTATTCGTTGTATCCGGGAACGTATCGCCGGCATGCAATTTCACTTTTTTCGGGTTGTTGACTGTGCTGCCGGTTTCGCCGATTTCAACGTAATTTCCATTATTCGGCGCCTTTTGCCCCGGTTTAAACTGATGGCTTTGCCCCATTCTATTCACTCCCTTTACCCGTTGATCGCTTGCTTTTTTATTGTCTCCTGAGATAAAAGCAATTATGACTTTCATTTGTTCTAATGCAGCAAGAATGAATGCCTTTCAAATGGAGAGCTTATAAAGTAGCAGGGGGGGCTCATCCCCCGCTGTTAAAAAGACGGACAAAGGCTGCCATCGCAGTTTCCTGCTACAGCGCCTTTGTCATCGGGCATGCAGGTGCCGGAATCCTCCTTAAGTCGTTGGGTTCCCCGCTCCCTTCTTGAAGAGAAGTCTTGCGGCATCTTCCATGCGGGATAAAGGGAGGTGATGAAAATGGGAAAGGATCGCCAAGAAAAGAAACTCAAGCATCAGAAAAAAACAGAATCTGACCGGGACCAATCGCTGCATTATCCAGGTTCAGCGAGGTTTGAAAAAGAAGGGGAAGCCGGTAAGCCGATTGAGTAACGGCCTTACCCGCACTTTAAAGCAAAGGGGGATGTTCCGCTTTAAACGGAACATCCCCTAATCTTCTTCATCTTCTTCTCAGCAGCATCAGCCCCGCCAGAGATAGGCCGGCCGCTGCAATCAGCCATCCGCTTTTGTTCTTTTCTTCTCCTTGCTTTTCTTTGGAACCACCGATTCCCTTTAGAAAAGCCATTAAAAACATTAGGTTCTCCTTCCAATTGGTTTGGCCAATCAGACTTATAAGAGAACGCTCTCCTTCGCTCCATTCAGAAGCCTGCTCAATGCCGCCGTTTAGCTTTTCAATAATAGGCATCATCTTCTCGATGTTTAGCCGGCCGAGCGCTCCGATTAAAAGCAAGCCGTTTTTCAATATATTCGTCGCTCCCGGATGATCAGCCGCTTTCACAAGCACGTGGAGAACTTCATCCCCGCGTTCAAACAAACCGGAAGCTAAATCTAATCCGCCCCGTTCATTCACTTTTTCAAGCACTTCAAGAAAAGCTCTCAATGAATCCTTATGTTCAATCAAAATGGCTTCGATTTCTTGTAAGTCCTGGAGCCGCTGCTCTTCTTCCGTTATTTCGGCGCGCTGGATCTGAGTGATTGCTCTAGCCACCTTTTTTCACTCCCTTCTTAACAAGATCCCCTGGGAAGATGTAATCAGGCCGCGCCCACTTTTTCTCCACTTCTACGCCGATTTGGGGGTTTGGATTTCCGCGGCGATGATTGATGCGCGGAAGCGGATTTTCACCTTTCGCTTGCAGTATTTCCATTTTGGCCTTCACTTCTTTATACGCAGGCGTATCCGTGTCCTTATCGGCATAGCTGCTCGTTAAGTAGTTGACCGCTCCTTCTCCAGAGTCGTTCATCGGCAAGTACACTTCTTTTCCTTTTACCCGATCCGTTACGACGCACGGCACTTTTACATTTCCGTATGGAGACGTCAGACGTACGACCGTTCCGTCTTCAAGCCCTCTCTCTTTCGCCAATTCCGGCGAAACCTCTAGGAAAACACTCGGCGTTTTCGAAGTGATGCCTTCCGATTTATATGTCAAATTGCCTTCGTGGAAGTGCTCCAGCATGCGCCCGTTATTGACATGCAAATCGTATTCCTCTTCATATTGGATCGGTTCGGTCCATTTCACAGGATACAATCTCGCTTTTCCATCAGGAAACGGGAAGCGGTCGGTGAATAGAAGCGGAGTGTCTGTGCCGTCCTCAGCTACCGGCCACATCAGGCTGTTAAAGCCTTCTAAGCGTTCATAAGTGACACCGGCATAAAGCTCTATCAAGCTTGCGGCTTCTTCCATAATCTCGCCTGGGTGCTGATACTCCCAGCCGGCACCTAAGCTGTTGGCCACTTCCATAATGATTTGCCAGTCCGGCTTGGACTCACCCAGCGGCTCAAACACTTCATACAGGCGCTGAATCCGGCGCTCGGTGTTGGTGAAGGTTCCCTCTTTTTCAAAGGAAGGAGCCGCCGGCAGCACAACATCCGCGTATTGAGCTGTCTTCGAAAAGAAAATGTCTTGTACGACGAAGAAATCCAGCTTCTCGAAAGCTTCATGAACATAGTTTAAGTTTGAATCCACCATGCCCATTTCTTCCCCTTTTAAGTACATAACCTTGACATCTCCAGAGTGAATGCCCGCAACCATTTCATGATTATTCATTCCCGGTTCTTTTGGCAGCTTCACGTTCCAGGCTTTTTCATACTTGCGGCGCACGGCTTCATCCGTTATTTTCTCATATCCTGGCAATCGATCCGGCATGGCTCCAAAATCGCCGGCTCCCTGTACGTTGTTATGGCCCCGCAGCGGGTAACTGCCCGCTCCCGGTTTTCCATAGTTTCCGGTGATCAGCAGCAAATTTGAAATGGCTGTGCTTGTATCGCTTCCCCCGACATGCTGGGTAACCCCCATCGCCCAAAGGATGCAAGTGGAAGGCGCTTGGTGAATAGCTTCAGCGATTTGAATGAGCTCTTCTTTCGCTACCCCCGTCACCTTCTCAGCGTATTCCATCGTATACGGTTCAAGACTTTGAATATATTCATCCAGCCCATTCACACGCGTTTTCAAAAATTCTTTGTCTTCCATTTGGTTATCAAGGATGTATTTTGCAACAGCTGAAATCCAGACGAGATCCGTTCCCGGCTTCGGCTGAATAAACAGATCCGAGCGATCCGCCATTTCATGCTTGCGCAGATCAGCCACAATCAGCTTTTGGCCATTCAGCTTGTGGGCCCGTTTTACTCTCGTAGCTAAAACGGGATGGGATTCAGATGTGTTTGATCCTACCACCAGCACAAGAGCGGCTTTTTCGATATCTTTAATCGTTCCGGAATCTCCTCCGTAGCCAACCGTGCGGAACAGCCCGACCGTAGCCGGCGTTTGGCAGTAGCGGGAACAGTTGTCGATGTTATTCGTACCCACGACCGCCCGGCTCAGCTTTTGCATCAAATACGATTCCTCATTCGTACATTTAGAGGAGCTGATAAAAGCGAGCGAATCCGGTCCGTACGTCTCCTTCGCTTCGGTGAACTTTTTAGCAATCAAATTGAGGGCCTCTTCCCATTCCGCTTCACGGAAGGTATCGCCTTCACGGATGAGCGGCTTGGTCAGCCGCTCTTTGCTATTGACAAAATCCCAGCCGAATTTTCCTTTCACGCAGGTGGAAATGCCATTTGCAGGTGCTTCCATCAGCGGTTCAACCTTTAATATCTCTCGGTCTTTCGTCCACACTTCAAAGCTGCAGCCCACGCCGCAATACGTACAAACGGTCTTCGTCTTTCTTACCCGCGCTTCCCGCATTGCCGCTTCCATGTCAGAAATGGCCATGATGGAGCTGTATCCCGTTTCAACATTTTTCGTGATTTCAATCATTGGACGAAGCGTTTTCTTGTCGATGCCGGTTAAATAGCCCGCTTCCCCTTCCATTCCTTTTTCCATCATGGCATTGCACGGACACACTGTCGAACAATGGCCGCAGGATACGCAGGAAGATTCATTGATGCTTACGCCATTATCCCAAATGACACGGGGCCGTTTAAGACTCCAGTCAATAGACAGCGTTTCCGTCACCTGCACGTCCTGACACGCTTCCACACAGCGGCCGCATAAAATACATTGATCGGGATCGTATCGGTAGAACGGGTTGCTCCGATCCACTTCATGCGGCTTCGGCGTAAACGGTTCGCTCTGGTGTTCAATTTTCATTTCCTTGACTGTGTTATGTATTTCACACCGGCCGTTGTTATAGTCACACACCGTACAATATAGCTCATGATTATATAAAATCCGGTCCATCGCGATATTCTGCGCCCGCTTCACTTCTGGTGAGGCTGTGTTAATCACATCCCCGTTTTGCACAGTCGCAGAGCAGGACCGAACAAATTCCCCGTTCACCTCCACGATACATGTATCACAGGTTTCGATGGCACCAAGGCCCGGATGATAACAGACATTCGGCACTTCAATCTCCTGCTCCTGAACAGCCTGCATGACAGAAGACTGGCTAGGCACCTTTACTTTCTGTCCATTAATTGTCACATCCACATACTGCGTCATTGTGAGAACCTCCTTATTAATTTCCGCCAAACTAATCGCAGACCCAATCTTAAAAATAAATTCATCTTAACTTTCCCCAATTTTTCCTTGAATAAACTATTTTGCCGGCAAAACTGGGGGCCTATATTAAATGGGACATTGTTTAAGACCGCATGTTCCCATATGAAACGGGCCGCCATGCGGAAGCGCTCGGTGAATTCGGAAGGTTATTAGGCGGTGAACGGAGAGGTGTTTAAGGATCAGACAAGCCCTTGAGGTAGGATGGTCGGATGCTTGTTATCACAAATAAATCAACTGTATCGAGGTGTATCTGCGCGGCTAAACAATTCGAAGAAAAATTTAAAACGGAAAACGCAAAGTATATTAGCGAAAACAATAAGGCGGTAGCTCCAGTTTCCAGAGAAGGGCAGCGCACATCCTTTACATGGTTATGGAATACGAATCTTAATCGGTTCCCGCTGCGTTTTGGTCTGTCCGCCGCTGGCCGATAAAGAGTTCGCTGATCACGATATCATCGGTTGGATATTGCCCGATCTTTTCGACTTCCAAGTATTTCTTTTTGATCATGTTTCGTTCCATTTCGAGCAGCCCTTGAAGGCGTTCATGAAAATACGTCAGCCACTCGGCGGCTCTTTCTGCTTTGGTTTTGGTGCTTTCGCCGCTGTTTTTGGCATGAACGGCTTTGGCTTGCATTTTCATAGCGTAATAGTTTTTAAGCCAGTTATTCAGCACGTTCTTTCGTATTTGCGTTTTCCTCTTTTCGGTTTCGTTTTTAGCGTTATCCAATAGAGAATAGGAAGTTTTTAATGATTTAGGGTAGTGAACCCTATTTACGCTTTCTATCTCTCTATCTTCAATGGATTCATTGGGTAGGGCGGCGCAGACTCCGGCTGTAGCCCCATACCCTGAACTATCTGCCAATTTACTGTTACTTATAAGAAAGCGTTGGTAGTCCACTGTTTTTAAGCCTTTTTACTGCATGGTTTTGATAATGTGTGACAGCTGAAACAACACGTCGTGCGTCAAATACAAATCGTATGCCGCTCCGTCTCCCAGACGATCCCTTTTAGCTCTAATTTCAATCCACGCACTCATGTAGAGTGCGACCTTGAGTATCTTCAACCAGGTCAGCAGTGGTACATTTCAATCCACGCACTCATGTAGAGTGCGACGCAATTGAGAAGCCTTTACGTTGTTACGGACGTAATTTCAATCCACGCACTCATGTAGAGTGCGACAACATTCTGTAAGGATTTCGCCATTTGGCGCCTTATTTCAATCCACGCACTCATGTAGAGTGCGACAAAAAATATGTTGATAAACTCAAAGCTAAAGGGGTATTTCAATCCACGCACTCATGTAGAGTGCGACAAGTACGGCACTCTACAACCTCAAATGCTTGCTCCCATTTCAATCCGCGCACTCATGTAGAGTGCGACGTTGACCATCGACAAAGTGTCGTCTTGCTCTAGGTTATTTCAATCCACGCACTCATGTAGAGTGCGACGGTCTGCCTCTGCCCGATCATCGATTTTGCAGATATTTCAATCCACGCACTCATGTAGAGTGCGACGCATAAGCAATATTTTGCTCGCCATAGCGTTCGATTTCAATCCACGCACTCATATAGAGTGCGACTTCGCCATTCTTAAATTTCGTCATGGCTTCCTTATTTCAATCCACGCACTCATGTAGAGTGCGACGCAATTTCGTAAACTTTTTCATCACGACCATTGCATTTCAATCCACGCACTCATGTAGAGTGCGACTGAAAACGCTGATTCAATTAACCTATTGGAGTTTGTATTTCAATCCACGCACTCATGTAGAGTGCGACAATGATAAGGTCACTAAGCGTCTTAAAGAGCATATATTTCAATCCACGCACTCATGTAGAGTGCGACGATATTACGAGAGATTCGGCGAGTACCCTAACGAATTTCAATCCACGCACTCATGTAGAGTGCGACGCAAATCTGATGTTGTTTTGATTCCGCTGACCCATTTCAATCCACGCACTCATGTAGAGTGCGACCACATGGACGAAAAAACTCCCCATTTGCATGTGATTTCAATCCACGCACTCATGTAGAGTGCGACCAGGTTGCAGTACAAAAACCGAAACCCGAAACACATTTCAATCCACGCACTCATGTAGAGTGCGACTTGGATTATGAGAACAAAGAAAACAAACCATAGTATTTCAATCCACGCACTCATGTAGAGTGCGACATTTGTTTGTGCATCGTTGTTAGTTGATTCAGTTTATTTCAATCCACGCACTCATGTAGAGTGCGACATGGTTATATCTTCTCGTCATCCTAGCATGACGAATATTTCAATCCACGCACTCATGTAGAGTGCGACATGTCAAAAGTCAATAAATTTATTGACCGTGTGATTTCAATCCACGCACTCATGTAGAGTGCGACTGCAAAGGCTTATATTGGTTTGATGGTTAAAAAATTTCAATCCACGCACTCATGTAGAGTGCGACGATATTTAGACAATCTAAACGGGATCACAACAAAATTTCAATCCACGCACTCATGTAGAGTGCGACGCGGACTTACAAGCAAGATGTAACGTGGCCAATTGATTTCAATCCACGCACTCATGTAGAGTGCGACTGAGTCAGTTGATTCAATGTTACGTACAATAACGATTTCAATCCACGCACTCATGTAGAGTGCGACGTTGTTTGCGAGGATGCTTCGGAGGAGTTGATAGCATTTCAATCCACGCACTCATGTAGAGTGCGACACAAACAACAGATACAACCTATAAAGTAGGCAATAATTTCAATCCACGCACTCATGTAGAGTGCGACACATATCAATTAAATTATGAGTTAAACGGGATAATTTCAATCCACGCACTCATGTAGAGTGCGACCGTGCTTGAGGGGCTTCGCCCGATACTTAGCGATATTTCAATCCACGCACTCATGTAGAGTGCGACTAATGTATGTGTAGGATATGTGGAATATTAAGTGTGATTTCAATCCACGCACTCATGTAGAGTGCGACTAATACTGATAAATCAGATGCTTTATTCATGACGATTTCAATCCACGCACTCATGTAGAGTGCGACAGGAATACGGCGATAAACTGCATAAGCGTGCAGAGATTTCAATCCACGCACTCATGTAGAGTGCGACTCTTCAACTTCTTGTAATTCCATAGTTAAAATAATTTCAATCCACGCACTCATGTAGAGTGCGACTGGGTCCTCCGCTTTCAAATCGTACACCTCGGTTGTAATTTCAATCCACGCACTCATGTAGAGTGCGACGATCATACAATATTTTGTTTTGATAAGTTACTAAATATTTCAATCCACGCACTCATGTAGAGTGCGACATGTTTAACGTTTATTTTAACCATTTACAAGCTATTTCAATCCACGCACTCATGTAGAGTGCGACCAGAAAGCGAAAAGGCTGGCGCTCAAAAAGCTATTATTTCAATCCACGCACTCATGTAGAGTGCGACGCTTTTATTAAAAAATAGGAGGGACAAATGATGAATTTCAATCCACGCACTCATGTAGAGTGCGACAGCGATTTTTGGGCAAAAAGGGGTGAAAGAAGTGTTTTTTGCTCAAAAACACGCTATTTCCTCAAGAAAGCAAGGACCAATGTTACAAATATTACAAAATTTATAAGGAAATCTGAGAATTTCAGGTGCGAATGCTTCAGGGATTTCGTGTGCACTTCAGGTTCGCACTAGAGTATTAAAGGTCCTTCTAGGTCGATGGATTCTTTGGCGCCTATGTGCTCTACTTTATTTTTATAGTTATTGCCTAGTTTGTAAAATCTGAGGCTGTCTTGATCTTTGTCGATGATGCTAGTTAGTTCTATTTTTAGGGCAGCTAGCTGGGCGGCGTCTACGATGCATTCAAATACTGAGTTTTGGACTCGCTGGCCGTAGTTTTGACATGTTTTTGCTACTTTGCGTAATCGCTTGTTCCCAGAGCTGTGGGCTGTGCTGACGTCATAAGTGATGAGGACTAGCAAATTTCTCACCTACTTCCATAAGAATGGCGGGTATTCGTCAAGGTCATTGCGTAAAAAACGCGCCAATAATAGGGCTTGTGCGTGGGGGACTAATCCCCAGGAGATCTTTTCTCCCAGATATGGGTGCGTGATTTGGTCTAGCTTTTTATTATGCCAATCAGCCAGAAACTTTTTCCTTGCTTCGTCCGTCATGATCACGGCTCCATTCTCTTTTTTGAAAAAGTCGTCTTTGTTCATCTTTTTTTTATTGATTAGGGACAAGACAAAACGATCGGCGTATATGCCTCTTAATTCTTCCATTACGTCTAAAGCTAAAGAGGCTCTTCCTGGCCGATCCCGGTGCAGGAAACCAACATATGCATCCAAACCGACACCTTCCAGGGCCGCAGCCATATCATTGGCTAATAATGTATAAGCGAATGATAACATGGCATTCACGTTATCCAGGGGAGGTCTTCTTGAACGCAGGTGAAAATAGAAATCCTCTTTTTGTTGTAAAATCATTTGATTGAAGATTTTATTGTAGCTGACAGCAGCTTGTCCTTCCCAGCCTCGCAAGTTTTCTAAGCTGTCACATGATCTTACCTCTAAAAGGATAGAGGTAAGCTGTTTGGACACTTCTTTCAGCTGAGCTGTATCCACTCGCAAAGGGTGATCTCTTGTCATTCTTTCAATCATCCATTTTTGATTATATATTTTGCCAACGATAAAGTTCCTGGCTATTTTGGCCGAAGCTTCTTCATCTTCTGATATGCGATATTGCCTTTTTCTTAAGTGGACATTCCCTTTGCTTTGTCCAATGACTCTGGCTAGAAAACGGCCGTTTTTCGTCATAAACACTAAGGAGATATGCCGATCTGCGCAGTAGCCCATTAAAGCGGGACTTGCCCCTGTGTACCCAAACGTGACGATAGATTCTATATTATGCAGCGGCACTCTTCCCATTTTCTCTTGTTCTTTTAAAACAACAATATTATCACCGTCTAATGATAAGTAAGCATCGGGCTGAATGACAAACAGTGTATTCAATAGTTTTTTCATTCGCTGATCTTCCCTTCAATATAGCTTTTTACCGACCGTTTATTCATTAGCGCTGGTAAGCAAATATTTTGAAGGGAACAGCTGTTGCAGAAGGCTCCTGTTTTTACTTTAGGGGTATGCTTTCGCTGATAATAGCCTTGCATTTCTGCCACCACAGACTTCACTTTCTGTTTATGCTCTGCCGTGATCGGCACTTCAACGCGGTGTTTGATCTCATGATAGTACACGTACCCTGTGTTTATTTCACAAAGCAGCATTTCTTCTAAACAGAGCGCTTGAGCTGTTAGTTGCAGGATATCGGAGTCATTCTTTTTGGGCTTCCCTCGCTTATATTCCACGGGGAAGGCGGCATATTTGCCTTCCGCCCCGCTGATTTCTACCCCATTTCGATCTTGAATAAATTCCACTACATCACAAATGCCAGTGATGCGTAACTCGTTTGATTTCACAGGCATGCCGCGGACAATCAGCTTGGCACCTCGCTTTTCTCTTAAAAATGGCTGATCCGCTTTTGTATGAAGATGCTGGCCTTCAATTGTCCGCACATTTTCTGCCCACTGCTGTTCAATATGAATGAGCGCCCATTGCCTCCTGCAAAACTGAAAATGCTGGATGCCGGACAGCATGAGATCGTCGTCTTCCTCATTATAGGCCATCTATTGCCTCTGCACGCAGACCATCCAGCTCTTGAAGTGTGATCGTATAATCGTCCAGTGATTTCGGCTCTTCCACCTTGCTGCTGATCGTAAGGGAGCGATGGACTTTAGCAGAGGAGTATTGCCCCAGCTTGGAGTTATGCTCCCACCAATAGACCTTGTTGACCTCCATACTGCCTTCCGGGCGCGCCGCGGAAGCGTCATTTTCGAATAAAGTGACAAGCGCTTGTTTGATCTTCTCGGCATCCTCCAACGTGAACCCGGTTTTCTCTGCCAATTGTGTGTTTATGCTCCCGTAAAAAACATACACACCAAAGTCTACTCGATGCTTCATTCCCATCGTATCAGAGCTTTTTTCCTTTCCGGGTTCCGAATTGACGCTCTTCGTAATTTGCATGCTGGTAATATCAATAGGGTCCACGCTTGTAGCCGTGTGAATGGACACCGGGCCTCTGACCCCGACTGAGACACCATTCCCCTTTCCGGATCCTTTAAAAGCAAAGACTTGTCCAAAGCTGCGAACGTCCAGCCATGTTTGGCAGGCAAGTGTCGCAAAGGCATCCGGTGAGCTCTCTTTTGACTTTAGTATTTTCTGTAATTCCTCGACCGCTTCGGCCCGTTCTTTTAAGCTCTT
This sequence comes from Bacillus xiapuensis, assembly GCF_002797355.1. Taxonomy (GTDB): domain Bacteria; phylum Bacillota; class Bacilli; order Bacillales; family Domibacillaceae; genus Bacillus_CE; species Bacillus_CE xiapuensis. The sequence continues at coordinate 851,504 of NZ_KZ454939.1, read as the reverse complement.
AAACTGGTCGGTTGTTCGATCATTGGATTGGACGAAAATGGCTTCGCCCATGTCTTGAAGGCGGTTTCTGATCTTTCTTTTTATCGCTACATCGGATATTTCCCCATAGCCGTCATAGTTTTGCCGCGGACGGTTTCCATTTAGCGGATCTCCATTGGGATTCGCTTTGTTGACAGTTAAGATAACAGCAAAATCAATTTTATGATCTAAAATAGTCATATTGATAGCCCCCTTTTTTTTAATTAGCCGTCTGATCAGTTGCTTTATTGTTTTCTTTCTTTTGGTATAATTCATGTCGCTGGCTGTAAAATCCTAATAAATACTTTCCTGATAACGGTTTATTATTAAAATCCTCATAATTCATTTTGGACGCGATTTCATCAATTAACTTTGACAAATACAGTCCCTTTGTCCCCAATCTGGCTTGATATGGCTGCAAACTGTCCTGAATTGTTTTCCATGTGCGCTCTGGATGCTTGGAAAACGAATTCATGTATCGAATTGCATTGGTTGCACGCGTTTCATCCGCTCCTAAAGCGCGTCTTTCTAATACATCCGCAACGGCCAGTAAACGGCCAAATAGATAATCGCGGTCATTATTTTCGGTATCTAATGCCAAATCGTACCCCTCCTTTTTGTTGATTAATGCACAAGCAATGCTGAGCGTCTTTTCCCATTCCCATTTCTCCATCGACACTGGATTGGACGCTCGATAAAAAGCGCTTTTAACAATATCTAACGGAATATTTCGCTGATCTATAATACAAGGCAGCATCCGCTCCATAAGCCCCTTCACGACTTTTTCATTGGCTTTTGGACCGTAGGCAGCGAAGGCAATATCTTTCGTTGCCGGAGCTCCGTAGAAACGAATAAATTCCCCTTGGCCATTTTTGCGGTATCGATGAAGCCACACGCAAGTAGAGTGCCATTTCACTAGCCGTTCTAAATACAGCTCCTTATCCATGTTCCGATAGTAGAGTACAGCTAAACGGCCTGTCGTAGCAGAATCTAAAATCATAATATTGATGTTTGCTTGCTGCTTTAAGTCATTCTTATAACCTTCAAACGCCTTAGCCATTTCTCCGGCAAACTCTTGATTGGTAAATGATATTTTTTTGTTCTTCTCGGCAGCAGCTGGCACAAGAGAAAAGGTATCTTCGGTTGGATCCGGCGTATTCGCCTCATCGTTTTCCCATACAAGAAACACCCGCTGATCGACTATTTTTCCTTGGCGATGAATGAGCCATTTCAAAGCATTATGCGCTTTTTGCGACACCTCATAGCTAATATTGGCGACTTCCTTGCTGCTGTTAAAGCGTCCTCTGAATGTAAAGCCGCTCGTATCATTGGCTGAAATTAACTTTGCTTTATCTGCTGCATTTCTGATTTTATTGGCGTGCCTCTCCGTGCTTGGCAGTTTTCGTCCTGTTATGTAACAAAGATCTTCATCACTCAGCAGCTCATGATAATAATGAATGAAAGAGTTATATACGTCTTGATCCTTCCAGACCTTCGTTAACAGTTGATTAGGTGAACGCACATTAAAACGGATAAAGGCACTTTCTTGACCGCCGCTCACCACCGAAAAAATATCGGGCTTGTCCCCATGCAAGGCTTCATATTTTTTCTCCCATTTATCAATTAAGCGGTCATTTTCATCAAGAAACAGCACCTTTTCTTTCACTAGATCATGAATTAATTGTTTTTTGCTCAAATATTGATAAATGCTTTTCACCTTGTCATGACCATATGGAGAGTTCGCCCATTTTTCTAGTTGGGCAATATAATAGGTAAACGGCTCTTCTTTTTTTATTTTTCCGCCATAAGCGACGAAGTCTCCTGCCACATAGCTTAATTTATCATGCAGCGGATAAGGGGCTATCTTGGCTCCTGCTCGGCTAGCGGATTCTTCTGTGCACGGAATCAGCGTACTGGCATCACTTTTATCAATAACGGCCGCTGAATGAAACTCTCCATCCTCCGTAATTTCTACTTCAATATGGGCATTTTGCGTCGTATGTGAAATAGGAAGCAAAGTGAACTCCTTATCATTGTATTTTTTTTCAATGACTCCCACTTGATCAAGATTTGCTTCATACGTTTCATATAAATTCAATAGCCAGCTCATTTACTCACCTCCTATCTCCAGCTTCTCTTCTTCCTCTGCGGATTTCACGTTGTTTTGGTCAAAGTGCTTCATTTCCATCTCTCTGATCTTGCGAATTTGCGTGCATTGATCCGGCCGGATGAATTGGATGACTCCATTCTTCATCACCGGATTCCACAGACGGACTTCCATTTCTTCCCTTCCCGTTTCATCTGGATAATTAATCCCATGCACCATCGGGCCGAGATGAATCTCACCGTATTGGTCATAAAAGCTTTTCCCTTCGCCAAACACACATGGCTCGACATAAGCTTGGCATTCCCTCGCTCCGAGAAAAATGTCCCGGCGCCCGCCCGCTTTAAGGGAACGCTTTAGGATGTTATGGTGCTTGTGTTCGTTGCGGTCAAAGGCCATATCGGGCCGATGGGGATTGAAGATGAAATGAGCCCGCACCTGGTAGCGAACATCTCTTAAATACGTGTAATTCGCTAACGTATTTCCGCCGCCATAGTCCATCGGCCGAATCCCTTTCGACTCCATTTTAATGGCATTCATGATGCGCACTTCATCTACAATCATTAATAAAGTGGGCTTCCAATAGATGCTTTCCACTATTCCTTTTAACGCTTGATACGTGGGAACTTGATACGATAGTTTCTCCCCGCCCATTTTCGTCAGCGGGTCGGTAAATAGCGCATAATCACCGAAGACCTCGAACTCAATGCCGTTTCTCATATGCTCACCTCCTTAAATAAATAGAGAGCCAGACTTGCTTTCATTTGCCAAATCAAGACCATAGTCTACATGATAAGCGCCTTCTTTTAATGCTAAGATTTTCCCGTCAAGATAACGGACGATCCCTTCATTTTTCTCTAATTGGCTTTTTTCATGGCTGTAAAGACTGACGGTGTAAGGCTGAGCTTTCTTCAGCAGCTGTGAGAGCTCAGCGATCGTTCTATTGCTATTGAATTCTGCAATGATCTCTTTTCCCTCTCCGTACGGAACAAGCACCGATGTCGTTTGATCATTGATGACACGGAAATGCTCTGCTGCTGTATAATAGCTGTTGACAATGAACAAGGGGACGGGCTGCTTTTCCTTCCGGTAATAGGCTGCGGCATAACTGCTGCTTGCTTTGGAAGCGGTCAATAATTCCGTCATTTCCTTTTTCAGTGCTGGTATAAAATAATTCAAATCAGATTCAAATTCCGTATAATATTCTTTAAAATACCTCTCCATCGCTTGCATGGATAAAAGATGGCCACCGTGATTCGTTTCATCGCGCTGAAGATCGGCAAGAATTTTCTTTGAAATGAGTTTCCCTGCCTTTATTTCTTTTAAGCGGTCGAGATTTTCTTCCGCATGATCGATCACATAAACATTTTGTATTTCCTTCTCTCCGTGGCGATTGCATCTGCCGGCCGCTTGCGCAATCGAATCCAATCCCGCCAATGAGCGAATTACACAATCAAAACTAACATCCACACCCGCTTCAATTAATTGCGTGCTTATACAAATCACTTTATTTCCCTGCTTCAGAAGATTCCTCACTTTATCTAAAATCGCCTTTCTATGTGCCGCACACATGGATGTGCTTAAGTGATAAACAGGGATATCCAGCTTTCGATTGACGAGTTGATTATATAAATCTTTCACAACCGTTTTCGTGTTTAAAATGGCTAACACATTTTGGACATCTTCCATTTTGGACTGAATAAAATCCGCAAGCTTGTCTGTATTGAATGCTTCACCCGTCGCTCGGTCAATCATTCTCACACGAGTAAATCTCTTTGCTGCCTCCTCTAAATTGCCAATCATTTCAGCGTCTGTATTGATCTCCAATTTATGTTCCACAAAGTCTAGCGCTGGCTGAGTCGCTGTGCAGAGAACGAGGCTTGAGTGCGCATCGTTTTTCAAGAAATTTAACGCCTGATTGAATAAGCTGACACAGGAAACAGGCACCTTTTGGACTTCGTCAAAAATAATAACCGACTCACTCAAATTATGAAGCCTTCGGATATTTCGGCTTCCTTTAGCGTAGAACACATTTAGAAACTGGACCATCGTTGTAAAGATAATAGGAGCATCCCAATTATCTTTTGCCAGCTTCAGTTTTTGTTGAACATTCGTGAAGCCGTCTTGATTTTCATCGTGATCTCCGGCATCCTCAATGACATTCGAATGATGCTCCAAAATGTGCTCATCATCCTTTAAGATGCTCCTTACTTCCTCGGCATTCTGTTCTATAATGGTTGTAAACGGAACGACATAAATGATTCTCTTTTTGTCATAAAGCTTGGCGTGCTTTAAGGCATACCTTAAACTGGCTAATGTCTTTCCTCCGCCTGTCGGAATTGACAATGTGTAAATGCCTGATGGTTTTTCAGCAAATTCGTCACATTGATTGGACATCTCCGCTCTTAAAAGATTGATAGGTGAATCCGCGTTTGGATGTTGTTGCAAGGAATGAATTTTTTCCAGCAATCTTTGATAATAACAATCGAACCGCTCTTTGATATTTGCTGTTGATTCGTTATCCTGATTTTCTTCAAAGCATCTTGTATTCGTTCGATCAGCGTCAATTAATGCACTAAAGATAAACTTCGACAAAAACATGAACTGTTTATCATAATGTTCAGGCGGTTTCTTTGCTAGAAAGCTCTGCAGCTCTTCCGCAGCCTGATCAACATATTCCAGAAATTCTTCTTCACTCATAATATGTTCAAAAAATTCTTTCTTTATCAGCCGGAACTCAGCTAATTCCTTATCTCGCACTCTAGATAAATAGTTCGACTTCAGCTCCGGATTTAAAAAATCCTGTAAATATGAATGATGGGAGATAATCGCATTCCCCACAATTTCCGCTAAAATCGCTTTATAAGGATGAATCTTCTCTCCAGTATGAAATAGCTCATACAGCAATTTTCCCCCTGCAGTAGAATGATCGACGCTCCCTCTCCTAGGCGGAGCTTCCGGATTATTGACTGCTTCTACTATGTACTGTTTGAATTCCTGAGTATACTTGCCTGCATCATGCAGCATTCCAGCTAACCCGGTAATATGGGTTATTCCAAGCTTTTCTCCGTAGGATTCCGCTAAATCCTTCACTTCTAATAAATGCTGCTGAACGGTCTGTACTTGACGGTCTCTCTCCCGGATATGGGCAATAAATTCCACTCATCTTCCTCCTCTTTATCATCCTGTGAGCAGCTTTCGTTTTTTTTGGATAAAATGGTCTTTCGCGCCAATTATAGACCTATTTTATCATATTTTTACAATATCAAACAAAAAATTATTACTAAAAAATCAGATTCCACTGAAAAAATTCTCTTCATAATAAAAAGGAGCTCATCACCTGTTTTCTATTAGGCGATAAACCCCTGATGGTTTAAAAATTCATTCTGGACTGTCCGCCATCGACGTTGATGCTAGCTCCAACGATCCAAGAAGCTTTGTCGGAGGCGAGGAAAGCGGCGACATTTGCAATTTCTTCCGGTGTGCCAAATCGACCCGCAGGAATTTCACGCTTGACGAACGCCCGAATTTTTTCAGGATCTTTCTCGAAGCGCTTTTTCCAGTTGCCCGTTTCATGTAAGATGCTTCCGGGAGCAATGCTGTTCACGCGAATTCCATCCGCTATCACTTCGTCCGCCAACGCCTTTGTGTAGCTGATCAGCGCAGACTTGGCATTGTTATAAGTCACCTTTCCCCCGCTTTCCCTGCCGAAGACAGATGTAATATTAATGATTGCTCCTTTCCCCGCCCGTTTCATATGCTCTATGGCTAATTTGCTTAAGTGAACGGCCGAGAAGTAATTTAACTCCATCGCTTGATAAAATACGTCCATCTCTGTCTCTGTGGCTGCTCCGCCGCTGCTGCCGCCGGCGTTATTAATGAGCACATCCACCGTTTTATGCTCGGATACAAACGATTGAATCAGCTCTTTTCGCTCTTCAGACTTTGCCACATCCGCTGAATAAACAGCAACCTTCCCTCCAAGCTCAGCTTTCGCGCTCTCTAAAGCCTGAATATCGCGCGCGGCGATGCCCACATTCGCTCCCTCAGACACAAACACGCGGGCAATCGCCTTGCCGATTCCTTTTGATCCTCCGGTGATTAATACGTTTTTATCCTGTAATTGCAAATCCATTTCAATCTCACCTTTCTATAGATAACTGACATAGCGTTCTTTCCCGTTTCAAGATGAATATTATAGAGACAATGCTCATAGAATGATAGCAATTTCATGTTTGACCAGAAGGAGCCTTATACATGAAACAAAAGCGGATTTTTATTCTATTCCCTGCTCTTGCCATTCTGATTGCCGCTGCCACAAGCTTAGACTTCTCTTCTCGCCTGCTGTTGGATGAAGAGAAAGAGGCAGCCGCTCCAAAACCAGCTTCTATGTTTGCTGCAGCTGAGCCAAGCGAAGAAGCGCTTCCGTATCAGCCGCCCGTGTTTGAACTGGAAGAAAAAATTGTGGACATAGAAGAAATCGGACACCGCATCGTTGAGACGTACCGCGAATATGAAATTTACCGGGATGGGCATGGCCGTATCCAAAAAACCGTTCCTACTAGCCACTATACCTACTTATATTATGAAAAACAATAAGCGAACGGCTTGTAAGTATGCGGAGACTTTGCTTTGCTCCAAACTAATACAGGCCTCCAACTTCCCGTAATCGCCGGGACCTGGAGGCCTGTATTTCAGTTAATCAATTGGTTTTCTTTATGCGTTTTTTCACTTTCATTAAGCTTTCGTAAACAATTGGAACGATCAAAAGGGTTAACAGCGTAGAGCTGGTTAATCCACCAATGACCGTGACACCCAGTCCTTTAGAAATAAGGCCGCTTCCTTCGAGTCCTACAGCGAGAGGAGCAAGCGCACCGATAGTAGCAATCGCCGTCATCAGAATCGGACGCAAGCGCGTACCTCCTGCCTCCAATAAAGCTTCTCTAGTAGACATTCCTTCATTTTCTTTATGAATGACGCGATCCACAAGCACAATCGCATTCGTAACCACAATCCCAATCAGCATTAACGCGCCGATCATTGCTGACACACTCAGCGTTTCACCGGCAACAAGCAAGCCGACAAGGCCGCCGATAATCGTAAATGGCAAAGAGAACAGAATGGCGAATGGCGCCAATGCTCCTCCGAACGTAATGACAAGAATTAAATACACAATCGCAATCGCTGCCAGCATGGCTAGACCAAGCTGTGTAAATGATTCATTAATATCTTCCGTTACACCGCCCATTGACAATTCAACATTGGCCGGCAGCTTCAATTGATCGGCTTCTTTTTGAATATCTGCGGAGACTTTTGCTACGTCCTTAGAGGTGATTTCTCCGCTTACTTCGGCGTAAATCCGGCCGTTTCGGCGCGTCACCGTATCGGATGTGCGGCCTTCTTTTACTTCGGTCACTTCTTTAATCGGCACTTCCATTCCAAGCGGCGACTGAATCGTTTGCTTCGTTAAATCATCGATGCTTTGATATTCTTCTTTGTCCGCTTGAACATACACTTCAATTTCTTTGCCGCTTTCCTTCACTGTTGTTAACACTTGATTTTTATTCGGGTCGGATAGTCCCATGCCGATCTGGGCAGCTGTTAAGCCGAGCTTGCTTAATTTCTCCTGGTTGGCTTTCAGCGTGTATTCTTCATAGGATTCAGACAAGCTTGTTTTCACATTCTTCAGCGAGGAATGCTCTTGAAACACAGCCTCCAATTCAGCTACAACCGGCTGAATATCTTCTTCCGTCTCTCCGTACACAAGCATGGATAATGAGTTGCTTGCTCCCATTCCGCTAAAGTCCTGGCTCGCCCATTCGCCTTTATCCGTCAATTTTTGCAGATCTTTTATCACATTTTCTTTTTCTTTCTCAAAATCCTTCGTGTCCTTGTCATATTCTACGAAGAACATGGCTGAATTGGAATCACCCGGATTCATCGGATTTTCTCCACCCGCTGAGAATTGGTAGGTGACGACTTGATCGCGCTCCTTCAGCAGCTTCTCTGCTTTTCCGGCTACCTTTTCGACCTCATCCAACGTTTGGCCCGGCTCCGGTTTATACGTAGCGACCACCATCTTTTCTTCATCGGAAGGCAGGAAGCTGACGCCGATTATCGGAACAAGCGCCAGGCTTCCAACCAGCAGAAGAACCGCAATGGCGGAGGTAATCACTTTATGGTTCAGCGACCAATTAAGCACTCTTTTATAAAAAGCGGCCAGTCTGCTCGGTTTCTTCTCCTTCTGAGTCAGACCTTTAGCCAGCTCCTTCTTAAAGAGAGAATGTGCCATCAAAGGAACAATGGTAATCGCAATTAATAGCGAAGCCAGCAAAGAAAAGACAATGGTTAAGGCAAATGGCAAAAACATTTCTCCGACCGGTCCCTTCACAAGACCTAATGGAAGAAAGACGGCAATCGTCACGATTGTCGACGAAGCGATCGGAACGAACATTTGCTTCGTCGCCGCAACGATCAGCTCTTTGCCGCTCAGCTTTTCATCTGCAAGAGACATCCGGCGGAAAATATTTTCAATAACAACGATTGAGTCATCAATGACCCGGCCGATGGCAACCGTCATCGCGCCTAGCGTCATCATGTTCAGGGTAATATCCATTTGCTTTAGCAGTAAAATCGCAATCAATAATGACAGCGGAATAGAGATGACAGAAATAACGGTCGTGCGGAAATTGCGCAAAAACAGCAGGATGATGAGAACCGCAAAGATTGCTCCAAAAATAGCTTTGCTGAGCATCGTTTCGACTGATTTCTCAATCGGTTCTCCTTGATCAAAAATTGTAGTGATCTTTAAACCGTCGATCTCTTTCTCTAATTCTTTTACTTTTTCTTTGACCGCATTGACGACATCCACAGTATTGGCATCGGCTGCTTTCACAATTTGCATGCCGATGGACGTTTCCCCATTCGTCCGTGAAATGGATTCAGCTTCTCCAGTTAATTCGATTGAAGCAATGTCCTGCAGTTCCACTGACGGGACATCCCCGGCTGCTGGCGGATTGGAAGGAGACATCCCCCCTGGCGGCGCCTGCTCTTGAGCCGATGGCACAGCCGGTATTTTCATAGTTTTTAAATCTTCAAGGTTAGCAATGTTTCCGTCAACAACGACCGATTTTTCCGTATTCTTAAACGTGTATAATCCGAGCGGCATCGTGACGCTTGAACCTTTAATCATATTCTTAACGGTTTCTTCCTGAAGACCATATTGCTTCATTTTTTGATCGTCAAACTGAATATGAACCTCTTTGACTTCCTGTCCTGAGATTTGAGCGGATGAAATCCCTTCAACCCCTTCAATTTCAGGCAGCACTGTCTCTTCGACTGTTTTGGTTAATTCCTCCAAAGACTGCTTGCTGTCTGAAATACTTAAAGACATGATCGGAAAGGCATTTAAGCTAAGGCGGGAGATTTCAGGCTCCTCCACCCCCTCCGGCAGCTCCAGCTTGCTTAATTCTTCCTTTACTTCCGCTTGGGCTTTCTCCATGTCTTTATCGAAATTGTATTCAATTTGAATCGAGGAAGCATTTTGAAAGGAAGTAGAGCTGACGTTCGTGACGCCGTCCAAATTTTGCACCCTTTTCTCGATCGGCTCTGACACCTTATCAGCTACTTGTTCCGGTGCCGCGCCGGGATACACGGTCATGACGGACACGAGCGGCGTATTGATATTTGGAATGGTTTCCAGCTTCATAGTAGTCCCGGCATATAAACCTGCCGCCGCCACGATGATCGTCATCAGCCAAACGGCAAATTTATTCTTCAAGGAAAACTGAATAATGTTTTGCATATGTATTCTCCTTCTTTCGTCTCGTTGACTTACATTTTTCTTCCGCTTATAATGTGACTGTTTAAATATAACTGACCAGTCAGTCATTCGTCAATTTTTTTATAATGGAAGTCTGCACGCTCTTCCAGCTACCCTATAGGGAATCTTACAACAATGCTTTTTTCTTCCCCGCTGTTGAAAAGCAGAACAAGGGTTACTGTTGCAGCACCTTTCCCCCCTGCATCTTGCAGGCCGAACGAACCAGCAGGCATGTAGATTTTGGGATCAGCCCTTTAGACTTTTCATTCTTAATGGGGAGTCTTACCTCTAATAAAGGAGTAAATACGATGACAGAAAAAGAAATTACAGTTATTGGAGCTGCCATTCGGCTGTTTGCCATCAAAGGATTTGCAGCAACGTCCATTCAGGAAATCGCCGATGAAAGCGGAATATCCAAAGGAGCCTTCTATTTGCATTTTAAATCGAAAGAAGCCCTGCTCTATGCCGTACTGCAATATTACTTTGAGATTATTCAATCGCGTCTAAATGAAGTAGAAAAGCAAACATTACCGCCGCGGGAGAAATTCACCCGGCAGCTAACCGTATTGCTTGAATCATTGTGCGAACACAAGGAGTTTATCATTACCCAAGCAAGAGAACAGACACTCCCGTTAAATGATGATGTGAAGGAATTGCTTTTGCGAATGCGCAGAGAATCTCACGTATTTTACCGCAATGGACTGCTCGCTTGCTACGGACGGAAAAGCTTGCCGTTTATCTGGGATCTGTCGCTGATTCTCGAAGGCATCCTCCATTCCTATATCCAAGTGATTCTGGCCGATCAGGAATGCTTCTCCTTTGACGAAGTCGCTCAATTTATTATGAGAAGAATGGATAGTATGGCGGCTGGTTGCTTAGATGATCAGCCCCTTCTTTCAAAAGAAAAAGCCGCTGAATTAGAACATAAAACCAAGCAGTTATTTATGAAAGACAGCCGTAAAGTCATAAAGATTCTAAAGGAAATGAAAAAGGACGTGCAAACGATGCCCGACAAAGAGGCGCTCGACATCTCTCTCGATGTAATGATGGAAGAAGCCGCCAAAGCCCAGCCGCGCCTTCCCGTTATCCAAGGCATGCTGTCCAACCTTAAAGATACTCCCGATTTTGACAAACACCGCCGTGAAATTGCTGATTTTTACGGAATTTCCTTATAAACTTCCCCTTCAAACAGCAGTGGCTTTCATCCTCTGCTGTTTGAAAGAAAAACAAAGGCTACATCACAACACTCAGTTTGCATCGCGCAGTCCTGAACGAATCGGGCATGCACTTGATTTTTGATGAGGGAGTTTTATGGCATCCTGCATGCGGGATCAACGACGACCAGGAGGATTAAAGAACGCACGATCCCACCTTTTAAGAAGTCATGAATGGCAGAACAGAAGGGATGAATCACAGAAATAGGAAACTAAAATAACGAGCATTCGGATATAAAATCGTCAAGGGAAGCTATTGACCGCTTCTTTTCCAACTACTGGACAGTCTGTAAGGTGAGGTGAAGAAGGAAAGAGTTTGAACAGGCAGCAGTTTAACTATCTTATTGCCAGAGTTCTGTGTAAATCACTAACCATGATGAAGAGACAAAAATAAGAACGTTGTAAAAAAAGAAGGAATTTATAGAGACAACCTTGAAAATATAATTCATCGTCAGAAGCAGTCATCATAGCTGAATTGGCTACAAATACATAGTGCAGCCAAACTCAAGCGGAAAGCATCTGTTATATGATTCACTTAAAGAGTAAAAAGGGAAAGGACCTATTTACAGTTTTTTAAAAACTTATATTGCTATGTAGTCTTTAAAGCGAATAGGCTTCATTTCTTAAAAGAGAGGGAGAATGTCTTTTGGGCTTAAAATATGAAAAACGTATGAGGCCAGAAATAGCTGATAAAATTTATTGGACTAAAGGATGGGGCTATGCTGCAGCCCTTGCTCTATTGCCGTATGCCATTTTGAAATCTCTTTGGGCATGGGGGTCAACGGCAGGACTTACAACAAAACAAGCTGTGCAAGGTGTAGCAGAGTTTGGTGATGCATTGAAGGAAGGTTCTGCTTTTTTATATGCGTTATATACCATCGGAATAGACTTCACAGCTGTCTTAGCGATACTGGCATCTTTATTTGCTTTAGCTCTCGTGACTTCTTGGGGGGAGAGGCTGCCAAAGCGGTTATTAATCCTATCAGGATGGTCCGTCGGATTGTTAACCGTTCTAGTCAGCTTCTTGACAGCTCTTCAGTTTTTGGGCGTGCTTCCAAAAGGATACACCGAAGGGCTGGCCCTTTGGGTGTACGCGGTAACATACGGCGGGTTATTCTTGTGGGGAGTAACTGTATTTATGGCGACTCTGTCGTTCCAGCGCCGGATTAAAAACAAATAGACCCCAAAACGGCTTTATTGTTATACTTTTAGCATAGTCAACGATTCATCATCACTTTTTGTGAAGTAAAAAAAAACTTGCTGCTTTCAAGCAAGTTTCAAAATCCTTTCTTCCATAATCCGCCCGGTCATTTAAGACTACTATTTGGGGTAACGGCTTTTAATGATTATTTCCGCAAAATCTTCTCCATCGCTTTTCCCTTTGCTAACTCATCGATCAGCTTATCCAAATAGCGAATTTCCCGCATAGTGGGTTCTTCAATGTCTTCCACTCGGACACCGCAGACCACTCCTTTAATCAAAGTCCGTGAAGGATTCAGCTGGGGAGCTTCCGCAAAGAAGGTTTCAAAGTCTGTCGGTTTCTCCAGTTGCGATTCTAACTCTTCCTGGCTATACCCTGTCAGCCAACGAATGATTTCATCGACTTCTGCTTTCGTACGTCCTTTTTTCTCCGCCTTCGTCACATAATGGGGATAGACACTTGCAACACTCATTGTATAGATCTTATGTTTGGCCATGATACATCCTCCCTTCATCATTTCATTAAACGGCAAACTCATTGAATAAATAATCCCTATTATATAAGTAAGGCTATCATACCTGTTTCTTCAAATAAAGCGGGCGACAAATGCAGCTAAAAGTGTAAAGTCCGTTGCAGTGAAAACCGGAAAATGCATCATACCGTTTGCCCATGAACATTTACAATGTCAATTCAAGCGAATATTCCGACGAAGAAAAACTGCATCCTGCTGCCCTTTGCCTTCAATTTATTGTCGCGTAAAATAAAAAGAACACCACTTAAAAAGTGATGTTCTGTAAGAAAACCCCTGTTCCAGAAGGGTTTTCAAGGGTTTGGCACCCAATGATTCCGACTGGGTTCGAACCAGCGACCTCCACCCTGTCAAGGTGGCGCTCTCCCAGCTGAGCTACGGAATCGTTCAACTGACATTTACTATTCTACGAATATATTTGTCAGTTGTCAATAAAATTTTTCGTCTTTTATTTATTTTTTCGCCACATCATGAAGATGGTGGTTAGAAACAGGATCGTGATGGTGACGGCGTTCACGATGGCGATTTGGAACGAGGAGCTGTTAGATAATGCCGTGTTGTCGCCGCTGATTTTGATGCCGATAATCACGCCGGCAATGATGATGCTGAAGGCGAGCATCATAATGCTGAATACGAGCATATGGGCGATGCGTTCGATGCGCTTCATCATGCCATCATCCGGTTTGACGCTAATCTGGATGTTTGGCTTGCCGCCTTCCCATTGCTGTATTGTTTCATTTATCACATTGGGAAGCTTGTGGACGGCTAAAGAAAGCTGGCGGAGCAACTGACGCTTTTCGCGAAGCTGATGCTTAGGGTGGAGCTTTTCAAACATGAGCTGACGTCCGGTGTCTTTCAAGAGACGGCTGAAGCGAATAGATGGATCGAGCGCGGAGACGGTTTGCTCCACTTTCAAAAAAGCTTGTCCGACCTTTATAAATTCCTGCGGCACGCGGATACCATGAACAGCCGCAATGGCGAAGAGCTGCTGAAACATTGTTCCCATCTTCACATCTTGAAGCTCTCGGTCAAGGTATGTATTCATCCACGAATCAAGATCGCGTCTGAGGGCTTTGCCGTCTGTTTCGCGGCTGGCGCCGAGTGATTGAATGATGATAGAAAGAGAAGCAGCATCGCGGTCATTCACTGAAAATAAGCAATCGGCTAACAGTTCTCTCATATCGCTCGCCAGACGGCCGGTATTGCCAAAGTCTATAAATGCGAGGCTGTGATCTTCTAAAAGCATGACATTGCCCGGATGGGGATCGGCGTGAAAGACGCCTTTCACATATACTTGAGCAAGAACGGATTCCGCCAGCTCCTTTGCAAGCTTCTTTCTTCTGTTCTCGCTTATTTGGCTGATCACATCCGGGGTCAGCTTCTGTCCTTCAATGTATTCCATAACTAAAACCCGTTCCGTTGTATAATCAGGATAAACCTTAGGAACATAGATCCAGTCATTATCGATTTGTTCTTTGACGCTTAAGGCTTCGGCGGCTTCAAGCCGATAGTCCATCTCCTTTACTAATGACTCAGCAAAGTCCGCTATGGTTTCTTTCACACTAAACTGCCGCGCCAGAGCGGAATTCTTCTCGGCTATGGAAGCTAAATGGCGCAGAACTTGAATGTCTTCATGAATAAGCTCTTCAATCGCTGGACGGCGTACTTTCACAGCAACCGCTTCTCCCGAATGCAGAACTGCCCGATGAACCTGACCTAATGAAGCCGTACCGATCGGCGTTTCGTCAAATTGCCAGAATAAATCGGAAAGCGAGCTGCCGGACTCAAATTCAATGATTTCTTGAATATCTTGAAATGGTACCGCCGGCGCGTTACTTTGCAATCTTGACAGCGGGATCGTCCACTCGGGTGAAAGAATATCCGAGCGCGTGCTTAAAAACTGCCCAAGCTTCATAAAAGTGGGGCCCAGTTCTTCAAATGCCGCGCACAGCTCCTCTCCTTTTACATGCTTCTTTCCTTCTTCCGCCGCCTCCTGCCGCTTATGAAAAGGGATCTTTTCAGTCAGGCCCAGATCCTTTAAATATCCCGAGAAGCCATACTTCATAAATACGGTAATTATTTCCGGCAATCTCGCCCATGCGTTCCACCTGCTCATCTGTCTCCCTCCTGATGACCTTAAATCTCCTTTTAATATACCATAGCCTGCAAGAAAATTCAGACTGTCAAGCCTTTTCTCTCCGGCGTCACTCCCCTGATCGTTCTTTCTTCTGGAAAAGAACAAAAAGCAGAAGGTGAGACATCATAATATAAAGCAGAACCCGCCAGCTTTCTTGCACTCCTTCTTCTACGGCTGAAACCGGCGGCAAAACGAAGGCAAGCCCTTTTAAATACCACGGCAGCACTTCGAATAATTTCTCACCGACTATTGCTGAAGAGGTAAAAAGCGCCGCTGCCAGCCAAGAGTATTTTTTGCCGGCCAAGCGCGTGATACTGAACAAGCCTCCTATCCAGATGCCAAACCCAATAAAGGCAAGATGACGATATAGAAAAGTAAGGATGTGGTGAAGGGACAGCGGTTCAGAAAATCCCCCAAGAATGAAAGGCACCGCTATTGAAAAAACCATAAATCCAGCCCCGATGAACCAAAGAACGATGATTTTCCCGATGAAAAAGGCTGTCTTTCTTGGTGAATAGGAAAGCAATATTAATTTTTCGCTCTCTGTTTCTTGAGAACCCAGTTTCATCGACACCCATACTATAAACGGGAATAAGAATAGGGATGAAATGGAAAAATGATCCTGTATCGGCATTCCCTGATAATAATATTGGCTGAACAGCCAGCATACATAAAGCGCAAGCGGTGCGATCCATTGAAGAGAATAGAAGAATGAGAGAATTTGATACTTAATCAAAGCCTTCATAATTCTTCTCCGATCTTCACTTCCGTTATATGGCCCCCACTTTTGATTAAATCGGCTAAAATCATATCCGAGTCGGCTTCATCGGCAAACAGCTCAATTTTGGGACCGGGGGTTTTGCGGAGGAGATGCGCTTTTTTCTTGATGGCTTGCGATACAGCTTGTTTCATTTCACAGCAGATTTTCACATAACGACGCGCTGAGTGAGCAGCCGCAAAGCCATGCAAGCGTCCGTTTTTCATTTTCATTATGTGCGTTGCCAGCTTTTGGACAAGCTCTTCATCATGCAAAGTGAAAATCAGCGTTTTCTCCCCCCGCAAAGCGAGCAGTATCTCCATAGCCTTGTTGCAAGTGATTTCATCCAGTCCCGTGAACGGTTCATCCAAAAAAAGAACATCCGCATCTTTCAGCAATGCTTGAATCAATCCGGCTTTTTGTTTTGTTCCTTTAGAGCATTTCTTAAGAGGTGTTTGAAGAAAGGGCTCTAAACCGAACAAAGCCACATAATGATCAATAGCTGCCGAATGGGGGCTTCCCCCCATGTCCGCCATCAGCTGAAAATATTGGGCTACGGTAAATGGCAGATGCTCGGGGAAGTGTTCGGGTACATAGGCATACGAGGCAAACAGCCTTGTCACCTTTCCGGTTTGCGGCTCGTATGCACCCGAGAGCAGCTTGATCATGGAGCTTTTTCCAGATCCATTTTCCCCCACTACGGCTGCTGCCATTCCTTTCTCGATTCTCGCATGAATATTGGTTAAAACCGTCTTTTTTCCGCGGGTAACGCTCGCTTCTTGGGCTGTAATTAAATTAGTCATTCTTCTCTACCTTTAAATTAGATTCGTTTTCCAAAACCAGCCCTTTCCTTCAAGAAAAGACCTTAGCCGATTAATTCTTCTTCCTCTTTATCAAGCATTATTTCTTCAGATGCTTTATCTTCAAAATCACGAATGCGGTGGGCAATTCGTGAGGAAGCACTCGCAGCGATCGCTCCGACAATATCATCTAAAAAGGTATGTACTTGCCCTCCGGCTTTCGTGTCAAGCTTGCTGATGATCCCCTCTTTATTCTTATCTAAAAACCCGTACGTCGTCACGGCGATGCTGCCGTAACCGAGCGCCGCACCGAGCGCGATCGTTTCATCAACGCCAAACAGGTTCTCATCCGTCGCCACAATCGTTTGCAGCGGTTCGGACAATTTATTTTGCTCCGCCAGCACGTCCAATTCTACACCGACGAGAATGGCATGCTGAATCTCTCTTTTCGTGATCACTTTCTCCACACTTTCCATGCATTCAAGCATCGTAAGTTCAGGGGTGAAAGGATGCTGCATCGCATAAACGATCTCCGCAATGCTTTCAACCGTTACCCCTCGCTCAAGCAATCGCTGCTTGGCCGCTTTCGTGACCTCTTGTGAATGTACTCTGTTCTTCATGATTTCCTCTCCCTCCTCGATCAGTATACCAAATATCTTCCAATTTTTTCGTAAAAAATTCAACTTTTTTGATTTTATGCTAAAATGTATGAAATGTGAAATACAAGTTACTGGAGGTACGAAGATGACGATCAAACGCGGCACTATACAAGATGAAAAAATTTATTCGAAAGAGCTTGGAGAAGATATCGAATTATTCATTTATTTGCCGGCTAACTTTTCTCCTTTGTATAAGTATTCCCTGCTGATCGCGCAGGATGGGAAGGATTATTTCCAATTGGGAAGAATTCCGAGAATCGCTGATGAGCTGCTGGCCAGCGAAGAAATCGAACCATTGATTATCGTTGGGGTTCCCTATGCGAATGTCCAAGACAGACGGAGAAAATACCATCCCGATGGCGAGCAGCAGGCAGCCTATATTCGTTTTTTAGCTCATGAACTCGTCCCGTTTCTTGATGAAAAATACCCCATTCACCCTGTGGGCTCCGGAAGAGCACTCGCCGGCGATTCACTGGCGGCAACGGTTTCGTTGATGGCCGCTCTTCGATATCCGCATACATTCGGTAAGGTCATCATGCACTCGCCTTACGTCGATGACAAGGTGCTCGCCGCTGTCCGCGAGGCGGAAGAATATAAGCAAATCAGCTTGTATCACGTCATTGGACAAGGGGAAACTAAAGTTAAAATGACTAACGGGGAAATAGCTGATTTCTTAACACCTAACCGAAAGCTCCGTGAGTTATGCAAAGAGAAGGGCTTCGATTCATTTTATGATGAATTTGACGGCATCCATACATGGAAATACTGGCAGCCGGATTTAAAACGGGCCTTGCTGCATATGTTTGAATAAAAGCGGCATTCTATGTGATTATCTGAAAATTTGTTATAATAACAAAAAAAGCAGTTCTGATTTTTTACTAGGAGGAGTGTGAAGTGCCATGAAATTTGGCGTTGTGATTTTTCCATCGAAAAAGCTTCAAGATACAGCGAACTCATATCGCAAACGATATGATCCTCATTATTCACTAATTCCGCCGCATCTAACATTAAAGGGGCCTTTCGAAGCAGATGAAAGCGATTTAGAGAAATTAGTCAGCCAGCTTAAAGCTGTATCTCAAAAGCATCAGCCGTTCTCATACCATATCAGCAAAGTTAAGTCCTTTCAGCCATTAAATAATGTCATTTACTTTAAAGTTGAGCCAAATAAAGAGCTGACCGCGCTCCATGAAGATCTTCACCATGAGGAGATGATCGGCGGACCGGCACAATATACTTATGTCCCGCATGTAACAATAGCCCAAGGGCTCTCAAACGCCGAGCATGCCGACGTCTACAACTCACTGAATATGCTGGCCGTCAATCAAGAAGAGCAAGTAAACCGGTTTCATTTGCTTTATCAATTAGAAAACGGTTCATGGTCCGTCCATGATACCTTTCAGCTTGGGAAGGGGTAAAGCGCTTTATGAAAGTCAAAACCATTCGGAACGATCAAGAGAGAAACATCGCCTTCGACATTCGAAAGCGTGTATTTGTGGAAGAACAGCAGGTTCCGCTCGAGTTGGAAATAGATGAACACGAAGAAAAAGCTGTTCACTTCCTCCTCTATAACGGAGAGCAAGCATGCGGCGCCGGGCGTTTTCGAATTGCCGACGGCATTGGAAAAGCGGAAAGAATTTGCGTGCTGCCTGACGCTCGCGGAAAAGGATCCGGCCGCTTAATCATGGAGGCGATTGAAGAATACGCCAAAGAGCACGGTGTTCCTGCTGTTAAGCTCGGCGCCCAAATTCATGCCATCCCCTTCTATGAGCGGCTTGGCTACACAGTCATTTCCGATGAGTTTCTGGATGCAGGCATCCCGCATAAAATGATGAAAAAAACATTCTGATTTTGTAAAAAGGCTCATCCTTGACCACGCAAGGATGAGCCTGCTTATTTAAACCGATGTCCTTTTTCCATTTCATTCTCTGGCGATCTGCTATATTCGCTGATCAACCTGCATCCCTTTGCCGATGATACTTGCTGCATACATTTGAAAGGCTTCGTGCTGCTGTTGGCTGGAAAGCTGCTTTGCTTTTGGGTTTCTTGCCTCCTGCTCCTGCGATTCAAGCGCCTGTCTGAAATGCAGCCGTTCGACTTGATCTATGGAAGCATAGTTCTCTCTTCTCTCGCTGATCATCCGACCTTGATACTGCTGATACTGATAATGAGGCACCGGCAAAATATATCCCATTTGACTCTCCCCTTTCAATCCAACAGAATTCTCTTACCCTTCTTTTCCCTTTTCCTTTCTTTCCTAAACGTTCCTGATAGAAGCGATAAATTATTTCTTTTTATTAACCATGTCAGTAATCGTTTGAATATCCAATTTTTTGCCGTCTTTTATGATAGACTGGACAATTTGGTCTTCTAATCGCTGTGGAACGGATTTATTAGCCAGCTTGGAAACTTTTTTAATCACACCTCTTACTGTTTTTTCATCCTTAAAGTTCGCATGCTGAAGTGAGTTGGCCAATTCCAGAACATCCTTCATTCTCACACCGGTCTTTTGCTCAATGTTTTTAAACAAACCGTTATCCACTTTTTTCAGCCTCCTTTATCTTCTTTTCATCATATGCATACATTCAAAAAAGTTACCGGAAGCCGAGTGGAAGATATGCCTGAAAACAGGCAACAAAAAAACTGATTTAAACATCAGTGTGTTTAAATCAGTTTTTTTAAATTTTTAGTAGAAGCTCGCTCCAACAATGATCAATAAAATGAAAAGAACTACGATTAACACGAAAGTAGATGTGCCGCGGTAACCACAGTAGCCTCCGTATCCGCATCCGTATCCGCATCCGTAAAAGCCCATTTTGTTCACCTCGCTTTTTCTTAACTCACTTACAATATATGAGCGAAGCGCCTTTTGGTTTGGGCGGTTATTATCCTTTTGGCTTAAAAACTAAAGCGCCGATAAATCCAAATACGATCGCCGCAGAAATCCCCGAGCTGGTGACTTCAAACATTCCGGTTAATACACCGACAAGTCCGTGTTTATCCGCTTCCTGCATGGCACCGGCTACTAGTGAATTGCCGAAGCTAGTAATGGGAATGGTCGCTCCGGCCCCGGCGAAATCGATTAACGGCTCATACAAATCAAAGCCGGCCAATACAGCCCCCACCACCACAAGTGTGCTGAGCGTATGGCCGGGGGTCAGTTTTCCTACATCCATCATCAGCTGGCCGACCACACAGATCAAGCCCCCGATCACAAATGCCCAAAAAAACATACCAAACATCCGAAGCCACTCCTTTACTTTAAAATCCTCCCCATTTCAGAAGAAATGTTTTAATCAGCGCCACAATGAATGCGGCAAAAACACCAAAAACAATAACAGAGCCGGCCAGCTTAAACATATTGCCGCCGACACCAAGAACAAATCCTTCTGTCCGATGTTCTATGGCTGCTGAGATAACGGCATTTCCAAATCCTGATACAGGCACGGCACTGCCGGCACCCGCATATTGGCCGATGTGATCATATACACCAAATCCCGTGAGAAGCATCGATAAAAATACAACGGTGGCCACGGTAGGGTTTCCCGCTGTTTGCTCAGTAAAATTAAAGAAATAAATATAAAAATACGTGATGGCTTGGCCGGCCGCACAGATCAGCCCTCCGACAAAGAAAGCCCGCAGACAATTTTTAAGCAGCGGCCGCTTCACTTCATGCTTTTGATTGAGCCGGTCATATTGCTGCTGCGTTGGAGTTTTCTTTTCATTGTTGTTTGCCATAATTGCCTCCTTATGCCATTTCCTTCTTTAATGAAAGAATTTCTTTCAATCGTTTCCCAGCTTGCTTCTGGCTCATTTTTCCCGCATCTATTTTCTCCCGCAATCTGACAGCCTCCAGAAAAATTTTATAGTCGCTTGAGACGATAAAGTTTTCATCTTTATACTTCTTCTCCAGCCGCTTCTTTAATTTTTTTTCAATTTTTTTCATTCGAAATCTATCCAAATGCTTTACCTTGTATGCAACAAGAATTTGGTGATCTCCTTTGACAACAGCTACGTCATAAATTTCTTCAATGTCCTCCACCTCTTTCTTGATCTTCGAGACCTTCGCTCCCTTTTCCTGAAGCTGAACAGGAGACGGATTCGTTGTCTTCATCAGCGCCAGTCTGCTGTCCTCTTTTTCTTCTTGATCCGCGCAGCCAGCCAGTGCCAGGATCGCCAATAAACCAAAAACAGCTTTCATACTTTCCCCTCCATTCTTTCAGCCGTTTATGAATTAGTTTTTTCCGTTTCCGCTTTTTTATTTATGAAATAGGGATTTTTTAAAGGGGAAAATTTTGATTAAATAAATCTTTCAAGAAGCCGATATTAATATACAGGTGATTTTTTTGGGGGGACAATGGAGTGAAAATAAAGACAAAATTAATATCCATGATCTCTGTTTTAGTTGTAATTATGATTTGTCTCGGAGTGTTTTCCATCACAATCATCCGCTCTACGACAACGGAAAACAGTCAATTAGCGGCTAAAATGGAGTTGCAAAAAGACGTCAAACACATTCAGTATCGCCTGGCCGGCCTTTCCAATGATGAACGGGCGTTTATTATAACTGGGAAGCAAGAATTCGCCAACGGAATGATTGAAAAAGCAAAAAATATTCAGAAAACGATCCGTCAGCTGACCGACCGGGCATACGAAAAAGAAATCCGGTCGCTGAAAACGAGCTTTCAAGAATTTTGGTCTTTGAATCAGCAAGTGCTCAATAGCTATGCTGCCAATCCGGAACAGGCAAAATCTTTGCATTTTAATGAAGAACGGACGCTGAGAAAGCAAGTATTAGATCCAGCAGTGGATCACCTTGTAGAAAAAATAGACGGCGATGTCCATCAGTTAAAGCAAAGCATCGAGAAAAGATCAACCTGGAGCCATACGGCTTTGCTGGTCATCATCGTGCTCACCATTATCGCTAGCACTATTATTAGCGCATTCATACTGCGTTCTATTTTAATTCCGCTATCAAACGTCAATCGACAATTGAGAGATATCGCTCGCGGAGAAGCGGATTTAACTAAAAAACTAGAGGCTAAAGGAAAAGATGAATTGAGCCAGCTGGCCCGTTCGTTCAATTTATTTGTGGATTCGATGAAGGAAATGATTCAGCAAATTAGTCACTCTTCTAAGCAGGTCGCCGCCTCTTCCCAAGAGCTGGCTGCCAGCTCACAGCAGTCTCAATCTACTTCTGAACAAATTTCTCAATCGATGCAATCGATAGCCAGCCGCAACAGCCAGCAGCATCAATTGACAGAGAACAGCCTATCCGCTATGAATGATTCACTTGGTCATGTAACCTCTGTCGCTTCGCATACCCAGCATGTCGCCGAACTGTCTGCGGGGATGAAGGAGCAAGCGAATACGGGAGCCGACTCCGTTCATGAATTACTCAAGCAGATGCAATCTATTCAGCAATCGGTCGATTCTGCCAATGCAGGCGTTCACACATTAGTGGAAAGCGCGGCAGAAATCCGCCAGATGTCATCCTTAATCACGGATATTTCTGAGCAAACGAACCTGCTCGCCTTAAATGCTGCCATCGAATCGGCGAGAGCAGGAGAACATGGAAAAGGCTTTGCGGTTGTAGCAGAAGAAGTGAGAAAACTGGCGGATGAAACCAACCGATCAGCCATCCACATTAAGGAGCTGGTCGAGAATATTCAGCATGAATCCAGTGACACAGTCCGAAATATCTGTGTCGTTCAAACCAATGTCTCTTCAGGTATTGAGCTGACCCAAAAAACCGTTTCCAATTTCACCGATATCTTGGAGGCGATCGATCAGGTCACTTCCAATATTCAAGAAACAGCGGCAACCACGCAGCAAATCACTTCCGGCTTTGAAATGCTTCATCAGTCAATTGATGAAATCGCCGAAAGCTCGAAAAAGACGACTGCTGATATTGAGCATATTACAGCAGCGACGCAGGAGCAGCTGGCAGCCAGCGAAGAAGTAACAGCGTCATCCGCCTCTCTTTCAGAATTAGCTGACGAGCTGCAAGCTATTGTTACACGCTTTAAACATGAATCCTAAAAAAAGAATTCTTTAGTCATAGAAGCAGAGACAAAAGGTTTTCAGCTAATAAAAAAGCCGAACTATTATTCAGAACTCTAATGGAGAGCTTCGCAATAGTTCGGCTTTATTGTTCTTTATGGTTTTATTAAAATACAATGAATCCCCTTTAACGCTCCCTTCCCCTCTTAGTAAGGAACACCAGCAGGCATTTCATTCCATTACTGCGCAAAAAACAAAATTCTTTAAGAATACAAGCCTCTATTGGTCATTTGTCCATGACCAAATAGACCTTCTCCCATATGTTAGTAATGTAAGATTAAAACTTAGAAAGGGGAATCATCATGAGCTGTGACAAACACGATCCTATCTCCGGTACCGGCTGCGTCTGCGAGGTGGTGCGCGCAATCAAGGATATCCAAGATCAAACTATGGGGGAAGAGTGCTTAGAATGTAAAGATTGCTTCATCGAGCCTCTTGGAGACCTGGCAGGAACTCGCCGCCGCAATGCAGATACGCGCGTCTTTACACTAACAACAAAAGAGGGGAATCCATTCTTCGCTTTCTTCGGTCCAATCGATGATCCGAATCATTGCGATGATGTCTGTGTCTCAATCTTTTTCCGTGTAGAAGACGTATTCGATAATTGCTGCGCCCGTCTTCGCGTGCTAGTACCTCTTAATGAAGACAGAGATCCAGTCGACATTACAAACGATTGCTGTGTTGACTTAAGCAAAGTATGCAGAGTAAGAAACTTCCGTGCGACTCGTAGCTGTATTACTGTTGACCTTAACTGCTTCTGCGCCGTTCAATGTATCAAAGACGTAGACTTAAACATTTGTGATTAAGAAAATAGGCGGCATATAGCCGCCTATTTTTTTTACCGCGGGCCAATCATTTGAATATGCTCTAATTCTCCCCGGCTTATCGTCACCGTATCTTCTTTAAACGTCTTCACCTTAATTTCATTCTCCGTCAGCTCTCGAAGGATTCCCCGATAAGTTTCTCCTCTGCATAAAAACTCACAAGGAAAAGGAATAAATTGTCTGGATAGATGACTAAGCTTCTCATCCAGCGTCATTTCTTGAAATGACTTGACTGGCCGGATGTTCATCCAAGAAGGATAGACAGGCTCATCCGTTTGCTCCGCTTTCTGCTCTGCCGGCTTTACGCTATCAGAAGGCTGCTGTTTCTGTTCGGCTTTCCGTTTTAGAGTCTCCTCTTCCTCATCTAAATCCCATTTTTCCTTCGGCTGGTGCTCCTTGGCCTTTTTCTTCTTTTTCTTCTCCTCTTCGGCCTTCGCGCTGTTTCCGCGATAAGACTGCTGCATGTTGGCCTCTGGGCTTGTAAATGAAGGCTGCTGAATATACATAAGCGGTTCCCGCGTTTTCTTTTTCTTCTCCATCTCCAAAAACACCTCCTGCCAAATTCTACTTCTACAATATATGCTTATGATGAAAAAATAAGAATAAAAAAGAATAGGCAGAACAGCTTCCATAAAAAAGCGAACGCTCAAAAAGAACGGACCATCAAAAAAAGCCCGCTTTAAAAGCGAGCTTCTGAGCTTATCTGGCAATGATATGAAAGCCTGAATCAACGTGAAGATTCTCCCCTGTAATACCGCGGGACATGTCACTGAATAAGAAGACAGCTGTATCACCGACTTCTTCCTGCGTCGTCGTGCGGCGCAGCGGAGCCGTTTCCTCGATATCTTTCAAAATTGAGTTAAAGTCGCTGATCCCTTTTGCTGCGAGCGTGCGAATCGGTCCTGCTGAAATCGAGTTGACACGAATGCCATCCTTGCCAAGGTCAGCTGCTAAATAGCGGACGCTTGCATCAAGAGAGGCTTTGGCGACGCCCATAACATTGTAGTTTTTCACCACGCGCTCGCCGCCTAAGTAAGTCATCGTGACAATACTGCCGCCTTCTGTCATGAGCGGCTTGGCGTATTTGGCTACGGCTGTCAGTGAATAAGCGCTGATATTGTGAGCAAGAAGAAAACCATCACGCGATGTATCAATAAATTCCCCATCAAGATCTTCCTTATTCGCAAATGCAATACAATGCGCCAACCCGTGAATCGTGCCTGCTTCTTCTTTAATTTGCGCAAAGCATTTTTCAATATCAGCGTCTTGCGTCACATCACAAGGCAGAATGAGCGACTGATTTCCTTCCAGCGTTTCCGCTAATTGACGGACATTTTTTTCGAGACGTTCCCCGGCGTATGTAAAAATTAAGCGTGCTCCTGCAGCGTGTAATGAACGCGCAATCCCCCAAGCAATACTTCTTTTATTGGCGACCCCCATCACTACAAAGGTCTTTCCGGCTAATGAAAGCGTCATTTTCGTTCCTCCTGTTACCACAAGTTATTAGTACCTAGTAATAATTTTAACAGGTATTGCACAAAATGAAAAGCAATCAATAAAAAAAGAGCGAGAAAAGCGGGCGGCACCCGCTTCTTTCCTCAGCTCCTTCGCTCTGTACCCTCATTTAATTAAGCTCCAGCTCCCGTTTCAGTTCATCCACATATTCCTTTGAGCCGGTAACAATCAGCCGATCATGCAAGCGGAGCTCTGTATCTCCATGCGGAACGAGTGAATCCTTGTCTCGGAAAATCCGCACAAAGATCACATCCCCTGTAAACGGAAACTTCCTAAGCGTCATGCCTTCATATTGAGGATTCAAAAGTTTAATTTCATATAATGATGTTTCCTTATTTGTTAAAATGCTAAGAATGCTCGGGGACTCTATCAACGCACGCAGCAGCGCCTTGGATGACAAGAAGTAGGAGAATGTTTCAATCCCTTCCGCGATCAGACGTTTCTCCAGTTCTTCCCGTTCTACATGGGCGATTACCCGCTCCACTCCGCGCTCTTTCGCCGCCATAGCCAGATGAGCATTATGCTGTTCATCACCGGTCGTAATCACGAGAATATCAGCGGAAAACACCCCCTGCTCCTCCAGCAAATCCACAGACAGCTCTTCTAACTCAACGATGTCAAAAATGGATTGGCTCGAATGGGCTTCCTGCGTCTCCGGCTTCTTCCGGTAGAGGACCGTATCGTACAATTTTGACCTCAATTCTTTCGAAATCGGCATCGTGTACTGATTGGCGCCTATAAAAGCCACCTTGATCTGTTTCTCCTCCCTCATATGCGTCGGAAATAGCTTTTTAAAGATAACCGGCGTGATCAAGCAAGTAATAACAGCCACTAAAATAAGCGTACCGCTCATTTGCGCCGTGATGACCCCAAGGCGCTCCGCGATTTTGGCTGCCGCGATCACAAGTGACAAGGTTGAGGTTAACAAGAAGGCAGAAGCAGCCACTGTTTTCTTGTCATACCACTTTCTCAAATATAAAATTGGAACAGCTTTGGAAATGAAAAACGCCAGCATTAATAGCGGAATGAACAATAGCATTTTCTTATCGCTTAAAAGTGACCACAGTTCAAGCTCAACACCGACCATCACGAAGAAAATCGGAATTAAAAATCCGTAGCCAAATGAATCAAGCTGGCGGATGAGCTCGTTATTCGGCGCTAATAATGAAACGAGCACCCCAGCTAAGAACGCGCCGAGAATATTTTCCGCGCCGACATATTCAGACAGCGCCACAAGCACGATCATCAGGGTAAAGACCGCGCGGGTTCCAATCTGGACAGTTCCGGTTGACAATGCGTCAAAAATCGGCTTGCCTTTAAATTGCTTAGCGAGAAAATAGAGCAGAACGCCCGCAGCAAACAGCACAAGAAGAAGCCAAGTATTGCCGCCTTCACTGCCGCTCACGGAAACATATACCGCCAGCAAAATCATCGTGACAAGATCAGCAATAACCGCAACCAGCAGAATAATCTGACCGATGACCGTCTTCATTAAATGCGCTTCCTTTAAAGTAGGAACAACGACTCCTAAAGAAATAGTTGAGATAATTAAGGTCATGAGGAAAGCATCTTCAATCAGTCCCATGACAGCAAACAGGTAGGAAAGACCGAATGACAAGACGAGAATGCCTAAAAAGACAACCGTTGCGGCCGTAAAGGCGTTAGGCTCTTTAGCGGCTTTAGCATCATTTTCCTTGCGCTTTTTGTTTGCAGAAAAGGCGGAAAAATCAATCTCCAATCCGCTTAAAAACATGAGAAAAAGAAATCCAAGCGTCGATAATGTCTCCAGCCAGACGTCTTGCTCTACTATGTCAAAGCCGCTTTTCCCTATGATTAACCCCACCACAATTTCAGCAATAACGACAGGAATAAAGTTCAGTTTCAATCGGTGCAGCAAAATGGGGGTTAAGAAAGCAGCAACAATTACAATAACTAAAGATAATAGCGATGCATGTTCTTCCATACATTCTCTCCTTTCTGTCCAATGTTCATAATATCTCCCCTATACTAACAAAATTATTTGAAATTGTCTCATAAAAAAGATTAACCTTATATTAAGTTTGCACTTTAGAGATAACTATGGATAAAGGAGTGTTGTCTGTATGGAAATAGATATTATTGGGGATATCCATGGATGCTATCAAGAATTTGAGGAGTTGACGAAGAAGCTGGGCTACTCTTGGAAAAACGGGCTTCCTGTTCATCCTGACGGCCGTCTTCTCGGTTTTGTCGGTGACTTAACCGACCGCGGTCCCGCTTCAATCAAGGTGATCGAAGTTGTCCATGATCTTTGGGAGAAAGGACTTGCCTACTATGCTCCCGGAAATCATTGCAATAAACTATATCGCTGGTTCTTAGGAAACAATGTGCAAGTAACACATGGACTGGAAACGACTGTAGCTGAGCTTGAGCAATTGGAGAACCGGGACTTCAAACGGATAAAGAAGAAATTTATAACCTTATACGAACAGTCGCCTTTATACCAAATGCTCGATAACCGCCAATTAATCATCGCGCATGCCGGCATACGCGAACAGGATATCGGCAAATTCACCGCAAAAGTGAAAACATTTGTATTATACGGTGATATTACTGGAGAAAAGCATGCGGACGGCTCTCCCGTTCGCCGCGATTGGGCCAAGCATTACCGGGGACAGTCCTGGATCATTTACGGCCATACGCCGACGAGAGAAGTGCGGCAAATCCACCGCACAGCCAATATCGACACCGGCGCTGTTTTCGGAGGAAAGCTGACCGCTTTTCGGTATCCTGAAAAAACGATTGTGTCGGTTCCTTCCGCTATGCCTTATGTGCCCGAGAAATTCCGCGCGTTTGATTCATAAAGGCAGCCCGCCAACATCCGTTGGCGGGCTGCCTTCGCTTTTTACCCATAAGAGCCAAATTGTTCAATCACGCGCTGCAAGTCTCCGGCAAGCGGCAATTGAAAGGTCATGCTTTTCCCAGTTACGGGATGGTGAAATGTCAGGCGGCTGCAATGCAAAGCTTGCCGGCTTATCTCCTTCACTCTCCCGCCGTACAGATCATCCCCTAGAAGAGGATGGCCGATGTGCGAAAGATGCACCCGTATTTGATGAGTGCGCCCCGTTTCAAGGCGCAGCCGGAGATGAGCAAATGAGGGGTACTGCTGCAGCACTTCGTAATGAGTGCAGGCATACTGGCCGTCCTGCCTTACTTCCCGCTCGATAATGCTCGTTTCTTTACGCCCGATAGGAAGCTCAATTCGGGAGGCTGCTTGTGAAAATACCCCTTCTGCCAGCGCTTCATACGTGCGCGCAACTAGGCGCTGCCTTTGCATGAGGGAAAATAGGTGATGAATATGCCGGTGCTTGGCAATAAGCACAACCCCCGACGTATCGCGGTCTAACCTGGTCACAATATGAACAGTCGCCTCAATGCCCCGCTCACGATAATAGGATAGGATACCGTTCGCCAGACTTCCGGAAGGATGCTCCCGGGATGGGATCGTATTCATGCCCGCCGGTTTAGCTGCTGCGATCAGATACTCATCTTCATAGAGGATCGAGAGCGGAATCGCTTCCGGCTGCATGCCGGCACTCGGCTCCTCCTTAGGAAATACCACTTCGATTTGATCACCGGCCGCCACCACATAGCGGACGTTTTCCTCTTTGCCGTTGACGGAGATGATCCCGCCATTAAACTTAATATCCGTCAGCGCCCTCTTTGAAATGTTTTTCTTTGAAAGAAATTCCCGAAGCAGCACGCCGTGATCTTGAGCGGCTGCCATCCAATTCATCTGAAATCCCACTGTCTTTAATTGCTGACAAAAGAATCATGGACTCGTTTCCAAAATGGAAACGGACGAAAGCGGGCAAAGCGGATTTTCTCATTGGCGACACGGTATTGAATGGACTTGACATCTTTATGGAGTAAAGTTAAATGATCAATTGTTACGAGAAAATCAGACCGGTTGACCGGCTTCAGCATGCAGGTGTGGTGTGCCGGCAAAATGAGCGGCGATCCTACCGTACGGAATACCCGGTTATTGATGGAGGCCATCTCCGCAAGCTGCAATGCGCGAATGGAGGGATGGAGGATGGCTCCGCCAAGGGCTTTATTATAGGCCGTGCTTCCTGAAGGAGTGGATACGCATAAGCCATCCCCGCGGAAGCGTTCGAAATGATCGCCGCGTATCTCCACGTCCATAACCAGCGTGCCCTCCACACTTTTAACAGTCGATTCGTTTAAGGCTAAATAGCGCGTTTCCTTGCCGCCGTGCTGGTAACGGATAATCGCTTCCAGCAGCGGATATTCAATAATTTGGTAAGGAGTGCGTGCGATGGCAATGACCAGCTTTTCAATTTCATCAGGCACCCAGTCAGCATAAAAACCTAAATGTCCCGTATGCACTCCCACAAATGCCGTTTTATCAAGCCGTGAGCTGTAACGGTGAAAAGCATACAAAAGAGTGCCATCCCCCCCAACCGAAACAACGATATCGGGCTGGTTTTCATCATAGGTTAACTTAAAATCAAGCAAATATGTGCGAATCTTATGCATTAAAGCATTAGACTTCGCATCGCCTTTAGAGGTAATAGCAAACTTCATCATTCGCCACCCTTTTAATTATTTTTTCTTTCTGTGATCTTTCGCCTGCTCTTTTTTCATTGTAAAGAAAGCTTGGGCTTCTTGAATTTCCTCGCGAATCAATGACATTTCTTCATCCAGCCGAAAGGCGGCCTCTGATGCTCCTTGTAGCCGCTTTTGAATCTCTTCAGGAAATTGGCCTTTATATTTGTAATTTAAAGAATGCTCGATCGTCGCCCAGAAATTCATGGCCAGCGTGCGGATTTGAATTTCCGCCAGAATCTTTTTCTCTCCATTAATTGTTTGCACGGGATATTCAATTACCATGTGATAAGAGCGGTAACCGCTTGGCTTCTTATGTGAGATATAGTCTTTCTCTTCCACAATTCGGAAGTCTTTACGCATTCTGAGCTTCAAAACCACTTTTTTAATATCATCGACAAACTGGCACATCATGCGCACACCGGCAATATCCTGTATTTCCGATTCTAATTGATCCAGCGGAATTCCTTTTTGATTTGCTTTATCCAAAATGCTGGCAATAGGCTTAACGCGGCCTGTTACAAATTCGATCGGCGAATGCTCATCCCCCATCTCAAATTGGGTTCTCATGCCGCGCAATTTCACTTTCAGTTCTTCCACTGCTTGCTTATAAGGTGCTAAAAACTCATCCCAATGTTTCATCTTTCTTCCCTCTCAGACATCGCTGCTTTATTATTCATGAACAAATACGTTCTCCACAGTAGCTACCATCGCTTCTCCATAGTTGCTGTTGCCTTCAATATTGCTGACTAAATAAGAAAGCTCTTCTTTCCAATTCGTGAGGGCGAGATGAGCATCACGTCCGGCTGCGACTAAATCAGCGCCATCCTTCCAAGCTTTGCGAAGATCTCCCCATGTATCTTCATGTATGTATAAATAAATATAATCATCTTGTTCTTCCGCCAAATACACGAACGCCAAATTGTCAGAATCCACAATCATTTGGCCGCTGGCTGTAACATTGGCTAAGGAAACGGGTTCTTCCGCATGCAATTGAAGTTCGTTTCCGCTCCAAGAGGTTCGTTTAAAGTGAATGGTTTTTCTCATGTGATTATCCCCTTTCAATTCATGCTGCTCATAGAACGGCAGAGAAATCACCTGCCGCTGCATGTTCTTTTTAGAAGGGCTCTAGCCGATTGATGGAATCGAAAAAACCCATTCTATATTCTATCATATCTTTTCCTTTCAAATATAGATTGACAACCTTTAGAATAAGAAGAAGCTATACAATAAGAAGAAAAGAGGCGGTCGTATGAGCCAGGTACTGGAAATTGAATTTAAAAACCTATTAACAAAAGAGGAATTTCATCGTTTGCTAACTGCTTTTAAATTGCAGGAAGATGATTTCACACTTCAGCATAATCATTATTTAGATACAGCCGCTTTTCATTTAAAAGAAGCTGGCTGCGCTTTGCGCGTGCGCGAAAAAAGCGGACGGTTCGAGCTGACTCTCAAGCAACCGGCTGCAGAAGGGCTGTTGGAGACGAATCAGCGGCTTCTTCAAGAGCAAGCGCAAGCATTGCTCACAACGGGACGGCTGCCGGAGGGAACTGTCCGAAATAGCATTTATTCTTTAGTAGCCGCTAGGGAAGACTTCTGCCATTTCGGGACATTATCCACGAAACGTGCGGAAATCACGTATAAAGATGGTCTTCTCGTCTTTGATCATAGTTTCTATTTCCAGCGGGAGGATTTTGAGCTAGAATATGAAGTAACAGAAAAATCCAGCGGAGAGAAACACTTCAAAAAGCTTTTGAATGACTATCAAATACCGGTGAGAAAGACCGATAATAAAGTTAGCCGATTCTATCAGGAAAAACTACGCCTCATAAAAGGTGAGAAACAGGGAGAGAACCATGCATGAATAATCACTTCATTCATACGATGCTACAAACAAGCGCCTTGCAAAATATGTCCATGCTCCCCGGCGGCGGGACGACTGCTTCCAATTCTTCGCAGCTGTTCGGAGCGGTATTGAAGCAAGCATTGATTCAAGGTCTTTTGCTTGAAAACAGCCGGGCGCAAGGAGCGTCCCCCGCCTCCTCAGGATTGGGGATGGCCGCTGCACCTTCCCCTTTCGTGACAAAACCGGGGGCCGATGTCATAAAATCGGGCAGTGCGCCGATGAAAACCGGCTTTGACGATATTATTACGAGAGCCGCTGAAAAGTATAATATCCCCAAGAAATTAATTCAATCGGTCATCAAGCAGGAATCTAATTTCAATCCAAATGCAAGAAGCTATGTCGGCGCGGCCGGTCTCATGCAGCTTATGCCGGCCACCGCAAGAGGTCTCGGTGTTTCCAACCCGTATGACCCCGAGCAAAATATTTTCGGCGGTACGAAATATTTGCGGCAAATGCTCGATCAGTTCGGCGGAAATATTAAACTGGCTCTTGCCGCTTACAATGCCGGGCCCGGAAATGTAAGAAAACACGGAGGCATTCCTCCCTTTAAAGAAACACAAAACTATGTGCAAAAAGTAACGAGCAATTATTTTGCTTAAATGCAAGAAGCCGTTTGGAAGGCTGGAGAACGGAAACCAAGGTTAAACAAGAACTTTACAAAATCAATGAGGTTGTCCAGAAATTCAGTATAAACTGACTCTTCCGGACAACCTGTTTTTATGTTTCAGATAATTGGAAATCTTAACAGCAGGCAGTTTGTTTGTGTTCCCCTCCCCCCCTTGATAAAATGAGTTTACAACTACAAGGAAAAAAGGAGTTATTGGTATGGCTGAAAAATCAATAGCACCATATGAACTCATCGGAGAAAAGAAACTATCGGAGCTTGTTGATTCTTTTTATTCAAAAGTAAGCAAGCACCCTGACCTATTTCCAATATTTCCTGACGATTTGACCGAGACAGCTCGCAAGCAAAAACAGTTTTTAACTCAATATTTAGGCGGGCCCTCTTTATACACCGACGAACATGGCCATCCCATGCTCCGTGCCCGCCACATGCCGTTTCCCATCACACCTAAACGAGCGGATGCCTGGCTCCTCTGTATGCGCCAAGCGATGGATGAAACCGGCGTAACTGGAGAATTGCGCGGCTTCATTTATCATCGGCTTGAATTGACAGCAAGACATATGGTGAATCAGCCGGAAGAATTAGGTGAGGAACATTGAAGCCATCATTACTGCTTAATCGAATGGGTTCGGCTCAGCAAAAAAAGCTTGAGATTTACATGTTCGTTGATCCTCTCTGTCCGAAGTGCTGGGCTCTTGAGCCTATAATCCGCAAATTGCAAATTGAATACGGCCATTATTTTCGATTGAAGCAAGTATTAACCGGCAATCTTGCTGCATTGAATTTGCCAAAGCAAAAATGCCAATCCATCGCCAAGCACTGGGAGAAAACAGCAACACGAACAGGCATGTCATGTGACGGCAGCCTTTGGATCGAAAATCCGATTTCTTCTCCTTTTCTCGCTTCCATTGCCATTAAGGCAGCCGAGCTGCAAGGACGGCGGGCCGGAAGCCGGTTCTTGCGCAAATTGCAGGAAGTGCTCTTTTTAGGGAGCCAAAATGTTTCCGATTTGTCCGTATTGACGGCTTGTGCCAACGAATCCGGGCTGGATAAAGGGGAATTTTTAAATGATATCCATTCTTCCAGTGCAGCGAAAGCCTTTCAATGCGATTTAAAGATATCTGCTGAAATGGAAGTGGAAGAGGTGCCAACGCTCGTGTTCTTCAATGAAAACATTGAAGAGGAAGGAATTAAAATCTCTGGGCTGTACTCTTACGATATTTATGTTCAGATTCTTTATGAAATGCTAGAGGAGATTCCGCAGCCGCTTGCTCCTCCTTCCCTTGAAGAATTTTTGCGGCATTTTCGCCTCGCAGCCACGAAGGAAATCAGTGAAGTCTATAATTGGAGCGCCAAGCAGGTCGAGAAAGAAATGAAGAAACTGATCCTGCAGCGAAAAGCCCGAAAAATCCCTGCAAAGCACGGATCTTTCTGGGAATATAGCGGCAATGAATGATGACGGAGAACTCCGTCATTTTTTTAAAAACTTTTAATAAAGCTTCATCCTTATAATTTGCCAAAATAGCGAAAACCCTTAGTTATCAGGATTTTCGCTATCTTTGTTTGCGTACAATTTATTATAAAAGCAGACTCACAACACCTGAACAATTGAAAAGGATGCCATCCCGGCTAAATTTCTTATTTTTTGCCTGAGATTTTTTTGTCTCTCAACCCGAAACATACAAGCAATGAACCTGCCGCTTTCCGATTCATCCCTTTGCTTAAATGATTTCAGCTCCCAATAGCCTTCTCTGCTTCGCTGAAAAGGCTGGGATTCTCTCCTGTTAAAGGGTATAAAAAAAAAGAAAAGACCTTGTATTAGCTACAAGGCCTTTTCTCACGAACAAAGGGGATGGGAGAAATTTTTCACGGTCAAACAAAGGGGTATATGTTTGCTTGTGATCAACTTCACAGTCATATAATAACATGGTTATCTGATGATTTACAAGAGAATGGACAAGCTTTCACATTTTTGTCATAACAATGGAATAGAAATCATAAACTAACATATAATGGAATAATCACTGGAGGAGGAAGAGGCATGAGGTGGGTTGGTGTATGGTTATATATCGCATTGTTAATCCTCGCCTTTCTATTTAATTTATTGGGACTCATGAATTTATATCCCTTATATGTAACAGCTTCGGTGTGGTTTGCTGCGCTATTTCTTCCCGTGTACATCGCCAATAGAAAAAAGTAAGTGAACCTCCGGGCACTTTCTCATCCATGTTGATGAACGGAAGAACAAAGACAGCTGCGCGGCATCAAGCAGGCCCGGATGAATCGGGCACGCAAAGGCTGTGCTCCCCCGCTTAAACTTTTGGTTCCCTTCCATTCTGGAAAGGGGGCTTTCCATTCGAGATAAAAAAGTCTCCGCAAAAGGGAGACTTTTTTGCTGTTAGGATAATAATTCTTCCATTTCTTCAAGCTTTTGTTCAAAAACACGGCAGGCTTCCTCAATTGGTGTGGCTGTCGTCATATCCACTCCTGCCTTCTTCAGCACTTCAATTGGGAAATCCGAGCTTCCCGCCTTCAAAAATTGGTTAATATAGCGGTCAACAGCCGGCTGTCCTTCCTTCAGAATTTGTGCGCTTAAAGCGGTTGCTGCGCTGAAGCCGGTCGCATACTGATAAACGTAATAATTATAGTAAAAGTGAGGAATTCTCGCCCACTCCAGTCCAATCTCTTGATCAATCACCATTTCATCGCCAAAGTATTTTTGGTTCAGTTCATAATAAATTTGCGTCAGCAATTCCGCCGTTAATGCTTCACCTCTTTGTGCTTTTTCGTGAATCATATGCTCAAATTCAGCAAACATTGTTTGCCGGAATACGGTGCCGCGGAATCCTTCTAAATAGTGATTGAGAATATATAAACGCTTTTTCTCATCATCAAGATGCTTCAGCAAATAATCGTTTAATAGCGCTTCGTTGCATGTAGAAGCTACCTCCGCCACAAAAATCGAATAATTGCCATATACATATGGCTGGGAACTGCGCGTATAGTAGCTGTGCATGCTGTGTCCAAATTCATGGGCGAGCGTGAATAAGTTATTGACGTTATCCTGCCAATTCATCAAAATATACGGATTTGTGCCGTAAGCTCCTGAAGAGTATGCTCCGCTGCGCTTTCCTTTATTCTCCACTACATCCACCCAGCGGCTTTCCAATCCTTCTTTTAGCTTGTTCACATACTCTTGTCCAAGCGGCGCCAAACCATTGATTAAATATTCCTTCGCTTGGTCATATGTGACCTTCATCTTAACATCCTTTACTAGCGGCGTGTATAAATCGTACATATGGAGTTCTTCCACACCAAGCACTTTCTTGCGCAGCTTAATATAACGATGAAGCAAAGGCAAATGCTTATGAATGGTCTGAATCAGGTGGTCATACACGGTTTCCGGAATATTATTGTTCGACAAAGCCGCTGCGCGGGCGCTTTCATAGCGGCGTACCCGGGCGTAGAAGTTATCTTTTTTTACTTGGCTGCTTAAGGTGCTGGCAAATGTATTTTTAAATTTGCCATAAGTATCATATACCGCTTTAAAGGCTTCTTTACGAACGCGGCGGTCGTCAGATTCCATTAATTGAATAAAGCGGCCATGTGTAATTTGCACATCTTCCCCCTCTTCATTCTCGATCACGGGGAATTCAAGATCAGCATTGTTCAGCATGCCGAATGTGTTGCTGGAAGCGCTTGTTACTTCAGAAGCTTGAGCCAGTAAGCTTTCTTCGGCTGCTGACAGCACATGCGGCCGCTGCAAGTTGATTTCTGCAATCGCTTGTTTGTAGATCTTTAGCTTGTCGTCACTCTGAATGAACGATTGCAGCTTTTCCTCGTCCATCGCCAGCAATTCAGGAACAGCAAAGGAAAGCGCTTGGGCAATTTGCGTGTATAAATTTTTAGCCCGGTCATCCATCCCCTGATAGTGTGAGTTGGTCGTATCCTGATCATACCTCATATGGGAATATGTATATAGTTTCCCCATCCGTTCCAGCAGTTCATCTTGGTAAGTGAAAAACTGATATAATTGCTCCGCACTCGCTCCCAGTGTCCCTTGAAAGGTCTGCGCTTTTGCACAAAGCTCTTTCACGGCCTGAAATTCTTTTTCCCATTCGTCATCGCTTGAAAAAATGTCCTCAAGCCGCCACGTTAATTCCTCCGGCACTTCATCTCTTGAAGGCAGCTGCTTGCTTGCCTGATTATTTGTCATAGGAAGCCCTCCTGTATCCAATATTTCTCTTTCTAATCATAGTATGACAACCGGTGAAATTCAAAGAAAAAGCTGATTTCTTATCATTTCGCCGTATACCTCGGCCAGTCTTTTCTCTCTCTTCATTTGTTCATACATATGCGCGGCGCCCTTTAAGCTTCGATGGCCGGCTGTCTTCCATAAATTTATATACGCTTCTGCTAAATGATGCAGCCTAAGCGGAGATATCAGCGGAAAAGTATTCAGCTCCAGCCTCCCTTTTGAGATTTGTTTTTCGAGCACTGTCACAGCTTGTTCTGTACTAGGCTCTAGTGTATGCAAAAAAAGCTCCTTCCATAAATAAAACTGCCATTCCAGCGGATGGTTTTTCAATAAAGCCATATAACGAACGGGAACACCGAGCCACTCAGGCAGCAGGAAAGGATTCCCTCCCATTTGATACACTGCCTTCATCAAAGGGTGCTGAATGCCCTGCTTGTAATACAGCTGCTTTTGAATCCATGCATTCTTTTGTTTAAGCCAATGTGACAGCGAGAAGGCAGGGGGTGCTGCATGCGGTGAAAAGGATGGAGGAAAGGATGCGTGCCGGCGGGGCATTACTTGTACAGAAGCTAAATAAAGCGAAGTGGAGTAAGGGGTCAAATGAGAGTAGAATGTGAATTCTTCCCTTTTGGGGCAATAGGCCAGAAACCAAAATCCAAATGCGGGTGTATACTGAAAAAACAGCCGCTGAAACGCGGTAAAACGAAAAAACTCTCCGTATCTGACCACGGGCGCCCCTCCGTAAATCCAAAACGGAACATACTGATGACGCTGATATCCTTGTGTTCTGGCGGAAAATACGTCCGAAGAAATAGACGAGCATTGAAATTCCACCGCTACTTTTCCCTTTGCCAGCAAGTCTGGACGCTGGCAAATTTCCGGCAAAAATGCCTCAAGCTGCGCTTCTCCAAAGCGGCTGAGCCAACGATATAAATCGGCCTTTCCCTTCAAATGTCTCTCGGATTCATTTTCGGAAAACGAGCGGCAGGATGAGGACGGCCGATGGGCAAAGTGAGGAATTTTCATCGTTCCGGCTTTCAGCATGACGCGCTGGCGGCATTGCGGACAATAAAAAGAAGATTGCTTCAGCTCCATAAGCCTTTGGCGCGGTATTTTTTTCGCCAGATTGATTACTGTTCCCTGCTGGTCTAACGCCATGAGCATAGCTCCACCCCTTTCTTGTTTATTACATTTATTCGCTTCAACAGCCGACGAATCCTGCTAAAAAAGGGAAAACCATCTTTTTCCAAACTAAAAAAAGAGAACAGGCTCCCTTCTGCTTTTGAAAAAGCAAGGGATCTGTTCTTCATTGTTTAGTTTCAAATCAGAGCAGCGGCGAGAGCAAGCGGGAGGTCGATTCCAGCAAGCGGTAACCGATGGGCCGGCTGCGAAAGTCATCAACCGTCAATTCAGTCGATTCGCGTATATCGTTGGTGAAATCCTTTACTAATGATTCTATGCTCTCTGTGTGGTATAAAAAAGCATTCACTTCAAAGTTTAAATGGAAGCTTCTCATATCCATGTTCGCTGTGCCGATCGACGCAATTTCGCCGTCTACAATGATAAACTTACTGTGCATAAACCCCTTATTATACTCGAAAATCCGCGCTCCCGCTTCCAGCAGCTCAGGAAAATAGGAGCGGGAAGCATGAAATACAATATGTTTATCCGGCCGGCTAGGCACGAGCAGCCTGACATCGATTCCGCTCAATGCCGCTATCTTCAGCGCAGATAAAATGTCATCGTCCGGAATAAAATAAGGAGTTGCAATCCATACAAATTCCTCGGCCTGGGCAATCATCGAAAAGAATATATTTTTAATGACGCTCCATTCATTGTCAGGACCGCCGGCGATCATTTGAACGCCGCCTGTTCTTTTCACTTCGTTCTTTGGCTCCGGCGTTAAATAACCCGGCGTAATAAAGCTGTCATTCGTCATATAATACCAATCCTGCAGAAAGATTAATTGCAGCGTGCGGACGGCCTCACCTTTGACGTACAAATGAGTGTCGCGCCAAAAGCCGATATGCGCGGCTTTGCCTAAATACTCATCCCCAATATTCAAGCCGCCGACAAACCCAACCTTTCCATCTACGACAATAATCTTGCGGTGATTTCTAAAGTTAAATTTGTTGTTTAATATCGGCAGCTTCACCGGTCCAAACGAAATCATCTCTATCCCCGCCGAACGCATTTCCTCTATGTATGCTTTCGGCAAGGTCCAGGAGCCGACAGCATCAAATAAAAAACGAACTTTCACACCGCTCTTCGCTTTCTCGATCAATATGTCTTTGATCTCATTGCCGATTCCATCGGAGCGTACGATATAATATTCCAAATGAATATGATGCTTTGCTTTTTTTAATTCTTCTTTAATAGCTGAAAAAGTTGCCTCGCCATTCGTCAGTACCCTAGTCTCCGTATGGAAGGAAATCCCGCTGCTGCCGAGCCTCTCCGCAAGAGGATAAACCGTATGCTTCCCGTATTTTTTGAAGTGCCGCTTCAAATCTTCCTTGGAGTGGGAGAATTTATATTGCTGATAAGACTTTTTATCAAGAATATATTTCTTCTTAAACATCCGCTCCTTGCGATAATTCCTCCCAAAAAGCAAGTAAAAAATGAAGCCAAACAGAGGAAAAGCTCCGAGCACGACCAGCCAAGTAATGGTCTGAGTCGGCTGCCGGTTCTGAAAGAAAATTGAAAAACTAATAATCATCACGGACAAGGTAAGAAACAGACTCGTATATTTCAGCAGTCCATCTATGTATTGATCGAACCATAAAAAATAAATAAATAATAAAGCGCTGATAAAAATCAGTACTTTAATCGTGTTTTTCATATATAGCACCTTACCCTCTCTAACAATGGCACCCTGTATGACAGAGCGGCAAACCTTGCAAAAGCCTCCAATTGCTTTGCTTCCCTTTCTCCTGAATGCAATCTGCCGCAGGACTTGAACCAAAAAGTCTAAGCGGGAAATCACGGCTCCTGCAGGCTCGGTGCAGATCACAAAGGCGCTGGAGCAGAGCGCTGAGCTGACAGCCTGTGTTCTGCTTTTCATCAGCATGAGATGAAAGAATCCCTTGCTGTTTATTATACCCTGTTTCAATGGAAAAAGGCTGCTTTGCCAATAAAAAAGCGCCGATTCCAGAATGGAATCAGCGCAATAGAATTAATGGAAATATTGACGAACCGTCGAGAAAACATCCCGCTCCATCACACATTTTCCATATTCCTGAAGCATGTGGATGCTCTTGTTGGATTCATGTGCGAATTCAAGGAGTATACTCAGCTTATTCTCTATATCCTCTTCATCAAAGTGATCATCAGGGAACTCAACGTATAAATAATATATATGATCCATGGAGTACAGCTGCGTGCTGAATCCAGTTAAATCAGAACGTTTGCTCAAGTGAATCAAATCTTCAAAGTCGCGAAACGCAAGCAGAAACTCCAATGGCGACTCATCCGCCTCTTCCTCATCATCATTGAAATGTTCATCCAGCAATTCCTCTAAACGGTCCTCCACCGGAAAATCCCGGTATTTATCGCCAGGAAGCGGCAGTTCAATGCGTTGTCCATCCTTCGTTAAATTTGCTTGTGTAACTAAAATTTCTAGCCCTTTATCCAAGGCTTGGACCTGAATCCAAAGCGGGCCATCAACGGTAAAGTCCTCTTCATCGTGGACTTCCTCCATCATGTCCCAAAAAAGCTCCTCGCTGCGCTCGCGATTATACCAAATCTCATCGCGGTCAAAGCCTCTCTCCTCTATATCAATGTAAGAAATGTAAAACTTAACAGTATGGTCATTAATGCGTTCGATTTCCATAACTACCTCTCCCTTCCGTCTAAGGGTACCTGAGGGTCATCCCCCTTATTATTAGGCAATTCCCAGAATGGCTTGCTGGTATTCATTTACCTTATTCTATTGTATGACATATAAGCCCTAAATGAAAACATAAAGATTATGAAAATTTTACGTTTGTCCGGCCATTCTAACTCAATCTGCCTCAAGTTGCAAGGGATGAACATAGTGAACTGCCCGTAGCTTAAAATCAAACCACTTTGGAAGCGTGGCCTCCCGACTTACCGCTGCTTTAAGCTGCCAACGAGAACAGGCCGAGCTATCTCTCTCGCTGCAAGAACTCTTACAGCTAAGCGGCCGCCATCTTTCCCTTTAGAAGTGAAGGACTTCTTTCGGAGGGAAGTTAAATAAAAAACCTCCATACTTCTGTATGAAGGTTTCTATACTTTTTAGTTGACCAACCGCTGCGCTTCCAATAATTGGAATGTGCGGACTTTTCTTGGAAGGAATCGACGAATTTCATCCTCGTTATAGCCGACTTGCAATCGTTTCTCATCCATAATAATCGGACGGCGAAGCAATCCAGGATTATTTTGAATTAATTCAAACAAATTTTGAAGCGGCAGTGTCTCGAGATCCACATTT
This sequence comes from Bacillus xiapuensis, assembly GCF_002797355.1. Taxonomy (GTDB): domain Bacteria; phylum Bacillota; class Bacilli; order Bacillales; family Domibacillaceae; genus Bacillus_CE; species Bacillus_CE xiapuensis. The sequence continues at coordinate 810,017 of NZ_KZ454939.1, read as the reverse complement.
AACTTTTGGAAGATCTTCGAGCGGGTGGAAATGATTTCGTCCGTGCCATCTTCAGTCATTCTCAATATTTCCTTAATTTCTTCGATGCTCAAAGGCTCGGAAAAAATATTTCTTTCAACATAAGGGATTTCGTGTTCTTCTAACCAAGCTTTCGCTTTACGGCAGGAAGTACAACTAGGTGAAGTATATAGTGTAACCATTCCTCAATCACACTCCTTAAAAATAAAATATGATACCTGTTGTTTATCATGAGGAACCTTCATTACAGAAGACATCAATTTGATAAAAAATCAAATATCCGGCTACGGTATGTATTATACCATGAACGCATTAGACATGAACATACTTTTCATTACTTTGTAATAATAAAGATGAAACTTCGCTTATGCTCTTTAGTGAATATTTACCCGGATTTTCAGCAAACCAAACCTTTTTTTGGTATTTTTTCATGCGCTTGTAAGCTGCGTCAATTTAATTTTTTCAGAATATCCTCTTTCTGATTTTCTCCAAACGACAGCACTTGATCAACCGGATCAAACGCTGCGCCGTACATTTCTTCATCTTTATATTTATGAATATGATGATATGTTTTCACCATGCTCTCATATATCTTTTCTTCTGATTCATGGTTGGGAGACCAATACAAAATTTCCATGTGATTCACTTCATTTGTCGCCAGCGAACGGCGGCGGTAGCCGATGCTTGAAGCGTGCTCAAAACCTTCGCGCGCATAGAAATTCAGCCTTTTCTCCGTATCTGTATCCTCATAATTAATCGGTTCGACTTCCAAAATAATGGGTTTGTCTTTTTTCTTTAACTTTTCAATAAGCTGATGCCCCAGCCCCTGCCCCCGAGCGTGCTTGGAGACAAACAAGTAATCAATAAATAAAAACTCGTCAAATTCAACATAAATGAGGACATGATTCGGCCCCTCATCTTTATGGTATACATCGCTGCGCTCTTTTAAAAGCACTTCCATATGTTCTTGCGATTTCATTTCTTCAATCGGAAAATATTGATTCAATTTTTCATACCAATGCATTCGCATCATCTCCTTCGTTTGTGCTTCATTCAGGTAAAGTGGGCAGGCAGCGGCAGCAGGCGGGGATAAGGGGGAAAATGCTTTTAAAACAGCCAGCCAATTGTATTTTCCCCTATTTTTTCATTTTAAACGCCTAAATGCCGTTTTTTTGCTGCTGACCGCACAGAAAATGGCTTCATTTAGTATATCTATTCTTTGCTTCGGATGTTATGCTCGGCAGCCTTCTCAGAGAATGCAGGCAATCCACCTCCGAATAAAGACAGGCGAAGCAGCAGCTGAACAAATCTTCAAATCTCCTGCAGCCAAATCGAAAAAGCCGGATGAAACAGGCACTTAGCCTGCTTCATCCGGCTTCTTTTCTTTCCCGCATATAAGGCCCCTACCATAAGAATGCGGACGGGAAAGAAAAATTAAAGCATGAAATCAATACCCGATCTGTTTGGACCTGCACGAGGCAGGCCACACAGACATTGCAGCCGGCCGTTGGGGCGCTGCCTTTGTTCTTCTTTTCCTCAGAAAGAGATAAAAACTTTATTTACTGAGCTGAAGATCATGATGATAATTCGCCCGATACTCCTCCAGTTCACTTTCCGAGCAATAAACATAATGGCCTGGAGCGACTTCTCTCATCATGAGCTCTTCACCTGGAGCGTATTGATGGACATCGGGATGATACACCTTTCGCACCCGGTTTCTCTCATAATCCGGATCAGGAAATGGAATAGCAGAAAGCAGGGATTGTGTGTATGGATGCAAAGGCTGTTTGTACAATGTATCGCTCGGAGCAAGCTCGACCAGCTTGCCGAAATACATGACCCCAATGCGGTCGCTAATATACTTAACCATCGATAAATCATGAGCGATAAATAAATACGTCAGTCCTTTTTCCTTTTGCAGCTTTTGCAAGAGGTTCACAACCTGCGCTTGAATCGATACATCCAGCGCTGAAATCGGTTCATCGGCAATGATAAATTCAGGCTCCACAGCGAGAGCGCGGGCAATGCCAAGCCGCTGGCGCTGTCCGCCTGAGAATTCATGAGGATAGCGGTTGGCATGCTCTCGATTCAGCCCGACGGTTTCTAACAGTTTATATACCCGCTCCATCCGTTCGGCCTTGGTCTTTGCTAATCCATGAATGTCGATTCCTTCTGCAATGATATCCGATACCTTCATTCGCGGATTCAAGGAAGCATACGGATCCTGGAAGATCATTTGCATTTTACGGTGCAGTTCTTTCAATTCCTTCTTCGATTTCTTCGAGTGCACATTTTGGTTATCAAAGAGCACCTCGCCATCCGTCGCATCATATAGACGAATAATCGTCCTTCCCGTCGTCGACTTGCCGCATCCCGATTCTCCAACAAGTCCAAGCGTTTCTCCTTTGTAAATATCAAAAGAAATATCATCAACCGCCCGCACTTCATTCGGCGTGCCGGCATGAAAGTATTGCTTCAGCCCTTTCACTTCAACCAATTTTTCCATAATGTTTACTCCCCTTTCACCATGACAGGAATCTCAAAGGTTCCCGCCAGCTTTTTCTGAATGCTGCGCACCGCTTCCGGCGGTTCGACTTTAGGGGCATCCGGATGCAGCAGCCACGTTTTGGCGAAATGGGTGGGCGACACTTGAAACATTGGCGGCTCCTCTTCGTAATCGATTTGCATGGCATAGGCATTTCGCGGGGCAAAAGCATCACCAACCGGAGGGTTTGTTAAATCAGGCGGCGTTCCGGGAATCGCCTCCAATGCCTCTTGCTCCACGCTGTCTAAGCTCGGCATGGAAGCCATTAATCCCCATGTATATGGATGTCTTGGATCATAAAAGATTTCATCAGCCGTGCCGATTTCAACAATCTGTCCGGCATACATAACAGCTACACGGTCTGCGACATTGGCTACAACTCCCAAGTCATGGGTAATAAAAATAATGGATGAGCCCATTTCTTTCTTCAATTTCTTCATTAATTCCAGAATCTGCGCCTGAATGGTTACGTCTAACGCTGTCGTAGGTTCATCGGCAATCAGCAGCTTCGGGCTAGCAGCCAGCGCAATCGCAATCATAACCCGCTGCCTCATCCCGCCGGAGAATTGATGAGGGTACTGTTTCACCCTCGCTTCCGCCTTGGGAATGCCTACTAGCTGCAAAAGTTCAATCGCCCGCTGATGAGCCTGCTCCTTATTCATATCCTTATGCTTTATTAATACCTCAGTAATTTGGGCGCCGACTTTCATCGTTGGGTTTAAAGACGTCATCGGGTCCTGAAAGATCATACTTATATCTTTGCCAAGAATTTTCTCCATTTCTTTCGGCGTTTTAGACACAATATCTTCACCGTCAAGCAAAATTTCCCCGCTGCGGATCTCACCTGGCGGGATAGGAATCAGCTTCATAATGGCTTGCGTGGTGACACTTTTCCCCGAACCTGATTCTCCCACGATGGCCAGCGTCTCGCCCTTTTCCAAGTCAAAGCTGACACCTCTTACCGCCTGTACATAGCCGCTATGCGTTTTGAAACCGACTTCTAAGTTTTTGACTTCCAGTAATTTTCCCATCGATTACATCCTCCTATTTTCTCATTCGAGGATCAAGAGCATCTCTTAATCCGTCTCCGATCACATTAAACGCGAATATCGTTAAGCAAATAAAGGTGGCAGGGAAAAACAATCTCCACGGATAATACTCCAGAGCCGACAAACCATCATTGGCCATTGTTCCCCAGCTGGCTAACGGAGGGTTTAATCCTAATCCTAAAAAGCTTAGAAAGGCTTCTGTAAAAATAGCAGTCGGAATCGTCAATGTAAGGGTAACTAAAATGGGCCCCATCGTGTTAGGAATCAGATGCTTAAACAAAATTCGTTTGGCGCTTGCCCCTAATGTTCGCGAAGCTAAGACAAACTCCTGATTTTTCAGCTGCAGCACCTGTCCGCGAACAATCCGCGCCATGCTTATCCACCCGGTAATCGTCATGGCCAAAATCATTGTGCCGAGTCCCTGGCCAAGAACAACCATGAATATAATGATCATTAATAAGTTAGGAATTCCATATAATATATCTGCAATCCTCATCATGATTTCATCGACACGGCCTCCTTTATAGCCGGCGATTCCGCCCCACAGGATGCCGATCACTAAGTCAATGAAAGCAGCGGCTATGCCGATAAACAAGGAAATTCTCGCTCCTTGCCATGTGCGGACAAAGACATCGCGGCCGAGGTCATCTGTGCCGAACCAGTGTTCACCGGAAGGAGGCTGATTGGCGTTCATTAAATCATTCGTCGCATAATCGTATTTGACCATATAAGGTCCGGCGATGGCCATAAATAATAACATGGCCAGAAGAACGGCTCCGAACATCGCCAGTTTATTTTTTTTGAAGCGGAGCCAAGTATCCTTCCAAAATGAAATGCTCGGTTTTTCAATTTTTTCAGCAGCATCCCCTTGAGGTCCGACAATTTCAAATCTGTTATCCTTATTAGGCACCACATTCATAGATTTACGCCCCCTTCTTCTGGCTTCTTAATTTAATTCTCGGATCAATGAGTCCATAAATCATATCCACTATGAAAATAGAGAGAAGAAGCAAAATACTGTAGAAAGTCGTCACACCCATGATGACTGTGTAATCACGGTTTTGGATGCTGGTGACAAAATGTGATCCCAGCCCCGGGATACCGAAAATTTTCTCAATCACAAAGCTTCCGGTGATGATTCCTGCCGATAACGGCCCCAGATAGGACACGACCGGCATCAGCGCATTGCGGATTGCATGCTTGACAGTAATCACCGCGCGGCTTAATCCTTTCGATTTCGCCGTTTTAATATAGTCATTGGCCAACACCTCAAGCATGGAGGATCGTGTTAAGCGGGCTATAAAAGCAAGCGGTGTTGCTGCTAAAGCCAGTGCCGGCAAAATGGTATGGGCAAAGCTGTCCCAGCGTGCGACCGGCAGCGCTTGCAGCTTAATCGCAAATACATATTGCAAAACGGCCGCCATTATAAATGATGGTACGGAAATCCCGATTACTGCCACAATCATGGATAAATAATCCTGCCATTTATTGTGATATAAAGCCGCTAAGACGCCTAATAAAACTCCGAGCGCTAAAGCGATAAATATCGCTTCTAATCCTAATACTAGCGAGACCGGAAAGCCTTCACTGATTAAGTCATTCACCGTTTGTCCTTTATATTTAAAAGAAGGCCCGAAATCCCACACCGCAATTTTCTGTAAATAATCTGCGTACTGCACATACCATGGTTCATCCAGTCCATAATGCGCATTTAAATTCGCTTCAATTTCCGGAGGCAGCTTCTTTTCGGAGGTAAACGGATTCCCAGGCGCCAGCCTCATCAGAAAAAAGGTTGCCGTGATAATCACCAACAAGGATAAAAGCATATACAAAAATCTCTTACCAAAATACTTCGCCATCTTTTGCACCTCCATTTTTATTCAGCTGATACGATTCAGGGGTATATGGGACGCACCCCATATACCCCTGAAAAGAAATGGCTTATTCAAAGTGAGCCCATTTTAATTGGACATCGCCAAGACCAGAGATCACGACATCCTTGAGGTTATCTTTCTGCACCCAAGAATTCGTATAGAAATAAATCGGGGCAACAGGCATTTCGTCTATGAAGATCTTCTCCGCGTCTCTCAGCATTTGCTCGCGCTTAGCCGGATCTGTTTGTTTTTGTGAATCAACCAATAATTTTTTGAATTCCGGATGCTCCCAGTTCGTGTCGTTGTTTCCGCCTTCTTTTTCACGGAATAATTCCAAGAAGTTAATCGCATCATTGAAATCTCCCAGCCAGCCCATGCGTCCGACCATATAGTCACCGGAGTGAAGCTTTTCAATATATACCGCCCACTCTTCATTCCCGAGCTTTGCTTTCACGCCCAGCTCTTTCTTCCAAGTATCTTGGACAGCCTGAGCGATTTTTTGATGAGATTCATCTGTGTTATAAGAGATTGAAATTTCAGGCAATTCTGAGGCGTCTTTTAATCCGAGTTCTTTCAATCCTTTCTCTAAATATTCCTTTGCCTTCTTCACATCATGGTCTTTAAAGTAACCTTTTTCATTCTCTTCAAACATGCTTGGCGGGACGGCAGCCATCGCTGGAATTTGTCCGCCTTTCGTAATCTTCTCCACGATTGATTTTCTATCTAATGCATACGTTAATGCTTTGCGGATGTTAACGTTATTTAATGGCTCTACTTCCGTATTGAATTTGTACCAGTACACGCCGGCGATTGGCTTGTTCTTTAGGATTTTTTCTTTTTTTAAGCTATCCATGGCATCTGTCGGCAAGCTACTAAACGGAGCTCCCGCCCAGTCAAGCTCCCCTTTTTTAAACATGGACAGCTCGGTATTTACATCGTTCACCATCGCCATTTCGATTTTGTTAAGCTTGACGTTCTCTTTGTCCCAATATTGATCATTTTTCTCAAGAACGATTTTATTGCTGTGCTCCCATTCCGTCATCTTGAACGGGCCATTGGATGTGTAATTCTCTCCGGCGTTTTTATACCATTTCTTGTCTTTTTGCGCTATTTTGCTATTAACAGGAAGATACGTATAGAAGGCTGTCAATTCCAAGAAATAAGGTGTCGGGTTCTCCAATGTGACGACAAGCGTTTTGTCGTCTTTAGCTTTGACGCCGACATCGTCCAGCTTTGCCTTTCCTTCGTTAGCTGCCTGGCCATTCTTTAAATAATACAGCTGATAAGCATATTGCGATTGATTTTTCGGGTCAAGGGCCCATTTCCACGCATATTCAAAATCCTTGGCTGTTACCGGATCCCCGTTACTCCATTTATGGTCTCTAATCGTAAACGTATAAATTTTGCCGTCCTCGGATACATCAACTTTTTCAGCAGCAGCATTTTCCGGCTTATCGTCTTTATTGATTCGCGTTAAACCTTCAAATGTATTGCGCAAAACGGTCCCTGCAGTATTTTCATTAGCCAGACCGGGATGGAGCGAAAACGGTTCTGTTTTAATATTGACGCGAAATTCTTCTTTGTTTTCTTCTTTAGCGCCTGTGCCGGCTTTACCGCCGCTGCCACCGCCGCAAGCAGCCAAAAAAGTACTTAATGCCAATAGAAATACTAAGAAAACAGAAAACTTTTTGTTCATTCTCTTACCCCCTTAACATTTTTTCTTCATTTTTCTGAAGATTTAATATTATTATAATACTTTTTCTTTTTGTTACAATAATTTTTGTCAATTTTTTTAATATTTTCTTAACAAGTAATTTACTGTCTCTTCATAAACAATGCACATTTCTGTCACAATTTCATTGATTTTATGCATCACCTTTAGTAAAGAATGATAAATTTTGGCTATCCCCTCCACCAACACTTGTATATTTATTTATTTTTATGAATTTACATAAATAACAAGTTTGTTATTTTTTCATAACTTTTCCTCCAAAACAATCCCTAGTTTTGAAAGCGCTTCCTTTTCTCGGTATTATATATATGCACTTTCCATTAAAAAGAAGACTAGAAATTGAAGCTCTTTTGCTTTTTAAAGCCTGACATCCTCTCTCTCCTCTTGATTTTTGCTTCGCGTTTATTTTATAATCGTCTTAAAATAGGAATTGAAGCGTAAAAGAAAGAAAAGTACAAACCGCTTTCGGTTTTCAGAGAGTCTGCGTTGCTGTGAGCAGACAGCCGGGCTGTTTGGAATGGGCTTTCGAAGCTCCCCGTGAAAAAAACGTTGAGTTAAGTAGCGAGCAGGCGTATACCATGCGTTAAATGGCTGAAGAGGTCCGGCTTTCCGGACAACTTAGGGTGGCACCGCGGATACAACCATTCGTCCCTACTTGCATGGGATGGGTGGTTTTTTTATGTTTATTTTCAAAAATAACTAGTACAAGGAGAGTATACCAACATGAAAACTATTTTTTCCGGCATTCAGCCGAGCGGAACGATTACATTGGGAAATTATATTGGAGCCCTGAAGCAATTTACAGAATTGCAGGAGAACCATAACTGTTACTTCTGCATCGTCGATCAGCATGCGATTACCGTACCGCAGGATCGCCTGCAGCTGCGCAAGAACATTCGAAGCTTAGCAGCCCTTTATCTTGCTGTCGGAATTGATCCTCATAAAGCAACCTTATTCATTCAATCTGAAGTGCCTGCGCATGCCCAAGCCGGATGGATGCTTCAGTGTGTCGCCTATATCGGCGAATTAGAGCGAATGACACAATTTAAAGATAAATCAGCCGGAAGGGAAGCCGTTTCTGCCGGATTGCTGACTTATCCGCCGCTTATGGCCGCGGATATCTTGCTCTATAATACTGATCTCGTGCCTGTAGGGGAAGATCAGAAACAGCATATGGAATTAACTCGTGACTTAGCAGAGCGTTTTAACCGGAAATACAACGATATCTTCACCATTCCTGACGTCCGCATTCCGAAGTCTGGTGCGCGCATCATGTCCCTTCAAGATCCGCATAAGAAGATGAGTAAATCCGATGCTAATCAAAAGGCGTTTATTGCTTTATTAGATGAGCCTAAACAAATCGAAAAGAAAATTAAAAGCGCCGTAACGGATTCTGAGGGTGTCGTAGTATATGATAAGGAGAATAAACCTGGTGTTTCCAACTTACTTTCCATTTACTCTGTCTTGGAGGGAAGCTCTATTCAAGAGCTTGAGCAGCGCTACGAAGGGAAAGGGTATGGAGACTTTAAAGCGGACTTGGCCAATGTCGTGATCCGGCATCTGGAGCCGATTCAAAAACGCTATTATGAATTGGTGAACTCAGAAGAACTTGACCGCATTCTGGATGAGGGAGCAGAAAAAGCCAATCAAGTTGCCGGCAAAATGCTGAAAAAAATGGAGAACGCGATGGGACTCGGCAGAAAAAGAAAATAATCTTTTTTAAGTCTATCCGGCCGTTTGCAGCCGGATGGGCTTTTCATTTCACGGGACCCAACGGACATTAGAGGATGACCAGAAAAGGATGGTTCAGCCCAAAAGTGAAAAAACGAACACCCAGGAATGCTGTCAAATCAGCATTCCTGGGTGTTTAATTTGTCTTCTCATTAGTCGAAGGAGGCATTTTCAAACATCCTCCAATTGATTAATGATTGCTCGACTGATTAATTTTAGAAGCGGTTTCAACTTCCCATAGTTTCTCAAAAAAAGCATGTCCTTTCACAAGATTTTTACATAAACGGTAATGCTGCGCCGTCCAGCCGAGCATCACTTCTTCATGAAAGGATTGCTTGACCTCGTTTGTGGTCATCGCCTGAATTTCACGGTATTTACCAGGTGCCCATTCCGTGTACCAATAGCGGATTTCCGCTGAATTTCTTGAAGAAAATAATTGATCTAATGCCATAAACAGCAGTTGTTTCAGCTGCCTTTCCTTTCTGGTTAACCCCGTCATGCTATACGGATGAAGCGAGAGAATATGATATTCTTTCTCTTCCATTTCTACTTCAAAATCGTATTCATTAATGGGATGAACGTCAAACATTTCATGCACTAATTGCTCTTGCCTCGGAACGAGCCGGCTTTTGCGCACTGGAATCGTATAGCCCATCGTATCAACAGCGAGCACTCCTTTTCCGTCCGTCGCCACAAAACAGTGCTCGAGCTGAACCCGCTCATGGTTTTTGCGCAGAAAGGCTTTTTTTCTGACATCTTCCAGCAGCTGCTTCGGCAAGTCGGCTAATTGATTTTCAATATAATTAAATAAAGGCTCTTTCATTAAAATGACCGGTGCTTGATCTAATAATTCCACGGCATCTTCTTTCCGCCATTCGTGAAAATGACAAACATTATAGCCATTCTCCTCCCCTTCAAACCAGTTCACCCAGACATCATGAAGATATAACATAATAAACCTCCTCACTTCTTCATCCATTTGTCTTAAAGTATGGGCAAAACACAGTTAATTTATTCCTGCTGTGTTCATATTTTCTTACTTACTTGGATAGTAGATGGAAACAGCCATCAACACAAAACCAGCGGCTAATAAATAGCATTCCGATCTAGAAGTAATAAACCCGATATATTCACCCAGCGACATCCCGGTGGTTAATAAATTTAAATACATAATACAGCTGACGCCCCCAAGAACGGCCAAACCAAATCCAACTAAAAAAACAGTCAGTCGAATAGCCATTTTCTACTTCCTTTTCTGTTTTTTGAATTGCAGTTGCTTGTCCTATATATGTATGAATAAATTGTCCAAACATACCAAAAAGAAGCCGGACTCATCTAGCCTGATGAGTCCGGCTTCCCTTCGCGCTATGCTTTAAACTTTCGAAAAACGATGGTAGCGTTGTGTCCGCCGAATCCTAAAGAGTTGCTGATAGCTGCGTTGATTTCTCTTTTCTTCGATTCATTCGGCGTGTAATCCAGATCACATTCCGCATCCGGCGTTTCATAGTGAATGGTAGGCGGAACCATGCTCTTTTGAATCGCCAGCACAGTGAAGATCGCTTCTACACCGCCGGCTGCTCCCAGCAAATGGCCTGTCATCGACTTGGTAGAACTGATGGACAGATTCTGCGCATGATCGCCAAAGACCTGCTTAATAGCCATTGTTTCAAACTTATCATTATAGGGGGTGCTAGTACCATGAGCGTTAATATAGTCGATCTCTTCCGGCTTAAGTCCGCCGTCTTCAATCGCCAGATTCATCGCTCTTGCTCCGCCTTCGCCCCCTGGAGCAGGAGCCGTAATATGATGGGCATCTCCGGTAGCGCCGTAGCCGACGATTTCTGCATAAATTTTCGCGCCCCGCTTCTGGGCATGTTCTAATTCTTCCAGAACTAATAAGCCGGCTCCCTCTCCCATCACAAATCCATCTCTGTTCGCATCGAATGGACGGCTGGCTTGATTCGGATCAGGATTAGTGGATAGGGCTGTGTTGGCACTGAATCCCGCCATGGACATTTGCGTAATCGGCGCCTCGCTTCCGCCGGTGATCATCGCATCCGCATCTCCGCGCTGGATGACTTTAAAGGCATCTCCGATTGAATTAGTTCCCGTAGCACAAGCGGTAACAGTACATGAATTTACGCCTTTTGCCCCAAGAAAAATCGATACCTGTCCGGCTGCCATATCCGGAATCATCATGGGAACAAAGAATGGGCTTACCCGGCGGTACCCCCTTTTCATAAACGTTTGAAATTGCTTTTCAAATGTTTCCATGCCGCCGATGCCGGAACCAATCCATACACCAACCCGGTCTGCATTGGATTCATTGATGGTTAAGTTCGCATCCTCCACAGCCATTTGCGCAGCGGCTACAGCATATTGGGTGAAGCGGTCCATTTTTCGGGCATCCTTTTTATCCATATACTGCTCCGGATTAAAATCCGTGATTTCCCCGGCTACCTTCGCCGGATAGTCATCTGCATTGACCCGCGTCAGCGGCTTGACTCCATTATATCCGCTGAGAATATTAGCCCATGCTTCTGCCAATGTGTTTCCCACAGGTGAAATAATGCCAAGTCCTGTAACAACTACTCTGCGTTTTCCCATATTTCCACTCCTTATCTGTTCTTCCACTTTTTATCGTCCCCATCTCATGGCGATGGCGCCCCAGGTCAAACCGCCGCCAAATCCTACCATGATCAGCAGGTCACCGTCTTTTATATTTCCAGCTTCCAGCTCCTCCACGATCGTTAAAGGAATCGAAGCTGCCGACGTATTGCCGAATTTATTAATCGTAACAGACATTTTGTCTTCCGATAGCTCCAGCCGCTGGCGAGCCGCCTCCATAATGCGAATGTTCGCTTGATGAGGGAGCAAGAAATCGACGTCTTCTTTATTTAGCCCTGCTTTCTCAAGCACGTGAATACAAGATTCACCCATTTGGCGGACGGCAAATTTGAATACTTCGCGGCCGTTCATTTTGACGTATTGATCCTGGTATAAATGCTTGCCGCCCGTGCCGTCCGCTCCCAGTTCAAAGGATAGAATTCCTCGTCCCTCTGATACAGGGCCAAGAACGGCTGCCCCCGCTCCATCACCGAACAAAACAGCGGTGTTGCGGTCGTTCCAGTCCAATATTTTGGACAGCTTCTCTACGCCTACAACCAGCACATGCTGATAGGCGCCTGTTTCAATAAATTGCTTGCCGGTGACCAGTCCGTACATAAATCCGGAGCAGGCTGCGCTAATGTCCATAGCCGCCGCTTTCTTGGCTCCTATTTCCTCCTGAATCATACATGCAACGGATGGAAACGGACGATCCGGCGTCACAGTTGCCACCAAAATAAGATCAAGATCTTCCGGTGAAATACCGGCATGCTCCATCGCTTTTTTGGCTGCTTTTACTCCCATATCCGATGTATCCTCGTTATCTGCTGCCAGTCTTCTTTCTTCAATGCCGGTCCGCGTGCGGATCCATTCATCGGATGTATCCATCTTTTTTTCTAAATCAAAATTGGTCAATACCTTTTCAGGCACGTAGCGACCTATTCCTATAATTCCTGCATTCATAAGGTTTTCCCTTCTTTCAACCCTTTATTTATTCATATGACATCATATATTAAGACTTGGTACTAATTTTACTGAAAACACCGGAATTTTGCAATAGCCGGATTCAGCCCTCCCCAAAGAGGTTAAAAGGAAAGGCCAGCCGGTTGCATCGGGCTGGCCTTTCCTTATTTTTCTTCCATCGCATCTTTTTTGCCGAGTTCATAAGCTTCATTCATGACAGTAAGAAACAGTCCCATAAAGGGTTCCATCATGTCAAGAGAAAACTCGATATTCGCTTCTTTTAATTTCTCCTGCGCTTCGGGCAAATGCTTCATTGCGATTTGCATAAATTCTAAGTTTTTGCTTTCATTCATGGTGATTCCTCCGATCCCTTCGTTGGCAGTTTTCCCGTTTCTGTGTACACAGCCATATCTTTGTTTATTTTTTTGATAAAATCCTCATCTAATTTCGGGCTGAATTCACTTAAAGAAATGACCCCATCCGCAAAATCAAAATGAATGTTTCCTGACTTTAACTTGCCTTTAACAAAGCGCTCTGCGACGAGCAAATATAATTTATCGACATGTTGAATGGTGCTGGTCAGCACCGTATCTTTGCCGAAATCCGATTGATCGGAGACATAGCCGATGGCAGCCAGGTTTCTGGATTTCAGCCGCTCGATCACAGGTACATTATACCCGTCTCCCGCCGGATAAACAACATCCGCTTTCTGAGCGATTATCCTCTCCAAAAGCTTCAGCGCTTTATCGCTGTCATCCCAGTTGTCAACAAATTCTGAAACCACTTTGATGTCAGGCCGCTGATATTTCGCTCCTTCTACAAATCCCTTGACTTCAGGCTGCCATTTAAAGGTCGCTAATATGCCAATGGTTCCTGTTTTAGAAGCTTCCGCTGCTGTCATCCCGCCAAAGAACCCCATCGCATGAGCCTCGAATTTCAAGCTGGTTGTGTTTTTTTCTTTAGCGTTTCCATTAAAGCTGACAAAATGGATGTTCGGATATTCAGGCGCAATTTTATTAAAATATTCCGCATACTCATGGCCATGCCCAAAAATGAGCGTGACCCCTTTATTGGCGAACTCTTCCACCGACCGCTCCACCAGCGCCTGCGAATCAATTCTTTCTTTGTAAAAAACCTCTGTTCCGTATTGGGACTGAATCTTCATCATGCCTTTATACCCATTCGTTCCCCATACTTGGTCATTAATGGTCTTCGTAATCAGCAATCCGACTTTTTCTAGTTCTTTTTCTTCACTGTCTTTTGTGCACCCTGCAGCACCTATTGCCAATAAGATACTGAGTGTGATGATCAAGATTTTTCTCATCATATGCTTTACTGCTCCTTTTGCATGTGGTACCACACCTCTCTTTATCTTACTTCCATTTGCTCAGAAGAAAAAGAAAATCTTTAAATTTCCGCCAATAAAGTGACTCTTCAAACAATGGGAGTTCCTTCATCCCCCTTTTGTAAAGAAGAACCCGAATCGGGAATGCAGGGTACCGTGAGACTTTTGTCTCCCTGCTCCATTCTGGAAGGGACCGCCTTACCGCGCCTTCCATGCGGGATAAAAATTAACCCATCCGCAAAATATATCTTTGTTAAGCCTCATTTTATGTGCTAAGATTGAGGTTGTTGTACATACTTTTTCAGCTAAAGGAGGATATACGGTGCGAATTATTATGACTTTCTTTTGGACTTTTTTATTAACTGAAATGCTGGCCTATGTGGTAGGCTCTATGAACGGAGCCGAGTTCGACTGGTTCGCAGGTCTAATCATTTCAGTCATTACGACAATTCTTCTTCTTGCTGTAGCCGCACTGACCCCGAATGATGCGGTAGAACAGCATTAATTCCCCATAGAGTGAGAAACAGGGAAGATCCTGTGCAAAAAAACAATTGAGCCTGAGTCGGTTCCATGCCGATCTCAGGCTCTTTTATTGGTCGAAAGTTTGTGCTGCATCCGCTTTTTATGCTCGTATGGGCTAAGTAAGCTATGGTGTTGCCAAAGCAAAGAAAGTCTGCACCCGGACGCCCGTACATTCTGACATTCAGGTGCGGTTTGTTTAGCGAATGACTAGCTCACCTTGCTCTACATCTATAACCGCCTCTTGATTTGGCCCAATCTGACCGGCAATAAGGGCTCTTGCAAGTTTGGTTTCAACTTGGTGCTGAATAAAGCGTTTGAGAGGACGGGCCCCATAAACCGGATCAAACCCTTCCGCCGCAATGAATTCCTTAGCTGCTTCTGTTACGGACAATTTGATTTGCTGATCTTCAAGCCGCTTACTTAAATCATGGAGCATTTTATCCGCAATACTTTTCATATTATGGAGATTCAGCGGCTTAAATAAAATAACATCGTCCACGCGATTCAAAAATTCTGGCCGGAAATGCTGGCGCAGCTGCTGAAGCACCTTTTCTTTCGTTTCTTCCTGAATTTCTTCCTCATTTTCTTTTCTCTCCAGCAAATAGTCCGAACCGATATTGGAAGTCATAATAACGACTGTATTTTTACAGTCTACTGTTCTTCCTTGCGAATCGGTGATCCGGCCATCATCCAGCATTTGCAGAAGGATATTAAAGACTTCCGGATGCGCTTTTTCAATCTCATCGAGGAGCACAACAGAGTATGGCTTTCTCCGCAGCGCTTCCGTCAGCTGGCCGCCTTCTTCAAATCCGACATAACCAGGAGGTGCGCCGATTAACCGGGAGACCGCATGCTTCTCCATGTACTCAGACATATCTATCCGGATCATTTGCTCTTCACTGTCAAACAAGGTGCTGGCCAGCGTTTTCGCCAATTCGGTTTTCCCCACTCCGGTAGGACCTAAGAAGATAAAGGAGCCAATCGGCCGGCTGGGATCTTTTATCCCCGCCCGGGCGCGCAGCACAGCATCGCTGACGAGCTGCACAGCCTCATCTTGTCCGATGACCCGCTGATGCATGATGCTCTCAAGCCGCAGCAATTTCTCCCTTTCTCCTTCTAGAAGCTTCGTCACTGGAATACCGGTCCAGCGAGCAACGATCGCAGATATTTCTTCTTCCGTTACTTCTTCTCTTAATAAACGACTTTCGCTGTTTTGGGCTGCCGCCATATCCTGCTCCAGCTCTTGCAGCTCCTTTTCTACAGCTGGAATTCTGCCGTGGCGCAATTCCGCGGCTTTATTTAAATCGTAGCGGTTTTCCGCATCCTCCAATTCCCTTCTTAATCTTTCCAGGCTCTCTCTTTTTTCTTGAACGCGGTGGATCGCCTCTTTCTCCGACTCCCATCGAGCCCGCATTTCATTGGCTTTTTCTTTTAAGTTGACGAGCTCTTCCTGCAGCTGCTCCAGCCGCTCCTTGCTCGCTTGGTCCGTTTCCTTCTGAAGAGCCGCTTCTTCAATTTCCAGCTGCATAACTCTCCGGGTGACTTCGTCCAGCTCGCTCGGCATAGAATCGATTTCTGTCCGGATCATCGCACAAGCTTCATCCACTAAATCAATGGCTTTGTCCGGCAAGAAGCGCTCCGTAATATAGCGGTTAGATAAGGCAGCTGCCGCAACAATGGCCCGGTCATGGATATTGACGCCGTGATGAATTTCAAAGCGTTCTTTCAAGCCGCGCAAAATGGAAATGGTATCTTCAACGGTCGGCTCCTGAACAAGCACTTGCTGAAAACGGCGTTCAAGAGCAGGATCTTTTTCAATATATTTGCGGTGCTCCTCCAGCGTTGTAGCGCCGATACAGTGAAGCTCGCCTCTGGCCAGCATCGGCTTAAGCATATTTCCTGCATCCATCGCTCCCTCTGTTTTGCCGGCGCCCACGATCGTATGAATTTCGTCAATAAATAATAGAATCCGGCCATCGCTCTTTTTCACTTCATTTAAGACCGCTTTTAGTCTTTCTTCAAATTCTCCTCGGAATTTAGCACCTGCAATTAAAGAGCTCATATCCAACGCAAAAATCGTTTTATCCTTTAAACCATCCGGCACATCTTTGCGAACAATCCGCTGAGCCAGCCCTTCCACAATCGCTGTTTTTCCTACGCCCGGTTCCCCGATCAGCACCGGATTGTTTTTCGTTTTTCGAGAAAGAATCCTGATGACGTTACGGATTTCCTGATCGCGGCCAATCACCGGATCCAGCTTTCCTGAGCGGACTTCCTCCACTAAATCACGGCCGTATTTAGTCAGTGCTTCATAGCTTGCTTCCGGCTGCTGTGATGTCACTTTTTGATTCCCCCTTATCTTATCAATCGCCTGTTTCAGCTTGTCTTTCGTCAAGTGTTCCTTTGCCAGAAATGATTTCATATCCGCATCGTGGGCCTCGGCCAGCGAGAGCGCAACATGTTCAACAGATAAGTAGTCATCTCCCCATTGCTGCTTCATCTCGTTAGCCTTGTTTAAAACGGTCTGAAGCGCAGCGGACAAAAAGGCGCCATATTGTATGCTTTCCCCGCTTACGATTGGCTTTTTTTCCAATTCACTTGCGAGAAAAGCCTTCCAGCGTTCGGCGCTGCTTCCCGCCTGCTCAATGATTCTAACCAGTAAACTATCAGGAGGGGTAAGGAGTGCTGACAGAAAATGAACGAGATCAATTTCTGTATGATGCTGCTCTTGCGCCAGCTTTTGAGCATCTGCTAATCCTTGCTGCATGGAATAAGTCATTTGATTAATATCCAATCATCCTTCACCTCTTCTTGACCTTTTTTGACCTTTGTTTCATTATATTTCTTTTTTCAGTCTATTGTAAAGTATTATGCGAAAAAGCAGAAATCGGAAAGCTTCTTGACGGAAAAATAAGAAATTCGTCTCTTTAGCTGTTTATTGCCAATTATGTTACATTATAAAAGTCAAATATTTGCTGGAGGACAGTTATGATGGAAGAAGCTTATTTATTATTAAAATATTTACTTTTAGGAATGTTTCAAGGCTTTACTGAACCAATCCCGATTTCATCAAGCGGACATCTGCAGATTGCAAAACATTTTTTCGGTATAGAAATTAAAGGACTGACATTTGAGCTGATGGTGAATACTGCTTCTCTGCTGGCTGTGTTGGTTATTTATCGTTC
This sequence comes from Bacillus xiapuensis, assembly GCF_002797355.1. Lineage (GTDB taxonomy): Bacteria > Bacillota > Bacilli > Bacillales > Domibacillaceae > Bacillus_CE > Bacillus_CE xiapuensis. Next base: position 792,446 of record NZ_KZ454939.1, on the reverse strand, counting down.
AGATATTTTTCGGCTTGCTGTCAGCGGTTTAGGATACATGAGAACGAAAAACCCCGCAGACCGTTCGGAGTTTATGTTTATCGTTTACTTAATCATTGCCACGATTCCTGCTGGTGTGATCGGGGTCGTTTTTGGAGACTTCATTGAAGATCAATTATCCTCTGTGCGCACCGTAGCCATCACCTTAATAATCACCGGAATCGCCTTGTGGGCCATTCGCAATTTGCGCGGGCGAAAAAATGACGGCGATATGCGGCTGAAGGATGCTATCATCATCGGCTTCGCTCAAGCGATTGCCCTCATCCCAGGAATCAGCCGCTCCGGCGCAACGATCGTCGCCGCTATGGGACTTGGCATGAGGCAGGAGACAGCTTTGCGTTTTTCTTTCCTGCTGTTTATTCCCGTTAGTGTCGGCGGAGCAATCTTAAGTATTTCTGATATCCTGAATGATCCGAACATTCAGCAGCTGGCGGTTCCTTATTTATTGGCTTTTATTGGTTCTTTCGTGATGTCTTACTTTTCTTTAAAGTGGTTTATGAACATCATGGCTCAAGGGAATTTAAAATACTTTGCGATCTATTGTTTTATTGTCGGACCTCTCATTCTTATTTTTTTGTAAACAATCCATGAAACCATCCGCCGTTCCCGCCGGAAATTTCTGAAAAAAGCTACTTCTTGAGGCTGGCTTGTTATTTACTTTTTTTACTATTAAAATAGTATTATTCTATATTTTAAAAAGGAGAGTACTATGTCTACATTCCCGACCCTTGCAGATCAGTTGTTGGCACTGTTTGAGGAAGAAAACACCATAAAGCTCTTCCGAAAAGGAGACCACCTCTTCCAAGAAGGAACAGAGGCGCGAGAAATTTACTTTCTGTTAAGCGGCAAGGTTCAAGTTAGCAAAGTCGTGCCAGACGGCAGGGAATTAGCTTTACGCATCAGCGGAAAAGGCGATGTTATCTCCGAATTCAACTTGTTTGAAAAAAGCTCTCTCTACCTGGCCAATGCCAAAATTATAGAAAGCGGGGAAGCAATGGTCATTGCGAAGAAACGGTTTGAAGAAAAACTCGCATCCAAGCCGGAAGTGATGCTGAGTTGGTTTCAGCGCACACAGCTAGACAATCAAAAAACCCAATCTAAATTGCGCGATTTGATTTTGCACGGCAAAAAAGGCGGCGTGTATTCCACGCTGATTCGGTTAAGCAATACATTTGGCCGCCGGGCGGAAGACGGCATTCATATAGACGTTTCATTGACCAATCAAGAAATTGCTAATTTATGCGGCACTTCCCGGGAAGTGGTGAACCGGATGTTCAGCGATTTGCGCAAAAAGCAAATTATCTCTACTAAGAAAGGCAGCTTAATTATTCACGACCTTGATTATTTAAAGAATGAAATTAATTGTGACAACTGTCCGATCGACATTTGTCAAACTGACTAAAAAAGGATGACGCGTTCAGATGCGTCATCCTTTTTGAGAGGGATCTCTCCAGCCGCTTTCAGGTATTATTGAATGCCTAAAGCGATCTTGGCATAACGGGACATTCTTTCTTTAGACCACGGCGGACTCCAAACGATATTCACTTCCACATCTTTCACTTCAGGAATGCCTGCAAGAGCAGCTTTCACTTGATCGACAATCACCCCGGCAAGCGGACAGCCCATGGCTGTTAAAGTCATCGTAATGATCGTCTTCCCTTCATCCGTCATGTCAATATCATAAACTAAGCCAAGGTTGACAATGTCAATGCCCAGCTCAGGATCAATGACTTGCTCAAGAGCTCCCATAATATTTTCTTTTAAATCCTGATCCATCTTGCTCACTCCTTTCTACTTTTCACTATTCTTATCATAACAAAAGTACAAACATTTTATCACCTACTCTGCCTAAATGCCAAATAGGGATGAAAATAAGATAAATGCCCGCGCTCTATTGGACATATACTTTTCTTACAGATTACACTAAAGAAGTAAAAAAATCACTGAAAATGAGGTGCCGTTCGATGACGGAAAAACATTTAATTGTTTTGGATTTAGATGGGACATTGCTGACAGATGAGAAAAACATCTCCCAGCGGACAAAGAACACGCTGAAACGGGCGATGGAGCAAGGCCATGAAATCATGATTGCCACAGGCCGCCCCTTTCGCTCAAGCGAGCTTTATTATCGTGAGCTTGGCTTGACCACACCAATTGTAAACTTTAACGGGGCGTTTGTTCATCATCCGCTCGACAAGAGCTGGGGAATGTATCACGAACCGATGGATGTTCAAACAGCCATCGAAATTGTCGAGGCCTGCCATCATGATCATTTTCACAACATCGTCGCAGAGGTGAAAGACAATGTCTACTTTCATTATCATGATCAGCGGCTGATCGATGTATTTAGCATGGGCAACCCGGCCGTAACGACAGGCGATTTGCGACGCGTGCTATCGGAGCATCCAACTTGTCTGCTGATTCATGCCCAAGAAGAAAAGGTGGCCGGCATCCGTGATCACCTTACTTCCGTTCATACCGAAGTGATTGATCACAGACGCTGGGCAGCACCGTGGCACGTGATTGAAATTGTTAAAAGCGGTTTAAACAAAGCCGTCGGCATCCAGCGCATCGCCGCTGATCTGCACATTCCGAAAGAGCGGATTATCGCCTTCGGGGATGAGGATAATGATTTAGAAATGATCGAATACGCGGGAGTTGGGGTGGCTATGGGCAATGCCATCAGTCCGCTGAAAAACATCGCCAATGAAACGACATTAACGAATCAGGAGGATGGAGTCGCTATCTTTCTGGAAGATAGGCTAAGCCTGGGCGCGCGTATTTCTTAGCCCCATCGTCACAAGCAAGCTATTCTCTTCTGAAAAAACCGTAGATTCTTGTTGTTTCGACAACATTTGTAAAGGCGGAAGGATCGACTTCTTTCAAGATTCTTTCCAGATTAAATAATTCATAGCGCGTGATGACGACCATCAGCATTTCCCGCTGCTGGCCGGAGAAAGCTCCTTTCGCCGGCAACACTGTGATCCCGCGTTCCAGCTTTTCGTAAATGGCGTTCTTTAACTCTTCGGTTTTGCTCGTAATAATCATCGCAGTCAGCTTTGTATGACGGGTGTGAACCGCATCGACAACCCGTGTCGTTGCATAGAGGGCTACCAGCGTGTATAAAGCTTTTTCCCAGCCAAACAACTGACCTGCTGTCAAGATAATTACCGAATTCATAATAAAAAAGTAATTTCCGATCGGCCGGTCCTTCATACGCGACAGGATCATGGCAATAATATCAAGCCCGCCTGTGGATGCCCCCCACTTTAATGTTAAACCGATTCCCACGGCAGCAATTACGCCGCCGAAAACAGCATTGAGCAGGATGTCCTCTGACAAAGGCTTCACCGGAATGATCGTAAGAAAAAATGAGGTAATCATGACGGACAGGAAGCTGTAAACGGTGAAGGACTTTCCTACTTTTCTCCAGCCAAGAATAATGACGGGAATATTTAACAGTACAAGCAGCAAGCCAGTTGACAGCTGCAGCGGGGTATAAGTTGAAACGATGGTCGAAATCAGCTGAGCTAATCCAGTAAAACCGCTGGCATATACATTAGCGGGGATTAAAAACAGGTTCATCGCCGCAGCGCTTAAAAACGCACCAATGATTACGATTATTGCTTTTTTGATTTGCATATAAATAGACGGCTGTTCCATGTAATCTCCTCCTTTTACAAGCTGAGGGCCTATTCCATTGTTATTTTTCGTGTGACCATATACAATAATATAACGTATAGGGGGGACCAGAATGAAGTTATTTGCTGATACAGCTTGTGATTTGCCGCTTGAATACATCAAGCAACATGCCATTACACCCATTCCGCTTCATGTGCATATGCATGGCCGAGACTACGAAGACATGATCGGCATTGATCCGAAAGAAGTCTATGAAGCGATTCACAATGGAGAGATGCCAAAGACTTCCCAAGCATCCCCGCTGCTGTTTGAAAAGCTCTTTACCGATCTGGCTAAAAGCGGTGAACCCGGAATCTATCCGGCCTTCTCTTCAGCGTTATCCGGCACCTATCAAACCGCTGTGATGGTGCGTGATCAAGTGCGGGAGCAATACCCGGATCTCGACTTAACCATTATCGATACGAAAGCCGCTTCCTTAGGCTATGGTTTAATTGTAATGCGTGCTGTTGAACAGCTGCAGGCCGGTGCGGCAAAAAATGCATTAATCGATGATTTGCTTTTCCATTCCAAGCATATGGAACATATCTTCACCGTTGAAGATCTTGGACATTTAGCAAAGGGCGGCCGATTATCCAATGGAGCGGCTTGGATCGGCGGACTGCTGCATATTAAGCCGATTCTGCATGTTGAAGAAGGCAAGCTGGTGCCGCTCGAAAAAATTCGCGGGCGCAAAAAAGCCTTTAAACGCATGCTCGACCTTATGGAAGAACGGGGCGATCATTTATCTGCTCAGCGAATCGCAATCAGCCACGGGAATGACCTCGAATCGGCCGAACTGTTAAAAAACATGATTCAAGAGCGTTTTGGCTGTCAAGACATTTATACCCATATTATAGGCGCGACAATCGCATCTCATGCAGGACCGGGAACGATTGCGCTATTCTTTTTAAACAGCCGGGCACAAAACTAGAGCAATCATCAGAGGAAGAACATTCAGAGGAAAAAGTTTTTCAAATGAAGATCATCAGCTGTTTCTATCTGACAAACTTGATGCTCTTCCGTTTAAAGGATGGTCAATACGCCGTCCGTCACGGAGAGACCACTATATCTCTTGACAGACGTTTCGCGCCAGCGGAGCAATTGCCGTAAATAGCTTAGAAAAGAGGGGGCATCGAAGAATCTTTCAATGATTCTTCGATGCCCCCTCTATATGAAGCTCGCTGAATGATTAACGCCGGTCGGCTCGGCTGTTTCTTCCGCGTTTCCATACAAGAAATATGAAAATCAAGAAAATGATGTAGACAGCAGCTAAAGCGGCTATAAATGCGGCATTTATGCCTGTTTTTCCGGTAAGAGCAAAGACTTCCGACGTCTCCCTGTCCAGAATGATGGTATACTGGCCGCCTTCCGGGCGAACGAGACTATCCTGCAGCAGTCCGCGCAGCTCTTTCTCATCCTTACCGCTGAGAAGCTCAGCCGGAATCCGGACTTTCTGGCTCTTATCCGTATTATTGACAGCGGTGATAATCGTTTCCTTCTTATACTGCCGTTTAAAAACAACCATGCCGTCTTTTTCATATAACAGCTCAAAGTCCCCTCGCGTAAGCGCCGGCAGCTCCTGACGCAGCGAGCTGAGCTTCTTTATGTAATCCATGAGCTCTTGATCAGTTTTAAAGTTAAGTAATTGATGGTTGCTGACGCCCTCTCCGCCATCAAGCGCTATTTCAGATCCGTAATAGACCGCCGGAATTCCTGGAATAGTGTATAAATACGTTAATGCAAGCATCCAGCGGGTTCCGGGCAATTTTTTTTCTTCCACGAGATCGCGGGTATAGCGCTCTGTTTTATTGGAATCAAAATAGTTGACGGACAGCAGCGGATTTTGCAGAACAGCTGCCGTCTTCTTGATCACTTCAGGCGTTTGACTTGAATCCTTATTAACATTGGCAAACTGTTTGCGCAGGGGAGCGGTCAATTGAGCGTTCATCACACCCGTCAAGCCGGTTTTCTCGTATTCAGCCAGCTTATGAATGTCCTTCTCCCTGCTTTCGCCCAACAAGAACCAGTCTTTATTTCGCTTCTTTAGTTGCTGCGTGACTTCTTGCCAAAATGACAAGGGCGCATCGGTTGCATCGCTGAAATAGTACCCGTCAACCTCCACCTCCTCTCCCCATTTCCGGACTGCCCGAATCAATTCTTCCTTCACGGCCTGATTCTCTAAATTTAGCGTAGCCATTTGTCCAAGCCACTTTTCAGGGGCCTGCTCCTTTTTATTGGTAAACCACTCTGTTTTACCGCTATCCTTTGTCCAAGGATGCTCCGTACTGACGCGCGTGACCGGAAAGTCAAGAATCACTTTCAGGTCTTTCTTATGCGCTTCTTTCACTAGCTTTCTTAACTCTTTCTTCGTGCCGAATTGCTCATTCGTTTGATTGAAATCTGTAATCCAATAGCCATGATAACCGCCCGGCTGATTCTGAAAGACCGGACTTAACACAACAGCAGTAAACCCCATATCTTTAATATGATCTAGCTTGCTTATCACGCCGGAAAAGTCGCCGCCTTGATAAGCAGAAGGGTCATGATTATTTTTCTTTGTGTCGTTTGCGCTGTCACCATTATGAAAACGGTCCACCATTAAATAATAAATCACTTCGTCTTGCCATTTTCGCTCTTCTTTCGCCCCTGCTCCAGCAGGAAAAACGTATAAAAGCAGAAATGGTATTAGCAGCAGCGAACTTAATCTCCTTTTCACTTTCGCTTCCCCCCACATCTAAATGAACATACCGCTTTAAGATTACGCTTTTCCTGTTAAACCGTCAAACTACAATGCAATCGTTTTCTATTTGGCTGCGGATCACCGTCAAAGATCAACTGCACATATATTCATTCTGGAGACCTTGACGCTCCTTTCAATAAGAACCGTTTGTATTTAATGAGGCTGATATGCTTTAATGGCGCCGTGTGACATTTTTGAAATACACGAACAGAAAAAAACGGATCGGTTAGGAATAAGAGGATGTAGCGCGTGAATGCGAGGGCTGTTTGGACACGCCATTGAAGGTGAAGGGCTATCTGCATGTGCACGGGAACATGATCTTTTTGAAGACAGACAACAACAGCTGGAGAAAAGTGAACCGTATTTCCCCAGCTGTTTTTTTGAGGGACTTTTTAGACTTCCCTCCCTCTTCTATTGAACTCTGTTTACCTTACGCTTTCAGCCTGCGAATACCGCGATCTAAGTTAGTTTTGAACGGCGGCAAAAGCAGCCGCCTGCGCTTGAACAACGTTGATTAAGCAAAGAAGTTAAATCCCATCGGCAGTCTAAAGCCTAAGTAAAGGGTAACTATAAGCAGCAGAACAGCGGCAATGAGCATCATGCTCGTTTCTTTCCCTTTTTTCTTGCGAACCAGGGCCATTTCCATCAGGCCAATTGTTACTAAGCCTGCAAGCATTTTCATGCCGTATAGCATATCATCCATTGAATGATGTCTCACAAACAGCAATACACCTGTAGCTATAACCAAAATGTAGAACAGCCGCAAAGCCATATGCGTACCCGTTGAGTACTTGCCAAGTGCAATAAAGAACAAAATAATGGCGATCACCCAAGTTGTGATATGTAAATGGGTACTATTAAAAAATAAAGTTTCCAAGTTTGTCTCTCCTCCTTTTCTAATTTCCTTACCATAGTAACACGTTCATGAAAGAGAAGAAAAGTATGGCATCCTTCTAGCGCACCTTGTTGGCTAATGTTCCAATTTTTTTAATTGTTATTTCAACTGTATCTCCCGGCTTCAGCATCCGAGGGGGATTCATACCGTATCCGACGCCTGATGGAGTTCCGGTGGCGATAATATCTCCGGGTTCTAACGTCATCCCTTTGGAAAGCACTGCAATCATCTCATCAATAGGAAAGATCAAATGCTCGGTGTTCGAACGCTGACGGATTTCACCGTTCACCTTCGTTTCAATAGCCAGCTGGTGAGGGGTGGCAATCTCCTCTTTAGGAACGATCCAAGGTCCCATCGGGCAAGTGCCGTCGAGACTTTTGCCAAGGAAAAACTGCTTATGGCGCTTTTGGATATCCCTTGCGGTGACATCATTGATGATAGTATAACCAAAAATGTAGTCAAAAGCCTCTCCTCTTGAAATTTCTTTCCCACGCTTGCCGATGACTACGGCTAATTCACCTTCGTAATCAAGCGCATCGGTTAAATCGGCGTGTGCGGGAATATCCTCTTCGCAACCAATAACAGCCGTCGGAGATTTAGTGAATACTAGCATATGCTCCGGAATGCTTTCTTCCCCTCCCATTTCAATCGCATGGTCACGGTAATTTTTTCCGATGCACATCACATTTTTAGCCGGGCGCGGAATCGGCGCAAGCCACCGAATCTCTTGCTCATCCGCTGCCGCCAGCGCTTTTTCGTTCTCCCCGGCAGCAGCCAGCCACTTATTGGCTTGCCCGTATAAATCAGCGGTCTTGGCAATCGCTTCCGCTAATGTGTCAGGAAGCAGAATTCCCGCTTTCTCGCCAAGCATTCTCAAGTCCCACACAAGCTTTGTATTCTCATCATAAACCCCGTATGTTTGCGTTCCATTCCATTCATAACTGATGAATTTCATTTTGCTTCCCCCTTAACGTATATGAACCTCTTTCCTCTTCTTTCTCCCATAAGTGACTTGTCTCCATAGACTTTCCGCCGGCCCTCTTGAAAACTTCGACAGCCACAGCTCCGATAACACAACTTGTGCCGTGTAAATCGCAAGCACAAGCCAAATGCCGGTTGTCAGTGTAATTTGGCCATACAGACCCAGGCCATAATTGTAGAAAATCAATGTCCCGGCCACTGATTGCATCAAATAATTGGTCAGCGGCATCCGGCCAATCACGGCAAAGGGATATAGTATTTTTTGCGGTAAACTCCAAGCCCCGGCCCCTATCACTAAAGCGGCATAGCTAATGGAGAGCAAAGGACCTCCTACAGAATCCTGAACAAACAAATTAGCCATATCCGGTTCGCTCATATACGGCAGCGATTTTAAAATAACCCCCGCCGCAAAAAAGCTCCCGAAGGTTCTGATTGCCCGCCGCGGCTGACGTGTCCAGCTAGCTATAATATTCTCCTTTTGTGCGCCCGCTCCTATAAGGAAGAGCGGAAATACAGTGATGGCCTGAACCGCTATCGATTCCGGATGGTTAGGAAGCAGCCAATCCTTTATCCGCTGCTGGGTGATTTCCTGAAAGCTTCCGCTTCCATAGGCCGCCATCGACTGATTGATTCCCGTAATATCGGTCCAAATAAAGGCGCCCGTCGGATCTGCTGCGGCCATTAATAAGCCGAGCACCCCCAGAAAAACATTTGGAACAAACAATAAGAGAGTGCCTATGATCAATAATGGTTTTCCGGGCAGCTTTAATAGCGGTATTAGGATCAAACCAAACAGAGCGAAGCTGATCAGAATATCTCCCGGCCACACAAAAAAAGCGTGAACAATCCCGACAAAGAGCAGAAACATACAACTGCGCATGGCGATGAGCGGATAGCCAATCCTCTTCGCCAGTACGTTCTCCCGATGCATTGCCGCTCCATACCCAAAAAGCAATGCAGCTAACGGATAAAAGCTTGCCTCTACAAAAATATCAAGCCATCTGAAATGCTGATAATCTTGTGCGCCGCTCCACCATTCATAAGGATTATAGTACAAATAAGGGGAGTGAAAGGAAAGCATATTCACCAGAAAAATCCCCAATAAAGCTATGCCCCATAAATGGCCGAGCGATTGAATTCGCTTTTTTCTGTTTATTGATGTCATATTTGTGTCCTGTCTTCCCTCCTTCCATTTTCACAAATCTTGCTTATTTACATATCATATCATTAAATAGAAACATTGAGGATGTGATTTGTCTTGCCAGCGATCGTTGGAACGGTTACAGTCATCAACGTCTCCTCCAGCGGCGTATTCAACGTCGGTGATGTCTTTCAAATCCATCCAGTTGCGCAAACTAAAACCTTTTCGGGAGCCGGTTCCTTTAATACCGGACACGGGTTATCGATTTACTCAGGAACCTCTCATTCAATGGTTTATGATGGTGATGTGCTGGATCAATTACAGATCGGAAACCTTTAGGAGCTGTCCTATGAATATCTTTCTTTCACAAACGATTAATATTCGGCTGCTTAATATTGAAAGTATCGCCAACTCGTCGATGTTGCAAATCGGAACATCCGGACATATTGAGCAAAGCTCTTATTTATTTAACACCGGTGCTTTTACCACGCAAGCACCAGAAGCTACGGGAGAGACGATTGTGACTAGCGGTGCGCAGCCTTCTCCCTTCCTCATTCCGCTTCAACCGCCCAGCTGATCCTTTAGAATGGAGGAAGTAAAATGAGACAATGGCCAGACAGCCAGTTGCTTTGGCAGTGGATCCAATATCAGCAGCAGCAAATCGATGATTTAAAAAAGAGAATCCGTTCGCTTCAGCAAGAAGCCGAGGAATGGCGGAGCCGTCCGCCTGTTGTAATTGACACAATTGAATACTCCTTCGACCAGCTGAAAGTAGAGAAGCTGGAAGGAACATTGAATATCGGCTTAAATCCGGCTGAATTATCACAGGTCAAAGATCTCGACCTTCCTTCCTCCTCTCTCTCTCAGCAAACAGCACAGCCAGCTTTGCTGGACGCTTCCATCCGCTTTATCGATCATCATCTCGATGACATGATTAACGATTTTGAAAGTCAGCTGCAGCGTTCACTTGATCCGCAAATGAAGGAACACATCAGAAAGGATTTAATTAAACAGCTGCCGCAAAGAATTGGCTATTACCATGGCCAATGCCGAAATGAGCCCCCTGAAATTCAGGAAGAAACCGTCCTTTCCAAAATTAAAAATGATGTGCAGCAAGCGTTGTTTGCCTTTATGAGCAAGATACCTGAAACGGAGTGAATGGCTTTGAATCTGCAAGTCATTAACCGGGAATTAGAAGTTGGTCAGATTTCCATCATTGCCGTATCCAGCTCTTCCTATCTGCAAGTAGGGGATACGGAGACCATCTCCCTTTATTCTTCTTTTGATACGCCGCCGGAATCTTTAATTATCAGTCCGTATGTTCCGCTATAAGGATGAGCGGGGCCTATGCGAGTTTCTATTGTTGATCACTTTTCCGTAAGTACGATTCTTTTTGGTTCCACCGTTGAAATAGGCGATGTCCGCTATTTGAACACCAGCTCCACGGTCTTGGCTTTGCAGCAGAAAAGCGAGCTTTTTATAGATGAAAAACGACCGGGCATCCGTTTGCCGCCGCCTGCTCCCATATGCAGGAAAGAACTGAACGAACCATATACGCTGAATTTGCAGCCGTGTATCCACGTAGGCTGTATTTCCGTCCTTGCCTTTTCCGTTTCTGGCGTTGGCTTGATTGGATCGGCCCAACAAGCCACTGGATATTCAACCATTAAGCATATTCGAAAATTAGCAGGCCGCTAATACAAGCGAAAGGAGGAACCTCTATGCCTGCTCTTGTCGGGCCGATACAAATTTTCACTGTTTCCGGCGGGGTAATTCATTATGGGGATGCACTTGTGATTTCTCCCAAAAGCAGCGGAAAAACCCAATCGGGATCCGGAGGTTTAAATACCGGCTCATTCATCGTCACCTACGCCGGCTTAAATACCAATGCCGTATTCGATCCTACTTCCGTTGACCAGCCAATCACCGGCAATATTTAGCTTCATTTATCCGAAGTGCAAGATGCTTTTATCTCCCCTTCAAGAATGGAGCGGGGATCATGGCATCTGCATGTCCGATGCGTTCGGACCTGCACGATGCAGGCGGCAAAGAGACGCTGCAAGAGGACGTTGCGATGGCAGCCTTTGTTCTTCTTTTCAGCAGCGGGGGATGAAAGCCCCTCAACTTTATAAACGAAAGAGGACTGCCCCGCACCTCCTTGCCTTGTCTTGAATACATGCTTCACTTTCTGACAAGGTTGCTCAATGCGGAGTCAGCCCTCTTTCAAGTTTATCTTGAATTCTTAGCGGTGAGTGAAGGGATTTCTTGTTACTCGACCGGCAGGCAATGCGCTCCGTCAAAAAAGAATAAGTATTTTCTTTTCACCTCTCGCTTCCAAATTTGTTCTACAGCTTTCGCATACAATTCAATTTGCAGGCGATAGCGGGATTCGAGAATTGGACGGGCTTTATCAAACCCGCCCGGGAAGCGCCCGCTGATTGTGTCGGTTTTGTAATCAAGCAAATAAAGCTCCCCCCCTATTTCTATCAAACAATCAATGATGCCTTGCACGAGAACGATTTCTTCAGAACCGCTCCAATGAGGATACAGCTCTCTCGCTGACATCCCTAAATTAAATGGTGTTTCTCGGTAAATGCGGTCCGCCTTCAGCATCATTTGGCCAATCTCCGTATTGAAGAATTCCGCAATGATGGAAGGGTCAACCGCCTCTGCTTGTTCAGCCGTTAATAGCTCCCTTTGAACTAATTGTTCGATAAAACACTTTAGATCCGCATTTGCTGGCTGCTGATTCAGAGGCAAATGCTGCATGACCGTATGCACAGCTGTACCGATCTCTGCCGGGGTCAGCTTCTTCTCCTGCATGAAGGCGGGGCGCTTGAAGACCGGCCGCTGATAGCTGCGGGCCAATCCGTTCTCTGCGCCCGCATTATAAATTTCATTGATTCGCTTTAAATCAGATACCGACTGCTTCGTATGCAAAACGCTCGCTGACTGGAACGGGTAGCGCCATTGAAGCCGCTTGTTGATTTCCTCCTTGTGAGGGGATGAAACCGCAATTGGTTTGTTTGCCGCCGCCAGATCCTGCCACCCTTCCCTTAGGTCCGCTTCTTGTTCCTCTCCTTCCATCCATTCCTCCGGCCGGGTAATCTGCACTTTCCAGCGTGAAGCATGTTGAGTGATTTCAGGAATGACTAGCGGGTTGTGTTTCTCCGTTAGATTCGCTTCTCTATGACGGATAAGCGCTGGACCGATCCAGTCTAAATAACTTCCGGCTGCGGCTCTCTGTGCATCCTGCAGCAGCCAGTCCGTTTGATTCCAGGCGTTTTTCCATTTGTCTAACATCTTTTCCGCACTTTTAACCGTACCCAGCAAAAACAATTTTTCTTTCGCGCGCGTAAAAGCCACATACAGCACACGCATTTCTTCAGCGAGCAGCTCTAAACGTTTTTTCCGCTTGATAGCGAGCTGCGGCAAAGAGGGGAAGCTGAGGCGCTTCACGGGATCGATGTATTTTGCGGCGATGCCGTATTCTTTATCAAGCAAATAAGATTGCCGCAGATCCATTTCATTGAATGATCGGCCGAGCCCTGCGACAAATACGACCGGAAACTCCAGTCCTTTGCTGGCATGTACTGTCATCAGGCGCACTACATCCTCCTGTTCACTTAAATCCTTCGCTGCTCCTAAATCATCCCCGCGCTCCTGCAAGCGCTCAATCAAGCGAAGAAAACGGAAAAGTCCTCTAAAGGAAGTTTCTTCATACTGCTTGGCTCGATCATATAAAACGCGCAGATTCGCCTGCCGCTGCTTTCCGCCGGGCATTCCGCCGACAAAATCATAATAATGCGTATCACGGTATAACTGCCAAATCAGAGCAGACAACGAACCGTTTCTGGCCAGAGCTCTCCATACCCTCAGTTTTTCCAAAAACTTGCATATTCTTTCGTGAAGCTCTTCCTGCTCTGCTTCCGGACGGCTAGTGGCAAACGCTTGAACCGCTTCATAATATGTGCCTTTTTTCGAACAAAGACGAATCACAGCTAAATCATTTTCTGAACAGCGGACAATGGGTGACCGCAAAACAGCGGCAAGAGGAATATCTTGATACGGATTATCAATCACTTGTAGCAGCGCGATCATAATCGCTACTTCCGTCGCTTGAAAATAACCGTTGCCAAGCTTGGCATAAAGCGGAATTCCCGCTCGCTTGCATTCCTCCATAACTTCTCCGGCCCAGGTCATAGAGCGTAGAAGAATTACGATATCCCGGTATTGCACCGGCCGCTCTTTCTTTGTTTTTGGATCATAGATGGGCTTCCTTGACTCGACTAGCTCCCTGATTTTCTGTACCATCCATCTAGCTTCAAGCTGAGACTGCTCCGCATCCTCAAGCCCCGTCTCCTCTTCACGAGCAGATTCTTTCGCTTGATCGATCACCGTGAGCTCGACCGGAAAGCTCGTCTCTTGGGGATAGTCAGCCCCTTTCACCAGCTCCGCTTGTGAATCATATTCGATTTCTCCAACTCTTGTACCCATGATTTGTTTAAATATGAAATTCGTTCCTGCTAATACTTCGCTGCGGCTTCGAAAGTTCCTCGCTAAATCAATGCGCAATCCGGCCGTTTCTCCAGCAGCCGAAAAGCGGCGATACTTACTTAAAAACAAATTAGGCTCCGCTAAACGAAAACGATAGTAGGGTAAGCATCCAGCGCCTTTCTGCATTTCTGCAGGAGGTTTCCGGAAACTCCCCTCCGAACCGTACGTACTCCTCTCAAAGTATACGGCTCTCCGCTTACACATATCTATCATCTCTTGCGCTATTCAATTGGATCTTTTTCCTCGATAGGGATATAGATTGGGCTTTACATCAATTTTAGGTCCGCGGCGTGCGGTTTTTTTGCGGAATCCGTCTTTATAGAAGCAAACAGCTTTTTCACCTTGCTGGGATGAATACTTCACTCCCCAGTGTTTCCCTTGTTTATACTTAACCTTCATCTTTGCTACTGAGGATTTGTATTTGCCCGCCAGTGTTTTTAAACAGCTGTATTCCATAACATGACGCAATGACCACATTTTTGGCGACACATTTTCTGCCAGCGAATAATAATTGTATATTCCTCTTAATTCGGCATTGTACGTTTCAATGATGGCTGCATCGGATAACCCCATCAAAGATGGCCGGTGAAGTATATCCCATTGCTTCGCATTGATATCTCGAACCATTTTTCGTTCAACGATAAATTTTTCAATCGTTCCTTTAGGAATTCGCAGCTGCACATAACCGCTCTTTCGCTTGACTGCGCCGCCTTTCTCTCCTTGCGCATGCCGATCCCGGCTGATTGTAATATCATAGCTCAAAAATCTCACTGGCTTAGTGCGGTGTGTAATGAACGCGCTCTCTGCCGGCATTTCAAGCTGCAGCTGATTCTTTAAGAAGGCTAGGATCAGTCGCTGAATCTTTCTGCAATCTTCTTTGTTGCCGCTTATTCCTATTAGGAAGCTGTCTGCGTACCGGACATATTTCAAGCTTTTTTGGCTTTGGTTTTCAGATTCATCATCCTCTGGCTTGGCAATGGACTCATGCAGGCGCTTGTGGCGCCCATGACCGATTTGAGCGGAATGAAGCAAGGGCTTTACCTCATTCGTGATATATTCATCCAGCTCATGCAAATATATATTTGCTAAAACCGGGCTGAGAATCCCGCCTTGCGGTGTGCCGCTATATGTGCGATGAAAGCGCCAATTCTCCAGATAACCAGCTTTTAAGAATTTCCATATCAGCCGGATAAATTTCTCATCTTTAATCCGTTTTCTTAAAATGCTAATGAGCACTTGATGATCAATCTGGTCAAAGAATGATTGTATTTCGCCTTTCATGAGCCAATTAGATTCGGAAAACGTATGCTTCACTTGCTCCAAAGCTGTATGGCAATTCCTTTTATCACGAAAACCATGTGAGTCATCCGAAAATACCGGCTCATAAATAGCTTGGAGCAGCATCCTGCCTATTTCCTGAACCGCATCATCTGCCCATCCCGGTATTCCTGAGGGCCGCGCCTTGCTCTTTTTCATTGGGATATGAGCTAGCGGGGCTGGAGCAGGACGATAGCTTTCATCTTTGAACGTTTGAATGATTGCTTGAATGTTTCCTTCACCGAAATCATCTGTTTTACCCTCTATTTTGCTGGCTGTGCTTTCTTTATGCTTGCCTATCTTAGAAAAAGCTTTTATATAAAAATCTTTATTATAAAAATGCCGATATAACCGGTCATACTGATAATTTTCTTTATGCGCTTGTTTCGATAGATTGTATAAAACAATTTCCGAACTTTGCATAGAGCCTTTCGCTCCTTTCTTCATTGTTTATACGATGTAAGCTGCTCCCCTTCGCCATGTAACAGGCTTTCCCTATCTCCGACTACTACGGGAGCTCCGTTGCCCTATTGGATATTCAGTGCCTTTGCACATAGCCTCCACAGCATTCCAACTTAGGCAATCCCCATTTAGGCCATTGTATACAGGCTGCGAATCGTTGCCGGAAGGAACATTCATCCTTTTCCTCCATCTGGAGACGTGTCCATTCTGTCAATTCAGAAACCGGGCAGGTGTACCAATGCGCGGCACGCCCTCCTGTTCATCGCAAGCATTTCATACGATGAACAGAATGGATTTCAGGTATCAAACGGTTTCCTGAAAGGCAAACATTCTCCCACTCGGATTGTTCTTCAAGCAGTCTAGCCTTCTTCCTCTTACGATTCTTTTATATCTCGCCACTCAGTCGCAGCCCTCCGTTTAGGCTGACTTGTGACTTTAACCGACATGCTGCACTCCCTCTTTGGTTTCCCTCCAAGATTAGTCGGCTGATATATGAACGGTTTCTGTCGTTCATTCACCGCCTAATGGTGAAATATACAATCCCCTTATGGGCGCACAATGCTTTGTTTCACGTCGCCTACCATAAACAAATTGCCTGCAGCTTCTCCGCCTGACGTAATTAATTGAATAATGGATTCTTGAACAAGGTTGACGTCTTGATACTCATCAAGAAGCACCTCTTTAAACTGCCGCTGATAGGATATTGCCGCTTCAGACGGCTTGAGCGAAGAATCCCCTTCACCGCTCGTTTCCTGCAGAATCTCCAGCGCAAAATGCTCGAGATCTCCAAAATCAACAAGCCCTTTTTCTCTTTTGAGTGATTGATATTTTACAGAAAACTTTTGCACAAGCTCGGCAAGAGCAGCCACCACGCCTTTCATGTTTCTCATATCGCGCAAATAGCTTTCCGGCTTGCGGGAAAAATAATCTTCCTTTATGGAATCGACGGTTTTCTTCATTTGTTCTCGCATTTCTTTGGACTTTTGTACAAGATCCGGCAAATATTCCTCGCCTTTACAGGATTTCAGCCGGGAAAACTTTACCTTCTGCATTTCATTATATAGCGTTTGCCAAGAAGAGACCGACGCGCGCAGCTTGTGAACGATCTGCAAATCTTCTTGAAAATTTTCCGCTCTTGGAGAAGGCCCACCAGGCCATGCAGTCATCTCCAGCAGTTCGCGGAGAATGGCCTCTGCTCCTTCAAGCTGAAGATCCAGATCCAATTTCAGGTCTTCCATAAACGGCAAGCTGTCGATGTCTGTTGTTTCTTCATCCACATCATACATTTGCGGCAAATTTTTGAGCCATTCTTCCGGATGGGGATGCGATTTGGCAAAATCATATAACCGGCCAACGATTGTCTGCAATTCAGCGTCGCTGCGGTCATTAGAAAAGGTATCAACCAGCCGGTAAAATTCTTCATTTTCTTCCTTCCCGTATTCTTCTTCAAACAGCTCCTCGATGGCTTCATCCCGAAGCAAAGCGGCCTCTGCTTCATCGGCAATCCGAAACGATGGGTCAATATCAATTAAGTAATAATATTTGCGGATCACTTCCAGACAAAAAGAATGAAGCGTAGAAATAGAGGCTCTATTTAATAGGCTTAATTGCCGGCGCAAATGCTTCGATACAGGCTGCTGCTCCACCGCTTTCTCCAAGGCGCTGCCTATTCTTTGCCGCATCTCAGCTGCCGCTGCATTGGTAAAAGTCACGACAAGCAATTCATCAATATCAACCGGCTCATCTTCATTTAATACTTTCTGAATAATTCTTTCGACGAGAACCGCCGTCTTGCCGGATCCTGCCGCTGCTGCGACCAGAATGTCACGCCCGCTGGCCATAATCGCCTTCCATTGATCATCTGTCCAAGTCACCCCTTCAGGCTTTTCAGGAATAACTAGATTACTCATGCTCCGTTCCCTCCTCGCTTAATTTCTTAAAAATCTCCGCCTCTTTCTCCGGGACAATCAGCCGGTAATGATTCTCCTCGAGCGTTTCGTCAAACTGACAAACAGACCGGTAGGAACAAAAATCACAAGGAGTGCGCTTCTTGTATTGATAAGGAACAATATCCACCTTCCCTGAGACGATTTCATCCCCCGATTGCTGATACAGCTGGCGGACATGACGGCGCATATATTCAAACTGCTGCCTGTTTGCTACTTTTGAATTTTTGGCCAGCTTGCCATCCTTTTTATTAATTCCGGCAGAAATGATTTTAGAGCTGCCTGTTTCAAGGGTGGTATCCATTAAGCGGACCACTTCTTCTTCTCCCAGAACAAGCCCCTTCATTTTAAAGCTTTTGAAAATTTCTTCCTCAATTTGCTCAATCGTCATGGCTTTTTTGCTGTTAATCATCGGATTATGAACATGAAAATACAGCACCCCTGCCGGATGAGCCTTTTCGCCGACAATCTGCGGTGAGTACGTTAAGATAATGTCTAAATAAGTTAGCATCTGCAAAGCGAGGCCATAATACATTTCAGTCAAATCCAGTTCATGACCGCTGGATTTATAGTCGATGACGCGCAAATACACTTCGTTTTCTCCAGCTGCTTTATCCACGCGGTCAATCCTTCCTGCCAGAGCCATTTTTGTTCCGTTCTTCAGCGTAAAAGTTAACGGCGGCAGTTCAGCTCGCGGACCAAAGCCAAGCTCAATGCCTACGGGGGAAAACCCGCTTGCCCGAGCTTGCCCGCTTAAGACATAGGAGGCTCTTCCAATAATTTGTTCCAGCTTGCGGCTGATATAAAGATAGCGGTTCGAGCTTAATAAAATTTGATTTTGCAGTTTGGGTGCTAAATGAGCGACCGCTTCTTTTGCAAAATGCCAGCATTGTTTTTGGGTTAGATTTGCCCAATTCAATCCGCGTTTTTCTATTTCTTCAGCAATCCATTTCAGCGCTCCATGAAAGAGATCCCCAATCGCCGGCGCCTGCAGGCGATAAATGTCACGCTCTCTTAATTTGAGACCGTGAGTGGCGAAGTGAGAAAACGGGCAGCTATTAAACATTTCCATTCTCGATACACTGGCAATCACCTCTTCTCCGTAAAGCTCCCTGCTGACTTTGTCATCCAAAGGAGTGGCTTCATTCTTATAAAACAAGCTGGACAGCACCATAGAGGCCCTTTCTTTCTCTCCCGGTGTATGGATATAAAAGTTATAAACATCCCACCAAAAATCATATATAGGATACTGAAGCTTCTTAAGCTGCAGCTGAGCCGTTAAATAAGACAGGGTGGCACTAGGATGACATACGTACTGCAGCGCCTCATCCTCTCCTAATTCAGATGGATCATTCACCAGCCATCGTTCTTCTGCGGAGGGGAACATCTCCTTCAGCCGTTTAATAAAAAGGGAAGGATACAGCGCCTTGCCTTCCTCATCAGCCAGCGGATAAGAAATATACAGACGGCTCGATGGTGTTGTAAAAGCTTTATAAGCGATAAATTCCTCATCAAGCAATCTCGTTTTGCTGTTTGGCGCCAGCTTCATTCCGCTGTCGAGAAGCCGCTGACGATCCTCATCAGCCAGCATGCCTTCGTCTGTCATTTTTGCCGGCAAAACCCCGTCATTAATGCCGATAACAAAGGCTGCCTCCACATCGGCAAGCCGCGATAGTTCAAGCTGGGCAACAACCACTTGATCCACAGCTGGAGGCACTGTCGCAAACCTCATCGCTTCTAACCCAGCATCCATGATCGTTGTGAATTTCTTCACCGTCATGGATTCATCACCCAGCACTTCCACGTATTGATCAAGCAGCTCCATCACTGCGTTCCACGCCTGATTATGCTCTCGCGCTGTTAGTAAATCTCCTCGCTCCTCCGCCTCCCGGCTAAGTTTTTCAAGCTTAGTCGGAATTTCCAGCTCCTCCAAATAATAATAGAGCGCTTCACAAAAGTCTTTGCTCACTTTCGCTTTTTTCAGCCGGCGCGCTAAGCGGAGAACCGGTTCTGTAATGAGCCGTTTCATCTCATTTAATTCTGTTTCAATTTTTCGCTCTTCATCTGTTTGAACATTATTGACTTGCTCCAACCCGCGATACCGTCGATAGCTCCACTGTTCGCCGTTCGTCCAGCGGTCTCCTTTCACACCGAAGGCCAGCACATAGTTCTCTAAGCGGTCCATTTTTTCACGAAGCCGCTCCCAATTCTCCTTTAAAGGAAATAGCAGGTCTGTTTTTACCGCGCGGAACACCGGCTCATAGCGCCATCGGCTGCCAATGATCTCAAGCGTGGAACGGATAAGCTCAATCAGCGGATGATCTAACATCGAATATTTCCGGTCTATATAAAAAGGGATCTCATAATCATGAAAAACCGTTTCAATCACCTGCTGATAATCTTGCCCGTTCCTTACTAAAACAGCCATTTGCTTATAGCGGCGTCCTTTTTCACGGGCCAGTCTTCTAATTTCTCTGGCCACTCCTTCAATCTCTGCCCGCCGGTTTGCTGCCTGCATAATGAGGACAGGCGCCGGCTTTTCATAGACTGCTTGCGGACGATATTCGAAAGTTCTCTCTAAATGAATAAGCCCTTGCTCACTGTATCGCCGGGGCAAGGTCAGCAAGAGATCCTCTTCAACAGCAACGCCGCTGTTCTTCGCCAGTTCATAAATAATCGAATACGTTTCACCCGTCATGCGAAATAAATGGGTTTCTTCAGGAGGTCCCGCTCGAAAAGAAGTATCCGCCGTTAATGCCACCGTCACGCGTTTGGCATGCTTCATGAGCTGAAGAATCACCTCATATTCTTGGGGAGTAAAGCTGTGGAAGCCGTCAATATACACATCTGCCTGCTGGATATAAGCGGAGGAAGCCGCCGCTTCCGCTAACAGCCGCAAATAATCTTCCGAGTCTACATATTTGCCGATCAGCGCCTCTTCAAAATCGCTGTAGATTGCTTGAAGATCCTCCAGCTTATCAGCCAATGCGCTGGAGCTCCCGCCGCTTATCATCTCTTCCTTCTTCTCCGCAAGCTCTTGCGGCGTTACACAATACCGTTTAAATTCCGTCAGCATTTCTTCCACTTGACTGATGAATCCATTCTTATCGGCCGCTTTGGCGAAGATTTTCAATTCATCCTTTTTATCTTCAATGATTTTCCGTATCAGCATATTTAGTCCGGAAGCGGTAATATGCTGTCTGCTGATGCCTCCGCTTTCTTGCAGTACGCGCCATGCCAGCCGGGTGAAGCTGTATACTTGAGCGCGAATCATCCCGCCAAGCTCGGGATCGGCCGCTAAATGATATTCAGATAAATAGGTCATCTGCTCCGGCACTAAATAAATAATAGGCGTTTGCTCCGCTGGATTTTCTTTTACGGATTGTTTGATCTCTTGAAAAATATAATTGGTTTTTCCGGTGCCTGCCCGGCCGAGTATAAAGCGAATAGACATGCGTTTTCCCTCCATGAAGACTAGTATAACGAAACAGCTGATTCAACTTATATTCCCACTATAATACAGATCATACGTTCTGTCATCCAAAAGAGAAAATGACCGATGACCGCTTGCTGCCGCCTGCCCTGCCAATAAAGCCAGCCTTCAAACAGCGGGGGTTCTTTCATTTCCCGTTGCTGAAAAAAAGAACACAGGCTGCCATCTGCATCATGCAGGCATGCGGATGCCGTAATTCTCCCGCTTAGACTTTTGGCTTGCCGCTTCATCCTGAAGGCCGGATAAAAAAAAGAGCTGATTTCCAATCAGCCCTCAATGCCCTCTTTCTTTTGTTTCTTGTTTATTTAACCGAGCTTCCATCTGTTTCCCGACAAACCATAAAATAAAGATCACTCCTGCCACGACCGCCGTTCTCACCGGTTCTTTAATTAGAGCGGTGACATCATAGCCGATAAAGCTGATGGTAAAGATCATAACCACTTTACCGGTCATAACAGCCAGCAAGTATTGAGTGATGCTTATATTCGATAATCCTGCCACAATATTGACAATTGCAGAAGGGGTAAAAGGAAAACACAGCAGCAAAAAAACCGGACCAAATCCGTGGCGGTCGACCCAGTCCATTAACTTCTGAACCTGCTTATGCCGTTGCAGAAAATGAAGCAGCCGCCGCTGCCCAAAATTCCTCACCAAAAGAAAAACTAGAAAAGCGCCGGTCACAGCTCCTCCCCATGACAGCAAGAAGCCAAACCATAAGCCAAACGCATTCACATTTGCTAATACAAAGGCAAAGAGCGGCAAAAACGGCAAAAACGCTTCTAGCATCGGCAATAGAAATCCGGGGATCGGTCCAAATGATTGATAGCGTTCGATTAAATCTTGTACATTTTCTAATGTAAACCATTCGCGGATTGTTTGAAGGTCCATAACGTCAATTACCCCTTATAAAAGCTCAATATCACTCTCCCTATTCTACCACAGATAATGGCCTGAATCGTTAATAATACGCATCCATTTCGTCCATGCTAAAGAAAAATCCCCTTGCAATTTCTGTTAAGTTTCTTTAAAATAAGAACATATGTTCTCTTTATAGGAGGAGAGTTCAATGACGAGAATACCGGAGCAGGAACGCGACTTGATTGAAAAGACGATCTATTTGCCGATGGTACTGACCGTATTGAATAGAGATAAGCAGCTGATTGAGAACAGCTCCTTTAAATTAAAGAGCCCCTACTTAGAGTGGATCAGCGAAACGATGAACGCCGTCCAGCGCGATTTAACCGCCGCTCGCAGATCTATGCAAAGGCAGCAGATTCGCGTCCAAAAACTCCAATCGGATGAATCATTTACTATGTATCTGTTTTTATACAAGGGCTATGAAGAGCAGCATAATTATTTTAATCCCCGGCTGAGAAACGGAGTAGAGCAATTAATGAAATATTATTTATACGGACGATTCCAGCAGCAATAGCCCGCTCATTCTGATAAAGGCTCATAAAAACAGCAGGGGGCTATCTCAAATTTATTTTCGAAGAATAATTAACAGAAAATTATTAATTTTTTGTTGATTATTCTTTACAAATCGCATATAATAAGAAAAAGGTATCAGAGGTGATGAGAAATGGAAAACAACAATTATTTCGCTGAGATGATGAAGTCGCCGATGCCGCATGAGCAAGAGAGGAGCGCCGCCCTTGTCTACATCGACGAATTGCTGAACGAGATTCTTTTTAAGCAAGAAAAACAAAGATTAATGGCGGCCATTGATCAGTCTCTTGATCAAAACGATCGCTCTGCCTTTATTCAATTATCCAATCAATTAATTCAATTAGAACAATCTTTTAAATCCTGACTTCCTTCTTTACCGGAAACCTCCTCTTTCACTCCTCTTCGTTGCCTTAAGGGCTTGGAGCTGACTGCCCTTAAATGCCCGGTTCCTTCCTCGTACCGAAAGAACCGGCGCTTAAGGGGCCGTTGGGCTTTTTTTAAGTGCTTTTCCCATCTTTCTCTTCTTTTTTGCTTTCATCCAATGGATAGGTCTCAATCGTGTATAATCTTTCCGCCATGGAAGGATGGCTGTAACGGAAGATTTTTACGAGCAGCGGGGGCTTCACCTCTGACAGCCCTTCTTTCGCCAGCTTTTGAAAAGCGCTGATGGCCGCTTCTTTATCCCCCGTCATCTCAATCGCATAAGCATCCGACTGCTTCTCTTCAAATCTCGATACCATATTAGATAAAGGACTGGATGCAAAACCTATTAGAGAGATGAACATTAACAGCAAAGGCAGCGTCCGCAATTGAGACCGCTTTGTCATCTTCAGCTCCCGCCCGTATTTTCCAATAAACCTCTCCGTCAATACAGCCGTCAGCCAAAATCCAAAAAAGGCGAGAAGCAGATAGAAGATCATGCCCACGTAAATATGTTTCTTTACATAATGCGCCATTTCATGAGCCATTACAAACAATATTTCATCCTTCGATAGCTTACTTAGCATCGTATCCCATAATACGATTCGGGCATTGCTTCCAATTCCGGTGACGTAAGCATTCAATGCGCGGGTTTTGTCAGACATATTCACTTCAAATACATGACTGGACGGAATATCAGCTTTTTCAGCAAGAGAGAGGATTTCCTCCTCCAATTCTTTATCCTTCAGCGGATAGAAATCATTGTAAATCGGATCAATAATGACAGGCTGTACATACATCATAAAGACTGTATACGGAACAAATAATCCCCATGCAGCCAGCCACCATTTTTTCTTAAACTTTCTCATCAGTCCGTACAAAACAAAAATGAGAATCGTCATAATGCCGTAACCGATCCAAAAGTCGATGAGTTCGTCCCTCATCCATTGGGCAAAAGTTTGAGCGGAGATCCCATAAGCTTTAGAGAAATGAAAGCCAATATATTGAATGGGAAATGTGAGGACCGCTGTAAACAGCGCCAAATAAAATACATAGGCAGCCGTTTGGATAAATGAAAAACGTGCGGTCTGCACTGCCCATTTTTCAAACCATCTAGATAATCCAAATAACACAATAAACAAATACATCAGCCATTCCAGCGGCGCACTCAAAAAATACAGCAGATTCCGAACCTTGGAGTATTCCGCACTTAGCTCCTGCTCCTCACCGCTTAAAAATCCTGCTGGATCAGCACTTGTCCCTTTATAAATAGAAGGAAGCGGCTCGGTTCCCATCCCATATAAATAATAATATATGCCGCCTGCAAAAAGTAAATAGCCCAAAACGGCATACAAAGTCCATTTTTTCCTCACTTGTCTCACTCCTTCCCCCTTACTATATGTAATGCCCATTAAAAGAAATTAGAACAGAAAATACAAACTGGATAGCTAGCCGTTTTATTCCAAACAAAAAGAAGCGGTTGACTGTTTTGCTTCTTCAGTCAACCGCTTCTTTCTAATCATTAATACAAAAGCTCCGCAAATTGCTGCTGGGTAATGGCGCCAAAATAGTGAGCAACGTCCACTGACTGCAGAGCCTGAACAATGTCGCTCCTTTCATATCGGATACCCGTCAGCTTCCTTTCCACTTCTTCCACATCTCCCGCTCCGAAGAAATCCCCATAAATTTTGCAATGGTGTATTCGGCCTTTTTTGATATCCAGACGAATATCAATGAGGCCGGCGGGAAAACGATGCGAACGCTGAATATTAAAAGCAGGAGATTTTCCAAAGTTCCAATCCCAATTGCTGTATCTCGACCGGGAAATGTCCTGAATGTTATTCCAATCCCCCTCATTCAGCCTGTACTCAGGAACCGATTCCTCTCCTTTAAATATCGCATGCAGCAGAAACTCGCGAAACTCCTCAACTGTCATATCACCCGTTATTAAATCTTTAATATTAGCAACCCGGCTGCGAATTGATTTAATGCCCTTTGATTCAATTTTGTCTTTTCTTACCTTTAAAGCCGAAACGACGTCGTCCATATTGGTATCAAACAGCAGAGTTCCATGGCTGAACATCCGGCCTTTCGTGGAGAACTGGGCATTTCCGGAAATTTTATATCCATTGGCCAGAATATCATTCCTTCCGCTGAGCTCTGCTTGTACGCCCAGCTGATGCAAGGCGGTGATCACCGGTTCTGTGAACTTCCGAAAATTATGAAAGCTGTCGCCGTCATCCTTTGTAATAAAGCTGAAGTTCAAGTTGCCTAAATCATGATAAACGGCTCCGCCTCCTGACAGACGGCGGACAATATGAATGCCTTCTTTCTCCACGTAGTCGATATTGACTTCTTCTATAGTGTTCTGATTCTTTCCAATAATAATGGACGGTTCATTCACGTAAAAAAGCAAATACGTTTCGTTAATATCTAAGTATTTCACCGCATATTCTTCAATAGCTAGATTGATGCGCGGATCAGTAATCCCCTTGTTGTCGATGAAAAGCATAATGACCCTCCATTATAATCCGATTTCTAAATCTTGCTTCGCCATTAATACTGTACCATGAAATTCTGTTTCCGCCTCATCTTTTAACTTCCAAAGCTCGCCAAAATGCGGCAAATGCGTTAGCACGAGTGTCCGCGCCCCAGCCCGCTGCGCCAGCCGGCCCGCTTCAGTGCTCGTCATATGCCCGGCCTTCTTTGCATCCATTCCGCTGTAGAAGCTGCTCTCACACAGCAGAACATCGCATCCTTTAGCAAATGGAATCAATTCCTCCCGGTAAGCGGAATCCGCTGTATAGACAACCGAGTGCCCTTTAGAAGAAATCCTCATAGCAAAACACGGCACAGAGTGAGCCGTCCGTAAAAATTGAACAGTGAATGGACCAATGTTCAATTGGTCATCGGGCTGGTATGCTCTTCCTTCCGTTAAGTCTTTGTATGTAAGTGCAGAAAAGCCAGCGTCTTCTTTATGGCCATAAATCGGAAGAAGCCGCTCCTCTTTGCATAAATATTTATGAGCAAGCAGAGCATGCTGAAGCACGCCGATATCGGCTATATGATCCGCATGATAATGAGAAAGCAGCACAGCGTTCAACCGTTCTGGTTTTGTGTGATTTTGCAACTTCGATAATACCCCGCTGCCGCAATCCACCAGCAATTGAAATTCATCTTCTTCAAATAAATAACCCGAGCTTGCTTCATTGACCTTAGGGTAGCTGCCCCAGCATCCGATAATTGTGACGTTCATGTCCAGTCCCCTTTCTCATATAGTTCCTGTTTTCATTGTATTCCCGATTATTCTTCACTTCAACTCATCAATTTTTATAAATTTTCAAAAAACGGTTGACGCCCTTCTTCTGTTATAATACAATGTGAATATATTAAATATCAGTTATATAACAAAAAGGGAGGCGCTACAAGTGGTTCAAAATATTGTGGATTTTTTCAAAAATCTTCCCGCGAAACAATGCTCCAAGTGCGGCTCTTACATCGATGAACAGCATGAATGCTACAGCAATTTTTGCGAGGAATGCACTGGGATAAAGGATTTGTAAGCACACGGCACCCTTCCAATTTCAGACTATGAGCGCATCAAACAGAAAGGGGCTGCCTAATAAGTCCCTAAAATAAAAGAGGTGGGGCTGTCCTCAAAAGTTGGAGTCACCGACTTTTGGGACAGCCCCTTTTTACTTTCCGGATCAATTACAATTCGAACTATCTTACATTCTTTTCAATAAATTCAAAAAGACCTGGAATCTTCGCGAGTTCCTCATTTTTTAATTTAATAATAATTTTTTCTTTAATTTCCTGCGCAAGATCTTCTCGATGCTCATAGCTTGCTTGCAGCAGCGACTTTTTAATTTTAGGTTCTAGCTTTTCGATAATTGAAACAATTTCTCTGTTTTCTATTTTTAGGCTACTATTTCTCATTAATATCCAACCTCTCTCGAATCTTCTTTATGGCTGCTTTTTTCTGCTTAGACACCGCCTGTTGTGATATTCCAAGAATCGAGGATATCTCTTTCTCTTTTTTATCTTTCACAAACATTAAATACAAAATCCTCTTTTGTTTATTCGTTAATGAACTCACTGCACTATAAACCTTTTCATCTGTTATGTAGTCTTCTAGTTGATTCATCGATAACTCTTCTTGACTATTGTCCTCAATCAAGTCAATTAATCTTATTTCTGATCCTTCAACGTTTTTGTCCAGTATCAATGAAAATCGCTCATGGTTTTGTCTGATTTTTTGATCAAAATGGATCGCTTCAAAATGGATTAATTTACTTAAATACGAAATGGTCTTTACTTTAAAGTAAAAAGACTTAAATCGTGTGTCCAGCTGCAATCTAACGTTTTCGTTCCGTGTTTCTCTATATTCCCTCAATAATGATTGGTTCACTTCGCAACGAAAAAATTCTTTTAGAATTGGATTACTATTAAGTATGGACAAGACCAATTTTGATTTCATCAACACACTCCCATCAAACATTTGTTCGTTGTTTAACTAAAAAAAAGAGTTGTTTCCTTTCTCTCTCTATACATAAAGGAACCATAAGGAGAAAAAAAACAACCTTTAGAAAAATTTTTTATGATGTATCTATTATATCCTAGTATTTGCCTTCGTTATAATTTACACCCACTTTTTTCTGCATTTTATAATAAATTAATTCAATTAGATAAAATTAGGTTAAGATAAAAGAAAGGAGGGATCTTGATGAAAGATAAACGAATTCTGCCCAGCATTATTATCCTGATATTTATAGGGTGGCTTGTGTATATGTTTATAACTAGAGATGAACGCTACTCAGTTTCTTATGAATTACCTATGGGTTTTAAGGGGTGTGCCATTGTTGTATATGATGTAAAAGATGCACCAGCATTAAAGATAAAAAACCAAAATATTACCTATAGGTTTAATGATGAAGGGGTCCTATATACATCTTCCCCATACGATTTTGGCTGGGAAGGAGAAAACGGCTCTGGATTTCATGATACCACCTATGCGTATGTAGATGAAAAAGGAAAAAAAGTAAGTGAACTCTCAACTGAAGATATTATAGGTCATAACCACGGTTCTTATGAAAATGACAAATTTCAAGTTGAATCTTTCGGAGTGAAAATTGAGGATGGTAAAGATATTTGTCTAAATAAGATCGAAAGGTTGTTAAAATAGTTATCATTCCCCCTTTATCTAATATAAGTTGCGCAGCTTATAAAAAAAGATAAAGGGGTTTTTTATTTATGGCCATTGTAGAGCTTCGCCTAAAAACTTGGATTCCACAAAGTAGAGTCGTGTTTTTCGCTAACGAAGAAGGATCTGTCGTCTTTCACGGCGATGGCCGCAATGAGAGTTTTTTGTCTGATAAATACCGGACACATCAAAGGTTTCGAATTAATACAGCTGGTAACTATGGGGTGAAAGCCACAAAAAACACTGGATATACAATTAAAGAACGATTAGATGCACGCGGGAAGTTAATTGACAAAGATACAAAAAAAGCTCCTCGCTCGGACTTAACGTATAAGAAACGCGTAGTCAATGGGATTTTATATCTGGATTGTGTTTGTCACAGTAAAAATCCATTTATCCCTTACGCTCCTGCAATTGATTACAAGTTTACTATAAAACTTACCCGTTCAGGCCATATCCGAATTACCGGTAATCACGATGGATTCCCTGGGTATGAGCTTTGGAGAAAAATTGGAGACCAGAAACCTCAACTCATTTGGTCACATAATCCACGCAAGACTGGGGAAACAATGGGATCACTGTATCCACCTATGGAACACCCTGTAAATGTTGGAAAAAGAGCGTAAATGAATATGGGGAGCCAATTTGATTGGATACATGCACTGGGGAATGTCGGCTTCCCCATCATACTAGTGTTTTATTTGCTGAATCGATTAGAAAAAAGTTTTAAACAGTTGGAAAACACAATTGAGACGCTTATCAGTGAAATAAAGAAGAAAACCTGATATTGTCATTGCATATTTCTGGCTGCAACTTAGACGAGATCACTACGGCAAACCCAAAAAACCGATTGCTCACATAGCAATCGGTTTTTTTAAAATTTTAACCATTCACTTAATCTAACAATAAAAATCTCATGCTTTTGAGACTCCCACGTCTAAAGACGGTCTGCGACCTGTGTGGGCTTTCTTGTTCGGAAAATCTGTAATTATCTCTTCTAATTACCTGATAAAAGGCATGCTCGATCCGTTTCACTTCTTACCGAATCCTTCGAGATCTTCCATTTCATCCAGAAGTGCTTCAATGGCTTTGTTCATGAACATCGTTTTAAAACCGCGCCGTCCGTTAGCTAGTTTATCCAAGCGTTCCTGCAACGACTTCTCAAATAGAAATGTTGCCCGGTTATGTGTTTCCTCAACGGTTTTTTGTTGCTTTTTTCATAGTAGGCATTCATAATAATGCTCGTTACGTCTTTGATCGTTTTAGGGGAAGTCGTGTTGGTTTCATCTCAACAGGCTGTTTCGGTACACCCTCTTTTATTTATTAGTGCTGGTGATCATCCGAAGTCTTTTCTTCTTTTTTAGGTGCTGCTGCCTTGCCGACAGTGATGGCCGCTTTTGGCATTGTATGCAGCCCGCGAGCTGTCACATGCACTTGCACGTAATATACGCCATCGGCTTCGAAGGCTTTTTTCGCTGTATAGCGGCCTTTTCCAATTGACTTAGCCTCAATCATTTCACTGGATTCTTTCTTGCCGTCCCGCCACACTTCATATTTCACTTCGTCCGCATCACTCACTGCTTCAGCTCCTTGTGTGACCTTAGTCTGGAACTTTACTTCTTCATCAACGTCCGCTTTATCAGGCACCTGCAGATCAGCTGCCAGCGGCTTCGGCGCACCGTTTTCTTCTTTCTTTGGTTCTTTGGCTCCACATGCACCTAACACCAGTGCTGCACAAACCGCTATGATCATGAAAAATTGTTTATTCATTTTAACCACTCCTTATAAATCATCCATATCTTGAAGCAAAGGAAATTCAATTGTTACCGTTGTCCCCAGGCCATACTCACTCTCAATCATAAGCCGGCCGCCATGACCTTTTACGATATTCTCAACAATCGACAGCCCTAAGCCCGTGCCGCCATCCGATCTTGTGCGGGCTTTATTCACCCGATAAAACCGCTCTGTAATCTTCTGTACATCTTCTGCCGGTATGCCAATGCCTGAATCGCACAAGGCCATAATCGCTTTATCCGCCTGCTTAGATAGCCGCAAGTGAATGCGCCCTCCTTCTTCTGTATAACGGAGCGCATTATCAATCAAATTCACAATCACTTGCTCTAACCGCCCCTCATCCCCTTCTATAATAATTTGATGATCAAGCTCTTCTGTAAGCTCAATCTTTTTTTGTTTAGCAGCCGGTTTTAACTTGTCCAGCGTTTGGCGAATGGTTTCGGCCAGCGGCAGCGGAACCCTTTCTAACGCAGAGGAATCGCTCTCAAGCTTAATCAGCTCCATTAAATCATTTACGAGTCGTTCCATCCGCTTCGATTCTCGCGTAATAATGTGAAAGTATCTTTCTCGTTCTTCCTCTTCTTTCACCATGCCGCTTGAGAGCGCCTCGCTGTATCCTTTTATGTAGCTTAACGGCGTCCGCAATTCGTGAGAAACCGTAGCCAAGAATTCTTTCGTTCGTTCATCTTCTTTATCAATCGACTCGGCCATGCGGTTCAAGGTCTCAGCCAGCTGCCCGATCTCATCCTTGGCGGGAACCTTCACCCTTGTTGAAAAATCCCCCTCCGCAAGCCTTACAGCAGCCGTCTTCATTTCTTCAAGAGGCTTGGTTAAATACCTCGCCCACTTGAGCCCGATCAATAATAAGATAAACAGAAAGAATGCGGCTCCTGCCCCCCAGTAAATCGTCAGGTCTGCCGTCAGCTCTTTAATATTCTCCAGCGGCACATACAAATAAAGAATGCCTTGAAGGCGCTGTTCTTCAAGCAAGGGCATAATAACAGAAACAACCTGGCGGTCAAAGCGGGCCACATAGCCCACTTTCTTAACCGGCTTATTTTTAAGCAGCTGTTCCCGCTCAGCCGGTCCAATCAATGTCTCATAATCAATCTCAAAAGGGATGCAAGCGGCCAGTTCGCGCGGGTTTCTGACAGCAAACACTTCAAAACTGGCTTTCTCATTATACCAGTTTACTTGCTGGATAAATTCATCTGTCAGATCGCCGCCTTGATAATCAAGCGCCAAGCTTTTGCCCGCTTGCAAAAGCTCCTTTTCCACGCTTGCGACGTACAGTTTTTCATATAAAATATTCGATAACCCATAGGCGAAACCGATACATAACAATAGCGTCGCTAATAGCGTCAGCCACAGCTTCTTTGCAAGGCTCATGAATCCGGTTCCTCAAATTTATAGCCAATTCCCCATACGGTTGCTATCGCTGCTCCTGCTGCTTTTCCCAGCTTCATCCGCAGCGTTTTAATATGAGTATCGACCGTCCTTGTACCCCCGCTGTAATCCTCTCCCCAGATCACCTCCAGCAGCTGCTCCCGGGAAAAGACCCGGCTTGGATTTTTCATCAGTAAAACCAAAAGCTCATACTCCTTCAATGTAAGGGAGACCGTTTGTTGATTGACTCTGACTGAATGAGAATTCAAATCAACTGTGATGCCTGCTCTCGCCATGCTTGTCATCTGATCGCCCTGCTTGTGAAATCTGCGCAGAACCGCCTGAATTCTAGCGGTTAATTCTCCCGGAGAAAATGGCTTCACAATATAGTCATCACCGCCAATTTGCAATCCTTTCACCTTATCCCATTCATCCCCTTTCGCCGTGAGAAAAATAATCGGAATATCGCTTGTTTGGCGGATGTCCTCACATATGTCAAAGCCGCTTTTTCCCGGCAGCATAATGTCCAGTAGCACAAGATCAGCTTTGCCCAAAGCAAGCTCTTCTTTCGCTTCCCTGCTATCCGCTGCCTGGCTCACTGAAATTCCGGCATTCTCCAAATACATGGAGATCAAATGGCGCATATCTTCCTCATCATCCACAATCAAAATATGAGTCATTTCTCTTGCTCCTTCACAAATATCCTAAATGGGCCTTTACCGGTCTGTACCTGCTTTTCAATCTTTAAATGATCTTTGTTTAAATAATAAAGCTTGTCATTATCGAAACCGGCCGTAACGATATGATCATCGATTGCCGCGAGTGTGAAAGGGTTTGCTCCGACTTCGTGCTGCTTCATTTGTTTCTTCCTTTCATTGAACATATACACCATGTTCGAACCGTGGCTGATGACATAATAACGCCCTTGGTGTTCAATGAAATCGACGGGCATAACCGGCGCTTCCACCTTTTGCTTCTTCTTGCCGGTTTCCAGCGAATAAATCTGCACATAGGATTGTGCTTTCTTTCCATGTCCATGCCCGCCAACCCACAATTCTTTCTCCTCTGGCTGAATCATCAGACCGGCAGAAGAAGAGGGGATGGCGAATTCTCTCGAGACTTTTTTCTTCTTCAGATCCACTTCCGAGAGAATCGTATCCTGATAGTTAATCACATAAAGACAGTCTTGATACGCTGCCAGTGACATCGGATATTTCCCCGTTCTGACGATATCTGTTTCTCTCCCTTCCTCATTGTAAAAATGAAGGGAACGATCCTCCTTATTGGCTAAAACAATTTCCTTGCTTTCTTTTAAATAAAGAGCTCCTGTCGTCCCTTCAGGCACCTTCCATTCTTCCAGCAGCCGGCCCTCCGATAAAGAATACAATGCCGCATGATCCAATTGTGTTCCGTATAGCAGCAAGCGATCTTGGTCGGGAAACAAGACACCTCCCGTGAACATCTCTTCCAGCTTCCAATCAGCCAATCGCTCTCCTTGATAATCGATAAAAGTTAAAGAAGAATCCCTTAAATTTAATGTAAATAGATAGCGGTCTTCATGAATGGGCGGAAAAGCGGGAGAACTGCATCCGGAAGCGAGAATCATGACAGCTGCCAGCATGGCAAGTAGACGAGTATTCACATTATTCTCCTTCCATCTGCTTTGCTTTCTATTATAAGAAAAAAATGTGAAATAAATTTGAAAACTAATAAAAAAATGAGGCCGGCTTTAAACAAAGCGGCCAAACCGCAGCGGAACCTCCAATTTAGAAAGAATTCCGCCCGGATTGGAGCGCCCGCAAGCCGTCCCCATTCTATTTATCCTTCTTTTCCTGCCATTACGTGCTCGTTCCCAAATCGCCGTTTGAAGAGCCCTTGGAAGAAGACGATTGTCACTCCAATACAAACAGCAGCGAACAAACCGAGAATCGCGTGATTTTCCCGCATGAAAGCAAAGTCACCGCTTGAGATGACCGCTTTAAATGCGGAAACTGAGTAGGTCATGGGCAGCAAAGCGCTAACGGGCTGCAGCGCATTCGGTATTAATTCCAGCGGAAATGTTCCCGCGCTAGTTGTTAATTGGAAGATCAGAATTAATACTGCCACAAACCGTCCCGGATCCCCCATAATCGTCACGAGCATTTGAACGAGCGCAATAAAGGTGAAACTTGTAATCATGGTTGTCCCTAAGAAAAGCGGAACGCTCTGGACTTCTATTTTCAAGCCCAACAGCAAGACAGCTGCTGCCAATATGGATTGAGCGGTTCCAGCAATCAAAAGAATGCCAAACTTGCCAATAAACCAGCTGTATCCATTTTTCGGACGAGCGGCCGGTTCTCTTAACGGGAAAACAATAGTTAGCAATAAAGCTCCTACAAATAAACCGAGCGAAAGAAAGTAAGGAGCAAATCCGGTGCCGTAATTAGGCACATGGTTCACAGCCTCTTTGTCAACTGTTACCGGATCGGCCATCATGTCATAATTTTCATCCTTTGCTTGCACTGAATTGGCCTTTGCTGCAGCATCCCCAAGCTTGTCATGAAGCTCTTTTACGCCTTTTTCAAGCTCTGTTGTCCCATTGGCGAGTTCGCTTGAGCCTGCAGCCAATTGGCCGGTTCCTTCTGACAGCTTCTTCGAACCGTCCTTTAACTGATTCAGTCCTCCTTGTAAGGATTCAGCCCCCTCAGCCAGCTTGGCAGTACCGTCTTTCGCTTCACCTATTTTGCCGGCGACGCGTTCCATGCCGCTCACTAGCTCACTTTCGCCGGAGCGCAGTGCTTGCGTGCCGCCAGCTAGCTGATCACCGCTTAAAGCAAGCTTATGAACACCTGCCTGCAAAGTTTTCTGGCCTTTTTGGAGATCATTCAGTCCGCTGTTTAATTTCTGCATATTCGGCGCTAATTGGCCATTGATGGCGCCGCTTAATTCCTTGGAGCCCAAGGCAAGCTGCTGGCTTCCTGCCTTCAATTTGCCGATTTCGCCTGTTATCCCTTGTACCAGCTCCTTCTGCTGATTCGCCACATGCTGCTTTACCAAAGCGATTTGATCTGGCGTTAATGTTTGCTGCAATAATGGCGTCGCTTCTTCCAGTTGCTGCGTCATGGATTGATTGATTTTGGCAACCAATTGCTGCTCCAATTGACTGAGCCCATTATTCAATTGCTCAGCGCCGGCAGCCAAACCGCTCGCCCCTTTCTTGAGTGCCGGCAGCTTTTCCTGAAATTGCTGGACGCCTGCCTGCGCTTGGGCCATGCCGGAAGTCAATTTCTGCATATGTCCGTCCACAGCATGAAGCCCGTTTTGCATCTTGGATATCCCAGCAGCCAGCTCTCCTGTTCCGGACTGAAGCTCTTTGCCTCCAGCAACCAGCTGATTCTGACCGGAATGCAGCTGCCCCAATCCGGAGTGCAGCTTAGCAGCACCAAAAGCCAGTTCGCTTGAGCCCTTTCCTGCTTTAGTCAGTCCTTGCGTAAATTGAATGGAACTTCCAGCAAGCACTGCTAAGTGTTTTTTAATCTTGGCAGCCCCTTCTGTTAACTTACCCGTTCCTTCATCCAGCTTTCCGGCTCCGCTGCTAGCCTCTTTGAAGCCCTTACCCATTTTCTTGATTTTAGCGAACATCGTTTCAGAATATGTCTTCGTAATCTTTTTTTGCAGCGCAGCGCGAATTTCTTTCATCGCGGTGTCTCCCATCTGTGAAGAGAGAAAGTTAAACCCTTCATTTGGAACATACTTCAGTTCCAGCTTTTTCGGCTGCTCCTCCAGTAAAGTCGCTGCGTTGCTTGAGAAGTCAGCGGGGATCTCTATCAGCATATAATATTTCTGATGTTCTAACCCCCGTTTCGCTTCCTTCTCGTCTATAATCCGAAAATCAAATTCATCACTTTTTTTTATTTCCTTTTCGAGCTCCTTGCCTAGCGTCAGTTTCTCTCCTTCTAAGTCAGCACCTTGATCATGATTGATAACGCCAACCGGCAGCTCTTTTAAATTTTCGTAGGGATCCCAGAATGCCCACAAGAACATCCCTGCATATAAGAGCGGAATCGTGATTACCGCCAAAATAGGCACTAAAAGCTTACGATTATGCAAAATTCCCTTCATTTCAGCAATGAATAATGACTGTCTCATGGCTTCCTCCTATCATTAGAATTATTGACCATAATATTCATTTGGTCATTCGGGTAAAAAAGAAAAGGAATCACCTTATTTGGATAATCCCTCTAATAAATACAGTTCGAACAAATGAGAAATTTCCTTTTCATTCAGCGGCTCCTTGCGCTGCTCCCAGTCAAAGATCAATGAAACATACAGCCTTAACATAAT
The DNA here is from genome assembly GCF_002797355.1 of Bacillus xiapuensis. Taxonomy (GTDB): domain Bacteria; phylum Bacillota; class Bacilli; order Bacillales; family Domibacillaceae; genus Bacillus_CE; species Bacillus_CE xiapuensis. The sequence continues at coordinate 756,619 of NZ_KZ454939.1, read as the reverse complement.
AAATGCTGTCACTTCTGGATTGCATTTCTTAATTTCCCCCGCTTGAACCGCCTGTTTTACTTTTTCTGTGATGAAAGAAAGGATCGCATCCTCCATCTTCTTCATCACCTCGAGAACAGCAAGAGTTCCCATCTCTTTCCCTTCCTGAAACAGCTTAATCGTTAATTGATGATCCTTTCTAAACTTTAAGATTTGAAAGAGCGCCCGGTGAACGTTTTCATGAAACGAATATTGCGGGGCGGTTGCTTTCTCCGCTGCCTTGCGCATTTCTGTAATCAAAGACTGCACAATCTCGTTGAATAGCTCTTCTTTATTGCTGAAAAAATTGTAAATTGTTCCTTTTCCGACATTCGCTAATTTTGCCACTTGATCCATCGTTGTTGCTTTGTAGCCAAACAGCGAAAAGGATTTCGTCGCTGCTTCGATAATTTGCTGCTTACGGTCAACCGACATGCGCTCCCTCCTTTGGATTGACCAAATGAAGAATTCAGTCAATGTGTACAAATAGTAATTTACTACAAATCAGCAGGCCTGGCAAGCCTTCCTCGAAGCCATAAAAAGGAGACAGCCAGCAGTGCGGTCTCCTTTCTCTTAAAATTGCAGATAATCAAGCACTTTCCGTACAGCTGCTTCCCCTTGGTCGATACAATCCGGCAGTCCGACGCCAGCGAATGAACTCCCGGCAATAAATAGGCCCGGCAAGTCTTGGTTCATTTGTTTCCTCATCTCAGCCAGACGCTCCTTATGCCCGACGGTGTATTGCGGCATCGCTTTTTCCCAGCGGCTGACGATTGTGAATTCCGGCTGCTTTGGAATATCCATCGCTTTGTTTAAATCCTCCATCACAATATGCTCGATTTCGGCATCAGATAATTCCACTACCGTTTCATCGCCAGAGCGGCCAATATAACAGCGCAGCAATCCCTTGCCCTCAGGCGCTGTATGCGGCCATTTTTTATGCGTCCAAGTGCAAGCTGTTACCGTAAAGTCGCTATTTCTGGAAACGACGAATCCCGTCCCGTTCATATTCTTTGCCATCGCTTCTTTCGGAAAAGCCATAGCGACTGTGGCCACCGATGTAGCTGCCATATCTTTTAATTCAGCGAAAAAACTGTACTGAGGCATCATAGCAGGCAAAGTAGGATGCGGAGTGGCAACGACCACGCTGTCGGCTCGGATGGTTTTGCCGCTATTAAGCGCTAAATGATAAGCGCCTTCCGCTCCCATTTCAATCTTGTCTACCCGCGTTCCCTTTAGGACAGAGCCCTCCTCCAAGTTTTCTTCAATGGCTTCCACTAATGTTTCCAATCCGTTTTTCAACGTCATAAACGCACCCGCATCCTTTCCTCTCGCCTGTTCCGATGCAGACATGGTTCTTGTCATACCTATTAATAAACTGCGATAAGTCTGCTCCAATTCATAGAATCGCGGAAAGGTGGCCATTAAGCTCAGCTTGTCTATATCGCCTGCATATATGCCGGAAAGCAGCGGCTCGATTAAGTTTTCAACCGCTTCATCTCCAAGACGTCTTCTGAAAAAGCGTCCGAGAGACTGATCGGATTGCGGATGTGATTTTGGCAGAATGAAATCTGCACAGGCTCGGATTTTCCCTGGTATCGTGAAAAGACTAGACGTTAGAAAGGATGATAATTGTGTTAGAATCCCCATACTGGTTTTTCCAGGCAGGGGATGAAGCTGGCCGTTGGCGATCACATAGGAACGGCCGTTAGCACTGGTGACAAGCTGATCGGATAAGCCGACTGCTTCAGCAAGCCTCGCCGCACTGTTTTTGCGCGCTAGAAAAGAATCCGGACCTCTTTCAATAATAAAGCCATCTTTATGGATGGTTTTAATTTTTCCTCCGAGACGAGGTGTGGCTTCTATTAACATGACCGTGAGCGGAAGACTTTTTTCCTTTGCTTGCTTTTGCAAATAATAAGCTGCTGTGATTCCCGTAATTCCTCCGCCAACTATAACTACCTTCTTCGCTTCTTCCAACACTGTAACATCGCCTTCTTTATCTAATAATCCATTTGCTTATATATGCTTCATAATAACATTGGCCAGCGCTTCGATAAACTCCGGCTGAGCATTCGGCATTTCGGGACGGTAATAGCTGGCCCCAATTTCCTTCGTGACGGCTTTGCATTCATAGTCATTGTCATATAATACTTCTAAATGATCTGACACAAATCCCGCCGGCACATAAATAAATGCCTTATACCCTTCTCTTGCATGCAGCTCTCTCGTTAAGTCCTGCACATCTGGGCCAATCCACGGGTCAGGTGTGTTGCCGGCGCTTTGCCAGCCAATTTCGTAGTTTTTGACTCCTGCCCGAGCTGCAATCAAGTCGGCTGTTTCTTTCAATTGTCCGGGATAAGGATCATTCATTTGAATGATCTTTTCCGGAAGGCTGTGAGCTGAGACAATCAGCACATAGCTCTCCTGCTCTGCTTCTGGCATAGAAGCTACGGTTTCTCTCACCTTTTCTGCCCAATAATTGATAAACTTAGGATTTTTATACCAGCTCTCCACCGCTGCAATTTCTGGCCCGCCCAGTCTTTTTGCTTCTTCTTTAGCGCGCCCGTTATAGGATTTCACGCTAAATGTTGAGAAGTGCGGAGCAAGCACAATCGAAACAGCTTGTTCCATGCCGTCTGCTTTCATCTGTTGAACAGCATCTTCAATGAATGGTTCAATATGTTTTAAGCCTAGATACATTTTAAATTCAATGTCCTCTTGTGTGGCATTCAAATACTGCTCCAGCTTTTCGCCTTGTTTGCGTGTAATAGCAGCAAGCGGAGATATGCCGCCGATCGCTTCGTAGCGGGAACGCAAATCCTCCAGCATTTCAGGTGACGGTTTTCGTCCTCTTCGTATATGGGTATAGTACCGCTCAATATCTTCTTCTTTATACGGCGTGCCGTACGCCATTACTAATAAACCCATTCTTCTTTTTGCCATGTCTTTCACCTCGTAGTCATCATTCTAAGCGCAGGATTAGGCATCTGCTCCTTTTTTATATTTCAGCCTCATGACTTATTCCCGTTTGCCGGCACTATATTCGTGAATGAAGGCTGTTAATCGCTTCAATGTTTCCGGATTGACATCAGGAAACACTCCATGCCCCAAATTAAAAATATGGCCTGGCTGAGCTAAGCCCTGATCTAAAATAGCCTTCGCGCGCTCCTCAATAACTTCCCATGGCGCCAGTAAAATAGCCGGATCCAAATTGCCCTGTACCGTTTTTGTTATGCCCATCGCTCTCGCTTCTTGAATCGGCAGCCGCCAGTCAAGGCCTACGACATTGATCGGCAAGTCATGCCATTCCATCGCCAGGTGGCTTGCTCCGACACCGAACATGATTAACGGCACATTTAGTTCGCGTAATTCATTGAAGATTCTTTCCATGACCGGTTTAATAAATAAACGGTAATCTTCGACATTCAATGCGCCGACCCAGGAGTCAAAAATTTGCACCGCGTGCGCTCCCGCCTTCACTTGGGCGCGCACATATGTAACCGTCATCTCAGCCAATTTATCCATTAAAGCAAACCAAGCATTAGGTTCCGCATACATAAATGCTTTGGTTTTATTGTAGTTTTTCGATGGCCCTCCTTCGATCATATAGCTTGCTAAAGTAAAGGGAGCGCCGGCAAATCCGATTAACGGTACATCAAGCTGCTCTTGTGTCAGCAGCCGAATTGTTTCGAGGACATAAGGCACGTCACTTTCAGGATCCATTTGTCCCAGATTGTCCACATCCGCCAAAGAACGAATAGGCTGGTCAATAACCGGTCCGATCCCGGATTGAATTTCAACCTTCACACCGATTGATGGAAGCGGTGACATTATATCTTTGTAAAGGATTGCTGCGTCGACATGATACTGCTCCACTGGCAGTCTAGTCACATAGGCGCACAGCTCCGGTTCATGAGTAATTTCAAACAGCGAATATTTCTCTTTCAATTTACGGTATTCCGGCTGAGAACGTCCTGCTTGGCGCATATACCATACCGGTGTATAATCTGTTTTCTCCCCTCTGGCCGCTTTTAAAAAAGTATCATTTATGGTCCTCATATTGATTATTCGTCCACCTTTCATCCTGCAGAAGTCACTATCTGTCATTATATAAAATCATTTACCGAAATGAAATGATTATTGTCTATGTATTGATACGTTTACACTATAGTTGTTTTCCAGGTAAAAGTATAGCCGCGCACATAACTGTCATAATTTCGCCAAAGAAAAAATGCGCAAGTATGTATGGAAGCGGCTTAATGAGCACATTACTTGTTTATACGGATCATTTAACGTGTAATTGAATAGAATAACGGTCGATTAATTTATGGATGAGGTGAGAAGAGTGAATATTTTTATCACATCAGGCACATATGACTTTTTACAGAAAATAAAAGAAAAGCACCCTCATGAAAAAATGGTCTTAATGGAGAATGCGGAAGGAGCAGCATTACTTCACGAATCAGAGAAAAAAACAATATTTAACTCTCCGAGAAAATATGAGGTAATCGATGCCTTCGGTGAACTAGCCGACCGCGGTTATGTCGTTTGCAACAACATTCCCGTCACGGACGAAGGGCGCCCCGTTTTTGAGTACCGTTTTAAAAACCGAGCTCGCGCAATTGAATCAGTGCCTGGCTTCATCGCTATTCGTGTGCTGCGCCCGCTGAATTCCAGCACCTATATCATTTTAACCCAATGGAAGGATCAAAACTCCTTTAACGGCTGGAAAAATTCGCAAGCCTACCACAAGGCGCATGAAAAACGCGGAACGGCGGATGGCATCGATCAGCAGCCGAAGATATTCGCCTCCCCTTCCTATGTCACAGCTTATACTGTTCCCAGCGAAGAAGACTGATAAAATCCCCCTTCAAACAGCAGCTGCCACTGCAGCCTCCTGCTGCTGCGCCTTTGTCACCTGCATCGCGCTGTCCCGAACGAATCGGGCATTTAAGAGCTGGAATAATACAAACGGGAGCCGCCCAATACATCCTTCAATTAAAAGAGAGGGGGAAAAATCCCCCTCTCTTTTTGCTTGTCTCCAAGAAGCTACAATCCCAAACTTCGTGTGCTTCTTGCCGATCCTCAGTAAGGAAAATCTGCAAAACGCCATCTGTCCGTTACATCCCAGCTTCAGCTGGCCATTTCTCATAGGATGTTTTTTCACGCAAATAAACGAAGCAGAAAGCCGGTTTTCACTGGCTTTCTGGACAGCTCTTCCCTCTTTTCCTATTTTTCCATTCGTTTCAATCTGGATGGAGCATAGACTTTAACAAATAGGAAAACCCAGCATAAGCTGGCACCGAGAACTATTCCCCCTTGAGCAACAGACTGGCTAATGCCGGCAGCTGCTCCGAAAACAACAGCTTGAAGGCCAAGTAACCGGAAAAGAAGAGATAACAGCGCCTTTCTTTTTTCTGAAGCGGGAAGCGGATAAAGTGACAGCCAAACCTTCAAATCATGACGCCGAATCAAGGGCAGCAGCTGAAATCCTGTTAAATAAATAAACAGGAGGGCGACGATCAATTGCAACAGCTCTTGATCACTGAAATCTATCAAAAGCGCGGCGATCACTGTCAATCTCATAAATAGGCCAAAGTACTCATTCATCCGGATAAATGCACGGCGGAATAAATAATTAAAGGCGGAAGACTGGCTAAACGGCAGCCGTCCCAAAAGCGGGTCCAGCCATTGGCGCCGCTTAACTGTTCCTTTTAAATGAGGAACATCCGTAAATAAATTGGCTAGGCGATAAAAGGCAGCCATTCGCTTCTCTTCCAAATGAACAAGCGTTTCCCATTTCAATGCCAGCCGCTGCGAGGCGGCTCTAAAGTAAAGACCATATCCGGCCAGCACAGCTGCAACCACCAACACAAATACAAAAGAAACATCCGAGAAGAGAAAATAGAGCAGCAAGGCGTTCAGTATGAAACGAATTGCTAGATCCACTAAATGACTTTCCTTTTCCTGCTGCTTCAGCACATACCAGCGCAGCTGCAGGTTCCACCTTTTTAGAAGCAGCAAAACCGCCAGCCAAAGAAGAAATGATGAAGCAGCCCCTCCCCTGACTTGAGTATACATTGGCATAAAGAAAGCCAATCCAGCAACCAGCCAATACATTTGTGAAAAAAAGCTTGATCGAATTGCTTTTTGAAAGTATGTCCCCATTTTTTCCTCAAGCGGCAATAAAAAGACGGTATCAGCTCGCATTAACAGCGTATTCACAGGACTCCAAGCCAGTAGGGCTCCAAGAGTGGCAGCCATGATGAGCGGAGCCGGAAATGTATGATCAAGCGTCTTGACCCAGCCGCTGTAATAATAAAGGCCGGCTCCCAGCGCAAATACCAGCACAAACAGCAAATGATCATTCAGCATATAGCGCAAATACTTGCGAAGCTCCGCAAAATAAGCTTCCGTCCTGTTTTTCCATAATTGCTCAATATTCTTCATCGATCTTCTTCCTTCGTCAATTGAATGTAAATATCATCGAGGGACGCCCCCGCCATATGGAATTGCGCTCTCAGCTCATCAATTGTGCCTTGCGCGCGAATTTCTCCATTGTGCAGGATGATGAAAGAATCACAATATTTTTCGGCCGTTGCCAAAATATGAGTGGACATTAAAATTCCCGCACCGTGATCGCGCATTTTTTTCATCCAATCGAGCAGCGATTGGATGCCGAGAGGATCAAGGCCCAAAAAAGGCTCATCGATGATATAAAGGGATGGCTCCGTCAAAAAAGCACTCATAATCATCACTTTTTGCTTCATGCCTTTCGAAAAATAAGCCGGAAACCAGTTCATCTTCTGATCCAGCCGAAACTCTTTTAACAGCGGCTGAATCCGCTCATTGTACTCCCCTTCCGTCAGGCCGTAAGCCATTGCTGTTAGCTTCATATGCTCTTCCAATGTCAATTCTTCATATAAAATCGGAGTTTCTGGTATATAAGAGAATTGCTGGCGGTACTTATCCGGACTATCCTTTAAGGAACGCCCGTTAATCAGCACTTGCCCTTGCTTCGGCTCCATTAATCCGATAATATGTTTGATCGTTGTACTCTTCCCGGCACCGTTTAAACCGATTAAGCCGACAATGCTCCGTTGTTCAACCGAAAATGATATCTTTTTCAACACAGGCTTGCGCGTATAACCGCCGACTAGCTCTTTTACTTCTAACAAAGACATAGATAACGTCCTTTCTCATAAATGGATTATCACTATTTTAGCAAAATCTCTCTGAAAACTCATTTTTCTCTTATTAGCTTGTCTATTTCATACTGTCTGGTTTTATGATAAAATTTTGCCAATTATACATAATAGAAAGGATGAATAAAATGAGCGACTGCATTTTCTGCAAAATTATAAACGGAGATATTCCATCAGCCAAAGTATATGAAGACGACCACGTCTATGCTTTTCTGGACATTAGCCAAGTGACCAAAGGACATACGCTCGTCATACCGAAAACCCATCGGGAGAATGTGTTTGAGCTGCCGGCGGATGAAGCGGCTCGCTTGTTTGAAACGGTTCCTGCCATCGCCAATGCCATTAAAGCGGAATTCCAGCCTGATGGACTCAATATCTTAAATAATAATGGCGCCATTGCCGGCCAAACCGTTTTTCACTATCATATCCACTTGATTCCGCGTTATGGGCAGAAAGACGGTTTCCATCCAGTGTTCCATGCCAGCGACAGTCAATACACACAAGATGAATTCAAACAAATTGCCGCAGCTATTGCCGGCCAAATTCAGAAATAAGGAAACCGCTTTTTAAGGAAGGAGCCTCTCTCCTTCCTTTTTTCAGAATTTTCCCTTCCCTTCATTTTCAGCGATATGATATAATTGAGCTAACTTTTCGCCGGCGGCATTAAGAGCACTCCGGGAAAAGCAAAGCTGAGTTTAGAAGAGAAGAGGAGAGAAGAAAAATGAATACGAAATCACTTGTTAGCCTTTCACTGCTAGTAGGTATGGGCGCCGTGCTTCATGCGGTCGTGCCGGGATTGTTTCTTGGCATGAAGCCCGATATGATGCTAACGATGATGTTTTTGGGAATTTTATTATTCGCAAGCTTTCAAAATGCACTGTTAGTCGGCTTCGCCACCGGGGTGATCTCAGGTTTGACGACGGCTTTTCCAGGCGGGTTGATTCCAAACCTAATTGAAAAGCCCATTACAGCGCTTATCTTTTACGGATTGGTTCTCATCACTTTTAAACGGACAAACAATGTGGCTGGAGCTGCCATCTTGACCGCTGTCGGCACCATTGTATCCGGAGTGATATTCCTCATATCTGCGCTTTTAATTTTCGGACTTCCCGGCCCTTTCAGCGCGTTATTTGTGACGGTCGTGCTTCCGGCAGCTGCCATTAACGCTATTGTAATGGCGATCCTTTACCCAATCGCCCATCCCCTGCTGAAGCGGGCGAGATCAACAGAGCAAGCCCAATAAATAAAAAAGAACCCTCTCAGGGTTCTTTTTTTTGAAAAATATTATCCATTCCCCAAAAAGGTCAATATCACAGCAATTACAACACTGCCGGCACCTGCTAATCCCAATACGATGGCTCTCTGCTTTAGTGAGCGTCTCGTCATCGTAAGCCCCGGCTTCCAGATGGCCCGTATATGGTTCACCATGCCCATTAGAAGAATGAAACCGATCGCATAAAACCCAAAAATAACGCCTTCCATTGATGCCACCCCTCCCCGTCCATCATTAATCGTTTGCTTTTCAAGCATATTGGGAAATACAATAAGGGAAGACTTTTCTTACATACTATGCTGAAACAAGCCAGTAATGACTTTGTCCCAGTGAAAGGAAATAAAGGAATTTAATGATTGATCAAGAATACATTCATTACGAGGTGGAAAGACATGAATAAGAAAACATTATTAGCAGGACTTATAACTGGCACAGCCATCGGAGCTGCTGCTGCACTGCTGAACGCGCCAATGTCCGGTCGGGAAACTCGGGAAAAGCTCCATGCTGCCGGGGCTTTTGCTAAAAGTTCAGGCGAAGAAATTAAGAATGATGTCACACAAATAAAAACTGCTGTGAAGAATTTAACAGCGGTGAGCAAAGAACAATTAGGCGATATTCCAGCTGGTCTTAAGGTCAGTGCGGCACTATGGAGAGAAAGCGCCGAGCCCCACTTGCATAATTTGCAAAAGGAAATGACGGAGCTGCAATCCACCGTGAAGGAATTGCAAACCGCTCTGCCTGCTCCCGGCAAAAAAAGCGAGCCTAAATAAGGTTCGCTTTTTTTGTGAAAATTTAGTCATTTTAGATCTTTATTATTTTTTACTTTATTGGCATAATAAAATTACCTATTATAATTCTTTTAGTCTATTGGGAGTGAAACTATTTAGCAGGAGAAGGTGCAGTTTATGACAAATCATTCATATTCAATGAAAGAAGCGCTTATATTCAGCCAGAGGATGGCTCAATTAAGCAAAGCCTTGTGGAAAGCCGTCGAGAAAGATTGGCAAAATTGGATTAAACCTTATGATTTAAATATTAATGAGCACCATATCTTATGGATCGCCTATCACTTAAACGGCGCTTCCATTTCAGATGTAGCCAGATTTGGCGTCATGCACGTATCCACCGCTTTTAATTTTTCAAAAAAATTAGAAGAAAGAGGATTTTTGCAGTTCTCTAAAAAGGAAAACGATAAGCGCAACACGTATGTGCAAATCACGGAAAAAGGGGAGCAAACGCTTCTTGCTCTCATGGAAAGCTATGACCCTCGCAATAACTCTGTATTTAAAAGCACGGCGCCGTTAAGAGATTTATTTGGAAAGTTCCCTGATTTAATGGAAGTCATGGCCATCATCAAAAATATTTACGGCAGCGACTTTATGGACATTCTTGAAAAATCCATCCATAACATTGATCAAGACTTTGATGAAGTCGACGGTACACTCGTCCAAACAGCAGCCAAGAAAACCCCGACAAACTAACAACCCTCCATTTAATACGGAAGAAGCAGACTTCCGTATTAAATAAAGAACAGCTTGCTCAATTCTTCACTTAATTTTTACATATTTTTATTAAAATTTAGGTTGATTTTTCCCTCAGGTCATCGTAAATTAGGTAAGCGATTATTTGACTGACCGTCAATTGGAGGGATTATTCCGATGAAATGTTGGCGTACATTTGATTTCGAAAAAAGATACGGTTTTAATAAAATCATGATTTTTTCCTTTTTGCTGATGATGATATTTTTCTCTTTCAGCTTTGCCTTTATGCAGTCGATGTATTCAGAAACATTGTACTCAGCTTACTTTGAACTGTTTCTCATTGGCTTGCTCGCGGTGTACCCGCTTCATAAGCTGGTGCATATTCTGCCGGTGTGGCGCTGTTTGGGACATATAAAGCTGAAATATAAAATAAAATTCTTTTGTTTGCCGGTTCTGTTTCTTAACATTAAAAAGCCGATTCCTAAAAAACAGTTCATCCTATGCTTACTTCTGCCCTTTTTCATTATTAATCCTGCATTGCTCATCTGCGGCAGCCTCCTCCCGCACTATATGCATTACTTTACCATGCTGGCTGCTGTTCACACGGGAATTTGCGCTCTTGATTTTCTTTACGTCAAGGCGCTCGTCACTTCTCCTAAATACGCGGTCATCGAGGAGCATGACCATGGATACGAAATCCTGATTCCGCAATAAAGTGAAGCTCCAAACAGCGGGGGCTTTCCTCTCCGCTGTTTGTTCTCCCCTCCACTCTTGAAGGGGAATCGTAAGGCCTGTTACTGGCGGGATAAAAGATAGAAAACAGTTTGTTACAGGGACTTTGCTCGCTGCCTCAAACTGTTTTTCTATCTTTTTTGCACAACTTTTGGTATGTTTATTACATATGACTAACAAAGGAGGGAACAAACATTGATCTCCGTCATCATTGCATTCATTATTTTTTCCGTCATTATTCTCTACAATATTAACCGAATGACGAATATTCTTTGCATCCAAAGAGAGATCCCGGAAGAACGGCATCCGAAAATCTTCCGTACTATAAATATTTATATTACGATTTTGCTGATTTCATCCTATGTAGAAATCCTTTTTACATAAAACGAGCTGAGCTAAAAAAGCCCGGCTCGTTTCCTTTTCTCAGCGAATGCTTTGGCTGTATGCTTGAATTATGTTATAGTATGTCCTGTAGAAAAAATGCAAAAGCCGCTGCTTGTTTTCAAGCCGGTTAATTAATTAGGGAGTTGTTAAGATCAATGAAAAAGTGGATACTGTCTATTTCTTTAGCGGCGGGGGCAGTCGGCCTTGCTGGATGCGGCGCAGACGGTAATGTCGTCGCTACCTCAAAAGCTGGAGATGTAACCCAAAAAGAATTGTATGAAGCGATGAAGGAAAAATATTCACCGCAAATGGAACAGGCGCTTCAAGAACTGATGTACAAGAACGTCTTGTCCGAAAAATATGAGATATCGGATAAAGAAGTAGATAAGGAACTGAAGAAAGCGAAGGAACAATTAGGTTCACAATATGACGCTTTCCTCGCACAATATAATCTGAATGATGAAAGCTTCAAAGACTTTTTAGAACTGGAATTAATGCGCAAAAAGCTTGCGACTTCGGATATTAAAGTGTCAGATAAAGAACTGAAGGAATACTATGACAAATGGCAGGCACCCGTTAAAGTGCGCCATATTCTAGTGAAGGATGAAAAGCAGGCGAAGGAAGTCAAGGATAAGCTTGCAAAAGGCGCTAAATTCGAAGAGGTTGCAAAAGAGCACTCATCCGATCCGGGCTCTGCTCAAAAAGGCGGAGATCTCGGCTGGATTGATAATCAAGGACGCCAGCAATTTGTTCCTGAATTCACGAAAGCTTTAGCTGAACTAAAGGTAAATCAAGTAAGCGAACCCGTTAAATCAGAATTTGGCTACCACATTATTGAAGTCATGGACAAAAAAGAGAAAAAACCGTTTAAAGAGCTGAAAGATCAATTGGCAGAAGAACTGAAAGCATCGAAAGTCGACCCGGCTGCTACACAGAAAAAGCTTGAAAAAGAATTAAAAGCAGCAGATGTAAAAGTGGAAGATAAAGATTTAAAAGGCGCTTTTGAAAGTCCGGAAGCTCCGGCTCAAGGCAAACCGAAAGAAGAAAAATAAAGCGGGGAACCTCAGCGGGAAAACAGGCTGGCACAGTGAGTGCCAGCCTGTTTTTTATCAGTTTTTCATTTTGAATTCTTTTTCTCTCTCCATTCTTTGAATATAAACCTGCCCTTCCTGCTCGATGATGTCCATCTCTGCCTTCCTTTCGGCTCTGGACGTTTTCACCGTCATAAATGCGCTGAAAAAAATGCCTACTACTACGATATACATCCAAATGGGAAATGTCATTGATCCCGCTCCTCCTCTATCCCGCATTTGCTACTTATGTATATTCAGCTTACAAAAAAACATGCCCCATTAAGGGCATGTTAGGATGAAAAGCTCGGCTTATAGAACGAACGATTGTCAAGAGCAAATACCCGCTCTGAAAACTCGCCTGGCTTCGTGCGCTCCAGCACGCGGTCGAGCATATTCATTTTCGCATCTAAATTGTCGATATAATGAAGAACTTCCGCTTCCTTTACCATCGGCGGCTTTGGACTTCCCCATTCGGCCTTCCCGTGATGCGACAGCACAATATGCTGCAATATCATCACTTCTTCCCCGGCAATCCCCAGCTCTTCTGCCGCCTTGCCGATTTCCGTCACCATAATCGAAATATGTCCAAGCAAATTCCCCTCCGCTGTATAAGAGGTCGATATAGGTCCAGATAGCTCAATCACCTTTCCCAAATCATGCAAAATGACTCCCGCATACAGCAAATCGCGGTTGAGCGACGGGTACAGCTCCGCAATCGACTTGGCCAGGCGAAGCATGGAAACCACATGATACGCTAAGCCGGAAACAAACTCATGGTGATTCTTCGTAGCCGCGGGATATTCTAAAAACTCCGCGTAATGTTTCTTCAGCAGAAAACGGGTCATTCTTTGAATATGCGGGTTTTTCATTTCAAAAATATATTGAGTAATGACTTCTGTCATTTCTTCTTGTTTCATCGGCGCCGTTTCAATGAACTGGCTGATTTGTACGTCATCCTTAGGGTTCGATGGCCGGATTTGGCGAATTTTCAATTGCATCCGGCCGCGGTAATTTTGAATTTCTCCCGTAACTTTTACGATCGTTTGCGGCTGATACAGCTTTTCTGTTTCTTCTTTTGCATCCCAGAGCTTCGCTTCAATATCTCCACTCTTATCCTGCAGTATAAGCGTTAAATAAGGATTTCCATTGACAGCGATGCTTCTGGTGGCAGACTTAATTAATAAAAAACATTCAACGCTCTGTCCGGCTTCATAATGAGTAATGCCATGAGCCATATTTCTCCCTCCTTCAATTCTATAACTAAATCATAACATAATTATTATGGCCGAATTAGTGCACGGCCTCCTGGCTATGCTGTTTCGCCCAGCGGTAAGTAAGCGAGAATCCGAAAAGCATGATGGCCGCCCCGAACATGTACGGCAGATGAAGATTCCATTCAAATAACCCTCCTGCTGCTAACGGGCCTGCTACATTACCCAAGCTTAAAAATGAATTATTCAGCCCCATGATATACCCTTGCTGCGGTCCGGCTTGTTTTGAAAGCAATGAATTCACGGAAGGGCGCAGCAATGAATTTCCGATAAAGAATATACCTGTTGTGACAAGCACGCCCGCAAAGCTGTTCGCCAGTGTCATCAGGATAAACCCAACTGCGCTAAGGAGCAAGGATCCCAGCACAGTGCGCTGATCCCCGAATTTCTTCGTGATCCTACCGACGCCTGCCCCTTGAACGAGCGTGCCGATCAAGCCGATAATAAGCATAATCAGCCCCACTTCTTTCGGGCCGTAACCATATCGCTCCCATGAATAATACCCAAAAATCGATTGGAAGTTGGCCAAGCCGAAACTTAACAGAAACACAAGCAGCAGCAAAAAACCCGCGGGACTGCGCATCGTTTGTTTCAGCTTCTCAATGCGGCTGGAAGATGATTCCGCTCTATTCCTTTCAGCATCTATCGCCCGCTGCTCAGGCGAATAGGATTCCGGCAAAATCAAAACGGAGACAACCGCTGCCACAGATGCTGCGATGCCGGCAAAAATAAACGGATATGATAAATCATATTCTGCAAGCCATCCGCCAATACCGGGCCCGATTACAATTCCCAGCCCCATCGCTGCGCCCATAATTCCCATGCCTTTTCCGCGGTCTTCATCGGAAGTTACATCGGACACATAAGCCATTGCCGTTGGCATTAAAGCGGAACCGAAGCCACCAGCTAAAATGCGTGCCGCAAAGAGCAGCCAAATGCTAGAAGCAAAAGCGAATAGAAATTCAGAAACGGCGAAACCGATTAAACCAGCCGTAATGAGCGGTTTGCGGCCAATCTTGTCGGACAGCCTTCCCCACAGCGGAGCAAAAATAAATTGCATAAATGAATACACGGCGATCAGTGCTCCGAGCGTTCGCGCTCCTGCCCCAAATTTCTCCACATAAAAAGGCAAAATCGGAATCACAAGACCAATTCCAACCATAATGATAAACAAATTAAAGCTGAGCAAAAGCAGCGGCCCTTTATTTTGCTTGAGACCTTGTTCTGTTTTATCCATACATTCACCCCTCTTTCACGCATAGCAATATGTCCATTTTATCTAATTATCACCGGGGATGCGAGAAAATGATCAAGTGAACTTACAAACAGCGGGGATTTTTTTCATCACTCGCTGTTGAATAGAAGAATAAAGGCTTTTCCATTCTTGTTGAAGGGAAAGTTCTGCGGCAGCTTGTATACGAGATAAAAGGAGGCTCTATAATGATAGAACCTCCTTTCGCGCGCTCATCATGAGGAGATAGCTCCCCCTCTCTGATAGCTGATTGGCTTTTATCTGTTCTGTTTTGATAATTGGATCGCTTTTTTAATATCTTTCAGCGAATTCGATTTGCCGTACATTAGAACGCCTCCTTGGTACACGCGGGCGCCAAACAGGCCGAATAAAGCAATGGACATGATTAAAATGCCGATGCCCGCTGCCACTTCCCACACCGGAATCGATAGCAGCCCGATGCGGACGAACATAATCATCGGCGTAAAAAACGGCACGTAAGAGGTAAAGGTAATCACCGAAGACTCAGGATTGCCAAGACCGTACATGGAAATGAAGAAGCCGATCATCACAAGGATCGTTAATGGCAGCATCATCTGCTGAACGTCTTCCAGCCGGCTCACTAATGATCCGAGCAAAGCGGCAATCGTGGCGTACAAGAAATAACCAAGTACGAAGAAAACAACTGCGTACACGATCATGGAAACGGGAACGGAAGACAGACCGAGCAAATGAACAAACGATTCATCCGATTGGCGGCTGAGGGTGAGATAGGCGACGAGCAGCCAAACGGCCATTTGGGTGATGCCAAGCAGACCTATCCCGATGATCTTGGCAAACATCTGCTTAACAGGTGATACGCTTGAAATTAAGATTTCCATTACTCTTGAAGACTTTTCAATGGCTACCTCAGAAGCAATCATATTTGCATATATAATGACGGAAATATAAATAAAGAATAATAAAACATAGATGAGCGATTGAGCTTGCATCAGCTCTTCCTCTGACTTAGCCCCTTTGTCTAAAGCCACCTTTTTCAGGTCAACCGGCGCACTCCAAAGAGCCATTTCTTCCGGCGTTAACTCCAGCTTCGTGGCGACCTCTTTCGTCTTCACATTTTGCAGAGCCTGCTTCAGATCGGCAGAAATATTGCTTTGAGCTATACTTTGCGCTTTGTATGTAGCTTGCGGCAAACTCGCTTCATCTCTTTTTAATACGATGTACCCCTCTAGTTTATCTGCTTCTATTTCATCTTTTAGCTGGCTCTCTTTCTTCTGGACAGCTGGGATAAGTTTAATGTCAACCGACTGCTGCTTAAGCTGCTGTTTAAGCGGCTCATACAAGGTGCCGCTCTCATCTATAACCGCAATCCTCGGTTCTTTTTCTCCATCATCGAAAAGTGAAACGATTTTTTCCATGTTTGCTCCCGCAGCGATCACAATAGCCACAATCACCGTCGTTAAAATAAATGCCTTTGTTTTAAATTTATTTATATAAGATTGCGAAAGCATAATCCAGAAGCTATTCATAAGAAGCACCTGCCTTTTCTATGAAAATATCGTTTAAAGACGGTTCTTCAAGTTCAAACTTTTTAATAAATCCCTTTCCCTGAAGCTCCGTTAAAATACGCTGTGATATCTCTTCTTCTGCAATTTGCAGCACGATTCCCTCAGCCGTTTTCTTAGCCTGCAGCACGCCGGGAGTATTCGCTAAATAGCTGACATCAAAATCCGCTTGGACGCTGACATTCTTTTTGCCGAATGAGCGCTTAATTTCCCGGAGATTGCCGTGCACGACCGGCTGTCCGCGGTGCATGATACATAAATGCTCGCATAATTCCTCCACATGCTCCATTCGATGGCTTGAAAACACAATCGTCGTTCCGCGTTCCTTTAAATCAAGAACCGCTTGTTTTAACAACTCCACATTGATCGGGTCAAGACCGCTAAACGGTTCATCCAGAATAAGCAGCTTCGGCTTATGTACAACTGAAGCGATAAATTGAATCTTCTGCTGGTTCCCTTTTGACAGCTCTTCTACCTTCTTACCCTCGTAGTCAGGAATATGAAATCTTTCCAGCCACCGATCCGTTTCTTTGGCCGCTTCTTTTTTGTCCATGCCGCGCAAACGTGCTAAATAAACAATTTGCTCCTTCACCTTCATCTTCGGATACAGTCCTCTTTCCTCCGGCAAATAACCGATCTCCGCACTCGTACCATAATGAATCGGCCCGTCATTCCAGCGAATGCTTCCCTCTGTTTCCTTCATTAAACCTAAAATCATTCGAAAAGTTGTTGTTTTTCCTGCTCCATTGGCTCCTAAAAAGCCAAAGAGCTCCCGTTCTGGAATTTCCAGTGATAAATTATTTACAGCTGTGAAATCCCCATATCTTTTTGTAACATGATCCAAAATTAGCATTTTTTTCACCTCTTTATTGTCTACGGCTGTGAAGTTTATTAAGTTTCAAGATTTGAGTTTTTAAAATATTCAAAATCATGTAAAATAGGGATATCAACACAAAAGGGGGTTATTCTTTTGCCACTGTATAAGCTGACTGTATTTGAAAACAGCGGAAAGAAACTGCTGGATGAAGGTTTTGAAGCCGCCAATGATGGCGAAGCGAAAACCAAAGGCCAAGAACTGCTGCACAAGCATGCCTACGAAAACTATACCTATCGCTGCACATCCTCCTTAGGCCAATTACTGCTGTTTCACGTATAAAGTAAATCTAGATCAGCAGGGATTTTCTTTACTCTCCGATATTGAATGGACAGGAAAAGACTTCCATCGCAGCGTCCTGCGGCAGCTGATATATTCGAGCGGCCTCTTCGTTGACTGCATAAAGAACTGTTTCCAGACTTTCCGCCTGCCTTCCTAAAGGATATATAAAAATGAAGGAATGTTATTTATTAGAATTTTTAAACAAATGGTTGAATAAGAACGCGTTTCATGATAAGACAGCACTGTCTTATCATGAAGCGCGTTCCGCTAACGTTTATTTGATCTCAATCAAATAATTGATTAAGAATAGCGATTTTTTTATTCGTGTACTCCTCAAAGCGTTCATTGTACGTTTTCGGATCTTTCGGGTTGGCAAAATGCTCGATCTTTCCTGTTTTTGGATCAATGAACTTGCTGGCGGCCCCGCAGCCGATGCCGATAATGGTTTGCACTTCTTCCATTATGACGATATTGTAGATGCTTTCTTGACCGGGCATGGCATAGCCGACGTTTTCAAGATTTCCCAAAATGTTTTTTTGGCGATACAAATAGTACGGCACATATCCGTTCGCTTGCGTCCACTGCTCGGCCATCCTCATCATTTCTTCGACTTCTCCCCGGTCAGCCACTTTGTATTTTTCCTTGTTTTGCGTCATTTCAGAAGCCCGTTTAAAAGACAGAGTGTGCACGGTTAACGATTCAGGCATTAATTTTTCCGTTTCTGCAAGCGAATGGGCAAACTCCGCCGTTCCCTCGCCCGGCAATCCAATAATTAAGTCCATATTAATATTGTTCATCCCATTGGATCGGGCAAGATGATACTTGTCAATGGTCTCTTCCACTGTGTGATGGCGCCCGATCGCCTTAAGGGTTTCCTGCGTATAGGATTGCGGATTTATACTGATACGGTCAATATTCCATTTATTTAATACCTTTAGCTTTTCAGCTGTAATCGTATCCGGACGCCCCGCTTCTACTGTTATCTCGCGGATCTGTTCCACATCAGGAAACACCTCATACATCAGCGCATACAGTTCGTCCATTTCTTCTGCCGTAATAGCCGTTGGCGTGCCGCCTCCGTAATATACAGTCGTAATTTGGATTCCTTTATTCTTCAGCCATTCTCCGATTGCCGTCATTTCATAATGCAGCCCGCTTAAAAACGAAGCGACTCTCCCTTGCTTGCCTTGAATAGCAAAAGCGGGAAACGTGCAATACGCGCACTTCGTTGGACAAAAAGGGATGCCGATATAAATGCTAACTTCTTTCCCGATATCATAAAGATCCGGAACGATCGTCAGCTGGCGTTCTAAAATCCGCTGCATAAGATCGGTCTTTTCCGGGGTGATTAAATAGTTTTCTTGCAGCTGTCGATGGGCTTCTTTCGCAGGCACACCGGCGCGATTCTGCTTATGAAGCAATTTCGTCGGGCGCACGCCGGTCAGGATGCCCCATTTCTGTCTGATGCCGGTGTAATGCTGAAGCACCTCTAAATACACGTGAGAGACGATCATTTTGACTTGCTTGAAGTAAGCTTTTTCTTGTGCAGCATCAATCGCTTTGCTGTAGCTTGCCTTGTATTGCTTACCTGTTTCTTTCTCAGTTAACACGGCCGTCGCCGTGACATCTTGCTTTTCTTTCAGTGCAAACTCGACTTCCAGCCCTCCCTCATGGCCATCCATCTGAATAACCGTTTCTTCAAAAAACAGATTGGCGATCAGCTGAAGCGGCCGCTCGTACCGTTCATCATTCAATCCTTTTATAGTAATTAACACACTCATTCACCTTTCTAATCACATGCTTCATATAGCATACTCAATTCACATAATAGGGGTCAAGAACGAAAAGCAATAAAAAGAAAGCGGCTGATTCTTGCCGCTTTAATCCAGCTTGCTCATTTCCTCAACAGCCATTCGCTGCTGATGTCTAAATAACTCTTTAATGACATATGCAATCCCCTCTTCATCACTCGTCCTCGTAATCCAATCGGCTGCCGCTTTTACGCTTTCATGGGCATTTCCCATCGCAATTCCGATACCCGCTTGCTGTACAGCTTCCGCATCATCGGCTTCTGCCCCGATGACTGCTATTTCTGAACGGCTGATTCCCTGTCTCTCTGCTGCATACATAATGCTGTTCCACTTGGAAACACCCTTTGAATTTATTTGAATTTGGTTATGATCTTTGCTGTGGAACGCCGCCTCGTTAAACATATTTCTTAATGCTTGGAGCGCTTCCTCTCTATCTTCCTTCTTATAAAATTCAACATGAATGGATAATGGAGAAATCCGTTCTTCCATTAAATGCTCCACTAGCGATTCGACAAAGTACTGTGAGTAAAGAAATTTCTGTGTGCGCTGCCAAATATTTTTCTTTATTAATGTTTTAGGCAGACGGCCTTTATTGCTTACAGAAAAGCTTTCGTTCTCTAATACAATGCGGCAGTCAAACGCTTCTAAAAATTGAGTGATATCGAATGCGCAATCTTCTGGAATGCGCTGAATAAATATCGGTTTATCGAGATCTGATGCAATATAAGCCCCGTTGTGAGCCGCAAGACTGCAAGAAGGATGCAAAGCCTTAGCCAACCTTTTAACAACCGAATATTCTCGCCCTGAATATAAAAGAATCGCTATTTTCTTTTTATGAGCGTACTCAATGGCCTGCTTAGTCGCTTTCGTCACACGGCCCTTATGATCCAAAAAAGTTCCGTCTGTATTCATTGCCAGCAATCGATAAACCATTCCGTTCCCTCCTCATGATGTCTTTCTATAAAATATGAGAAAGGAACAGGCTTTAGAACAGCGAAATGCAGAGGCGGCAAGCAGCATCCTAAACGCAAAAAGGAGCTGTCCAGACCGCCAGTTCTCGCTGGCTGTCTGCAACAGCTCCCTTCGATTATTTAGTTTGCTCCAGGTCCGTACATTTCTTCTAGCGGCTTCATCATAATCTTGTTCAATTCAGCAATCGTCATGCTCATTTTTTGCTCAGCTTCCATCAATTTCGAAATCTTATCATGCTGCTGGACAATCGCAACGGTTTTCTGAGCTTGCTGCACTTCTTCCTCGGTGATCTCCTGGCCGGTCATTTGCTTTTCCTGAAGGCGCATTTGAATCTCACGGAAATTAGAAAATATCGCATGAGCTTCCTGATCATCATTTACCTCTTTATACAGCTGCTTCAGCTGTGCCAATTCAGCGCTTTGACGCAGCCCCTTCTCCAGTTCATACGCCAGGTCATATAAATTAGTTTCCATTAATGTTCCTCCTCTTCCTTAATGATTCCACTTTAACAGACTATGCAGCAATTGGCGAGACTTTACCCAAATAATCCGACAACAATCCCTTGGATCAAACCAATTGCTCCTCCAAGCACCCCGCCTAGAAAAGTGATCATCTTGAGCTCCCGCCGGGAAATTTCTAATACCATTTCTTCCAGACGTTCAATGGAAAAAGATTCAACCTGCTGGCGCACGATATCCGCTATATGCAATTTCTCCATCACAGCCGGAATGCGGGAAGCCGCAAAAGGAATTCCTTTGTCTACAAGGGCAGGAATGGCGTCTCTGATCATTCTTTCTTCAAAAGGCTTGAGCAGCTCTGAAACTGGCCGCTGAAAGAACGACGGAATATCAAGCTGGCGAATCATAAAGGCTTTGCCCTTAGCCAGCGCTTTCTCATCGGAAAACTGGCTGAAAATATAGCCCCATTTCCAATCAAGAATCTTCTTCCATTCATCTGCAAGCAGTGTATCCAAAAGCTCTTTCGTCCCGGGATTTCTGAGAAACTTGATAATTTCGGGCTGAATTTTCTCCTCAAGCGACGTATTGCCCAGAACCATTTGCAGCATACTGCCAAGTTTGCCCCAATTCGCCAGAAAGTCATCCGTCATCTTCTTGATTCTTTGCTGCCCATCCCAGCTGGAAAAATAATCAATTCCTTTTTCGAGAATGTATTCGGAAATTTGCGGGATCTTTTTCTCCATCTTTTCTGTCCACTCGGCAGGAAGCGATTCCCTGACGGTTTGATTCATGCAGGATTGTTTTATGCTTTTGTATTTTCGCTCTATCCATTGGTCCAGCCACTGCTCTGTTTTCTGCGCCGGCTCCTCGACATGCACCGCCTCGAGCAGCTCTCCGATTGTTTTGTCCGCGGCAAGCAGCTGCTTGGCCTCCTGCTGCAAGAATAATACGGCCTCCTTCTGAAAATCCGGATGGCTCAATTTGCGCTCTATGCTGTCTGGAGTCAGCAAATACTCAGCCACCATCTTACCTAGCTGATCGGCCAGCTCCCCTCTTCTCTTTGGAATGAGCCCCGGAGTAAACGGCAGCTTCCATTTTCCTATATGTATAGGACGATACGGGCGAAATAACATTCTAATGGCAATCGAATTGGTTACCGCTCCGATCACAGCGCCAATCGTGACCATAAATATTATTAAAAAAAGAACATTCATTTCTGTTTCACCTACCAACTGTTCATACCGGTTAAAACCGGTGCTTTCATTATAAATTTAATTCAGGAAATTTAGCAAATATTGTTCTGTTTTGACAAAAAAACAGGGCGGGCAAAGGACAGGGATAAGTCGATCTGTTGATCCCGCCTGTAAGACTCCCACATCAAAATGGAGCGGGGAACTAAATTTCTAAGCAGAGGTTCGCGGCACCGAACTGCGTGATTATTTCGCGCCGGTACGATGCGGGTGACAAAGAACACGAAGCTGCGATATTAGCCTTTGTTCTTCTTTCCAACAGCAGATGATAAAAGAAAACCGCCACTGTTTGAAGGTTCTCTTTATCGTTTAGTGAATTGTCGAAGCTTGCGCCAAGGCTGTACCCGCTCATGAATAATCGCCTTCTTGCTGCAGCATAATAACGTCAAAGGAGGGTTCTATTATGAAAAAAAAGGATGAGGAATTTTCCTTTCTCCCCGATACGATGTATGAGGGGAAAGATAAAGTGTTTTTAGATGTTGACCGCATGATTAACGAAGGTCTTTCCGGAGGTTCCGTCCATATGAGAGAGGGAGAATGGACCTCTAATATCGAAGAGGCGGTTGCCTTTATGGATGAAACGCCTCCTTTAAAATAGTCATGCAAAGGTTGTCCCGATAGTGCCTGACGCCATCGTCCAGCTTTCAAGGGTCCGGCACTGACATCGCGGACAGCCTTATCTGCTTTTAACAATCATATTGACCGCTTCTTGAATGGCTTCTTCCGCATTTTGTCCCTTTTCATTCGCTTCGCGGATGCAGCCTTCAAGATTTTTCGCAACAATCAAGCCAATCGAGCGATCGACTGCCGAGCGGACCGCAGATAGCTGAGTGACGACTTCTTTGCAATGCTTCTCTTCTTCCATCATTTTAATCACTCCCCGAATCTGTCCTTCAATCCGCCGGAGCCTGTTTTTTATATCACGATTATAATCCATTTTCCACACCTCAGTTTTACGCTAAACGCCGTTTTAGTTTTCTCTATTTGTAACACCAGTATAGCACAGAGCCTCAAAAAACGCTTTTTTTGTTGACAAGCGGAGCTGAGGAAATAACTACCGGCCGCCCGATATGAATAAACCGGTCAAAAGAAAACATAATAGTAGTACAAGCAACAAACCACCGCCAACATTGGACCTTTCCAGACAGTCTGGCCGCCTATAAGCGGACTGGTGCAATTCCAGATAGGTCCAGCCAAAAAAATAAAACAACAGGAGATGACAGAAATGACAAATTCAAACCGCAGCAACAATAGCAACCAACTTCTAGTGCCAGGAGCACAACAAGCAATCGACCAAATGAAATATGAAATCGCTTCTGAATTTGGCGTTCAGCTTGGACCAGATGCAACTTCTCGCTCTAACGGTTCTGTTGGTGGAGAAATCACAAAGCGCCTAGTATCTATGGCTCAGCAACAAATGAACGGTTTCCAACAACAATAATTTCTCTCACAATTTCATATTTAATGGCTCGGAGCCCCTGATATTTGTCAGGGGCTCCCTCTCATTTTTACAGGTTGACCATCTTTTCAGGGTTAATCCATTGATCATATTGTTCCGCTGTGACGTATCCTGTGGCAATAGCTGCTTCTTTTAAGGTTATGCCTTTTTCATGGGCAAGCTTTGCAATACTAGCGGCTTTTTCATAGCCGATATGCGGATTTAAAGCAGTCACCAACATTAAAGACCGCTCCATTAACTGATGAATAACCTCTTCATTGGCCGTTATGCCTTGAGCGCATCTTTCATCGAAAGAGCGGATGCCGTCAGCCAGCAAGCGAATCGACTGCAGCAAGTTATAAATAATAACCGGTTTAAATACGTTCAATTCAAAATTCCCTTGGCTTGCGGCAAATCCGATCGTGGCATCATTTCCGAATACTTGAGCGGCAATCATCGTCATGGCCTCGCTCTGTGTCGGATTGACTTTCCCTGGCATAATGGAACTGCCGGGTTCATTGGCCGGTATTGAAATCTCGCCAATCCCGCTTCTTGGCCCGCTTGCCAGCCAGCGAACATCGTTGGCAATTTTCATCATATCTGCCGCTAAAGCCTTCAGCGCTCCATGCACATGAACAATTTCATCATGGCTTGTTAGCGCATGAAATTTATTAGAGGAAGACCGGAAAGGAAATCCGGTTTGCTTTTGCAATTGTTCGGCTACCCGGCGTCCAAAAGAAGGATCCGCATTAATCCCTGTTCCTACTGCCGTACCGCCAATTGCTAAATTCAGCAAATATTGCTGCGCTTCCTCGATCATTCTCATGCTCCGCTTCACCATCGTGCGCCAGCCGGATATTTCTTGGCCCAGCGTCAGCGGCGTGGCATCCTGAAGATGTGTACGGCCAATTTTAATGACTTTCCTATATGATTTTTCTTTTTGTTTTAATGTTTTTTTGAATTGTTTGAGTACTGGCATTAACCGCTTTTCAATTTCTGTATAGGCGGCGATGTGCATAGCTGTTGGAAAGGTATCATTTGAGCTTTGTGACATATTGACATCATCATTGGGATGAATGAACCCTTCCTTGCCAGCGATCTCATTCGCTCTTCTGGCTACTACTTCGTTCACATTCATGTTGGATTGTGTCCCGCTCCCTGTTTGCCACACCACCAGCGGAAAATGCTCATCCCATTTTCCTTGCAGAATTTCTTGGCATGCTTTAATTATTACTTGACACTTTTCTTCCGGAAGCTTCCCCAGCTCCTCGTTGGCCATGGCGGCAGCCTTTTTCAAATGAGCAAAAGCGTAAATAACCTCTAACGGCATGCCTTCTACACCGATCGGAAAGTTTTCTTTACTTCTTTGTGTTTGCGCACCCCAATATTTTTCCGCTGGAACCTTCATTTCGCCTAATGTATCATGCTCTATTCGAAACTTCATTCCCTATTCCTCCTCCTGTACTTTCCTTACCACTTTTCC
This sequence comes from Bacillus xiapuensis, assembly GCF_002797355.1. Classification (GTDB taxonomy): domain Bacteria; phylum Bacillota; class Bacilli; order Bacillales; family Domibacillaceae; genus Bacillus_CE; species Bacillus_CE xiapuensis. The sequence goes on along the minus strand of NZ_KZ454939.1, from coordinate 731,815 downwards.
CTCTTCATTAGCAAAACATTCCTCTCCCTCTAGGATAGTTTTTTTTAATAAAGACAACAAGGAAGCGGCACTGGATCAGCCCCGCTGAAGCTCCCCAGCTCGAGCGGCGGCTGCACGCGAAAAAAAAAGACTGCAGATCTGCAGTCTGTCGGCGATTATTGGACAGCTGTTTGCTGTTGCTCATACTTAGCGATTGCTTCTTCAAACTGTAATGTAACGGCGATTTCGTCCCAGCCATTCATCAGCATTTCCTTCCAATACGGATCGAGATCAAACTCTGCAAAAAAACCCTTGCGGTCGGTCATATGCTGTTCCTTCAGGTTAATAAACAGCCGATAGCCGGGCTCTTCCGCTTTTTTCATAATGGTTTGCACCTCTTCCGCTTTCAGCTTAATCGCAAGAATGCCGTTTTTTATACAGTTATTGTAGAAAATATCCGCAAAGCTTGGCGCAATTACTGCCCGAAAGCCGTAATCCAATAGCGACCACGGAGCGTGCTCACGAGAAGAGCCACAGCCGAAGTTCTCACCGGCTACAAGAATTTCTGCTTGCTCATACCCCGGCTGGTTCAAGACAAAGTCTGCTTTCTTTTCGCCATGATCATCAAACCGCCAATGATAGAAAAGATATTGTCCGAACCCTTGCCGTTCTATTCGCTTTAAAAACTGTTTCGGAATAATTTGATCGGTATCCACATTAACGCGATTGAGAGGGCAGACTATGCCGTTAAATTTATTGATTGCTTTCATGTTCTTTCCCCCTTATTGATGGACGCCCGCTAGCTTGCGAACATCTGTGAATTTTCCATTCACTGCAGCGGCGGCTGCCATTGGCGGACTGACGAGATGCGTTTTCGCTCCGTTGCCCTGCCGTCCTTCAAAATTACGGTTAGATGTGGAAGCGCAGCGCTTTCCGGAAGGAACGATATCATCATTCATAGCTAAACACATACTGCAGCCTGATTCCCGCCATTGAAAGCCGGCTTCTGTAAATATTTTGTCCAAGCCTTCCGCTTCAGCGGCCTTTTTCACAGATTGCGAACCGGGTACGACAATGGCCGTCACTCCCTCTTTCACTTTTCGTCCCTTTGCTACTTCTGCAGCAGCTCTCAAATCGCTCAAGCGCGAATTCGTGCAGGATCCGATAAACACATAATCAACTGAGATATCCTCCAATTTCATTCCCGCCTCAAGCTCCATATAAGACAGGGCTCTAGCAGCGGATTCTTGATCGCTTAACCGCTCAAACTGGCTCGGCTCCGGAACGGTAGCGCTGATGCCGCTGCCCATGGATGGATTAGTTCCCCAAGTAACCTGCGGTTCGATCTCTTCCCCGTCTATTTCTAGCGTAAGGTCATAAGCAGCTCCTTCATCGCTCGCAAGCGACAGCCATTCGTTAGCCAAAGCTTCAAACTCTTCTCCATCCGGCACGCAGCGCCGCCCTCTTAAATACTCGATTGTTTTCTCATCCGGGCTAATTAATCCGGCACGCGCTCCAGCCTCAATGGACATATTGCAGACGGTCATGCGCTCTTCCATGGATAACTGGCGAATCGCTTCACCCGTGTATTCAATAATATAGCCTGTTCCCGCGTTTACACCATATTTTGCAATAATGGCCAGAATTAAATCCTTAGCTGTTACACCATACCCAAGCTTGCCGTTTACTTTGATCTGCAAGGTTTTCGGACGGCTCTGCCAAAGAGTTTGCGTAGCTAGAACATGTTCCACTTCACTTGTGCCAATTCCGAAAGCCAAAGCGCCAAAGGCTCCGTGAGTAGATGTGTGGCTGTCTCCACAAACGATGGTCTTTCCCGGCTGTGTTAATCCCAACTCTGGACCTATCACATGTACGATGCCTTGATCAGGATGATGGATATCTGACAGCTCAATGCCAAACTCGCGGCAATTCGCTTTAAGTGTCTCCATTTGTGTTTTCGATATTGGATCATTCACGATATGGCGGTTTAAAGTCGGCACATTATGATCCATTGTGGCATACGTTAAATCCGGCCGGCGGACTTTGCGATTGTTCATCCGCAGCCCTTCAAATGCTTGGGGAGAAGTGACTTCATGGATTAAATGAAGATCGATGTACAGAAGATCCGGCTTTCCCGCCTCTCTGTGCACGATATGCCTCTCCCAAATTTTCTCAATAATTGTTTTTTTAGTCATACACTTAGCCCCCTGCTGGCTTGTTTTTAAAAAAAGAGAGATTCCAATCTCCTGTCAGGTCAATCGGAATCCATCTCTCCTTTACATATAAGCTCCCATAATTGATGAAATAGCCGAGCCTTCTTCTATGCGCTGAACAACAAGCTCAATCATCTGATCTGTTCCCACTGTGATTCCTTCCGCTGTTTGCAAATCACTTGTACGGTAGCCGGCATTCAAGACCTCTTGGACGGCTTGCTCAATCGATTCTGCTTCTGTGCGAAGATCAAATGAATACTTCAGCATCATCGCCGCCGATAGAATCATGGCCAGCGGGTTGGCTTTATTCTTCCCGGCAATATCCGGTGCTGAACCGTGTACAGGTTCATAAAGGCCGAATCCGTCTGAGCGTAAGCTGGCTGATGGAAGCATCCCAAGCGACCCGGTGATCATGGACGCTTCATCGCTTAAAATGTCACCGAACAAGTTCTCTGTTACCACTACATCGAAATCTCTCGGGTGACTGACAAGCTTCATGGCAGCAGCATCGACATACATATGCTGCACCTCCACCTGCGGGAATTCTTTCGCTTTCTCATTAACAATCTCCCGCCACATCCGACTGGATTCCAGCACATTGGCTTTATCAACGGAGGTTAATTTTCTGCGGCGGATCATAGCTAGCTCAAAAGCCTTCTCGACGATGCGTTCAATTTCCGCTTTCGTATACAGAAGCGTATCGACGACAACCTCTTGATTTTCTCCCCGTCTCTCGCTGGGCTTGCCGAAATACAAGCCGCCCGTTAATTCACGGACAATCATTAAATTGACGTTTTCTGCAATTTCCGGCTTAAGCGGTGAAGATTCCAGCAAGCTTTGGAAACCAATGACCGGACGAAGATTGGCAAACAGCCCCAACTCTTTTCGGATGGCCAGCAGTCCCCGCTCAGGCCGCAGATGGGAAGGCAGCTGATCCCACTTCGGCCCCCCAACGGCACCCAAGAGAACGGCATCACTGTTTCGGCAAAGCTTTAACGTTTCTTCCGGGAGAGGCGTTTGATGCGCGTCGATTGCAGCCCCCCCGATTTCAGCAAATTCCACTGAAAACTCATGCCCGAAACGCTTTCCAACCGCCTTCAGAACAGCTATCGCACCTTTGGCAATTTCCCGGCCCACTCCATCTCCAGGTAATACGGCAATTTTCTTTCTCACGTTATTCCCTCCGTTCGATTACACCTGTGCTTTTTGTCTTTCCTTCTGCTGTGCTTCTAAAGTCAGCACGCGGTTGACAGCATTCAAGTAAGCGCGCGCGGAAGCTTCCAGCACATCCTGCGCAGTGCCTCGTCCGCTTGATTCCGTCTCATTGTATCTTACTCTTACATACACTTCTGCCAAGGCATCACGGCCGCCGCTGACGGAGTTGATTTTATAATCGTGCAATTTCACCGGGCCTTCTAATAAACGCTCCAGCGTATTGTAAATCGCTTCTACACTTCCAGAACCGGTTGCTGCTTCCGTCACTTCTTTACCGTCAGGAAGCGTCACCGATACGGTGGCAGTCGGAATATGTTCAGTTCCATACTGTACCTGAATCATATTTAATGCATAGTGGGCAACATCCGTCGTTTCCGTCTGCTTATCGGCCAATATTGAAAACAGGTCTTCATCTGTAATTTCTTTCTTCTTATCCGCTAAATCTTTAAACGTTTGAAACGCTTCGTTGACCTTTTCTTCCGTTAATTCGAAACCGAGCTCAGCTGCCTTGTTTTTAAAGGCGTGACGGCCCGAATGCTTACCGAGAACCAATTTATTGGAATTCACTCCAATCAATTCTGGTGTAATGATTTCATAGGTTGTTTTTTCTTTTAACACGCCATCTTGATGAATGCCAGATTCATGAGCAAAGGCGTTATCTCCAATAACCGCTTTATTGGCTGGTACGATCATGCCTGTCAGCTTGCTAACGAGATGGCTGGTTCGCTTAATTTCATTCAGCTTCATATCTGTAGAAGCTTGGTAGCAGTCGCTGCGAATATGAAGAGCGACTGCTACTTCTTCAAGTGCCACATTTCCAGCGCGCTCACCGATGCCATTGATTGTTCCCTCCACTTGGCCTGCTCCGCCTTCAATCGCCGCCAGTGAATTAGCGGTAGCCATGCCCAAGTCATCGTGACAATGAGCCGACAGAATCGCTTGATCGATATTGGGCACATGGCTACTTAAATACCCAAATAAATCTTTAATTTCTTTTGGAGTGATATAACCGACTGTATCCGGAATGTTCACTACCGTTGCACCCGCGCGGATCACTGCTTCTGTCACACGAGCCAGAAACTCCCGCTCTGTTCGGCAGGCATCCTCCGCTGAAAACTGCACCTTCGCAAATTTCTTTTTCGCATATTGCACAGCCTCCACAGCGCGTTCAATCACTTCATCCTGCGTCATCTTTAATTTAAATTGCCGGTGGATTGGCGAAGTTGCAAGAAACACATGCACTCTCGGTTCAGCCGATTGCTTCAAAGCTTCCCAGGCGGCATCAATGTCTTTGGGATGACAGCGCGCCAAGCCGGTCACAGAGCTGCCTTTCACCGTGCTGGCAATGAGCTTTACGGATTCGAGATCGCCTTTTGAAGCGGCAGGAAAGCCCGCTTCAATGACATCCACTCCAAGCCTTTCAAGCTGTTTGGCTATTTCCAGCTTTTCAATGCTATTTAAATTCACACCAGCTGATTGCTCTCCATCCCTAAGCGTCGTATCAAAAATCTCAATTTTCCGCACCAGCTGTCACTTCCTTCTTAGGATGCTTTTTGACAAACGGCATCATCTCGCGCAATTCTCTGCCAACTACTTCAATCGGATGCCGCTTTTCGCTGGCATTGATTGCTGTAAATTCCGGACGGTTCAATTGGTTCTCAAGCAGCCAGCCCTTGGCGAATTTTCCTGTTTGAATATCTTCGAGCACTTCCTGCATGCGCGCTTTCGTTTCCGCGGTAATGACGCGCGGCCCTGATACAAAATCCCCCCACTGCGCGGTATCTGAAATGGAGTATCTCATGCCTTCCAATCCGCCCTCATACATTAAGTCAACGATTAATTTCAGTTCATGCAAGCACTCAAAGTAGGCAATTTCCGGCTGATAGCCTGCCTCTGTCAATGTTTCAAATCCGGCTTTTACGAGCGCGGAAACACCGCCGCACAACACCGCCTGCTCTCCGAATAAATCAGTTTCTGTTTCCTCTTTGAACGAAGTCTCTAAAATACCGGCGCGTCCTGCTCCCAGCCCTTTCGCATAAGCAAGGGCTATTTCTTTCGCTTCGCCTGTTACATCTTGATAAACACCGATTAATGCCGGAACTCCAGCTCCTTCTTCATACGTGCGCCGCACTAGATGTCCAGGTCCCTTCGGTGCTGCCAAAAACACATCGACATCCGACGGCGGCACAATTTGATTGAAATGAACATTGAAACCATGCGCAAATGCTAAAGCTTTTCCCGCAGACAATTCCGGTTCAATTTCATTTTTGTATACCGCTGTTTGATGCTCATCAGGCAGCAGCACCATAATCAGGTCAGCTTCGGCACTGGCCTCTCGGACCGGCTTCACATCAAATCCGTCCTTTTCCGCTTGATCCCAAGATTTTCCTCGTCTTAACCCCACTACAACGTCGACTCCGCTTTCACGAAGGTTTTGTGCATGGGCATGGCCCTGCGATCCATAACCGATGATTGCGACCTTTCTGTTTGCCAATACCGCTTCGTTAATATCTCCGTTATAATACACTTTTGCCATTTTTCATCATCCTCCATAATTTTTTTCTGCTTGTAAGGCGCTGCAGCAGGACGCTGCATGACCGCCCATTGTTCTTCTTAACAGCAGGAGGGAAAGAGCCCTCCGCTGCTGAAAGGTTCATTTATTTTAAAATAGAGTATTGCTTCATATCAGTAACTAGCTTTTGTGATCCGCGCGGCAATGCCGTCTGTCCGGTCCGCGCCAGATCTTTAATGCCATAAGGGCGAAGCAAATCAATGATCGCTTCAATTTTTTCGAAATTTCCAACAACTTGAATCGTTATGCTTTCTTTTGCAACATCAATGATCGTTGCACGGAAAGGCTCAATGACAACATTTATTTCCGCTCTCGTCTGCGGAGTGGTCATGACTTTGATTAACGCCAGCTCCCTTGACACGATCGCCTGCTCGGTAATGTCCGTCACTTTTAGAACATCAATTTGTTTGTTCAGCTGCTTTAATACTTGTTCAATCATCCGTTCATCTTCGACGTGGACAATAACTGTCATTTTTGAAATGCCCTCTGTTTCAGTTGGACCGACGGTAATGCTTTCAATATTAAACTGCCTTTTCGTAAATAATCCGGTAATCCGGTTCAACACACCGCTTTGGTTCAGAACCGTAACCGTTACAATGCGCTTCATGGCTTCACCCCCATCATTTCATGAAGTCCTTTTCCTGGAGCAATCATCGGAAATACTTTTTCTTTCGGCTTAATGCGGCAGTCAATCAGTACAGCTTGGCGATCCTTTAATGTTTCTTTAAGGATTCTCTCCGCTTCCTCTTCGGTTGAGACAGAATAGCCTCGCAGGCCATATGAATCAGCCAATTTCACAAAATCAGGCTGAGACGGAAGCAGAGAATGAGAGTATCTCTCCTCATAAAATGTTTCTTGCCATTGTCTTACCATTCCTAATGCCTGGTTATTGCAAATAATAATTTTGACAGGCAAGTTCATTTCGGCAATCAGTCCCAGCTCCTGCAATGTCATTTGAAAGCCTGCGTCTCCCGCGATCGCTACGACCGTTTCTTCCGGATAGGCAATTTGCGCGCCGATGGCAGCTGGAAACCCAAAGCCCATCGTTCCAAGTCCGCCGGAGGTAATCCAGCGATCAGGCTTATTGAACCCATAATATTGCGCAGCCCACATTTGATGCTGACCGACATCTGTCGTCACGATGGCCTCTCCATTCGTCAGTTCGCGGATCATGCTCATTAAGCGCTGCGGGGAGATTCCTTCCCCCTCATCGGAGTACCACAGAGGGTAATCTTTTTGATTCTGTTTTACCCTTAAGCGCCATTCATTGGCGTCTGGAGCAATCAGCTCCAGTTCGAGCAACTTCTTTAGTGCCTCTTTCGCATCGGCTACAATCGGAATATGAGTGTCGATATTTTTGCCGATTTCCGCCGGATCGATGTCAATATGTGCAACGGTCGCGTCTTTCGCAAAGCATTGCAAATTCCCTGTTAAACGGTCATCAAATCTTGCCCCGATATTGATTAATAAATCTGTTTCATACATGGCCATGTTGGCCGCATAAGTGCCGTGCATGCCTCCCATTCCTAGGAATAGCGGATGATCAGCCGGAAAAGAGCCTAATCCGAGAAGCGTATTGACGACAGGAATGTTCATTTTTTCAGCGAAGGTTAAAAGCTCAGCTGAGGCTTTGCCGTGAAGCACGCCCGCGCCTGCCAGGATCAGCGGTTTCCTTGCTGCCGCAAGAGCATCGGCAAGCTTTTTCAGCTGCAATACATTCGGCGTAAAATTCGGCTGATACCCTGGCAGATGAACCTCGGAAGCAAATTGCGGAGTCACAGTAGCCGTTGCCATGTCCTTAGGAATATCAATCAGCACCGGGCCGGGTCTTCCGGTTGTCGCGATATGGAAAGCTTCCCGAATGATCCGCGGCAATTCATTTAAATCTCTTACCTGATAATTATGCTTAGTAATCGGCATCGTAATTCCGATTACATCCGCTTCTTGAAACGCATCTGATCCGATCACTCCCGTAGCTACTTGCCCTGTGAAAATAACCAGCGGCAATGAATCCATCATCGCGTCGGTGATGCCTGTGACAAGATTGGTTGCTCCCGGTCCGGATGTAGCAATGACAACACCTGGCTTTCCTGATACTCTTGCATACCCTTCCGCTGCATGAATGGCTGCCTGTTCATGACGGGCTAAAATATGACGAATAGGATTTTTGTACAGCGCATCGTACAGAGGCAGGACCGCTCCGCCAGGATACCCGAAGACTACCTCCACGTTTTCCTTTTTTAATGCTTGAATGAAGAGCTCTGCTCCGCTCATCGTTTGCTCCAGCGGCTTGGCCTTTGCTTTTACTTTTGGGCACATGCTATTCCCCTCCAATTAGTTGTTTTTCCTTCTAATTTGTAAGAGTGACTGGGCTCTCGAACTAATTAAAACAATAAGAAAAGCCTTTTCACCCTTACGCCCACTAATCCTGTAAGCGCAGGGGTGAAAAGGCTCTTCCTTTCCACGGTACCACCCTGGTTTATGACATTTTTGCAAATGCCACCTCACGGACAATGCTTTCATTGTCCTTTTTGATAACGAGTAATAATACTCGGCCGACCCTACTTGCGGACGTTCAGATCAGCACTCAGAGGGGATGTCGCTGCAGGTGGCATTACCGGGTCTCAGCATCTCCGGCTCTCTGTGAAATACGGATATCTGCAGCTTTTTCCTCGTCAACGTTTTTTCGTATTATATTTTCATGATTCCTCCCGTACTGGCGGAGGTCACGAGTTTTGAGTATCTGGCCAAATAGCCTTTTTTAATTTTGGGCTCCGGCTGAACAAAGCTTCTTTTTCTTTCAGCCAGCTCTTCTTCCGTCAGCACAACATTTAATGTGCGGTTTGGAAGGTCAATGATAATCTGATCGCCATTTTCGATGAAGGCGATAGGCCCTCCCTCTGCGGCTTCCGGAGATATATGGCCTATCGAGATCCCTCTCGATGCACCAGAAAAGCGTCCATCTGTTATGAGTGCGACCTTTTTATCTAATCCGCGTCCGGCAATGGCCGCTGTTGGTGCAAGCATTTCCGGCATACCCGGCCCTCCTTTGGGGCCTTCATACCGAATCACAACTGCATGGCCTTCTTTGACCTTGCCGCTGTTAATGCCTTCAATGGCTTCCTCCTGCGATTCAAAGACGATCGCTTCCCCTGTAAAGGTTTTGATTGAAGGATCTACAGCTCCTACTTTAATGACTCCACCGTCAGGAGCCAAATTTCCGTATAGGATGGACAGTCCGCCCACAGAAGAGTATGGGTTATCGCTGCGGCGAATCACCTTGTCATTAATGATCTCAGCCTCTTTCACATTCTCGTAAACCGATTGGCCGGTGATCGTAAGACGATCTTTGTGCAGCACACCAATTTTGCATAATTCATGTATGATCGCGCTGATGCCTCCAGCATTGTGAACATCCTGCATCGTATAATCAGATGCCGGGCTAATCTTGGCTAAGTATGGCACTTTTTCAGCTATCTCATTAATTCGTTTCAGATCATAATCGATCTCTGCTTCGTTCGCTATGGCTAAGGTGTGGAGAACGGTATTAGTCGATCCCCCCATGGCCATATCGAGAGCAAAAGCATCGTCTATCGCTTCCTTCGTAATGATGTCCCTCGGTTTAATATCCTGTTTAATCATCGTCATTAAATGATGAACGGCTTGCCTTATTATCTTATGCCGCTCGTTCGATGTTGCTACAATTGTGGCGTTTCCGGGAGGCGTCATCCCCAGCATCTCCATTAATGAATTCATGGAATTGGCTGTGAACATGCCCGAACAAGAACCGCATGTTGGGCAAGCGCTTGATTCTATCTCCAAAAGCTCTTCCGCCGACATCTTTCCCGACAAATGCGCGCCCACTCCCTCAAAAACGGAAACAAGAGAAAGCGGCTTTCCATCCTTTGTCTTGCCGCCTTCCATCGGTCCGCCTGACACGAAAACCGAAGGAATATTCGTACGAACAGCGGCCATTAACATCCCCGGCGTGATCTTGTCACAATTTGGGATGTAAAAAACTCCATCGAACCAATGAGCGTTAATGACCGTTTCAGCAGAATCGGCAATCAGTTCTCTGCTTGGAAGAGAATATCGCATGCCAATATGCCCCATGGCGATTCCATCATCTACCCCAATCGTATTAAATTCGAATGGTACGCCTCCTGCTTCACGGATCGCTTCCTTTACTACTTCCGCGAATTGATTCAAATGAACATGCCCCGGAATAATATCAATATAGGAGTTGCACACCCCGATAAACGGCTTATGCATGTCTTCTGTTTTCACTCCGGCCGCATACAGCAAACTGCGGTGCGGGGCACGGTCAATTCCTTTTTTGATCATGTCACTGCGCATGGTATCTCCTCCAGATGTCTTAAGGCTGCGTCTGCATATAAAACAGAAGCGCTGATTGTATATTAATCATCCGTTCGCTGTCTGTTTCCATATCATAAAGTTATTCATCTAATCTGAAAATTTGATTTATATTGAAAACAATAATAGCTTCCTTTCCTCTAAAGGTCAACACCTTTTAAGGAATTTTTAGATAATTAAAATTTTTCAATTTTCATGCAATCGCTTACAAGATTGCTGCTATCGCTTTTCTCTCAAATAAAAAAATAACCGAAAAAACAGTAGCCCGGTTGGAAGGCCAAAAAAGAAAAATCCAAGAATGCAGTAAAATGAACATTCTTGGATTTGGCATTTGAATGTATATGACTCAAAAGCGATCTGTTAGGCAAATTCTTAAAAAATTTCATTCCACTTATCCAAAGCTTTGTCGAACCAGTCTTTTTCCTCTTTCTTTTCTTGTTTTTCTTGTTCCTCAATCTTTTGGATGTCAAAGGAGGACTGCTCGATATTCGGAAGGACTTCTTCCATAACCTCTTTAAACAGAGGTACTACACCCTCTGAGCTGCTTTCTCTTAAATAATGGCTTTCATCAGCCTTTTCTACCCCAAGCCAAACCGCTCCGACAAGATTCGGCGTATATCCTACAAACCATTGATCTTTCGTTCCGTTTACGCTGGAATTCGGCACTTGAGTGGATCCTGTTTTTCCTGCCAGATCAACTCCAGGGATATAGGTTTGCCGTCCCGTGCCGCGCTTGACAACATTTAACAGCATGGCATTCATTTCATCCGTTACATCTTTGGAAGTGACTTCTACCTCTTTCGGCTCCCATTTCGGCTTCATTTCTCCGTCTGGGCCGATAATCTTACGGATGAAAAAGCTCTCTTTTCGCACACCATTATTCGGAAAAGTAGTGTAAGCCTCTGCAAGTTGCATCGGTGATACCCCTTTAGACATTCCGCCCAAAGCAATGCTCAAGTTCCGGTCTTCTTTTGCATCAACCGGAATACCAAAGCGTTCTAACGCATCCAGCCCCTTCGACAGTCCAATCTCATTTAGAAGCCAAACCGCAGGGATGTTCAAGGATTTTTCCAGCGCTTTATGCATGGACACCTCGCCGCGGTACTTTCCACCATAGTTTTGCGGTGAATAATCTCCAAATGTGATCGGTTCGTCCTTTAATCTTGAGTTGCGGTCATAGCCTTCTTCAAGCGCCGGTGTGTAGGTCACTAGCGGCTTGATTGTGGATCCCGGAGACGTTTTCATTTGAGTGGCGTAGTTAAAGCCTCTGAATACATGCTCTCCGCGTTTGCCCATGATCGCGCGCACTCCTCCGCTTTGCGGATCAATCAAGACAGCCGCGCTCTGTGAAGGATCTCCGCTCACGTCATCCGGAAAGATCCAATCCCGCTTGTAGACTTTCTCTAAGTCAGACTGCACATTTTGATCCATAGCCGTGTAAATTTTGTAGCCTTTTGTCAGTAAATCATCCTGTGTTAAACCATAGCGCTCTATGGCTTCCTGAATCACTGCATCGGCATAATGCGGATATTTCCCTTTTAACGGATCCCCGCTTTTATCCTCTAAAGCGACGCGTTCATTCTTCGCTTGCTGCGCTTCATTGCTTGTGATGTAGCCGTGCTTGGCCATCTGATCCAAGACGAGATTCCGGCGGTTCACGGATTTATCCATATTTTGATACGGATTCAGTGCAGACGGCGCTTTAATGACACCGGCCAGCATGGCTGATTCACTTAAGGAAAGTTCGCTTACGTCTTTTCCAAAATACTTTTTGGAGGCGTTTTGAACCCCCCAAGCCCCGCTGCCAAAATAAATGGTGTTCAAGTACATTTCCAGTATTTCTTTTTTCTTGTACACCTTTTCTATTTCGATGGCTAAAAAAAGCTCCTCTATTTTTCGTTTATAGGTTTTCTCCGGTGAGAGCAAAGCGTTTTTGGTTAATTGCTGAGTAATAGTGCTCCCGCCCTGGACCGCTCCTCCGGATACCGCATTTTTAATAAAGGCTCGCCCCATTCCTCTGAGATCAAAGCCATTGTGCTCATAAAAGCGGTGATCTTCTATTGAAATAACGGCTTCTTGCAAGTGCTCAGGCATCTTACGAATGGACACGCTATCCGAACGGTTTACAGAAAGCTTGCTTGCTTTGTCGCCATCCACATCATATAAAACCGTCGTTTGTGAAAGTCCCTTCTTAAGTGATTCAACGTCGGCTGCCTTCATAAAAAAAACGATGAACCCTAGACCGACTAGCACAAAGACAGACACAGCTAAAATGGTAATCTGTGTTAAGTGGAATTTTTTCCACATTTTCTTAATAAAACTGGTGACTGCGTTCATTGGTTTATTCAGTTCCTCCTGAAAAGCTAATTTCCTTATTGGCAGGCATCTTACATCATTTTAAGGATAATCTGTGAGATTGCAATAAATATGTTTGCCTGTATTCTCTAATCATAATCTGACCGGCTAATCAACTTTACAAATTTGGCGGCTTCCTCATGCGCGAAAGTGAACCTTCAAACGGCGTGCTTTTCTTTATCATACCTCACCAAAGCACGGAATTCCAAACCGTCTTGCAGCCACTGAAATGCTTGAAATTACCAAAGGAAACAGCCATGCTTTAAGGCTCATACTTACACTAAAAAAGCCTTCAATTGCTCAGGCTGGCAGAATTCACCGATAAACAGCTGTATTCTGCCCTTTTTCCGCTCATAGCATTCGGGCAGTCCTCCGTTCATTTTCTTTGCCAATGCCCTCCATTGATCGCCCGCCCGGTTCAGCTGTCCATCTTCCATGCAAAAAAAATCCGGCGGATACAGACCGCCGAATCACTCTGACATCGTATTAATTTGTTTTTTTCGTGTGGTCTTCTTCCTCTTCCATAACGCCCCTCATGCCGCGCTTAAACTCATGAAGTGTCTGTCCCGCTGCTTTGCCAAGCTGCGGCAGCTTCGAAGGTCCAAAAATCAATAGAGCAACGATTACAATGATAGCAATTTCTCCAAATCCGAGATTCATCTGCTATTATCTCCTTTTGCTGTTAAGCATTGATATGCCTATTATATAGTTAAATCATCCAATTGAAAACCATTCATTATTTGACCTTGCTGTTATGGCCCAGTCATCACCCAATTCCGTTTAGCGCCGATTTTCTCCTGACTGACCGATTTCTTCTTCTCAGTCTCGTTCACAAATATAGCACAAGCGGTATCCCCGGAAATATTAATGGCTGTGCGCGCCATATCCAAAATAGGGTCGATTGCCCAGAATTAATCCAACGCCTTCCACAGGAAGTCCGACACTGCTCAGCACCATCGCCAGCAAAATCAACCCCGCGCCAGGAACGCCGGCTGTTCTGATGCTCGCTAACACAGCCGTTAACATAACCGTTACCAGCTCGCTGAAGCTTAAGCCGATTCCATAAGCCTGAGCAATAAAGATTGTCGCCACCCCCTGCATTATGGCTGTTCCGTCCATGTTGATCGTCGCACCCAAAGGCTGAACGAATGAACTAATGGATTTAGGAACACCCAATTGATTCTGCGCAATCTTCATGGACAGCGGAAGAGCGGCATTGGAGCTGGATGTACTGAAACCGACAGACATAGCCGGCCAGAAATTCTTGAAAAACCACAGCGGGCTTTTCTTAGCGAATAAAAGGATCATCCCACCGTATGTGAGAAAGCCATGAAGAGCTAAAACCCCGAGAACACAAAGCATGTACGTCCCCATGGGCTTGAATGGCATCCAATCCTTGATTTCCGATAGCAGAAGCGAGCAAGCCGAACGTTCCATAAGGAGCAAATTTCATAGCAATGCCCACCAGATACATTATAATCTGATTCCCCTGCTCGACTAAATGCAAGATTCCTTTTGTTTTTTCACCAAGAGCGGTTAAAGCAAAACCAACGAAAATGGCGAAAACAATGATTTGCAGCATATTGCCATCCGTCAGATCCTCCAGCGGGTTCTTTGGTATAATATTCATCAATGTCTCTCCGGCAGGAGGCGCCTTCTCAGCGGAAAACTGGGCATTGCTCGTATCGAATTATTCTCCCGCTTCCCTCGGCTTGACAATGGAAGCGGTGAAAAGTCCGAGAATGATGGCAATACAAGTAGTAATCAAAAAGTGTGAAATCGCTTTCATTACGATACGTCCAAGTTTTTTCGGATCCCCTAAACCAGCCGTCCTAAGCACAATCGATAGGAAGACAATAGGCACAACCAGCATGCTAATCAGATTGAGAAATATTTGCCCTAGAGGTGTAAACAAGTACATATCCAGCGATTCAAATAAATTGGGGGCAAATAGATTGCATAACAGCCCCACCGCCGCCCCGGCAAGTAAAGCGATCATAGTTTTACCTGTCAGCTTCATACAATACCCCCTTTCTGTTCAATGATCTTATTCATTTTCATTCTGTTATATCACGTTTTTTGAAAAATCAGATTATTAATTCCCTTTAAATCGCTTTCTGAAACCTTATAGCATCTTTTTCAATTGTTTGATACGATAATCAAAAAAGTATGGGACGGAGGCTCCTTATAATGGAAAAAAAGCATATTGATTTAGATGAAGAAACATTGTTTATCGTATCGCAAACATTTAAGGCGCTGTCAGATCCGACTCGATTGCGCATTTTAAATTTGCTGTTTACCGGAGAACACTCTGTCAATGAGATGGCGGAAAAGCTCTCATTGCTCCAGTCCACCGTTTCTCATCAATTAAGATTTCTTAAAAACCTTCGCCTTGTAAAATACCGCCGGGAAGGGACGACCCTCTATTACTCCCATGATGATGAGCATGTGATCGATTTACTGCGCCAAGCCATTCAGCATGCAGAGCATCATTAATTTTCCAGCTGGATAACTTCTTTACCATGATAAAAGAACTACCAAACTGAATAAAGTGAATTTTAAAGGCTTAAAACCATGAAAAAGGGGTAAAAAAGAAATAGATTGTTATTAAAGGGGCTTAAAATATGAAAAAAAAACACATTCTATTTCTATCCCCCACCTATCACCTCAGCATGATGGCGGTGGGCTGGGCTTCTAAACTACATGACCCTTCTTTAAAGTTCACTAGCGCTTTCTTCTTACATGCTAGAGCGGATGATCATTTTCCCATTCAAGCGATGAAGGAAGTCAATATAAATATTTCTGCTCAAACCACAAAGCCAGTGGCGCTTCCGCTTATCCAGCAAGCGGATGTTCTCGTTCTTATTTATGACTTTGAGCTCGATCAGCCGCCCAGAGTGCCCGAAGCAGCTGACCAAAGGATTCTTCATTGGCACGTATCTAACCCTCAGCACTATTCGACAGCAATTGAGCAATGGGCCGCCTATCAAATTGTATGCGATCAATTAGCTACTCATATGAAAAATTTTAAAAAGAAAGCAAAATAAGCCCTTCACCTATAAGAGTTGTCGGTGAAGGGTTTTCTGCTGGACTGGCATTACAAATAAATAAAGTAAGCCAGAAACGCAATAAGCAAAACATACATGAGCGGATGAAGCTCTTTGCGCTTGCCTAATGTGATCATCGTTACAGGATATACGATAAATCCTAAAGCAATACCGCTGGCCACACTGGAGGTAAGCGGCATCATGATCAAGGTAATAAAAGCGGGAATCGCCACCTCCAGCCGGCTCCAATTTATGAACCTCACTTCCGTAGCCATTAAGGCACCTACAATGATTAAAGCCGGCGCCGTGACCTCCGCTGTCACAACGGACAACAGCGGAGAGAAAAACAGCGCAATTGCAAACATGAAAGAAATAACAACCGAAGTAAAGCCTGTTCTCCCTCCCGCTGCAATGCCGGCACTCGATTCAATCATCGCTGCTGTCGTCGACGTACCGAGGATGGCGCCAGCGACCGTGGTGGATGAATCCGCCAGCAAGGCACGGCCGGCATTGGGAATCTTATTCTCTTTCATAAGGCCCGCTTGACTGGCAATGGCAATCAATGCACCTGCCGTATCGAAAAAGGCCACAAATAAGAAGGTAAAAATCACCGCCAGCATTTCTGGTGACAGCACTTGATCCAGATGAGCAAACACAGTGCCAAATGTCGGTTCAAGACTTGGGACAGCTCCGACAATGCTTTTGGGAGGATCAATTAATCCAGTCAGCATGCCCGCTGCAGTGCTGATGACCATACCGAAGAAAATGGCCCCGCCAATTCCCCGCACCATCATCACAACCGTAATCATAAAACCGAAGGCAGCCAGCAAAACCGTTGGTGAACGAAAATCTCCGATACTGACGAAGGTTGCTTCATTGGCTACAACCATACCGGCATTTTTCAAACCAATGAAAGCGACAAAAAAGCCGATGCCTCCAGCAATCGCGTGCTTTAAATCCTGCGGAATGACATTAATAATCATTTCACGAATCTTTAATAAGCTTAAAATAATAAACAGCACACCCGAAATAAACACTCCGGTTAAGGCCGTTTGCCAGGGAATGCCCATCCCAATGCATACCGAAAAGGTAAAGAACGTATTCAATCCCATACTTGGCGCGATGCCGATAGGAAAATTAGCCAGCAAGCCGATCAGCAAAGAACCGATAATGGCTGACAGGGCTGTAGCAGTAAACACTGCGCCTTGATCCATGCCCGACTGACTTAAGATAATCGGATTGACAATAAGAATATAAGCCATCGACAAGAAGGTCGTGATCCCTGCTACGGTCTCTTGTTTATAAGAAGTCTTTCGTTCCTGAAATAAAAAGAATTGTTTCATTGATGGTCCCCCACGTAACCCAGCAAGCTGACATTTTACATATTAACTGCCGGTTTTCCTAATAATAAAAAATGAATGAATAAAAAAAGCCCCACCGGTAGTGGAAGCTGCAGATCACGGACAAAGAATCACGAAAAAAATACCTTCGCCATCCTTTGTAGACAAGCTATTTACGGCAGCCTGGTAGAAACGTTCAAGCCTTATTCCTGAACATATACAAAGGTCATTATTCATCTAATTTCGAAAAATTATAACAGAATTAAAAAAGCAAGTAAATGCCGAGGGAGATATTCGTAATTTTTGCATAATTCGAGCCGCCGCTATTTTTTGCGAAACCTAATGGGAGAAATGAACGTATATGGATATAAAGTCAAGCTTTCAACAGCGGTGATTTCCAGCTGCTGAAAGAAAGAACAAAGGCTGCCGTCGCAGCCGCCTCTCTTCCTGAAGCGGGGGACGGCAGCTTGCATGCGGGATAAAGACTTAAAGGATGTGGCAAACAATATGGAAACAGAGAATCAGCTTCTAACTGAATTAAAGGAAATTGAAAAATGGGAGAAATCACAAAAGCAATTGTGGATTTGGGACCGGATCATGCGCTTGCCTTTCAAATTGCTTGACCGTGTCACGCCTTCCTTCATTCACAAAAAAATCGGCTTATTATTGGACGAGCTCGGCAGCTACGTTCAAACGGGCGGACAATATTTAATTCAAGAGAACAATGTATTAAACAAAATTCAAAAGGAAAATCCTGAAATCCCTATTCATTCCATTGATGATGCAGCAGGAGTGCCGATTATCAGCATGAAAGCCGTCAGTGAAGAGCTGAAAAAGTCACGCGGCGGCTTTGCAACCGTTCAAGGAGCAACCACCGGCTTTGGCGGCATCTTTACTCTAGCTGCGGATATTCCGCTTATGCTCGGCATTTCTTTGAAGACTCTCCAGGAAATCGCCATCGCTTACGGTTATGATCCCCGAAAACGGGAAGAGCGAATTTTTATTGTTAAGTGTCTGCAATTTTCATCCTCAGATATTGTTGGAAAGAAAGCGATATTAAGGGAATTATCTTCCTTTCATGCCAATCGCGAGGATAGCCGGGAAGTGATGTCGCAGCTGCAGGGCTGGAGAGAAGTAGTCTTCACTTATCGCGATCAGTTCGGCTGGAAGAAGCTGCTTCAAGCGGTTCCCGTTGCTGGCATGGTTTTCGGAGCCATCACCAATCGGCAAGCTGTTCATGACGTAGCGGAAACGGCCGATATGCTGTACCGCAAGCGGAGGGTGCTTGAAAGACTGAGTTAAGCTGGGGCTTATGAGGATGAGCCCTTCTCTTTTATGCCCTTTTCGGATGAAAATCGCTTTCTTATATGCCCTTCTTTTCCATAAATGAGCAGCTCGTCCCCTTCTTTAACGGATTCGCCGCTTAGCTCGCGCCGAATCCGGATATCTCCTCTTTTCACAAATAATATGTTTAAATCATCCGTCTTTCCAATCAGATCGTTTATTTTCTTTCCGATTAAAGGAGAATCCTCCATAATCGTTACAATGGTGACAAGATCATCTTTCTCAATATAAAGGGCATCTTTAATCGGCAGCTCCGACACTTCTAAGTTCTTCTCCATTTCTTTATTAAATTTTTTGTGGAGCACACGTCTAATCGGCGGTGTTTTTCCAATTAAAAACAGAATTAGTAAAACGAGATTGATCGCTGTCAGCTCTTTCAGACGCAAATCATTGGCCAAAATATTCGTAATCGCCGAAATGATTACAGCCAAGGAAAATGCACCGAACAAAATTAAAAAGGCGCTTAATCTTCTCCGCACCGGGTGATCAATGATCAGCTGCGATTCATCTGTGGTAAAGCCTGTTCCCGTCAGCATTGAAATCACTTGATAGCGAGATACTTGCGTTTCCAACCCCGTTAAATTAAATAATATAACTGATATTTCAATTACAAAGGTGACAATTAAGAAATATAACAATATAAAGGTAAACCCCATCACCCATACCTCCTCACTCTTCTCCCTCCATACCCTCCATTCACTAGTTGAAAACTTATTTTTCAAGCTTCAGCAGCAGCCAAACAGCGGTTCCACGCTCTAAATCTGCAAAAGCTTGTCAGACTACCCGCAATTCCTGAATTAAGATGCAATGAATAGATACAGGCATTCGCTAGAGAGCTTCTTGGGCTCGAAAAAAAGAGAAGGCCAGCTCCTAATCATTCATGAGCCAGCCATCCATGCTACAAATATTTTCTTTGGATTCTATTGCCGCTGTAAGTAAAGAGAATTTTCCTGCCTTCCACAACCGATTCCAAGTGAACAGGCCGGCCCCACAGCTTAAAAAGATGAGGTAGCACTTTTTCCAAATACTTCAAATCCAATTCAACCCCTTCATACCAATGCTTTGCATACAGCTCACCGGCTTTCATATAGTCGCCGTCATTGACAGTAATATAGGGAAAGCCTCCATTAACGCGCATACTCACTAGCTGATCGCGGACGTTTGTCCATTCTTTATCAACCACTTTGTAGTCCTTTCCTTCTTTCTGAAACAAATACATATCCTCTCTCACGATCAGCTCCTTCGTTAAGTAATTGCGCAAGAAAGAAATATCCGATTCCATTTCTCTAACCTCAAATATTTTCTCTCGCCCTGACCCTGGCTTGACGCCGTGCTTTTTCATTTCCTCCGTCGGCTGATTGTAGCGCTCTTCAATATCTTCAAACATTTTCAGCCCTAAGTAATAAGGATTAAGCGATGTTCGGGATGGCTGAATGACTTGGGCGTTCAGCTTTGCAAATTCAACCGCTTCTCCCGACGTTAAATCAAGCTCACGAACGATCCGCTGATGCCAATAAGATGCCCAGCCTTCATTCATAATTTTCGTTTCCAGCTGCGGCCAAAAATAAAGCATTTCCTCGCGCACCATGGTCATAATATCACGCTGCCAGTCATCCAGTTCTTGGCTGTACTGTTCTATAAATAGCATCATATCCTTTTCCGGCCGGGGCGGAAGCTTTTTTTTCTTATTGGTCAGCGGCTTAGAATCTTCCTTTTTTTCATCCAAATTCCATAAATCATCGTACGGTCCTGGCTTTTGCTC
This sequence comes from Bacillus xiapuensis, assembly GCF_002797355.1. Taxonomy (GTDB): domain Bacteria; phylum Bacillota; class Bacilli; order Bacillales; family Domibacillaceae; genus Bacillus_CE; species Bacillus_CE xiapuensis. The sequence continues at coordinate 711,614 of NZ_KZ454939.1, read as the reverse complement.
CCTCTCCCCCTGTTCTTCTTCATGCTGCCAAGACAGCTGCGGCATCACCAAAGACGGATCAATATGTTCTTCGATAGACAGCACCGCATCGAGAAACTCTTCAACCGCTTCTTGACCGTAATTCATTTCATATTGACGCACTCGTTCAGCTGTGGCCGCCATGCTTTCCACCATATGACGGTTCGTTCTTTGAAAACGGACATTATTCTTAAAGAAGTCACAGTGCGCGAGCACGTGTGCAACAATCAATTTATTCTGAATGAGTGAATTCGTATCCAGCAAAAAAGCGTAGCAAGGGTTGGAATTGATCACCAGCTCGTAAATCTTACTAAGCCCCAGATCGTATTGAAGCTTCATTTTGAAAAACTGTTTGCCAAAACTCCAATGCGAAAACCTTGTAGGCATTCCGTAAGCGCCAAATGTATAGATAATGTCCGCAGGGCAAATTTCATATCGCATCGGATAAAAATCCAACCCAAAACCAGAAGCAATCTCGGTGATTTCATCAATGGCATATTGAAGGCTTTTCATCTCCGTCTTGTTCATCCTTATTCCCCCTTTTGCCTTTTATCCATGAGTATGAAAAAAAACATATGCTCATACATAAAAAAGAGGCGGAGACAAAAGGTTTTCAGCTAATAAAAAAGCCGAACTATTATTCAAAACTCTAATGGAGAGCTTCGCAATAGTTCGGTTTTATTGGGTTTCATACTTTTATTAAACTAGATTAATCCGAATTAAATGACAGCAAATTTAATGATGACCCAGCCTCTCATTCTTTTTCTTCTCTTAAGCGGGGCAGGTTGAAAGCGATGGCCAGCACTCCGCAAATGCCGATTAGTACAGGATAAATTGAGTACCCCATAATACTAATTGGTGAAATGCCGGAAAGCCCCGACGCAGCGAGCATCTGTGCGCCATAAGGAATCATCCCTTGTACAAAGCAGGAGAACAGATCGAGAATACTGGCCGATTTCCGAGGATCTACCTTATATTCTTGGGCAATGTTTTTAGCGAGCGGTCCAGCGATGATAATCGCAATCGTATTGTTGGCTGTTGATAAGTTCGTTAGACTGACTAATGACGCCATGCCAAACTGCGCTCCCTTTTTGGTGCGCGCTTTTTTCATCACCAGCTGCAATATAAATTCAATTCCGCCGTTTGAACGGATCACCTCTACGATACCGCCAATGATAATGGCGATCATCGCCAGCTCTGTCATGCTGCCCACGCCTTCAGATACCGCATTAATCAGTGAATAAAAGGTATAGCTGCCGTCGAGGATTCCGATCACACCAGCAAGCGCGATTCCCCCCGACAAGACGATCAGGACATTCATCCCTGATAAGGCCGCCAGCAAGACAGCCACGTAAGGAATGATTTTGACCACTTGATAAGAACTCGCGTCTACAGCACTTTGCTGACCGATCGTCACCGCTCCCAGAATAACAGCTGTAAGAATGGCCGCCGGTAACACAATTAAGAAATTCGTTCGGAATTTATCAACCATTTTCGTTCCTTGTGTGCGCACGGCCGCGATCGTTGTATCAGAAATAACGGATAAGTTGTCGCCAAACATCGAGCCCCCGATAATAGTGGCCATAGCTAATGCTAAAGATATTCCGGTTTCATCGGCGATCGAAACGCCGATGGGGGCTAAAGCTACGATCGTACCCGTAGATGTCCCCATTGATAAAGAAATAAAACAAGCAATGATAAACAAACCAACCATAAGCAAGTTTTGCGGTAATACTGACAGCGCCATATTAACGGTCGAATCCACCGCTCCCATTCCTTTCGCCGTATAGGCAAAAGCACCGGCCAGCAAGAAAATAAACGCCATCAGCATAATATTAGGATGGCCGGCTCCTTTCGTGAAAACATCCACTTTGTCCATAAATGGCTTCTTTCTGTTCATTGCCAGCGTAATGGCTGCCGTAATGATTAATGCAACAATAATGGGCATTTTATAAAAATCGCCAGTCAGCACTCCGCTGCCTATAAATAAGAGCAAAAAAATGAGCAGGGGAAATAACGCCCAGCCGTTTGCTTCTTTCTCCAATCTTGCCACCTCTTCCTAAAATTGAACAAAATAAAAGACCTGGCTTCAAGAAGAGGTCTCTATCTGAAAACACTCTTCTTATCTTTCAAGCATCCGCTTGCTGGATTTGGCACAGCGCTCAACTTGAAGAGCCCGCTGCCGAGACGTCTTCGGGCCAGTCCCTCAGTCTCTCGCGATAAGAATCGTTCATATTCTGTTGTAGATGTATAAAAGCAACCTTCAAGCAGAGGAGGAGTTGTCTTTCATGAACCGCTGCTGAGAAGAAGGACAAAAGCGAACACCTGCAGCATCCTGCTGCAGCGCCTTCGTCATCTGCATCATGCAGACCGGAACGAATCGAGCATCCAGGTGCCGTGATCTCAGGCTTTTGGTTCTCCGCTCCATTCTTGAAGGGGAGTCTTGCAGCATCTTACATGCGGAATAAGACGGCTACTTGCCCTATTATACAGAATTGATTTGAATCGGCAAGCTTTTTTTCCTTTATCTGCCCTCCCAATATTTGCAGAGAGATTTTTGCTTGCGCCAGCATATAATAAAACTAATTCCTCTATAGGAGGGACTTCAAATGAATTACAATGACTACGATCGAGCATTGTATTATATCCATTGTTCCGATTGGAATAATCTGCTGATCTTAATGGTGCGAACGAATGATCATTTGCTTTCGAAAAAAATCGAGCATTTTCTTCATGCCCGCAGTTTCCCTAATCCTTATCCTGTGGTGGAAACAACATTTTATACATTATTCCACTACATTGAACACGCCAATTCAGTAAACTCCTGACAGAATTCCACCAGAAGAGCGGCTTTTTCTTTAAAGCCGCTCTTATAGCTTATACCAGCTGGTTCATCTTCTCCATAAAACGGCTCTGCACCTCCTCCAGCTTATCCCGGCTGTTTTGCAAGCTGCTGCCTACAACACCAAAATAAAATTTGATCTTTGGCTCCGTGCCGGATGGACGGATGCAAATCCACGTTTGATCCTCAAAGATATACTTCAGTACGTTGGAAGCTGGCAAACGAAGCGGCGTTTCAGTGCCGGTTTGCCTATCTAACCGCTTTCCCGTTAAATAATCTTCAATGGCCGCCACTTTTCTCCCGGCTATTTCCGTGCGAGGATGTTCTCGGAAAGAAGACAGAATGGACTGAATAGCCTTTTCCCCCTCAATTCCTGTGAAAGTCATTGAAGCGAGTCCTTCCCTGTAATATCCGTAGCGGTCATATATATCGAGCAAGGTTTCATACAGCGTGCGTCCGGATTTTTGATAATAAGCACACGCTTCAACGGCCAGAATCGCCGCTTGAATGGCATCTTTGTCGCGGGCGAAATCGGCGATTAAATAACCATAGCTTTCTTCATAGCCAAATAAAAAGGTATATTCTCCCGATTGATGATACGCTTCCATTTTTTCACCAATAAATTTAAAGCCTGTTAATACATCTTCGCAGGAGACGCCGTAAGACTCTGCTATTTGTCGTCCCAGCTCAGACGTAACGATTGTTTTGAACACTCTTCCATTTCGCGGAAGCTCCCCTTTTTCCTTCTTTTGAGAGAGCAAATAGTTCAGCAAAATCGCCCCCGTCTGATTTCCAGTTAAAAGCACGTATTCGCCCGCTGTATCTTTGATCGCTAGGCCGAGACGGTCAGCATCGGGATCCGTTGCAATCAGAATATCCGCATCCGCTGCTTTTCCGTAGCGAATGGCCCATTCAAAAGCCGCCTTTTCTTCCGGATTGGGAGATTGGACAGTGGAAAAGTCCGGGTCTGGCAGCTCCTGTTCAGCCACTACTGTCACATTCATGTAGCCGAGAGTCTCCAGACCTCTGCGCACGGGAATATTTCCAGTGCCGTGAAGCGGCGTAAAGACAATCTTCACGTCTGTCTCTAACGCCAATTGCGGCTGTTCAGAAATCGAGGCAACATGCTCAATGTAGGAACGGTCGATTTCTTCCCCAATCATTTGGATTAAACCTTTTTTCTTTAGTTCCGCTTCGTCCTTCACTTGGATAAGGAGCTCATCTGATAGAGCGCTGACCTTTTCAATGACCCGATCCGCGGCTTCTAAACCCAGCTGGGCTCCATCGGGACCGTACACTTTATATCCATTGTATTCCGGCGGATTGTGGCTTGCGGTAATGACAATTCCCGCAAAAGCTTTTAAATATCGGACTGCAAAGGAAAGTTCCGGTGTCGGGCGCAGCCCTTCAAATACATAAGTCCGAATTCCGTAGGTCGCTAGCGTTTTCGCACTTTCCATTGCAAATTCATACGATTTATGCCTCGAATCATAAGCAATTACGGCGCCTCTCTCTTGCGCCTTCTCCCCGTGCTCCAATATATACCCAGCCAGGCCAGCAGAAGCTTTACGGACGGTGTAAATATTCATGCGGTTCGTCCCTGGCCCGATCACTCCGCGCATCCCGCCTGTGCCAAATTCCAGATTTTTATAAAAGGCTTCCTCAAGCCTGTTCTCATCCATCTCCATTTCTTTAAGCAATCCCCGCATTTCTCGATCCAACCCTTGGAACTCTTTCCAGCGCGCATATCCGACTTTCCAATCCATTCTCCATCTCCCCCAACTCTTCAAGATTAAAAAATTAATCGTACAAAGCGCCTGAACGGCGCTGAAAAACAAGCAGCGGATACTTGGGTGCAAAGACAGGAGATGATGCCGCTTATATTAATAATGTTAAGGAAAAAGATTACTGTACTTCCTTTTTTTATTTTACCATATAATTGGTTGGTATTTATAGCCGCTCCTATTGCGTATCGGTTTACTTTTTCACGCTAAACGTTCTATACTTTTAGCAAACACCATCAAGATAAGGAGATATTATGAAAAAAGATAATCTGCTTTTTGCGGCCTGGGCTGTTTCGTTTATAGCTGTGCTTGGAAGCTTGTACTTTTCAGAAGTCATGAAATATGAGCCTTGCGAGCTTTGCTGGTATCAGCGAATATTCATGTATCCGATTATGTTCATTCTCGCTCTGGCCGTTATCAAAAAGGATCAAACCGCCGCTAAGTATTCCCTAATGCTTTCCGCCATAGGGGGCAGCATTTCCCTTTATCATTATTCCATTCAAAAGCTGGACTTTTTGGCGGATCGCGCGCCAGCATGCGGACGCGTGCCATGTACTGGAACTTATATCAATTTCTTGAATTTTATCACGATTCCCTTTTTGGCCTTTACCGCCTTTGCCATTATTTTCTTTGCCAGCTTACTGATCTTAAAAAGAAAGGACAGCGTCTAACATGAAAAAAATCATGATTTTTTCTTCGATTATCTTGATTTTATTTGCGGCCATTATCTTCTTAACGAAGTATCAGCAAAATCAAGACTCGAAAGATAATCCCTATGGAAAAAAAAGATCTTCACCCAGAGACGGTGAAGCAGCTGGATGATCCTCATTATCAAAATCTGATCATGCCGGATCAGCTGCAGAAGAAGCTTGAGGAAGGGGAGGATGTTACGGTCTACTTTTACAGTCCGACTTGCCCTCATTGCGCAGAAACGACCCCTAAATTAATGCCGTTAGCGAAAGAACAGAACGTCGATATTCAGCAATTTAATTTGCTTGAATTCGAGGATGGGTGGAATGAGTACCAAATTGAGTACACTCCGACTCTCGTTCATTTTGAAAACGGCAAGGAAAAAGCCCGGATTGTCGGAGGACAGCCGCCAGAAAAGTACAAGCAATTTTTTAAAGAGCATATCCAATAGAGTGAACTTCAAATGCTGAAAAGTAAAACAAAGGCAAACATCACAGCGCCTTTGTGGCCTGCATCTTATCGACCCGGACAAATCAGGCCGATCAGGTGCACGCGCCCATATAAGCAAAAGGCTGACACAGCTGTGTCAGCCTTTCTGTATGATCTTTAAATGAGAAACGTATTCGCTGGCTGGGCATATTCCATACTGCGGTTTGCCCTTTTTTTGAAGGAAAAGTGGCTGAGCAGAAACGGAAAGCGGATGCCATAAGACCGTAAAATATCAATATTGCGCTGAAACATTTCCTGATAATAAGCCGGCAATTGATCCGGATCTTCCAGTTCCAGGATCGATATAATCGTCTGAAGACTCGCAATCACACTGAAGGCATCACGAAGAATGCTAAAGGATTCCATATGTAAATCAGTGAGCTCCAATATCCCCAGTTCATCCATACGCCTTCTCTCTTCTTTCGTCAAAAAGCGCGGCAAGATTTCTTCTTTTAACTGCTTGATCAATTCAAAAATCTTTTCTTCTTGTTCAACCGTGGAAGCCATAAGCACTCTCATAGCACACACCCTCTTTGATCGTTCTATATTTACATACAATGTAAGGATAACATATAATTCTTCTCAGTATTATGGAAATTTTTCTTAATAGCAGAAAGCATCAAAAAGGAGATCAGCATATGTATCAAACGGTACGCAAAGGAGACATATTTGAAATTAAAATTCCGGAAGGTTGGCGCCATCAAACGGCGGATTCTCTTCTTAGGACTGAATGGAAGCTCCCGAAGAAATTAATTCATCAATGGCGAATGAATCAAACGGTTTTCGTAAACGGTTCACCCGTTAACTGGCATGCCCCGCTGGCGGAAGGCTCGGTTCTTCAGCTCCCCTTTTTCGCCGCAGCGGAGAAAGGGCCGGTGCCTTACAAACGAAAAGTGAATATTCTTTATGAAGATGATCACTTGCTAGTGGCCGATAAGCCCGCCGACATGAAAACGCATCCCAATACCGAAAATGAGTCTGACACCCTGTTGAACGCGGTCGCCTATCATCTGCAAGAATCCGGCGAATCTGGATTTCTACGCCATGTTCATCGGCTTGATGTCGGAACGTCCGGCGTGATTCTTTTCGCTAAGCATCATGCAGCCTACGCCGTCCTCTCCCGTTTATTGGAAGAACGAGAAATTAAGCGTACCTATATAGCCGTTGTCCACGGGCTCATTACTAAAAACGAAGGCACAATTAATCAGCCGATCGGAAAAGACCGGCATCATCCTTCCAGAAGAAGAGTCTCGCCGTCCGGCCAAACGGCCCTTACTCACTACAAAGTGCTGAAACGGGCGGTGAAGCAGCAGCTTTCGCTTGTTCAATGCCAGCTGGACACTGGAAGGACTCATCAAATTCGCGTGCATATGGCATCCATTGGCCATCCATTAGCCGGCGACTGTTTATACGGCGGAAAACCGATTACTTCGCACCAGGCGCTCCATGCAGTTTCCATTGAAATTCCGCATCCTTTCACAGGAGAAAAGCTCGTTTGCAAAGCCGTTCCGCAAGAACAGATTTTCCGCCTGCTTGACAAGTCATAGCCCTGCCTTCAGCTTAACCGCTTCAGAAATGGACGGGGTGGCCTGCTGATATGTTCAGCGTTAAAATTAAAACCAAAATGAGGCCGGGACAAAAAGTTTTCAGCAAATAAAAAACCGAACTATTATTTAGAACTCTCATTTAGAGTTTCGTAATAGTTCGGTTTTATTATGTTTTTATTAAAATACAATGATTCGGCTTTCATGACAGCAAATTCAGTTATGTTCCTGCCTCTTGGCCATTAGCGCAAATTAGAAATCAAAATGATCCGGATCGGCTCCAAACCGTTGATCTTTATTTAACCTATTGATTTTTTTCATATCTTCGGGGGATAATTCGAAATCAAAAATATCTGCGTTTTGTTGAATGCGCTCTGCATGGACAGATTTAGGAATAATGATGATTTGATTTTGCAGATGCCAGCGCAAAATAATTTGGGCAGAACTTTTATTATATTTATTGGCTAATTCGATTAATGTCTCCTCTTCCGCTAAGCGATTGCGCGCCAGCGGCGACCATGCTTCAACCGCTATGCTGTTCTCCTGGCAGTACTTGCGAAGCGGCTCTTGATTAAGATAAGGGTGCAGCTCCACCTGATTGACCACTGGCTTTTCCCGGCTGTCTGCCATTAAATCCTTCAAGTGATGAATTTGAAAATTGCTGACGCCAATCGCCCGGACAAGCCCTTCTTCATACAGCCGTTCAAGCGCGCGCCAAGTGTCCTTGTACTTTTCTTTAACAGGCCAGTGGATTAAATATAAATCCAAATACTCCATTTTCAGCTTATTCAAAGACTGCTCAAAAGCCCGAAGCGTCTGATCGTAGCCTTGATCTGTATTCCATACCTTTGAGGTAATAAATACATCCTCCCGGCGAATGTTGCTTTCTCTGACCGCTTTCCCCACAAGATGCTCATTATCGTAAAAAGCCGCTGTGTCGATGGCCCGATACCCAACCTCAAGAGCGTGCTGAATCGCTTGCAGCGTCTCTTGCTCATCTGTCATCTTATATACTCCAAGACCCATGCAGGGAATGTGAATCCCGTTATGCAACTTATATGTATCACGCAAGTTTTTGGCTGTCTCCATCTTCATTCCTCCTTCTTTTGCTCTTTTTATTATAACGGTTCAAAAGATTGGATGCGAATGAAAGAACTGGATACACCTGATCCATTCTCAACCACTCTCACTCTCTTCAAGTGAAATCATTCTGTTTGATCTTTTATCCCGTATCCAAGCTGAAGGAAGACTTGAAGCATGACGATCCCTATCCCGGCAACGATCTCCGCTATTAAAAAACATATTTTCTTAAAATGTTTAAAAATAAAATAAAAGCAATGGCGAACATCACGATAATCAAGATTTTCTCCTGCTTATTTCCCGGCATGAAAAGAACCCCTTTCTGTTCTAAGTTGGCGCTATTTCCTTTCTTCCCTTTCTCGCTGAACATTAATCTGTTATGGTTTGTATAGTGACAGTCTGATCATTCTTTCATTTGTCATACCGCAGGCTCGGCGTGACCGCTTGCGCCTATTAGAAACTTTGTCCGTGCCTGTATTCATTTCCGTATAGTTCTTTTTTGTGCGATCATTCCTGCCGCAGTATTTATTCCTTGACTGTTTGCTGATTATTGATTAAAGTTGATAATTGTTAGTGCTTACTAAAAGTAATTAACTATCTATAATATAGTATGAATTTACAAATAGACTATAACGATACGTTTCCAGGAGGTCATATCAATGCCGGATTTTTTTGAAGTAGCCGCTAGCAGACGCTCAGCTAAAGTATATAACCCTGAAATCACCATTTCAGAAGAAGAATTAAAAGAATTGCTGCAAGTAGCAGGGAGAGCACCGTCTGCATGGAATTTGCAGCAATGGCACTTCTTGGTTTTCCACTCAAAAGAAGTGCAAGAAAGACTCCTTCCTATCGCTTATAATCAGCAGCAAGTCGCCGATGCATCCGCTGTTATTTGCGTCCTTGGCGATCTGGAAGGAAATAAGAATATCGACCCTGTTTTCAATCCATCTGTAGAAGCCGGGCAAATGACGCCGGAACTGAAAGAAATATTAGCCGGCCAGATCAATGGCGCCTATCAGCGCCCCGAATACCCAAGAGATGCGGCGGTTCTTAATTCTTCCTTAGCAGCTATGCAATTTATGCTCGCAGCTAAAGCGGCTGGATGGGACACATGTCCAATTGGAGGCTTCAATCCAAGCGCTTTAAAAGAAGAATTTCAAGTTCCTGACCGCTATTTGCCAACAATGCTCATTACAATCGGAAAGCCGCTTTCAGAGCCTCGTGCGACGGATCGCCTGCCAGTTGATGAGCTCATTACTATTATTAAATAACTTTTCTTCCCCCTTAACCACTAAATTGTGTGAGGGGGGATTTTTATTTTTTGTTGCAACAAACGGATAAAACGAATATTATAATAAGTGTGCTATTAAATGTTCGTATTTTGGAGGTTCCTTATGTTTAAATTACAAGAAAATGGAACAACGGCTAAAAGAGAAATAGTGGCCGGGATTACTACGTTTTTTACAATGGTCTATATCGTTGTGGTCAATCCGATGATTTTGCAATCCGCAGGCGTTCCGTTCGATCAAGTGTTCACCGCTACGATTATTGCCACGATCGCCGGAACATTGTGGATGGGATTATTGGCTAATTATCCGATTGCTATCGCCCCAGGAATGGGCTTGAACGTTTATTTTACCGTTTCTGTTGTCGGCGCTCATGAAAATATTTCATACATGACAGCATTTTCTGCGGTATTTGTCGCAGGACTGCTCTTTATTATTCTTTCCTTAACACCGTTTCGGGAGAAATTGATTGAAGCCATCCCGAATAATTTAAAGCAAGGTATTACCGCTGGGATTGGACTGTTTATCGCCTTTATCGGCTTGCGAATGACCGGATTAATTGCCGATCATCCCGACAATCTAGTTCAGCTCGGTGATCTGCATAGCCCTCAGGCTCTATTAGCGCTGCTTGGATTAGCTGTCACGATCGTTTTAATGGTATTGAAAGTAAATGGCGCCCTGTTTATCGGCATGGTGGTCACGGGCGCTGTCGCCTATTTTACCGGACACTTATCCTTTGATAATGGGCTTTTATCCTTCCCTTCTTTACCTGAAGGCTTAACTGTAAGCAACCCGATTACTGCTTTCAGCGATGTTCTTGAGCACGGTTTGTATGCTGTCGTCTTCTCTTTCTTGCTAGTCACTATTTTTGATACGACAGGCACAATGATCGCGGTTGCCCAGCAAGCCGGACTGATGAAGGGAGAGAAAATGCCGCGTGCCAGACAAGCTCTTCTCGCTGATTCTGTCGCCACTTCAGTTGGTTCTGTATTTGGGACAAGCCCGACAAGCGCCTATATTGAATCCTCCACTGGGGTAGCAGCTGGAGGAAGAACAGGGCTAACGGCTGTCGTTATCGCTGTATTATTTGCTCTTGCCGCCTTTTTCGGGCCGGTTGTCAGCGCCGTGTCCGGTCTATCTGCCATCACAGCGCCCGCGCTGATTATCGTCGGCTGCTTAATGATGGAGAGCGTGGCGAAAATTGATTGGAAGAATTTAGATGAAGCCTTTCCGGCATTTCTCATTATATTGAGCATGCCGCTGACTTCCAGCATTTCAACAGGGATCGCGCTTGGATTTATCTCTTACCCGCTTTTGAAGATGGTGCAGGGCAAATTCCGGCAGGTACATCCGCTAGTATATCTATTTGCCGTTCTGTTCTTTTACCAGCTGATGTTCTTGCCGCATTAAACAGCGAAGGGGCTTTCCGATAAGCCCCTTTTGTTTTAGCTTTGACGCTCGTGCTATTCCCTTACTAGCGGAACTATGAGCTGATGACGGGGCCGACTGCACCATTTTCTGCAAACGGAAGAATAAAAAATTCTTTGTTTTCCAGCGCTTAATGATCTTTCCCACCGCCTTGGATGGGGATTTTCCTGCTGCATTCACCGACTTCAAACCATGTGATTTTGCTTCTATCCCCTGCTGATGAAAAGAAAGGCTAGCATCACAGCATGCAGATACCGCGCTCTTCCACTTAAACATGCATAAAAGAGCGTCTTACGGTCTCTTTCACGCAGAAGAATAAAAACAGCTGGAGCAAAAAGAGTTCTTTTTCCTCCAGCTGTTTGCTGTTAATGATTTATTAGCTAATCCCTTTTAGAAGGAATAGCGATCATCTATTCCATGCGATTCGGCTTCTCTTCCTCACGCTGCGGCTCAATATCAATTCCTTGCTCCAGCTTTTCTTTTTGTTCAATCGAAAGATCTTCATTGCTTTCATTCTGATTCTTCTTCAATCAAGCTCACTCCTTCCTTTGGATGAATTGCCCTTAGTATTCCCTGCGGAAGGAATGGTTAATCAAAAAATGTCCTCTTCTTATGGCAGATCGATCAGCATAAATCTTGCCGGTTCCACCGCTTTCACCGTCAGGGTGGATACATTCATAATACGGGCAGAATCACGTTTATTTAATGAAGTATCATCGTTTACCGTAACCGCCCCTTCTAAAATAAAGAGAAAGATTCTGCGGCCTGGCGCTTGTTCGAATTGGATCGTTTTCTTGGTATCCAACTCGGATACATAAATGGTCAGATTCTGATGAATATGGGCGACGCCCTCCATTTCGGGGTGTTTCGTGACGATCGGCAACAACTGATTTTTCATTTTCTCCGTATCAAATACTGTCTTTTCATAAGAAGGGGGAAGTCCTGCTTCATCTGGTATAAACCACAGCTGCAAAAAGTTGACCTCCTCTTTCTCAGACGGATTCATTTCCGAGTGATGAATTCCTGTTCCGGCCGACATCCGCTGCACGCCGCCGAAAGACGTAACAGCGGTATGCCCATTGCTGTCGCGATGCTCTAGCTGTCCTTGCAGCACAATTGAAACGATCTCCATCTCTGCATGCGGATGCATGCCAAATCCCCGTTTTGGAGCAACCCAATCATCATTCAGCACCCGCATCGGCCCAAAGCTCATATTATTGGGATCATAATAATCTGCGAATGAGAAACTGAAGTTGCTTCTCAGCCACCCGCGATCAGCTGAATATCTGGATTGAGCAGGGTATACATCTATCATATTAACCTCTCCTTACTTCCCTCTTAACCGCCGCAAGAGACGGCTCCTCCAAACTATCAGCTATCATTAGAAAGATGCTTTCTGCAGCTGCTTTCTCTGCGTCCAAAAGACACGCACTTTCACTTATGGAGTTATCTAGAGCCGTATCTTGGCTAACGTTCGCTTCTTCCGCTTCATTCATCCTTCGAAAAGAAGGTCTTCATTGCGTAAAACACGTCCGATTTTTGTTTTAGAATATAATAGCGAAACTTTTCGTCCTGAATGTTTTTATATGCCGTCATTAATGTGCTGTTGCGATTATATTGATTTACCTCGCCGTAGCCGAACATATTGGACCGTTTCATCAGCTCTTTCACAAGAGTAAGACACCGGGGGTTATCTGAGGATAAATTGTCGCCGTCCGAGAAGTGAAACGGGTAAATATTATAACGGCTCGGCGGATAATGTTCATCAATTAATTCAAGCGCTTTGCGATAAGCTGACGAACAAATCGTTCCCCCGCTTTCTCCTTTTGTGAAGAAATGCTCTTCATCCACCACCTTTGCTTCAGTATGATGCGCGATGAATTCAATGTCAACCGTCTCATACTTCGTGCGCAGAAACCTCACCATCCAAAAGAAAAAGCTTCGGGCCATATACTTTTCCCAAATGCCCATCGATCCGCTCGTATCCATCATCGCTAACACGACCGCCTTAGAGTGCGGCTTTTCAATTTCATTCCATGTCCGGAATTTCAAATCCTCCGGAAGAATCGGGTGAAAAGCAGGTGTTCCGGTTAGCGCATTTCTTTTAAAAGCGGTCATCAATGTTTTCTTTTTATCAATATTGCCCATCAGCCCCGTTTTGCGGATATCATTAAATTCAATATCCTCCACTTTGAAGTCCGCCGCCTCTTTCTGCTTCAGATTCGGCAGAGCCAGTTCATTAAAGAAGGCTTTCTCCAATTCCATGAATGTAACTTCCGCTTCGTAATAATCCTCTCCCGCCTGATCTCCTGCACTTCTTCCTTGGCCGGGACCGGAAGAACGGCTGCCGTCCCTGGCGATCACGTCTCCGACTTGACTATCTCCGTCTCCTTGTCCGACATGCTTATTCTTATCATAGTTATAACGGATTTTATATTCATCGAGCGAGCGGATCGGAATTTTCACAATCTCCCCGCCGTTCGACAAAATGATATTCTCTTCTGTTACTAAATCAGGGAGGTTTTTCTGAATGGCCTCCTGCACTTTTTCTTTATGCCGCTGCTGATCATCGTATCCTTTGCGATGGAGAGACCAGTTTTCTCGGGCAATATGATAATTTTCGCTCATCATGATTCTCCCTTTCCATTTTGGCTATAGATGTTTTCTCCTTTAACAGCAGGGTATACATAAGAAAAAAGGGTGATTCCTTATGGCTAACGAAGAAAAGAAGCGACAAGCTGCTAACAGTTCAATGGCTGCAAACTGGGAGGAAATGGAGCTGCTTGGCAAGCAAATGGAAAAGCAGCGAACCAATCAAGAATTGAAAGCCGATCATCGCCAGCCAGACCCCATACAGTTCAAAGACCAAGCTTTTCTCCATGACGTAAATACAAAAGAAAAAAAAGAAGGCGGCCTTTAACAGCTGCCTTTTTCTTTTTCTACCTATTGAGCAGGCTGCCGACATAGCGCAATAATTCATTTGCAGATACGGAATTATACCCGTGATCATCAATTAAACGGGCAACCACTTCATTGATTTTTTTCAACTGCTGTTCATCCGGAGTTTTCGTGGAGGTGGTGATCTTTACAATGTCTTTTAAGTCCGCAAACAACTTCTTCTGGATCGCTTCCCGGAGGCGATCATGGGAGTGGTAATCAAAGCGCTTACCTTTTCTGGCATAGGCCGAGATCCGAATCAATATCTCTTCCCGGAACGCTTTTTTGGCATTCTCTGAAACGCCGATCTGCTCTTCAATGGATCTCATCAATTTTTCATCCGGGCTGATCTCTTCCCCGGTTAATGGGTCATGCAGTTTCGTCTTATTGCAAAAAGCTTCCACATTATCTAAATAGTTATCCATCAGCGTCTTGGCGGACTCTTCATAAGAATACACAAATGCCTTCTGCACTTCCTTTTTAGCGATGTCATCGTATTCTTTGCGGGCAATGGAAATAAAGTTCAGGTATTTCTCACGCCGTTCATTCGTAATCGACGGGTGCTGATCCAATCCTTCTTTCAAGGAACGAAGCACATCCAGCGCATTGATAGACGCTACCTCTTTGCGAATGATCGCAGATGAAATGCGGTTAATAACATAGCGCGGATCAATTCCGCTCATTCCTTCATCCTGATGTTCCTTCTTCAGCTGCTCCACATCCGAAGTATTATAACCTTCAACGGTTTCTCCATCATACAGACGCATCTTTTTCAGTAAATCTATATCCCCTCGTTTAGGCTCTTTCAGCCTTGTCAGAATGGTAAACATAGCGGCTACCTTTAACGTATGGGGTGCGATATGAACATCGGAAACATCACTTTCTTGAATCATTTTCTCGTATATTTTCTCTTCTTGAGAGAGTTTGAGATTGTAAGGGACAGGCATGACAATAATCCGGGAATGAAGGGCTTCATTCTTTTTATTGGCAATAAACGAGCGGTATTCCGTTTCATTGGTATGAGCGACAATCATTTCGTCCGCTGAAATGAGCGCAAAACGGCCGGCTTTGAAGTTTCCTTCTTGCGTGAGCGACAGCAGGTGCCATAAAAACTTCTCATCGCACTTCAGCATTTCCTGGAATTCCATAATTCCGCGGTTCGCTTTATTCAATTCCCCATCGAAACGATAGGCTCTCGGATCCGACTCCGAACCATACTCAGCAATCGTGGAGAAATCAATGCTTCCGGTTAAATCGGCAATATCCTGTGATTTCGGATCGGATGGGCTGAATGTGCCAATGCCGACACGCTTATCTTCAGAGAAGAAAATTCTCTCTACCAGCACATCTTCAATTCTTCCCGCATATTCCTCCTGCAATCGCATCGCATTCAGCGGCGATAGACTTCCTTCGATCCGAATGCCGTATTCTTCATAGAAATCATCCCTTAAATGACGCGGGATCAAGTGCAGCGGATCCTCATGCATCGGACAGCCTTTAATAGCATACACAGCTCCTCTGTCCGTTCGGGAATAAGCTTCCATGCCTTTCTTAAGCTTCGCAACTAAAGTGGATTTCCCGCCGCTAACCGGCCCCATCAGCAGCAAAATTCGTTTGCGTACATCCAGTCTTTTAGCCGCTGGATGAAAATATTCCTCAACAAGGCGTTCAAGCGCCTCTTCTAATCCATACAATTCATCGCTGAAAAAACGGTATCTTTTCAAATCATTCTCTTCTTCTACACCTTGATCGTTAATCATATGGTATACTCTGGAATGAGCCGATTGTGCCACCCAGGGCTTTTCTTTCACGATTTCTAAATATTCTTCAAAAGTGCCTTCCCACTTTAACATCTCTTCTTCTTCTCTGTATTGTTCAATCTTTTTTAAAATATCCATATGGACCCCCCGCTTAGTGTAATTAGAGAACGATTAATAAAGCTTATGCCCGCACCAGCTGGAACATGCTAAGGAAACACCGAGTGCAGTATGGTCCAGAGGAGGAAAGAATCCATTTCAATCAGCAGAAGTTTAAGCTATAATGAAGATACTGGAAGTGAATTACTTTTAGAAAGGGGTTACATAACATGCGGTTTCTTCTGATTCTTGGCGTCATTATTGCCTTCTTAAGCGCGATTTTCACCGCTGGATATGACGACAAGCCGGGTGTAAAATAAGAAAAAAAGCACTGCGGGCAGCCTGCAGTGCTTTTTTTCTTATTTTAAATGCAGAAACTGCTGCTGGCGCAGCGCTTCGTATACTAAGATTGCCGCCGTATTGGATAGGTTTAAAGCCCGCACTTTGTCATTCATTGGAATGCGCAAGCAGCGCTCTTTATTGGCAGCAAGCAGATCCTTAGGCAGCCCGGTCGTTTCTTTTCCGAACACAAAGAAGTAGTCCTTCTCCGGCTGGCTAAAGTCAAAGTCAGCATAATAGTTTTCCCCGAACTTCGTGATATAATAGCATTCAGCTTGGGCATTTTTTTCGAAAAACTCATCCAGCGAATCATAATAAACTACGTTCACAAACTCCCAATAATCCAATCCTGCCCGCCGCAGCATTTTATCATCTGTGGAAAAACCAAGCGGGCGAATTAAATGAAGCGTGGTATCTGTAGCCGCACAAGTTCTCGCAATATTCCCGGTATTAGCGGGAATTTCTGGTTGGTATAGCACTACATTAATAGACAAATTTCTTCACCTCATATATAAACTGTAACCAATATTTTATTATACCACCATTTGTGAATCGTTAGGAAAAATCATCTTTGATCTTAAAAAATTTATATTGAATATTATCGGTATAAGCAGTGGAATCCTCGTAGCTCCAATAGCGCATGCGGCTGTTGGACGTATGGGCATTCACAAGCGGCATGCCCTGAGCATCCTTCGCGGTCACAATCACATTATGATCAAAGCGGCCGTTTCCTTGGAAATCATAGCAAATGACATCCCCTTGCTCCAGCTGCTGCGGGCTTTCTGCTTCCTCGGCCCGCAGACCGGAGGAGGAGGAGGGCAAAAACCAGCGCAGAGCATGGGCAACAGACCAGCTGTAGCTCCAATTCTTATGCCGCAGCCACCATCCCTTGCTTCTGTTCGGGTACCCCCTCATTGGCGCACCTCCCGCATGCAAGCATTGAGAAATGTAATTAGTGCAGTCAACGGCAAACTTAGGATAAGCGGGATTATAGCTATTCCACCAGCGCTCAGCATATTGGACCGCCTGCAAACGGTCATATTGAAAAACCGCTCTCCCGTCATCCTGATCGCCCTCTTCCAAAAGCTTATCGAGCGGAGGTGAATCTGCTACGATCCGTTCCTCCTGATCGTCTACGATCTTGTTCTTATACAGAGCGGCCACCCGATTTTCAATTTCTTCTTCCAGATAGAGAGAATCTCCCTGCTTGATTAAATATTTCAAATGAACTTTGTAATACAGCTTATCCTCTCTTTCAAAGAGAATTTTCCCTAGGGCTTTCACTTTAACAATCTTGCTTTTTCTCATTTCTGCTAGCTGTTTCTTTCTGTTGAATTTCTCCTCATGACAAATCGCTTTATCCGACAGCAGCTGCTTGATGCGCAGCTCTAATCCTTTTTGAAGTTCTTCATGCACAAACAAGCCCTCCCTTGGCCTCTCAAATGCGAAGGATTGGCGCAAGCGATGAGCCGGCCTCCCCTTGTGAGCCATTTCGTATAGCCTAATATAAGCCTATGCAAAACCGGGAGGAAGAATGGCTGATTATTGCGAGAAAAAATCCAGTGCAGCTTCAATTTCCCGGATGACCTCTTGATCCTTTTCTTTTTCTTTCGCCCGTATGAGGGCCGCTTTCGCAGAGGATCCGCCGATTTTTCCTAACGCCCATGCGGCCGTTCCTCTTATCACTGGACGAACATCCTCATTTAGCACTTGCGTCAAGGCAGGCACGGCAGAAGCTTCTTTGAAATGAGCCAAAGCAATGATCGCATTCCGCTGAATCGGCTTCTTTCCTCTCCAGGAACCCGACATTTCACCGAATCTTTGCTTAAATTCTTTATTGCTGATGGTCAAGAGCGGCTCGAGCAAAGGTTTCACTTCCTCTGGCGACGGCTCCATCTCGGAATGAATGTGAACATCCACTCCTTTATTCTTCGGGCATACCGTCTGGCACGTATCACACCCGTATAAGCGGTTTCCCAGCTTGCTGCGAAACTCCTCTGGCAGAAAATCCTTCGTTTGCGTCAAAAAAGCGATACAGCGCTGGGCATTCAGCTGTCCTCCTTGAACGAGTGCCCCCGTTGGACAAGCATCCAAGCATTTCGTGCATGTGCCGCACTGATCTTCTATCGGCTGATCAGGGGCAAACGGCAAGTTCGTAATCATTTCACCCAGATAGACATAAGAGCCGAACTCAGGCGTAATAATTGAACAGTTTTTTCCGCTCCAGCCGATCCCCGCCCGTTCAGCTACCGCACGGTCCGAGAGCTCTCCTGTATCCACCATGGAACGAAAGCGGGCTTCGGGCACCCTGGAAGAAATAAACTCCTCCAGCTTGCTTAATCGGTCTCTAAGGATGACGTGATAATCTTCCCCCCAGGAGGCCCGGCAGAAAATCCCCCTTCGTTCGCCGCGTTTTCCCCTTATTCCTTCCTCCATTTTCGAAGGATACGCTAAGGCAATCGCAATAATCGAGCGCGGCTGTTCAAATATTTTAGCGGGATCAACACGCTTTTCGATATCCTTTTCTTCAAAACCCGACGCAAACCCAAGCTCCTGCTGGCGAATCAGCCGATTTTTCAATTCTGTAAAAGGCGCAGCGGAAGCGAAACCGATTTTATCTATACCGATTGTCCGGCTGTACTCTATGATCTCTTGCTTTAACGCATCATAATCCATCATTTTTCTCCTTTCAGAGAACGGTTCATCGTTTAGGCATTATTCCATACCATAATAAAAAACGCAACATTTTATCCATCCAGGAATAAAACATTGCGTTATCAGCATTATGTATGGAGCGGGTGATGGGAATCGAACCCACGACATCAGCTTGGAAGGCTGAGGTTTTACCATTAAACTACACCCGCAAACAATCTTTCTATTTATATATCTTTCAACAGAACAATTAATAGTATAGGGTAAATGCCCTGTAATGTCAACTCTTTTTTTTCAAAATTACTGGCACATGGCTTCCTGAATACAATGAACCTTTAAGCAGCTGCGGTTGCTTTCAACTCTCTGTTGATTCTTCACTCCATTCTTGAAGAGGAGTCTAACAGCAGCTTAAATGCAACCTCTCCGCCTTAATTCTATGCGCTTGTTCACCGCAGCGGGCGCGTTCATTGGCTCCTCGTTTTAATCTCCACTTCCCTCTATTATGTCAAGAATCCCGGCATTTTCCCCGCAGCCGCTTCCCTCTCTTCTCTCTACTTTCGAAAAGCGCATGTTAAGTTCCAGCCGCCCTTAGAAACATCTTCTTAGAAAGATAGCTGCTGTGATTCGATCAGTTCTACAAATTTTGTGGAAGCCGGCGAGAGCGGGACGCTTTTTAAATAACACATTCCAATATGCCGCTTGGGAATTTCCTCTATTAGTTTCACTTCATATACCAATCCCTTTCTTAAATAATCTTTAGAAAACTCTCTTGTCACACAAGCAATGCCTAAGTTTGTTTTGGCGAATTCGAGTAATAAATCATGTGAGCCTAATTCAAATTCAGGGGAAATCTGAATGCCCTTCGATAAAAAATGCTCCTCTACATACTTACGGGAATTAGACTTCTGCTCAAGAAAAATGAGCGGCAATTTTAATAATTCCTCAATGCTGACGGGCTTCTCTAATAGCTTCTTAAATTTTTCACCGGAAACAAAGATATCGTGAACCTCAAAACAAGGCTGCAGTTCCAGAGCCGCGTCATCTACAGGAAAATTGCAAAACCCGATATCTACTTCTCCCGACTTTAAAATCGCAATCAGCTCATCAGTTGTTCCATTGACGATTCTCAGCTTTATATTTGGATATTTTCGGCGAAAAGCTTCTAAATAAGGAAGAAGAAAATACTTCGAAATCGTGTCTCCCACTCCGATCTTTAATTCTCCCGTTGTTAAATTCTTAAATTCCAACAGCTTGTTTTCCCCAGCTTCCATTAAATTAATGGCGGAATGAACATATTCAAACAAAAGCTTTCCTTCATTAGTGAAAGAAACCCCCTTAGGTGTTCGGTTAAAAAGACGGGTGTCCAGTTCCCTCTCTAATTGCATGATCGCTTGGCTGACAGCCGGCTGGGTCATAAATAATTCTTTAGCAGCCTTGGAGAAGCTTTTATTCTTTCCGATAATACAAAACACTCTGTATAAATCTAATTTATTCACCATATAACATCACCTTATATCTGTTATTAAATATATTAATTTTACTTATATCATTATTCACGTGTATAGTACAAGTATCATCAGCTACAATCATTTACATAGATATAAGGAGCGATTAGATTGGAAAGATTAGTGGGAACAGTGGTCAGAGGTTTACGCGGCCCGATCATCAACCAGGGAGACTGCATTGAACAAATTGTAGTCGACAGCGTATTGAAAGCTTCCGAGGCGGAAGGGTTTCAAATCAGGGATAAAGACATCGTAACGGTTACAGAATCGATCGTTGCGCGGGCACAAGGAAACTATGCAACAGTGGATCATATTGCCGCAGATGTCCGCTCCAAATTCGGTGACGACACAATTGGTGTGATCTTCCCGATATTAAGCCGCAACCGTTTTGCCAACTGTCTTCACGGGATAGCAAAAGGGGCGAAGAAGAAAATTGTCTTAATGCTGAGCTATCCGTCTGACGAAGTTGGCAATCATTTAATTGACATAGATCGTCTGGATGAAAAAGGAATCAATCCTTGGACGGATGTGTTGACAGAACAAGAATTCCGCGAGAATTTCGGCGAGAACAAGCACCCGTTTACAGGTGTTGATTACATTGAATACTATAAATCCATTATCGCGGAGCATGGCGTTGAATGCGAGGTCATCTTCTCCAACCACGCCCAAACGATTTTAGATTATACAGGCAGTGTACTTACATGCGATATTCATACTAGATTCCGCACGAAGCGCATCTTGAAAAAGCATGGCGCCAAGAAGATCTATAATCTCGATGATATTTTATCCGAGTCTATTGACGGCAGCGGCTATAATCCGGACTACGGTCTGCTCGGTTCCAATAAAGCAACAGAGGACAGCGTGAAATTATTCCCGCATAATGCCCAACCGATCGTCGATAAAATCCAGCAAATGCTGAAAGAAAAAACCGGAAAAACGGTAGAAGTAATGATCTATGGCGACGGTGCTTTCAAAGATCCGGCAGGGAAGATCTGGGAGCTGGCAGATCCAGTTGTTTCCCCAGCTTACACAGCTGGTTTAGCTGGCACGCCAAATGAAGTGAAGTTAAAGTATCTAGCTGATAATAACTTTGCTGATTTACAAGGGGAAGAGCTGAAAGCAGCGATCACCGACTATATTAACAACAAAGGGGAAAACCTTGTCGGAGCGATGGAAGCGCAAGGAACAACCCCGAGAAAATTAACGGACTTAATCGGCTCTTTATCGGACTTGACTTCTGGAAGCGGCGATAAAGGTACACCTATCATTTATATCCAAGGTTATTTCGACAACTATACCGATTAATTATTTAAGGGACCCGGAGAGTTTCAAAGCACGGGTCCCTCTTTCTATCTCACAGTTGCCTAATGAGCTGTCACTTAGCTCACACCAGATTTTCCCCTCCCCCGCCGTTGAAAGGAAGAACAACGGCTAACATCCCGGCTTGCAGCGGCCGTGATCTCCTCCTTATTCTCTGTTTCAATCTTGATGCGGCAGCTTATATGCGAAATAAAACATGGGAGAGCGGCAATCTATTCATCAGGATTCTTCCTGAATGCATCTCACCTCTTGGTATCCGCATTGCGGACAGAACATTAAATGCGGACAAATATGTTCTTCGGCGGTAGTCGGATAACCATCCCCCATTTTGACAGTTTCTTCATCATTGTAATGACCATAGGGATCTAAGAAATCGGATACTTTTCCTGAATCATCCAGCCGAAAGCGGCATTGGGGACAATACACTTCCAACTGTTTCAATGCATTGCATAAAGGACATATACTCATGCACGTCACCTCTTTTGGGTCTTACTTGTAGTATTGATGCTTTTGTCGATACTATGCAAGTTGTATATGTCCTTAACTCATGTCCTAAACAGAAATATATTCATTGAATCTATACATCTACTGGCAGCGGCAGCTTGTCGCTTGATTTGGAGCTTTTGCGAATATATTTCAATGTTCACTTTGCAGGATTTGCCCATCGCTCATTTTAATAATTTGATCAGCGTAACAAAGCATTTCTTGATCGTGGGTAACTAGTGAACTACCCGCCACCTACGCTTCGCTTAGAGGTGGGGGCTTCTAAGGTAATCGCACTTATCCGTACGAAATTTACTTAGCTATCGAGCCTGTTCCATGCTCTATATATGATCATGCTAACAATCGCAATCCTTCATGCTTGATATTGATAGAAGCATTCCAATCTCTATCTGCCGCAAACCCACAATCACAATGAAATAGGCGTTCAGAAAGAGATAGACCTTCCTTTACTTGACCGCAACATGAACAAGTTTTGGATGAGGGAAACCACTTATCTATTTTGATAAGCTTTTTCCCTTGCTCTTCTAACTTGTACCTAAGAAAAGTCGTGAACATGCCCCATGCATGATCGGCAACGCTTTTGCCGAAATTGAGGGCTTGTGACATTCCCTTCATGTTGAGGTCTTCGATCACTACGCAATCATACCGTCTCGCTAATTTTTGTGATTCCTTATGCAGAAAGTCTTTTCGTTGGTCTGCAATCCTTTCATGCAGCTTCGCCACTTTTAGTCGCTGTTTGTGCCAACGAATAGAGCCTTTCTTTCTGCGTGATAGAATACGCTGTGCCTTTGCCAATTTTTCCAGGGCTTGACGATAAAAACGAGGGTAATTGGCTGTCTTACCTGTTTCACTATCGACAAATAAGCCATTCATGGAAAAATCCAAGCCAACGACAGCTTGTACTTCTTTTTGTACAGGTTGATGTTCGTATTCGGTGAGAATGGAAACGTAGTATTTTCCTGTTTTTGTTCGAGAAACGGTACAAGACTTGATGAGATGATGTGACGGAATTTCCCGATGCTGCTTAACTTTTACGAGTTTCAATTTCGGTAATTTGATATAGCCATCCAAAAGCATCATGTTTCCGTTTACCACATTGGTTGTGTAGGATTGTCTTGCTTTACGGTTTTTGAACTTCGGAAATTCAGCACGTCCAGAGAAGAAATTTTTGTACGCCTTCTGCAAATGTAGCTGAGCGTTTGCCAGTGCAAGGCTGTCCACTTCTTTAAGCCATTCAAACTCAGCCTTATACTTAGCAGGAGTGGGAAACTTTTGTTTCTTTAGCGTTTCCTTATCACCCTTGAATTGTTCATAAGTTTTCTTTCGTTCAGCTAACATTTTGTTGTAGACGAAACGAACACAGCCGAAGGTTTTGGCAAGAAGTTGTTCTTGTTCTTTCGTTGGATACAGACGGAACTTATAGGCTTTGTTTGCCATATCGAATCACCTCATTTCCATAAGGAACATTTGTTCTATTATATCATACGTACATTCGCTTTGGCTTACGCCAACCGAAATTTATCTCCCGCTTTCACTGGTGCACCTTCACGTTTAGAAGTGGGAGATAAATTTCGGATATATGTTAAATTTTTTAAAAGCCGAATTACTTGTATATTGCTAGAAAAAAGTGCAACGTTTTTTACATAGCCTCTCACCAATGAAAACTTCAGTTATCTTGTTCGTGACAGGGCATCTCGTCAGGCGATAACTTTCAGCCTCATAGCTTATGAAGCGGATACGGTAAATCAGACAATCCACCGGTGCAGCTGTCAGCCGGCTGTCTGAAAGAATGCAATCCCCTCCGCTAAATTCCAAGTTAGATGTAACAAGCAAACTCTGTTGCCAGTAAAAATCAGCAATGAGCCGGAACAGAATATTGGCTTCTTCTTTGCTGAATTTTCAACGTGCGGCGAGTCACTCGGTTACATTTGCAAACAATTAAATCCACTACGCTCTTCATTAACCCGTCATCAAGCTGTCCCATCTTTTTTAGACAGAGTGGATTAGTTGACATCGACAAGACTCACCGATGAGCCAACGTCCGCGCAACCTTTTCCACTCACGAGCCGCCGCCATAACTAGATACTGAATCAACGATTTGACAGTTAGCTTTCGTGCGGTATCTTCACAATCAATGGTTGTAGCCCTTCATCGGAAACAAACTTTTTGAATCAAGTTCAAGGACATGGAATTCAGTATCATAGGGATACCTCTACTCGTGAATGATTGGCAGCACATTCATTTTACAAGAAGGTGTCCCTTTCTGTCGTCTTTTTATGTAAGATTAAGCATTCATTAGAAACCAAATGAGATACAATCGCTCTCTTCATGGAGTATAATAACTCTAATTTATACAAAGCAGTTTCCTATGAATATAAAAGAGGTATAAATGTATATTATAGTTATGTAATTTTTTACCTTTCAGGGACTGATGTTAATACTTTACTAAACAGAAGGATGAGTTGCTTTTGGCGCTCTTATAGGCAGTTTGAGTGGGCTTCCTCGAGCTATTGGAGGGGCTATTATTAATGAATATGTAAATACCGTACATTTCGTTATTTACATTCCGTACTGGAAGCCAATCGATAATATGAAAATGTGTAAACAGTAATCGAGAGGAGATTGATTAATCATTAAAATGATAAATCTTTATTTTGTATTATTCGGAGGCATTGCCGTATTTTTGGTTACTTTCTTATCTGAGTATTTTTTTAAAAACCTATCATTACCAATCAAAATTATTTTAAATATAGCCTCCGCTATCATAGGAGTCATTCTAGGGAACATATTAGTAGAAAATCATAAAAAATAAAATAACTAAACGAGGTTGGGACATAACTAAATTTGCTGTCATGAAAGCCGAACCATTGTGTTTAATAAAAATATGAGAAACAATATAACCGAACTATTACGAAACTCTGAATGAGAGTTCTAAATAATAGTTCGGCTATTTTATTAGCTGAAAACACTTTGTCCCGGCTTCATTTAAAGAAACTAGGCCTGTCCCAGCCTCTTCATAGTTTTTCTTTAATTATTTATGGCGATATAGCGCCTGGCTCCCAGCACGAAACTACAGCGGGATAATTCCTAATACGAGAGCCACGATGATGAGAACGGCTGTCGAACCGCAGGCCCACTTTAAGAAAGAACGCTGCAGAGCCCCAAAATCCTCTCCCACCATTCCTACCAGCAGATAAGTGGAAGGAACAAGCGGACTCAGCAAATGAACCGGCAGGCCAAAAAGCGAAGCCCTTCCGATCATAGCAGGGTCAATTCCGTAGGCAGCTCCCGCTTTAGCAAGCAGCGGCAGGACACCATAGTAAAAAGCATCGTTGGACATAAAGAAAGTAAACGGTGCACTAATAATGGCTGTAATCACCGCAAAATGCGAACCCATTTCATCCGGAATATGCTGAATCATGGAATTCGCCATGGCATCTACCATGCCAGTTCCCGATAGAAGCCCAGTAAAAATTCCGGCAGCAAAAATCATGGAAACAACGGATAGCGCATTATCCGCATAATTGGCAACCCGCGCTTTCTGCTCTGTCACCTTCGGATAATTAACGGTAATTGCGATTGCAAAACCGATCATAAACAATACTGTTGTCGGCAATAATTCCATAATAAGAGAGACTAGAAGGATAATAGTTAAGGCATAGTTAAAGACAATCAGTTTAGGACGCTTAAGATTATTGCCTTCAGCTGTTGCCGCCGCTTCTTTAGCTGCCGTGCTAAAATCCAGCTCAATAACTCCAATCCGCTTTCTTTCTTTTCGGCCGAGCAGATAAGACATGAACAGAACAAACAGAACGCCGCCAATCATGGCAGGGATCACAGGTGTAAACACCTCTGACATTTCGAGATTCAAAGCCGTCATAACCCGGGCTGTCGGGCCTCCCCATGGGAGCAGGTTCATCACCCCTGAAGCTGAAACAGCAATTCCCGCTAGTATCAGCGGTCTCATTCCAATCCTTTTGTAAAGAGGAAGCATGGCTGAAATCGTAATCATATAAGTAGTGGTACCGTCCCCATCTAATGAAATAAACAGTGCCAAAGCCGCCGTACCGACGGCGATCTTTAATGGATCTCCCTTTACCACCTTAAGAATCGTATGAATAATAGGATCAAATACTCCTGCATCAATCAAAATACCGAAGAAGAGAATAGCAAATAAAATCATGATGCCTGTTGGCGCCACACTTTTAATCCCTTCTAACGCCATCG
Organism: Bacillus xiapuensis; assembly: GCF_002797355.1. Taxonomy (GTDB): domain Bacteria; phylum Bacillota; class Bacilli; order Bacillales; family Domibacillaceae; genus Bacillus_CE; species Bacillus_CE xiapuensis. The sequence goes on along the minus strand of NZ_KZ454939.1, from coordinate 685,113 downwards.
GCCCTATTTCACTGCCGAACCCGCCTAAGAGAGCGAAAACAACGGGCACGACAATCAGAGCAATCATCGCTGACAAACGTTCTGTCATAATTAAAATCATAAAAACCAAGATCATTAAAAACCCTAACACTGCAAGCATATTTTTCACTCCTTTATTCCCATTGTAAGCTGTCTCTCTTCTTTTGTAAGCGTTATCAATTTATTGTTTTTAAAATTTATTTTGAAAATTAAATTCATTTTGTTCACGGGAATGTTATGACTCAAGACATGTGAAAAAGACCGAATGGCAAGAATAGCATCCGGTCTTACGAATTGGCAGACATAAAATGCCCCTGTGAACAATGAGACTTTCGTTTTTCCTCTGTTGTTGAAGCGGAGAACAAAGGTAGACCTGCCTCTTGCAGACCCGAACGAATCAGGCATTTCAGCGCCGCAGTCTCCCGTTTGGCCTTTTCATTCCCCTCTCCATACTTAAACGGCACCTTACTAGGGGATCCAAACGATCAGATTTGATAATATTTCCGTTCAGGTCTCCCCACTACGCCATATCCCACTTCAGCTTTGCACTCATGAATAGACACTAAATATTCTAAATAGCGTCTGGCTGTTGTCCGCGAAACGCCAATTTGATCACTCGCCTGTTCAGTGGTTAAGCCTTCTTCACTTCCGGCAAGCACCTCTCTTACTTTTGACAGTGTGATCTTATCAATCCCTTTTGGCAGCCGGCCTTTCCTGCTGGCTGCAACTGGACGCTTGATAAGTTTCTTAAAGACCAAGTCCACCACCTCTTGGTCCACTTCCTGTTTAGCATGCAGCAGCTTTCGTTTATGCTGGTATTCTTTAATAATTTGATCAAACCGCTCCATCTTCACCGGTTTGATCAAGAAATACTCCACACCATAACGGAGCGCCTTTTTCAGTATATCCCGGTCGGTAGCTGCGGTAATCATCAGGATGTCCACCTGGCTGTAATTCTCGCGTATGATCGGGAGCAAATCGGATCCAAGCTGATCGGGCATATACACATCGAGGAGGAGCAGATCCGGCTGTTTTTCTTCCAGCAATTCAAGAGTTTGCTTGGCACTTAGCGCCTTTCCCACCACCTCAATGTCAGCAAATTTACGCAAGAATTTCTCATGAATATTGGCTACGCGGAAATCATCCTCCGCAATAACCGCTCTTATATTAGCCATTTTTCTCCCCTCCCTGTCTTTTAGGCAGAAATACTGTAAAGGTGGTGTTTCCTTTTTCACTGTGCACCTCTACGATTCCCCCCAGTTCTTTTACAGCGTTGTCCACATTGGACAGTCCGTACCCTCTTGGCAGGCTGTCCTCTTTTGAAGTAAAGCCCAGCTCAAAGATGAGAGAAAGATCCTCTTGTTTGATCCCCTTGCCGTTGTCACTCACTTCAAAAATAATATCCTCTCCGATATCAGTGGCGAAAAAACTGACACGCGGTTCTTCCTCATCGGCAACAGCATCAAAGGCATTGTCCATAATATTTCCTAGAATCAAGGTTAGCTCAGATAACTTTATATGATTTGGTAACGTTTCCAAGTAACTCTGCGGATCAATTTCAAAGATGACTTTTTTTTCAGAGGCTTTGCCCAGCTTTCCAAGCAAAATAGCTTGTACTTTTATATCTTTGATCTGTTCAAATACAATTCGGTTTAAAGAATCTAATTTCGTTGTTTCATTTTGCAGCATATCGATTGCTTCTTCATATTGGCCTAATTGAAGCAATCCGGATAGCACATATAATTTATTTGTAAATTCATGCGTTTGAGCTCTTAAATCATCTGAATACATCTTCACCTCTGACAGCGTATTCACCATCTGCTCAACTTCTGTTTTGTCGCGAAACGAAACGACTGCCCCGCTTACACTGCCGCTGTCAAATATCGGTGTGCAATTCATAATGATTTTTTTATGACGCCATTGCATTTCTTTATCCACTTGCGGCTTCCCTGTTTTGAGGACCTCGTATAAATAAGCGGAAGGAAAAAGGTGATCCACCTTTAAATCACGGACAGACTTTTGAATATCCAGCAGTTTTTTAGCCGGCTGATTCATCGACCGGATCACGCCATTTCGGTCAACAGCTAAAATCCCCTCTTTCACCGAATGAAGTACCGCGTTTTTTTCTTTATACAAGCGGGCAATTTCAGCAGGCTCCAGTCCAAGCGTATCCTGACGTATGCTCCTGGCAAGCAAATAACTGCCGATCACAGATATCACAAGGGCAATAAGAGATACGCCCACCTCTTTCGACAGGTCCCTGAGGATTTGTTTCTGAACTTCTTCCACTAAAAAACCAACGGAAACAACACCGATAATATCGCCATCATGATCAAAAACCGGCGCCTTTCCCCTCATAGAAATCCCAAGAGAACCACGCGCTTCCGAAACATAAGACTCCCCCTTCAGAAGCGCCCGATCATTGTCTCCGCCTATCATCGGCTTTCCTATTTCCGATAGACGCGGATGGGAATAGCGAATTCCTTGCGCATTCCCCACAACAATAAATTCAGCCCCTGTTTTTCGGCGGATGCGCTCAGCGATCGGCTGAATGTTACGGGAAGGATCTCCTGCCTTCAAAGAGTCGACAACAGTTGGCATGGAGGCGATCGTTTTCGCTAACCCCAATGCCAGACGCCCCCGGTCTGCTTGCATCTGCCTGCCTTCCATATAAGTATAATAGGCCGTTAACGTGAAAATTAAGAATAAGCTTAAAGACAAGGCTAATCCTAGAATCTTGGTTTGAATCGTCACTCTCCGCATTTGCACCAGCATCCTCTGCCTCTATTCTCGTCTGTCTTTAAGTGTACAGCACTTTAAACAATTTATCATCGCCGCAGTGCAATCCTTACAGAAAAAATAATAGCAACTGAACTGAAAAGGCCGAAGAAAACGGCACGCTTGAAACACCCCTTTTAACCTTTCTGACTGGTGATCTGCTCCCTCTCAAACAGACAGTCGAAATAATGAAATGCTTTAAGCGGCTTGAGTCCTGAATTTCAATGGACTTAAGCCGTTTAATTCTTCCTGACAACCGTGAAAGTTGTAAAAGTGAATATATTACGAATCACTTATTTTAAGGCCCCAAATGAATCGCATTTATGCAAATCATCCTTCTCGCATCTTAACGTTCTCCATAAATGTCCATCTCCAATACATCTCCCTGCTTCTCTTGGAAGTAATAAGCCGAGATGATAACTTTAAAAAGCATAGATCAATAATTAGGGGAAGGAAGGGAATTGTGCAGATGATTTTTTAAAACGGCAAAAGGAATTGAAGTTAGAAAAATAGAAATCCCAAGGCAATAGGAGTGCCATTAGTTATCTATATCTCATATTGGCAACCAATTGATAAACAGTAATGGCTAGTTTAAAAGGAGAGGTGATTAACTATTTTAAAAAAACTTTATCCCGCATTTTTTGCGGGTCTAGCTGTATTTTTAGTTAACTTCGTTTTAGAATATCTATGTAATGATTTATCACTGCAAATTAAAATTATAATAAATATGATTTCTGCAATAACAGGAGCAGTTTTTGGTGTTTTATTAAAAGAAAAACAAAATCAAGATAGTTAACGGTAAGGGAGGGAACGTCTTTGGGCGATATAAAGCTATTTAGGTTAAACGGTAATACAGTAAATGAATTAGAAGGGCAATCCGTTGCCGTTGAAAAATCGTTACAACACATAATTGAACAGCATTTAGAAACCTTTTTAGGCATACGCTTTTTAGCCTCTGAACATAGCACGGGTAAAAAGCATGCAGGCAGAATTGACACGCTAGGCATTGATGAAAACAATTCACCCGTAATTATAGAATATAAACGATCAATAAACGAAAATGTTATTAATCAGGGGTTATTTTACCTTGATTGGTTACTAGACCATAAAGCGGAATTTGAACTAATGGTTATGCGTAAGTATGGGCAAACCTTTTCAGACGCTATTGACTGGAGCAGCCCTCGTTTACTTTGTATTGCGGGCGGTTTTACTAAGTATGACGAGCACGCCGTACAACAAATAAACCGTAATATAGAGCTTTATCAGTACAAACATTATATTGACGGGCTACTATTATTAGATTTAGTTAATGCAACAACGGCACAAACCGTACATATCGAAAAGGATACGCCTACTGCTACTGCAACACACCGAAATACACGGGTTAAAACGGTATCTGACTATTTAGAGCAAGCAAATATGGAATTAACTGATAGATTTGAAACATTAAAAGCCTATATGATGGCGTTAGGCGATGATGTCCAAATGAAAATACTTAAACACTACATAGCGTTTAAACGTATTAAAAACTTTGCTTGCGTTGAGATACACCCGCAAACAGGAAAAATTCTTTTATACCTTAAAGTTAAGCCCGATACTATAACACTAGAACAAGGTTTTACCCGTGATGTTAGCAATATAGGGCATTTTGGAACGGGGGATTTAGAGGTTACTATTTCTAACAACGAAGATATTGAAAGGGCTAAACGGTTTATTAACATGGCTTATGATGTGAGCTAACGTAAAAACGGGCAAGCAATTACGCAAGCCCGTTTATTTTATTTGCTTGAATTTTGGAGTTTGATTGTAACCAATTGACGGATTATTTGATTGAAATTTCCTAATGTATTCAACCTCTTTAACGTTAACTTCTTTATCAGTAGCAGTTTCTGACTCCCATAATATTTGTTTACGTATGGTAAAATCCTTCCGTTGTTCCCTTGTAAAATCCTTCGCTATTAACTTGCTACTAGCACTTCCAAAATAGTTAATATTGTCTGTCAAATCCTTGCCAATGTAAATCTTACCGTTAGGATACGTAATCATATATATAACTTTCATTTCCGTAACCTCACCTAAACCAGTAAATTTTTTAATTCGTTAATAGAAAACCACGGTCTTTTACGGTGCAACATACAGTGACAATTAGCACAAACAAGGACTATATCTTCAACTTTCGTAACTTCATTATCAACCATTTCAGAAATAGGTTTTATATGATGACCTTCAATATAACCTTCGCCAATTTCACCGTAATGTTCCACAAAGTCAAATTCGCAAACCTCACAAAAAAGCTTGCCGTGCGAACCGTTCTTTTGCTAGCTTGATAACTTCGGGGTTACGTTCACGAAATAAGTGTTGTTTTAGTTTAAGTGATGTTAGACTCAAAAGTGAGCGTATCGAGGGGAATGTAAGACCATTAGCAACCTCTGGAGTCACCTTCCTCATTCCCCTATCAATGAGTTGAAGTTTAGAAGCACCAGCTCATAAATCATTATTAACGAGTTGTGTCTCATAAGAACAACAATTTGAGCTTTGCTAATAAGTATAAAACAAATTGACAACTCATATTTATTTCTATTTGAAACTTTACCTTTTTCTTTTGGTTAATCAGATAGAGTTTTTTCCCAAAGCGTACTCATTAATGCTCTCATGGCGCCTTCTCAAATTGTTCCTTTTCCTTTTTTACTTGTTCAATCTCACTCAGTAAAGCTTGGTACGCATCAATAATTTCTTGCTTATAACCTTCCTCAAGCTTCTTCCAGCAATGCTCTCTTGTATAATAATGATACTGTAATTCATACTCAAGTTTTCTGTACTTCTCGACTTGCTCAATGGGAGTCTCGTCTGCATTATAGTCTGGCAAATGCATCCCTATTGAAATAATCAGTTCAGAGAAACGCTCTTTCTCAAATACTCCGTCATAAATAAGAGACTTGGAAAAGGTGTCATAAAACTCTTTTACCTCAATGAGCTTCATTTGCAAATCAATATTTAAAACCCTGTCCAAATAAGACCATTTCTCTTGGTCAATAAGTTCAACGTGAATTGGGTACTCCTCAATACTGATATTTGCTCTTTCACCTTTCCAGCGTATAAGCATTTCTTTCTGCTCATAAGCTTTCTCAATGTTTTTAGTGACTTTTTCCACTTCCATTCTCAGTCTGAGCATGGCTGGTAACTGTCTCAACTTCAAGTCGTAATTGTGCTTTTTCTTATCTTCTGTTAAGGTTAAACGAGCAATCATGAAAGCAACAATACCGCTGAGTATTCCTCCAGAATAATTTCCCCAGAAAGCAAGCCAAGTGTCACCCTCTCCAAATGTCAATGGAGTTCCAAATTGAAAAATAGTCATATTCAATACAAAAGGAACAAGCAGAACAGCACCAAGAACCAGCCAGAAATATTTCCATTTAAAATTAATCATAATAGTTTCCCTTCAAAACATTATCTCTAATTATAACCTCGACAGACAAAATCGACCATTCTCATTTATAGATTGAAAGGAAACTAATTTATTAACCTTTTACAAGTTCCAGAATGGAACATTTACCGAGCTGGTAGCTGTTGAGCGTACCCCCGTGGAGGTATTGCAAGTTTCACAGAGAAGTTGCATATTTGAAGCGTCATTAGTACCAAACAACTCTAACGGAACTATGTGGTCAATGTGAATGGAATTATTGCTTCTTATTAAATTTGATAAATCACAACGACAAATTGCACAAGTACCCTTGTCACGATAAAAAAACAGCTTGCTTTAACCAAACAGGAAAGGACTGTCTTCTCAGCCTGTTTTTAAAGGTTACATATTCTGGGTACTTAAATTTTATGTAATCCATTTCTCTTTCAATAAAATTAGTAAGCTCGATATGAAAATCATGGAGAAAATTCCTATCTTGGAAAATAAACTGGAAAGCGGAATGTTTGATTAGCTTATCAATCTCATCCATGTTTTCACTAACATAGCTCATCCACTGAATTACAATCTCGTTACATTCACAACTAAAATGTCCATAGTCTTCTTCACAGCTTTCAAAGTCTGGAATTGGGAGTGAAGGATTCAATTTTACTTCTTCAAGAGTTCTGACGATAAACTCATAAGCTTTATCCAAATCAGATTTTTTCCAGAACATATCTACTTCTTCTTCGATATTTTGAAAGAAGTTTAAATAATGATGAATTGCTGTTTCCTTATTGGGTTTTAGTACACTTTCAATAATCTCCTCTTTAAAACAGTCTATGGCTTCTGTACCATAATCCCAAAAATTAGATACAGCGACACCAGCTAACCCTATTCCCGAGCTTACTGCTAAATGTTAGTCTTTTGGAGCCATAATTCCCCCCTCTCTCTGAAATAATTATAGTAAAACCTCTCATTCCGCAAACCAGTTCCAGTTCAATATAGAATTGTTTTTATTTGCTCATCTTTGTTCAACAGTAAAAACTCCCGAGAGTGCTCCCCAGAAGTAAGCTCCAAAAGTTTTCTTTATCCGTCTTCTCTTGTAAGCCACAACGGAAGCTTTAAAAGCTCGGATAGCTGGCTCAACAATCTCAATAACACTTGGAGCATATCTTTTAGACACCGCTTGCACCTTCCCCCAAAGAGAGAGGGTGCATCGGCTACACTTAGTTGGATAGATTTGTTAAGGTCATATAGACTTGATTCAATCTAGTCGGAGGAGAATCGAGAATGACTAAAAGGAAAAGAAGAACTTTTTCAAAAGAATTTAAAGAACAAATCGTACAGCTGTATGCAACTGGCAAGCCACGAGCTGAAATCATCAGGGAGTATGATCTAACACCTTCTTCCCTTGATAAACGGGTCCGTCAACACAATATGACTGGCTCTTTTGAAGAGAAAGATAACCGAACGCCTGAACAGGAAGAACTGATTAAGCTACGTAAAGAAAACCAAAGACTTGCGATGGAAAATGACATTTTAAAGCAAGCCACGCTGAACATAGGACGAAAGTAGAAGTGATTCGAAATAACGCTCACAACTACTCAGTATTAGCCATGTGCGACGTCCTGCAAATCCCTAGAAGTACGTATTTATGAAGCTAAAATCAAAGATGGCCAGGAAGAAGAGGAACTGACAAGGCTGATTAAAGACATATTCAAATCCAGCAGAAATAACTACGGCCAAAGAAAAATAAAGATTGAGCTTCAAAAGAAGGGCTGGCAGGCGTCACGCCGTCGTATTGGGCGCATTATGAAAGAGCAGGGACTTGTCTCTAAGTATACCGTGGCCTAGTTTAACCCCCGGAAAACTTCATTTAAAGAATCGAAGGTTGGAAACGTGCTCAATCGAGAGTTTAATTAGGACAAGGAGTTAAAGGTCGTTGTCAGTGATCTGACTTACGTCCGTGTCAGACAGAAATGGCATTACATATGTGTTTTGGTAGATTTGTATAATCGTGAAATCATTGGCTACAGTGCCGGTTCCGAGAAAACTGCATCCCTCGTTCAGCGTGCCTTTGCATCCATTCCCTACAATCTAAATCGCCTCGAATTGTTCCATACCGATCGTGGGAGTGAGTTTAAAAATAAGCTGATCGATGAAGCTCTTGAAGCCTTTGACATCGAGCGTTCTCTAAGTGCAAAAGGAACGCCCTATGACAATGCCGTTGCGGAAGCGATGTTTAAAACGATCAAAACAGAGTTCGTCAATGGCGCCGCTTTTTCCAGCCAACAGGAACTGGATCTGGCACTATTTGATTATGTGAATGGATTTAATCCTATTCGGATCCATGAATCGCTGGGCTATTTAACACCCAGTGAATCTAAGCGAAAGCTTCAGGCTGGAATGTGTGCTATTTAGCAATAACCCGCCCACTTTATATGGAGTGGCGGGCATGATAGCCTTGGCGGCTGAGCCAGATTCCCTTAAATATCTGGCTTCCTGGCTCGTCCTCCTGCCCGCAGAGGCTCCAAGACAAGCGAAAAACTGCACGCACCATTTTCCATTAGAGCTTCAGAAATTTAATACCTTAAACAGGTTTATGTTCCTTAAAATAATTGTTCAGTTTAGTGTTGAAATTCCAAAATTCACCTCAATCGAACGTAGTTTGTCGAAGGAAAAATTAATCAGTTGATTACTTTGTCAGTAAACCTCCTTAGCGGTCAAATTGTCAGAGTGGCTTTTCCTGTAATCCTCCACTAAAATAAAAAGCTCCCCTTATAAGGAAGCTAACTAAAGAAGCTAACTGAGCAGTTGTCCAGCTCATAAAGGATAATTTGCTCTGAGAGCTTCTCAGCAACATACTTTGAAGAAGCCAGCACATTATCCTAAGCTTATTATTGAGAAACCACTTTCTCTTCTTCTTGTTTTTTCTTCTCCGTCTCTTTTTTCCTCTCTTCCATTTCTTCATTAATTTTTTGTTCTATCAAAGGAGCAAATAATTCCTCATAATCTTCTTCACTGTTTATTCTGCGGAATCCATCATTTAAAGTTTTTTCACTATCTCGGTTTATTATTTGATCAAATAAATTCCCCACTATTCGTCTAGCTTTAACAAATTCATCTGTACCAGAGGTTCCATGTAACACTTCATATATTGTTTGAGTTTTTTTATCATTTAGAACGTCTCCAATACCTATAGCATTTTCAAAGTTTGCTATTGAAGCGAAAACCCTTATATTACTGCCTTCTTTAAGTTTAAATATTTTTTTACACTTCGTAAGTTGACCTTTTAATGTTGAAGAGGAGTGCTTTCTATGATTATCTACATCATGTAAAACATCATAATTAGAATTAAACTGGTTAAGAACTTTCATCAAGGTTCCAATTGTATCTTTACCTCTAGCACGAATTATGTGCAAGTTTTCATTCTTTACCTTTGCCAGATGTTTAAAAGCAATATACTCAGTATCCCCTTCAACAATAATAATTCTATCTGCAAAGAAAAATTCATTTACATATGAGTCTACATAGTTTAAAATTTTCATATTTTTAATATCATCATCATTAAACTTGTCTCTTTCAGATCTATATAATTGAATCGCTTCTTTTTCACCAACACGGAAAACTTGAATAGACGTATGGTTCTCTGATAAATCTATAAGTATTGGTGAATGGGTAGAAATCATGAGTGGCATTTTTTCACCAATTTTATAAAGAGAACGACTCAGTGCTCGAACCGCTTCTGGGTGCAAGAAAGCTTCAGGCTCATCTATCAATAATAACTTATTGTCACCTTCACCTATAAGTTTTTGCTCTATCATGTTCTGAATGAGATATATTAAACTCATTCTCTGCAAGCCAGTTCCTTGATTTGATAATGGCATTTCAGTTTTCTTTAAATTATCAATATGAACACTTGAATTTGTAGACTTTAGTATGTCAGATGAAGAAAAACCGCTACTTTCTCCACCTACTACCTTTAGAGATAAATGTTCATTGGAAAATAAAGTTTGTAAGCTATCAGAAACATCAACACTTACTTGTTCGAGTAGTCTATCTGTATTTAATTTAAGTTTTCTTAAAAACTCCGGGTACGACCTTTTGAGTTGAGCATACTCTTCCGCTAATTTTTTTTCTTCATCGTTTCCTTCATTTCCCTCAAGTTTTTCTAAATTATTTTTAAGTATCTCTGAATATATATTTTGAATTAAATCGTTAATATCATCTGGTAACATAGCAGGAGTTATGTAAAAAGGTTGATTGTTTAAAATCTCATCTAGTTTATCTTTTAGTTCATGACTTGCTTTAATTTCAACATCAGTTTCATCATAAAATTTAGGAGCTGTTCCCACGTTATATTTCTTTTTGATGGTGACTTTATCTTCACCAGACTCAAATACAGCTTTTAGTACAATTTCTTTATTCGCTTCCGAAAAGCAATCATTAGAAATAGCATTTGTTTTAAGCGCTTTTTGAAAGAAACAATTGATAGCTTCTAATATAGTGGACTTGCCTGTATTATTTCTTCCAGTTAAAATAGCAATTGAGTCATTTGAAAAATCAATGGTAAAGGTATCTTTAAACACCTTATAATTCGTAACACTAAATTTTATTAATTTCATCGATCATTCCTCCTGAGTATTTTAGTCTATATATTACCACATATACCCTAATTCTTGGAGTTTGTTAATGCGAATTATGACCTAATTCTTATAAATTATACAAAACTATTTTTATTGAGCGAACTCCTAAGCGGAAAACAAAATAGAATTATGCTCTGTTTCACCCGACTCATACCATTCTTTAATTTTCTGGTTGCTCTTTGTTGTTTCTTTTCGCTAACTTTGAGCATTACCCTCAGGACATGAACCTTAAAAAAATTGTCTAGTTTGATGTTGACATACCACCCATTTATCAAAGGAAGAAGGTATCTGATCATACTCCCTGATATTTCAGCTCGTGGCTTGCCAGTTGCATACAGCTGTACGATTTGTTCTTTAATTCTTTTGAAAAAGTTCTTCTTTTCCTTTTAGTCATTCTCGATTCTCCTCCGACAAGATTGAATCAAGTCTATATGACCTTAACAAATCTGCCCAACTAAGTAGTGTAGCCGATTTGTGCTTCATGAGCACCCCGACGCTCACTTGACACATGAATAAAAGATGTATGTACCTTAATTTTTAAAAATTCGTGTCTTGACAATGGGGTCCACTTTAATATGCACATAATTAATATCTTTTTTTACTGTATAATAGATGAAACTTCTCATCAATTGTTCAAAGTGATAACTTTTTCAGTGGCTTCCCTTAAAAGGTTCATTTTTTTAACAGTCACTATTAACTAAGTTTATTTCGTCCGAACATAACTTACCTTTATTTTTCTCTCCCAAGATTTGCTTTTCCAACGTTTCAGCGCAAGAAGACCCCTGACCCATTCATCGATTCCCTGGGCAACCCAAACGCCAAGCAACCCAAGACTAAGATGAATTCCTAAAATATAACTGAAAACAACCGCAATTCCCCACATAAAAATGATGCCCGTGATTAACGGAAAACGAACATCGCCCGTTGATTTTAAAATATTCATTAACACAATATTCATCGCTCTACCTGGTTCGATGAAAACAATTGCCCATAACACCGGAATCCCAACAGCTAAAATTGCTGGATCCTCCGTAAAAATGCGTAATATCGGTGCGCCAATTAATGCAATCATTAATGACATGATAAAAGATGTCAGCATAGAAATATGTAAGGAACGAATTCCCTGCCCAAAAGCCCGGTCATACTTCTGGCCACCAAAGTAACGGGCAACTAAAATTTGAGTACCATTTGAAATGGCTACTGAAAATAAATAACAGAGCATTGAGATATTCACAATATATACTCGAGCTGCCAGCGATGCATCACCAAGTGATACGATAATACCAGTAATAATTAATTGTGAAAATTGATAGGAAAGTCCTTCACCAGCTGATGGAATCCCTATCTTCAGAAGGCCACTAAAGTCTTCTCTATTAATCTTTATGATATCTTTTATCTTCATCGATAAGGAGAGCTTCCTGAATAACAAATAAAGCAAAACCAGCACCGCAACAGCACGCGCTGCAACGATGGCCCATGAAACCCCTGTTACGCCTGTTATCGGAAGACCGAATATTCCTGAAAGCGCCAGGATATTTCCCCCAACGCTAATGACGTTCATAAATACAGTCACATACATGGACTCTTTGGTAAACCCATAGCTTCTCAGAATGGCACTGAGAGCAAGGGAAAGAGATTCAAAGAAAAGAGAAAGACCACATATTCTTATGAAGATTAGTCCATACTCATATACCTGTCCTTGTACATCAAACAACCTTAGAAAATAATCCCCAAAGATAAAGATGATAAAGGCTACAATGACCCCGAACCAAAAGTTTAATCCAAACGCGGAATGGGACATTTGTTTCGCTTCTTGCAATTTTCCTGCGCCAAGCTTTTGTCCAATTAATATCGTAGCGCCAACAGACGTTACGTTAAATACAATGATAAAAATATTGAGTAACTGGTTAGCAACACCTACACCTGCAGCTGCGGCATCCGAATAATGACTAAGCATAAATGTTGCAATGATTCCCATACTCATATGTAAAGCAATCTCAATAAAAATCGGCCACGTTATTTGAAAGAGAGTCTGTTCTTTGTATTGATCTATTCGTTCATTCAATTGCGTCTTCTCCTCTCCTTTATCATCTTTGGTTAAAACTGTAAAATTATTTTAATCGTATTTTATTAAAAGTAAAGGGAGTTTTACTAGTACACTTCTGGAACCTTTAAGATGGTATTTGTTTTTATCAAAGCGAGATTTAGTAATAATAAACTCTCGCCTCATGCGGTTTCAGTATGATTTTTTCAACAACCTCATAGTCTACTGGATAATTGTTGATAAGCAGTTTTTGGCTTCCCTTTGCAAACCATTCGGAAAGGTAATTAGAGATGATTCCTCTGAAAAGTTACAAATAACAAGAAGTTTTTCATTTCTCCATGTTCTTGTGAAGGCATAAATCTTTTCAGCATCTTCTAGTAACAGCTCACACTTTCTATACACAATGGTGTTATGATTCTTGCGGAGTCCAATTAATTTTTTATAATAATGGAAAATAAAATCCAGGTTTTCTACTTGTTCTTTAGCATTATTGTCCTTTGGCGACTTGGAGGATAACAACACTTTCTTTCTACCATGTACGTTTCATTGACTACAGTGTCCTTAACTTTCGTCTATTAAATACAAACGAATTTCATACGTTTTTAAATGTTTCCACTGCTTTCCTTCTACAACTTTTATTCATACAAACATCTCAATTCCTTTTAAGAACATTCTATGAATTTGTTTGCACAAACGGTTTCAAAAAAATCCTTTGCGACTTTTTCAACGAAAATATTGGCGGTATAATCCCTCAACTATATAAAAGATTTCAAGTATTTTATAAGTTTCCTGAATAAAAAGTTTATCAAAATCCCCCGCCTCTATAAGGCGAATAAAGCCCCCTGCACAAGGGGGCTTGTCGTTGTATTCTTTTCTTATCGAATTCTTAATTCTGATTCCTTATCGAAGAAATGTACCTTGTTCATGTCAAAAGCAAGTTCCATCTTCGTTCCTGCAGTAATATTTGACCGTGAATCAATACGGGCAACAAAATCCTGTCCTTCAAGTGACGAATATACCATTGTTTCAGCACCTGTTAACTCAGCTACATCGACGGAAATCGTAAGTTTTGAACCATGGAACGTTTCAATAAATACTGGTTCATCATGAATATCTTCTGGTCTAACCCCAAAGATGATATCCTTTCCTACGTAGTCTTTATCGCGAAGTGTTCTCAATTTTCCTTCTGGAATCGCAAACCTTTGTTTTCCAATGATCACGTGTCCTTCTTCAAGCTTACCGTTGAAAAAGTTCATAGAAGGGGACCCGATAAATCCACCGACAAAAATATTTTCCGGATTATCATACACTTCTTTCGGTGTTCCAATTTGTTGAATAACCCCGTCCTTCATAACAACAATACGTGTAGCCATTGTCATGGCTTCCGTTTGGTCATGTGTTACATAAACAGTTGTTGTTCCTAAACGACGGTGAAGTTTAACAATCTCTGCACGCATATGAACACGAAGCTTGGCATCAAGATTTGATAATGGCTCGTCCATCAGGAATACCTTTGCATCCCTCACAATCGCACGTCCCAATGCCACACGTTGCCGCTGTCCACCTGAAAGTGCCTTTGGTTTTCTTTTTAAATAATCTTCCAGTCCTAAGATTTGTGCAGCTTCCTTCACTCGACGGTCAATTTCCTCTTTAGGATATTTACGGAGCTTTAATCCAAATGCAATATTGTCGTAAATCGTCATATGTGGATAAAGAGCATAGTTTTGGAAAACCATAGCAATATCTCTATCCTTAGGGGCCACATCGTTAACCCGGCGGCTATCTATATAGAAATCACCTTTAGAGATTTCCTCAAGTCCCGCAATCATTCGAAGTGTCGTTGACTTTCCACAGCCGGAAGGACCAACAAACACAATGAATTCCTGATCCTTTATATGAAGATTAAAGTCTTCCACCGCTGTTACTTTATTGTCATATATCTTATATATATGTTCTAACTTTAATTCTGCCATTATTTTTGCCTCCTTGATATTGAAAAGGTTTACATCCTTACCTTATCTTTATAGCTCATTTTAGGCATCGGCATCTTGCATAAAAAATTAATTTCGTTATTATGCAATTAGCCTGATTCACTATTAACTGCCTTTTGACATCAAACAGGCAAGATAAATCGTAAGTGAGCTTTGAAAGTCTTTGAGATTAATGCCTGTTTTCTCAGTAAATTTATCCATTCGGTATTGTAAAGTATTTCGATGAACATGGAGTTTCTTAGCGGCGAGGGTAGCATTCGAATTATGTTCAAGAAAACCTTGTATGGTCCTCCTTAGTTCAGGATCTTCTCTTAAAAGGGGAATAAGATCCATATTGAGTATGGTCTTGGAAATTTGGGGAAGGCTTGCAGACACGATTACGGGCAAGATTCTTTCAAATGAAAAGACCCTTTCCCCTGATTGATTTCTTCTAGCTTCTATAAATAATTCTCTTTCCAGAAAATATGATTTCCGGAAAAAGTCTAAGTCAGGGTTCCTATATTTTCCGATATAAAACTTTGCTAAGATATAAAATTCATTCTCAAGTGTAATCGAGATAGAATAAAACTCATCTTCTTCATAGGAAACCTGTGATTTTTCTTCAACAATAAGTCCATTGTTTCCATCAAGCCAAATAAAAGCAAGAGAGTTATGGAAGTATTCTTTAATCGCTTCTTCCAATTCCTTAATGCATTGGTCATGATTTGTAACTTGAAATTGAATAAAACGAATTTGAGTTCCCCCTGTTACGGTTTTGGGAGTATTCTTTTCTTCGAATAAGAAAGAATACCACTCCATTGCCGAGTTCGAAAGATGTTTGTTCTGCCTGGGTGATACACATTCGTATAAGGCGCTCAATAATTCAAACTGTTCTTCAATCATCTCTGCCTTTGGAATTCCAAGCCACAAAGGCTCACTATTGTCATCTTTAAACCAAATAAGATCATTTCTGAAAAGGGATGGCGGCGCACTTGTGGCAATTGCCGTTGGAAAATAAGACTGTAGTTTTTTTAGCATATCCCTCATCCTTATCTATTTCTTATTTATTTTTGAGAAATAAAAAGATCTTTATTTTTTCACTTCACCAACACAATCACGTATGATTGATTGTGCAGGCAGAACAAGCTTTAGCGGGATTTCTCTTCCTTTTATCCGGTCGAAAAGCAATTTTACGACTGTCTTATCGTGAACTTCTAGGTTTGAAAGAGAAGGACTCACACAGGCTGCAGCGTCGATATCATCAAAGCTAAATACTGACATATCTTAGGAGTACTTTCATGCCATCGTATTCATCTCATTGCCTTTTTTCAATTCATCATACAAAAAAAAGAGGCGTGTACAGCCCCTTTTCCATCTGCAAATTTCTACATAACCGTATAATAGGGCAAAAAGGACTTTTCCTTATATCACCTATGCACCATTCTTTCTAAAAGATTACGCCCACCACATCTCACCCGCTGATTCACGGATTAAGACACTGTTTAAATTTTTCACAGCACGTGCAAACCCTTCCTCAACTGACATAATCGCATCTTCATGTTCAATGCTGACAACATAGTCATAGTTATATATACGAAGCGCACTCATCATATCAGACCATTCTTGCATGCTGTGGCCGCAGCCGACGCTGCGGAATGTCCATGCGCGTGATTGTACATTGTCATAGGGCTGCATATCGGTCAATCCGTACATATTGACGTTATCTTGATCAATATACGTATCTTTTGCATGAAAATGATGAATTGCGCCGGCCTTTCCGAGAATTTTAATTGCCGCAACCGGATCAATTCCTTGCCACCACATATGACTTGGATCTAAGTTTGCCCCGATTGCATCACATGTTGCCTCGCGTAGTTTCAGCAGTGTGTACGGTGTATGAACAAGGAAACCGCCGTGAAGCTCCAGACCAATTTTCACATTGTGCCGCTCGGCAAGCTCCCCAATTTCCTTCCAGTATGGGATCAATTTGTTTTCCCATTGCCATGTCAATATATCACCGTACTCTAGGGGCCACGGGACAACTGGCCAGTTCGGGTGCTTCGCTTCATCACTATCGCCTGGCGTGCCGGAAAATGCGTTAACGACCGGTACA
This sequence comes from Bacillus xiapuensis, assembly GCF_002797355.1. Lineage (GTDB taxonomy): Bacteria > Bacillota > Bacilli > Bacillales > Domibacillaceae > Bacillus_CE > Bacillus_CE xiapuensis. Next base: position 668,144 of record NZ_KZ454939.1, on the reverse strand, counting down.
CCGAGAAGAGACGCCAGTTTAATTGTTTTGCGTAAAACAGAATCCGATTCTTCCGCAAAATTCTTGTCCGGTGTGAGCGGATTGCCATGACAGCTAAATGCGCTAATCGTCAAACCACGTGTCGTTACAGCTTCTAAATAATCCTTTCGTCTTTGTTCATCCTCCAAAAGCTCATCAAGTGGGCAATGTACATTGCCTGGATAACAACCAGTGCCGATTTCAACTGCACTAAGCCCGGAAGCTTTCACATGATCAAGCATTTCTTCAAATGATTTATTCGCAAATAAAACGGTAAATACGCCTAATTTCATTTCACCGACACTCCCTGCCCTTGTAATGAGACAATTTGTTTCGTTTCCTGTGATGCAAGCGCTGCTAAAATAACTTGCAGTGATTTCATGCCTTCTTTACCAGTAACCGGTGGCTCTTTATCATGAAGAATAGAATCCACAAATTGCTCCACAACATGAGAGTTATTTTGACCGTCCGCTGCATTGGACTGAATTTTACCAAGCTGATAGTTCACAACTTCGCCCGTTGCATACTGAACCACTAAGGAATACGCTGGGTCATCCTCTAAACGAAGAATTGCTTTTTCACCATAAATAATGGTTGAGTTATCTTCTTTACTCACATACGCCCAGCTTGCCGCAAGTGTGCCGATAATCCCGCTTTCTGTTTTCAGTATACATACTGCATTATCATCTACATCTGAGAAATCCTTTGCGCTTGTTTCGATAAATGCACCCACTTCTGTAATTTCTTCCCCAAGCAGATAACGAAGCAAGTCCGTTTTATGAACACCTAGATCGCCCATCGCACCAATGAACGCTTTTTCTTTTTGAAAGAACCAGCCATCTTTTCCTTCTACACTCCAGTCTTCTGGTCCACCATGGCCAAATGCAGTACGAAAGCTGTAAATCTTGCCGATTTCACCATCTTCAATCAGCTGACGTGCTTTTTGATGGGATTTAACAAAACGCTGATTGTGAGCAATCATTAACTTTTTGCCGCTTTGTTTCGCCGCTTCAATCATCGCCTCTGCTTCTTCTTTTGAAGTTGCCATTGGCTTTTCGCATAGAACATGTACACCTGCTTGTAACGCAGCGATTGAGATTGGTGCGTGCAGATCGTTTGATGTGCATACACTCACAGCATCTACTTCCCCGCTTTGCAGTAGTTTTTCATAACTTGTATATGCTTTTACCCCGTATTTTTCAGCTGCTTTTGTTGCACGTTCTTCATTGCTATCACAAACTGCCACAAGCTCCACATGTTGATTGAATGAATATTCCGGTAAATGACGATGTTGAGCAATACTTCCGCAGCCGATTACGCCTACTTTTAACTTTTTCATTGTTTCTTCCCCCTTGGATTTTTATAATAATTTGCTTTCACTGCAATTTTTTCTAATGGCTGTGCGTTTCCGTAAACTGGACGATTGCGCTTGACAGGCTGAGCCCATTTCACGGCATTCACAATCACACGTTGAATATCTTTGTTATAGTATGTTGGATAGGTTTCATGTCCCGGTCTAAAGTAAAATACCTTGCCGTTTCCGCGTGTATATGTGCAGCCGCTTCGGAACACTTCGCCGCCTTCAAACCAGCTTGTAAAAATAAGTTCCTCCGGTGCCGGGATATCAAAATGCTCTCCGTACATTTCTTCTTTTTCTAATTCGATATACTCTCCAATCCCTTCTACAATCGGATGGCTTGGTGCCACAACCCACAGACGTTCTTTCTCATCTGCTTCACGCCATTTCAAATCACAGCTTGTCCCCATCAATATTTTGAATATCTTGGAAAAGTGACCAGAGTGAAGCACAATTAACCCCATCCCATCGAGAACGCGTTGCTGTACTTTCGCAACAACTTCATCACTTACTTCATCATGTGCAAGATGTCCCCACCAAATGAGTACATCTGTGTTATTTAATACATCATCTGTTAAGCCGTGCGCTGGCTCATCTAATATAGCGGTTCCAGCTTGGAATCCTGCTTCTGTTAAAAATTCAGCAATTGCACCGTGGATCCCATTCGGATAAATTTCACTTACAACCGGATTTGTTTGTTCATGACGATTTTCATTCCATACGGTTACCTTTATCATCTTTTTCCTCCATCTTCATTAACAATATGAGTACTCTGTTATTTTATGTGTCGAATAGGAAACTACATTTTTCCTGAATCCTTCGATTAGCATTGAATTTAATTAGTTATCTGTAAGAATTTTCTTTCTTTTATAAGCTGATTGAATGACTGTATAATGGTAACTTTGATTATACCCTTTTAACGAAAACGTTTACTAAAACAAAGAAAAAAGATACGGCTGTTGCCGTAGGTACTTCTTAAATAAATTTTACAGTTCCTCTTTCAATAATTCGATGAGGCATAATTTTACTTTGTACCTCACCTTGTCCTTCCAACATATTAAAAATTAACTTTGCAGCCGTCTCTCCCATTTCTTCTAATGGCTGTGCCACTGTTGTTAATGGAGGAATACACATTTCAGCTAATGGTAAATTATCAAAGCCGATAATTGATAAATCCTTAGGAATTCTTATACCCATCTCAGCAGCTTCTGACATTGCACCAATCGCTAGTTCATCACTTGCACAAAACAAAGCAGTAATATCAAGAGAGCGTTTCATCAGATGACGAAAAGATTCTTTGCCTTCATGATACCTAAACCCAGTGCCGTAGATATGATCTTCATTCACTCGTAAATTGTGATCTTTAAGCGCTTGTTTAAAACCTTCAATTCTTGGTGTACCAGCAATAAGATCCCAAGGATGACCGCTAATCATACCTATTTTTGTATGTCCTTTTTTTATTAAATATTGCACAGCTGAATAGGCGGCATCATAATCACTAATCTTTACATAAGGAAGTGGAAATTCCTTTGATTCTGTTGCAAGCAACACGATGGGAATATTCATTTTTTTCATATACTCATAATATTCCTCTTTTAATAATTCACTTGTAAAAATAACACCGTCAACTCTTTTTTCATTAAGCAGCTGCAAATATCTCATTGTTTTAGAACCTGATTCTTGAGTATGACAAGCGATCACACTAAAATCCTTTTCATTTGCAAATCGTTCAACACCGCTCAGCAGCTTACTATAAAACAAACTTGATAGGACTGGAAATAAAATGCCGATTGTATGTGTTCGCTTGTTTACTAAACCGCGTGCAACAGCATTCGGACGATATCCTAATTCTTCTATTGCTTGCAGCACCTTAGCCTTGGTTTTCTCAGAATAGCCAGGTTGATTATTAAGTACTCTAGAGACAGTTGCAATAGAAACGTTTGCTCGTTTTGCAACATCTTTAATCGTATACATAGCATTCCATCTTCCTTCGGATTAACGAAAACGTTTACACAAATAAATATAGCATGGATCTAAAATCTGCTCAACTATTTACTTGGCCTACATATATTCCGTGAATCCTGAGCAGGATGTTTTTACTCTCCTCTGAACGCAAGTAATTTTTTTGCCAACCAGGCACCGCCAACTGCACCTGCATCATTTCCTAGAATTGTGATAACTAACTCCACACCCTGGGATACTCTTGGAAACGAGAATTGAGTAAATTATTCTTGCAAAGGTATCAGTCATCCATAACCCGCTTTCGAAACACCCCCGCCAATTACAATTTTTCAGGATTCAATCCATTTGCTAAATTTTCCAAAGCCAATCCTAAATGAAACGTAACTTGATGAATGACTTGCTGCGCTACTTCATCCCCCCTCACTTGCTGTATCAAATGTTACTGTTTGGTGTGTATGATAGAAATCTCTTCATTTACTATTCCTATTAGTAGAAACTAATTTCTCTAATGCTAATCGATTCATACCTGTTGCTGATGCGATTGTTTCTAGGCATCCTGCCTTCCCGCAATTACAAAGTAAGCCATCTTTAACGACAGATGCAATATGACCAATCTCACCACCTGCACCATTTGTGCTATGCACGACCTCACCGTTGACCATAATCCCGCTACCAACACCTGTTCCTAATGTGACACAGATTAAGTTTTTTGTACTGTTCCCTTAACTTTTCTAGATCCCACTAATTTACGCGATATTTGCATCATTATCCGCAACAACAGGTAAGGATGTTTCTCGCTCGAAAATATCCAATAAAGGAGAGTTTCCCCGGCATAGATTAATAGCTACCTCAATGGAACCATCTTCTACATTAACAGGACCCGTTGCTCCAATCCCGATCCCCATTCACTTACTTTTTGCTTATCTACTAATTTTTTGTTGACCACTAAGTTCTTCGATCATTTGGTTCTTAATTAATGGTAATAAGTAAATTTTCCATTTGGAATCGAGGATTTTACACTTTTCATTTCAAGAGATATACTCTTGCCTCATAGGGCCTTAAGATCACAGTAGAAATCTCTTCATTTCCGTCTGCTTCGTAGTTGCTAATTAAAAGTTGTTTCGTATTAAACTGTATATCAATAGGCAACTGGAATCTTGGTGTTTCACTAGAGAAGTTTGTCATAACAAGCAGTATTTCATTCCCTAATGAACGCGTAAATGCATAAATTTGTTCGTCATCCTCTAAAATGAGTTGATAATCCCCGTATACAATAATGTCATATTCTTTACGCAATTGAATAAGACTTTGGTAAAAATAGAAAATAGAATCCCTATCTTCCAATGCCTTTTCAGCATTTATCTCTTTATAATTGGGATTCAATTTTAGCCACGGAGTACCAGTTGTAAAACCTGCATTTTCACTTTCATTCCACTGCATCGGAGTTCTAGCATTATCACGTCCTTTGATGTAGATGGACTCCATTACTTTTCCGTGATCTTCTCCGCCTTCTATCACTTTTTCACGATAGATATTAATGATTTCAATGTCCTTATAATCATTAATGTCAAACTTAACATTAGTCATACCGATTTCTTCACCTTGATAAATATAAGGCGTTCCTTGCAGCATATGAAGAAACGTTCCAAGCATTTTGGCAGATTCTACACGGTAAGTCATGTCATTTCCAAAACGAGACACCATTCTTGGCTGATCATGATTATTTAAATAAAGGCTATTCCATCCTTTCCCATTCAAACCTGTCTGCCACTTAGTCATAACCTCTTTTAAATCAACAAGCTTAAAAGGCTTTACATCCCACTTTCCACCCGGACCCGAATCTATATCCATATGTTCAAAGGTAAATATCATATTCAGCTCTGTATCTTCATTATTTGCATATCTAGTTGCATCTTCCACAGATGCTCCAGGGCATTCACCAACCGTCATAATATCGTACTTGGCTAGCACTTCGCGGTTCATTTCCTGTAAATACTCATGAACCCGCGGACCGTTCATAAAGAAATCACCGCCCCAGTCGTATTTTTTCCCTCCTGGAGTACTAGGTAGTCCATCCACCTTTGAAATTAGGTTAATCACGTCCATACGGAAGCCATCAATTCCTTTATCAAGCCACCATGTCATCATGTTATAAATTTCTTTTCTTAATGTAGGATTTTCCTAATTTAAGTCTGGTTGCTTTTTACTAAAAAGATGAAGGTAGTATTCATTGGTTTCTTCATCATACTGCCATGCTGAGCCGCCAAAAACGGACGTCCAATTATTTGGTTCTTGTCCATCCATTCCTGGACGCCAAATATAGTAATCGCGATAGGGATTATCTATAGATTGACGGGATTCAACAAACCAATGATGCTCATCTGAAGAATGATTAACAACGAGATCCATCATCAGTTTCATTCCACGTGCATGTAATCCTTCTAATAGCTCATCCCAATCCTCCATCGTACCGAACTCATCCATAATAGCTTGATAGTCACTAATATCGTAGCCATTGTCATCGTTAGGAGACTTATAAACGGGTGAGAGCCAAATAACATCCACTCCTAATTCTTTTAAATAATCAAGCTTTGAAATAATTCCTTGTAAATCCCCAATCCCATCCCCATTGCTGTCCATAAAACTTCGCGGATAAATTTGATAGACAACACTTTCTTTCCACCATTTTTTCTCCATATTGATTTTCCCTTCTTATCAAAAAATTAGTTTTATAAAAATAAAAGCGTTTATGTTATAGCGGATGCCCCCTGATAGAGTTCTCTTTCATCATGTGAATTCCAATACCACAACCCCATGCATCGCAACAGTTAAAGCCCTATGTTCTTCTTCGGATGTGAACTCTTCACCAGTCAGTAAGTCAGTCGCCTTTTTGCCTTTTAAGTCACACGGTACATCTACTGTCAGTTCTTTATCAGAGTTGTTGAATGCGAATAGCACGATTTTCTCTCCAAATGTTTTTGAATACATCACATGATTTGATTCATTGCTCGCCGTAACCATTCGAAATGTACCGCGGTTCCCAAATGCCAGATTTTCCTTTCGTAAACGAATTAATTGAGTAACAAAATGAATCATATCTTTGTCTTGCTCTTTTTCATCCCAAACCATACACTTACGGCAGCCGGGGTCCATGCCCCCTGACATGCTCATTTCATCTCCATAATAAATACAAGGTGTGCCAGGAGACGAAAGCAGGAATGTAAACAGTTGTTTAACTTTTTCCTTATTTTCCTTACATACCGTTAAAATACGTGGTGTATCATGGCTTCCTAATAAATTGAAGGCTACTTCAGCGGCGTTTTCCGGATACATCAGAATTACTTCCATTGTTTTGTTTGCAAACTCTTCAGCTTTAATCGTTTCCTGGGCAAAGAATTGAATGGCTGCGTTTGAATAAGGGTAGTTCATTACCGCATCAAATTGATCGCCTTGCAGCCACGGCATGGAATCGTGCCAAACTTCACCAAGAATATATGCGTCCGGCTTAATAGCCTTCACTTCTTTGCGAAATGCACGCCAGAAATCGTGACTCACTTCATTTGCTACATCCAAACGCCAGCCATCAATATCAAACTCTTTTACCCAGTAACGACCTACCTCTAATAAATATTCGCGAACTTCTGGGTGAGATGTATTCAGTTTAGGCATCATAGGAGTAAATGCAAATGTATCGTAGTTAGGTGCAGGTTCCGTTTGTATTGGGAAGTCCCAAATATAAAACCAGTCTTTATATTTAGACGCTTCACCTTTTTCTAATACATCCTGAAATGGTGCAAAGTCATAACCGCAATGATTGAATACGGCGTCCAGCATCACCTTTATTCCATTATCATGACAAACCTGCACAAGACGTTTGAATGTTTCCTTGTCGCCGAATTGAGGATCAATCTCCATATAATCCACTGTATCGTACTTATGGTTTGTTGTTGCTTTGAAAATTGGTGTGAAATAGATGCCTGTGATGCCCAATTGCACAAGATAATTAATATGTTGAATGACACCCTCAAAGTCGCCGCCAAAAAAACTTGCAGGTGTCGGATCTTCGCTGCCCCATGGCAATGCCCCTTTAGGATTAAGGGAAGAATCACCGTTACCAAACCGCTCCGGGAAAATTTGATACCACACTGTATCACGCACCCAGGCAGGCGAAGTGAACACATCTTCTGCATTTAAATATGGGAAACAAAAATAAGGAGCATTATCCTTAGTAACAATTTCATCAAAGAATCCTTTTTCAGTATATACTACTGTTTCCTCAGCGTCTTTTAGTATAAAACCATAGCGCAATCGGCGAAAATCTGGTTGAATGGCAACAAACCAATAATCAAATAACTCTGTAGCTGCTATTTTATGCATAGTGCTTGTTTTGTATTGCCAAGCACCTTCTTCCCATACATATGGATCACCATGAATGAGAGTTACGTTCTCTACATCATTTTTTTTCGTCCGCAAACGAATATGCAATGTTTTCTTATCATAGGCGTATGCAAAGTTGTTTTTCGGGCGATGATATACTGCTTCTTGAGTAATCAAAATCATTCCTCCCTTCTTATCAAAAAATTCAGTTTTTACAAAGTGAACACTTACATTCAAGCGGCATTATAAATATTGAGTGAACGTAATGTATCTATCATTTTCCCTTTGAGAAAGTCGGTCCATGATAAATTATTTCTTCTAGAAAATAATTCAATACGGATCCGAAGCAACTCCCTTTTGAGTTCTTCAAGAACTTCTTCATTTGATTTCATAACCCCCTGTTAATTGTAGTGCAGCCCTGATACATCCTTTCACCTGTCTATCTTTTTCCAGCAAAGCTTCTCCTATGATGCCTGCATTATTGAACAGTATAGCAGTTACACTCTCTATACCTTGAACCTCCCTTGGAAAAGAAAATCGAGCAAATTCCTCCCTCAAATGTTCTAACAATGTTTCTCCTTTCCTGGAAACGACCGCTTCTACTTACAGTTCATTTCTAATTTAATCCATTTGCTATGGGGAATCCTAAATGATATAAAATAAATAGTAAACGTTTACGTAAAAGGGCTTTATCATGTTGAGTGAAAGTAATATACCATCGTTATCACTCAACACTTCAGAACAAGGGTTTTTCTTTACTTAATAAATGGACTATGCAACATTCAATAATAGGAAAAGAACAAGTTTGATTTATTCTCACAAAAGATTTAATACTTAATCTGTTCCCCTTTTTTCTATACCATCTAATGGCTAAACCTGCATGATAATTGAAAGAATAGCCTTTTGCAGTTGCAGTACCTTCAAAATTAAGAATAGATAGGAACTAAAAAGGACAAACGTTTGCACCAATCTGTTGTAATAAAATTACTTCAATAAATCAAACTTAAGTGATTTTGTCATTATGTTATAAAATTAGAGCCGATTGCCATGCGCAAAAGGAAATTCCTGCTCGAATAATTTGGTCATTAACCCTTGAGTATAAGAGAATAATTCCATCCATTCGTCTCCCTTCTCCGGTAAAAGGAATAAGTTGTTATCTGAAATTAATATATCTCTTCTCTTTATAGGACGCCTGAACTCCATTTCACAAAAAAGAAACAGGGTCATCCATCCTAACCAAAGCTTTTTGTATCCCTGTTTCTTCTTTTATTTCACCAATATTATCCCTTTGTACCCCCAGCTGTTAAGCCAGAAACAAAATACTTTTGTAATGACAAGAAAAGTATAGCAATTGGTACTGCAATTAGGACAGACCCGGCTGCAAATGTAGTAAACTCATTACCGAATTGTTTTGCAATTAAGTTGTACAAACCCACTGCCAATGTATATTTTTCTTCACTACGAATTAAGATCTTTGCAAGGATGAAGTCTGTAAACGGTCCGATGAAATTGAACAATGCTACCACTGCAATCATCGGCTTGGCAAGCGGCATGATAATTTGTAAAAAGATACGGAAATGACCAGCTCCGTCAATGCGCGCAGACTCATCTAGTTCTTTCGGAATTGTATCTAGATATCCTTTCATAAGCCATGTATTCATCGGAATAGCACCGCCTATATAAACCAAAATCAACGATAAATGCGTATCAATCAATCCGGTCAACTGTGCCAAAATAAAAAGCGCAATTAATGCAGCGAAGTTAGGAATCATTTGCAATACTAAAAATGCAACTAATCCTTTCTTGCGTCCGACAAAGTCATAGCGTGAAAACGCATATGCTGTGAAACAAATAGCAAGAACCGAGAAGAACATAGTAGCTAAACAAATTTTTAATGTATTCGCATACCATAGCAAATAGTTACTCTCCGATGTATCAAACAGCTTTGCATAATGCTTGAGCGTTGCATTTTTGGGAATGATACTTGAACCGGATAAACTATCCCCAGGATTAAAGGAGGAACCAATAATCCAGATTACAGGGTATAAAATAATAACAGCCATAATCAAAATAACCAAATAGGATAATGTAAGTCGTATGTTTCTTTCTGTTTTTAAATTCATATTACATCATATCCTCCTCCTGGAATGATTTTGTTCTCTTAAATTGATACAACGCAACAGTAATCACGATGATGGACAGAAGCAACGTGATTGCCGCTGCTTTACCGTACTGCGAAGATGTCATTGTCAAATTATATATCCATGAAATTAAAATGTCCGTTCCGCCGGCATTTTGACCTGGTACAGCTGGTCCTCCACCATTAAATAGGTAGATAATATTGAAATTATTAAAATTAAACGTATATTGAGTAATAAGAATTGGAGCGATTGCATATAGAACGAGCGGCAATGTAATATTGGAGAATTTCTGAAAAATCGACGCCCCATCGATCGTAGCAGCTTCGTACAAATCCGCTGGAATAGATTGTAATACACCGGTAACCATCGTAAAAATAAATGGAAAGCCAAGCCATGTTTGCAGAAAAATAACGGCTGTTCTGGTCCAAAATGGATCGGTCATCCATGGTTTAGGATCAATGCCAAACAAATCCAGCACTTGATTATTAATTGCACCAAAAGATTCATTGAACATTCCGGCAAACACTAAAATAGAAACGAATGCAGGAATTGCCCAAGGCAAAATGAAGATGGTTCGAATGAGTGCTTTTCCTTTCAGATCCGCCTGATTAACTACAATGGCAAGGAATATCCCTAGGACGATTTGTAATGTCGTTGCTATAAATGTCCAAGCAATCGTCCATCCCAATACACTAAAGAACGTATCGCGCCACAGTGGCAGCGTGAAAATTTCCACGAAGTTTTTGAATCCTATCCAGTCTACCAGTTTAGCAGGTGGAGAGTGATACAAGTCATAATTGGTGAAACCTAACAAAATGACAAAAAGAATAGGAAAAATCACGACAAATATGAGTAAAATAAAACCCGGTGTCACCATCAAGTAAGGAAAACCATTATCCAGCAAGTTATGATACTGCTCCCTTACTGTACTTAACGACAATCCTGAGTCACGTTTTCTTCCATTCACATAAGCGTCCCTTAAATTGAACGCATAAATTCCCAATCCAAAAAGGACAACAATAATCGCTAATATTCCTTTTACGAGTAAAAGGACAGAGTGATCACGCGGTAATTCCTCACCGAGTGTAACAATTCCCCATAGGCCAATGTTCAACAAATCTTTAAATACAATAAAAAAAGATGCTGTTAAAACAAACAGAATCATTCCTTTTAAAACTTGGCGGTTATACAACTGTCCAAGTCCCGGAATAATTGATAAAAGGGTCGCTGTTCTTGCATGCTTTGTGCTATGGGCGGCTGTAGAATGTACACTTTTGTTCATAATTCCAGATTCCCCCTTCTGATGCCATTCCCCTTATTGATGGGTGTTTGTACCCCTTTACAGATAAAAGGGATACAAACTAGGCAGGTATTCTATTATTCCTTGGCGTGATTTGTTTTAATGTTTGTTTGAATTTGTTTAACTGCTTCGTCTAAAGCCTTCTTAGAATCAGACTTACCAGTCACGATTAGCTGTAATGCACTTCCAGCCGGCAGCCATACCTCTCCCATTTCCGGAATATTCGGCATTGGAACTGCGTATTGAGATTGCTCCGCAAGTGCTTTCGCACTTTCATCAGTAAATGTATCAATTAAAGACTTAACAGGCGGGACCTCTTGTGTTTGTTCGTAACGAACCTTGGAATTTTCTTCATTTGTAATGAAGTCGATAAATTTTGTAGCTAGTTCTTGTTTTTTAGAGTAACCAGATACATGATATCCTTTTACACCCATGAAGGTTTTTGCGTGCTCTCCATTCGGAAGCGTCGGCATTGCGGCTACACCATAATCAATACCAGCATCTTTATAACCTGCGAGCGCCCATGGACCGTTCATAACAGCTGCTGCTTTCCCTTCATTGAATAAACCATCCATAGCTGCTCCACCATTCTCACCGATAATACCTTTTGGGAACATTCCTTCCTTGTACCATTTCGCAATATAATCAGCACCTTGTACAGCACCTTCGTTGTTTAATCCTAATTTAGTCGGATCTAATTTCCCATCTTTTTCTTCAAATACAAAACCACCCATTGCACCTTGTATGCCGTATGCAAAGTAGAAGTTATCCCATAATGCCAAGAATCCATACATGCCGTCTTTAGTAAAATCTTTAGAGAATCTATACACTTCTTCCATTGTTTTTGGAGGCTGAGGCATTAATTTTTTATTGTAGATGAATACAGCCGTTTCTGTTGATTTCGGCAAACCATATAATTTCCCGTTATACTTCTGTGCAGCAACAGAGGGTTCCGTGAACCTTTCTTCCACAGACTTATCCACTTTCACTTCCGCAAGTAATCCCTCTGTAACAGCGCCACCAATTTGGTCATGCGGAAGTGTGATAACATCAGGTCCCGTACCTGCAGGACCATCCAGACGAAGTTGCTTTACTTGATCCGTCATGATGATCTCTTTAATTTCCACTTTTACTCCGTTCTCTTTTTCAAAATTTGCAACAGCATCTTTAATACCGTTAACTTTGTCCTTGTCTTCCCAAACTAAAAGTGTTTTTTCATCTTTTGCTGTATCGGAAGCTGTTTTGCTGCCTCCATCATCCTTGGGTCCACATCCTGTTAATACTCCCATCGCTAAAATAGGAACGGTCAAAAAAGATAACGCTCTCTTCTTGTTCATAAATGAAAAACCCCTTCCAGTAAATGTAGTAGAAAAAATTTTACCACAAACGAAAGCGCTTACGTTTTTAACAGAACTAAAATTTAAGTACATGAAGTTACGGCTTCTTCAATCGCAATAACTAAAATGTTTACGTGTTAAAATATAATTGCAATCGTTTGCGCAAACAACTTGTGCTCTAATTATAAAACTATTCGCACTTTTTTGGCAACATTTTTTTGTTTTTATCTGGAAAAGTAGAATTCTCTTAAATTGCACTATTAAACGCAACACTTAATGAAATTCCAGTTAACCGATGATTAAATAAACTGGGGGACTCTGCGCCATTCTACATGGAATAGCAAGACCAGCACAGCTAGATTACTTGTAAGATCTGGCTTCCTGGCTGGAGAGCCATGTCAGTTGATTATATAACTAGCCCAAATATTTAAAATAGAACAAAAAAAGACAGGTAATAACCTGTCTTATCTCTTACGAAAATAATACTTTGTAGTTTATGTGTATAAAGTAGATACCGGTGGTCGGGGTCGAACCGACACTCCCGAAGGAACACGATTTTGAGTCGTGCGCGTCTGCCAATTCCGCCACACCGGCATGTTATGGAGGCGGCAACCGGATTCGAACCGGTGGTAAAGGTTTTGCAGACCTCTGCCTTACCACTTGGCTATGCCGCCTTGATTGATTGGAGCGGAAGACGGGATTCGAACCCGCGACCCCCACCTTGGCAAGGTGGTGTTCTACCACTGAACTACTTCCGCATACTGGGCTAGCTGGATTCGAACCAGCGCATGACGGAGTCAAAGTCCGTTGCCTTACCGCTTGGCTATAGCCCAATAAAGTTTACTTTATATGGGGCGATCGAGGGGAATCGAACCCCCGAGTGTCGGAGCCACAATCCGATGCGTTAACCACTTCGCCACGACCGCCATAATTTATATAATTGCAATCGATTAATGGCAGGGGCAGTAGGAATCGAACCCACACTGGAGGTTTTGGAGACCTCTGTTCTACCGTTAAACTATGCCCCTATCAAAACTGGTGGAGGGGGGCAGATTCGAACTGCCGAACCCGAAGGAGCGGATTTACAGTCCGCCGCGTTTGGCCGCTTCGCTACCCCTCCGTATAGATAAGTGGTGCCGGCAAGAGGACTTGAACCCCCAACCTACTGATTACAAGTCAGTTGCTCTACCAGTTGAGCTACACCGGCATGCAATATGGCTCAGGACGGAATCGAACCGCCGACACATGGATTTTCAGTCCATTGCTCTACCGACTGAGCTACTGAGCCAAACAACTATGTACAGTGGCGGTCCGGACGGGACTCGAACCCGCGACCTCCTGCGTGACAGGCAGGCATTCTAACCAACTGAACTACCGGACCAATGATTGCGGGGGCAGGATTTGAACCTGCGACCTTCGGGTTATGAGCCCGACGAGCTACCAGACTGCTCCACCCCGCGACGATATAAGTAAATGCTGCTTTTCTCCGAATGTCTGATCATCTTGATATTATTTATCTGATCCCAAAGCAATCAACATCGGCATGAATTTCATTTTGCAATGGCTGAAATTCATCTGGTGGAGGATGACGGGATCGAACCGCCGACCCTCTGCTTGTAAGGCAGATGCTCTCCCAGCTGAGCTAATCCTCCAAAATGATGACCCGTACGGGATTCGAACCCGTGTTACCGCCGTGAAAGGGCGGTGTCTTAACCACTTGACCAACGGGCCGCTATGAAAACGAGTTGGTGTTAACTGTGAATGGCGGAGAGCAAGGGATTCGAACCCTTGAGGCAGCGTTGACCGCCTACACGATTTCCAATCG